>JBCBNC010000006.1:0-223659 GCA_039821985.1 Planctomycetota bacterium
GAGCGACGCCTTCGAGAAGACAACGACGCCGTCGCTGCTGCCCGTGCGCGAGATCGCGACCCAGGGCCCGAACGCGATGCTGTGCAGGTAGGTGTGTCCGCGGTTGCCGTCGGCGTCGGGCGGCAGGACGAGCGGCACCCGCGTGCCCTGGGACGCGTCGACGATCTGAGGCGCGTACCAGCCGCCGACGACCGCGATGTCGCGCCCCCCCTCGCTCCGCCACAGGGCCTCAAAGGTCTGGCCGTTGTGCGCGATGATCTCGGGTTCGCGCGCGGGCGAGTCACCGCGGAGGCCGCTGATCTCACTCGACTGACCGGCGCCGATGCGGTCGTAGCCGACGAGCGCGCGGTCGCCGCCGCGCAGCGGGAGCGTGTCGATGGGCGTGACGCCGGCGCCGGCCTTGCGCGTGATCGGCGGCGTGTTGCCCACCCGCAGCAGCATCGGGCGGGAGGGACGCTGCACGAGGAAGCTCGTCCCGTCGTAGTCGAGCGATCGGTACGCGCCGTGCAGCGTCTGGACGCGCTCGACGCCGCGGAGCCGACCGTTCGGCTGGACCTCGTAGACCGGCAGCACCGCCGTCTTGGGGAAGGGTGCGTACGTCTTCAGGTCGGCGCCGCCGATCACGAGGTTCACGCCGAAGGGCCCCAGGTGACCGTACGGCTGCGAGTCCGTGATGGAACCGGGAACCGACTGGTGCCCGACGACGATCCGATTGCCAGAGGCTGCGACCCGGACGGCGAAGGTGTGCTTGCCCGTCCCCGCGATCTCCTGGACGAGCGGCCGCGTGCCGGACCCGAACCGGTCCCCGTACGGGAGACCGACGAGGCCGACCTCCCCGGCCGCGACCCACGCGCGCTCGCCGGCGACGACGAGGTCGCGGGCATCGAAGCCCTCGAAGCCCGGGTAGCGCGAGACCTCGGCCACGCCGAGCAGCGCGCCCTCGATGCGGTCGACGCCGCCCGGGCCGAGCGCGACGAGCACCACGTCCGCGGGCGGCGGCGCGGCGATCAGCGCGCGTGCGCCGCGACCGACGCCCTCGAACAGGGCGATCTCCTCCCGCGTGCGCAGATCGAGGACCTGCACAGCGTATCCGTCGGCGCGCGCCCAAAGCGCATAGGCGGCGCCGCCCTCCACCTCGACCTCGACGTCGACGCAGACCGCGCCGGCCGGCCCGGGGATCGCGACCGACGATGGGCCCTCGACCCAGTCCAGCCCCGTCGGTCCGCACGCGACGAAGACGCCGCGCTCGAACGGCTCGACCTCGAGCGCGCACCCGGAGAGCTCCACGGCCCCGAGGTCCTGCAGACCCGCAGGCGTGATGAACAGGCGGCGCAGCTGGTGTCCCTCGCCGACGTATACGACGCCGGACGGACCGAGCGCGGCCGCCATGGGCGCGGCGCTGGGAACCCGGGCGACGAGCTCGAGGTCGGCGGGCGCCGTCGCGAGGAGGAGGAGCGCTGCGAGGTGAATGGCCAAGGTTCGGGGCGGGGCGACGCGGTGCGGGGGAAGGGGAGATCCAGGCCCAACTTCCTTCGGCTCGAGTCCCCCGGCGGCGGAAAGCCCGCTAGACTTCCCGGCCCTCACGGCGGCATAGCCAAGTGGTAAGGCGATGGATTGCAAAACGTAGCAGAATCGGCATTTACGCCGCTTCTTCCTACTAGCCGATCCCCTTCTTCCTCGCCGAATCCCACGCCGTCCCCACCCGCGGGCCCAATAGCGGACCCACGGATTTCGCCGCTGACCGCTCTCGGAAGTGACGCCTGGTCACTGCCCGAATCGAGAGTCGGCAGGCCGGAGACGATGCGCGCGCGCGAGGCGAGCTGCGAGTGCAGGTAGCCCTTCGTCACGTTCGGATCCGAGTGCCGCGACAGCGCGAGCATGTCGTCGAGCGAGGCTCCCGCGGACGCGAAGAAAGTGAGTGCCGTGTGCCTCAGCGAGTGGAAGTCGACGAAGCGCCCGGCGTCGTCGACGTACGGGATCCCGGCCAGCGCCAGGTCGTGCCGGATGAGATCGACGCCCTTGGAGCGGGGCACGGCCGTCGATGATCCGCGGCGCGGTGCGACGCGGTCGAGAACGCGCGCCTTGGGGTGCCGGCCGCGGCACGCGAAGCTGAGTCGAGTCGCGAGCTCCGGAGGAACGACGATCGTGTCGACGCGGCCGGTCTTCTTGCCAGCCTTCGTCGCGGAGGCCGGCGGCTGGATGGTGGTCGGCCGGGGCGGACCGCCCTGCGCGCTGGGCCCGCCGAACTCGATCCAGCCGACCTCGAGACGGCACAGCTCGCCGTAGCGGAGGCCGGTCTGCATCGCCAGGCGATAGAGGAGCCCCCGCGTCACCGGGTCGACGCCCTGGACCGAGACGACGTCGGACTCGGCCGCGGCGACGAGACGTCGGGCCTCCTCGACCGTGAGCGCGCGCCTCGGACGACGCGCCTCACCGGTGCCCCGCGAACGCGGTCGCAGGGACACGAGCGGATCCTGGATCGTGTGCTCGTTCACGAGCATCCACTTCGAGAACTGCCGCAGGGACTGCACGTAGCTGTTGTGCGTCCTGACCGACCAGCCCTCTGGACCTGTGCGGTCCGCGAGCCAGTCCGAGAGGAGGCGCGCGTCCATCTCTGACCACTTCCCGACCGCGCAGCCCTCGAGCGCCTTCCGGACGCGGCCAACTGTCATCGCGATGTGATGCGCCGTCCGCCCCTCGTTCTCGATCGACCGCTGCCACGCCTCGATGTGGTCGGTGATCGGGACCGCGCTCGAGATCCGGCGCCGGTCGATGAGGCTGCAGGCGATCAGCCGCTCGAGGTGGTATTTCCCGAGCTCGGTGATCCATCGGAGCATGTCCGCATCGAGTGGCTCGCCACCGCGCCGCGCCTCGACCAGGCGCTCGAGCCGACGACAGAAGTCGCGAGACGCGGACTCCGAGCGGAAGAGCTTGAGCCGGACCTTCTCGCCCGTGTGTGTCGCGAAGCGAACCGAGAAGTCCGCGGACTCGGCCGATGAACCGTCGGCGGTGTTGTACCTGCGGCGCTTAGGCTGCATCGCCGCCTCCGGTGAGCTGGACGATGCGAGCCGGGCACCAGGTCCCGTTTGCGAGCATCTTGGCCCAGATCGCGCGCCAGCGATCGGCCGGCGGGTACCCATGGGCAACCCAGGCGCGTAGCTCGTCGATCGACCAACGGGGCTTGGCCTTGGTCGAGCCGATCCGTCGACCCGCTGGGGCCTGCTCAAGCGCGACGCGCTTCTCGAACTCGCTCCGCGACATGCCGACGAAGGCTGCGGCGCTGCGGACGTCGAGGCCGCAGCTCTCGATCTGGTCGTGGGTCATCGTGCACCCCCGGCCGAACGGTGGGAGGTGGGGGCGGCGCGGCCCGCGCGCGACGTAGGGAGCTGCAGCGGGCCCGCGGCCTGTGGAAGAGCGACCTGCGCCGCCCCCTGGACGACGGAGTGGAAGGTGGAGGCGGAGTGCCGCGCGCAACGATCGGAGAGAGAGCGCGCGCGGATGTCCCCGGCGTCTGTCTCCGCCTCCGGGGTGGGAGAAGGGGAGGCGGGGAGGCCGGTGTGCGTCCCCCCAGACGCACGCGTGGCCGCCGCGAGCTCGGGCGCGCGGCGCCCCGCCCCCGTGGGTGCTGCGGAGCTACGACGCATCGCGGTCGAGCGCCTCCGCCGCGTCCTCGAGCTTCTTCAGCTCTTTCCTGGCGCCTTTCGTGTCGCCAGCCTGCACGCGCTCCTCACACGCGGCGGCGGCAGCGTCAGCGCGCTGCTCAAGCCAACGCTCGAAGCGCGACCGGACCCAGCGCGGCTTGTTGCCGATTCGGAAGTCGGGCTGTGGGCAGTCGCCCCGCTGGATCATCCTGAAAAGACCCGAGCGGCTGCGCACGTGCATGTGCGCAGCTACATCGCGGCTTGTGAGTGTGAGGGTTGTGCTCCCGCACACCTCTGATGGCTGCTCTCGCATTAGCGAACCTCGATTGCCAGGTCTGGGCGGTGTTGCCTCACCGCCTAAACAGGGACTCGAACGTTCCCGATCGTGTACTGCGCTCCGCGTTGTGTCAATGCCACCGGACGAAATGGTCCAACAAAAACGTCTGCGCCTTGCAGCTTTGAGCGGCTCCTACCTTAGGAAGTCCCCTTCCCGCACTCTTTCCGCTTGGCCTCTACGCGAGCCTGGTGACGCGCGTACCAGTCCTCGAGGCTCTCGCCGTCGCGACGAGCGGTGGAGACTGGCACCAAGGTTCCGTTGCAGTCGACGAAGGTGATAAGCCCCTGGGGGAGGTCCTCTGAGGAACCGTTCTCTTGGTACCACTGCTCGAGGGTCTCGCCGGGCTTGCGGATGGTCGTGCGGCAAACAAGCTCACCACCCTCAGGAGCGAAGCCAACCAGCTGCTCCATCTGCGTCTCGATCATCTGTCGGAATCGGGCGGCGCGAGCGCCTTGAGGCGATCACCGTCGGACAGGTGCCTTGCCTGCCAAAGGGCGACGGATTCGTTCTTGCGCCTCGGCGTTACAAGCACCTGCTCCTCACCGCCAGAGTACCAGGTCTCCCGTAGGGGGCCGGCCTCGTCAAGCGCAGCCCACCAGGCCAGGAACATCAGCAAAAGGCCAACGGCAGCCAGGGTGCCGTACCTAACCGCAGGTGCCACGCCCCTGCGTCTGCGTCGGCCCGCAGCGAGGTCCATCACGAGCAGCGCGATCCTCGCCGCGGATTGCCGCGACACGCCGGTGAGACGCTGCACCTCATCGGCAAGATCAAGTCCCTTCAGCTCGTCAAAGAGAGCATTGGCCGCGACGATCGCCCGTGGGGACATCCGCTCGCCTTCGTAGGGCGTTCGCGTGATCGGCGTGAACTGAAAGCGGCAGTCGCGGCAATACCGCTTTCGCTTGCCGCTGTTCCTGCCACCCTTCAGGTGGCTGATGTCCGTCGACCCGCAGTTCGGGCACAGGATCGCGCCAGGCCAGCGGCTGTCCTCGATGAACTCGAGAGCGCGTTCGTCTGAAATCAGGGATTCCAGGGCGATTTCACGTCGCGTCTGCAGCCGCCGGATCAGGCGATCATCCTCGGCTCCGTCCGTTCGGGAACGTTGCGGCATGGTGCCCCGATGTTGCCATGCCGACCCGATCTCAATAGCTTGTTCTGTCACAATGCCTGGCCTCGCCAGGGAGCTGGGGTGATGTCGCATCATCGCCACTGTGCGGGGTTGCCTCCCCGTACAGACCCCTCACGGGTGCCGGCTCAGGGGGCGACGCGACGACTGGTTCCACCCGGGAGACGTAGAGCCCCCTCCTCACACACAGCGCTCCGCCGACGTAGTCGCGGCGCGGGATACCCCTACGCCACGAACTTCTGATTTTGTGGCGCGCGGCGGCGGCGCGACTCGTCGTGCATTGGTCGGGACCAGCAGGTTCATTGCTGGTGCTTCGTAAGGGCTGGACCCCCTCCGAGGCTGCTTGTCTCAGGTACCCGTCAAGGGGGCGACGCGGCGACTGGTCCACCCGGGTGGCTGCGCGCCCCCATCTTCCGCACAACGGCCCATCACGCTCGACCACACCAAGTAGGTCCGGGATTCGTGGCGTTCTCGCTGCGCCCGCCGCGTTGCAGCGCATCGCGGGCGACCCCCACGCGCTCGGGGCGGCTTTGCATCGTCGCCGCTGCGCGGGGTTGTCGTCTCGCATGGCCGCCTGTCGAGGCGCCGATACAGGGGGCGCGGCGCTCGCGTGCGAGCTGCGATCGCCGTGCCCCCACCTTCACCTGCCACCGACGTCGCGCAGCGTCCCGCAGCGGTGCCTCGCACCTCGCCGTGGTGCGCGCCCGGGCGCCGCGACCCTTCGCCCCCCCTCCCCACGCCTGCCATGCCCCGCTCAAGCCGTGCCCGTCGAATCCCCTGCAAGGTCTGCGACGAGGGGCACATGCACCCCCGAAAGAAGTACCGGATGAGCGGCATCGTGGTCGCCATCGGCTACATCCTCCTGATCCCCTCCTTCTTCGGCGTGCTGCTCGGCGGCGCGTCGATCGCCGCAGGCGCCGGCGGAGTCGCGCAGGCCAGCGAGACGCGCCAGGCCGCCGCCGAGGCGCCCCGCGCGCAGGTGCAGCCTGCGCTCCTCGACAGCCTCCGCGCCATGGGTGTCCCTCAGACGCACGTCGAGACCCTCCGCCGCGGCGAGCGCGTTCCGGAGGCGGCGATCGCTCAGTTCGATCCGATCGTGCAGTCGTCACTGCACAACGCGAACGCGGCGCTCGAGCTCGAGGGGCGCATGGCCGAGAGCCGTGCGGCGGGCGCGGCCGCCGGCGGCGCAATCCTGGGCGCGTTCGGCATCGCGACGATCATCAGCTCGATCGTGGGCGGCCTGCTCGGCTGGCTGCTCGTGATGAAGAAGCGAGTGCTCCAGTGCGACAGCTGCGGAGCGGTGGTTGCGGCGTCGTGAGTGCACAACGCAGCGGCGCACGCCGGCGCGGCGCCTAGACGCGCCACGCGCTTGTCCTCGCCGCCGCCGCCCACTCAGCGCTGCCCTCGGTCGCGCCCGCGGCCTGTGGTGAAGCTTCAGTCAATGCATGGGCTCGCGGGTGACACGGGAAGCGTCGTCGGTACTTCAACGGTCCCCAGACTTCGTTCGCAACCTTGCTCGTAAAAGCACCATGACTTCGATCATCCTCCCTCCCCAAAAGGTATTCGGGCCCGGCGAGTGGGAGTTCTCGTCGGGCGATGGCCCCTGTGAGGCCACGCTTCTCATCACGAACAGCGTCTCGGCGCCGGGGCCACCAGGCGTTGGCTCGTCCTACATCAGTTTCGCGTTCGGTCCGGGCGGGCCGTTCCAATCCACCCTGAGTGGCGGAACGTGCGTCGAAGGCGAGGGAGCGACGCCGTGCACTGCGCAGCTCGTGATGCAGCTCAACATCTCCCCAGCAGATCCCGCGGACGAGTGCCAGATGGGCTCACCCTGTCCGCACTACGACTTCTGGCACGGTGCTGGCTCGTGGAACTTCGGTGCTCCAATCCCAACCTCGGCTCCGACGTGGATTCACCGCCCGCCGATGGGAGGCGGGTACGCGTGGGGCGTGGATCCGCTCCCTACGCTGCCATTCCCTCTTCCGCCGGATCCCGGTTCCGCCGACGGTGACTCGACTCCACGGGCAAGAATGGAGCTGGAGGTGAAGTGCGGAGGCGATAACGCGAAGCAGGCCTTTATCGCGATCCCCGGCGGGGGGCCGCCGAGCGGCGCTGCGATCATCACGTTCGAACTATCCTGCAGCAGCTGCGAAGACAGGCCGTAGCAAGGATTCTCGCTCGCGGGCACAGTCGAGCGATGCATCCGAAATCGACGATTGAAGCGCGGGAGGCGTTCGGCTGCCCCTGTCAGCCGGTTCGGTCTCCTGCGCAAACTGACGCCACCACAAGGTTCCTACCCGCACCGAACGATGCAGAAAGCCCGCTCATTCATCCCCAAGCTCACCCCGACGACTGCGCTTCTCGCAGCCTCCGTGCTGACGAATGCAACCCTACTCGCCACCGCACCATCCTCGACCCGAGTCTCTGGAACCCTGCAGACCGAACGCCTCGAGGTCGTTAGCCCGAACGGCGCGGTGTGCGCCGTACTCAGCGCGAGCAACAAGGCCGGTGGAGCTCTGGAGCTGTACTACCCCGAGATGCCCGTCGAGCCGGGGAAGATGCCGATCTACGCCTCGATCTCCAGCCCATTCACTGGGCTGTCTACAATCGCCCTCTTCGACACCAGCGGTGGTGGGCGTGGCGTCAGCCTCACTTCGAACAACGACAGCGCCGCGGCGCTCAACGCTGTCTCCAACTACGGCACCGTGTCCATCAACGCCGGATTGAAAAACGCCGGCGATGCACTCATCGAGGTCACGAATCCCGGTGGAAGAGCTCTCTTCAGGCAGTGAGCTCGCGGCTCACTCGTCGCGCCCTCTTCCCGGTCGCCGCCGCCATCGTGGCTCCGAGCGCGCTCGCGCGCGGTCAGCGGAGTCTCGTGGACGTCACCGACTCGGTCGAGGTCCCCGATCCCATGACGGAGGCCGGCAGCACGCGCCTCTCGCTGCGGCGCGCCCTACTCGACTCCAGTGGCGACCTGCTCCTGCTAGGCCGCGTTCGCAACGAGCGCGACACGCGGCTTGAGGTTGGCCTGGTCCGGCTGGCATTGGGCGCCGCGCGCGTCAATGCGGAGCCGATCTTCGGTGTCGGCGCACACGGAGGCGCGAGGCTGCTCGTGCGCGCTCCTCTGGCCGGTGCGCCGCCAGCGACGATCGACTGGTGCGACGCGGTGATGCTTCACGCCGCCGACCCGCTCGAGCCAGCGGAGCGATGGGACTGGTACCGGCGATTCCGAGCCTCGTTGGCTGGTCGGCTGTAGGGCACCGCACCCTGGGTGGGACGGCGAGTCATGTCCCAGCTCGGTAGGAACGGTGGCTGGATTTCCCGATTTGCAACACAGTAATGGAACACGTGCCAGGGCCACCGGGTAGCCGTGGACGGTGCGTCCAGCTGCCTCTCCCTGGTTCGCTGTGGTTCGCCTTGGTTACTTTTTTGCCCGGCAGCGCCAACCCGGGGCCCTGATGAACCATTTGAATCTGCAGCGGAAACCGAGCCGCCGCGGGACGCAGCAGCCCGGCGCGCGCCGGACTCGCCTCTCGAGCGTCCGGATCGGGCCCAGCTCGCAGCCCACGAGCAGGCTCTGGGGTCGGGTTTGAAGCCTGGCCCGCCGATAGAGGTACTACCCCCAGCCCACGCGACCTCACTGAGTGCAGAACCGATGAGTGACCCGACCAAGGAACGCAGCAGCGCACGCGACCGCCTGCGCGGCATCGTCCGCCTCGTCGAGGGCGACGATTCCAACGTCGTGGTGCACCTGGCCGACAATGACATCGCTGTCCTCGACATGAAGAGGACGATCGACGTGCTGAAGGAGCATCTCGCCGTGAAGAGCAGTCACGACGACTTCCGGCATCGCCTCGAGCTCCTGCTGGCGAAGCTCGCGGCGTGGCTGCGCGAGAAGTGCCCGTCGCTCCTCGGCGCGTACATCGAAGTACGCCCGGCAGCAGCGCAGTTCGTGGTGAACGTTGACTCGGCGTACAGCGAGGAGTTCGAGGACCTACTCACCGAGCTCGAGCGTGACGTCATGCAGGACGCGGACGTCGCGGCCGTGGACTTCTTCGAAACGATGGCGTTCTACCACGGCGATGAAGAGGCGATCAGCGACTTCATCGGCAAGGATGCCCCCATGGTCCTGAAGTTCAACCCGGTCCAAGCCTGACGCCAGAGTGGCTGGCAAGCTCGAGCTCGCGGAGGAACACGGTCGCGCGCTTTGCTTCCTGATCGAAGCGGGCGGCACTGAACATCCGCGCTGGATCCAGACCGTTGCGTGCTACGTGGCGATCCCGCTCGTCGATCGAGCGATCGAGCAGTGCGGCGTGAACTGCCCGGGCGATCACCGTGATCGGAACGGCGCGCTCCAGCGAACAAACAAGCTGAAGGGGATCCACGACTCGTACGCGCCGATGTACCGCGCGTCGAAGGCGGCGCGCTACTACCCCACTAGCTCCGGCAGCTCAGAGGATGCGATTCGTCAGCTCGTGCGCGGACGTCTGATCCCGCTGCTCAAGAGCGCCAAGAAGCACTCCGGGGAAGAGGAGAAGAGGATCGATGCACTCATGTCGTCGATCATCGCCGCTTGCAAGTCGGCTCTCGAGTCCTAGTTGGGCGCGTGCCCTTCAGCGGCGTGATTGCGAGCGCTTGAGGGCTTGACGAGGGACAGGGTGAGCTAGCGGCCGGACGGCCGCGTGAGCCGCTCAACCTCCTGCAGCGCTCGGTCCCGCTCGAGCTCCGCGATCCGCGTTTGCCCCTGCTGAGCACGAAGCTCCGCCTGGTGCGCTCGCTCGTTCGCCTCAAGCGCGGCCGCATCGCGCACGAGCTCGATGACCTGCGCGCGGAGGTCGTGCGCCTCCCTCTCAAGCGCTTCGATCCGGGCGTCCTTCTTCACCTCGGCCTCGAGGGCGCGCTCTCGCTGCCCCTCGAGCGTCCGCGCGGCCCACGGCGCGAGCGCACGGTACCCGAGCCAGAGAAGGCCGACGCCGAGCCCGGCCTCCCTTACGACCGCGAAGAGGCTGCTCCAGCCTTCCTCGGCAAGCGCGGGCACTGCGGCGAGCGCGCAGACGGGGAGCGCGATCGCTGGCCCCACCAGCCCGAACGGCATCAGGCCCCGGACCCTCCGCGGCGCTGGCGGATCGTGTACCGGTCGAGCGTCGTGCGCCACCAGAAGAAGAGGCACGCGGCGAAAACCAGGGTGTAGCAGGCGATGCCGACGGGGACCTCGGCGCGCACCGTGCGGATGAGGTTCGCGAGCGCCGCGAAGCACCCGAGCACGTTGGACGCGTGACGCGCGGCGAGGCCGCCGTGCACGGCCGCGAGCATCTGGGGAAGCCCGAACGCCGCGAGTGCGACGCCGCCCCAGAACGCGGCCGGGGGCGGGCTCAGCGGCGCCCCCCAGATCGTGAGCACGACTCCGAGCCCGAGCGCGAAGCCGCCCACGAGGAACTCGGCCAGCTCGGCGGGATGCTCGAGGAGCACCGCGCGGAGCCGGCCGAGCCAGTAGCGAAGGGCGCGATCAGCCACCATCGGTTTCCCCGTCGTCGGGGTCCGGCGTCGGCTCGAGCGAGGGGAGCTCGAGCGGCTCCTCGCCCATCGCGACCCGCACCGCGTTCCGCAGCACGACGACGCCGCCGCGGTACTGCAGCGCGCGCGCGTCGCTGAGCTCGGAGCCGTCGGGGGCGAGGCCCGTTTCGAGGTACGCCTCGAGGTCGTCCGCGACGGTCTCGACGAGCGGCGCGATCTCGGAGGCCGTCAGCTGGCCCGCCTCGCACGCGCACGAGGAGGTGAGGAACGACGCGAGCAGCCCGGCGAGGAGCGCCAGGGGCAGCACGCGAAAGAGGGAGCGGTTTCGGTTCATGGGTCAGGCTGCGGTCCGGAGGATCGCGAGGAGGACGCGCACGGCGTCCTCGAAGCGGAGGACGATGCGGTCGACGACCTGGTCGCCGAACTCCTTCACGGTCTCGGCGGCCGTGCGCGCCTGCGCGCGGAACCGCTCGACGGCATCGGGTGCGGGATCGGCGAGCGCTGCCGCTGCGTACGCGGCCGAGTAGCGCGCGAAGCGCTCCGCGTAGTCGGCGGCGGCCCCGGCGGCGTCCTTGACGATGCGGGTGAACTCGTCGGCCAGGCCGTCGAGCTGCGCCGCGTTGAGGGTGGTCGTCTGCATGGCTGATGCCCGGTCAGGCCGGGACGTCGGGATGCCGGATGCCGTCCGCCTGCATCGCGGCGATGAGGTTGAGCATCTCGAGCTGGAAGTCGGCCGGCGACGAGTCGGCGTAGAACTGGCCGACGCAGAAGTTCCACATCTGCCGCACGAGCTCGGCGTCGCTGACGCCATTGGGCGGTCCAAACTGGCGCTTCGCGAGGCGGAGGGTGTTGCCGTAGTTGCCGAAGCGATGGCGGTACGCGCTGATGTACGTCATCACCGAGCGCATCCGGTTGAACGTCGTCCCCTCGAGGTGGGGCTGCGCGAGCCAGCCCGCCCAGAACGCGACCCCGGCGCGCGCCTGCGCCTCGGTCAGCGGCGTGTTGTTGATGCCATCGGGACCGATCGAGCACGGGATCACGTGGGGCATCCCGTACTGGCTGTTGCCCCAGAACGCCTGGACGCCGTCCTCGGTGATCGACGGGAAGCCGAGGGCGCGATCGAGAAGCGTCTCGAGGCCCGGGTAGCTGCGCCCGACGACGTCGGCGACGACGTGGTACCACTGCGCGCAATAGGCCTGGTGCGAGACCTGCGTCGTCGCCCACTTCTCGGTGATCCCCGCGGCGGCCTGGTCGGGATCGTCGCGGTTGGGCATCGCGCCGCGCCGTGTCGTCAGGTTCGGCGGGTCGCCCTCGTAGATCAGGTTGTTCCAGCCGTCGGAAGCGGTGACCATCCCCGTACCCGTGGTGACCCAGTCGAGGATGCGCCCGACCAGCAGGAAAAAGTCATGCTCGGAGTCGCCGTCACCCCGGAGCGCCGCGCGCCCGCCGTCGTCGTCGAAGTGGTCGACCGTGACGATGGTCGAGATCGCGTGTCCGAAGCCCCGCGCGTTCGGGCTCTGGTAACCGGTCCAGCCGCCCACGTTGCGCGGCCGGTTCTGGACGTTGTCGTTCCAGATCGCGAAGAGGCAGCTGGTCTGCCGCTCGTTCTCGCGACGACGGATCGGCCCGTTCGTCACCAGGTCGTGGTTGTAGTACGCGCAGTTGGAGACCCGCGCGCGGAAGCGGAGCGCGAGCTCTGCGACCGGATCGTCCATCGCGTACATCGCCGCGCGGAATGTCCCGAGCGCGCGACCGTGGTGGGTGACGTAGTGTGGTCCCCACTCGAGCGAGCCGTTGTTGAGCCAGTCGGTGACCTGGAGGAACGGCGCCGTAGAGCCCTCGGGGAGCGTGTTCCAGGGAAGCCCGGTCGGCGCGAGGTTGTGCGCGACGTCGTTGTAGCGCCCCGGCCAGTTGTGGTGCGGGTGGAGGTACTCGTAGGAGCGCCCCTGGCTACCGAACCCGTACGGGAGTCGGCCGTCCGGCAGGGCCAGGTCCTTCGCCCGCGGCGCGCGCATCGTCGCGAGGTCGAACATCGCGAGGTGTTGGCGCTCGGCGGCCTGGTCGGTCTCGATGAGCAGGCTCGTGAGGTGCTCGTTCACGGGCGCCTCCATGCCCATGAGGTCGAGCCACCTCGATCCCGTTTCCGACGGTGACTTCCCGAGGAAGGGCTGCTTCCACCCCCCATCCGGTGAGTTGTCGAAGCCCTGGTCGGAGTTGATCGACGCCATTCGCGCCGCGAGGTTCTCCTCGCCGACCGCGATCAGGTCGTCGTACGTCGTGGCGCCGCCGCGCGGCGGCGGGAGCTCGCTGAAGCGCGGGAGCGTGGACCATCCGCCCCAGTTGCCGTTCGAGTACCCGAGATCGCCCTCGGTCATCCCGAAGTCTCGGCGCCGGACGATGTCCTCGGCGACCTGGGCGGGGACCGCGGCGGTGCGATACACGACCATCCGCCTCGAGAACCACGAGCCCGGCGGGAAGTGATGCCACGCGTCCGGCCAGCCGGGCGGGACGTTGACGAGGTTCGATTCCGTCGCTCCCGCGTTCTGGTGCAGCCGCGGCGCGACGAAGTCGACGGTGTCCTGCGTCTCGTAGCCGCGCGCCTTCACGAATGCGAAGTGGACCACGCCGTCCCCGGCCTCGCTCTCCTGATACGGGTCGTCCGCCGAGCTCCAGGCGCCGTTCATCACGACGACGTCGATCGTCTCGGCGCGGTAGTCGCAGCGCGTCGTGCGGTACACCGCCGCGATCAGAACTGAGTCCTCGGGCGCCGTGGGAGTGCTGACGCCCTGCCGAATGAAGCGCACGATGGTCTCGGTCTGCCGCAGGTACCGCCCTTCGCGGCGGACGCGATGCGAGAGGATCGAGGGGTGCCCGGTGAGGAACGGGCGCGCGACGTGCCGGGTCGTGCCGACGCCTGCGACTCGCACGGCCAGCTCGAAGCCCTCGAGGTTGCACTCGAGGAGCGACGCCGGCGCCGGCGTCCCCGGGCTCTGCGTCACGACCAGCTGATCGGCGCCAGCGGCGACGCCGATGGTCGACCAGGTGCCGTTCGGGTTCGCAAGCGGGGCTGCGACCCGATAGACGTCGGGCTCTCCCGTGACGCGGTCCCGGGTCACGGGCCACGCGTCGCAGTCGACTCCGCCGATGTTGAAGACGGGGTCGGTGCCCGGCTCGATGGCGACCATCGCCTGCACCAGGCCGGTCGCGGTCGCTCCGCCGCCGGTGCGCTGGGCGCCGAGGCGCGCCACCTGGAGCTTCGCCGTCAGCCCGGTACCGGGCTCCGGATCGCCGCCGCCGCCGTCGGGCGGCCCTCCGAGGAACACGAGCGACACGGCCGCGCCCTCAGACCACGCCCGCGCTCACGCGGAGGGTGCCGTTGTCGGACCAGAGCGCATCGACGACCTGCGGATCGGTCTTGGGGAGGTTCCGCAGGAGCAGATTCGTGCCGTCGTACTCGACGCCCGTATCGACGTCGGAGAGAGCGCCACTGCCGTCGAACGACGCGAGCCGACCGGCGGTCCCTCCCTGGATGTCCTCGAGAGCGTGCGTGTGATCGGTATTCGCCTTGTTCCCGAGCGCCGCCAGGATGGCGTCGATCATGTCCTGCAGCGAGTTCTGGCCGCCCCCCTCTCGGTCGTAGAGGACGAACGCGGCGGCGAGATACCGGTTCTCGAACCGCTGGGTCACGGGGTTCCAGACCGTCACGTGCCCTTCGAGCGGGGCGTCGACGTTGGAAGCGAGCACCTCCTGGCCGGCGAGGTACACCTTGCCGTCCACCACTCGGAGCACTTCGACCGCGCCGTCGACGACGCGGAAGTCGGCGAGATCGAGGTCGTCCTCGAGCGTGCCGTCGAAGCCACCAGAGCCGCCCGTGGGGATCGGGATCCAGACGAATTGCCCGCCGACGCTCGCGAGAATGCGGTCGTCGTCGAGCGTCGCCCAGTCAATGCCCGAGATCGCGTTTCGGAAGTCGTGGCCGTGGACCGCTGGCGCGCGCTGCGCGAGCTGCGTCCCGAGGTCAAGGATCGCCTCGAGGCCGGCGCGCCCGATCGGCCCGATCGGTCCCGACGACGTGCGGCCGAGGACCTCGCTGGGCCCGAGCGTGATGCTGGTCGCCGCGCCGTCGACGCGCGCGAGGACGGAGTGCTGCCCGAGCCAGCCGAGGATGCCCTGCGCGAAGGCCTGGCGAAGATCGGCCGGAAGCCGCTGCGCTTCCCCGACCCCGGGCTGACCGAGGACCTCGCGGACGATGAGAGGAAGTAGCTCGCTCATGGGATTGGTGCTGATGCGGCAGGCCAGACGACGAGGGCGGCGGCGGACTGCACCGCCGCGACGGTTGCGGCTGCCTCCACGTTCACGACCGCCGCGTTCTTCGCGGCGTTGATGTCCGCCCACGCGCTGACGGCCGCGGTGTGCGCGGTGAGGATCTCGCTCGCCGCCGACTGGATCGTTCCCCCGCGCAGCGCCGCCTCCGCGTAGACGAGCGGGTAGGTGCCGGCCTTGGGGTTCGGATCGGTGTCGGCGACCTCGGCCTCGGCGACGAGCGCGCGCCACGTACCGACGTCGATCCCGTCCTCGAGGGCTGCGGCGCGGCGCGCGGCCGCGTCGCGCTCGAGGCCTCGGCGCGCGGTCACCTTCGAGTCCTCGAGGGCCTCCTCGATCGGTCCGCCGAGCGTTCCCCCGGCGGCGAGCCACGCCTGGTACTCGATCCAGTCGCGGTTCGCGGTGTCGGCGGGGACGAAGGCGCCGTCGACGCGCATCACCCCTCCGGTTGCCTGGCTGTACGTCATCCGGTGGGCCTCCCTAGAGCTCGGCGTCCGCGGTCCAATGGGCGATCACGGGCGCGCTCGAGTCGGCCGGCGCCGTAAGACGCGGGTAGCCCGTGGATGCCGGTGAGGTCTGCACGACCTGCGCGATGACGAGCGAGCTGCCAGCGCCGCCCGAATCGAAGAGAACCCTCCCCCCGGTGCCATCGGGCGTCCGGTACGTGATCGTCGGAATCGCGCGCTTCGGTACGCGAAAGCGGCGGTCGAGGGTCGTGAGCTCGTCCCCATTCACGAACGCGGATGCGATGCCGCCGCGGGTCGGAGAGCCGGGCGCGAACGACATCCGATAGCTCTTCTCGTAGTACCGCTGGCAGAGCAGCTCCTCGAGCGCGAGCGGGCGCAGCTGGAACCCGCTCGCCTCCGCCGCGACCTCGACCTGCAGCTGGGCGAGCTCGAAGATCACTCCCGAGTCGGTCGGCATCGCGAGGCTGACGCGAACGTGGCCGTTCTCGTCGGTGGCGGACAGCCCAGGCGAGTCCGCCAGGCTCGGCACGTCGAAGGTGACCGAGAACCGCGCCCAGTCGGTCCCGACCGCCACGTCCTGCGGATCCAGCCCGACGTCGTCGTTCGAGTCGACCTGGGCGAAGCCGACCGCGACCGTCGACGAAGCGCTCGCGCGTGCCCAGAACGACACCGTGACGGATCGCCCGGCCGTCCGCGCGAGCTCCTCGAGCTTCGTGCGGATGAAGCCGCCGCCGCCGTTCGGCGCGACAAGCTGCTCGTAGCGAAGGAACTGGACGGCGCCGGGGACGTCGGTCTGCCCCGACGCGAAGAGCTGCCGGGTCACGTTCGCGGTTCCCGCCCCGCCGGCCGAGTCGGCGGCGGCCTCGAAGCGGTCCGCGGTGTAGAGCGGCGCCGCGGCGAGGGCGAAGGACGTCCCTCGCTGCCAGACGCGTAGGCCGCCGTTGATCGCGAGATTCGAGCTCGAGGTCGTGGTCGCGAGCGACTGGATCGCCTCGAGGAGCTGGCCCTCGTTCGCGGCGTCCGGTGCGAGCCCCGCGCCCTCGATCGTGCGGACGAGCTCCTCCTGGACCGCGTTCATGTGCTCCGGCGGGATCACCGTCGCCTCGCGGCCGGAGACGGGGTCAGCGTCGGCGAAGCGCCGGTCGACGGCCGTCGGATGGTTGATCCTGTCCACGGTCAGCCAGGGGTCAGAGGGACGCGGAGGCCCGAGCCGCCGACGACGAGGTCCGTGCCGTCGATCGGCACCGCGAGGAATCCCGGCGAGGTGCCGACGCGCAGCGCGTTCCCCTCGACGAGGACCGCGAGGGGTCCGCCGTCGCCGGTGTCGATCCGCAGGGTGAGGTCGTCCGAGACATAGGTGATCCGGAGGAACGTGTGCGCCGGCACGTAGCGCTCGAGGACGCATTCGAGGAGCCGGTCGCCGTACGTCGCGAGGCGGTCCCCGACGCGCGCCTCGCCAACGCGAGCCCGCACAACCGGAGTAGGTGGTGCGAACACGGTCCAGACAAGATCCTCCACCTCGCCCACCAGGCGGTCGCCGACGCGGGTCTCCCCGACGCGCGCGGGCTGCGCGCGACCCTCTTCGATCGTGATCGGGACGCCGATCGCCGCCGCGAGCGCGACGAAGTACGCGGGGGTGCCGGCGCCGGGCCCGAGCGCGCGCGCGAGCACCAGGGCCCGGCGCTCGGCGTCAGTCGTCGGCTCGGGCAGGCATTCGTCGGGCAGCCCGAGCGAGCGCTCCCAGTCCTCGAGCGTCTCCGTCGCGGTCCGCGGGTCGGCTTCGTCGGCCAGGTCCTTCGCGCGCTCCTCGAGCACCGCGATCGGCACGCCGAGCCCCTCGAGGAGCCGCGCGAGCACCGTGCCCGGTTCCGGGCGCCACGCGGGCCCCGGTGGGAGAAGCTGAGCCGCCTCGCGCGCGACGGCGCGGATGGTCTCGCCTAGAGCCACGAGACCGCCCCCAGAACGACGAGCTCGCCCGGCGCGATCGCGATGTCGCCCGCCGGCGCGACGATACGGTGCGACTCCTCGCCGACTGTGGCGCTGATCGCCTCGCGGATCCGCGACGCCTGCAGGGTGCCGCCGGGGCGCGCCTCGGCCTCGAGGAAGTCGGCGAGCGCCTGCTCGACCCGCGCGCGCACCGTCGCCGTCGACGGCGAGACCTCGATCGAGAAGGCGAGCGAGGTCACGGCCGGGGCGAGCACGGACACGCGCGCGGCGATCGGGCGGCGCTCGTCGATGTACGTCTGCACCTCCTCCCGCAGCGCCAGGGACGGCGCGGGGCCGTCCGCCGCCCCGTCCGCGACGACGTATACCGCGACCTGGCCCACGGTCGGGGTACGGCCGTACGCGTACGCGCGGGTGACGCCGGGGACCTCGAGGGCCCACCGGACATAGTCCGCTTCGGTCCCGGCGTGCGGTTGCTGGCGCCAGACCTCGAGGACCCGCGCGCGGAGCTCGTCGTCCGTCTCGGCGTCCTGTCCGCCCTCGACCAGGCTCAGCGTCCCCTCGGCGGCGACGCCGGCGACCGGCGAGGACAGCGTGACGGCGGTCCCCGATGGGGCGTTCGCCGCGGCCCCGGGGGCCTCGGCCTCAACGTCGACCAGGACCCCCTCGGGCCCCGGGATCGTCGCCGGCGCGCGCGTGATGTACCGCGCGCCGTCCGCCCGCTGCAGAACGGTCCCCTCGGGCACGGCCGCGTCGGTGTTCCCGGTGAGTGCGGCGGCCCCCGTTGCGAACGTCGCCGGCTTCCGCGTGACCCCGCGGAGCGAACCGTGCCGCTCGAGGAACTCCGCATCGGCCTGGTCGGGGAGGATCTGCCGGACCGCGTACTCGAGGAAGCCGTTCGCGCTGTGCGCGAGCCCCGCCATGACGCGCGCGAGGACCGCGAACACACTGCGGCGCAGGAACGGCCCGGCCCCCAGGCGGTTGCGGAGCTCGGCCTCGGCGAGGGCGGTCAGGGACGCGAGGGTCGGTCGACGAAAGGTCATGCGCTCGAGTCCTCCAGGACCATCGCGAGGGAGTACGGGGCGCGCTCGAGGCGGCCGTTCCGGGCGCCGCGCCAGACGTCGGCCCAGCGCGGCGCCGCGCCCCGGCGGATTCGTACGGTGATCTCGACGAGCTCGCGGCTGGGGTAGCTCGCCTGCACCTGGACCGATTCGGCGACCTCGTCCTCGAGGAGCCACGCGAGCGACTCCTCGACAAGCGCCTCGATCTCGGGGAGACGGAGCTCGAGCTGCTTCTCGCGGGCCAGGGTCCAAAGCCGGCTCCCAAGCGGGTCACCCGCGTCCTCCCCCCACCAGCCGCGCAGGGTGCCGTCGGGAGAGTCCTCGGGCGCGACGCGCCGATCCGAGAGGACCGACACGACCACGGCGGACCAGAGCCCCGCGTCCAGGGCCAGGTCGTTCGCGAGGAGCTCGAGGTCCCCGTCCGGCGTCAGGAGGAGGTCGGTCACAGGTCGGGCGGGTTGGGGGGGCTCGTGACCGAGTCGGTCTCGACGTGGGTGTGCGCGTTGTAGGCGCCGCGGAGCCGGGACAGAGCCCCCGCGGCGTCGCTCAGGTCGCCGCTCGCGCTCACGCTGCCTCGAACGTCGACGTCGCCCTCGATGGTCGTGCGGCCGCGGATGGTCGCGCCGTTCGGCGCGTGCACGACGACGCCGCCGCCGGCGAGGAACTTCACCCAGTCCCCCTCGGGTCCAAAAAGCGCGGCTTCGCCCTCCTCGAGCTCCGGGCCGGGGTGCGACCGGTCGAGTGTGCCGATCAGCACAGGGTCCGCGCGGTCCGCGCCGACGCACACGACCACGCCCTCGGCGCCCTCGCGCGGCCGCGAAGCGAATCCGTATTGCTGGACGACGGGGACCCGGTCGACGGTCTCGCCCGCGAGGAGCGTGACCTGCGCGCAGCGCGGGATGGCGTCGGGGTCGGTCAGCCGGATCCGCGCGCGCGAGACGACGAGTCGCAGCCGTGAGAGAAGGCCCTCGAGCATCAGATCAGATCCCCGAAGCCCGCGGGCTCGCGATCGACGCCGCGCGACGGGTCGCGCTCGAGCGTCTCCGGACGGATGAGACCCAGCGCCGCGCGCTCCCCCGCGTCGCCGAACTCGAGCCGGACACTCGAGACGAGAAGGTCCCGCGCTGCGTCGAAGGCGGGCACCTCGACCTCGACGAGGAGCCCCGGGCGCCACGCCGGCGCGCCGACTCGCTGACGCCACGCGGGGAGCTCGGCGTCGAACGTGAACGCCCGCGCGCGACGCACGGACACGTGCCACGCGCCGAGGCGCTCGCATGCCTCGCCGTCGATCGGCCCTTGCGCCACGACGTCGAGCTCGCGCTGGCCGCGGATCTCGGGGTCCTCGACGACCGACTCGGGCGCCTGCAGGCCGGTCAGGTCCCCGAAGCCGCCTCCGGTCTGCCCGCGGACGCGCACGCGCCGGAATCGCTTCGAGTGATCGCTGGTCCATCCCCAGGCGGCGACGTTCCCGCGCGGTCCGGTGCGGAGCGCGGTCGCCGCGACCCCGACGTCCTGCGCGCCGAGCGCGAGCGCGCCGTCCGGTGTCGTTCCGAGCAGGACGCCGTGCTGACGCGCCGCGCGCTCGAGCGCCCGGTAGGCGGGCTGGCCCGGCTCGAGCGCGACTCCGGTGACTCGCATGCGTGCGGCGCCGGCGAAGTCCTCCACCGTGACGCCGAACGGCAGCGCCACGTCGCGCGCGAGCTGCAGAAGGGACGCGTTCTCCCACCGGGTCGGCGCGGAGAGCTGGACGCCGTCGGCGAGGTCCGCGGTCCGGTCCCGGCCGGTGATCGTGATTCCCTCGCGACCGGGCTCGGAGCGACCGTCCACCCGGTCGACGAATCCCACGAGGAGGTTCTCGGGGTCCCCGTCGCCGGAGATCGAGACCAGCGCTCGCGCGCCGGGCCGGGCGAGCGCGGCCTGGTCCATCGGGAGCGACGCCGAGAACGTCCCCACGACCGCGTCGAGGCGGCGCTCGAGGCTGAGCGACGTGAACCGGACCGTGCGCCCGTTGAGTCGGAGGAAGATCGACGTCACGAGGACAGCACCTCGAGCGTCTCGGCGGCCGGCAGGCGGCCCGGGTGACGGACCGCGCGCGGGTTGCGCGCCGCGAGCTCGCCGTCGCGAGACGCGTCCCCGTACCGCTCGTAGGCGACGACGAGCGCGGGCGCGCTGCGGCCGAGCTCCACGCGCTCGAGCTCGGGCAGCGAAGCGGGCTCGGTCGGCATGACGTCCGGCGCGGCCGCGACCAGGCCCGTGAGCGCGCCGTACGTCGCGGCGTCGGCGCGGTCAGCGAGCTCGTCGACGCCGGCCTGCAGGCGCTCGAGGGCGGCCGTCGCCTGCCCCAGGAACTCCCAGTCGGCCTCGCCCGCGTCGTCGACGACCTGCGCGGCCGCGAGGGCGCGGATCAAGTCGTCCGTCGCGTCCTCGGAGGCCGCGCGCGAGGCGAAGAGCCCGGACACGGGCGCGGCCGAGCGCGTCGGGCTCTGCTCGAGCAGGTCGAGGAGCACCGCGACGCGCGCGCGGCGCGACTCGAACGCTGACGCAATCCCTACGACGATCTCGCGGACGCTGCCGGCCAGGTCCGAGGGGACCGCGACCAGGTCGATCGCCGCGTCGGCGAGGGCGCGGCCGTCGCGGAGCAGGCTGGCGACCTCGGCCGCGGGGCCGGTGTAGGGCAGCGCGCGCACGTAGTCCGCGAGCGCGCGGACGCGGCCGGCGATGGCGAGCGCCGAACGTCCAGGCGGGCCGGCAGCGGCGATCCGCTCCTGCCAGCTATCGACCGCGACGGTTCGGAGCGTCTCGGCGGCCTCGGACGCGGCCGCGACGGGGGCGACGTCGGCTCGGAAGAGGCCTTGCGCTGTGCCGCCGGCCTCGATGAAAGCCAGCGTGAAGACCGCGAGCCCCCCGACGGTGGATCGCTCCTCGACGCGGAAGTCGGTGCACCGCACCTCGAGGCGGCCGAGGTAGGGGTGCACGAGGGTCCCCGGTCCCGCGCGCCGGCACGCCGCGAGCAGAGCGTCGCGCTGCCGGTCGTAGTCGGGCCCGATGACGTAGGCGCGCAGCCGGACGACGTCGAGGCCGCGCCCGAGGTCCTGCACGACCTTCTCGTCGCGGCCGGGGAACTCGAACGGCACGACGCGCCTCGAGCTGCCGCTCTGGTGCGCCTCGACGCGGAACTCGACTCCGCGGAAGGACGCGCGCTGGAGCCGGTCCCGCCAGGTCACTGCGCGATGCCCTCCATCGAATACCCGACCTCGAGCCGCACGTCTGCGTCGCCGCGCCGATCAGCGTCGACGCGGACGTTCGGAGGCGCGTTCTCGAAGCGGACAGCGACCTCGGCCTGAGCGGGCGGGGCGGCGGCGGGCGCCGCCGGGCCCAGGAGGGACCTCGGGTCGACGCCGGCGAGGCCGGAGCCACCGGCAACGGCCGCCGCGCTCGCGCCTGCGAGCTCGTCGCGGAGCCCCGCGGTGCGGCGCGCGGCCTGGTCGACCTCCCCGCCGTCGCCGAACAGGCCCGCGACCCACCCGCCGATGTCCTCGAGGACGCCGACGGTCTTGTCGCGGAGCCACCCGACCTTGGCGGTGATCCAGTCGACCGCGATCCCGACGCGCTCCTTCAGCCAGTCCCACCGCGTCGAGAGGAGATAGACCACGCCGGCGACCGCGGTCAGCCCGCCGATGATCCAGCCGACCGGCGTCGCGAGCAGCGCAACGCCGAGCGCTGCGACGCCCTTCGTCACGAGCACGAGACCGAGAATCAGGGGCCCGGCGAGAACGGCGGCGAGCGACGCCGCGCCCAGGGCGAGCGCCGCGACCCAGCGGTCGTTCTGCGCCAGCCAGGAGCCGAACGCGCGGAGGCGCTGCAGGAGCGGCTCGAGGCTCTCCCAGAGCCCGCGCAGGCGCTCGCGCAGCATGCTCAGCCGCGCGGGTAGGCCCTGCATGAACCCCTGCACCCAGCTCAGGATGCGTTCCCGGCTCGCCTGGATGTTGCCGACGAGCTCCTGGAAGAAGCCCGTCACGGCGGGCATGACCGCGACCGCGATCTGGCTCGCCATGCCGCGGAGCGACTCCATCAGGTCGCGAATCGTCGCGTTGAACGACTGGGCCGCCTTCAGTGCGGCGCCGCCCAGGACGGCGCCGCTCTTCTCGGCCTTGCGGGCCATCTCGTCGAGGCCCGCGCTCCCGTCGCGGAGCATGCCCACCAGAGCGGCGCCCTCGCCCTCGAAGAGAAGGTCGGCGAGCGCGAAGCGGGCCCCGGCGTCCTCGACCTTCGACAGCCCGTCCGCCACGTCGCGGAAGAGCGCTTCGGTGCTGCGGACCTGCCCGTTAGCGCCGCGGAGCTCCACCCCGATCGCACGAAAGGCCTCCGCGACCTCCTCGTTCCCGCGGGCGGCATCGAACGCGCGCACGTTGAAGGCCTTCAGCGCTTCGTCGAACGTGTCGGTTTCGATTCCGGCCTGGCGAGCAGCGAAGCGCCACGCCTGCACGCTGCGCGTCGAGACCCCCAGATTCCGCGAGAGGATCAGGACCTCCTCGCTGGCCTGGGCGAAGTGCTTCAGGAGCGCGATCGCCGCGGTCGCCCCAGCGGCGCCCATCGCTCCGAGCCGGACGATCAGCCCGCCGACCGCGCGCGCCGCACGCCCGACGCCGGCCGCCATCGTGCGGAACCCGGTGAGGAACTTCGGGATCCCGCTGCGCTGGTACTCGAGCCGCAGTTTCGCGCGGAGCTTCTTCACCGGGTCGAGGGTCTTCTCGATGACCTTTTCGATGCGGCGCATCGGCCCCGTCACCTGGTCGACGGCCGAGACGACGATCGAGAGGGGGTGCTTCGAGCGGGCCATGGTCAGTCTTTCCTCGTCCGGTCAGTGCAGCGCGCGATGTCGACCCAATACGCCAGGTCGTCCGCTGTGAGCTCGTCGACCTCGGAGGGCGGCCAGCGGTACCGCTCCGCGAGGGCCCCGATCAGCGCGCGCCGCTGGTTCCGCCGAGGCCAGAGGCGAAATCCCGGCCGATCAGCGCCGCGAGGCGCATGGCGTCCGCCACGTCGAGCGCGTCGATCTGGTTCCGCGTGAGCTCGGTCAGGTCCTCCGCGATGCGAAGGACCTGGTCGAGCGGCGGCTTCGCATCGTCGTAGTGACGGATGTGCTTCGCCCGCGGGCGCGCGACCTTCAGCTCGCGAATCGGCAGCTCGTCCGTCCCGATCGGGACCGCGAGCTTGAGGGTGCTCGTGCCGCCGACGTGGTCCGTCACCCAGCCCTCGAGCATCGCCTCGAGCTCGTCCTTCTCGGTATTCTCCGTCTCCTCGCCGCTCACTGGACCTGTTCCCCGCGCACGGCCTCGAAGCGGAGCGCGACCTCGCCCTCCTCGGTCGTCACGCTGCCCTCGCCGGCGAACCACGCCTCGAAGAGCGCGATGGTCTTCCCGTTCGCGAGGTCGAGCGTCACGGTCAGATCGTCCGCCGTCACGAGCGCCTCGAGGTCGAGGTCGGCCGCGTCCGTCGTCGCGCCCTCGATGAACGCGACCTGGGGCGTCTCCTTGAAACCGTGCACCTCGTCGGTGCCGACCACGGCCTCCCGCATCGGGCGGCCGAGGTTGTAGGTGAAGTTGCCCTTGCAGCGGATCGGTGACCCGTTGACGCGGACCACGATGCGCCCGCCGACTGCGCCAGCCATCTCGAGGCCTCCTCGATCAGAGCGTGAACCCGAGCTGAGCGGCGACCACGCGGAGGCCGTTCACGATGTCGGGGGGGATGAACAGATTGAGCCGGTCGACTTCGGTGCTGGACCGCTCGACCTGGATCTGGTCCTTGAACGCGTCCACGTCCTCGACGAGCCCGGCGGCTTCCCAGCCGCGAGCGATCGAGAGGAGCTCGGCGCGGGCCGAGCTCGGCGTGACGATGTTCGAGCCGGGGCCGGCGCGCGTGCCGTCGTCGGCGAGCTTAAAGCGCGGGAACTTGCGCGCGAACGTCTCGCGGACGTCGTAGCGCAGACGGTCGAGGACGAAGAGCGTCTCGACGTCGAGGTACGCGGTGTCGGCGGCCCCGCTGGACGTCTGCTTGTAGGTCGTGATCGCGCGCTCGAGGGCGACCTCGCCCGCCGGGTTGGCCCGCGTCGTGCTCACGCCGTCGAAGAGGAGAAGGTTCCTCTCGGGCTGGGTGAACCGGTCGACCTCCTCGGGCGGCAGGATCCCCTTCAGGACGAGGGTCTGCAGGGGACGCGCGGGGTCGGCGAAGGTCGAGACCGCGACCGTCATCGCCGCGGCCGCCGCCCATTCCCACTCAGGGCTCGGGCTGGCGAACGAGGTCAGAATCGACACGTGCGGGCTGTTTCGCCCGTTCCCGAGGCTCGCGACCGCGCCGTACGCGGCCGAGCTCGCGGTGAACGCGACGCCGGCGATGTCCCGCATGGGCCCGAACCGGTCCGCGAGCTCGCCCTCGAGCGCGGCGAGCGACGCCGCGTCGGTGTACGGGACCGCGATCGCGTCCCACTTCTCATCGGGAAGCGCGGCGACGATCGCGGCCATGTCGACGTCGCCGGAGCCGCCCGAGAACGGGGTGAGCGTGACGGTGATCCCGCTCGGGGTCTGCTCGCCGACCTGGTAGTTCTGCCGAAGGTCCAGCAGGCCGGCGGCGGCGCCCGCGTTCTTGGCCGTGAGCGTCACGGTGTCCGTCGCGGCGGCCGCGGTCACGTACGCCGACGGATCGGCGTTGATCTCGGACGTGAGCGCGAGCGCGAGCGTCTCGGCGGTGCTGGCCGAGCTCGTCGCGATCGAGTAGCGGCGCCCCCCGACGTAGACGACCACCTGCCCCGCGAGCGGCGAGAGCGCGGCGAACTGGACGGTCGCGGACGCCTTCGCGCCGCCGGTAGGGTCGGCGATCGCGAGGAAGTTGGCCTCGATGGCGACTGACTGAGCGAAGGTCGCGCGGGCCATGCCGTGCAGCATCGAGCCGGCTCCGAACGCGGCCGCGACCTCCTCGACGCGCGTGAAGCGGGTCGGGACCAGCGTCGCGCCGCCGGCCGCGTCGGTCTTCTGCCCGAGCACCAGGACGCGGAACGGGCGAGCGGCGGTCTGTGCCTGCGCCCGCGTCGCGTCGATCTCGACAGCGACGAGCGGCGTGCGGATACCGCCGGGGATCTGATTGAACGAGACCATGGATCAAGCCTCCTTCGGCTTTCGCTTCGACTTGGCGACGGCGTCGCCCCGGACGATCTCGACGTCGCCGGCGAGCGCGCGGCGGCGCCAGAAGGTCGCGTCCGCGACTTCCGCCCCTTGCTCGGGGACCGCGACGCGGGTGATCGGGTCGCGCACGAGCCGGCCGGGCAGGGGCCGCACGCGGATGTGGGTGGGGTCGCTCATGTCGTCGGGACGTCGAAGGTGGACTCGGCCTCGGCGCCCTCGCGCGGCCGGTGAGAGTCGATCGAGAGAGTGCCGCCCGCGAACGGGGTGAGCTCGTCGGCGTCGACGGCGAACTCGCGCGCGTAGCGCGCCTGGTAGACGAGCTGGAGCATCGCCACCGCTCGCCGGCCCTCGTCGGCAAGCAGCGGGCCCTCGACTCGCTCGAGCGTCACGTCCGCCAGCTCGGGGACCGTCTCGATGAGGTCGCCGAGCTCGATCGCGCGCTCGACCTCGTCGGCGAGCTCGTCGATCGCGTCGTCGACGTCGCCGTCCCCGTCGACGACCAGCTGCACGACGAGCTCGAGGTCGCGGATGTATCCGCGCGGGTCCTCTGAGAACGTCGAGACCTGTTCGGCGCGCGTGAAGATCGACGCGGCCGGGAGGTCGCGGTGACGGAACGGGTCGACCCGGTTCTCGAAGACGCTCTCCCCCAGCGCCGTCGCCGCGGTGACGAGGACGACCTTCGTAGCGTCTCGGATCGCTCGGCGCTGCACGGTCATGGGATCGGGGCCTCTTGCAGGAAGAGCTTCAGTCCAAGCTCGCCGTCCTTCTGGACGTCGCGGATGCGGAAGAGCCGGCCGCTGACGTGGACGCGATCGCCGTCGCGCTGATCGTCTTCGTCCGGGATCTCCGTGCGGCGAACGTCGAGGTTGGGCTGCTCGGTCGTGACGGTCGCGCCGGTGACCTCGTTGACCTCGGTGTGGGTCTCGCGGAAGACGCCGCCGCTCGGGATGAGTTCGGGCTCGGCGCCCTCGCGCTGGTAGAGCGCGGCAACGCCGAAGGTGTCGAGGCAGTCCTGCAGCACGTCGTCGGCATCGGCGAGCCACCCGTTGGGCGCCTCGTAGTCGTGCGTCGGCTGTGCCACAGGACCGCCCCGGGAATCAGGTCGCGGCGGGCGGCTCGCTGACGCCCGTCAGCTGCGCGACCTGCCCGGTGAGCGCGACGCTCGCGAGCGTCGCCGCGGCGTCCACGTCGGCGGTGAAGACGCCGATCAGGACGTGATCCGCGTCGTCGTCCGGGGTGACCTCGCCGCTCGCGGGATCGCGGAACGCCTGGTCTCCGGTCGTCGCCGCGACGCCTACCGACTTGCGGAGGTCGAACTCGCCGCGGGTCACCACGGCGACCTTCTCGCCCGCGAGTGCGCTCGCGACCGGAACGCACACCAGGCTCTTGAGCGCGTAGAGCTGGCCGGCGTCCATGTCGACCGGCGCGGTGATCGTGAGCCTGTCGGCGCTGCCCTTGTGATTCTTCATGCTTCCTTCGGTGGTCGATGTGCTCGAGGACGAGCCGGTCGGCCCGACGGGGCCGCCCGGCACGGGGTCAGGCACCGGTGCTGGTGGCGAGGCCCCTGTGGTCGATCGCCTTGGCGGCGACGTCGGCGAACACCGCGAACTTCACGCCGCGGTTCTCCATGACCTCCTCGCTCAGGAACTGCGGGCCGCGGTTGCCCTCGAGCCAGCCGACATCGACCGTGTCGACCCGCGAAGGGTCGGCGACGAGGAAGAAGTGGCTGGACTGCGAGAGGCGCGGCTCGACGATCACGGTCAGGCGGCCGCGGAACGGGTTCGCCTCCGTCGCGAGCGTCGGGTTGATCTCGGCCGTGAGCTGGTCCGCCTTCACCTTGAGCGCCGTCGGCACGATGAGGTAGGCGGGCATCAGCGAGAGCTGGACACCGTCGGCGCTCTTCTGGTCGAGCATGAGCTTCTCGAGCGCGCCGAGTCCGGCGACATCGAGAGCCACGGCGGCCGAGTTCTTCTTGGCGGCGACGAACAGCCCGGCGCCGTCCACGCGCCCGTTCACGAGCTCGTCGTAGACGAGGTTCGCGACGTGATCCTGCACCCGCTGCGCCTGGCTCTCGATGAGCCGCGCGAATGCGCCGAGGTCGTCGTTGATGATCGCGCGCCGGTCGAGCCCGACGCCCTTGCCGTAGCTCCGAAGCGCGATCGTCTCCTTGGACTCGCCGATGGTTCCGAACTTGACGTCACCGCCGTTCGGGATCTCCTCGAGCGCCGGCGCGTCGCCGAAGCGAACACGGTCGTGCGGACGGAAGTCCATCAGGTCGATCTCGCGGCACCAGGGTCGCCAGCTCGACGGGGCGGCCTCGTAGGCGTCGCGAAGGGTCCGGCGGCCAGCCTCCTCGAGGAGGATTGGGAAGTCGCTGGTGGAATGGAACGCGGCGCGCACCAGGGCATCGCGGCCCATCCGGAGGCCATCGCGGCCCGCGGTCGTCTCGAGCATCCGAACGACGTCGAGCATCGAGCGGCCGCGGTACTCGCCCGCGTGCTCTGCGCCGTTGCGGGCGGCCTGGCTTGACGGCTGCATCCGCTCGTGCAGCGCGGCCGTCGCGGCCTCGCGGTGCTTCGTCCGCTCCTCCTCGCCGACGTGGATGTGGCTCCGGATCTCGCCCGGGTCCGAGGCGGCGCGCACCGCCTGGTATTCGCGCGCCACGTCCTGCGCGAGCTCGCCGAGGGGGCGGCCGGTGTCCTGAAGGCGCTCGACCGCCTCCTGCGGCAGACCGAGGGAGCGGCCGTGCTCGGCGATCTCCCGCACGCGGGCGCGCTCGGCGTCGCGAGCGCGCGCGGCGATCACCGCGGGGTCCTCGAGCGTTGTCGTGCCGCGCTGGCCCGCCGCCAGCGATGCCGTTTCGGCTGGGGCGGGAGGCGCCGCGGCGGCGGCCGCGCGCGCGGCGGTGGGTTCGCTCGACGCACCGGCGGCTCCCTCCGAGCCGCCCGCGCCGTCGACGTTGGTGGTGCCTGCGTTGGGGTCCGAGACCCCGCGTCCGAATTTCGTCATGGTGCCGTCGATGACTCGGGCTCGGTGGGTGCCAGAGGGGGCCGCGGAGCGTGTGCCCGCGCCGTTCTCGGCGGGAACGGGGACCACAGACAGCTCGAATGGCTGCCAGGCGATCGCCGTGAATCGCTTGATGTCGTCGTCGGGCTGGGTTTCGTCCCGGTAGGTCTCGACCGAGTACCCGACGCTGAAGTGCCGCAGAACGCCCGCGGCGATGTCCCGGACGAAGCCCGCGACGTCCTCGCGGTCGCTGAAGCGGATCTCGGCGTAGGCCTGGCCGTCCTCGATCCAGGCGCGCTCGACGACGCCGATGACGGCATTCACGCTCCAGGAGCGGTGATCGAGCAGCACGCTCGCGCCAGCGTTGAGGCGCGAGAGGTCGCAGGCCTCCTCGGTGACCTCGAGGCTCTCGAGGTAGCTACCGATGTTCCACGAGTATTGACGCGCCTCGGCGCCCGTCGACCACATCACGGTGACCGTGCGCGTCTCCGGGTCCCACGTGTCGGGGACAGGGGCGGCGCGGACCTGCAGCGGCGGGAGCTCGACCGTCGTGGTCATGGTCCCGATCCACTGGTGCGAACACCATCAGTGCAAGCTGCACTTGCCAATCAATCAATGCGGGTATCTGATCCCCAGAGCAACTATGCAACGCCACCAGGGCGAAGCTAGTCCGGTGGGAAACAAGCCTTGCTGATCAGAGTCCGCGCAGTCGCGAGGTTCGCGCGCCAATCCTCTTCCGCGGCCATGATGAGCTCAGCTCGCTTCTGATTGTCGGCAGACAGTGCGTCCGGGCGCGTCGACAGGGAGAGACGTAAGACCTTCCGAGACTTCGATTGCATCTCCCGGAGCGCCTCTACAACCTCGTCACCGAGAGCATGTCGGCCCCTGTTCCCGCGGTCCATCAACCCGTCGAGCAGCGGCTCGATCCCTTCCCATGGGCTCTTTCCGTCCTTGCGTGCGGCATCGTTTCGTTCACGGATGTGCTGTGCGTCACCATGGCAGAGCGCATCTTCGAGATGCCACAGGTAGGAGCCGAGCTCCTCGGCGTACTCAATGCACTTGTCGGCCCTTCGAATGCGACTCTCTCGTCGAACTAGGCTCATTTGCCTCGCGTCGTCGCTGTCCGCTTGCTGGCGTGACGCACGCTGATCGAACCACCGCGTTACGGCCGCTGAAGCGAGCACGCCAATTGCGGTGACGGCGTTGCCAATCCACGGTGACGAACTCGAAGCCGTCGCAGTCTCCAGTACGCAAGTCCACATACCGCAAGGATACGCACGAACCACGTCGCCTATTCGATGCTCTGACCGCTAACTGTCGCCGGAGTCTCCCGGCTCCACACCCGATTCCGATGTGATTGACGTTCGCGCGTCCGTCGACGCCGAGCCGGGCGCCACAACCAAGCGGGGATCGCAGTCAAGGACGAGACCCAGCTCGTCGAGTAGCGCAAAGTCACTTGCCGCCTGCTCAAGGTGCGTGCGCGGATCCCGGCCACGCCCCCGCAAGACCTCCGAAAGCGTTTTTGTTCCGTTCCGGATCGCGGCCGCGTCGGCCTTGCCCTCCTTCTCCGGGTCGAGCACCAGGGTCGCGGGCGGCGTCCAGTCGGCCTCGATCGCAAGCGCTTCCGCCGGGAGTGCGACCTGCGCGACGGCCGCCTCGAGGAACCACTGCCATACGGGGCCGAGCAGCTGCAGCCAGAGAATGCGACGCCGCCACGTCTCCGTTCGCCGGTGGAACGCGTTGAAGCCCATGCGCCCGCTCGAGAAGTTGACCTTCGTCAGGTCGTGCGTCAGCGCCTCGTACGGGACTCGCAGGCCAGCTGCGATCGCGCGGAGTTGGGTCGCCACGTACCCGTCGCGCCCGCTCACCTGGGGCAGCTGCGGGAACTCGATCGACTCCCCCGGGCGCAGGTACTCGATGATCCCGGGCTCGATCTCCTCGAGCGGGTACGGCGCGCGCTCGTCGTCCGTTCCCTCGTCGGGGTCCTCCGAGCTCGTGACGAATCCGGCCCAGCTCGACGCAACGACCATCCGCAGGAGCTCAGCGTCCTCGAACTCGTCGAGCGTGCGAGTGCGGACGATGACCGAGTGAAGCCACGGCGCCGCCTGCATCTCCCCCGGCCGGGTTCGCCGGAACACGTGCAGGATCTCGGACGCGGGAACCCGCTTCGAGCTCGTCTGCATGCTCCGCGGGTTGCTGTTCCCCGGATGCTCGGGGTACAGCCAGTAGGCGACCCGCCGTCCGATGCCGTCGACCTCGACCCCGTGGATCACGCGGTTCCTGTTCTCGCCGACCTGCTTCGACAGGTCGAGGTGATCGGGCTCGAGGACCTGGAGCTGCAGAGGGACGCGCATCCCCTGCGCGTCCTCCTCCTGCCGAACGCGCCTCCGGATCAGCGCCGAGCCCGACTCGATCACGGTGCGCCAGACGAGCGCCTGGATCCCGGCGAGGTCGTCCATCCCGTCGGCGTCGAGTCGAGTGCTCTTCGACCACTGCCGCCAGAGCTCGGCGACGGTGTCGACGAGGGGCCCCGTGCCCTGCGGACTCACCTCGAGCCCAGTCCCGACCGTGAAGTCCTCGAGCGCGCCGACGCCGCTGACCACCCAAGGGTTATTTCGGCAGAGGTCTCGCGACCGCCCGCGGATCAGCGTGAGCGCGCCGTCGAGCGCGGCGTTCGCGTCGTCCTGACGGGTGCGCCACCCCTGGGTTCGGCGGCCGCGCCCCGCGGCTTCGTACGCCGACCCGGTCGAGAACCCGAGCCCATGGCGCGAGCCGTCGAGCTTCCGGAAGGCGCGGCGGTTCTTCGCGCGCTCGAGCGCGACTCCCGGCGCGATGCGTGAGAGCGCGCGCTCGAAGGCCTGAAACGGCATCAGCGGATCCCCTTGCTGGTCGACCCGAGGCGGCGCCGACGCCGACCGCGAGACGAGGACGCGCCCTCGAGCTCTCGGCGCATCAGATCGCGGAGCCGGATCATCTCGTCGAGGGTCCGGTACGTCACCCGGCGGTCCTCGTACTGGACCGTCATCACGCCCTTGGCGATCGCTCGCTCGAGGCGGATCAGCGCTTCCTGTGTGAATCCGGTCCCGCTCACGGCTTCCTCCACCGCGAGAAACGGCCGCCACCACGGCGTCGCGCCTCCCGGGCCTTCGTCTTGGGAGGCTCTGGTGCGAACACGACGCCATCAAGCCCAGCCTCCTCCCGCTCCCGCTCCCACTTCCGATCGGTCCAGCGGTCGAGGCCGACCCAGGCCGCCGCGGCGCGCGCGTAGACCCGGCAGTCCAGTGGCTCGTTCCGCTCGCTCGTCTTCCGCCACTCGCGGACGGTGAACCCCTTCTTGTTCCGCCGGCGGACGAGCTCCTCGGCCGTCAGGCCGCGAAAGAAGCCCTCGGAGTACGCCGCGGGGAAGTGGCAGAAGCCGTGCGCGGCGGGCTCGCCGTCGACCGGCGAAGGCAGCCGCAGCCCGGCATACAGCTCCTCCTTGACGAGGTGCGTGCCGACCATGTGCACGGCCGCGCCGCCGCGCTTCCGCTTCCGTCGCCCGGAGGCCTTCGTGGACTGGAACGCCGGCGCGGTGATGACCTGGGCGCGCCCCGGCGCCCCCTTCACAGCGATCGCGCGCGGGATCCGCTTCACCAGGTCGTATGCGAGCGTGGTCTGGTCGCCCGAGTCGATCGCGATGAGCCGGATCGGGAGCTCGACGCTGGATTCGTGTCGGTACGTCGCGGCGAGGGTCTGGGCGAGCTTCTCCTGCGTCGCGGGCAGATCGGTCTTCCCCGACACGACCACGTAGTCGACGCTCCAGCTCTCGCGCCGCGGGCCCCACGCGACGACCTCGAGCTCGAAGCGGTCGTGCTGGATGTCGACCCCGGCCGTGAGGAAGACCCCGCCCCGGGGGACCGTGCCGACGTCGTACGCCTCGCGGCGCTCGTAGAGCCGGTTCCAGTCGGGCACGTCGGCCTTCTCCTTCCACGTCTCCGCGAGGTACAGGTTGACGAACACCTGGAGCTTCGCGGGGTCGCCCTGGGCGGCCAGCCACTTCCGGACGAGCTCGGACCACTTGAAGAAGGGCGAGTAGAGCGCGCTGAGGTGGTAGCCGCGGGCCTTCGGGTCCTCCGCCTCACACGACGCCTCCCACCGGCCAGCCGCGACCATCGCGTCCTTCGCCGACTCTTCGATCCGCTCCTCGCACGACGCGCACCGGTACGCGACCGACGCGACCAGCGCCTCGCCGCGGGCCTTCGAGTCGAACTCCATCCCGGACCACTCGAGCCGCTGCTCGTGGCCGCAGTGCGGGCACGGCACGAGGTAATGCCGCTGGTCCGTGGTCTCGAAGAGCGTCTCGATCTTCGAGTGCCCGTGGATGGTGGGCGTGGAGGTCCACAGCCGCTTCCGTCTGCGAAACGTGATCTGGGCGCGCGCGGCGAGCTCGCACGGGTCGCCCTCGTCGCCGGACGACGCCGGATACGCGTCGACTTCGTCGCCGAAGAGGTAGCGGGCCGGCGTCGAGCGCAGCTGTGCGGGGGCCTGGGCGGCGACGAGCTTGATCGAGCCTCCAGGGAACTCCTTCCGCAGCAGCGTGGTGCCGCTCCCCGGGGTCCGCGCGTTCTGCACCTTCCCCTTGAGCGCCGGCGTCCTCTCGAAGAGCGGCTTCAAGCGCTCTTTCGATACCGACTCGGCCGTGCCCTCCGTCGGCAGCACGAAGAGCATCGGCCCGGGGGCGATGTCGACGACGTACCCCATCCAGTTGTTCCCGACCTCGGTCTTCCCGACCTGGCTGCCCGCGAGGAATATGACCGTCTCGACCTTCGACGTCGGCGAGAGCGCGTCCATGATCTCGACCAGGTACGGCGTCCGACTGTTCCGCCAGGGGCCCGGCTCGCCGGAGGTCGTGCGGTCGAGCTCGCGGCGTTCCTCGGCCCACTCGCTGACGGTCATCAGCGGGTCCGGATTGATCGCATCGAGGAACGCGGCGCGCACGCCGTCGGTCGAAGCGAACTCGACGCCGGGCAGGACCGGCCCCTCGATCTGCTCGAGCTGCACGGTCACGCGGCCTGATTGGCGGTAGGGCGAGCGGCCTCGCTCACGAGCGTTCGCAGGGCCTGGACGATCGCCTCCTCGAGCGCGATCTCGACGTCCGCGGGATCATCGAGGGCGGCGAGTTGCTTCGCGAGGCGCGCCGGCACGGCGAGGAGGGCGTTGTTCACGGTCATGGCGAGCTCGGCCGCGGCGCGCTCGGCGTCCTTCCGTCGGACCAGCTCGCCCTTGAGCTCGGCGAGCTCGATCTGCTCCCGCTGCGCGCCGATGGCGTCGCGAATCGTCTGGACCTCGACGCGCGAGAGCGGCTCGCCCGCCTCGTTGACCGGAATCGACGCCGCGTCGAACAGGAGCCGACGCTCCCCGGGGTCGACTCCCGCGACCGCCGCGGCTCGGCGACCAGCGGCGGCGCCGGCCGACTCGCGGGTGGTGTTGGCGGCCCACTCCCGATCGGCCTTCGCGACGTCGATTTCCCAGTGGCCCCGCGCGTTCTTCGTGGCGGCGCCCTTCGAGATCCGGCCCTCTGCGATCGCCTTGTCGACCGCCTTCCGGCTCACGCCGCGGTGCCGCGCATACGCGGCCATCGAGAGCGTCCGCGGGCGCTTCGGGCGGCGCTTCGCCTTCTTCCGCGGCTTCGTCATAGGGGTGCGACTGCGACCCACCTGGGGACGCTTGGCGGGTCCTTAGCGGCGCTGCGCGTCACCCGCGTTGCTGAGTGCCCGAGGGAAGGACCCATCGGGGGGGGTCAACCGACGATGAGGCCGAAGAAGAGCCACGCTGCGACGACAAATGCCGCGGAGGGCCACCTGTCTGTGGCTCTGAAACTGAACACTCCGGCCTCTAGTTGAAGAGCGTCCTCCGGATAAGCGACCTCCACGCGCCCCGGGGACAGGCGTGGACGAGCCTGCTCCAGAGTTAGGTGGTAGAGCACCGCCACGAAGGTAGTCAGCAGCCACAGTGTCAGATGAAGGGCCGTGCTCACTTGGCTGGCCGCCGGTTGCTGGTCGACTGCCTTCGTCACCAAGAACCCGAAGAGGAAGCCGGATAGAGCGACGCTGCCCCAGCGCGCGAGCGATCCAATCACGACGTGCTTCCAAACGGTCTTTCTCCGACGTTCGTAGAGCACCACCAAGAACCGCCAGGGCATCTGAATCCGCTTATGTCGACGCCCCCGGATGCCGCCCGTGTACTCGAACCAGACGGCGGTCTCTGGACCGAATGGATTGCCCTTGCGACGGTCCGGTTCCACGACTCTGACATCCCCGAGATGATGCGCAGGCGGGAGCTTGAGGTAGTAGCTGTTCTCGTCTTCATGCGAGGCCGCGCCAGCAAAGGGCCCGAGGATGTACGACCTCTCGACACTGCAACCGAGAAACTGCGCGTAACTCGAGTAGTAGAGCTTCATTGCGAGTGCGCCCTGCTGAAGTCTCGACATCGCGTCACGAATCTCTTGCTCCTTGGCGAGCAACGAAGCGCTGTGGATCAATGAAACGAGCACAGTAGCGAGCGCGACAGCCGCCGCCTCTGACGCTTCCATCCTCAGGGAGAGGAATCGATCTGGATCCTCACTGGTCCGCATAGAAAGAGCCGCCGCCGCAGCGGCCACGCCGATTCGGAGTCGAGACTGGCGCCAAGCCTGCTGATAGATCTCGAAGACGCTGCCCGCCAAACGGGACTCGTCTTCATCGCGGTCTGCAACAGCATTGATCATTGATGTTGGAGCTGGGTCACCCTATGGCCCTTGCGAACTCGTACGGGAAGGCCCGTTCGAAGCTGTGGCGGACAGTCGATTCAAATCCGAGCGTGGGCGTCACCCTTGCGCGGGCCCTCACAAGGTAGAGCGGCATAGACCTTCCGGTCGAGCGCAGACGCTCGTAGACGATGTCGTCCCGCTCAAACACGCGCGCATCCCCGCGCTGCGACCGGCCGAGCCGATCGCGGATCCGACCGGGCTGGTAACGCCGCGGCCTCCGACCGTTGGCTTGACGCGGCACGAACGAAGTAGGAATCCAGACCGACCGCGCTCGGAACGGCTTCGTGCCTCCCTCCTCCTGCAGAGCCATCGAGGGCGCGAGCGAATGGAGGTCGACGAAGAGGTTCGGCCACTGCCGCTTCGACGACCATCCTCGAGTCACGTCGCCCATCCGCCCACTGGGGCCGAAGGTGCGCGCGAGGGAGCGACTCCGAAGGTCGAACACGGTGCCGAGCTCGGCGCGCATACGACTGACGGCGTCTTTCGCAGCGCGGTTCATCGCGACACTGAGGGCGAACGGGACCTGGTCGTCCCGGAAGTCCTCGAGGCGCGAGAGCAGATCGACCAGGCCCGGAAGCTGGACGTCGACGCCGACCGTCATCTGCTGAGATCCTCCCCGTCGAACCGGGAGAGCGCGCTGGTGATACGTCTCGTGCGAGACCTGCCGCTTTCCCTTGCCTGACGACGCTCGTTCTCGACGACGGCCGCGACCGACCGAGCGAGCTCCGGGTCGCGGAGCCGGTCCGGGATCGCCAGGCCGGCCCGGCGCATCCGTCTCGCGCCGCTCCGGCGAGACTCGCACGCCTTGCACTGCCTTCGGAGGAAGCGCGGATTCCCGGCCGCGCGGAACCGACCGATCGACAGCCGCTTCCCGCACACGGAACACGTTCGCATTTCGTTCATGGAGTCACCTATTCCTCGACCTCGCGCGGAACGAGATCGTCACAGGTCCTTCGAGATCGGAGTAGCGCCGGCGGCTCGACAGTGCATCGATGGAATGCACCCATCGGCATCGTCGGGTCGCCAGCGAAGTGCTCGCCGAGCGCGCACTCGTGGCACGAGGGCTCGGTGGCGTCTACCCAGCGGAGCGAGGGTCGCGCGCCGCTCTCAGCTTCCACCGCTTGCCTCCTCGCGCGGCTCGTGCGCGCCCGCCCGAGGCTGATGCGAGTCACACACCTGCTCGGGGGCCACAGTCAGGGGCCACGCTCCGGTCGTGCATATCAGTAGGGCGGTACATCCCGGTACCGGCTTCGCATTGCTGCACGTCTGGCAGGCGTGCGACCAGCGCAGCCCCGGCCTCCTCTCTCGCTGGTCAGGACTCACCGATCCCTCCTCGCGATCTCTTCGAGCGCTCGATCCCGGAGACGCACGAGCATCCGCATGCGCTCGTCCGAGCCTTCCGGCTGGTCGGGATGAGCGTCCGCGGCGCGCCGCCGGAATGCGGCCCGTACCTCGTCGACCGTGGACCCAGCAGCGTCGATTCCGAAGACGCTCCACGGGTCTGGGTCGGTGGATGTCGGGGGCGCAATCGCCGCGTGACCCGCGAATGCCTGCTCGAGATCACACGCGCCCCAGCGCTCCACGCCGCGAAGCGCCTCGATCGTCTTGAAGATCGCGCGGAGGTTCTCCGCGTTGGAGCGGTACTGGTCGCACGCGATCACGCGAGGGCGACCGTTGAACTCGAACCAGACTGCGATCCCCGGGTCGTCCGGCTCTCTAGCACCGGCTCGGAGCTGCCCGTCGACGCGACGGGCACGGTCAGACGAAATGATGACGTCGGCCCGCGGGACGCCCATTCGACCGAGCTCGTCGAGCACCGATTCCATCGCACGGCCGACGGGCGGCGCGCTGTTGCGCCAGAAGATCCGATCCCCTGCTTCGGTTCGAGCCCGACCACGAGGCCAGAAGAGCGGCGAGGAAGTGACTTCGTCGAGGTTCACACCGACGCCCCCCGCGCGACCTCGCGCTGCATCGCGGCCGCCTCGAGGCGCTCGACCGCACGGCCGACCTCGCTCGACGTCCGCAGCTGCCGGTACCTCGCGCGCTGCTCGTCGCTCGCGTCGAGCGCGGTCAGCGCCCGGTCGAGCCGCTCGAGCTGCTCCGGTGTCGCCCACGGGTCGCGCGGCGGCGGCCCTGCTCGGCGTCCGACGTCGCGCACCGGCATTTCGGCCGCCGGACCGCGCGCGCGCACTCGGCCGGCCTCGCTGTCCTCGAGCGGGTCCGAGCGCCAGTCGCCGCTCGCGATCGCGCGGTACAGGTGCGCGGCCGGACAGGCCGCGCGGACCGAGTAGCCGACCACGCGCTCGACGTCGCGCTTCGTGAGCGCGACCGCCATTGAGCCCGCGCCCGAGCCCCGGAGCGCGCTCACGCGCCCCGCGATCGACGCCTCGAGCTTCGTGGCCTGCCCGCGGCTGAGCGTCCAGCGCTCGCTCTTGCCGCCGCGCTCCGCGAGCTCGCGGCCGAAGCGCTCGCGCACGTCGCCCAGGAGAGCGCGCGCGACCTGGACCGCGACCTCGTGGTCGATCTGGGCAGTACGGGCAGGGCGCGCACTCGCGGCGTCGTTGCGTCCAGCGCGCTCGTCAGTCGACTCTCCTTCCTTTGGAAGGGAAGAACTGTAGGAACCGCCCGAGGTGGACACCGGTGTCCCTCTCAGATGGACACCGGTGTCCCTCTCGGAACGGTGCGATCGGCGCCGCGAGCCGGAGTTATCCACTGCCCGATTCGCCCGATCGAGCTGGTCGCCGAAGGTCGGATCGACGAGCTCGAGGACGCGCCGGCGACGCGTCGACTCGACGGTGCGAACGACGCCGACGTCGGCGAGCTCGCGCTCCCATCGGCCGATCGTCTTCTCGGTCGTGCCGCAGTGCTCGGCGAGCTCGCGGCGCGGTGCGTCGACGACGATGCTCTGGCCGTAGAGGTCGGAGTCACTCCACGAGCGCGCGAGGAGCGCGCTCAGGAAGCCCGTGAGGCGCACGCGGCTCTTCGCCGGCAGAGCGTCGACGAGACGCTCCGCCACGAAGTAGCGCGGCGCGGGGGCGGCGGGTGCCATCACCACGGGGCACCTCCGGCGCGCAGCGCGACCAGGAGCCAGTCGAGCGACATCGGAAGCGTCACGAGCGCGAGCGCGGTCGTGAAGGCGACCAGGACGCCGCGGAGCGTCACGGGTTCCGCGAGCACGGTCTGGGTATCTGCCGTGCACGTGGGCCTCGAATGCCCATCAGATTCGTACGATGTTCGGGGAGGGGTCATCGAACCTCTCGGTTGTGCGACGCGGTCCCCAGCTTGCCGGCAGAGACCGCGTCGCTTTTTGTCTGGGTGCTGGCGTCACACGCGCCGCCAGCTGCGCGGGGCATCCGGCGCGGCGGCAGCGAGCCGCAGAAGCGCAGGACGTGGTCGGGGTGGACGCCTTCGAGCTCGAGCTGCTCGGCGATCGCGTCGTGGAGTGCCTCGACGTCCCCCTGCCCGAGGCACAGGCCTCGCGCGTGGCACCAGCCGACGAGCACGCTCGCGAGCTGGGTGGTGGGCAGGGGGATGATCGGCGTCATGGGTGCGGTGGTGCGGTGGCTCCCGTGGGGTGGATCAGCCGATGCGCTCGACAGGAGGGCGACGAATCGGGTCTGGGCGGCGCGGCGGCTTGTCGGCGCCGCACTCGTGGCAACGGCCGCGCGCGGTCGCGGGCCTGCGCGACTCGCAGTAGCCGCACGCGTACGTCGTCGTCGCGTGCACCGGCGGCCGCGGCGGAAGGGGCGACCGGCCCATCAGCGCGCCCTCCGGACCCGCTCGAGGTCGACGCGCGAGCGTCGCGCAACGGCCGCGGCGAAGAGGCGGCACCCGCTCGCGAGTGCGCGCAGCGCCGGCCGCCCGAGCAGCACGGCCGCGAGGAACGACCAGGCCGCCCAGAAGGCGAGGTCAAGACCGAGCGCGCTCACGCCTTCCTCCTCGCCGGGTGCGGCGGGTGCAGGCGACGCCACTCGGCCTCTACGGCCTCCTGGCGCAACGTGTCGAGCGCGCCGTGCGCGATCGCGCGGCGATCCCACTCGCGGCGCGCGGCCCAGGTCTCCAGGACCGAGGCCAGCTCGAAGGCCGATTCGGAGCCGTCGCGCTCGAGGGCGTCGACCGCCGACCAGACGGAACCGGATAGCCGCGGGCAGTCACCGCGGAAGAGCGCGGTCGACTCGACGAGCTCCTCGCGCCGATGGGCCGAAAAGAAGGTCCACGCGCGCACGACGCGCGCGAGCTCGACCTGGCCGTCGGCCTCGAGGTCGGCCGCGACCGACGCGTACGGCTCACGCGGCTCGGGCCGCGGGTGCTCGAAGTCCCAGTCGGTCACGACGTCCTCCTGGCTCTGGCCGGGCACGCGTGCACCGCGCCGCGGTGCGCGCCGTCAGGCCCCTTCGAGACTGAGGCCAGGTCGACGTCGACGACCACGGGCCGCCCGTCGGGGCGCACGGCCCGAACGGTCGGGATGACGCGGGCGCCGCAGCGCGCGCAGCGCTCCGTCGACGCGAGGCCGGACCCCGGCACCCGAAGACGCCGCGGGACGCCCGTCGCTGGCTCGAGCCCGCTCACAGCGCCCCCCCGCGGTCCACGTCCTCGAGGTCGAGCTCGTCGTCTGCGAGGCACACGCCGGCGTCGCCAAGCTCCTCGCGGAGCGCTTCGACGTCACCGAGCTGCCGTGCGCGCTCTGAGAGCTCGACGCGAGCGTCGACTGGAAGCCCTCCCCACTCGCTCACCAGCTCAGCCAGAGCCAGCTCGCCCGCTGCCTCGATCAGCACTGCGGCGCGCTCGAGGAGCTCCGCGCGCGTCGGGCGCCACGGATCCGCTGCCCGATCGTCCACCGCCGGCGGCGCGTCGTCAGCGCCGCGATCCGCTACGGTTCCTTCCGGTTCCCCACCGCTCGTTTGCGACGGGGCCCACTGCTGGACCCACTGCGGATCCGACGGATTGCCCGTGGTGGTCTCACCACCCCCTACTTCTTGTGTTGGGACCTCCCCACTCCGGGGGTCCGCCGCTACACTTCGCGCCCCTTCGGGCGGCATAGCCAAGTGGTAAGGCGATGGATTGCAAATCCATTATTCCCCGGTTCGATTCCGGGTGCCGCCTCCATCTCTCGCTCCGTCCCCTCCGCCGTTCCTCGGCGGGTGACCGGACCTGAGATTCGGACCGGGAGGTGCTGCACGGCGCCGGCCCGGATGCCGCGGCGAGCACCGGACCCGTCGCGACGGGGTCCGGGCGGTGGCCGACCGGGCATCCGGCGCGAGCATTCCCGCGTTCCGAGGCGCACGCTCTCATCCGTCTCGCCGCGCGGCCAGCCGGGCGGGGAAAAGGAGCGGAAAGTCGTGGGTGCGTCTTCTATTTGCTTCTCGCCATGAGAAACAACGCCCTCGCCACACTGCTCGCTCTCGCCTTCCTCTCCGTACCGGCCGCCGGGTTCCAACTGTGCGAACAGGACCTCGACTCGCCGCTCGCCGCTCCCCTCTCGGGCCGGTTCGGCCGCTCCGTGTCCGCCAGCGGACCGTGGGTCGTCGTCGGCGCCCCGCGCTTGTTCGGCTCCAGCGCGACCGTCGGCGGGTCGGCCGTCGTGTACCGCAGGGACTCCGCGAGCGATCGCCTCGACTTCGTCGTCGAGCTCTCCGCGAGCGACTCGACCCCGGACGACCGGTTCGGTGAATCCGTTTCGATCGACGACTCACGCCTCGTCGTGGGCGCGCGCCGAGCGGAGAGCGGCGCAGGGACACGCGGCGCCGCCTACGTCTTCGAGGAGAGCGGCGGCGTCTGGAACGAGACCCAGAAGATCGTCCCTTCGACGCCGGCGTCGGCCTCCAACTTCGGATTCTCCGTCGGTCTCAGCGGCGATCGCATCGTCGTCGGTCAGTCGGCCGCAACCGTCGAGGTCCATCGGCTCGATGCTTCGGGAACGTGGACGTTGGAGGAAGCCGTCGTCGCGGACGGTGAGGACGTCGACATCGACGGGCTCACGTTCAGCACGCTGAGCGGCGTCTTCCGGCGCGATCCGGTGTTCGGATCGTGGATCCAGGAGTTCTCGTACACCGCGACCTCGAGTGCCGTGAACGGCGACACCGTCTTCTACTTCGACGGCTCGTCCGCCCGGATCGCCGAGCGGGACCCGGTCACGGGCATCTGGTCCGGCACGGGTGTCTTCGGCGTGAGCCTGAACTCCGCGCGCATACAGGACGCCGGGCCGGGGCTCTTCGCGGTCTCGGGCGTCACCGGCGGGATCGTGCAAGAACGCGTCCGCATCTTCGGCGACGGATTTCCGACGGCGACCGGCTTCGCGGAGCTGCGCGTCCTCTCGGAGAGCGAGCCCGGCGTCTCTGGGTACGGTTCCTCGGTCGCGATCGACGGAGACCGCCTCGTCGTCGGCGCCGAGGGCTCCGGGATCGCAGGCACCTCGTCGGGCCGCATCTACCAGTACGACCTGCGCTGCGAGCCGATCCAGGCGGAGACGAGCTGTTTCCAGGACGTGCGGAACTCAACGGGCGCCACGGCGCGGCTCGACGCATTCGGCAGCCGGAGCATCGCGCTCGACGACGTGACGCTGGAGGCGTCCCTCCTTCCCCCGTTCACGTTCGGGATCTTCGTAACGAGCCTGACGGAGGGTCTGAGCGTGATGCCGGGCGGGTCGCAGGGGAACCTCTGCCTCGCCGGCGCGATCGGGCGCTACGTCGCTCCGGGCCAGATCGTGTCGAGCGGCGCGGACGGCCGGTTCTCGCTCGAACTGGACCTCGACCAGACCCCGACCCCGTCGAGCTTCATCTCGATCGTCGCGGGGAATCGGTACTTCCAGGCGTGGCACCGGGACGTGAACCCGGGGCAGACCTCGAACTTCACGGACGCGATCCGGGTCAACTTCACCAACTGACGGACGCTGCGCCCGGTCGTCACTCGGCCGGGCGGTCCGCCTCGCCAAGCGCTTCAAGGACGCCGCGCGCGCGATCGGTCCTGCGTTCACCGGGCGGGCAGCGGTCGAGCCAGCGGCGCTGAGCCCTGCACCACGCCTCGAGGTGCTCGGCTTCGCGCGCGCCGGTTCGCGCTCGCGCGACGAGCGCGGCGCCGATCCAGAGCGCCGGGCCGCTCGGGGCCGGGACCGGCTCCGCTGTACGGACGTGCACGGCCGTCGCGACGAGTCGCCGCCCGTCGAGGTCGAGGCGCTCGTCGCGCGCCGCGTAGCCCTGCCGCGCGAGCGCGAGCCGGACGAGGTGGTGGCCCGTGAGGGGCTGCGTGACGACGGTCTCGGGCAGAGCGCCAGACGCGGCCGCGCGGTCGAGGATGCCCGCGATCGCGGCGCCACCGAGGCCCGCGAGGACGGCACACGCCGCCTTGCCCCAGGGCGGCTCGGCGCCGACGAGGGGTTCCAGGCCGTCCCCCAGCGCGGTGCGCGCGCGGCCCCGTTGGATCCAGGGCGCGAGCGCAGCTCGCGCGCCGGCGAGCGCGCTCTCCGAACGGTCGACGGCGAGCACCCGCTGCGCACGGCCTGCGCGCAGGAGACCGGAGCCGAGCTGGCCATGGTCCGCGCCGACGTCGACGACCGTCTCCGCGCCCTCGGGGACGAGGAGCGCGAGGGCCGAGAGCCGGCCGCCGAGGCCGCCCACGCGGGGCGCGGGCCAGCGCGCGAGCCGCGCGCGGTCGTCCTCCTCGAGGGTCCAGCTCACGTGCGCAGTGTGACGTCGGGCGCGGGCCCTCGGAGCCTGCCGCGCGACCGTCGCGGCCGCCGGAGTGCCCGTGAGCGCGGGCCCACACGGGCATTACCCCTGGGAAACGTCCCCGTTGCACAGATCGTCGCAGGCACCTAGGGTCGCTTCACACACGTCTAACAGACGTCCCTTCCTGCAGGGGGCACGGCCGCCGGCCCTTCTGGCGTCGCGCTGTCCCACCCCCGCGCTCTTTCAGTCCTCGAAGAAGTCGGAGCCCCTCGGGCTTCGCCCCGCTGCATGAATCGATCGCAATCCTCGATCCCGCACGCCTTCTCTCTCTCCCTCCGCGCGCTCACTCTCGGCGCGCTGGCCGCGCCTGCTGCGCTGGCCGGCCCCCAGGCGAACGAGCCGCGCCCCGCCGGCGCCGATCCGGCGTCCGCGGCCCCCGCACCCGTCGTCCCGGTCCGGACCTGGGTGCCGGTCCAGGCTGGACCGGACGGCGCCGTCCGGCGCGACACGCTCTACGTGCCCGGCCGCGTCCTGGTCCAGTTCACCGCCGACGCGCTCGGGAGGACGGACCTCCCCTCGGACGGACGCCGTCCGACCTCGCCCGTGCCGGTCGGGGAGCAGCGCGGCGCCGTCGGCCTCGCCGAGGTCGACGAGCTCCTGCTCGCGCTCGGCCTGACCGACGTGCGACGCGCCCTCATCGACACCGCCGACGCGGCGGCGGGCGCGGAGCTCGGCCTCGACCGCTGGTACGTCGCCGACGTCGATCCGTCCGTCGACGTCGTGCGTCTTGCCGCACGGCTGACGCTCCTGCCCGACGTGCAGGAAGCGCAGCCCGACTGGCGCGCCTTCACGCAGGACGTACCGAACGACCCCCTGCACTCGGCGCACTGGGGCCACCGCAACACGGGCCAGATGCTCGACTACTGCTGGGGCTGCGGCGAGCATCCGAACGGCTCTCCGGTCGGTACGCCCGGCTTCGACTGCAACGCCGAGCAGGCGTGGGACGAGGCGCAGGGCCACGGCAACGCAGGCGTCGTGATCGCGATCATCGACTCAGGGGTCGACGTCGGCCACCCCGACCTGCGCCAGGTCGCCGGCTACGACTACGGCGACGGCGACAGCAACGCCGACGACAACTCGGCGCAGCAGGGCCACGGCACGGCGTGCGCCGGCGTTGCAGCGGCGATCAACGGCAACGGCCTCGGCACCGCGGGCGTCGCGGGCGGCTCGTCGATCATGCCGCTCAAGGTCGCGAACAGCGGCGGTGGAATGGCCTTCTCGTCCGTCGCGAACGCGATCATCCACTCGGCCGACAACGGCGCCGACATCGCGTCGCTGAGCCTTGGCGCAGCGATCTCGAACGAGTCCACGACCTCGAACGCGATCAACTACGCCAACGGCCAGGGCGTGACGATCCTCGCGGCGACGGCGAACTCCAACGCGTCGACGCTCGACTTCCCCGCCAACCACCAGCTGGTGATCGGCGTCGGTGCGGCGTCGCCGTGCGGGGAGCGCAAGCGCTCGTCCTCGAACACGGGTGAGCTCAGCCCCGGCGTATCGCCCGACCCGAACGGCTACACGTGCGACGGCGAGCGCTGGTGGGGTTCCAACTACGGCACCAACACGCCCGACGCGGCGGGCGCGGTCGACGTGATCGCGCCGACGATCCTCCCGACGGCGGACGTCCAGGGATCGGGCGGCTACGAGCCCGGCAACTACTCGGGCTACTTCAACGGCACCTCGTGCGCCACGCCGTACGCCGCGGGCGTCTGCGCGCTCATCATCGCGGCCAACCCGGGCTTCACTCCGGCGCAGGTGCGCGACCGCCTCGTCTCGACCGCGCAGGACGTGACGAGCGTCGAGTCCGGCCCCGGCTGGGACCGCTACACCGGCTACGGCATGGTCGACGCGCTCGCGGCGGTCGCCGGCAGCGGCGGCGGGGGCCCGACGGTCACATACGCGTCGCTCCCCTACTCGACCGGCTTCGAGAGCGACAGCCTCGACGACTCGTGGACGACCGTCCTCGGCGCCGAGGGTCGCATCCAGGTGACGACGGCCAACGGCCCGTTCGCGGGCAGCCGCCACCTGACGATGGACGACGCCACGAGCGGCGGCGCGTTCAGCCAGAACGAGGCGCGGCTGCACCTCGACCTCTCCGGCGAGACGAACGTCGACCTCGACTTCCGCTGGAAGGAGTTCGGCGACGAGACGCACTCGCAGGACGGCGTGTACTTCTCGGACGACGGGGGCTCGAGCTTCTCGAAGGTCGCGAACCTGAACGGCGGGTCGACGACCAACAACTCGTGGAGCCAGGTCAGCCTCGACCTCGACGACCTCGCCGCCGGCGCGGGTCTCTCGCTGAACTCGACGTTCGTCGTCAAGTTCCAGCAGTACGACAACTACCCGATCTCGAGCGACGGCTTCGCCTTCGACGAGATCTCGGTGGTCGCCGCCACCGGCGGCGGGGGCTCCGGCGACTACGCCGCGCTGCCGTACGCCACGGGCTTCGAGAGCGGTTCGCTCGACGCGAACTGGTCGGTCGTCCTCGGCACCGAGGGTCGCGTGCTCGTCACGAGCGCGAACGGCCCGTCGTCGGGCTCGTACCACCTCACGATGGACGACACCGTGAACGGCGGCGCGTTCAGCCAGAACGAGGCGCGGATGGGCCTCGACCTCTCCGGCGAGTCGCAGGTGTCGCTCTCGTTCCGGTGGAAGGAGTTCGGCGACGAGACACACGCGCAGGACGGCGTCTACTTCTCGAGCAACGGCGGCTCGAGCTTCACGAAGGTCCACGACCTGAACGGCGGCTCGACCACCAACAACTCGTGGCAGACGGTCGACCTCGACCTCGACGCCCTGGCGAGCAGCGCGGGCCTCGCGCTCACGTCGACGTTCGTCGTGAAGTTCCAGCAGTACGACAACTACGGCATCTCGACGGACGGCTTCGCGTTCGACGACATCGAGGTGTCCGCGGGGAGCGGCGGCGGGGGCAACCCCGGCTTCGCCACGCTGCCGTACTCGACGGGCTTCGAGGGCGGATCGGTCGACACCTACTGGCAGCTCGTCGAGGGCGTCCAGGGGCGCATCCTCGTCACGACCGCCAACGGACCGGACAGCGGCAGCTACCACCTGACGATGGACGACGACACGAACGGCGGCTCGTTCAGCCAGAACGAGGCGTGGCTCAAGCTCGACCTGTCGAGCACGAGCCAGGCGACGCTGTCGTTCCGGTGGAAGCACTTCAGCGACGAGACGCACAGCCAGGACGGCGTGTATGTGTCGAGCAACGGGGGCACCAGCTTCACCAAGATCTGGAGCTTCAACCCGGGCTCGGTGTCGGCCGGAACCTGGCGGACCGCGACGATCGACCTCGACCAGGCCGCTGCGAACGCCGGCGTCGCGCTGACCGGGAGCTTCGTCGTGAAATTCCAGCAGTACGACAACTGGGGCATCTCGTCGGACGGCATGGCGATCGACTCGGTGACCGTCGACTGACCCGCGGGATCCACCCGCGACACGCCGGCCCGGCCGCCCCGCTCGAGGGGCGGCCGGGCCGTCTCCGTTCGGGGCCCGCGCCGCGCACGAGCCTGGGACACGCCGGAGCAGCTCCGGAATCCCCCCAGCGGATCCGGCGCGGCCCGTGTCTGCTGTGCGGAAGTCGCCGGACTTTCCGATGAGAGATGGCTCACACGAGGACGCACCGCCCCGCGAACGGGGGAGCGAGGAGGAGGGGGCCGCGCCGCGCGCCGAGGAGGCCCGCCCCGATCCCCTCGACGAGCTCGCGCGCGGGCTGCGGCGCGGGGACGACGTCGTCGGCGACTGGTTCGCGCGCGCCTGGCCGCTCGTGCACCGCCTGTGCCGCGGGTTCACCGCGTCCGGGATCGACGCGGACGACATCGCGCAGGACGCGATGGTCCACCTCTACGACCACATCCAGAAGTGGGACCCCGAGCGCTCGTACGCGGCCTGGCAGCGTGCGGTCGTCCTCAACCACTGCCGGAACCAGCGGCGCGCGGCGAACCGCAGGCGGGCTCACGAGGACGCCGCGGGGGTGGAGCGCGTGAGCAACGGCCCGTCGACGCCGCCCGAGGCCCTCGAGCGCTCCGAGCTCGGCGAGCTCGTGGACCGTTTCCTGTCGGTGCTGCCGCCGCGGGAGCGCGAGGCGTTCGTGCTCTGCGACTTGGAGGGCATGCGACCGGTCGATGCGGCCGAAGTGATGGGTGTCGCGGACTCGACGGTGCGCGCGGCGCTGACGCTCGGCCGGCGGCGCATGAAGGACGCGCTGCAGCGCGCGTTCGGACGGGGAGGCGAGGCATGAGCGACGAGCGAGAGAAGGATCGGTCGATGGAGGAGCCGCGCGACGACGCGTGGCTCGACGAGCTGCGCCGCGCGTGGCGGGCACTCCCGGACGAGGTCCCCGACGCGGCCGCCGAGGACGCCGGCCCGGAAGTGGCGCGGCTGCGCGCCGCGTGGGAGGCACTCGAGGCCGACGCGCCGCGCTCCGAGCTCCAGGAGGACGAGCTCGCGCTCCTGCGCCGCGGCTGGGACGCCCTCGCGGAGGACGCGGCCTCGCCGGCGAGCGCTGCGCCGTCCGAGATCGACTGGATGCAGCGCGCGTGGGACCGGCTCGGAGCCGCCGACGCGCCGCCGCTGCCCCACGCCCTCGCCCGGCGCGCACGCGCGCGCTCGCTCTGGCGACGCGCGCGCCGCGCGGGCGCGGCCGCCGCGTTCCTCGCCGCGGGCGCACTTCTCGGGCACCTCGCGCTGCGCGAAGGACCCGCGCCCGCCGAGTCGACCACCGCTGGCGCGGCCGCGTCGACGCAGCCCGACCCACAGCCGCCGAGCGCACCGCGCCCGGAGGCCGTTCCCGTCCCCACCCTCGCGAGCGTGCCCCGGATCGTTCCGGTCACCGAGTACGCCGCGGCCCCGCTCGAGACGTACGACACCGGCCCCGTCACGGACCGCGCCGACGGCGTCGAGTACGTGCAGGGCAGCGTCCGCGTGGTGCTCGTCGCGCCGCGCCGCGATCCATGATGAGCCTCTTCCTCTCTCCCTGCGCCCTGGTGCTCCTCGGCGCGCCGCCCGCTCCGACGATCGGGCTGTCCGCCGCCTCCCAGGAGGACGCGCAGCGCGCGATTTCGTCCGAGACGAACGGCACGATCGGCCTGACCTTCTTCGTGCCGAAGTACGTCGAGGCGAGGTCGCTCGTCGAATACGCGCAGCCGCTCCTGAGGGTGCGGAGCGTCTCGACGAACGACCCGCGGCCGCGCTTCGTCGCGATGGAGTCCGTCGTGGGCGTCCAGGGCACAGACGAGGAGCGCGTGCGCTTCCTCGAGATGCTCGGCGCGCTCGACGCACAGCTCGGGGACCTCGAGGCCCGCCGCGCGCGCGAGGCCCCGCGCCGCTCGACGCGCGCGCTCGAGCTGCGCTCGCTCCCCGTCGACGCGGCAGCGACGCTCGCACGCGGGCTCGTCCCGAGTGTGACCGTGAGCGCCGTAGAGGACCTCGGCGTGCTCGTGCTCGAGGGCGCCGAGGCGGACGTCGAGCGCCTCGTGCGTGCGCTCGGCGACCTCGACGTGCCGCGGCCGCAGGTGCGGCTGTACGCGGAGGTCGTCGCGGCGCGGGATTCGAACGCGCCGGGCCAGCGCGCCGATCCGGCGATCGCCGACGCGCTCGCGCCGATGCATCCCGGCAAGGCGTTCGTGTCGCTGGGCAGCGCGATGGTGCGCGGCGCGGTCGGGGGCGGCAGCACCGTCGAGATCGCTTCGACCCTGCTCGACCCGGGGCTTCCCGAAGGGACCGTGCGCCAGCTCCGGCTCGTCGCCCAGCCGACCGGCTACGACCCGCGCACGACGGCGCTCCACCTGGAGGACTGCCGCATCGAGCTCGAGGACCGCGCGACAGGCGCGGCCGAGCCCGCGCTCCGCCAGGGCGTCACCACGAGCCTCGACCTCCGCGCCGACGAGCCGACGGTCGTCGGCTCGCTGGGCGGCGCGCCGCTGTACGTCGTTCTGCGATTCACGGCGCGCTGAGCGCGCTTGTCGCACGGCGCGCATTGACGCGCGCGGCGCGCGCGGTGAACCTGCGCGCCATGCGCTCCGACCTCGACATTGCCCGCGACACCGCCCTGCGCCCGATCTCCGAGATCGCGGCGCGCTACGACATCCCCGAGGACGCCCTCGAGCCCTACGGCCGGTACATGGCCAAGGTCGACCACCGGCTCGGGCGCCGGGGCGAGCCGCGGCCCGGGCAGAAGTACGTCGTCGTGACGGCGATCACGCCGACGCCCGCGGGCGAGGGCAAGACGGTCCACACGGTCGGGCTCTCGCTCGCGCTGAACAAACTCGGCAAGCGCGCCGCGTGCGCGATCCGCCAGCCGTCGATGGGCCCGGTGTTCGGGATCAAGGGCGGCGCGGCCGGCGGCGGCCACAGCCAGGTCGTGCCGATGGAGGACTTCAACCTCCACCTGACCGGCGACTTCCACGCGGCGGCGGCGGCCAACAACCTGCTGAGCGCGGCGCTCGACGCATCGATCCTGCTCGACAACCCGCTCGACCTGGACCCGACGCGCGTGACCTGGCGTCGCGTCGTCGACGTCAACGACCGCGCGCTGCGCCAGATCAACACCGGTCTCGGCGGGCCGAAGAACGGCGTCCCGCAGGAGACCGGGTTCGACATCACGTCCGCCTCCGAGGTCATGGCGATCCTCGGCCTGTCCGAAGACCTCGCCGACGTGCGCCAGCGCCTCGGGCGCATCGTCGTCGGTGCGAACCGCAAGGGCGAACCCGTCACCGCCGAGGACCTCGAGGTCGCCGGCGCGATGGCGGCCATCCTCAAGCGTGCGATCGATCCGACGATCATGCAGACGACCGAGGGCACGCTCGCCTTCGTGCACACCGGCCCGTTCGCGAACATCGCGCACGGCAACTCGTCGATCGTCGCGGACCGCGTTGCGTCGCGGCACGTCGACTACCTCGTGACCGAGGCCGGCTTCGGCGCCGACATGGGCGCCGAGAAGTTCTTCGACATCAAGTGCCGCGCGTCCGGCATGCGGCCCGACGCCGTGCTGCTCGTCGCGACGATCCGGGCCCTCAAGGTGCACTCCGGCCACTTCCCGACGAAGCAGGGCCGTCCGCTGCCGCCCGAACTCTTCGAGGAGAGCGTCGAGGCCGTCGCCGAGGGCTGCTCGAATCTCGAGGCACAGATCGAGAACGTGAGGCGCTTCGGCGTGCCGGTGGTCGTCGCGATCAACCGCTTCCCGACCGACACGGACGCCGAGATCGCGGTCGTGAAGGAGCGCGCACTCGCGGCCGGCGCGCGCGCCGCCGAGGTCAGCGAGGTGCACGGCAAGGGCGGTGTCGGCGGCGAGGCCATCGGCGAGGCAATCGTCGACGCGGCCGAATCGGGCGAGGCGGACTTCCGCCTCCTCTACCCGGACGAGGCGTCGATCGCCGAGAAGGTGGAGAAGCTCGCGCTCGAGATCTACGGCGCGGGCTCCGTCGAGATCGAGTCGAAGGCGCGCCAGAGCATCGCGGCGCTCGAGGCGCAGGGATACGGACACCTGCCGATCTGCGTCGCCAAGACCCAGTACAGCCTGAGCCACGACGCGCAGTTCAAGGGCCGCCCGAGCGGCTTCGTCTTCCCGGTGCGCGACGTGCGCCTGGCGGCGGGCGCGGGTTTCGTCGTCGTGTACGCGGGCTCGATCATGACGATGCCCGGGCTCGGACGGACGCCTGCCTACAAGCAGGTCGACATCGACGACGAGGGCGAGATCGTCGGGCTGTTCTGAGCGGAGCCCGGTCTGCATCGTCACGGAACTCGCCCCGCTTCGCGGCGTCCGCAGGACGCCGGAGACGGGGCGAGTTCTGTGACGATTAGTACCGGGATCGGTATGGCCCGCGCCCGCCGAGCGCCGCCCGAGGGGGACGCTCGACGCTCCGGTCAGCGCAGGAACCCCTGCAGCGGACCCGACGCGATGTTCCCCCAGTCGGTCCCCATCGCAGTGCCGATATCCGCGGCCGACAGCCCGAGGAACTTCGTCCCGATCTCCGCGAAGTGAGCCCGGAAGTCGACGGCGGGGATCAGCGCGTCGCGGAACGCGGGGTTCGCCATGTTGGCTGGGTTGTCGTGGTACGCGTTGGTGCTCTGATTGAGGGGGAACCACGGGCGCCCGTAGCTGAGATGGGATGCCATCTGCCAGCTGGGCTGGTGGCAGTTGTACAAGCCGCCCTCGACGCCCGGCCCCAGAGCGATGGTGAGTCCACCGACCCCGTGGTCGGTTCCGTCGCTCCCGTTCACCTCGACGGTTCTCCCGAACTCACTCACCACAACGATGAGAAAGTTGGAGAAGCAGTCAGCGAGCTTCCGGTACGCGACGTCGAGCGCCTCGTCCAGCGTCGACAGAAGCTCGGTGTGACGGTCCGCCTGCTTGCTGTGCGTGTCGAAACCGCCGATCTCGAGCCCCACGTAGCGCGTTTCGGTGTTCGTCATGAGCTGCACGGCGTCTTCGACGCGCGCTCTCAGGTACGCGTCCGGGATCGCGTCGTAGTCCGCGTCGTGATCGAACGACTCGAGATCAGCCTTGAGGCTGTCCACGGCGTCGATCGCGTCCGCCCCCACCTGCCGGTTGCTGTGGTCGCCAAATGTCGGCGCGGGCTGGCCGAACGCGTTCTGGACGCCGCGCTTGAGGAAGCCGCGCCGGACCGGCCCGCCGTAGTCGACGGCGAGCATCCGCTGGTTCGTCATCGAGTCGGTCGGCCCGTAGGGCGCCTCGAAGTGAGCGCTCGGGATGGACCCATCCGTCTGGTAAAGCTTCGTGAGCCGCGGCGCGAAGCTCATGACGTGCGTGGGGTTCATGTACGGAGCCCGGGCATCCACGAGCTTCGGAAGCCACCCCGGCGCCGTCGGGTCGTGCGCTACGAGGCCCGTCTCGACGATGTCCTGCTCGGTGAAGTGCGACCGGAGTCCGGTCGGGTTTCCAACGCGCATCATCATCGCGACGGTGCGGCCCGCCGTGGTGTCTTCGAAGCGGGCTCGGAGCTTCGGGAGAGCCGGGTGGAACCCAACGCCGTTGTTCGTCGCGGTCGACGAACCCGCGAGGAGGTTGGCGGGGTCGTACGCAATCTGGAGACCGCCGCGCACCGTGCCGTAGTCGGGGTCGTGGTACGGAATGACCGTATTGAGCGCGTCGTTCCCGCCGCGCAGGAAGAACGTGATCATGGCGGGCTCATTGATCGTGCTGCTCGCGGGCCGGACGCGCCCGAAAGCGGGACGACGTGTGGCCGCAGCCGCTGCGGCCGCCAGACCAAGCTGGATGAACTGTCTTCTATGCATGGCTGAACCTCTACTTCTCGAAGGACTGGGGAAGGGCGGCGACGTAGGCGAAGGCGAGCTCGATTCGATCGTTGGCGTCGGACGCTGCGGGGTCCCATGAGCCAGGCTGGAGAACGAGACCGGAGTCGAGGAAGAACTCGACCTGGGCGCGCTCCAGCGAGCCGTAGCGCGTTCCAAGACCGTGCCGGAGGATCGCGAGCGCGACGTCTTGGTGGTCCGCCAGCACGAGCAGCGGGTCGTCCGCGATGAGGCGCTCCACGAGCGCACGCAGATCGAACGAGAGCTCTTGGCTCGCGTCGTTCGTGACGGGTGATCCGACGACGGACGCGAGCTCGTAGCGCAGGTAGTGCGCCGCGGTGCTGACCTGGTCGCCGCTCTTGATCGAGTATCCGTCGGGCGAGGGATGCAGGAAGAGCCGCTGACCCGAGGACCACATGAACTGGTTCGTACGGAGGAGCGACTCCGCCTGCGCCGTGGGCGCACCGTGCACGTTTCCGCCGAGGAGGCGCGCCTGACTCATCGCGAACTCGAAGGGGCTCTTGATACGCAGCCTCTCCGAGGCGGAATCAGCGAACTCGTCGCTCTCCCAGATCGCTCGCAGAACCTCCTTGATGTCGCCGTCGCCGCTGCCCGCGTCCCAAGCAGCCACGCATGCGAGCATCACCGGTGCATCGAGCGCCACCGGCTCACCGATGAAGAACTCGATCATTCGATTGCAGACGAAGTGCTTGGTCTGCGTCTGCTGCGCGAGGTGATCGAGGAGGCGGTAGATGTTCCGACCGCTGTCCATATCGTTGATCACCTCGAACCGATCGAGGTACGGGTTCGCGCCGTTGTCGAAGAGGTAGAAGTTGCTCGACGTCGAGGGCGGCGGCGGTTCGTAGTTGGCGTCGTTGAACAGGGGCGCCCCGGTGTCCCAGTTCGTACCTCGTCCGGAGAGCAGCTGCGCCATCGCGTTGATGTCGACCGGGTTGTAGCTCTCGACGCCTTCGCCGTTGTCGGGACCGATCGTGTGCAGTTCGAGCAGCTCGCGCGCGTAGTCCTCGTTCGGGTCGCCGAAGTACATGGCGGTCACGTTGAGGTATGCGCGCATCGCAGCGCTGTCGAAGCTCGCGACCAGAATGTTGCGGAACGTCGACAGGGCGTTCGTGCGGTAGAGCTCGTTCTCCTGGAAGAGGAAGCCGGACGCCTGTCCGCTCACCTGCTTCGGAATGAACACTCCGGCCGTCGACGTCTCCTGCTGCGCCTCGTTGCCGAAGATCGTCCGTGAGTTCGTGGAGAAGAAGCTCTCCCAGAAGTAGGTCATGACCTCGCGCAGCTGCTGATCGCTGTTGATCGCGAGGTAGAGCTGCATCCGTTCCAGTTCCGTCACGCCCCATGGCGTGGTTGGCGGGAACGCGACGAGCGGCTGGAAGGCGTTGAGGTTGAGGCTGATCCAGCGCGCTTCGTCCGCGGTGTAGAGCGTGGCCGGCGCGGTGAGCTGCCCAGCGAACCAGGCGTCGAGGTCGTTCTGGTTCTGGATCGAGCTGAGATCGTCCGCTGTCGGTCCGTAGCTGAACCGGGCGAGCGTGTGACGTTTGAACTCTTCGAACGTCTGTGGGGCCGGCTTCGCGCTGAGCGCGGACGACGCGAGCATCGCACACGCTCCAAGCGCGAACGCGCGAGCCATGGTCCTCGTGTATCGCATGTCGATACGTGGCGCGACGCGGCGACGCCGAGGCGATTCCGGGAAGGGACCGACACGATGGCTCCGCACGCCCCGCGGCTTTGTGGGGTTCGGAGCCATCGAGCGCCCGCCGCGCGCTCTCTCCGTGTGCGCGCGCGGCGGGGGACGGGGCTACGTGGGATCCGCGCATCGCGCGAGCACGCCCCGACCTGGAGGAGGTGGAGCGGACCGCACCGATCGCCGCACCGAATTCCGCAAAAGCGCCGGCGGGCCGTCCGGCACCGGCCCCCGAGTCGCTGGCCAGCGACTCGAGGTCCTCCGGACGAACCGTCGGCGGCGCGAACGCGCCCTGGCCCCGTCCCGGCGACTCCCCGCGCAGAGGATCGAGCATGGCCCGAACGTTCCACCGCGTCCTACGCCCCTAGACTGCTTCGCTCCGAATCGCCGCCCGATCCCCTCCCCGAGCCCATGATCCTCGCTTCGATCCTCCTCTCCGCGGCCATCGCTCCCTCCCAGGAGAGCGAGACCCGCCTGCTCCGTTTCCCCGACGTCCACGGCGACGCAGTCGTCTTCTGCTACGGCGGCGACCTCTGGCGCGCCTCCACCGACGGCGGGACCGCCGTCCGGCTCACGGCACACCCGGGCCGCGAGGTGTTCCCGCGCTTCTCGCCCGACGGCGAGTGGATCGCGTTCACCGGCCAGTACGACGGGGACGAGCAGGTCTACGTCATGCCCGCGGCCGGCGGCGCTCCGAAGCGCCTCACCTGGTACCCCGCGCGCGGGCCGCTGCCGCCGAGGTGGGGCTTCGACCACCAGGTCTTCGGCTGGACTCCCGACGGCGGCTCGGTCGTGTTCCGCTCGCTGCGCGACGCGGGCGGCGGCGTCGAGGGGCGCCTCTACACGGTGCCGGTGACCGGCGGCCTACCGACCGCGCTCCCGATGCCGAACTCGGGCGCGGGCGATCTCTCGCCCGACGGGACGAAGGTCGTCTACTCGCCCCTCAGCCGCGACTTCCGCCACTGGAAGCGCTACGAGGGCGGCTGGGCGCAGGACCTGTACATCTACGACACGACCACGGACGAGCACACGCCGCTCGCGCACTCGAAGCGCACCGAGCGGGACCCGATGTGGATCGGCGACACCGTCGTGTTCGCATCCGACCGCGGCGATCGGCTCAATCTGTACGGCGCGGATCCCGCGTCGGGCGCCGTCGTACAGCTCACCGACCACACTCCGTGGGACGTGCGCTGGCCGGCGACCGACAACGTGTCCCGGGTCGTCTACGAGCTGAACGGCGCCCTCCGGATCCTCGACCTGACGGACGGGTCGGACACGCCGATCTCCATCACGGTCCCGGACGACGGGCTGTGGAAGCGACGTCGCCGCGTCTCGGTCGCCGACTCGATCAGCGGCTTCGGGCTCTCCCCGGCCGGCGAGCGCGCGCTGTTCGTCGCGCGCGGCGAGATCTTCTCCGCGCCCGTCGACGAGGGCCTGACGCGCAACCTGACGCGCTCGTCCGGCGCGCACGACCGCGACGCCGCCTGGTCGCCCCGCGGCGACCTCGTTGCGTTCATCTCCGACGCCTCGGGCGAGGACGAGATCTGGCTCGTCGACCACGCGGGCAAGGCGCCGGCGCGCCAGCTGACGAAGGGGCACGACGGCCGACTGAACGGCCTCGACTGGTCCCCCGACGGCGCTCGGATCGCGTTCACCGACTACCTCGGCAAGCTCCGCGTCGTCGAGGTCGAGGGCGGCGCCGAGACGCTCGTCGCCGACGATCCCTGGTGGGGCATCGGCGACGCGACCTGGTCGCCCGACGGCAAACACATCGCGTTCAGCCTGCGCAACGAGGCCCAGGTGCAGCGCATCCACGTCTGGACCGTCGGCACCGAGGCTCCCGTGCAGGTCACGTCCGATCTCGCGTCCTGCTGGTCGCCGGGCTGGAGCCCGGACGGCCAGTACCTGTTCCACCTGTCCGACCGGCACTACGCGCCGCAGATCTCGGACCTTGAGTGGGACTACGCCGGCAACGAGCGCGCGCGTATCTACGCGCTCGCGCTGCGCAAGGACGTCCCGCACCTGTTCCCCCCTCTCGACGACGAGGTCGCGGTGGCGACGGACGAGGAAGCGGAGGACGCGGGCGAGGGCTCCGAGGACGCCGACGATGCCGAGCTCGAAGTCGCGATCGACTTCGACGGCCTCGCGCAGCGCGTGATGCGCGTCCCGGTCGGCCCCGCGAACTACGCCGGTCTGTCGGCGATCGACGGGCACCTGCTCTACGTCACCACCGGACCGTTCGTCTACGGCGGGAGCGGAGGCGACACCGTCCTGCACCGCTTCTCGTTCGAGGAGCGCGAGGCCAATGAGGTCGCGAGCGGCGTCGGCGGGTACGGGCTCTCCGCGGACGGCAAGAAGCTGTTCGTCGCCAAGGGCGGTTCGTTCGAGCTCCACGACGCGGCCGGCGGCGGTGAGGGCGAGACGATCTCGACCTCCGGCCTCGTCATCGACCTCGACCCCGAGGCCGAGTGGCAGGCCGTGTTCGCCGAGACGTGGCGCCTGTTCCGCGACTACTTCTACGTCGAGAACATGCACGGCTACGACTGGGACGAGCTCCGCGAGTGGTACGGCGCGCTGCTGCCGCACGTCGCGCACCGCTCGGACCTCAACTACGTCATCTCCGAGATGATCGGCGAGCTGAACGCCGGGCACACGTACGTGTCGGGCGGCGACTTCGAGATCCCGGACCGGCCCGCCGTGGGCCTGCCGGGCGCGCGCTTCGAGCTCGACGCCGCCTCGGGCCGCTACCGCGTCGCCTCCGTCTTCGAGGGCCACAATGAGGAGCCGAAGTACCGCTCGCCGCTGACCGAGGTCGGCGTCGACGTGTCCGTCGGCGACTACGTGCTCGCGATCGACGGCCGCGAGCTGGGCGCGGGTGACAACCCCTACGAGCTGCTTCAGAACCTGACCGGCGCGGTCACCTGGACGGTCAACGGAACGCCCGACATGGACGGCGCGCGCGAGGTCCAGTACGAGCCCATCCGCTCCGAGGCGAGCCTCGTCTACCTCGGCTGGGTCCTCGACAACCACGCGCGCGTGACCGAGATGTCGAACGGGCGCCTCGGCTACCTGCACGTGCCCAACATGGGCGCGGACGGCATCGCCGAGTTCATCAAGTGGTTCTACCCGCAGATCCGCAAGGAGGGCCTCGTGATCGACGTGCGCTCGAACGGCGGCGGCAACGTGTCCGCGATGATCATCGAGCGCCTCTCGCGCGAGGTGATGGGCACGCGCTTCGGCCGGACGACGGATTACCCGTCGACGTACCCGAGCACCGCGTTCCACGGCCACCTCGTCTGCCTCATCTCCGAGACCTCTGCGTCCGACGGCGACATCTTCCCTCACTACTTCCGCGACGCGGGCCTCGGCCCGCTCATCGGCAAGCGCACCTGGGGCGGCGTCGTCGGCGGCGGCAACATCGGCCTCGTCGACGGCGGCGCGGTGTTCGTGCCGCGCTCGGCGACGAACGACCGCGACGGTGAGTACATCATCGAGGGCATCGGAGTGCCGCCCGACATCGAGGTCGAGAACGACCCGGCGTCCGTGCTGGCCGGCCGCGACCCGCAGCTCGAGCGCGGCGTCGCCGAGCTGCTCGAGAAGATCGCGAACGAGCCGATGCGCCTGCCGCAGCGACCGGCCGACCCCGTGAAGACTCCGCGCAAGTAGCGCCGGAGCTCGTTCCGAACGGAGCACGGCCCGCGCCCGCCTTACGGCGGACGCGGGCCGTGTCCGTTCCGCGAGCAGCCGCGTCCGAGCCCGTGTCCCACGCAGGGTGAGGCGCAGCCGAACGTCGGCGTCGACCCGACTCATCGAAGGAAGCCGGGCGCGCGGGCACGCACTCGGGCGCCGTGCCCGTACCCTTCCCGGCGTGACGCCCGAGAGCCGGCGACGCGCGGCCGTGCTCGGGGTGCTGGTCGCGACCTACGCGACTTCGCCCGGGCAAACGTACGTCGTTTCGTGCTTCAACGACTCGCTGCGTGCGGCTTCCGACGCGGTGGACCCCGGGCTCGGACTCGCGGGCACCCGGCTCTCCGCCGCCTACCTCGTCGGGACCCTCCTCTCCGCGGCCACCCTGACGCACGCGGGCAGGCTCGCGGACCGCATCGGTCCACGGCGGATGATCGCTCTGTCGGGTCTCGGGCTCGCAGGCGCGGGCCTCGCCTTCTCGTCGGCCGGTGGAGTCGCGTCCCTCGTGCTCGCGTTCTTCCTCCTGCGCTTCTTCGGACAGGGCGTCATGTCGCTCGCGTCGAGCCACGCCCTGGCGCTCCGCTTCGACGCGCGCCTCGGTTCCGTGGAGGGTCTCCGCGGCGCAACGGTGTCGCTCGCCGTGGCGACCGCGCCACTCGTCGCCGTCGCCGCGATCGAGCGCGCGGGCTGGCGCAGCGCGGCGTGGATGCTCGCGCTCGGAGCGGGCGCGCTGGCGGTCTTCGCAGCTCTTGGACTCCTCGACCGGGACCCGGACGTCGCGCGACCCGAGGGCGGACCGGCTCGACCCGAGGCGGGCCACACGCTCGCCGAGGCGCGCCGCACGCGCGCGTTCTGGACACTGCTCGGATGTACGTCGTTCGGCGCCGCGTACATCACGGCGATCCACTTCCACCTGCAGCCGCTCCTCGGAGCGAAGGGACTCGACCGGACCGCCGTCGCCGCCACGTTCGTGCCGTACGCGCTGGCGGCGCTCGCGGGCACGCTCTTCGGCGGCGTGCTCGTCGACCGGCTCCGCCCCGCACCGCTGCTCGGGATCGCCATGGTCCTGCTCGGCGCCGGCGGCGCCGCGCTCGGAGCGGTCGAAGCGCCGTGGATCGGACACGCGGGCATGGCCGTCGTCGGCGCGGCGCACGGGCTCGGCGGCGCCGTCTACACGCCGACCCTCGCGCGCTACTTCGGGCGTGCGCACCACGGAGCGATCCGCGGCGCCGCTGGAACGGCGGGCGTGGCGGGCTCCGCCGCCGGCCCGTACGCGCTCAGCGCGACGGCGACCGGCGTCGGGTTCGGGCCAGCGCTCGCGATCATGTCGGCGCTCGCGCTGCCCGCGGCGTGGTTCGCGTTCACGCTCCTGCGCCCGGAGGCGCCGGAGCGTTCGGGCTCAGCTCAAGATCGCGCCGAGGACGAACAGTCCGACGAGGGCGAGTAGGGCCCAGGCCAGCTTCGTGCTCTTCATGACGAACCTCCTGCCGGCGGGGCCGGCGCTGCGTTCACCGGCCCGTACGCGAGGCCCGACGGGCGCATTCGCGGCGCGCCCGAGCGGTCTCCCGGGCCGGTTCGGCGCCGGCCACGGGGGACGAAGCGCGCCCTTTCTGCGGAAGATCGGGAGCCCGTCGCCGTAGCCCTGGCCCGCGCGCTCGGCCCCGCTCCGACCCGCGAACTAGAATCGGACGGGGGCGATCCATCCAGCGCCCCCCCTCGCCCCCAAGACATGAAGCACACCTTCCCGTTCGCGCTCGCAGCGCTCGCCGCCCTCTTCCTCGTCGCCTGCTCCGCCACGGAGTCCAGCCGAACGCTTCCCACCGAGACCGTCGCCACCTACCGGACCGGCTACGCGGGCCCGAAGACCTCGCTCTCCATCGGGCGCTTCAACAACGCGTCGCCGTTCCTGCGCGGCATCTTCAGCGACGGCCAGGACCGCCTCGGCGGCCAGGCGCGCACGATCCTGAAGACGCACCTCTCGCAGACCGGCCGCTTCGCGCTCCTCGACCGCGAGAACATCGAAGCGCTCCAGCAGGAGGCCGAGTTCTCGGGCCAAGCGGCCCAGATCGCCGGCGCGCGCTACATCGTCTCCGGCCAGGTGACCGAGTTCGGGCGCAAGACGACCGGCGACCAGCAGCTCTTCGGCGTGCTCGGCCGCGGCAAGAAGCAGTACGCCGAGAGCAAGGTGTCGGTGAACGTCGTCGACGCCCGCACGTCGGCGGTCGTGCACTCGGTCCAGGGCGGCGCGCAGTACGCGCTCTCCGAGCGTGAGATCGTCGGCTTCGGCTCGCGCGCGGGCTACGACTCGACGCTGAACGGCAAGGTGCTGAACCTCGCGATCACCGACGCGGTCAACAAGCTCGTCGCCGACATCGAGTCCGGCGTCTGGCGCCCGGAGGTCGACTGATGCGCGCCCTTGCAGCGAGCGCGCTCCTCGCGTGCGGGCTCGCGTCCTGCGGCGGAGGTTCCAGCAGGTACACCTACGGGAACTACGAGGCTCAGATCTTCGACGCCACGACCGGCTTCGAGGGCGAGAACCAGGAACGCATCGGTGAGCTGATCCAGGCGTGCGAGGGCACCGTCGAGCGGGCGCGCGGCGAGAACCGCCAGGTCCCGCCGGGCTTCTACGTGCACTTGGCGATGCTGTACGCGCTGGAGGGCCGGCTCGACGAGACCGCCGCCGCGCTGGAGTCGGAGGCCGAGCTCTACCCCGAGGGCGCGCACTTCGCCACGTGGATGAAGGGTCACCTCGGGATGGACGCGGAGGGTGGACGATGAGGTCCCTCGCGCTTCTCTGCGTCCTCGCCGGTTCGCTGCTGCCGAGCTGCGCCGCGCCCGAGCCTCGGTACTCGGCCGCATTCATCGAGCGCGCTCCGCGCTCGATCCTGGTACTGCCGCCGCTCGACGAGTCGATCGAGACGGACGGTACGTACGTGACGTACGCGGCGCTCACGCGTCCGCTGCTCGAGTCCGGCTACTACGTGTTCCCGCCCGCGGTCGTGGACCGACTGATGCGCGAGAACGGACTGCCGACTCCGGCAGAGATGCACCAGGCGCCACTCGAGCGACTCGTGGACATCTTCGACCCCGACGCCGTGCTGCTCGTTCGCATCACGAACTGGGGCACGAGCTACGAGGTGCTCCAGTCCGTATCCCGCGTGGGCCTCGAGGCACGGCTGATCGACGCCGACACCGGCGCGCTGATCTGGGAGGACGCGCGCCTCGGCCAGCAGGGCTCCAGCAGCGGCGGCGGCGGGATCGCGGGCATGCTCGCGGGTGCGCTGGTGAACCAGGTCGTGACGGACATCAGCGACCCGTGCGAGGCCATTGCGCGCAACACGGCGAAGCAGCTCCTCGGCCCCGGCAGCTCTCTCCCGCGCGGGCCGTACGACCCCGAGTACGCGACCACCTTCGCCGCGGCCGCCGCCGCGCTCGACGAGCGCTGAACGGGCGGGCGCGAGCCCTCCCCGGTCGCAGAGCGGGCCCGCGGCGCGATGCGCTGCGGGCCCGCGCTCGTTTCCGCGCTCGTTTCCGCGCTCGTTTCCGCGCTCGTTTCCGCGCTCGTTTCTGCGCTCGTTTCTGCGCTCGTTTCTGCGCTCGTTTCTGCGCTCGTCACTGCGCTCGTTTCTGGGCTCGTTTCTGGGCTCGTTTCTGGGCTCGGCGCTGGTCGCCTTTCGCGCCGCCTCCGCGCTTCGCGCCGCGGCGCGCGCCGCCCTCTCCGCGGCGCTCCTGCACGGCGCGACGCAGCGCCTCGCGCTCGGTCTCGTCGAGCGTGCCGTCGCCGTTGGTGTCGAAGCGCTCGAGCGCGCGCTGGCGTCCCTGACCGCGGGCGCGTCCGCGGCGTCCCCGCCGCTTGCCGCTGCGCTGCCCCTTGCCGGTGCGCTCGCCGCCGCGAACGGCCTTGCCGCGCCGCGTGCGCTGGCCTTCGGCGCCCCTGCGCGCGGCCTTCGCCGCGGCCTTCTCGGCGTCGTCGAGCTGGCCGTCGCCGTTGGTGTCGAAGCGCTCGAGCACCTTGGCCCGGGCTTCGCTCTTCTCCGGCGTCGCTGGACGGGCCGACTGCGCGGATCCGACCGTCGCGCCGAGGAAGAGGCTGAGGAGGAGAATGGTGATTCGCATGTTGCTGGAGCTCCTGGTCGCTCCGATGGGTCTGATGGAGCGCGCACGGTGCGCGCAGACGCCGGGGGAACCAGCGGCGCGCGCGCCGGTTCCGGGGCGTTCCCGCCCGCGGGCGCGAGCTGCCACGTGCGTGTTGGGAACGGTGCGAGTGCGCTGAGGAACTCCCGCCCGTCCCACCTTTGGGCACCGCATGTGCGCGTTCCGTCACGCCGACTCGGACGTTCCACCGCGGCGAGAACGCACCGCTATCCTCCCCGCGCATGTTCCCGCGGCTCGCCCTCGCGCTCCTCGCCCTCGTCCCCGCGAGCTGCTCCTCCCTCAACGGCGGCGAGGGGCCGCCGGGCGTGGATCGGCTGTCGCTCATCGCCGGCGCTCGGGCCTTCGACGACGACACGCTGTGGGACCCCGTCGACCGCCAGGCTGCAGCCGGGATCGAGTTCTCGAGCGTCGACGCGGAGGGCCTTGGCTTCGAGGTCGGAGTCCTCGGCTCGATCGGGCTCGACGACGGCGAAGGGGAGAACACCGAGGTCACGGGTGCTTCCGCGGAGGCCTTCCTCGGAGTGCGTGGGGCCGGCACCTTCGGTCCCTTCGAGCTCGTGATCGGCGTCGGCGCCTCCGCGCTCGCCGTCGGGATCGACAACGACACGTTCCCGCGGGCCGCGGACGACGAGGACTTCACGACGGGCTTCTACGGCCACGTCGGGCTCCTGCACGACCTCGGCAGCACCGCGTTCGTTGGCGTCGACGTGCGCGCGCTCGGTGGGACGGAGGTCGACCTCGGGCCGCGCACAGGGGACGCGGACTACGTGCAGGCCGCGCTGGTTCTCGGCGTACGTCTCTGACGCGGCGCGCGGCCGCGCTCGTTGGGCCGCGGCTCGTTGGGCCGCGGCTCGGTCGAGCCGAGCCCGCTCAGCGCTTCGCCTCTCCCTCGAGTCGGGCGAGCTCCTTCTCGAGCGCGTCCGCCTCGGCGGACTTGTCCGCGAAGCCCTTGATGTCCCCCTTCCGCTGAAGGTCGATCGCGGCCTTCATGCAGGCCTCGTACTGCTTGCGGACCTTCGCGACGGGGTCCTTCTTGCCGAATCCGAGCATGTGAGGGGCTTCGCCGCGCGCGCTCCACCGGTCGCAGCGGCCCCGCAGAAAGCCGCGCCCCGGAACGGGACGCCCGCGGGTCTGGACGCGCGGGGGGAGGGCCTGCGGCGCTCCGCCGCCTCTGCCGATGGATCACTCAACGACGTCCTCCTCGTCGATGCCGGGAATCAGCTCGACGAGGAGAGGGTTGGGGAACCGTCGCCACGCCGTGATGGCGAAGAACGTCTCCCGGAGCTCGGGCAACCGGCGCACCTCGACGAGCTCGCCGGCCTCCAGCTCGTCGCGAACGACGATCGGCGGCACGAGGGCCAGCGCGCGGCTGTCGCGCGCGAACAGGCGGAGCATCGCCATGTCGTCGATCTCGCCCGCGATCGTGGGTGTGACGCCGAGCTTCTGCGTCAGCGCGTCGAAACCCGTGCGGATGCTGCTCTCCGTCGTCGGGAGGAGCAGCGGCTCCGTCACGAGGATGTCCTTCAGCCGACGCCCCTTGAACCGCCGGTCGGGGTGCCCGACCAGGCTGACCGGCTGCTCGGCGATGAGGTGTGGCACCCAGGTGGCGGTCGAGTCGCGCAGCGGAACGACGTTGGCCAGAACGACGTCGAGACGATGCTCGGAGACCGCGCGCAGGTGGTCGTTGAGCGAGCCCGAGCGCACGAGGACCTCGACGTCCTCACGGCCGAGCAGCGGCTGGAAGAACTCGATCTGGAAGTTGCGCGAGAGGGTCGCGAGCGCGCCGACGCGCAGGACTCGACGCGTCGCTTCGCCGCGTACGTCCAGCGTCCCCAGTAGCTCATCGCCGAGGCGAAACACCGCGTCCGCGTACTCGAGAGCGATGCTTCCGGCCTCGGTCAGAACGAGTCGCCGCCCCTCGCGCTCGAAGAGGTCCTGCCCGAGCTGGGTCTCCAGCTTCTTGATCTGCACCGAGACCGCCGACTGCGACACGTGGAGCCGCTGCGCCGCGCGCGTGAGGTTGCCCTCATGGGCGACCGCCTGGAAGTAGCGAAGGTGGTGGAAGTTGATCTCGGGCATCCGGCGTTCGTTCTCCTGGATAGAACGAATCGATGCACCTTATGCGTTGGATGCAATAGAGGAACGGGTCGACGTTGTGCGCGCTGCCGCCGACTGTGGCGGTCCTGCGCGCAGCCGCAGCAAGCGCACGATGATCGACCTCACCCGGAGCGACGAGAACCGCACGGCCCCGCGCGCCCTCGAGCCCCGCACCGAACGCGACTTCGAACCCCGCGTGGTCGAGCCCTCGCACACGCGCGCCGCAGCGTTCGCGCAGCGCGCCAGGGCCTGACACGCACCCGAACGAGCGGTCCCGTCCAGGGGACGGACGGAGGCCCACGACCGGTCCGACCCGACTCGCGGGGCGGCCGGTCGTCTTTCGTTCGGCCCCCCCGCTGGCGTCCCGCAGCGGGATCTCGTCGCGGGCCGGTTGCAGGCCGCGCCCCAGGGGCGCACCGGATCCACTTGCGGGACGACCCTCTCGACCCTGCATCGGTTGCCTCAGGCATGGGGTGGACCCGAGCCGAAGCCCAGAGGACCGACGGCCCCCCCACCGACCCCACCCGGCCCCCGATGACCGTCTATCCCCTGGCCCAGAAGTCCGGCCCGATCCTGCACGCCCGCGCCTGGGCGGAGCGCGTGCGCTCCACGGGCGCGGCCGCGTCCACAGGTCCTTCGATCCTCTGCGTCGAGCTGCGCGACCGGAGCCACGGCCGCGACGCGCTGACTCCCGCGCGCATCGCTTCGATCTGGGAGGCCCTCTCCGCTCAGTTCGGCGGGTCGGCGGGCATCGGCCTCCTCGGCGAGGAGCGCGCGCTCCTCGCGAACGTCGACGAGTACCGCTGGACCGCCGTGGTCGCCTCGATCTTCGAGACGATGACGCGCACCGAGTCCAGCGGTTCGTACCTGGAGATCGGCGTGGGCGTCGCGCACCCCGACGGCGCGGACCACACGACCAGCGACGTGATCCGTCTCGCGGTGGACGGCGCGCGCGAGGCGCTCTCCACCGGCGTCGGTCTCATCGTCCAGTCCGCGTCGCGCGAGTCCCGCGAGGACCGCAAGGGGCGCATCGAGCGCAGCCTCGCGTCGGCCCTCGACGGCGCGCGGGACGGGATGCGGATCATCCTCCAGCCGAACGTCGACGCCTGGACCCAGGAGATCGTGGGCGCCGAGGCTCTCCTCCGCTTCCGCTGCCCCGAGCTCGGCAACGTGTCGGTCGTCGAGCTCCTCGCGGCGGCCGCGCGGACCGGCGAGCTCGAGCGCGTCGACCGCTGGGTGCTCGGACTGACGGCCGAGCAGCAGTCCCGGCTCGCCCGCGAAGGAGAGCGCCCGCTCTCCGTCTCGGTCAACGTGCGCTGGGAGACGATCGCATCGCCCACGTTCCCCGAGTTCATGTGGGGCCTGCTCACCGAGTACGGAATCGGCGCGGAGCTGCTCTCCATCGAGATCCGCGAGGCCGAAGCGATCGAGCGCGCCGCGGAGCTCACGCGGCCGCTGGCCGCCCTCCACCAGATGGGCGTCAAGGTGACGCTCGACGACTTCGGCGCCGCGACCGACGCGGTCGCCGACCTCGGCCGCCTGAGCGTCGAGGCCGTGAAGCTCGACCGCCGCCTCGTGCGCGACGTCGTGCTCGACCCGGAGAGCCGCAGCCGGGCCACCGCGCTCCTGCGCCTGGCGCGTGCGCTCGGCCTGACCACCGCCGCGGTGGGAATCGAGACGACCGCGCAGGCGGAGCTCCTGCGCGGCGCGGGCTGCGAGATCCTGCAGGGCTTCCGCTTCCACAGGCCCCTGGAGGTCGACGCGCTCCACGCCGCGATGCGGAGCGCGCCCGTCCTCCTGGCGGCCTGATCCGCGCGGGGCGGGGACTCGGCGCGAGTTCTGGTCCCGCCCGGCCGCCCGCTCCGTAATCGAGCGCATGCAAGCGCTCACCCTCGCCCTGGCCGCGTTCCCGCAGGCCGACGTCGCCCTCGAAGCGCTCCTCCCGAATGCGGATCCGGTCGAGCGCCGCGCCGCCTTCGCCGAGATCGCGGAGGAGGAGGACGAGCGCTACGTGGCGCCGCTGCTCGATCTCCTCGCGCTCGCGGACACGCGCGAGGAGTGGTTCCTCCTCCTGGACACCCTCACCCCACTCGTCGGCCGCGACATGCGCGCCGTCGAACGACCCTGGCGCACGCTCTCGACCGAGCTCGCGCGCCTGCCCGCGCCCGAGCTCCCCGAGGACGCGTGGGCCTTCAAGGGTGCGCTCTACGGACAGCGCATCGACGCCGAGTTCGCGCGCTTCTTCGGCTCGGAGCCCGGCGCTGCTCTGCGCGTCGACCAGGTCGCCTTCGGCGGCGTCCCCGTCGACGGGATCCCCGCGCTGAACGATCCCGAGACGACCGCGGCCGCCGACGCCGCGTGGCTCGACGACGACGCCGCCGTCGTCGGCCTGCACCTCGGAGGCGTCGCGCGCGCGTACCCGCTGGCGATCATCGACTGGCACGAGTTCGTCAACGACGTCGTCGGCGGTACGCCGGTCGCGCTCTCGTGGTGCACGCTCTGCGGGGCCGCGATCCCCTATCGCGCGGAGCGCGACGGGAAGCGCCTCCTGTTCGGCTCGTCGGGCCTCCTGCACCGCTCGAACAAGCTGATGTTCGACCGGGGCACGGACACGCTCTGGGACCAGCTCGCCGGTTCGCCGGTCGCGGGTCCGCGGGTCGGCGAGGCGCCGCTGGAGAGACTGCCGGTCCGCGTCACGACGTGGGGCGCGTGGCGCGCCGCGCACCCGGACACCGACGTCCTCTCGCGCCGGACCGGGCACGAGCGCGTCTACGCCGAGGGCGCCGCCTACGGCGACTACTTCGCCTCCGCCGAGACGATGTTCGCCGTCGCGCACGCCGGCGCGGACCCGAAGGCGCTCGTCACGGTGCTGTACGGAAAGGACGGCGCAGTGGCAGTCTCCGTTGCCGACGTGCAGCGAGGCCCGAACGGAGCGATGGGTCTCGTCGTCGACGGCGTTCGCATCGAGCTCGAAGCCGCACCGCGCCCCGCGGCGTCGCCGGAGTGGCGTGCGGCGCTCGGTGACGAGCTCCGCGCTGCGACGCCGGACGATCTGCTCGGCGCGTACGAGGAGTCCACGAAGAGCGAGCGTCCGCTGCCGCCCCTCTCCGAGAACGACCTCCTCGCGCTCTTCCCCCGGACGCGCCGCGCGCTGCTCGACCGCCCGGCGACCTCCGCGCCGATCGAGGAAGGGGCGCGGGCCCGAGCGGCGAGCCGCGCGCTCGCGGCGGACGTGCGCGCAAGGGCGACGGGCGAAGACGGCGAGGAGGTCGCGGTGCCGGTGCATCTGGCGTTCCGCTTCGCGGTGGCCGAGAAAGCGATCGAGCGCGGCGGCCGGGCACGCGCAGCGGCCGAGCGCTGACCGGCTCGGCAGCGAATCACGCGCGCCAGAGCGGCGCGTCGAGCAGCTTCTCGACCGCGCTCTCCAGGAGCCGGCGTGCTTGGGTGTCCTCCGCCTCGACGCGTGCCTCCTGCGCGTGCTCCCCCAGCGCAGCGTCCCTGTACGCGCGCTCCACGCGTTTGCAGATCTGCCGTTCGGACTCGTCGCGCGAACCCGCGTGCGCAAGACCGCTGTGCACGAGCCGCGCTGTGACGCCGTCCTGGTCCGCTTCACGCCCGGAGTACACGAGCTGCCGAACGCCGTGGACGATCGCTTCGTTGACGGTGTGGATGCCTCCGTGGTGAAGCACCAGGCCGGCGTACTCCATCGCTGCCTCTCCCGGCGCGTCGAGCTTGACGTCGACCCGGCCGCCGCGCTCCCGTGCCTCGACGCACAGATCGTACGCGCGACGGTCCCCCCCGGCGCCGACCACGAAGTGCCCCTCCTGCTCCGCCGCCGCGCGCACCACGCGCGCGAGGAACTCGCCGGCGACGCGCGACTTCGAGGACGCGGCGACGTAGTGCACGCAGTGCGAGCCTTCCCGCAGCCCTTGCAGGTGGGCTCGGAAGCGCGCGAGCGCGGCCGCGTCTCCGCCCCGGAGTTCCTGGGGCAGCACCATCGGTCCCACGACCTCGACCTCGGGGCGGGGCCTGTGCACGAACTCGAGCGACGGCAGCGTGAGACGCAGCGTCGGCAGACCCTCCATGCCGAAGTCCGTGACCCAGTCGTCCGGACGAAGCGCGCGGTGCGGTACGCCGGCGGACAGCGCGTGCTCGACGAGGACGCTTCGGCGGTCCGTGCCGAAGTAGCGCGCCCAGACCATCGCACGGCGGAGTCGACGCCTCGTACGCTCGCGGAGCCAGCGCGCTTCCATGCCGACGAGCGAACCCGAGAACCCGGCTCCCGGCGTGACGTCACTCGTGATCGGCGGCAGCCCGCGGCGCTTCTGCGTCTCGAACCACGGCGTTAGGAGCGCGAAGCGCTGGCCGCTCGCCGTCATCGCGAACACGTGTTCGGCCAGCTCGACGTCCGCGAGGACGAGGTCGAACGCGCCGCCCACCAGCAGCGCCTCGAACGGGCGCAGCGACGCTCGGATCCGCTCCGATGCCGCCTGACGTCTCTCGCCACGCGTCGACCACTCGCGCCACTTGCGTCCGATACGCCCGCCCTCCAGTGCCTCTGGCGCCGGGTCGAAGACGAGCGGGGCGATGGGCGCCCACGCGACGCCCGCCGCGGCCGCGAGGCTCGACCCGTCCTGCGTGGCGCTGAACACGACGCGGTGTCCGTCCGCCTGGAGCCTGCGGCACACCTCGAGCGTCGCGTAGGTCATCCCCACGAGACCGGTGGTGACGCAGAGGATCGACGCCACGCTCAACCCTCCCCGAGCTGATCGGCGAGACGATCGAGCTGCGCCTGGTCGAGGCCCGCCAGCGGGAAGTCGGACGGCGTCGCGGCACCGCCCGGGCCGACCGCGCAGTGCTCGGCGAACGCCCTCAGCTCGTCCGCGAATGCGCGCGCGATCCGCGCGCCTGCGTCGGGATCGACGGCGGGCGGCGCGTGCGAGAAGCGCGCGCGAACGAGTCCGTCCTCGATCCACACGTTGACCTCGAGCGCGTAGGCGCGCACGCCCGCCTCGGAGCGCAGTGACCCGAACTCGGGCGCCGGCTGCATCGGATCGCTCGCCTGGGGGCCCAGGTCGTTGAGCAGCACCTCTCGCCGCGGCGCGTCGAGCCCGAGGAGCGCGAACGACTGGCCGCCGTCGGGCACGGCGCGCAGCGCTTCCTTGGTCGCCTTGATCGCCCCGCCCAGCTCGCCGGAGCGCGCCGCCCACCCCGGGACGACGACCGGGTACGTCGTGGTGAACCAGCCGACGGCGCGGGCCGCGTCGAACCGCCGGACGGGATCCGGCAGCTCTTCAACGGCGCGCCCGTACGACTCAAGCTCGATCGGCACCGCCGCCGCGTGGGGGAGCTCCATCGCCAGCGCGCGCGCCAGCGCGAGCACCAGCGCGTCCCCGCGCTTCGTGCGGTACGCGCCGTGCGCACCCTCGACGATCGCGTCCGACGTCGTAGGGTCGAGCGTCACATCGCTCCGGACCTCGTCCGCGACGGCGCCCGGCGACGCCCCGTGGAAAAGTGCACCGGGCGCCAGCGCCGCGAGCTGCGAAGTCCACTGCGCGCGGGCCGCGTCGAGAACGGCGGCGCTGCGGATCTCTTCGAGCGCGCTCGCCCAGGCGAGGAAGCTCGGGCCGACCGGAACGCGATCGAGCGAGCCGTCGAGCCGCGCGCGCAGCGTGTCGGCGAGGGAATCGAGCGAGAGGGCGTCGACCGCGAGATGATGCGCGACCAGGAGCACGCGGGACGGCGCTCCGTCCCGGCGCAGCAGCAGTGCGCCCAGAAGAGGACCCGGCGCGTCGAGCCGGAACGAGCCGTTCACGGCGCGCGCGGCGTCGCTTGCATCCGCACCCGACGGGACCTCGACGACCTCGGGCGGCCCCGCCTTCGGAGCGGTGAGCGCGCCGTGCTCGTCGAGCGTGAGCCGCAGCGCGTCATGGACGTCGACCAGCTCGGACACCGCGCCCGCGACCGATTCGAGCGTCGCACTCGCGGGAACACCGTCGACCTCCACGCCGACGTTCCAGTGGTCGCGCGCGGGCAGATCGAGATCGAGGAACCAGCGCTGGATCGGCGTCGGCGGCGCGCTCATCGGCGCGGCGGCCCTGCTCGGTGTGCTCGCGTCGCCCGCCCGCCTTGCCGCGGCGCGGGCCATGCCCGCCACGGTCGGGTCGTCGCCGAACTCGTGCGCCTCGACGACGAGACCCGCGCGATGTGCGCGCGCCAGCACGCGAATGCTCGCGAGCGAGTCACCGCCAAGCGAGAAGAAGTCGTCGTCCGGGCCGACGGCCTCCACGCCGAGCACCCCTCGCCACAGCGCCGCGATCTGCTTCTCTGCGCCCGTGAGCGCGCGGGTCGTGCTGCCCGTGCCCTCCTCGCGGCCCTCGAGCAGCGACGTGATCCTGGGGCGGTCCACCTTCCCCGTCCGGCCGCGCGGGAAGTCGTCCAGCGCGACGATGCGCGACGGCACGGCCGCGGACGGGAGGGCGGTCCGCAGCGAGGCGCGCGCGGCCGATTCGTCCAGCGTGTCCGCGACGACGGCCGCGCCCAGCCGGGCGCCGTTCGCGAAGAGGACCGCCGCCGCCTCGCGCACGCCCGGCAGCGCGAGCAGCGCCGCCTCGACCGCGAGAAGCTCGATGCGCTGCCCGCGCACCTTCACCTGCGCGTCGACGCGGCCGAGGTAGTCGAACGCTCCCGCCGACGTGAGCCGCGCGCGGTCCCCGGTGCGGTAGCTGCGCTGTCGCGCGCCGTCCGGCCACGTGCGCTCGACGAAGCGCTCGGCCGTGAGCCCTTCGTCGCCGGCATAGCCGCGCGCCAGCGTCGGGCCCGCCAGCAAGAGCTCGCCCGCGACGCCCGGCGGCGCCCAGCGGCCTTCCTCGTCGAACACGCAGGCACGCACGTCCCCGATCGGGCGTCCGATCGTCACGCCGTCTGCGCCGTCGAGCCGGGCGGCGGTCGCCCAGACCGTCGCCTCCGTCGGCCCGTACTCGTTCTCGAGGCGAACACCGGGCCAGGTCCGCGCGTGCTCCTCCACGAGCGCACGCCCGCTCGCCTCTCCGGCGACGACGACCGTTCTCAGCGGCACGCCCGCGCCGCGCATGGGCCCCATGAGCTCGCGCCACAGCGACGGCAGCAGCAGCGTGTGCGTCGCACGCGCGCGCGCGGCGAGCGCAACCAGGGCCGCCGGGTCGCGCCCCTCGTCCTCGGTCGGCAGAACCAGCGTTCCGCCCGCAGCGAGCGTCCACCAGATCCCGGCCACCGAGCTGTCGAAGTGCAGTGGCGACACGAGCAGGAACGCTCCCGGCCCCGCCCCGTAGTGGTCGAAGCGCGCTCGGTTCGACCGCGCGAGCGCTCCGCGCGTGATCTCGACGCCCTTCGGTTCGCCGGTGGTCCCAGACGTGAAGAGGACGTAGGCGAGAGCGTCCGCGGACGCACTCCAGCGATGCGACGCACCGTCGGCTCCGGCGCACCTGCGCACGACGAGCTTCGCCCCGGAGGCCCTCCGCATCCGCTCGATCTGCTCGGCCGGCGCGTCGCACGCGATCGGCGCGTACGCCACCCCTGCGCGCAGGCACCCGACCATTGCACAGATCGCCTCCGGACCGCGCGGCAGCGCGAGGAGCACGGTGTCCCCGGCGGTGACGTCCTCGGCCTCGAGCCAGCCCGCGAACGCGTCCGCCCGCGCGAGCAAGCCCGCGTACGTGATCGCCTCGGATGCCGATACGAGTGCAGCGGCGTCGGGCGCTGCGTGCGCGGCGGACTCGACCGCGGCGAGCACGTCGACCGCCGGCTCGTCGCGCGCCGCCGGGCCGAGGGACGCTGCGGCGGCGCGCTCCCGATCAGATTCGGCGGCCGCGGCGTCCAGCAGGTCGTCCGCGGTCGCGCCCGGCCCCATCCCTGGCAGCGCGCGCAGGAGCCTCAGCGTGTCCTCCAGCAGCCGCCCCGCGCCGTGCGCATCGGCTGCGGAACCGTCGACCACGCACGCGAGCTCGAGGCGCTCGCCCGGCACCGCGAGGAGCGCGATTCCGTAGTGGCTCTGTTCCACGAAGCGCCTGTCGACGAGCCGCAGCGCTGCGTCCTCGGCGTCCGCATCCTCCGCGTGGTTCTCGACCACGAGCAGAGCGCCGAAGAGGTCGCCCTCCTCGACCTCCGACGCTTCGGACTGGATGGTGGCGAGCGGAAGCCACTCGTGCTCGACCGCGTCGACGGCGTGCGCCTGCGCGGCCGCGAGCAGTCGCTCGACCGTCCCGCCGAGGCGCACCCGGACGGGGATCGTCGATACGAACATGCCAACGCCGGTCTCGATGCCGGTCACCGGCGCCGAGCGACCGGAGACCGTCGTTCCGAAGACGACGTCGCGCGTGCCCACGTGGCGCGCGAGGACCGCGGCCCACGCGACGCGGAGCACGCTGCTGAGCGTCGCGCGCCGCGTTCTCGCGAACTCGCCCAGCGCGCGCGTCGCCTCCGCGTCAAGGGCGCGGGACAGCGTCGCTGGCGCTCCACCCGCGTCCGGCCACGCGAGCGTGCAGCGTTCGTCGACCCCGGCCAGCGCGTCTCGCCAGAACGCGAGCGCGGCGTCCGGCGCGCGCTGGCGCTCGAGCAGCCAGTCGACGTACGCGCCGTGCGTGGCCGGCGCAGGCGCGAGCACGGCACCGCCGTAGGCCGCGCACAGGTCCGTCAGCACGAGCCGCATCGACCAGCCGTCGAGGAGCGCGTGGTGGAATGTCCAGAGGAGGCGTGCGCCGCGCTCGTCTCGCTGGACCGCGACCCGGTGCGCGGGCGCGCGCTCCAGGTCGACGGGCACCGCGCGGTCCGCCTCGACGAACGCGGCGAAGTCGTCCGCGTCGGCGAGCCAGCGCACGGGCGCGTCGACGCTCGCCCGAACGACCTGGAGCGGATCCTCGCGCTTACGCCAGTTGAGCTGCGTTCGAAGGGCCGGGTGCCGGTCGACGACCGCCTGCCACGCCCGCTCGAAGCGCGCTTCATCGAGCGCGCCGGACGTCACGAGCGTGGCCGAGAACTGCTGCACGTAGACCGCGGCGTCGGCGCCAGCGGCGCTCGCGTGGAAGAGGATCCCCTCCTGCGTGGGCGTCAAACGGTGGACGCTCGCAACGTTCTTCGGGCCGTCGGCCATTCAGTCGAGCTCGTCCAGGAGGTCGTCGAGGTCATCGGCGCTGACGCCCGCGCCGAGCGCGGGCTGCTCGAGCGCGGCTTCCAAGGCTGCGACGAAGCGGTCCGCGCGCGCCGCGTCGAAGGCCGCGGACGCGAAGTCCAGCGTGAGCCTCCAGCCCTCCGCCGCGGGACGCGCGTGGGCGTCGACCGCGTGGGTCCGGGCCGCCGCGCCGTCGCGCACGCGCCGTATCGGCCCGTGCGCACGCACGACGCGCCCCGCCGCTGGCGCGGACGACGACGCGAAGACGTTGAGGAGGACGTCGGCGCCGGGAGGAGCAGAGCCGCCAAGACCGCGCCGCTCGATCTCGGTGAACCAGCCCACGGCGTCAACGATGGACGCGGCCGTCCGACCGTGCCCTTCGACGTCTACGCCGACGACGCCCGTGCGTTCGAGCGCCGCGCGCGCGCCGGACGCAAGGGCGCTGGCCAGCGCGTCCTCCACGAGGTCCGCGGGCTCAGCCGGAGCGAACGGAAGCCGCACGTCGCGGGAGAACGACGCGCTCTCGGCCCCGAGCGCGGCTCGACACGGCGGGATCTCGGCGTCGTCGTCCGCGCGCTCGAGGCACCACGCGCGCCAGACGTCGCGCGCCGGAACCTCGATCGTGCCGTCGCCCAGCAGCTGATCGAGTTCTGCCATCAGGACGCCGAGCGAGACCGCATCCACCGCGAGGTGGTGCACCGCGAGCGCGCCGCGCGAACCGTCCAGCGAGGCGAGCACGAGCGAGCCGTCCTCGAGCGACATCGCGCCCGCCAGCACAGCTTCCTCGAGCGCTCCCGCGTTGCCGCTGAGGACGCGCGGCGCGGGCACTGCGCCGAACGGGCGAACCGCGGCGCTCCAGCGACCGTCGGTGGACGTGAACGCGCAGCGCAGCGCCCCGTGCCGTTCGACGAGCGCACCGAGCGCTGCCGCGAGCCGGCGCTGGTCCACCGCGTTCTCCGCAACGATCTCGAACTCGACGAGCATCGCGAACGCGTCCGGACGGACCGAACCGGCGCCGTCGGCATCTGGATCGAGGACCCAGCGCTGGATGGGCGTGAGCGGCGCAGGTCCGTCGGGCGCGACGCCGTCGCCCAGCGCGTCCGCGCGCCCTGCGAGGCGCGCGAGCTCGGCCACCGTGGGCGCATCGAAGACGTCGCGGGGCTCCAGCGCGAAGCCCGCGCGCCGCGCCCGCGCGACGACCTGCAGGGCGAGGATCGAATCGCCGCCGAGCTCCAAGAAGTGATCGTCCGCGCCAACGCTGACACGCCCGAGCACGCTCTCGAACACGGCTGCGAGGGCGCGCTCCGCGTCGGTCTCGGGCGGCCGCCCCGGGCTCGTCGCGCCTGCGCTCCGCGGCTCCGGCAGTGCGTCCACGTCCACCTTGCCGCTCGGCGCCAGCGGCACGGACTCGACGTACACGAACCGCCGCGGGACCATCGCCGCCGGAAGCCGCGCGCCGGCATGTTCGAACAGCTCGGCCTCGCTCACCGGGCCGTCGCAGACGACGTACGCGACCAGTTCGACCTCGTCCGTCCCGCGCCCGGACGCGCTCCGCACGCCGATCTCGCGCAGGATCGTCGCGACGCGCTCCTCCTCGATCTCGTCGTCGAGCTCTTCGAGGCACTCGTCCCGCGTCTTGTGGCCGAGGCGCACGTCCCAGCTGTAGGGCAGCGCGTAGTTGTGGAATCCGCGCTCGCGCTTGTGCGTCGCGATGCCCACGTCGTTGATGAGGCAGTTCGTCGACCGACCGGTGTCCTCGGGCTTGCGCCAGTCGGCTTCATCCCGGATGTACCGGAGCAGCTCTGCGAGCGGGACGTCGTGGTAGCGGTAGAAGTCGACGAACTGGACTTCGTCGAAGATCGCGTCGTCGTCGAAGAGCGAGACGTCCAGATGGCGCGAGACCGCGTCGTCGACGCGGTGGTACGAGCGCCGCGCCGCGACGATCATCCGGTCGACTTCGCGCGCGTCGCGAACGCCCGCGCGGAAGATCGGCGCGAGGCGCGTCTCGAAGATCTGGCCGCGCGACAGCCCCGTGACGATGCGCGTGATCCCACGCTCCTTCGCGAGCTGCGTCGAGAGCGTATAGATCGTCTTGAAGCAGCCCTGGCAGACGTTGCTGAACCGCTCGAGGCTGTCGCGGAAGATCGCGGCCATCGAGGGCGTGCTCGCCAGCACGAGCTCGAGACCGAGGTGCGCGGTCACTCGTCGAATGTTGGCCAGCGCGCCTTCGGCGATGTAGCCGTTGTCGAGGCTGAAGACGAGCGGGCGTCGACCCATCTCGACGAGCTGGTAGAGCGCGTAGGTGCTGTCCTTCCCGCCGCTCAAGAGAGCGATGCAGTCGGCCTCTCCTCCGGCGCGCGTCGGCCCCATGAGCTCGAGCATGTCGTCGCGCGTGCCGAAGTACGCCTCCGCGTCCGCGCGGTAGGCGTCGAACTCGCGGCAGACGGCGCACACGCCGTGCTCGTCGAGGCGCGCCTCGGGGTGATTGGACGCGAGCCCGCAGCGAACGCAGTGCGTGACGTCCCGCCAGCGCGGGTCGTCCTCCTCGGGCTCGGCGAGGCGCGGCGTCGTGCGGGTCCGAGCCACGACCACGGCGCTCGCCACAGCGGCGTGCTCCTCGAGCGCCGCCTGGACCTCGGCCGGCTCAACGCGGAAGCCGCGCACCGACACCTGGGCGTCCATACGACCGAGGAACTCGATCGCCCCGGTGGCGGGGTCCGTGCGAGCGAGGTCGCCCGTCCGGTAGACGGGTGCTCCGTCGGGACGCAGGCCGTCCCGTGAGAATCCGCCGTTCGCTCCGTCGACGTACCCGATGGCGACACCGAGGCCGCCGATCACCAGCTCGCCGGGGAAGCCCGGAGGCGCGGGCGCGCCGCTCCGCGCGACGACGTCGAGGGTCGCACCGGGGCGCGCCCTCCCGATCGGGACCGTCGACGCGGTGTCGCCGTCCGCGTCGAAGCGGTGCAGCATGCACGCGACCGTCGCCTCGGTCGGCCCGTACTCGTTGTAGATCGCGACGCGCTCGCCGAACCGAACGTGGGCGCGCTGCGCGAGCGCGCGCGGGAAGGCTTCACCGCCGACGACCAGCGCGCGCAGCCGCTCGAGCGGGACCTGCTCGCCGCGCAGGACGAGATCGAGGTGTGCTGGCGTGAGCTTGACGAAATCCGCGCGGTCGTCCTCGAACACGCGTAGCACCGCGAGGTCGACCGCGCCGGGCTCCTCCGCGTAGACGTGCACGGCGCCACCGGAGACCAGCGGCGCGAAGAGCGACGTGACGGAGAGGTCGACCGCGACCGAGCTGAAGAGCGCGGCGCCCACGGGCCGCGCCCCCTCGCCCGCGGGCGCGTAGGTCTCCGCCGCCCACGCGGCGTAGTCGGCGAGCGACGCGTGGGCGACGCGGACTCCCTTGGGAGCGCCCGTCGACCCCGAGGTGAACACGACGTACGCCTCGTCGGCGGGGCGCGGCGCGCGCCACGACCCGGGCGCACTCGGCTCGGCGGGAGCGACGACCGAGCCTTCGAGCACGAGCGTGGGCACGCCACCGGCGAGCGTCCGCCGCGCTTCACCGTCGACGATCGCGAGGCGTGGCGCCGCCGCGTCGAGGATCCGCGCCGTCCGGAGGGGTGGTGCGCCGACCTCGATCGGAACGTACGAAGCACCCGCGCGAAGGACCCCGAGCACGGCGACGACGAAGTCGAGCGAGCGCGGAACGAGAAGGGCGACGCGCCGATCGGCCGAACCGCCTGGACCGGCATCGGCGAGTCCGGCGGTCACCGCGGCTGCGACCGCGGCCGTCCGGGCCTCGAGCTCCCGATACGTCAGCGCGCGACGCGCGCCGTCCGCTTCCGCGACTGCGGTCGTCTCCGGGCCTGCGGCCACCTGCGCGAGGAATGCGTCGACGACGGTCGCATGCGCCGGCGCGCGAGCGTCGGCCCGGCGGTCGCCGGCCGCGACGAGCCGCGCGCGCTCGTCCGGGTCAACGAGCGACGCGTCGTCGATCCGCGCGTCGAAGTCATCGAGCAGAGCGTCGAGCACGGCGAGGAAGCGCGCGGGCAGCGCTGCGCGCTCGAGCGAGCCGTAGTCGTCGCAGTGGAGGTCGAAGAAGAGCGTGAGGTCGCCCGTACCGGCGAAGTCGATCACCTGGACGCGCATCGCGTGGTCGGCGTCCCCGTGGCCCGGATGGAGCCAGTCGACGGCCGCCGCGCGCCCGGCGAAGCCGCCGGTGCGCACGCGGAGGTCGTTCAGCACGACGACGCGGTCGCCGCGCGCCGGCGCCGCGGCTCCGCCACGGCTCGCCGAGCGAAGCGCGTCGGCGGTGGCGCGTCGGACGGACGCGTGCACGTCCGCGAAGGTCGCTCCCTCGGGCACGCCGACGTCCACCGGCAGGACCTGGATGAAGAGTCCTGCCGTCTCCCGCTCGGCCCGCGTGAAGCGGCCGTGGGTCGGTACGTGGAGCCGGACGCTGCCGTCCTCGCCGTGGCCCGCCGCACGCTCCAGTCCGACGAGCGCCGACGCCAGGATCTGGAAACGCGCCTGATCCGGCGAGAACGCGCGCGCGCGCGGCGTTCGCGCGAGCGCGTCGAGCCGGGCGGCTCGCTCGGGACCGAGCGCGACCGGCACGCGCTCGGTGCGGCTCGAACGAGCGGCGCCGTCCGAGGACGGGCGCGCGGCCAGCGGCGCGCCCGGGGTGGGCCCGATGGTCAGCGGGGAACCGGCGTCCGCATCGCGCAGTCCGTCCGCGAAGGCGCGGTGAGCACGCTCGGGCTCGGCGCCGCGCTCGAGCGCGGCGTAGGCGGCTCCGATCCGCTCGAACACGAGGACCGCGGACCACGCGTCGCACACGACGTGGTGCTGGCACAGGACCCAGCGGTGCCGCTCGGGCGCGATGCGCACGAGGACCGCGTCCAGGAGCCAGCCGTCGAGGGCGAGCGGCGCACGGCAGCACTCCGACGCGAGCGCCGCCGCGCGTCGCTCCGCGTCGTCGTCCGTCGACGCGTCGACGAACCGGAACGGCGCTTCGGCGGCGTCGCGGTCGAACGCGATCAGAGGCCGTCCGTCGCGCTCGGCAAGCCGGCTCCGCAGCGCGTCCGTCGCGCCGACCACGTGCCGATACGCGCGCTCGAACGTCACCGGATCGAGCGGGCCCTCCACGTCGAAGGCGAGCGCCATGTTGTAGAGCGGCTCGTCCGGACGGAGGCGCTGTCCGCTCCACAGGAGCACCTGCGACGCGTTCGGTTCGTACGTGCGTACGGACCGCGCGGAGCTGTTCTCGGGAAAGCGGCGCAAGGAGGGACGGAGCGAGTGTTTGGAGCGGGCGGACGGGGCGCTGCGCGCCTGTCCCAGACCCGATACGCGAGGCGGAAATGGGAGACGGGGAGCGACAACCCGCCACACTCCCATCGTATCCTGCGGCGCGGCCGCGCTGCTCTGGATGAAGAACGTCGAGGATCTGTTCCCGCTGACTCCGATGCAGCGCGTGATGCTGCTGCACAGCCGCGCGCACTCGGGCGGCCACGACGCGCTTTTCCACCAGTTCCGGTTCGACCTCGAAGGAACGCCGGACGCGAGTGCGCTCGAGGCGGCGTGGAACGACGCCGTTGCGCTCCACCCGGCGCTGCGTACGTGTTTCGTCTGGGAGGGCGTCGACGAGCCGCTGCAGGTCGTGCGCGCTACGGCGCAGGTCGCGTTCTCGATCTCGGACGCGGAGTCCGACGACGCGCTCGAGGCGATCCGCGCGTCGGACCGCGCGCGCGGCTTCGATCTGACGCGCGCGCCGCTGATCCGCCTGGCGCTGGTGCGCCGCGGCGAGGCACGCGCGACGCTGCTCTGGTCGTCGCACCACCTCGTCCTGGACCGCTGGTGCATCGGGATCGTCCTCGCCGACGTCGCGGCGGCGTACGGAGCCCGCAGGCGCGGCGAGGAGCCTCCCGAACCGCGCCGCGGCCGATTCCGCGACTACGTGGCGCACGTCCTCGGCGTCCCCGGGTCGGAGGTCGCCGCGCACTGGCGTCGCGAGCTCGCCGGGGCGCGCGCCGCGTTCCGCGAGCTCGACGGAGCGTCCATGCCCGGCCGCGCTGCGCGGACGCTGGACGGCGACGACCTCACGGCCCTCCGAGACGTGGCGCGAAGCGTCGGCGTCACCGCGCCCGCGCTCGCCCAGGTCGCGCTCGCGCTCGTCCTCGCCGAGCACTCCGGCAACGGCGATGTCGTGTTCGGCGCGACCGTCGCGGGCCGCCCGCCCGACGTCCGGGACGTCGAAACCACCGTCGGGACGATGATCGGCAACGTTCCCGTGCGCGTCCGCCTCGACCCCGGCGCCTCGGTCGCCGATGCGGCGAGGGCGCTGCTGCGCGCCGCACAGTCCCGCGTCCGATACGAGTTCGCATCCCCGACCGACCTGCACGGGCACGCCGGGCTCCGCGCGGACGAGCGCCTCTTCGACGCCCTGCTCGTCCAGCTCGACGCGACGCGCGCGGGCGAGCTCGACGGCCTGCGGATCACCGCGGAGCGCGGCGCCGTGGAGTCGCCGTTCCCACTCACCGTCAGCGTCGAGGACGCCGGCGGCGCGCTTCGGATCGAGGCGGCGACGAGCGCGACGGCCGGCCTCGGCGCCGACGCGTGGGCGAACGCACTCACGGCGATGCTCATGCGGGTCGTCGCTGGACCGCGCGCGAACCTTGCTGAGCTCGCCGCATTCCGGGCGCCGATCGCGCTCGAGACGCCGACCTCCGCCGGGAACGGAGCGCACGCCGCGCCGCGCACGGCGTCGAAAACCTCGCCGGCCGGCCGCGAGCGCGATGGACTCGAGATCGTCGAGGAATTCGTGTTCGCGGAAGCCGCCCGCGTCCTCGGCGTCGACGCGGTCGACCCCGACGTCAGCTTCTTCGATCAGGGCGGCACCTCGCTGACGGCGACTCAGCTCCATGCTCGCATCGAGGCGGGCTCGGGCCGGAGCATCGACATCCTCGCGCTCTTCGCGGTGGACGACCTCCGGGCCCTGGCGCGCGCCGTCCAGGGCGCCGCCGGCCCGCTGCGGGGCGAGGTCTGGAGCGTCCTCCAGCAGGGCGGCGCGAGCGCGCCCCCGCTCGTCTGCATCGCGTCGCCCGAGGTCAACGCGCTCGGGTACGTCAGCCTCACGCGGCACCTCGCCGCCGAGCAGCGCGTCGAGCTCGTGCAGGGCGCGCCCGACTCCGACGTCGCGTTCCGGATGGCGGTGTCCGACATCGGGCCGCTGTCGGACGCGTACGCGGACGCGCTCGCGGCACGGCACGCGCCCGGTTCGACGCTCCGCCTCCTCGGCATGTGCGACGGCGCCCTCCTGGCGCCGCCGCTCGCACGCGCGCTCGGCGCGCGAGGCATCGCGGTCGACTTCGTTGGAGTGCTCAACACGCACGCTCTCGGGACGCTCGGCTGGCGCTTCAAGCTGCGGCGCGTCGGCAGCCGCGCGCGGTACTACCGCCAGCGCCTTCTCGAGAAGGCGGGCCGCGGCGCGGCGCGCCCGGCCACCGAGGAGAGCGACGAGGTCGCGCCGCGCCCGGGCGTGAACGGTGCGAACGGCTCGACGCAGGAGTCGAAGGCCAAACTCCAGGCGCGCCTCGCCCGCGTCAACGAGGAGTGGTTCACGCTCGACACGCCGCGCGGACTGCCCGAGCCCACCGTCCACGAGGGCACGGTGACGCTCTTCCGCATCGCGCCGCAGCCCTACTGGCGGATTTCAGCGCCCGACCTCGGCTGGGGCCGCCACGCGCGCGAGGTCGAGACCGTCGCAATGGAGCCCTACTTCGCGCGGGTCGGCGGCGGCGTACGTCGATCGCGGCACGAGCTGCACCTGAGCCTCCTGCGCGAGCCGGAGGTGCGCGGCACGGCGCTCGCGCTCAGCGAAGCGTTCGAGCGCCTCCCCGAGACGCCTTCAGCGGCGTCCGTGCAGGGCGAGGTGTCGCGTTGAAGATCGTCCGCGACCTGCTTGGCTCCCGCGAGCTCCTGTACTTCCTCGCGTGGCGCGACGTGAAGATCCGCTACAAGCAGACGATCCTCGGCGCGGCGTGGGCCGTCCTGCAGCCGTTCATCGCGATGCTCGTGTTCACGGTGGTGTTCACACGGGTCGGCGTGACGTCTTCGATCGACGCGCCGCCGCAGCTCCTCTACTACACGGCGCTCGTCCCCTGGACGTACTTTGCGGGGACGCTGACGAACGCAGGCATGAGCCTCGTCACGAACACGGACCTGCTCACCAAGGTCTACTTCCCTCGCGTGCTGCTGCCGGCGGCGACCGCGCTGGCGGGCCTCGTCGACCTCACGATCGCGTCCGTGCTGATGCTCGGGCTGTTCGCGTTCTACGGCGTGACGCCGGACGCCGAGCTCCTCGCGCTCCCCGTCTGCCTCGCGGTGCTGGTTGCGCTCGCGCTCGGCGCCGGGATGCTCATCGCCGCGATCAACGTCGTGTACCGGGACGTGAAGTACGCGCTACCCTTCGCCGTACAGCTGCTCCTCTTCCTCTCGGCGGTGATCGTCCCGCTCGGCGACGCGGACGGCGTCCTGCGCACGCTCATGCTCGTGAATCCGCTCACCGGCATCATCGAGGGCTGCCGTGCCGCCGCCCTTCCAGGCGTCGCCATCGACTGGTTGCAGCTCGGCGTCAGCGCCGCCGTGACCGCCGTTCTCTTCGCTCTCGGCGCCCGCTACTTCGCGCGCGTCGAGCGGGCCTTCGCCGATCTGGTCTGACGCGATGACCCACGCCATCCGCGTCCAGAACGTCACGAAGACGTACCGCATCGGCGCTTCGCAGTCGGAGCGCATGCTGCGGGACGTCATCGCGGGCGGCGTCAAGCGGCTCCTCGGCCGCGGCGGCGACGGACCCGGTCACAGGACGGTCGACGCTCTGTCCGGCGTGTCGCTCGACGTCGCGCCGGACGAGGTCGTCGGCGTCATCGGTCGCAACGGCTCCGGCAAGACGACGCTGCTCAAGCTCCTCGCGCGGATCACCTGGCCGACGTCGGGGACGATCGACGTGCGCGGCCGCGTCGCGTCCCTCGTCGAGGTCGGGACCGGCTTCCACCCCGAGCTCTCCGGCCGCGAGAACGTCTTCCTCAACGGCTCGATCCTCGGCCTCAAGCGCCGCGAGATCGAGGCGCGCTTCGACGAGATCGTCGCGTACTCGGGCGTCGAGGCGTTCCTCGACACGCCGATCAAGCGCTACTCGACGGGCATGCGGCTGCGGCTCGGCTTTGCCGTCGCCGCGCACCTCTTCCCGGACGTGCTCCTCGTCGACGAGGTCCTCGCGGTCGGCGACGCCGAGTTCCAGGCCAAGTGCCTGCGCACGATGAAGAGCGTCGGCGAGCGCGGGCATACGGTGCTGTTCGTGAGCCACGACCTGGAGGCCGTCGAGAGCATCTGCCCGCGGACCGTCTGGATCGACCGCGGTCGGCTCGTCGCGGACGGACCGTCCCACGAGGTCATCGCGCGCTACCTGAGCGAGTCGAGCGCCGCGGCGGCGACGACCGTCGACCTGACCGAGTTCGCGTACCGCGCGGGCTCAGGCGAGGCGCGCATCGAGGGGCTGGAGTTCCTCGACGCTTCAGGCTCCGAAGCGGCCGCCGTCCGCACGGGCGACGCGCTGACGCTCCGCATCCGCTACCGCGCGCGCGAGGCCGTCCGTAGCCCGTACTTCGGCGTGAGCATCGCAACCGAGTTCGGGACGCTCGTCGCGCACCCGAACACCTGGTCCGCCGGGCTCGAGCTCGGCGACGTCGCGCCGGGCGAGCACGCGCTCGAGCTGCGCATCGAGCAGCTTCCGCTCATGCCGGGCTCGTACCCGATCACGCTGTGGATGAACCGCCAGTCGGAGGACCACTCCGTCGACTGGCTCGAGGGCTGCGCGACGCTCGTCGTGCATCCGCCCGACCCGTCCGTCATCGGACGGACCCTGCCGCGGCGCGCGGGCGTCCTGCACCTCGACGCCCGCTGGACGACCGACTGACTGCCGAACCCCGCTGGCCCGTCGCCGGCGCCCCAAGCATGCCGAATCTCCCCCGCCTCCTCGTTCTCCTCGGGACGCTCGCTCTGACCGCCGCCGCCGCCGCGGCCCACGAGCTGAACCAGAGCTACATCTACCTGCGCGTCGACGCCGAGCTCATCACGGGGCGCGTCGAGCTGAACCTCGAGGACGTCAACCGGGCGCTCGGCACGACGTTCCGGCAGGACCTCTCGGTGACCCCCGCGGAGATCGAGCCGGAGATCGCGCGCATCGAGGAGTACCTCTACGACCGCGTGACGTTCGCCATCGCCGGCAGCCCCGTCGAGCTGAAGGTCGTCGGGTTCGAGCTCGACGAGAGCGTCGGCCGGCAGTTCCTGCGCAGCAACTTCGAGTTCGTCGGCGTGACCGGCATCCCGGATGAGATCCTCGTCGGGCACCGGATCCTCTACGACGTCGACGACACCCACCGAGGGTTCTTCCTCTTCGAGCACTTCTTCGAGCAGGGCACGCTCAACAACGAGGGCAGCATCACGCTTGTGTTCACGCCCGACGACACGCGCAAGGTGGTCGACCTCACGGACCGCTCCGTCTGGCGCGGCCTGAAGGAGCTCATCCACCAGGGAATCGAGCACATCCTGATCGGCACCGACCACATCCTGTTCCTGATCGTGCTGCTCCTGACATCCGTCGTGCGGCGCGCCGGGCGGCGCGAGGACGACGAGGAGGTCGCGGTCAAGGGCTGGGTCGAGCGTGAGACGTTCGGCGCCGCTCTGATCGAGGTGCTCAAGATCGTTACCGCGTTCACCGTGTCGCACTCGATCACGCTTTCGCTGGCGGCGCTCGGCATCCTGCGCATTGACGCCCAGATCATCGAGTCGATCATCGCGCTCTCGATCGCGGTCGCCGCCGTCGACGTCTTCTACCCCGTGTTCCGCGGCCGGACGGTGCTGGTCGTGCTCGTCTTCGGACTGTTCCACGGCTTCGGCTTCGCGAACGTGCTCGAGCCGCTCGGGGTCGCCGGGAGCGACCTCGGCCTGTCGCTGCTCGGGTTCAACATCGGCGTCGAGGTCGGCCAGCTGATGATCGTCGCCGTCGCCTTCCCGATGCTGTTCATGATGAGGAAGTCGCGCCTCTACACGCGCTTCACCATCTACCTCGGCGCGGCGTTCTCGATCTTCGTCGCGGTCTACTGGTTCATCGAGCGCGCGTTCGACGTCGACCTCACCCTCGGCGAGAAGCTGCACTTCATCACGCGCTATCTGTGATCGACGCCGCTGAGCAGCGCGCGCGTCTCCTCTTGGGTGCGCCAGCGCACCGGCGCGCAGCCGGCCCAGCAGACCGCCTGACTGACGGCCCCCGGCGCCCCGTCCAGGTAGCGATGGTCGAGGCTCCAGCGCCCGCGGTCGCGGCCTCGGGGAAGGGCCTCGAGCGCGGGTCGGTCGGCGGCGAAGCAGATCTCGCGCAGCGGGGCGGCGAGGCCCTCGCCCGTCGCCTTGATGTAGGCCTCCTTGAGCGCCCAGATCCGGAAGAACGCGCGGGCGGGCCCGTCGTCGTCGCGAAGGCGCGCGAGCTCGTCCGGATGCAGAACGCGCGCTTCCAGCTCGCGCGCGACCGCGTCGGTGCGGACGCGCTCGATGTCCACGCCGACGGGGTGCAAGCCTGCGACCGCGACCGTGACGACGCCGCGGGTGTGCGACAGATTGAACTCGGGTCCCCGGCGTCCACTCAGCGTCGGCTTTCCGCCGTCGTGCGCCTCGAATCGGAGCGTCCGCGGATCGGCGCCGACGCGCGCGCCCAGAGCGGCGCGCAGCAGACGGTGCGCCGCGACGAAGCTGGCTCGGTCCTCCGGGCTTCGGAACCGCGCGACCCGCGCGATCTCGTCGTCCGACAGGCAGCGCGCCGCGGCGCCCTCCGTCACGTCGACGCCCGACACGAACGCCGTCCAGACCTCCACGCCGGCCTCGAGATCGGGCGACGCCGTGTCGCGGTGGTCGTGGTCTCGGGACTCGGGCAACTCCATCTTCCTGAGATCCTGCACGGAGACGCGCCGCAGCGGAACCGCGGGAACGCGGGCCCCGTCCCGTCGTGCGCCACGGGACACTGTGCGCGCAGCGCTGCGGTGTGAACGAGCGCCGGGAGACCCATCACATGAACTTCGACTGGACCGACGAGCAGACCCGCGCGGCGCAGGACGCCCTCGCGTTCGCGCGAGGCGAACTCGCGAGCGACACCGTGACGCGGGACGCCGAGGGGACGTTCTCGCGTGAACTCTGGCGGCGCGCCGCCGAGTACGGCGTTCTTGGCTGGTCGGTCCCGCCGGAGCACGGCGGCGCCGGGCACGACCTCCTCACAACGGTCCGCCTGATGGAGGCGCTCGGCGAGGGCTGCCGCGACAACGGGCTCACGTTCGGCATCGGCGCGCAGATGTGGGGCGTGCAGACCGCGCTCCTGCACTTCGGGACCGACGAGCAGATCGCGCGCGTTCTCCCGGGCTCGATCGCCGGCACGTCGCTCGCCGCGTACTGCATGACGGAGGAGGGCAGCGGCTCGGACGCGTTCGCGCTCCGGACGACCGCGCGCCGCACGGACGCGGGCTACGCCATCACCGGCGAGAAGGTCCTCATCACGTTCGCCCCCGTCGCGGACGTCGCGATCGTCTTCGCGTCAACGAACCCCGACGCGGGACGCTGGGGGCTCAGCGCGTTCCTCGTGGACGCCGACACGCCCGGCTACGAGGCGCATCCCGTCGAGGACAAGATGGGTCTGCGCACGGTGCCGTTCGGGCGCGTGACGCTGACCGATTGCGAGGTGCCCGCGTCCGCGCTCATCGGCAAGGAGGGCGCCGGCGCCAGCATCTTCACGTTCAGCCAGGGCTGGGAGCGCAGCCTCGTGCTCGCGCCGCAGCTCGGCGCCATGCAGCGCCAGATCGACGAGTGCGTGGCGTTCGCGAAGGAGCGCAAGCGCGGCGGCCAGAGCGTCGGCAAGCACCAGGCCGTTTCCCACCGCATCGCGGACATGAAGCTGCGGCTCGAGACGTGCCGGCTGCTGCTCTACCGCACGGCGTGGCTCCAGCAGAGCGGGCGACCGAACCTCATGGAGGCCGCGCTGACGAAGACGTACCTCGGCGAGTGCTTCGCGAAGTCGAGCCTCGACGCAATCCTGATCCACGGCGGCGACGGCTACCGCACCGAGACCGAGATCGAGCGCGACCTGCGCGACGCGGTGGGCGGGCTGATCTACGGCGGGACGACCGACGTCCAGCGCAACATCGTCGCGGGCCTCCTCGGCCTCTGATCCGTGCGCTCCCGATGAACGGCCCCTTCGTCCACTCGCCCGTGCAGCGCTTCGCGCGCGAGACGCCGGACGCGCCCGCGTTCTCGTTCCAGGGCGACGAGACGACGTGGGCGGAGCTCGAGGTCCAGAGCGCGCGGATCGCATCGACTCTTCTCCGGCTCGGCGCGCAGCGCGGGGACCGCGTCGGGATCTTCATGCGCAAGGGGCTCCTCCTCGGCCCCGCGATCTACGGCACGCTGCGCGCGGGCTGCGCGTTCGTGCCGCTCGACCCGACGCTGCCGGCCGAGCGGCTGGCGTTCATCGTCCGCGACTGCGGGATCGGCGTCGTGCTGGCGGACGACGCGGCGGCCAAGACGCTCGAGGCCGCTGCGGCGGACCTCGATGCGACCGTCGTGGGACCGAGTGATTCCCTGACGCTGCCGACGGTCACGCGCGCGGAGCTCGACGCCGCCCCGGTCGAGTTCACGCCCGCGGGCGGCCCTGCGACCGATCTCGACCTCGCCTACATCATGTACACGTCGGGCTCGACGGGCGTGCCCAAGGGGATGATGCACACGCACCGAGGGAGCCTCGCGTACGCGCGCTGGGGCGCGGGGCACGTCTCTCTCACGCGCGAAGACCGCGTCGCGAGCCACGCGCCGCTGCACTTCGACCTGTCGATCTTCGACTTCTTCTCGACGGCGCAGGCCGGCGGGTGCGTCGTGCTCGTGCCGGAGCCGGTGACGAAGTTCCCCGCGAGCTGCACGGAGTGCCTTGCGAGTGAGCGCGTCACCGTGATCTTCACCGTGCCCTTCACGCTGATCGAGTTCCTCGAGCGCGGTGCGCTCGACAAGCGCGACCTCGCGGCGCTCCGCTGGGTGCTCTTCGGCGGCGAGCCGTTCCCGAAGAAGCACCTCGCGCGGCTGATGGACGCGCTGCCGCACGCGCGCTTCACGAACGTGTACGGTCCGGCCGAAGCGCCGTCTTGCACCGCGTACGACGTGCCCGCGCTCGACGCGGGCGACGAGACCGCGCTGCCGATCGGCACGGTGTCGGTGAACTCTGCGGACCTCATCGTCGACGACGCGGGGGAAGCGTGCTCCGTCGGCGAGCCCGGCGAGCTCTGCATCCGCAGCACGACGCTGACGATCGGCTACTGGAACCGCCCTGACCTGGACGAGCGCGCGTTCTTCGAGCGCCCCGGCCTCGGCCGCGAGCCGGAGGTCTGGTACCGAACGGGCGACGTGGTGCAGCGGCGCGCGGACGGGCTGCTCGAGTTCCTCGGCCGCCGCGATCGGATGGTGAAGACGCGCGGCCACCGCGTCGAGCTGGACGAGGTCGAGGCGGCCTTGAGCGCTCACCCCGCCGTGACCGAAGCCGCCGTCGTCGCGGTCGCCGCCGCCGGCGCCACACGCGAGATCCGCGCGGTCGTGCGCTTGGGCGATCCCGCGCCGACCGAGGCGGCGCTCAAGGCCTGGTGCCGCTCGAAGCTGCCCGCCTACGCGGTCCCCGTCGCCATCGAATCACGCGCCGACCTGCCCCGCACGACCAGCGGCAAGATCGACCGCAGCGCCATCGCGAAGAGCCTCCCCACGCCATGACGACCGACGAGATCCGCACCTACATCCTGACCGAGATCCTGGGCGAGCCCGACGGCACGCTCGCGGACGACGAGGACCTCCTGCTGTCGGAGACGCTCGATTCGCTGTCGGTCACGCGCCTCGTGCAGCACATCGAGGAGCGCGCGCGGATCACGGTGCCGCCGGAGGACGTGACGCTCGACAACTTCGCGACGCTGACGGCGATCGCGGGGTACGTGGCGGTGAGACGCGCCCGTTGAGACGATCCGCGCCTCATCCTCCCTCAGCACCTGAGCTTCGGATCATCTCGCGGATCACTCGCTCCCGTTCGAGAGCACGACGCTTCAGCTCGGCGCGCGCCTCGGCGTAGACCGGAAACCGCGTCCCGTCGACCACGAGCGACACCGACCACGGTCCGGTGTTCGTCTCGCTGACGTAGAAAGGCACGCCCTGCTTCACGAGTCGATCGAGGAGGTGCTCCTGCTCGGAGATCGCCGGGTCGACCCCATCGGTCGCGACGACCGACACGTCGCCGCTGCGCCAGAGCTCGTCCATGCACTCCTGCGCGACGCAGAAGGTGTGGTACGCGGCAGCCTCGACGCCCGGAGACAGCGCGTCGATGGCGTCCACGATCGCCGCGTGCTGCTCGGGTGCGACGGTCACCCTCAGGCGGTCGGCGATCGCCGCAAGATCGGGTCGATAGTGGCCGTCGCCATCGTGCCGGCAGAGCTCTCGCGCGAGCTGACGCATGTCAGCCTCGGAGCCGAAGAGACGATCGAGCACGTCAGGGCCGAAGTTCGGGGGACGGTAAGGCGCTTCCTCCACGGCGAGCGTTGGCACTGCGGAGCCGCCTTCGGCGCCCGTGTCGGCACGCACGACGAGCGCTGATGCACCCAAGGCGCAGGCTCCGACGATCCCAGCGATGACGGTCATTGTGATCTTCATGGTCGACGTCCCGGTGTCCGGCGGTTCGACCCGCGTCGGCGCTGACTCGCAGGCACCGACGCGAGCACTGGGGTCAGTTGGGCTGCGTGAAGAACTGGAGGCACTGGCTGCAGGACATCCGGTACAAGCGCCCAGACTTGCCGCCGTTCGCCGCCGTCGCGAGGAGGCGGATGGCGTCCGAGCTGCCGCATGGGATGGTCCCCCACACGGAGACCGTCTGCCCGGCCTGGCTCTGCTCCTCGTCGAACGTGGCAGAGGACACCAGCCCGCCGCTACCGGTCACGACATCGACGGATGTGGAGCAGCCCAGGGCCACGACACGGATGGACGCGAGGTACTGGCAGGGATCGCTGATGCACCCATCCGCGGAGGTGAAGCAGATCCCATCGCCGCCGACGAGCCGGGTCGTTGCGAAGAGGCTGCACCCTGGCTCAGTGACGATGATGGGCGTCGAACTGTCGACGTTGAACTGACAGCCCGTGCACTGCTGCGCGGACGCGGGGGTGCTGCTCGCGACCGAGAGCAGGAACAGGAGCGCGGGTGCGAGGAAAAGGAACAGTCGTTTGGTTGTCATGGCTTCTCTTGGCTACGGACGGAGTGTTTGGGGCCGTTCGCCCCGCCCCACTCGCGTCCACACCGGCGGAAGAGTTTCCTGCCGGTCCAAGAAAGATCCGCTGCGCCGGATCCGGTGTGCCACGAAGGCCTCCCCTCGAGGCTACAGGGGGTCCACTCCACTCCGCGCGCGCCGCTCCGCCGCCCGCCGCACCGACCGGATCGTGTCCATCGGGTCGGTGTTGAACGCGAGCGTGGCGCCGGGAGCGCGTTCGTGAACGAGGTTCACCATGTCCTCGAACAGCCGCAGGTGGTCCGGATCGACGCGTACGCCGGCGCCGATGGAGACGATGTCGGGGCGGAAGTCGTCGAGCGTCTGCGCGAGCTCGTCGTGGGCGGTCGCACCGTCGTCCGTCAGGCAGTAGCGGACGGCGAAGCCCGCTTTGCGCAGGCCCTCGCCCACCTCGACGGCCGCGCGTTCGAGCACCTCGCGGGAGATCTCGGGCCACTTCGAGAAGTCGACGGACGAGGCTCGGAGGCCGACGAGGAGCACCCTCTCCGCGCTCACCGCGCCCACGCCGCGTCCGGCACCGCGCGCTCCACCGTGCGCTCGACGCGGCGGCTCGGCACGCCGTCCACGAGCGTCGTCTTCGAAGTCCACTCGCCGCTCAGCGTCTCGTCCCCGTACTCGTTCGTGTACTCGCGCCAGTCGTCGGTCCCGAGCCTCCTCGACCTGTATCCGCTCTCGCGGCCGCGCGCGTCGTAGCGGATCACGTCCTCCGCGTACGCCTCGCCGGTCTTCCGTCGGAAGTACGTGCGACGCACCATCCGGCCCTCCGCGTCGAAGGCGTACTCGGCGGTCTTCACGAGCGCGTCGACGTCCGAGCCGTAGTACGCGTCGTGGACGCGGACCTCGACGGCCCCGTCCGGACCCGTTCGAGGCGGATCGAGCGCGCGCGGGATCTCGCGCTCGTAGTCCGGGCTCATCGGGTCGAAGCCCTCCCACAGCACCGAGAGCTCCGATCCGTCCTCCAGGTGCGCCGTGCAGAGGAGGAACGAGCCCGGGCCGTTCCGATCGACCTGGTCGACGCGGATCTCGCGGCCTTCCGCATCGAAGGTCGTGGTACGGACCAGCGCGTCCGCCGGGTCGGCCGACGCGCCCTCGCCGAGCGGCCAGCTGCGTTCGATCGTGCGGACGATCCGGTCCTCGCCGGCGGCCCGATCCGCGCGTGCTGTGGTTCCATCGGTCGCGAGCGAGCTGCAGCCCGTGGCGAGCACGGCACAGACCGTCGCGGGCAGGGCGGTGAGGGCGAAGACGAGCGCGCGGCGAGGGCGCGAGAGGGTCGAAGGAGCAGGCTGTTTCATGCGGCGGATTTCGCGGCCCGGGATCGACGAGACGTTCGAGCGCAGCAAAGCGTGCAGTGCCGCCCGATCGACGCGCGGCGATCAGTCCCGCAGGAAGAAGCGGATCGGCAGCTGGAGCGTGTCCTCGACGGCCGCACCGCTTCCGTCCCGTGCGGGGGTGAAGCGCCAGCGCTTCACGTACTTGAGCGCCTGATCGTCGAGGATGCGGTGCCCGCTCGACTCCGAAAGCTCGACCCGGACCACGCGGCCGTCGGTGCCGATCGTCACGTCCAGGAGGACCGTCCCCTCCATCCGGCGCTGCATCGCACGGATCGGGTACGGCGGGTCGGTGTTCACGAAGCCCTCGGACGATGCGCGCGTCCGCACGGACGAGCTCGCCTCCTGCTGCACCGGTGAGACCAGCTCGACGTCATCGGTCGTCGGTGCCTTCGTGAGCTCCGGCTCCGGCGCCTCCGGAACGGGCTCGGGCTCGGGGCGGCGCGTCTCCAGCGGCACGTCGAGCGGCTCGGGCTCGGGCTCGGGCGGCGGGGGCTCCGCCACGGGAGGCGGCGGCGGCGCCTCCTCGGGCCGCACGCGCTCGATCGGCGTCGCGTCGGGCTCGAGCGCGAGCACGCTCCTCGCGCCGGCGTCGGACGTGAGGATCGGGTCCGGCAAGACCGGCGCCTCGACGGGCGCGGCCGTGCGCGGCTCGGCGAGGATGCGCAGCGTCATCGGCGGCCGCACCTCGCGCTCCTCGAGCGCGAAGTCGGGCTCCTCGGACCGCGCGTCGTCCGACCCGAGGAGCGGCGCCGCGGCGTGCGCGCCCGCGCTCAGGAGGAGCGCCGCCCAGAACCAGAGTCCCTCGCCGCGCCGCCTCAATCCTGACTCCCGCCGGCCTCGCCCGGTCCCTCGTGGACGAGATCGAAGTGCGCGGCGCCTGCGCGACGCGACGCGTCGAGCGCCTCCATGAAGAGGCCGTATTCCATGCCCTCGTCACCCGACAGACGTACGGCGTCGCGGCCGTCCTCGAGAGCGCGCCGGATCTCGTCCTCGAGGCGCGCGCGGAGCACGACCCGCCCGTCGACGGAGATGTTGCCGGTCGAGTCGATCTCGACGGCGACGGGGCTCGTGTCGGCCTCGTCCTCGGTCGAGCCCTGGGGGAGGTCGAGACGGATCGACGGCTGCACGAAGCTCGACGTGAGCAGGAAGAACACGAGCAGCTGGAACACGACGTCGATGAGCGGCGTGAGCTCGATGCCGCTGCGGCGGCGGTTCTCGCGCTTGAACTCCACGGTCAGTTCGCCGCGAGTCGCGCTGTGGTCGGTTCGGAGGTCGGCGCGTTGCCGGCGGCGGGTGCCGCGCCCGCCTCGCTCGCTCGCAGCGCGGCTTCCTCGAGCTGCGTGACGCCGAACCCGAGGTGCCGCGCGAACCCGGACACGCGGTCCGACAGGAGGTGCGCCGCGGCGCTCGCGGGGATGCCGACAACGAGGCCGAATACGGTCGTGAGCAGCGCCGCCCAGATGCCGGCGGCGAGGTCGCTCGGCTCGACGGGTCCGCTGATCTGCTCGAGGTCCCAGAAGCTCTCGACGAGGCCCGACACCGTTCCCAGCAGCCCGAGCAGCGGCGCGATCTGCGCGATGAGCTGCAGCGGCGACAGACGCGCCTCGAGGCGCTCGATCACGAGACCGCCCTCGCGCTGGAGGATCTCCTCGCGCGGAGCGCCGGGACGTCCCGCGAGCTCGACCTGTCGCTCGAACACGCGCGCCGCCGGGTGGCGGCTGCGTCCGAGCAGCGCCCGTGCCTCGCCCGCACGGCCGCGCGCGACGTGCTCCGCCGCCTTCGTCGCGAGCCGGCGCGGCACGCGTCCGATGAACAGGAGCACGAGGCAGCGCTCCGCGATGATCGCGAGCGCAAGGACCGAGCACACAAGGATCGGCCACATGACGGGCCCTCCCATCCGGAACAGCTCCGGGAGGCTCTGGCCCCATATGACGTCGTGGAGAAGGGCTGCCATGCGGGAGCGTCAGAAGGCGACAACGACGCCGAAGCGCACCGCGAACGGTTCGGAGGGGTGGAAATGGATATCGTTGAACCCGCCGTCGTCCGGGCCGACGGGCTCGCCCTGCAGGCGCGACGGGTAGAAGTACTCGATGTCGTTGACGTCGCGGTCGAGCAGATTGAAGACCGAGAGCCGCAGCAGCACGTCGTCGTTGATGCGGTACGCGCCGTGCGCGTTCACGAGGAACGAGGTCGACGAGCGCACCTCGCCGGTCTCCTCCAGGTCGCGCGGACCGAAGTAGCGCCCGCGCAGCGCCGCGTAGTGGCCCGACTTCGACTCGTAGGCGAGACCGGTCGCGAGCGTCGCCTCGATGGCGCCGGGCACGTGGTCGTCCTCGCCCTCGCGGAAGCGGGCCTGTGACCAGGCGACGTCGAGGTCGAGGCTCCACTCGTCGTCGAAGCGCCAGTAGTTCGTCCACTCGACGCCGAAGCGCTCGGTCGCGCCGGTGGGCTCGGTGTTGCCGCCGTCGCCGACGAAGAGCAGCTCGGAGTCGGAGCGCAGCCCCCACAGCGTGAACGTCGACGTGAGGCCGCTCGGGTCCTCGTGCCGGACGCCGATCTCGGCGCCGCGCTGGCGGACGAGTCCCGGCACCGGAGCGCCGTCCAGCGGCTCGGGCGTCGTCGGGTCGTCCTGGATCGTCACGCCGCGCGCGTCGTTCGAGTGGAAGCCGAAGCCGGCGTTCAGGTAGAGCTCGGTGTTCTCCGCGACCCCGTACGCGAGGCCGACGTTCGGGTTCGCGATCAGGTCGTTCTCCTTGCCGCTGTTCACGTCGTCGTCGCTGTCGACGTCGAAGCGGTAGGCGTCGGCGCGCAGACCGAACGTGGACCGCAGGTTGTCCGTCCAGCGCACCGTCGTGTCCGCGAAGATGCCGAAGCTCGTCTCGATGATGTCGTCGCGCCGCACCGTCGAGCGCCGCTGCCGGCGCACGGTGTTGAACAGACCGTTGTCGATGAAGTCATTGCGGAACTCGAGCCCGTAGCGCCACTCGACCTCCTTGCCGCTGATCTCGGTGAAGGTGGTGCGCTCGGCGTGCAGGCCCTGGGTCCAGCGGTCGTCGAGCTGCTCGAACTGATCGCCGTCCGTCTGGTCGTTCAGGAAGTACGTGAAGTTCGAGAACAGGTCGAGCTGGTAGCGGTACGCGTAGGCCGTGATGTCCCACGAGGAGTCCTGGTCGAGCCCGTACCAGTGACCGGTCAGGCTGAAGCGGCGCGAGTCGCCGCCGCTCGTCGGGTCGAGCGTCCCGAAGCGGCCGATCAGGCCCTGATCGACCGCGCGCTGCGCGATGTGGTCCGTCGACACCCAGCGGCTGTCGTAGATCCCGGCCGTGAAGTCGGCGCCGTTGTAGCGATCGCCCTGGCTCACCCGCGCGAACGCGTTGATCTTGCGGAAGTTCTCGTCGACGTCCCACGGACCGTCGTGGTGGAGCGTCTCCACCGCCGTCACGAGCTTGCGACCACGCCCGAGCGTGAACCCGTCGGCGTAGAGCGCGCGCTGGTAGCCGAACTGCCCGGACTCGACGAGCGCGATGCCGTTGGGCAGGTCACGCACGTAGTCGATCGCCACGCTGCCGGCGCTCGAGAAGTCCCCCGTGTCGGCGAAGTACGGGCCCTTGCGGTACGCGACCTTCTCGACGAGCTCGGGGATCAGGAAGTTGAGGTCGACGTAGCCCTGGCCGTGACCGTGGCTGCGCAGGTTGATCGGCACGCCGCCCACCTCGACGAGGAAGTCCGTGCCGTGGTCGAGGTTGAATCCGCGCAGGAAGAACTGGTTGCCCTTACCCGAGCCCGAGTGCTGCGTGATGATGACGCCGGGCACGGTCTCGAGGATCTCGCCGGGGCGGAGGAGCGGGCGCCGCCGGAGCTGCTCGGGTCCGGTCGCGCCCTCGGACGCTGCCGGGGCGAAGCCGATCCGGCTGGTCGCGCGCCCCTCGACGACGACCTCGGGTAGGACGCCGTCGTTCTCCTCCACGGGGGGGAGCTGGTCCTCGGCCGGGACGTCCGGAGCTTGATTGGTCTCCTGGGCCAGCGCTACGGCGCTGGCGAGGGCGACAAGGGCAGTGAGCGAGGGAAGCATATGGGGCAATATGCCGCACCTCGGAGCCTTGAGGGCACGCCGAGGCACGTTCTTACAGTCGAGAGTCGCACGCCGGGCGACGGGCGCGGAGCGGGTTCGGACTTGAGACACGCGCGCCCCCCACGGCGACCGGAACCCGGCTGCCGAGGGGGGCGCGCTCCCGCGCTGCGCGCGGGGTCAGGCCAGGAAGCCGAGGTCCGACGTCTGGAAGTTGCCCAGGTTGGGGAACACCGCGCCGAGCTCGGAGGGCGTGGCCCCGAACCAGCGCGACAGCGTCGCGGCGAGCTGATCGACGGACGTCGTGGGCAGGATGCGACCCTCGCCGACATCGTCCGGACCGTCCAGGGACAGGTCAGGCATCGTCCCGAAGAGACGCTGCCCCTGCACCGCTCCGCCCAGGACCATCGCGTGCCCGCCCCAGCCGTGGTCGGAGCCCTGGCCGTTGCTCGAGAGCGTCCGTCCGAACTCCGTGTGCGTGAACGCGGTCACGCGCTGCGCCTCGCCGATCTGCTCCATCGCGCTCTGGAACCCGCCCAGCGCGCGGCTCACCTGCGCGAAGAGCCCCGGGAGGTTCGCGGTCTGGCTGTCGTGGGTGTCGAAGCCGCCCATGCCGACGAAGAAGACCTGACGGCCGACGCCGAGCTGCGAGCGGATCGAGATGAGCCGCGCGACGATGCGCAGCTGCTCCTCGAGCGGCCCCTGGCCGAACAGCGTCTCGAAGGTGGGCGCGCCCGCGAGCTCCGTTCCGAGGAGGTTCGCGATGTCGACCGCCTCCGTCGTCGTACGCGTCACCGCCTGCGCCAGCGGGTGCGGGTCCGCGGCCAGCAGAGCATCGCGCACCGCGCGACGGTCGCTCGCCTCGTAGCCGTCGATCTCCAGCGGTCCCTCGGTCCCGACGACGAACGGCGACACCCGGTTCCCGTTCAGGAGCTGCGCCGTCTGCTCGACGCCGATCCCCGGAGGGATGGACGACGGGCCGCCGGCGAACGGGAACCCGTCCAGCAGCCGCCCGGCCCAGCCCGCCTCGCCGGACCCGCTCGCGCGCGCGATCTGCCACTGACGCTGCTGGTCGTTGTGGCTGAAGAGATACGGCGGGATCCGGCGCTGGTTCCCGAGGTACTCCGCCTTCGTCGTCGGCTCCACGAGCGGGCCGACGTTCCCGACGAACGCCATCTTGCCCGTCTCGAAGAGCGTCTGCAGCTCGGGGCAGCTGCCGTGCACGCCGTACTCGCCCGCGCCGATGCCGACGGGTGTGATGGGCAAGAGCGACGCCCGCGCTTCGGCCAGGTCACCGCGCGACGCCGCGTAGGTGGCGTAGCCCGAGGCGCTCGCCGGGACGAGCAGGTTGAAGGTGTCGGCGCCGCCGTACAGGAACACGCACACGAGCGCGCGGTAGTCGTCCCCGCCCGCGCCGCCGCGCGCCCGCGCGCTGACGGCGCTGTACTGCGCGACGCTCGCGAGCGCCGCGGCGCTCGCTCCGGCGCGCAGGAAGCGCCGCCGGTCGATCAGGATTCGTTCGAGGTCCATGGTCTTCTTCTCCTCTCCTCTTCAGTTCTGGACGGTGTAGCTGGGCGAATGCAGCACGAGGCTCACGGCCTCGAGCGCGCGGTCGAGGCCCTGCTCGGGGCCGGGGTCCCCGAGATCGACCGAGGCGACGAAGGCAACGAGCTGGCTCCGGGCAGGCTCGGGCAGAGGCTCGCCGAGCAGACGCTCCTCGATGCGTGCGACGAGGGCGTCCGGGTCCGCGCTCAGCGGCAGCAGCCCGTCCACGTTCCAGAGCTTCGGCTGCGGCTCGTCGCCGCCGTACGCGACGTAACCCTCCCACACGAGGAGCGACAGCAGGTTGTGCGCGCCCGCGAGACCCGAGTGCGTCGTGATCTGCATCTCGGGGGACACGAGGCCCTGCGCAGCGAGCTCGTTCGTCGTGAAATCGGGCCGGAAGAAGTTGAAGACCGAGGGCGCGAAGTAGGCCCCCTGGCCGAGCTCCTCCTCGACCCAGCCCGAGTCGAGGTCCGCGAAGGTCGCCCCGTCGAACGCGCGCAAGAACGCCGACAGGCGCAGGATCGGCTCGCGGACGAGGCCGAACGCGGGATCGTCCCGGACGCCGCGCAGCGCCTCGGGGTCGAGCAGGATCGCCTTCACGACCGCACCGAGATTGCCGCGCACGCCCGCTCCGTCGTCGTCCCACACCGCGCTGATCCGCGCGACGTAGGCGGGCGACGGGTTGCTCGTGACGAGCCGCTGGATGAGCTGCTTGCCGATGAAAGGGCCGACGTTCGGATGGCTCGCGAGCGCGTCGAGGACCGCGTCGAGGTCGGCCTCCGCGCTCTGGCCCGCGGGCACGAGCGCGCCGCCGACGATCGTCTTCGCGCCGGTGTCGTGGAACGCGGGCCACGGCACCATCGGACCCGCCCGGTACTCGAGCTCGAGGAACTCGTCGAGGCTCGCGCTCGGCGGCTCGTACCACGCGTGGTTCCACCCGGTGAGCGCGCGCGACGTCTCCTCGATCGTGAACTGGTCGTAGGTCGGGACGGGTGCGCCGTCCGCCCCGGGAACGACCGAACCGTCCGCGTTCAGCATCGACAGCCCGATTGAGAAGAGCTGCATCAGCTCCCGCGCGAAGTTCTCGTCGGGGCGCGTGTTGAGGACCGGATCGGCCTTCCGGTTCTTCGCCATCCCGAGGTACTCCCCCATCACGGAGTTCTTGGAGACCTCCTCGACGAGGTCCCGGTAGCTCCCGAACGCGCCCGCCGCGAGCCGGTCGTGGTAGTCCGCGAACAGGAGCGGCGCGCCGTCGAGGTCGTCGTGGAGCATCGACACGACGAAGATCTGGGAGAGCGCGAACGCGACGCGCTGCCGGAGCTGATCCTCGCCGGTCAGCGCGGCCCGCCACCAGAGCTGCCTGCGCATCACCCCGATCGAGTCGATCTCTTCCTCGGTCGGGTTGTAGTCGTCGCAGGCCTCGTCGTCAGGACCGAGGTGCGGGTGGCACGCGTGGAGCGCCGCCATCGGCCCGAACACGGAGGAGGCGGGCCGGGACAGCTGGTCGTCGATCCACGCGCCGAAGCCCATCGTGCGCACGCGCGCGATCTCGGCCGGCGTCGCGCCGAAGGTCGCGCGGTCGAGGAAACGGTGCGCGTCGAGCCGCGAGACCAGGGGCGCCGGGTCACCGGGGTCCTCCGCGTCCGGACCGGCCGTGGTCCCGCCGAGCGAGCACCCGCTCGCGAGGAAGGCCACCGCGCCCGCCAGCGCTGAAGCGAGCGCTGTGCGCCGTCTCGATCCGGGTCTCGTTCGTCTACTCTGCTGCATGCGGGTCGTGTCCTCCGTCCCGTTCCGTGGATGGTCCGCGCGCTGTCGCGCAGGGGCTGCGCGGCGCCCGACACGGAATCCCCGGATTTCGCGCGCGGAGCACGAACCGCCCTCGCTCTTCCCACGCCTGCACGACTGCGAGACACTCCCGCTCCATGCCCGCCGAAGATCCGCCGCCCGACGACGACGCGCTGAACACGAACGGCGGTGCCAAGGCGACGACGAGCGCGCTCGAGGCGGTGCTCCCGGACGTCTACCGCGAGCTTCGATCGATCGCCGCGCGCGCGCTCGACCGGGGAGGTCGCATCACGCTCCAGCCGACCGACCTCGTGCACGAGGCGTACCTGCGCCTCTCGGACCAGCAGCACGGCTGGAGCGACCGACCGCACCTCGTGCTCGCTGCGTCGGTCGCGATGCGCCGGGCGCTCGTGGACCACGTGCGGCGACGGCTCTCCCTCAAGCGCGGCGAGGGCGTGCGCGCGTCGGAGGACGCCGAGTGGGTGACGGTCTTCGACCGTCGCTACGACGTCCTCGACCTCGAGGACGCGCTGACCGAGCTCGAGCGCATCGACCCCCTCGCGGCGGAGACCGCGTCGATGAGGCTGTTCGGCGGGCTGGGAGTCGCCGAGTGCGCCGAGGGCCTCGCGGTCTCCACGCGCACGATCGAGCGGCGCTGGCGGTTCGCACGCTCCTGGCTCGTCGCCGAACTCGCGGAGGACGCGCGGTGACGGACACCGGCGACATGCGCGCGCTCTTCGAAACGCTGCTCGACGCAGGGCCCGACGCGCGCGCCGAGATGCTCGACCGGCAGGAGCCCCGCATTGCGGCGCGGCTGCGCGCGATGCTCGACGCCGACGCGTCCTACGGGGACGGAGAGCAGGGCGACGCTCCGATTCGGACGTACCCGTGGCCGGGCGACCGCGTGGGCGCGTACCGACTCGTGGCACCGATCGGCAGCGGCGGCATGGGCTCGGTCTGGGTCTCGGAAACGATCGGCGCTGCGGACGTGCAGGTCGCCGTCAAGTTCGCGTCGGGGGCGCGCGTCGACGCCGACGAGGCGCGGGAGCGTCTCCTGCGCGAGACCGCAGTGCTCGCGCGCCTCGCCCACGCGTCCGTCGTTCCGGTCGTCGCGGCCGGCGACGCGGGTGCGGTCGGCCCTTACCTCGCGATGCCGCTGCTCCCCGGACGCACGTTCGACGCCTTCGCGCGAGAGCTGCGCGGTCGCCCCGATGCGACGGAGCGCTTCGCCGCGTGCGTGGCGCGGATCGCGGCCGCCCTCGACCACGTCCACGCGCGCGGCTTCGTCCACCGCGACGTCAAGCCCGCGAACCTCCTCGTCGACGACGACGGCGTACCCGTGCTGATCGACTTCGGCGTCGCCCGCGCCGTCGACGCGACGACGTCCGCGTCGGCCTTCGTGACGAGCAGCGTCGCGCCCCACACTCCCGCGTTCGCCAGCCCCGAGCAGGCGGCGGGCGACGATGCGTCCTACCCTGCGGACGTCTTCGCGCTGGGCAAGCTGGTCCGCGCGGGGGCCGAGTCCGCCGGGCTGCCGATCGACCGTCCTCTGGACGCCGTGATCGCGCGCGCGTGCGCCGACGATCCATCCGAACGGCCGGAGAGCGCGGGCGCCGTCGGCCGCGCGGTTGTGGCATGGGCCGCGCCGCGAGCGAAGCGCGGGGGCGGCCTGCGCGCGACGATCGGCGGCATGCTCATCGGAGCGGCGGTCGCAGCGAGCGCGGCGCTCGCGCTGCGCCCGTCCGGATCCGACAGCGACGCGCTCACGGGAGCACTGACCGAGACGCTGCGGACCACGTCCGCCGACGAGCTTCCCGGCGACCCCGACCTCTACGTGGCGCTCGCTGAGTCGGAGCCGGACGGCGGCTGGGCGGTCGTCGCCGCGCACCACGCGCTGCGCGACGGGCGTCCGGTCGAAGCGCTCGAGTTCGCCGATGCCGCGATCGCCGCAGCGGAGGGCGGCGGGCTGCCGGCACGGCGCGCGCTCGAACTCGCGCGACTGCTCGCCGATCTGGGCAGGAACGGGGACGCGTTCACACTTGCGGAGCATGCCGCGGACGGTGAGCTGGACGAGGAGCAGCGGCTCGAGGCGGGCGTGCTGCAGTTCGAGTTGTTCACGCGCGAGGCCGGCGGGGAGCGCAGTCTGCTTGCCGGACTCGCAGGCGACCTCGAGGCGCTCGCGGAAGAGGCCGACGTCGAGGCCGCGTTCGAACTACCGCTCGAAGAGCTCGACGCGGCGGACGCCGGCGCGCGCCTCTTCCTCGCAGCACTCGCGGCCGGTCACCCCGCGGCCGTCGAGCACTGGGCGGCGGAGGCAGAGGACGAGGAGTGGCGTCGGCCCGGCGAGGGCGGCGACCGAGTCGCCTCGCTCCTCCTGCTGCACGCGAGGCTCGAGGCCGCCGGCGCGGCCCGGCCGCTCCGGCGCTCGACGCTTCGCGCGCTCGACGAAGAGCTCTGGAGCCGCTACGAGGAGGACGACGAGCTGCGCGCTCTCCGCCCCTGGTGCATCGTACGCGCACTCCGCGCCGCGGACGCGCTCGAGCGGGACACGAGGGAAGCGCTCGAGTGGACCAACGAGGCGACCGAGCGGCTCGAGGAGGCCGACGGACTGCCGCGCGACGGGGCGGCCCTCGTCGCCGCGGTCCGCGCCCACGCGCTGGCGCGCCTCGACGAGCCGTTCGAGGAGGCGCGGCGCCTCGCGCTCGACCTCGCGACGTCCGCGGGCCTCGACCTCCGCGAGCACCTCGAGGCCTGGAGTCCGGAGGACGGCGCCAGCGCGCTGGTCGCCGGCCGGTGGGACGCGGACTGGGCCGGTGCCGTGACCGAGGCCCTCGACGAGTCGGAGCGGGGCGCGCCGTGGTGGGCCCGCTGATGCCGGTCCCGCCCCGGCGCGCGGAGACCACCGCCCGCGGGACTCCCGTCAGAAGGTGAGCGCGATCTGCACGCCGGCACCGTAGCCGTTGTCGGCGTACTGCCCCACGAGATCGATGCGCACGGTCTCGAACGGTGAGAGGCCGAGGCCCGCCGACAGGACGTCCTCCTGGGTGTCCTCGATGTCGAGCGCGTAGCCGGCCCTGACCTGCACCCAACCGGCGAGGTCGTACTCCGCGCCGACGCGGGCAAACTGCGAGTCGTCGACCTCCTCGAAGCGGCTCGTCGCGAGCAATTCGAGGTCCCCCGTCAGCGTGAGCCCGTCGTCCGAGTAGGCGACGCCCGCCGTCGGCCGCGGCTCGACTCGATACTCGAACTGACGGCCGTCCGTGATCACCGTGTCGTAGCTGTCGCTGATCAGGTTCTGGATCGAGATGCCGGCCGTGACGCGCGGCGTCAGGTCGATCGCAGCACCGACATCGACGTTGAACCCGCTCTGCCGGTCGCGGAACTGGTCGTCGTCGAACTCGTCCTCGACGTCGTCCTCGTCGAAGCTCGAGACCGATACGGCGTAGTTGTACGTTTCGACCGTCTGCGCCTTCGGGGTGATCCCGATCGTGATCTCGCGACCGAAGGCTTCGATGCCGGTCGCGAGCGTGACACCGAATTCGGTCACGCCCGCAGCCGCAGCGACGGCGGCCGATTCAAGGTCGTCCAGGTCCGCCGACGTGTTCGTCGAGTTGATCAGCGTGACGTCGTTCGGATCGACGAACGCGATCGCGCGCAGGTCGACGAACGAGCGCGCGGAGAGCGCCACGGTGAATCCGTCCAGTGGCACGACGACCCCGACGCCCGCTGACCCGAGGACGTCGATCGCGTCCTGGTCCACCGCGGTGAGCTGCTCGGTCACGACGGGACGGAGCGCGTTCGCTCCCGGGACGTCGGCGGCGTCGATCGCCGCCTGCAGCGCCTCGATCGAGTCCTGGAGCTCGTCGATCCCGTCGACGAGCTCGTCCGGGTCGGCGGCGATCACACCGACGAAGGGCAGGACGATCGAGATGCCCGCGTCCTTCGACCCGTGCCGGATCATCGCCGGGTTGATGAACGCGGCGACCTCCGGCCGAGAGGAGGCGACGCCCGTGCCTCCCATCGCCTGGTTGCGGGCACCGGACGTCTGAGCGAGAGCGGGGCTGGCGAGGCACGGGGCGGCGAGGCACGCCGCTGCGAAGAGCTTGTGGTTCACGGGCGAGGCGTGGGCAGTGGGCGCGCGCGACGCGCGCCGCAGGGGGACGGGCGGTGAGCCGCGCCGGGCGGCGGGGCCAATGGAAGACGATGCCGTCCAGAGGGCGCTCGCGGAAGCCCTCGCCCCGAACTCCGCTGCGCTCAGACCCTGTCGATGTCGTACCCGATCGCGTTCAACATGAACTCGGTGCGATCGTCGTCGGCGACCGCGACGCGCAGCGCCTCGAGCTCGGCGCGGAGCCCCTCGCGGGCGGCCGCGACGTCCAGCCCGCGCCTGGCGCGCGCCGGGAGCGCACGCGCGCGCGCTGCAAGCGCGGCCGCTCGGGGCCCCATCCAGCGCGCCCTGTTCACGTACGGACCCGAGAGCGGCGCGTCGTCGGCCGCGCTCTCGGCGAGGGCCGTCGCCTCCCGTTCGACCGCCTCGTCCTCGCCCCGTCCGAACAGCGCCTCGACGAGCCGCACGCGCTGGACCAGCGGCTGAACTCCCGCCTCGAGGAGCACGGTGGCGCCCTTCACGAGCGCGTCGTACGCGTAGGCCTCGCCCATGTCGGATGCGACCGTCGCAGCGACGCACGTCATGTCGAGCGCGCAGAGGAACGCCTCGCGCTCGCCGCCCGCCATCGGCCGGTCCAGAGCGCGGATGAGCGCGTCCACGGCGAGCGGCACCGCGCGGTCCTTCTTGTTGCAGTCGAGCGTCGCCTGGGCGATGTAGAGAGCCCGCTCCACGCGCACACGGACGTCCTCGTGCGCGAACCCGTCGGGCTCCGCCATGAGCTTCACGACCGCGAAGTTCGTCGTCACGTCGATCGCGTGATGGTGCGGCACGTAGCGCACGGACGCCGCCATCTCGAAGGGGATGCGCGCGAGCAGAGCAGCGAGTCCCTCCTCGTCGCGCTCGAGCGCCGCCACGCCGCGCTGTACGTGGAGCGCCGCGCAGTCCTTCGCTCCCGATGCGAAGAGCGCCGCGACGAGATCCCCCCACGCCTCGGGGAACCGGCGCGCGAGCTCCGCCTGGATCGAATGCGCATGCGGTCCCATCCAGACGTAGCCCGCGAACACGAGCAGTCGATCCGCCCGGCCCCGTGACAGCGCCCAGGCCGACGTGAGCTGCGTCAGAAGGGCGCCCGGCGGCGCCTCGAATGCCTCGTCGCCCACGCGGAAGCGCGCGATGGCCGACGTGGCGCTCGACACCTCGAGCTCGACCGCGCCGCCGGGCGGAGGTACGTCGTAGTCGAAGTCGCTCGGGGTCGCCTCGATCGGGAGGTACCGGTCCGCGATCGACGCGAAAAGCTCGGACGCAGGCAGGACGAGCGCGCGCAGCGCGTCCGCAAGAGCGGGCACGGGCGGACGCTCGGTACGCGCGAGGTCGCCGTCGGGCGTCAGGGTCACGGTCTCCCCCGACGTCTGGTAGCGCTGCCCGCCGAGCCAGCGGAGCTCGCCGGGCCGGAACCCCTCGAGCCGCTCGGCCCCGCGCAGAACGCGGTCGCCCACCTCGACGACGTCCTCGCCCACGAGGATCGGCTCGATCCCCTCGGGGACCTCGACACGCGCTCCCCCCGCGAACAGCACCGAGCCGTCCCACAGGAACCGCCTGCGCCAGACGTCGTCGGGGCCCAGCTCGCGGGCGTCCTCGAAGTCGACGCCGGACACGTCAAACCAGCGCCACGAGTCGGCGCGCCACAGCGTCGCGCGCCCGTCGTCGAGGAGCAGGGCCGGACAGTTCACCTCGTTGTAGCCGAACGCGCGCAGGCGGGCCGACCCGAGTTCGATCTTCGGCAGCTCGCGGGGCGCGTCGCCGTACCCCTCGTTGGAGACCCGGATGCGCTGGTGCGCGTGGTAGAGCGCCCCACCGTCCGTCGCGAAGGGCGCGCCGATCTCGCGTAGACCATCGAGACTGCCCGTCGCGCTCTTCACGAGCTTGAGCCGGCGCTCCTTGAAATAGCCCGACGCAGCGTCGCGCCCGTAGTACGAACCGAGCGCCTCGAACGAGGACGCATCGGCGCCCTTGACCGGCTTCAGCTTCGTCTCGATCGCGTAGAAGACGGCGTTCGCGTCCTTCGCGTAGTGCGTTCCGAGCACCTCGAAGGTGGTGCGGTCGACCTTCTGCGCCTTGGCGCCGAACCAGACGGTCGACGCGTCGGCGCCGACCGGCCCGCGGAGGGTCTCGAAGGTGCCGGCGTCCGCGCCCTTCACGACGCGGTCCTTCCACCGCACGACTCCGCCTTCGATCTCGAACGACATGGAGTCGGAGGTATCGGCACAGCGGCGCGCCGGCACGCCTCCGAATTCGAGCTTCTCTCAGCTCAGGATGTCCGTCGCGACCTCGCCGTGCACGTCCGTGAGGCGGAAGTCGCGGCCCGCGTACGGGTAGGTCAGGCGCTCGTGGTCGACCCCCATGAGGTGCAGGATCGTCGCGTGCCAGTCGTGGATGGACATCCGTCCCGACACCGCCTCGATCCCGTTCTCGTCCGTTCCGCCGTACGAGAGGCCACCTTTGACGCCGCCGCCCGCCATCCAGGTCGTGAACCCGAGATGGTTGTGGTCACGTCCGTCGGTGCCCTGCGCGTACGGCGTGCGGCCGAACTCGCCGCCCCAGATCACGAGCGTCTCCTCGAGCAGGCGCCTGTCCTTCAGGTCCTTGAGGAGCGCGGCGATCGGCTGGTCGATCGAGCGGCAGCTCTGCGTGAGCTCCTCGCGGAGGTTTCGGTGGTGGTCCCAGCCGCCGATGCCGACCTCGATGAAGCGCACGCCGGCCTCCGCGAGGTGGCGCGCGATCAGGCACTGGCGCCCGAAGCGGTCGGTCTCGCCCTGGCCGACGCCGTACATCTCGAGCGTCTCCTTCTTCTCGCGCGACAGGTCGAGGAGCTCGGGGAGCTCTGACTGCATGCGGAAGGCGAGCTCGTAGGACTCGATCACCGCTTCGATCTCGTCCGCGTCCGCCGAGCGCTTCGCGCGCTCCTCGTTGAGCTTCTTGACGAGGTCGAGCTGCTTGCGCTGGAGCTCCTTCCCCTGGCGCGGGTTCGCGATGTCGTCGACCGGCGCATTGGCGCCTCGCTGGTTCCGTCCGCTGCGCGCGAGTCCGATCCGCAGCCCCTGGTGCGTCGCCGGCAGGAACGCGCTGCCGTAGTTCTGCGCTCCCCCGCCGCCGGTCGGCGGGTTGATCGTGACGAAACCGGGCAGGTCGCGGTTCTCGGACCCGAGACCGTACAGCGTCCACGCGCCCATCGACGGGCGGACGAACTGGAAGCTCCCGGTGTGCATCATCGTCGTCGCCTGCGCGTGCACCGGGACGTCGGTGTGCATCCCGCGCAGGAGGCACATGTCGTCGGCGTGCGCGCCGAGCTTCGGGAACAGCTCGGAGATCATCAGACCGCTCTTGCCGCGCGGCTTGAACTCGAAGGGCGACGCGAGCAGCTTCGCCCCCCGGCGCACGCCGCTGAGCGTCGCGCCGTTGCGCGCCACGAGCTCGGGCTTGTGGTCGAACGTGTCGACGTGCGAGGGCGCGCCGGACATGCACAGAAAGATCACCCGCTTCGCGCGCGGCTGGAGGTGCGGGCCGCGGGAGTCCTGGAGGGCGAGGGGGGCGCGCGCACCGCGCGCCATGCCCGCGAGCGCCAGGAGCCCGAAGCCGGAGGAGGCCACGCGCAGCGCGTCGCGGCGCGAGGGCCGCGGGCGGCGGTTCATGTCGGATCCGTCGATCATGTCGATGCTGCTCCTGCGCGTCGTGCGTCAGCTGATCGCGCGGAACTCCGCGCTCTGGAAGAGGGATTGGGCGAACGCCGACCAGGCGGCCCGACGGCCATTCGCGTGCACGCCGGGCTCGTTCGTCGGGTCGAGCAGCCGTCCACGTCTGCGATTGCGCCTGCGCCGCTCCTTCTTGTCGCCCTCGGCTTCGGGACGGGCGCCCTCGTAGGAACGCTCGTAGTCCTTGAGGAAGGACCGCACGGCGCGGGCCTCGCCGCCCTCGGGTTCACGTCCGAAGGCGATCACGAACGCCGCTTCGATGCGCTGCGCTTCCTTCACGTCGAGCTCGAGTAGCCGCTCGGCGAAGGCGTCGCTCAGGCGCAGGACGTCGCTGTCGTTCATCATGTAGAGCGCCTGCGTCGCGCTCGTGGTCGCCTCGCGCGCGCCCGTCACGAACGCAGCGTCGGGGGCGTCGAAGGCCTCCATCGCGTCGGTCACGTAGCCGCGCAGCGCTGGCATGTACACGGAGCGCACCGGGCGCTCGCGCGTCATGTAGCGCGTCACCTCCTCGCGCTGGAGACGGCCCTCGAGCGCGTTGGTTGGCGACCCGACGGGCCGCTCCGCCTCGAGCGTGCCCGACACCACGAGCATCGCATCGCGGACGGCCTCGGCCTCGAGCCGGCGCTCGCGCATGCGCGCGTACGTCGCGTTCTCCGGGTCGGCGCGCCGCGCGCGGGAGCTCGCCTTCGAGGAGAGCCGGTACGCGCGGCTGAGCGCGAGCTCGCGCACGAGCGCCTTCGTCGACCAGCCGTCCTGGACGAACGACGCCGCCAGATGGTCGAGCAGCTCGGGGTGCGTCGGCCGCTTGCCGCCCTGACCGAAGTTGTCCGGGGTCGCGACGAGTCCGACGCCAAACATGTGGTGCCAGACGCGGTTCACCCAGACGCGTGCGGTCAGCGGGTTGTCGCCGCTGGCGATCCACTGCGCGAGCTCGAGGCGGCCGCTGCCGGACACGATGTCGAAGGGCTCGGGCTCGAGCACCTGCGGAACACCCCGCAGCGCCACGCCGCGCGGACGGTCGATCTCGCCCCGGTCGAGGACGGCGAGGTCGATCGCCTCCGCCTCGCGCACGCCCATCGCGACGCGGTTCGCGTCGGTGGCCCGCCCGCGGTCGTCGAAGCGCGAGAGGAGCGACTCGATCAGGCCACCCTGCTGCTGGCGGCGGCGCTCCTGCTGGCGCTTGCGCCGCATCTCCTCCGGAGTCATCTCCTCCGGGTTCATCTCGTCCATCGCGGGCTCGCTCGGGCGCACGCGATCGAGCGCGCGGCCGAAGAAGCGACGCGTGGCCTCGTCCATGTTCGGCCCGGCGGGCAGCGACGCCGCCCCCGACACGTCGATCAGCCCCGAAGCGTGGTTGTTCCCCGCCGCGCGCTGCGTCCCGTAGAGCGTTTCGGTGCTCATCAGGATGCCTGCGAACGCGTAGTAGTCCTCGGTCGGGATCGGGTCGAACTTGTGGTCGTGGCAGCGGGCGCACGAGAGCGTGAGCCCGAGCATGCCCTGGCTGATCGCGTCGACCTGCTCGTCGACGAGGTCGAGGCGGAACTGGCGCGGATCCCGCGCTTGATGGCTCTTGGGACCCACCGCGAGGTAGCCGGTCGCGATCTGATTCGAGGCGCGCTCCTCCTCGGAGTCCGCCGGCAGGAGGTCGCCCGCGATCTGCTTCATCACGAACTGGTCGAACGGCATGTCGTCGCCGAACGCATCGATGACCCAGTCGCGGTAGCGCCAGGCGTGCGGGTACACGACGTTGGAGGCCTTGCCGCTCGACTCCGCGTAGCGCGCGACGTCGAGCCAGTGGCGGCCGAAGCGCTCCGCGTACGCCGACGACGCGAGCAGTCGGTCGACGACGTGCTCGTAGCGTTCGTCGCTCCGGTCCTCGAGGAAATCCGCGACCTCCGACGGCCGCGGCGGAAGGCCGGTCAGATCGAAGGTCACCCGGCGCAGCCACGTCTCGTCGTCCGCGTCCTTGGCGGGCGCGACGCCGGCCTCCTCCATCCCGGCGAGCAGGAATCGATCGACGTCTCCGAGCGCCCATTCGTCGCGCTCGACCTCCGGGACGTTCTGCGTCTCGATGGGCTGGAACGACCAGAACTGGCGCCCCTCGGCGAGGTCGATGGTCCCGTACGCCTCACTGCCGCTGGCGGTGTCGACCACCTCGCCCTCGGTCGCGGGCGACTCGGCCTCCGCGGGCCACGGCGCCCCCATGCGCACCCAGCGCTCGAGGTCGCGGATCGCGTCGTCGGGAAGCTTCTCCTTCGGCGGCATCGCGAACATCGGGTCCTCGTACCGCACGACCTCGATCAGGGAGGACGCCTCCGGGTCGCCCGGCACCAGCGCCGGACCGCCGAGCCCGCCCTTCAGGAGATGCTCGAGCGAGTCGACGCGCAGCCCTCCCTTGATCCGCGAAGCGCTCTCCGAGTGGCACGAGTAGCAGTGGGTCGCGAGGACCGGCCGGACGTTCGACTCGAAGAACTCGACGGTCTCCGCGTCGAGTTCCGCAGGAGGTGTGGCCGGCTTCGGCTCCGGCGCGGGCGTCCCGCGCCGTCGAGCGTCGCCGCGCCGCTTGGCCCGGCTCGCCTCGACGTCGCTCAGCGAGATGACCCCGTCCCGGTCGACGTCGGCGCGACGGAACGCCCTCGCCGAGCGGGTCCACTCCGACTCGGAGATGAGGCCGTCGAAGTTCTTGTCCATGCGGCGCTTCATGAACGAGAAGATCTCCTCCGCGCTGCGCTCGTCGTCCGCGCGCTGCGCCGCGGCCGGGGTTCCGAGGGCCGCCAGCGCCGCGCATGCGGCGAGAGCGAGGGGGACGGCGCGGGAGGCGCTCGTCGGAGGCTGCGTGCGGCTTCGTTCCATCGTCGATCGGGGCTGCGTACCAGCGTGGGGAGGGGCAGCTATGCGTGTGTGGAGCCGACTGCGCGTGAGTAGGGCCGGCGGCGCGTGGGCTCGTTCGTGCTTGGGAGCCCGCGTGGGCGGGCGCCTGGGGCTCCATCGGCCATCGAGGCCCCTCCGCGCACGTCCAACCCGCGTTCGGACCGCGGGTTCCGCCCGGAGCGCACGGCTCTCATGAACCCGTGACTCAGATGGAGCGAGGCGCCGCCCCGGGCCCCCGCCGCGCGACGGCGTACCCCACCCCCCTGGTGTACGCTACAGCTAGGAATCCGGCCGTACGCCGACCGTACGAACCGACGTGGACCTCGAATTCGAACCCAGCGAGACCCTCGACGCCGCCGAGGGGGACCTCGAGCGCGTTGCGCGCTCGGCGGCGGGATCCGCGCGCCGCGCTGCGCGCCCCTCCGACGTCGAGGACGTCGTGCAGGAAGCGCTGCTCGCCTCGCTCAACGGCGCGCCGGCCCACATCGATCAGCGCTCCGCGTGGGTCCGCACCGTCGCGCGCCGCTGCGCCGCACGCATGTTCCGGACGGAGATCGCTCGCCGGGACCGCGAGGTGCGGTACGCCGAGGCGACGGATCGCTACGCGTCGGAGACCGCGCCGCCCGAGCCCGACCCCGCTCTCGAGCGCGCCCTGGCCGGCCTCAGCGCCGAGCACCGCGCGGTCATCGACCTCCACTACGGCCAGGGTCTCTCGCTGGCCGAGATCGCCCGTGACGCGGGCGTCCCGAGCTCGACCGTCCGAGTCCGCCACAGCCGCGCGATCGCACAGCTCCGCACCTCGATGGGAGTGCCGGCGGACCGCGCGGAGAAGAAGCACGGCTTCGGGCTGATCGGTCTCCTCGGCGCGCTCCGGCGCCGGAAGGCGGCGGCGGCTCTCGCGGTTGCCCTCCCCTGCGCCGCCGTGGCGGTTTGGGCGGTGCTCTCGGCGGGCAGCGGCGACGACCGGCCGGTTCGGTTCGATGTCGCGCCGCCGACGGACGGTGCGGTGACCGGACTCGCCGGTCTCGAAGCGATCGAGGCCGACGAGGCCGTCGCGGGGACGAGCGGGCTCCCGACGGTCGAGCGAACCGCCGCCGGGTCGGCCCGGCGGGTGCACGTCCTCGGCCGCAACTTCGAGTCGATCGAAGGGGCGTCGATCTTCAGCCTCGAGAGCATGGAGTCGATGGACCCGGTCCTCGTGGGCGTGACCGACGCCGACGGACGCGCGACCGTCGAGACCGGCACCGCGTGGCTGTTCGCATCCCACCCCGGGCACGGCCGTTCCTGGTCGGTGCTGGCCGAGTCGAACGCGAGGGACTGGAATCTCCGCCTGCACCCGAGCGGGCGCCCCGTGCTGGGCTTCGTCCGGGACGAGGACGGTGCCCCTATCCCCGACGCGCTCGTGCGCGTGGTTCCTTCCGTCGCACGCGCGCCGCGGCGCAACATGAGCGGTGTCGTGGGCAGCGCCACCCCCGTATTCGCGCGGACCGACGCCCAAGGCGCGTTCGAGCTGGGCGTGCGGGACTCGTGGCACCGCCTCGAGGCGTGCGCGTTCGCGCCCGGCCGTGCCGGCGAACCGGTCGACTTCCAACGCGCGGAATCCGCTGAGATCGTGCTCCGCGCAGCGGAAGCCGGTCAGAACACGGTCCAGCTCGTCGACTCGAAGGGCACACCGCTCGCGGGCTGGAGCGTGTTCCGCCGTCCGGTCGATCGCATGAGCGGCGATCCCGAGCTGCGCGCGATGGGGGTCCTCGCCCAGTTCAGCCCGCTGGTCACCGACGGGGACGGCTCCTTCGACCTCGGAGGCGTCCGGCGCGCGGGACTCGAGCTCGTCGCGTGTGCTCCGGACGACATGTCCGGCGAGGCCCGCGCCGTCCGCATGGCGACCGACGTCACGCGCACCTGGGTCGTGCCGAACGCGACGGGCGAGCGCCGCGAAATGCTCGTGAGCGCCCCGAGCGGCTCCGAGGTCTACGTCTCGGGCGCTCGGCTGACCCGACCGCTGCGCGCGACGCCGAGCGGGGGAGCGAGCACGCTACGCGTGGGCCCGCTGCCGCTCGGCACCGTTCGCCTCCAGGGAAAGACCAAGGCCGGGATCCCGTTCCCGACCTTTGAGGTGGACCTCGTGGCCGGGGACGGCCCGCAAAGGGTGGAACTCCGCCCGCTCGAGAGCCGCGTCTTCCGCGTCACGGTCGCCGGCGGGGAGGAGTCCGGTGCAGCCGTCGTTCGGGTCCACGCGCTCGGCGCCGAGAGGCTGGGAGGGACGTACGGCGGCGACCCGCGGGACGTGAACAGGATCGCCAGTGCCCAGGCCCAGGACGTGCGCCAATCGCACGACATCGTCGTTCCTGGCCCCGGTCCGTTCCTCGTGTGCGTCATACACACCGACCACCGCAAGGGCTCGACCTACGTCGAGATCGAGGAGAACGGCCCGTCGGTCGTCGAGGTCGGAGTCGAACTGCGACCGCTCCTGCAGATCCCCGTGCGCATGCCCGTCGAACTCGGGCGCTCGAACTGCGCGATCGAGCTCCTGGACGACACTGGACGGCCCGTGTGGTGCAAGGCACCCAAGACACCGGCCGAGGGCGCTTGCGTACGCCTCCCGCACGACGAGCGCGCGTCGAGCGTCCGCTTCGTGCTGCCGACCGGAGAGACGTTCACCTTCGGGCTCGGCTCGTGGCCGTACGGCGACCTCGCGCACTTCGTTCTCGAACCGCGCTCGCCCCTTCCGCGCTGAGCGCGGACCGCGCCCGCACGCGATGGAATTCGGCCGTCTTGCGAACGTGGACGGCGTCGACTTCCGGCTTCCGCCCGACGCAGACACGGAGGTCGTCGGTCCTCCGATCCCCGCGGCGGAGCTCGACCTCCGCATCGGGCTCGCCGGATGGGCCGATACGGGCTTCCGGGGGTCGCTCTACCCCAGCTTGACGAGGCCCGCCGACTTCCTCGCCGTGCACGCGCAGGCGTTCCCGACGACCGAGCTCAACTCGACCTACTACGGGTACTCCGAGGAGCGTCTCGCGCGCTGGGCGGCCGCCGTCCCGGACACGTTCCGGTTCTGCCCGAAGCTGCCCGGGACGATCACCCACGAGCGCGGGATCGGCGCGGCGGACGCCGAGATGGAGCGCTTCGTGGCCGCGCTCGGAGCGCTCGGTCCACGGCTCGGCGTCGTCTGGGGCGTGCTCCCGCCCGACTTCGGGCCGGAGCGGGTCCCGATCCTCGATCGGTTCCTCGAGCGGTGGGCACCGCGCGTTCCGCTCGCGTTCGAGGTGCGCCACGCGACGTGGTTCGAGGGCGAACGCGGCACGCGCGGGTTCGACGTCTTCGCGCGGCACGGCGCCGTTCCGATCCTCTGCGACGTCGCGGGACGGCGCGACGCGCTGCACATGCGCCTGGCTGCACCGTCGGTGTTCATCCGGCTCGTAGGCAACCGCCCGCACGCGAGCGATGGCGCGCGTGCGCGCGACTGGGTCGAGCGGCTCGAGTCGTGGTGCGCACGCGGGGTCGCGAGCGCGTGGGTGTTCGTGCATCAGCGCGTCGACCCGGACGCCGTCGAACTCGCAGCGGAGCTCGCGGACCTGTGGCGCGAGCGGACCGGCCGGGACCCGCTGCCGGGCGTGCGCGCGCCGCTCATCCCGCCGGGCGGCCTACAGGGCGAGCTGTTCTGAGCGGCGAACGGCGCGCGCGGCCCTCCGCGCTGGCCCTCGTTCCGCGGCGCTTGCCCGTCAGCGCTTCCCCTCAGCGCTTCCCCTCAGCGCTTCCCCTCAGCGCTTCCCCTTCTGGGCATTGAGCGACCAGTCGTAGTCGAGGTACTTGAGCTTGAGCGAGCCAGCGTCCTTGCGCAGACGCGCCGCGAGCGCTTCGTCCCCGACGTGGTCCGCGATCCAGCGGACGATCGCGGCGCGGTCCTTGCCGAAGTCCTCATCGAACCAGTCGAAGATCTCCGAAACGCGGATCTTCCCGCCCTTCGGCGTGAGCTGGTTCCGCGTCGGGTCGGCGAGCCACTCGCGCACCTGTTCGTCGAGCTGCTCGTCCAGGTCCTTGCCGCGGTACGCCTCGGCGCGCAGCGGCGGGCAGCTCACCGACGCGCAGTTGACCGCCGCGTGGACCCGGGCGTCGCGGAACACCGGCCGAAGGATCTCGTGCTCGATCTCGTCGAGCGTGAGGTCGTCGTCGTCGCCGTCGGGGTCGAACGCCGGGAGACCGATGAACTCGATCGACCACGGCATCGTGAACCAGCCGCCGATCTTCTTGATGCTCTTGACCGGACCCCGGTCGCGCACGAGCTGCAGCGTGTACGCGTTGTAGGCGTTGATCCAGAACGCGAACTGCTGGTCGCGCGTCCACTTGGCGTGCTGCGCGGGCGTCGTCGCCTCGAGCCCCGCGAGGTAGGCGTCGAGGGCGCGCGGAGACTTGCGGAGCGCCGCGTAGTCGACGCGACCGTCCTCGAGCACGGCGTCGAGCACGCGGGTGAGTCCAGCGTGCTCGTGGTCGAAGGCGCTCTGCTCCTGCGGGGCCGACGGCGCGGTGAGGGCGAGCCCGAGGTGGGCCGTCGTGATCAGGAGGGGTGCGGCGATCGAAGCGAGGAGTCTGTTCATGGCGTGTCCGGGCGCGGTTCGGGAGGCGTCCGGCGGGTGGTTCGCCCCCGGCCCGAGGCCGTGACCGCCGGTGTTCGCGCGACGAACTCCGCGGGTTTCTGAAGGGGACACCCCGCGCGCTGCGTGGGGAGCACGGCGCGCCGCGGGCGCGCGCTCGTCCCTTTCCTCCAGCCCCTCCGAAGCGCCATGTCGCTCCTCCTCTGCCTCCTCGCTGCGGCGCCCCTCGGGCCCGCCCCGGACCTCCCGCACGCGGCCCTCGACGCGGGCCGCCCCCCGCTCGTCGTCCCGACGCGCATCGAGGACGTCCACGCCGGACACGAGCGCGGCCACCCTTGGCTGCGCGGCCCGGCCTACAAGGCCCACGCGGACGAGGCCGGGCTCCACTTCGTCCCGTTCCTGGGCTCCGCCGCCGCCCGGAACTGGACGGTCACCTTCGCCGTCGAACAGCTGGCCGTCGGCGGCGCCCCGCTGGCCCTCGCGTCGCCGCAGGCGCGCCTCGAGGGTGACACGATCGTCGTCGACCGCGGCTCGATCGTGGAGCGCTACGAAGGGCAGCTCGAGGGCGTCGCGCAGTCGTTCGTCTTCGACGGCCTCACCGGACGCACGGGCGACCTCGTCGTCGAGGTGTCGGTGAAGACCGACCTCGAGCTCGTACGGGACGGCGCGGGCTACGTGCTGCAGGGCCCCGACGGAGTTGCCCACATCGGCGGCGCGACCGCTCTCGACGGCCGCGGCGCGGCGCTCGCGCTCGAGTCCGAGCGCACTGCCGCGGGGATCGCGTACCGCGTCCCGGGCTGGTTCGTCGAGCTCGCGGGCGACGGCCTCGTCATCGATCCCCTCGTCTCGAGCGGAATCGCGGCCAACCTGTCCTCGCCGGTGCAGAATCCGGACGTCGCGTACGACTCCGCGAACGACACGATCTGCCTCGTCTACGAGGGCGTCTTCTCGGGCGCCGACACCGACCTGCACTACGTCACGCTGTCGGCCACGACGCTGGCGATCGTCGACAGCGGCCTCGTCGAGCTCATCGCGGGCAACGCGTTCGAACCGAGGGTGGCTTCCCTGCCCGGCCCGGGTCGCTTCATCGTGTGCTACGAGCAAACCGACGCGTTCGACCGCGCCGAGATCTTCGCGCGCTCGAGGAGCGCCGCCGCCGGATCGAACTGGGAGATCACGGAGACGGTCGCGACCTTCGACGAGTTCTTCGAGCCCCGGAACCCCGACCTCGGCGGCGAGACGTTCGCGGGGGCCGAGGCCTTCGCGCTCGTCGCGTACGAGTGGAGCCCCCGCGGCGTCGTGGCGACGTCCCGCGGCATCCGCGCGCGCCGCCTGGACCCGGCCGCGGCCCCGGTCGCCCCGCCGTTCGTCCTGGCGGCGGACACGGGGCCGACGGACCACGCTGCGCCCGCCGTGTCCAAGTTCGCGGGATTCGGGGGCGTCCACGATGGGTGGTGGGTCGCCTACGCGGCCGGCCCGCTCGGGACGGAGATGGACGAGGTCCGGGCGTCGCGCGTGTCCTTCTCGCAGACCGTCACCCCGTCGAACGTCCGCGTCTTCGCGGTTCCGCCCGGCGCGGGCGTGGAGCGCGTCGACGTGTCGGCGCCCTACACGACGCCCGACGTCCAGGAGGCCGTCCACTTCGTCGCCCAGACCGCGTCCCCGAGCGGCTCCCGCGCGCTCTGGTGCGTGACGCGCGAGCGCTTCGAGGTCGGCACCCTGGTCTCCCCCCGCGCGCTCGGCGACGTCGACGTCAACGACGCGACCGAGAACGCGTTCCCGAGCCTCGCGACGTCCTTCCGCAAGGCGGCGATCGTCTACGGCGACTTCGAGGCGTCCAGCGCCCAGATTCGACTCGTGGCGTCCAGCCTCGAGCGCGAGCTCGACGGAGGCGCAGCGGTGGGCGAGCGCCGCGTCGCACTCGATGACATCGACGGCCTCTTCTACCGCGCCCCGAACACGACGAGCGTGGCGGCGGGCGGCGTCCCGAGCAGCAGCGACGTCGTGCTCGCGACCTGGGCGAACCCGACCCCGGGCGGCAACCTCGACATCCACCTCGCCATCGTCGACTTCCCCGAGCCACGCGCAGTGGGCCGCAGCTTCTGCACGGGGAACCGCAACAGCACGGGCGAGCTCGCGTTCCTCGCGGCCTACGGCGACAACCTGACGACGACACCGAAGACCCTGCGCGCGACGAGCGTGCCCCCGAACCAGTTCGGGCTCTTCGTGGTGTCGCAGTCGTTCGGCGCGGCGACCCCTCCGACGAGCCAGGGCCTGCTCTGCCTCGTGGGCAGCATCGGGCGCTACAACGGCTCGATCGCGTCGAGCGGCCCGCTCGGCGTCCTCGAGTTCAGCATGGACCCGACCGCCATCCCCCAGGGCATCGGCACCGTCGCAGCCATCGCGGGCCAGACCTGGGGCTTCCAGGCCTGGCACCGCGACGTGAACCCGGTCCAGACCTCGAACTTCACGAGCGGCGTTCAGATCCGCTTCTGACCCCGGGGCGACCGATTCGATCCACGAACCGGTTTTTCGAACGCGACGGCGCCCCCGGAGACCCGCCGACGGTCCCCCTGGGGCGGGCGGGGGCTTGGGATGGCTGCGTTGCGCCGGGCCTCAGATCCGAGCCCCAGGGCCGCCGGCCTCGGCCCGTCCCCGACGCACCCGCCCGCCCTCCCCCACCGCACGAGCCCGGGCCTCCGCCGATCGGCGGAGGCCCGGGCTCGTCAGGACGGCGACGCGTGCGCGCCAGCCGCGGCGTCAGCTCACGGGAGCAGGACGGTGTCGATCACGTGCACGACGCCGTTCGAGGCCTCGATGTCCGTCGCGATGATGTTCGCGGCGCCGACCATGGCGTGCTTCTCGTTGATGTCGATCTTGACCTTGAGGCCGCCGAGGGTCTCCGCCTCGGTGAGCTTCGCGGCCTGGTCCGCGTAGACGCGGGCCGGGACGACGTGGAGCTTCAGGATCGAAGCGAGGCGCTCCTTGTTCTCCGGCTTGAGGAGCTCCTGCACGGTGCCCTTCGGCAGCTTCGCGAAGGCCTCGTCGTTCGGAGCGAAGATCGTGAACGGACCCTCGCCGGTGAGCGCCTCACCGAGGCCAGCCGCGCGGGCGGCCGCGAGGAGCGTGTTGAACTGCTTGGCGCCGGCGGCGACCTCGACCAGGTTCTTCGACTCCGGAAGGAGGACGCTGTCGACGACGTGGATCACGCCGTTCGAGCACTCGATGTCCGTCGCGATGACCTTGGCGCCGTCGATCATGACGGTGCCCTCGGTGACGGTCACGTCGAGGCGCTGGCCGAGAAGCGACGTCGCCGTCGTGAGCTCAACGACGTCCTTCGCCATCACCTTCCCGGGGACGACGTGGTACGTGAGGATGTTCGTGAGCATGCCCGCGTTCTCCTCCTTGAGGAGCGTCTCGAGGATGCCCTCGTTCTCCTTGGCGAGCTTGGCGAACGCGCTGTCCTTCGGCGCGAAGACGGTGAAGGGGCCTTCACCCTGGAGGGCCTCGACGAGCTCGGCCTTCGTGAGCAGGCGGGCAAGGGTGTTGAACTCGCCGGCCGCAACCGCGGTCTCGACGATGTCCTTACCGACCTCGTTGGCGGCGAGGGTGGCCTTCGCCTTCGAGCCGCACTGGCTGCCGCATTGATCCGAAGAAAGTGCATCCGCGGCGAACGGGGCGGAGGCGAGGACGAGGGACAGAGCGATGGGAGTGGTGTACATGGATGGAGCGCGGGAACGCGCGTTCGAGGAATGGTCTGGTTGATGCTGCGGCCGGGGACGGAGCCTGGGCCGCTGTGGTTCGTTCGCTCGACGGACCGTGCCGTCGAACGGTGCAAACTTCGCCCATGGACGCGCCGTTGGATGCGAGAGGATTCGCGCGCGACCGAAGTCGAACGAACCTTCATGCGGCCGTCATGCGCTCCCCCACGGACGCGTGCGACACGCGGTCGCGTGATGAAGCCCGTATGCTCGGCGCCGTGGCGGATCACGACATCACCTCTTCGAGACAGGACTACGCGCTCGGGTCCCTCCGCGCGGAGGACCTCGGCGGCGACCCGATCGTCGCCTTCGACTCCTGGATGCAGAGCGCGGTGGAGGCAGCCGTTCCCGAGCCGAACGCGGCCTCCCTCGCGACCGTGGACGACCGCGGGCAGCCGTCCTCCCGCATCGTCCTGTGCCGCGGCTACGACGCGCGCGGTTTCACCTTCTACACCAACTACGAAGGGCGGAAGGCGCGCGAGCTCGACGGGCAGCAGCGGACCGCTCTCTGCTTCTTCTGGCAGCCGCTCGAGCGGCAGGTGCGGATCGAGGGGAAGGTCGAGCGCGTCTCCGCCGCCGAGTCCGACGCCTACTTCGCGTCGCGGCCGCGCGCGAGCCGGATCGGCGCCTGGGCCTCACCGCAGAGCCGCGTCCTATCGAGTCGCGACGAGCTCGAAGCGCTCTACGCCGAGACCGTCGCTCGCTTCGACGGCGTCGAGGACGTCCCGCGGCCGGAGGGCTGGGGCGGATACCGCGTCGTGCACGAGCGCGTCGAGTTCTGGCAGGGCCGGCCGAGTCGGCTGCACGACCGGATCCTCTTCGAGCGCGAGAACGAGGGCGACGGCTGGAGCACGTCGCGCCTCGCGCCGTAGCGCCCGGGTGCGCGTTTCTTTCCCGCGGCGCCGGGTCCACCCGAAGGCCCGCGGGGGATCGCTGCGAAGGCGCCGCGGGTCCGCGATGGGGCGATGCCCGCGGTTCGCCTCGATTCCCTGCCCGGGCTCTCATGTGCGCATCGCCGTGCCCGATGCCACGCGCTGGAGAACGCGCTCGCCGCGACCCACCGCGTGACTCTTCGCATCAATACGAACGTCATCTCGCTCGGCGCGCAGCGCCGGCTCGGCGAGACCACTCGCGCGCTCGAGCGCAGCTACGCGCGCCTCGCGAGCGGTCTCCGGATCACGGTGGCCGCGGACGACGCGGCGGGGCTCGCGATCTCGGAGCGCATGGGCGCGGAGCTCCGCTCGCTCAAGGTCGCTCGGCGCAACGTGCTCGACGGCCAGAGCGCGATGCAGATCGCCGAGGGCGCACTGGTCGAACTCGGTGACATCGTCTCCCGCGTGCGCGAGCTCGCCATGCGCGCCGCCAGCGGCACGCTCTCCGACGTCGACCGCGGTGCGCTCGACGCCGAGCTCGAGGAGCTCACCGAGGAGGCCGAGCGCGTCGTCAACGCCGCGAAGTTCAACGGGCTCTCGCTGTTCGATCCCAACACGGTCGGCGAAGACGGGATCACGCTCCAGGTCGGTCCGGGTGAGGACGAGACCATCCGCCTCGACGTGCCCGTCGTGGAGCGCGCCGCCCTCGCGCTCCGCACGCTCGACCTCACGACCTCCGACGGGGGTCGCCGCGCCATCGGCGTGCTCGACGTCGCGCTCGAGATCGTCTCCGACGCCCGCGGGCAGCTCGGAGCGATCCAACGCAGGCTCGAGACCGCCGGCCGCGTCCTCGCCGTCCGGGAGGAGAACCTCGCCGCCGCGCGCTCGCGCATCGTGGACGTCGACTACGCGCTCGAGACCGCCGAGGTGGTCCGCCTGGAGATCCTCCAGCAGGCCGGCGTATCGATGCTGTCCCAGGCGAACGTGCAGCCCGAGCTCGCCCTCGCGCTGCTGTCGCCGCCCGCGCAGGCGGTCTGACGGGCCCGGGCGCGCGCGGGGCGGAACCGACCGCCGCGTCAAAGTCGCGCAAGGGCTCGATTCGTCGGTAGGGCCCCGCTCCGGGCGGTCGTAGGCGTAAGGTCTCGCCGCACCCTCCTGGACCGCCCCGCCACGCCGATGACCGCCCGCGCCCTCCTCCCTCGCACTGCCGCCGCTCTGCTCCTCGCCGCGAGCTCCCTCGCACCGCTCGCCGCCGGGCAGGACGCCGACGAGACGTTCTACCGGGGACTCGCCGAACAGAGCCTCGCCGACCACGGCTACGCGGACGCGAAGGAGTTCCGCATCGAGCGGTTCCTCGAGTCGCGGACCGCCCGCGCGTCCCTCGGCCTCTTCGACCTGCACGTGCCCACGCGCTCGCTCGAGGACGGCAAGCGCGCCGAGCAGTTCAAGGTCGTCGCGGAGTCCCTCGTCGACCTGCAAGAGCGCTGGATCCAGTACGCGACCGCCGGCTCCTTCGGGGACGAGGCGAGCGCCGCGGCGCTCGCCGACGTCGAGACGATCCGCGGCTGGGTGGAGCGCTGGTCGAAGGGCAAACTCGGCAAGGTCGATCCCTCCGATCTCGTCGCGTCCCTCGACGCCGGCGAGGAGGTCGGCGCCGCCGTCGCGCGGCTGCAGGAGTACATGGTCCGCGGCAGCGCGCTCGGCCTCGAGCGCAAGCGGCAGAAGCCGGAGCCGATCCTGCTGATGCCCTCCCGCGTCGACTTCGTGCGCTTCGTCGCGCTCGCGGGGATGCTCTGCGGGCCCGCGCAGAAGGAGTCGTGCTGGGTGCCCGAGATCGTCTCGTTCACCGAGACCTACTGGCGCCGACAGGCGCTTGTGCTGCCGCTGGAGTACGCCGCCGACGGCGTCGGCTTCGGCGACTACGAGAAGTCGCGCTCGATGAACGAGAAGTCGAGGACGGGCATGCGCCAGCAGGTGACGCAGCTCGCGGCGAACGCGCTGCTCGACAACCAGTTCGACGACCGGCTGCCCGCGTCCATCGTGGGCGGGATCGCGCTCAACCTCGTCATCGACATCTACGGTGAGAGCAACACGCGCGTCGACGGCGACCCGACCGCACGGCGCACCGGCGGCATCGAGACCTTCGTCTGGGGCGGTCAGTCGGAGGGCGGCATCCTGCCGACCAACTCCGCCGAGAGCCGCTGGCGCGAGCGCGGCTGCAAGGACTACTTCAAGAAGGTCCTGAAGATGGGTCAGCGCAGCGGCGCGAAGCGATCCGCGGTGAAGGGCAAGCTCGGGCGGCTCGCCGCGTTCGAGCTCGAGTCGGCCGACCGCACCGAGCGCATGACGCTCGTCGGGCCGTTCATCGGCTCCGGCGCCAACGAGGAGTCGACAACCGTCCCGGGCGAGTACTTCGGCGACAAACAGGAGTTCCTGCGCGCGTACCGGACCGCATTCCTGCGCTTCCTCCGGACCGAGACCTACAAGCGCGAGGAGGACAGCGCCGAGGCCTTCTCGCGCGCGCTCCACGCGCTCGCGCGGATCAAGCGCGGCGCCGAGGCCGAGAAGGCCCTCGCGGACGCCTTCGAGGCCCCCGCGATCAGCTCGGGGGACTTCGCGACGGACGACCTCGAGACCCGTTTCCTGAACTGGATCTCCCGCTAGTGAGGGACCGGGGCGCGATTCGCGCCGAATCGTGGCAGGCGCCGGGGCGCGGCTCCGCACGCCTGGGTGAACCCAAACCGCCCTTCGGAACCATGCGCCCCACGACCCTCGCCCTCACGCTCCTGCCGCTCGCCCTCCCCGCCGTCCTCGTTGGCTCCGCCGCTCCGGCCGCAGCTGCGGCGGTGGCCCAGGACGCCGCCTCCGAGGAGTCCGCAGCGGTTCTGCCGCCCGCCACCTGGCGCCTCGTCCAGCACACGCTCAAGGACGCGAGCTGGGGCAACCAGGCCTCGCACACGCTGCTCGCCCCGGCCGGCTGGAAGGTCGAGGGCGGCGCGTGGTACGGCCCGCCCCAGGCCTTCAAGGTCTTCGCGAGCCAGAACATCACGCTCACGGCGCCCGATGGGTGCATCGTCGAGATCGGCCCCGACATGTCGTTCATCGACCGGACGATGGTGACGATGAACGGGCCGCAGCGGCTGCCCAGCAAGTCGCTCGACGGCGGCTCGATCGTCCTCCACTACCCCGGCTCGACCCGCGGCTTCGCCAAGGTCGTCCGCGACCTGCTCAAGGAGAGCCGCCCGAAGGCCAAGGGCGTGCGCATCGTCGAGGCGCGCGAGGTGCCCGAGCTGACCCAGCCGCTGCAGAAGTCGCTCGCACCGATGCGCCAGATGTTCGCGAACCAGGCGCGCTCCATGGGTGCTCGGACGAGCGTCGACGGCTCGGTCATCGGCGTCGAGCTCTCGTACAAGGAGGACGGCGAGAAGTGGTCGCACGTCGAGCTCTTCGCGCAGTCCGCCTTCGGGTTCGAGATGCCGAGCTCCTGGAACCAGATGGGAGTGCCCGGCAACGACCTCTTCATGAGCTGGTCCGTCAGCGGCTCGCTCTCCTTCCGCGCGCCGAAGGAGCGCCTCGAGGAGCTCGCGCTCGTCGCTCTCGCGGTGCGCAGCTCGCTCCGCCCGACCGACGCGTGGATGCGCATGCAGGCCCGCCACCGGGCCAAGATCCAGAAGATCTCGCACGAGATGGCCATGGACAACATGCGCACCGCGGCCAACATCTCGCGCATCTCGGCGAACGCGAGCTCGGAGATCCTGGACATGCAGGCGCGCGGCTACGAGAGCCGGCAGGCCATCCGCGACGAGAGCCACGCCCGCGCCGTCAACGCGATGCGCGAGGTGCACGAGTACCGCGTGCCCGGCGAGGACCTGCCCGTCGCGCTGCCGAGCTACTACGAGCACGTCTACGGGAACGGGAACGGCGAGTTCATTCTCACGAACGACGCCAACTACGAGCCGGGGACCGATCTCGATCTGACCGGCGACTGGCAGTCGCTCGAGCGCGTGCGCTGAGGGAGCGCGCCGGACGAGAGCGCTCCTCGGACCGCCCGCGCGGAACCGCCGCCCCAGGCCGATGGGCCTCGGAGCGACGGCGCCGCGCGGGCGGCCGCCGTTCGAAGGGCCACGATCGCGCTGCCCGTCCGCACTCGAATCCGGGCCGCGCGGGCGCACGCTTCCGCCGCGCGCCTAGACTGCGGCCGTCCCGCCCGGTCCCACACCACGGCCCCGATCACCATGACGACCGAACTCGTCCGCTACCTCCACTTCCTCGGCATCATCGGCATCGCCGGGGCGCTCGTCTCCCAGCACCTGCTCATCAAGAAAGAGATGACGCCGGCCGAGGTGAAGCGCGCGTCGGTCGTCAACGCGATCTACGGAGTGAGCGCACTGCTCGCGCTCGGCGCGGGCGTGGCGCTCTGGGTCGCGGTCGGCAAGCCGAAGGAGTTCTACACCAAGAACGGGCTCTTCCACGCCAAGTTCGGGCTCTACCTGCTGCTCGGCGGGCTGTCGATCGTGCCGACCCTCTTCCTGCGCAGGAGCCGCGCCGCGGGCGCGAACGTGACGCCGCCGAAGTCGGTGGCAATGGCGCTGCGCTTCCAGCTCCTCATTCTGCTCGTGATGCCGCTGCTCGCCTCGCTGATGGCGGCGGGAGTCGGGCTGAAGAGCGCCGACGACCTGGAGGGCACCGGCGCGGCGGAGACCGAGGTGACGCCGGAAGAGGGCGCCGACTCCGATTCGGAGTGACGGCCGCCGCTCAGTCGCCCCCGAGCAGGCCGAACTGGTGGAAGTGGTGCGCCGTATGGTGGCGCACCAGGTCCCGCACCGCGCTCGCGTCCATGCGCCCGTAGAGGACGTGGCGCACCTCGCCCTCGAGCGCCGTTACGTCGGCGAACCCGGCGCGCAGGCGCTCGCGGGCGGCCTCGAACGAAGCCCTCGAGCTCTCGCCGTCGGGCCCTTCCACCTTCAGGGAACCGAGCGTGCGCAGGTTGCGCGGGGTCTTCGCGGGCGAGCCTCGGAGAATGCGCTTGAGGAACAGCGGGCCGAGCGCGCGCGCCGCGAAACGGATCGGCGCGCCGACGCGCACGCGTCCGAGGTAGAGGTCCACGAAGCGCGCGCAGTGCTCGAGCATCGCGGCCGCGTCCATCGTTCCAAAGCGGCGCGGCGTGTCGGCCGTGAGGGTCCCGAGCGCCTCGATGAGCCGGTCGACGGTCGGTGTGTCGGGATGGGGCGCGGGGAGCTTGGGCATCGTGGGAAGGGGTGCGGCGGCGAGCGGGACGCGTTGACAGGCGCGAAGGTGCCGCGTACGGTCCCGGCCATGCTGCTTCTTGTCGTGAATTGGTGATCCGGGCGCGCGCGTTCCACGGCGCGCGCCTCGCTCCGCGGACGTCCGACCCGGCGTCCACGTAGAGCCTCCGCCGTGCGCCCGCCGTCGCACGGGCCCTCCGCGCTCCCTCGCCGAGCGCCTGGGTCCCGCGCGCGGGCCGCACCGGGACCCGCGCGCCGCGTACCCAGCGGCGCGAGGTCCCCGGAGCGCCCGCGCTGCCCTCAGCGCGGGCCGCACCCTCCTCACCGATTCCGTGCAACGGCCTCCCCCGAGGCCCCGTGCCCGCGCCGCGGGCGCGCTGACATGGCCAAGAACAAGAAGGACCGCGCCGCCCGGAAAGGAACGGGCCGCCCCGCGGACCGCTCCGAAGCGCTCGCATCGTTCCTCACCCGCGACCTGACCCGGCTCGCCCGGGACGGCGCGCTCGTGCCCGGCGTCGGGCTCGGACCCCGCGTCGCCGAACTCGTGCGCCTGCTCGAAGCGGGCCGCTCGCCCCTCGTCGTCGGACCGTCCGGCGTCGGGAAGACGACGCTCGTCGAGACGCTGGCGTGCGCGCTCGCACGCTCTCCGGGGCGCTTCAAGCGCGTCGTCGAGGTCTCGCTGCGCCAGCTCTGCCAGCGCGCGAAGCGTCGGAGCGAGCTGTCGGAGGTGTTCAGGCAGCTGACCGAGGCACTCGCCGCGCACCCGCGCACACTGCTCTTCATCGCCGACCTCCACGTCGCGTACGAGCTCGACCTCGAGCCCGCGATCGACGCGCTCGCGGTACGCCTCGGGCGACCGATCCTCGCCGAGGGCGAGGAGGGCGCGGTCGAATCGATGCTGGAGAGCGTGCCCGGCTTCGAGTCCTACGTGACTCTCGTGCGCGTCGAGGAGCCCTCGTCCGACGAAGCGCGGGCGCTCGGCGTCGCGTGGGCGAAGAGCATGGCGCCGGACGGCGAGCCGTGGACGCGCGTCGTGACCGAGGAGGCCCTCGACGGCGCGCTCGAGATCGCGCGCCGCTTCGAGGTGCGCGACCGGCTCCCGCGGACGCTCCTGCAGCCGCTGCGCGAGCTGCAGGCGCACGCGAACGGCGGCCCGGTGACGTTCGACGCCGTCGTCGACCGGACCGCCTCGAGCGCGGGACTGCCGCGGACGCTGGTGGACCCGCGGGTCGAGATCGACCTCGACGACCTCGAGCGGCGCATCGGCCGCAGCGTCGTCGGACAGGACGACGCGCTCCGCGCGCTCGTGGACGCCGTCGGTCTGTTCAAGGCCGGCCTCGCCGACACGCGCCGCCCGCTCGGCGCGTACCTGTTCACCGGCCCGACCGGCGTCGGGAAGACCGAGGCCGTCCGCGCGCTCGCGCGCGAGCTGCTCGGCGACGAGCGCTCGATCCTGCGACTCAACATGGCGGACCACCAGGGCGAGGGCTCCGCGTACTCGCTCTTCGGGCGCCCCTGGGACCAGACGAGCGGCGGCCGGCGTGGCCTCCTGACCCGCCTCGTCGCCGGCCGCGGGTTCGGCGTGCTCCTCCTCGACGAGTTCGAGAAGGCGCATCCGCTCGTCAAGGACCACTTCATGCAGCTCCTCGACGAGGGCAACTTCGTGAACGGTGCCGGTGAGGTGATCGCCTGCAAGTCGTTCCTGATCGTCGCGACGTCGAACGCGGGCGCGGAGGTCTGGAAGCGTCGATCGATCGGCTTCGACGGCCGGTGCGACGCCGCCGCACTGGAGGCCGAGGTTCTCGTCGCGCTTCGACGCCACTTCCGCGTGGAGCTGCTCAACCGCTTCGACAGGATCGTCCCGTTCGCTCCGCTCGGGCGCGCCGACGTCGAGGAGATCGCGCGCCGCGAGCTCGTCGGGCTCGGCGAGCGACAGGGCTGCACGCGGCGTGGACTGCGCGTCGAGTTCTCGTCCGAGGTCGCGCCCTGGGTCGCGCGGGTCGGCTACGACCTCGAGCGCGGCGCACGCCCGCTGCGCCGGGTCGTCGAACGCCGCGTCGCGACAGCGCTGGCACGCGCCGTCTTCCGGACGCCGGCGCGCGCGACGCTGCGGGTGCGGATCGAGGACGGCGGCGTGCAGGTCGACGGTGCGCAGACCGCGGGGGCGTCGTGATCGGCGATCTCAGGCGTCGGCGGTGGCGCGCACGCCGCCGCCGACCGCCCCCTCGACACGAGCGACCGGAACGCGGATGACCCTCGAACACATCCAGCGCACGGCGAGCATGTCGCGCGCCGCGCAGAACACGCGGTTGAGAACGCCGTACTTCGCGCGCCCTCCCGCGCGCGGGCGGTGCGCGACCGGAACCTCCTTCACGTCGAACCCGTGGATGCGCATGAGCGTCGGCAGGAAGCGATGCATGCCCTCGAAGAGCGGAAGAGCCTCCAGCGCGCTGGCCCGGAAGACCCGGAGCGCGCAGCCCGTGTCGCGCACCGGATCTCCGATGAACCCGTTGCGTACGGCGTTCGCGACGCGCGAGCTCAGGCGCCGCAGGAGCGAGTCGCGGCGTTCGGTGCGGTAGCCGACGACGGCGTCCGCGCCCTCCAGCTCAGCGATCATGCGCGGCAGATCGCGCGGGTCGTTCTGCAGGTCCGCGTCGATCGTGGCGACGAGCCGGCCGCGCGCGACGGCGACGCCGGACGCGATGGCGGCCGTCTGTCCGCAGTTCCGCGCCAGGTGGACTCCGGTCACGCGCGGTGAGCGGTCGCAAAGCCGTTCGATCACCGCCGCCGTGGAGTCCCGGCTCCCGTCGTCGACGAGCACGAGTTCCCAGTCGATGGCCGGGACGTCCGCCGACGGACGGCCGCCGAGCGCATCCTCGATGGCGTCGAACAGGGGGCCGAGGTTCACTTCCTCGTCGTACGCCGGGGCCACGATCGAGAGGTCCACGCGGGGGGCATGCCGGACAGAGCGGCGGAGCTGATGAGGGAGCGTGTTGCGCATCGCAGTGTCTCTTGGGACCCGGGGTCTCTTGGGACCCGGGCCTCCTGGGTCTCGGCCTCTTGCGGCCGGGCATCTTGGATCCCTGGACCGCTCCGAGCGTGAGCCGATGGAACTCGGGGGCCTCCCGAGGCTTCCGTGCAGGCCACGGCGGAGCGGCCCGCCCTCGTCCTCAAGGTTCGCAGGGGGCGGGCCGATCTTGCGAGGGACCCCACGAATCCCCGCCATGGACTACCTGATCGCCGCCACTCCCCGCGTCGGGAGCAACCTCCTCTGCTCGCTCCTGATGGGCACCCAGCGCCTCGGCGAGTGCCGTGAGGCCCTCTGCCCGAGCGAGTTCGGCGAGTTCGCCGAGCGGATCCAGCGCGACCGACGCGCGTTCCAGGCCTACTACGCCGCGCGGCGCGCCCGCGAGAGCAAGGGCGGCCCGTTCGGGGTCAAGGCGCACTTCCACCAGCTCGTCCACGCGGTCGAGCTCGGCTTCGACCTCGGCGCGAACTTCCCCTCGCGCGTCGTCTACCTGCGCCGTGCGGACGTCGTGGGTCAGGCGATCAGCCACGTACGCGCCGCCCAGACCGGAGCGTGGATCTCGCGCAAGGAGGAGCGCGCCGAGCCCCGCTTCGATCCGGAAGCGATCCACCGTGCGATCGGCGAGAACGCCGACCACGAGCACGGGTGGGAGTCCTTCTTCCGTCAGAACGACGTGCTCCCGTACCGGCTCGGCTACGAGTCGCTCTGCGCCGACTTCGAGGGCGAGCTGACCCGGCTGCTGCCGTTCCTCGGCGTCGACCCCGGGACCGTCGACGTCGCGCGCGTCGTTGCGAGCTCCACGAGTGCGCTCAAGAAGCAGCGCGACGGCCTCTCCGACGAGTGGCGTGCGCGCTACACGGAGTGGATCGCCGGCCGGAGCATGGCGACGGCCGCGTGAACGCACGCGGCGCCGCCGCACGCGCGCAGGCGGTCCGACCGCCTGCCTGCTAGCATCCCGCGCATGTCGCAGTCGACCAGCGGCCACGGCGCACGAGGCGCCCACGCGCGAACGGACGCGGACCCCGCGCTCTGGCGGAGGCTGCGACGGCGCGCGGCGATGACGAGCCTCGGGATCGCCACCCTGCTGGCGACCGCCAAGATCGTCGGCGCGTTCGTGACGGGCTCGGTCGGTGTCCTCAGCTCGCTCGCGGACAGCCTCGCCGACGTGGCGGCTTCCGGTCTCACGTTCTGGACCGTCGAGCTCGCGCACCGTCCAGCGGACGAGGACCACCGCTACGGGCACGGGCGCGCCGAGGCGCTGTCGAGCCTCGTCCAGGCCGCGCTCGTCGTCGCGTCGGCCATCTTTGTGGTCTACGTCGGCGTTGGACGCCTGTTCGATCCCGAGCCGCTCCGCGAGGGTCGCTGGGCGATCGCCGTGATGGCGCTGTCGGTCGCCGGCAGCCTCACCATCGTCGGCGTGCAGCGCGCAACGCTGCGCCGCGTCGAGTCGGTCGCGATCGAGGCCGACAGCCTCCACTACAAGGGCGACGTGCTGAGCAACCTCGCGATCATCGCGGGTCTCTTCGTGGCGAGCCGCCCCGGGTTCGGCTGGGTCGACCCGGTCATCGGCGGCCTGATCGCGCTCTACCTGATGGTCTCGATCGGCGGCGTCGCGCGGCGCTCGATCGACCAGCTCATGGACCGCGAGCTCCCCGAGGACGAGCGCGCGCGCGTCGCCGCCGTGGTCGAGGCCGACCCGGACGTGCGCGGCTTCCACGATCTGCGGACGCGCTCGCTCGGCGTCAGCGCGCACATCGATCTGCACCTCGAACTCGACGGACACCTCGACCTCGTCACGGCGCACGAGATCACCGACCGCGTCGAGCGAGCGCTCCTGGCGGCGTTCCCCGGCTCGTCCGTGACGATCCACACCGAGCCGTTCGGTCTCGACGACGACCGACTCGACGACCGTGTCCGGGGCCCACGCCGCGCCTGACGCGTCACTCGACGAAGCCGGCGTCGCGCATCTCGAGCACCTCTTCCCGTGTGCCGTCCTCGTTCTTCATGGCGAGGTGGACGCGCAGCGCGTCGCCCGTCCGGTGCAGCGTCAGCCCGCCGAACCACGCCGTCGTATCGCTGGCGTCGATGAGCACGAAACGCGTCTTGTCGCCGCGCGCTTCCCACGTCTTCAGCGAGGGGTCGAGGTGGACGAGGCTGAGCGCGACGCGCCCGTCGTCCTCCTCGGAAATCTGCATGTGCTCGGAGAACACGAGCGCGCCGTCCTCGACGAGCCGGAACGTGCCGAGCATCCGTCCACCGAGCAGCGGATTCCACGTCTCCTCGATCTCGCCGCCGAAGCCCTGCCCGCGCCAGCGTCCGGCGAGGAGCGCGCTGAGGCGCTCCAGCGCGGCGTCGGGCTCGACGCGCGGGGGCTCCGTCGCGAGATAGGTGTGGGCGGTCGCGCCGCCGTCCACGGGTTCGAGCGGTGCGTCCCAGGCGCGCCCGGCGCAGGCGGCCCCTAGGGCCGCCGCCACGATCAACGAGGTTCGGATGAGCTGTCGCATGACGCCTGGGAGCCTACCCTCGACGCATGATCCTCACATCGCTCGTCGTTCTGGCGCCAGCTCTGGCGCCCTCTCTCCAGACGACCGCGTCGCGCCCCAGGTCCGAGACCGAGGCGGAGCTCCGCTCCCGCGCGCAGCGCGTCCACTACGACACGCTCACGCTCGACACGCACAAGGACATCCGGTCGACGCTCGGCCGTCCGCCGCGCGCGGACGATCCCCGCCAGCGCGCGGAGGAGGAGCGACGGGACGACCCGACGCTCTGGGGCCCGAACCAGGTCGACTTCGCGAAGATGCGAGCGGGCGGCCTCGACGTCGCGTTCTTCATCGTCTACGTCGGCCAGGGCGACCTCGATCCGAAGGGGTTCGAGGTCGCGCGCCGGATCGCCGACCAGAAGTTCGATGCGATCGAGCGCATGTGCCGGCGCTTCCCCACGCACATCGAGCTCGCGCGCAGCGCCGACGACGTCGAGCGCATCGCGCGCACCGGCAGGCTCGTCGCCTGTATCGGGATCGAGAACGGGTACGCGATGGGCGAGGACATCGGCGCGATCGCCGAGTTCCACGCGCGCGGCGCCCGCTACATGAGCATCACGCACAATCGGCACAGCCAGCTCGGCGACTCGAACACGCCCGAGGACGGGATCCACGGCGGGCTGACCGACCTGGGCCGGCGCGCGATCGAAGAGATGAATCGCGTCGGGATCATGGTCGACGTCAGTCACGCCTCGGAGACGACGACGCTGCAGACGATCGCGCACTCGAAGGCGCCCGTGATCGCGTCGCACTCGAGCGTGGACGCCGTGCTCGAGCACGGACGCAACCTGTCCGACACCGAGCTGCGCGCGCTGAAGGCGAACGGTGGCGTCGTTCAATGCGTCGCGTTCGCGAGCTACGTCAAGGACGACGGCGGGCGCTGGGACTTCATCGTGCGTACGCGCGAGGAGCTCGGGCTCCCCGCACCGGGCGGCAATCAGCCGGTCCCCGACGACCCCGAGGTGCGCGCGAAGATGCGCGAGCTGCGCGACCGCGTGCGCGCGTTCGATGCGGAGAACCGTCGCGCGAACGTCTCCGAGTTCGTCGATCACGTCGACCACGCCGTCGCAGTCGCCGGGATCGACCACGTCGCGATCAGCTCCGACTTCGACGGCGGCGGCGGTATCGACGGCTGGGACGACGCGAGCGAGACGCCGAACGTCACGCTCGAGCTCGTCCGCCGCGGCTACTCCGAGGAGGAGATCGGGAAGCTGTGGTCCGGGAACACGCTGCGCGTGTGGCGCACGGTCGAGCGCGTCGCGGCCGAGCTCCAGTCCGCGGAGGACCGCGCGGCGCCGCGCGTGACGCTCCGGCGCGGCGGCGAGCGCATCGCCGTCGACCTCGCGACGGGCGCGGAGGAGCGGATCGGCGCGGGCGTGTCCGGGCCCGAAGTCGCGCGCTACGACGACCTCGAACTCAACGGCGAGGAGACCATGACGCAGGTCGTCCACGGCGAGAACATCGCGCTCTGGGTCGTCGACGTGGAGAGCGGCCACCGTCACCTCTTCGCCGACGTTGCCGGCGAAGAGTGGGGCGTGGTCCGGTCGGACGACCGCTCGCGTCTGGCCTGGTTCGCCGACGAGGACCGGGCCACGTGGCTCTGGACCGCGCGGGCGGACGGGTCGGGCCTCCGGCGACTGGCCGACGCGACGGGCGCCGCGCACCTCGCGAGGTTCTCGCCCGACGGAACGCTGCTCGCCTTCGATACGCGCCCGGCCAGCGCCTCGCCCGAGGAGATCGCGTTCGAGGTGGGAACGTGCGTGCACGTCGTGCCGACGTCGGGCGGCGCGGCGCGCATCGTGGCCGAGGGCGCGGAGCCCGCTTGGTCGCACTGACGCTCGCGCGCTCCACCGCTCGAGCGATCGAGGCCGGCCGCGCCCGGTTCAGCGCCCGAAGCGCACGCGGTGCACGAAGCCGCGAAAGCGGTCGCCCAGCGTGACGGGCCGCGGGAGAAGCGTCAGACCCTCGAACGCGGCGCGGATCGCTTCGAGCTCGCTCTGGGCAAGGACGAGCTCGAGCGCCGCTGCGTTCTCCGCCGCCTGCTCCAGGCTGCGCGCGCCGACCAGCGCGCACGTGATTCCCGGCTGGAGGACGGTCCAGGCCAGCATCGTCTGCGCGAGCGTCACGCCGTGCGCGGCGGCGATCGGCGCGACGGTGGCGTCGAGCACCTCGTTCACGCGCGCGCGGTTCTCCGCGGTGAAGCTCGGCCTGCGCGCACGCGCGTCCCCGGGTCCGAACGTCCGGTCCTCGCGCACCTTGCCCGTGAGCAGTCCCTGGTCGAGCGGCGAGTATGCGACGACGGCGATCCCGCGCTCGGCCGCGTGCGGAACGAGCGTGCCCTCGATGCCGCGCTCGAGTGCGCTGTAGAGCGATTGGACCGACGCGAGCGGAACGTGGCCGAGCGCCTTGTCCGCTTCCACGACCTGTTCGACGTCGAAGTTGGAGACGCCGACGGCGCGCACCTTGCCCGCGTCATGGGCTTCCTTCAGCGCTCCGAGCGTATCTGCGACCGGCGTCGTCGGATCCGGCGCGTGCACCTGCACGAGATCCAGCGCGTCGCACTCGAGCCGATCCAGGCACGCGTCGATCTCGTTCGCGATCGAGTCCGGGCGTCCGTTGCGGTACACGCGCCGATTCCGGCCGTCGGGTCCGCGGGTCTCGAACCCGAACTTGCCTCGGTCGTCGTCCCAGCGGAGCCCGACCTTGGTCATCACGAGGAGCCGACCGCCGTCCGACCCGAGCCGACGACGCGCGCGAGCCACGAGGCGCTCGGAGTGACCGAAGCCGTAGACCGGCGCCGTATCGACCGCGGTGATCCCTCCCTCGAAGGCCCGAACGATCGCGTCGACCGCCGCGTCGTCGTCCGACGGTCCCCAGTAGGTTCCACCGATCGCGTAGGCGCCGAACGCGAGGGGCGGGACGGACAGCCCGCTGCGTCCGAGCGGGCGGAGCGCGCTCAACCCGCCTTCTCGCTCTCGCGCCCGAAGCGCGTGCGCATCATCTCCCACAGGACCCGTCGGGCGTTCGTGCCGTTGAAGAAGTTGTGGGTCAGTGAGATGGACGCGTCGAGCGAGGTGACCTGGTGGAACCAGTTGCCGGGCAGCACGACGACCTCGCCCGGCTGGAGGTTGCACGTCCAGTACTCGACGCGGTTGTTCTTGAGCCAGTCCTCGAGCCCCGGATGCTCGAAGCCCTCGTACTTGCCGTTGCACTCGTACTTCGAGCCGAAGAGCCCCGAAAGCTGGTCGTAGTCGACCAGGACCCAGTGCTTGCGACCGACGAACTGCGCGAGCCAGGTGTGGGTGCACTGACCGTCGGTGTGGAGCTTGGTGAACGCGCCCTTCGGCCCCATCAGGATCCCGGTGCCCTTCGGGTTCTTGTGCTCGGGGTAAAAGCGCTCGAACCAGTCGTCACGCAGGCAGTCCGGAACCTGGAAGTCGCGGCAGAGCTCGTCGTTGTGCGCGCGGAAGTACCAGCCCTCCATGTAGATCGGCGGGCCCTCCGTCTCGGGGTCGCCGCGCTCGTGCGACTGCAGGTAGTCGATGTACTCGGACAGCGACTGGTTCGTCTTGTTCGAGAACACGACGCCGGTCGGCACCTGCACGTCACCGTAGTGCGACTTGAAGAAGTCGAAGGTCCACTTCGTCCGCGCGGGCCACTCGTCCATGAGGCCCTGGACGACGACCGGGATGCGCGGCCGCAGGTGGGAGCGGTTGAGGCTCGACTTGGTTGCGGGGATCCGCGCGACCTCGCCGAGGTGGACGCCGTGCTCTTCGAGCAGGCCGCGGTAGCCGGCGAAACGGGTGATCTCGGACACGGATGAGTCGGGGAAGGTGGCCTGGCGCGGGGGGGTCCGCGCCCGTTCATTCTGGCCCGCTGGCCGGGGGACGCAAGGTGCGGCGGGGCGGCTGAACGCCCTCTGGGAACGTCGACGAGCCCTGCGGACGGATCTAGAAACTCTGCGAGAGCGTCAGGAAGAGCTGTGTGCCCGAGAAGTCGACGCCGTCGAACTCGTCGCTGAAGTCCAGGTCTGCGTCGAACCAGCGCGCCCCGAGTCCCAGCAGGAGACCCTCCGTGAGGCGCCGCTCGACGCCGGCCCGGACGTAGTAGCCGAGGCCGATCGCGTCGTCGGCGTAGCGGCCCCCACCGGCGCCGTCGTCGTAGTCGACGTCGAAGCGGACGAGCTGGACGAGGGGCCCGAGGCCGCCGTAGACCCTCCACCGCCCGCGCTCGTGGCTCGCGAACGCTCCGAGGAAGAGCGAGCCGCCGACGAGATCGGCGTCGGCCGCCTGGGTTCCGGCCCCCTGCACGACGTCCACGCCGAATGTGCCCAGGGTGAGCGACGCGCCGCCCTCGATTCCGAGGGCCGTATCGCCGTAGTGCGCGAGGCCCCACTGGAGTGCGCCCCCGAGGTACGGGGCCTCGTCGATGTCACCGCCCAGGACCTCGCCCGCCGGGATGGGAGCGCGGCCGCCCACGTCGCCGAGGTCGGAGACGCCGCCGAAGCCCTGGAGGAAGTGCACGTCGTCGCGGCGGTCCTCCCCCGCCGGCCCGTCGGAGAGCGCGCCCTTCGGCAGCTGCGCCGCGGATTCCAATGGAGACGCGGGGTCCACCGGGGACGCGTCCTCCGGGGCCGCGGGCGCGAGGGGCGCAGGGGAGTCCTGGACGGCGGCGCAGGACGCGAGCGCGATCGGTAGGAGGAGGAACAGACGCATGGCGGGCGTGGAGGGGCGGGCACACGGCTGGGGACCGGGCACGGAACCGTCCCGCACTCCGTGGGGCGAGGTCGGAGCAGTGGGCCCGATCCTTCGTCCTGGTCCCTGACGGGACCCGGATCGAGACACGCCCGGGCCGGACCGGGGCCCGTCGGGGTCAGAGCGCCCGCAGCCAGGGCGGGACGAAGGGCGCCTCGTCCGGCCGTAGGAGCGCCGCATCCAGAACCTCGACGAGGGCGTCGCGGTCCTTCGGGAGCGTCCCCTTCAGCGCGAGCGCGTTCGACGCGTGGTTCGAGCGGAACACCGAGCCTCGCACCTCGACGTGGGCGAGGAACTCGCGCAGCTCGCGCACGAGCTCGAGATCGTTCAGCTCGTCGACTTCGCCGCGCTCCCACGCGTTCATGAGCGGGGTGTCCGGCACCGGCGTCATGACGAGCGTGCTCACGAAGCGCGGACCGATTCGGTTGACGACGTCGGCGCTCGCGCGCGCGTGCTCGAGCGATCGCGCCCGCCCCGCGGCGCCGAGCAGGATCATGGTGGAGAGCTTCATCCCGGCCTCCTGCGCCTTGCGCCCGACCCGAACCAACTCGTCCGCGTCGACGCCCTTGTCGAGCCACGCGAGCGTCGCGTCGTCGCCGGACTCGATCCCGAGGTACAGCTGCGTGAGCCCCGCCGCCCGCAGTCGAGCCAGCTCCTCGCTCGTACGCACCTGGAGCGACTGCGGCGACGCGTACGCGGAGACCCGCCGCAGGTTCGGGAACGCCTCCCGCAGCTCCCGCAGGAGGTCGGAGAGGAAACGCGCCTTGGCGACGAGCGCGTCGCCGTCCGCGAGGAACACCTTCCGCACGCCGCGCATGCTCTCGCGCGCCCACGCGATCTCGCGCCGAAGCTCGTCGAGGGGCCGCACGCGGAAGCGCTTGTCGCGGTACATCGCGCAGAACGTGCACCGGTTGTACGAACAACCGATCGTGGCCTGCAGGATCAGACTGTTCGCCTCCGAAGGCGGACGGTAGAGCGTTCCCTCGTACTGGATCACGCCGCCGACCGTACCGCCCGCGCGCGCCCCGCCCCGGCGCGCCGACCCGAGATTTCCGCGATGGTGCGCCACTTGCCGTCGCGTGTGCCAGTCCCCTGGGCGGGTGGGGGTTGTGGACGGGCGGCCGGAGACCCTGCTCGGGGCCGGCCCCGCGAGGCCTGGCCCGGCCACACCCGCCCGCGAGGCTCCAGCGAGACCACCGGCCCCCCTCCTCCGACCGCCGGCCTCTCGATCCCTCGTCCGGGCTCCCGCGCGCCAGACCGCCCCCACCCACTCCCCGCCGCGCGCCCCTTGACCCCGCGCGGGACCCGGCCAACGATCCCGCACCCGTGATCCGTCCCCTCCCGCCTCCCTACGCCGACCCGGCACGCGTCGATGCGCTGCTGGGCGACCACGGGCACGTCGCCCTCTCGCCGCAGGGGCTCGCGGCGGTGCTCGGAGGCGGCGTCGACGCGGACGATCCGCTCGCGCCGCTCGCGCACTACTGGGGCGACCTGCCCGTGGACGCACACCTGCGGGACGGGGGCCACTACCGGCGTCGCCGCCACGGCTCGTACGTCGTCCAAGGAGGCGAGGTCCGCACCGTCCCCCATCGGGCGCACTGGCAGCCGCTCGACTACAACGCGCTGCACGGTGGCCTGATGCGCTGGTTCGAGCCGCTCCAGGACGACTTCGCGGGCCACGCCGTACTCCACTCGATGCTCACGGGCCTCACCGCCCGTGCGTCGGCGATGCGCGGGACCGGCGGGCCGTGGTTCGTCGAGGCGCACGCCATCCGCATCACCACCGACGGAGGGATCGGGCGGCCCACCCCGGAGGGAGCGCACCGCGACGGGGTCGATCTCGTTGCCGTCGTCCTGCTCGACCGCCACGGGATCAAGGGCGGCGAGACGCGCGTCTTCGAGGCCGACGGCCCGCGCGGTGAGCGCTTCACCATGACGGAGCGCGGGACGACGCTCCTCATCGACGACGAGCGCACGATCCACGAGTCCACGCCGATCCAGCCCCTCGGGGACGACGTACACGGCCACCGGGACACGCTCGTGCTCACCTGGCGGCGCGACGGCTTCCAGGCGCCCGACTGAGCGACCGCGGTCCGCGCCGCGCCGGGCGAACGCGACCCGGGATCGATCGACCTCAGCGGCGCCGCTTCTTCTTCCGCCCGCGCTTCTTCTTCGACACCCACTTCGCCCACGCCTCGTCGAAGTCCTCCGGGAGGACGTCGAGGTGCGCGGCGAAGACCGCGCGCTGCCGCTCGTCGAGCTCCTCGGCGGAGTTCTCCGGCTTGCCCGGCATCGGTGTCACCATGCTGCGCAGGAAGGCCGGACGGTCGAACTCGTGCTCCTCGAGCAGGAATACGCCCTTCGACCACGCGACCATGTACTCGCGCTCCTTCCACTCGCGCCGGGGCCGCCACTGGAACATGTCACCGAGCGCCGCGTAGAAGTCGTTCTTGACGAGCTGCTTCACGCGCTCGTCCCACTTCCAGTAGTCGTCGTTGTTGCGCGGCGCGCCGGTCTGCACCCAGCGCGGGTCCACGCGGCGTGCGGCCGCGAAGCCCAGTGCGTTCGTGAACCACTCGGGGCTCGAGTAGAGCTCCTGGTCGTACCCGTCGACGAAGTTGCGCACGATCCCGTCGGCCACGAGGTTGTGCAGCATCGAGTCCACGGGCTCGCTCGCCAGGTCGTCGAACCCCTGCCGCAGAACTTCCGCATTGAGGCCGAAGAACATCCCCTTCTTCGGGCTCCCCGACCGGAACGAGAAGTCATTGACGCCGCTCTCGTAGGCGCGCAGGTAGCGCCCGAGCTCGCTCTTGCGCTCGCACACGAGCAGCTTGAACTTCTGCTCGTGCCCGAGGTGCGGGCCGTTCTCGGTCGCGCCGTCGTCGGGCAGTCCGAACGCCTCCACGAACTCCGTGTACAGCGCCTCGCTGCGCTGCGCGTACAGGTGGAGCCGCAGCCAGGGATCGACGTCGCGCTTGGGGGCCTTCCACTTCTTCTTGCCGAGGCGCTCCTCGAACACCTCGAACTCCGCCTCGAGCTTCTCCTTCTCCTGGCGGTCGCCGGGCACCCTGTAGGTGACGAGGCTCGAGCCGATGACGAAGTGCTTCGTCTCGACGAAGAGCACGTCGGTGCCCCCCATCGTCTCCTTCACGTAGTCCGTGAACTCGCCGCCCTGCCAGATGAAGTTGCCGACGGCCTCGTAGCCGAGGTTGGCGAGCAGCGCGGCGTCTCCCTCGGTGTGGGGATCGACCGCGTCGAACTCCTCCATCGCCCCCTGCGCGAGCGCAGGTGCGGCGCATGCGAGCGCGAACAGCGCGGAACGGAGCGGGCGGAGGAGCGCAGTCGGGGAAGGAACTCGTGTCATGGCGAGGTGCGTCCACCGGCGTGCGGCCGGCGACTCGGGCGCGCGCGAGCGCGAAAGGGTCGAGGGGGCGGCGGGCCCGAGGTGCCCGCCGCCCCCTCGTTCGAGACCGGGTGGTCGGCGTCGGGTCAGGCGCCCGCGGGAGCGCCCTTGGCCTTCTTGGCCTCCTTCGCCTTCTTGCGGTCGGCCTTCAGCTTCAGCGAGGAGACCTTGGAGATCTCGGAGCGGTAGCCCTTGACCTCTTCCTGGGCCTTCGAGATGTCCTTCTGCAGCTTCTTCAGCTTGCGGGACTTCGGGCCCTCCTTCTCGAGAACCGCCTCACGCTTCGCGATGAGCTCGGCCAGCCTCTGGTCGACCGTGTCCATCTTGTCGAGGAGCCGCGTGATCGTCTTCAGCGGCTTCTGGGGCTTCTTCTCGTACTCGTTGGCGAGGAGTCCGGTCATCGACTCCCACAGCTCCACGCGCGACGTGTCTGACTGGAGCGCGTCGTGGTTGGAGCCGTCGAGCGAGCACACGAAGAGGTGCTCGGGCGTCTCCTCGGTGAAGAGGTTGTGGAAGGGGTGGTCCTCTTCCATCACGTCGACCGGCAGCTTCACGCAGTGGAACCAGCGCGCGAGAAGGAAGGTCTTCTCGTTGTCGGCGCCGCCCTTGAGCAGCGCCTCGTCGGTCCCGTTGCAGACCTTGCACTCGCGCAGGACGAGCAGCGGCCGCGGGTCGTCGCCCGCGATGACCTCGAGCGCTTTCTCACGCGCGAGCGCGCGGCTCACCGAACGACCGACGGAGCCGGACTGCGGCTTCGCCTTCTTCGGCTTGTAGACCGGGTAGTCCCAGTCCATGCGGAGGAGACTTCGGGCGCTCGCGCCACGGACGATCGGAGGCGGCAGGTCCGCCGCTCCACCTGAGGGGCCCAAACTGGGCGCCGGGGGGGCCGGCGTTCATCAGCCAGGCGTGAACGACGGACTCCACGGGCCACGGCTGGCCGCGGGGAGCGCCAGGAGCAAGATGGCAGCCGACGCTGGGACGGCCGCCTTCCAGGCGTGTTTGAACATGATCGACGCGTGTTGAGTTGTACGGCGCGCGAGGGTTCGCGCGCCCGGGACCGAATCCGATCGTACGGAGCGTGTTGGGCCTCGAAAGGTCCCTTGCTCGGAAAGGCCGCAGCGGCGGGCACGCGATCCGCGTGTCAGTTCGGGCCACTCGGCCACGAACGCCCCGGAGTAGGGCCTGAGGAGCGCCTGAGGATGCACGGGGGCTCCGAACGGACGCTCCGCTACCCTCGCCGACGATGAGGATTCTGGTCGTCGAAGACTTCGGACCCGTCCGCGGAGCGGTGGTCACCGCGCTCCGTGACGAGGGGTGGTCGGTCGAGCTCTCCGCGGACGGACACGGGGCGCTGGAGCAGCTCGGGCGCTCGGCGTTCGACCTCGTCGTCCTCGACGTGATGATCCCCGGCGTCGACGGCCTCGGCGTGCTGCGCTGGATGCGCGAGCGCAACATCGACTCGCACGTGCTCGTCGTCACCGCGCGGGACGCAGTCGAGGACCGCGTCGCCGCGCTCGACGCGGGCGCCGACGACTACCTCGTGAAACCCTTCGCCATCGAGGAGCTCGTCGCGCGCGCCCGCGCGCTCCTCCGCCGCGCGTACGGACGGAAGTCACCCGTCGTCCGCGTCGGCCCGCTCTCCGTCCACGTCACCGCGCGCACCGTCGACTGGGACGGCACGACCATCGAGCTCACGCCGCGCGAGTACTCCCTCCTCGAGGCGCTCGCGTTCCGCGCCGGAGAGTCGATCACGCGCGGCGAGCTCGAGTCCGCGCTGTACGGCGAGGGCGACCGCGGCAGCTCGAACGTCGTCGATGTCTACATCGGGTACGTGCGCAAGAAACTCGAGGCCGACGGCCGCCCGCGCGTGCTGCACACGAGGCGCGGGCACGGCTGGGTCCTACGGGCGCCGGAGGACACATGAGCCGCACCGTGCACATGGGGCGGCGGCTCGCCGTTGGCTCGGTCGTGACCGTCGCCGTGGCGATCGCCGCCGCCGGGTGGTTCGTCGAAGTGCGCGTGGCGAGCCTCGTGCGCGAGCGCCACGCGTCCGACCTGCGCACGATCGTCGACTTCGGCGCGCGGCGCGCGGCGGTCGAGTCGTTCCGCCCGCGGTTCGGAGAGCCCGAGCCCGCGGGCGGAATCCCGACCATCGAAGCGCCCGCGGAGGGGAGCGTCGACGGGCGGCGGGTCCACTGGCTTGTGCGGAACGCGGCAACGGGTGAGGTCCTCGGGCGGAGCGCCGACTTCCCCGCCATCGAGCTGACGAGCGGAGCGCCCGGCGCCGCCGTCGAGGTGCTCGACGCGATGAGCAACGCCCCGCACCGCGTCGTCGGACTGCGCCTCGACGCGGAGGCGTTCGATCCACCGGGACCGCCGCGGCGCGGCGACGGGCCGCCCCGCGGCCGTGAGCGGCCCGACCGCGGCGGGCCCGATCGCCTCGGGCCGGGCCGCGGTCGCCGCCGCCCGAACGGCCTGCCGCCCGCCGCGCGCGGCATCGACTTCGACGTCTTCGCCGCCGCCGACATCTCGGCCGAGCGCGCGCTCGTCGAAGCGATCCGGCGCGCGCTGCTCCTTTCGGGAGCGGGCGCCGCGCTCCTCGCGGGGCTGGTCCTCTGGCTCAACGTCCGCTTCGGCATGCGCCCGGTCGGCGAGCTCGCGCAGAGGATCGAGAGGCTCGGCCCCGACGATCTCAGCGCGGAGAGCATTCGTGCCGAGCTCACGCTCGACCGGGACACCGTCGAGCTGCGCCCGATCGTCGCCGCGCTGCGCTCCAACCGCGCGGGCCTCGCTCGCGCGTTCGAGCGCCAGCGGCGCTTCACCTCGGACGCGGCGCACGAGCTGAGGACGCCGCTCGCGGGCCTGCGCGCGTCGCTCGAGGTCGCGCTCCGGCGCGAGCGCTCCGTCGCGCAGCATCGCGACATCGCCTCGGAGTGCCTCGGCGTCACGCGCTCGATGGAGGGCGCGGTCGAGGCGCTGCTCCTGCTCGCACGCGCGGAGTCGCCGAGCCCGCAGGACGCCGTGCCGGTCGACCTGCGCGAGGCGGTCGCGCGCGCGGCCGATGCACTCGCCGCAGCCTTCGCCGAGCGCGACGTCCGGCTCGAGATCGAGAGCCTCGACGCGCCGCTGCTCGTCGAGACGCACGCGGCGCTCCTCGACCGGGTCGTCGACAACCTCGTGAGCAACGCGGCGGCTTACGCGCTGCCCGGTACCGCGGCGCGCGTGACCTTCCACGAGGCGAACGACGCGGTCGCGCTCGAGATCACGAATGCGTGCGAGCCGCTCGAGCCCGACGCCGCAGCGCACGCGCACGAGCCGTTCTGGCGCGCCGACGCCGCGCGCACGGGCGAGCACGTCGGCCTCGGACTCGCCATCGCCGACTCCGCTGCGACCGCGCTCGGTGGCGCGCTCACCCTCGGCGCCGACGTCGCGGACGGCCGCGGCGCGTTCACCGCTCGCTTCGAGATTCCGCGGCGCCCCTGAGCGCACGCGGGGTGTCGAAGCGACCGAGCGGACGCGGCGGACCGGAGCGACTGAGCGAACGCGTACGAACGGTGCCCCCGAACGAACGCGGGGCCCGGCGGCCTGTGTCCGCCGGGCCCCGCAGCTCTGGAGATCCCGTGCTCCGGCGCCGCCCGCCCACGCGGGTGCGCCGGACCCGCTCGTGCCGTCACTCGATCGTCACGCTCACGAGTTCGCTGCGCGCGGCGCCGCCCGGCGCGGTGGCGTCACGCACCACCCACTGCCCCTGGAACGCGATCCCGCGCAGCGCCGGGTCGGTGACGGACGGCGCGACCCACGTCGCCATGCCGTCCGCGTCGATCACGAAGACGTTGCGGAACAGCGGGACGAACGGCCGGAGCGAGCCCACGTCCGGACCGCTGGTGAAGCGCGTTGCGAACGTCGTGAGCTCTCCCGGCGGACCGTTCGTCAGTCCGATGCGGAACCCCTCGTTGCCGGCGACCGCAGGGGACGTCGCCGTCACGCCCAGCGCGACGAGGCTGTGCCCGACGACGGCACCCGTGCCCGTCGGCGCGGGATTCGGCTGCGCGCGTTCGCTCCACAGCGTCGGCCGGTCGAAGGGGTACGACTCGCTCGCGACCCGCGGATCGGTGAGTGTGTTCATGAACGCGACGAGGTCCGCTCGCACGGGCGGCGGGACGTTGAGGTTGTTCAGCAGCGGGTCCTTGTTCTGCGGGAACGCGCCGCCGTCCTGGTCGTAGAACACGAATACGTCGCCCAGGTCGTCGATGCCGGGCGCGCCCGTGTGGAAGAAGCGGTCGCGCAGCGCGACGTTCCGCAGCGACGGCACCTTGAAGCGCCCGCGGTCGGCCGGGTTACCGGTCACCTCGAAGCGCCCTGAGTCCTCGCCGATCGGGCGCAGCCCGAGGTTGCGGAACGAGCCGTCCGCGAAGAGCGGCGGCGTGTGGCAGGCGTCGCAGCGGCTGCCCGGGCTGCGGAACGCTCCGAAGCCGCGGTTCTCCGCCGGCGTGAAGTTCGCCTGCCCCCGCATCACGTCGTCGAACTTCGCCTGGTCGGGGACGAGCGTGCGCTGGTACGCGGCGAGCGCGAACCCGATGCGCACCGGCGTGATCTCGTCCGTCCCGAACGCCGCCTCGAACAGGTCGGGGTACGTCGGATCGGCCAGCAGCGCGGCCGACATGTCGAACGGCACGTTGCTCGCGAGCGCGAGCGGTTCGACGCGCTCGAGCCGTTCGGTGACCTCCGCCCACGTCCTCGACTCGTACCCCATCTCGACGTCGTTCAGGATCGGCCCGATCGACTGCTCCTCGAGCGCGCCCCCGAACGGGATCACGACCGCCCCGGTCAGCGGGTCCTCGAACGCACCCTCGGCCCGGCCGTCCCAGAAGAGCCGCGGGAAGTACGCGCCCGTGATGTTCGAGGGCGTCACGCGGCCCGTCACGCGCACGCCGTGTCCGAACGTCGAGTCCATCGCGTACTGCCCGTCCTGGGCCGAGCGGGACAGACCCGCCGAGCCGAAGATGTCGTCCGCGGTCAGACCGACGCCGTCCGGCCCCGGATGCTGGGCAGGGCCGTCGATGCGCGGATCGCCGCCGCCGACGCCCGGGATGTGGCAGGTGCCGCAGGCGATGGTGCCGTCGCTCGAGAGCTGCTCGTCCCAGAAGAGGATCTTCCCGAGGACCGCCTTCTCGGGCGTCGTCGGATTCGCGGCGGGCGCCGGGGGCGCTTGGAGCGGTCCCTGCGCCGCTGCGGGAGACGCGAGGGGCAGGAGGGCCAGGGGGGCGAGGCGCAGGGCGCGCGTCGATGCGGTGACCATGTCGGTTCGGGGCACGTGGGATGCGAAGACCGGGGAGCCGGGGTTCGAGGGGAGTCTCGCCCGCCGCGCCGAGGACCACGAACGCGCGCTCAGCTCGCTCTCAAGGAGCGGGCGCACCGTTCGACCCGGGGAAATCCACGCGGTGCCGCTGCGCCCGGCAGCCGCCGACCGCCTGCTAGCCTCCTGGGGTCCATGACGCGCTCCTCCACGCGCCTGCTCCTGACGGCGGGCCTGATCCTCCTCGCTCCCTCGCCCGCGGTCGCACAGACGACCGACGGCCGCTGGAACCTCGACGACGCCCTCGAGACCCCGGACTGGCTCCACGTCGGCGGCTCGTTCGTCACGCGCTTCGAGTCGCTGGGCGAACGTCTGGCCGCCGGCGCGACGGGCAACGACCGCGGACTGTTCACGCGCCTCCTCCTCGAGGTCGGGATCCGGGACACGTTCACCGAGGTCTTCGCGGAGCTCATCGACTCGCGGCTGTCGAACGAGGCGCCGGGCTCCGTCGCGACGTTCCGGCGCGTCGACGCGCTCGAGCTGCTCCAGGGCTACGCCGCGTTCCGCTTCACCGACGCGTTCGCGGACGACGACCAGCTGCGCGTCCTGGTAGGGCGCCACACGATGGACGTCGGCAGCCGGCGCTTCATCGCGCGCAACCGCTACCGGAACACGATCAACTCGTTCCTCGGCGTCAACGCGACGTGGAAGGGCGCGGGCGGCTCGACCGCGCGCGCTTTCTACACGCTGCCGACGCGGATCCTGCCGCGCGACAGCGACACGCTGCTCGACGGTACGCCACGCAACAACGAGGAGAGCCGCGCCGTCCGCTTCTACGGCGCCGTGTTCGAGACGCCGGACGTCGGCCTCGCGAGCCGCGGCGAGTTCTACGCGCTCGGGCTGTTCGAGACCGACCGGCCGGACGTCGCGACGCGGAATCGCAGGCTCACGACGCTCGGTACGCGGATCTTCCGGAAGCCGGAGGTCGACGCGTTCCACTGGGAGTTCGAGTCCGCGCTCCAGTTCGGCACGTCCCGCGCGTCGGCGAGCGCAGCGGAGGACCTCGACCACGAGGCGTGGTTCCAGCACGCGCACGCCGGATACACGTTCGGCGGGCCGCACGAGCTCCGCGCCGAGCTGCTCTTCGACGTCGCGTCGGGCGACCGCGACGGCGGCGACGGGGACAACAACCGCTTCGATTCGCTCTTCGGCGTTCCCCGCTTCGAGTACGGCGCCACCGGGTTCTTCCGACCGATCGCGCGCGCGAACATCCTCTCGCCGGGCGTGCGCTTCTTCGCGAACGTCGGCGCGCGCGGGCGGCTGTCGCTCATCCACCGGCTCGGCTACGTCGCGTCGCGCAGCGACCGCTCGTCGAACGGGCTGACCGACCCGACCGGCGGCGCGGGGCGACACATCGGCGACCTGACCGAGGTCGTGTGGAAGCAGCCCATCGGCGACGGCTCGACGAACCTCGAGTTCGGGCTCGCGTACTTCTCCGAGGGCGGCTTCACCGAGAGCGCGCCCGAGAGCGTCGGACCCGGCCACGCCTGGTTCGGGTACGCGCAGGTGAAGTGGCTGTTCTGAGCGCGCGGCGCCGCTGAGAGGCGCGGGGCCCTCAGCCCAGCTCGGCACCCGCCAGGATCGAGTCGACGAAGTCGGCGACCCGGACGCCCTCGAAGGTGCGGGGACCGCGCAGGACCTCGGCCCCGAGGAGGCCCGCGTGCGCGAGCGCGGCGCGGCGCTCCGCCAGCGGCGCCGGGATCCCCGCGCGCACGAGGAGGTCGGCGATGTACGCCGTACGCGCGGTCTCGAGGCGCTCGAGCTCGGCCGCGACCTCGTCGCTCGTGCGCGCCCACGTGCGCACCGCCACGTGGATCGCGCCGGGGTCCTTCGGCAGTCCGCCGTAGCCGGGCTCGGGCGAGCCGAGCGCGCGGCGCACGAGCTCGACGAGAGTCTCCCGCGGCTCGAGCCCGAGCCGCTCGAGTCCGGACACGATCTGCACCGTGGACACCTTCCGCCACTGCGCGACGACCTCGGCGCGGAGGTCGGCGAGTCCCTCGAACTGCTGGCGGAACGTGCCCTCGTCCACGCGAAGAGTGAGCGCGAGCCGCCGGACCTGGACGGCGTCCGGACCGTGGGCGACGAGCCCCGCGAACGCGGCGTCGGTCCACTCCTGGCGGATGCGCTGGTCTCCGATGGTCATGGACGGCGCCGTATCGGGGCGCGGGGCACGAACATACCCGCCGCGAGACACCGCGACACCCGGTCCGGCTGCGGTTCGCGCGGCCCGGCGCCGGCTCATCGCCCCACCCGACTACGATGCCGGCATGGAGTTCGACGCCATCGAGAAGGACCTCGTCGCGCTGCGCCGCGATATTCACCAGAACCCCGAGCTCGGCTACGAGGAGGAGCGCACCAGCCAGCTGGTCGCAACGCGCCTGCAGGCGCTCGGGCTCGAGGTCGAGCGCGGCCTCGGTGGCACGGGCGTCGTCGGGACGCTGAAGGGGTCGCTCGGCGAAGGGCCCACGCTCGGGCTGCGCGCCGACATGGACGCGCTTCCGATGGACGAGCGCGGCGAGCGCCCGCACAAGAGCGCGCGGCCCGGCGTGTTCCACGGCTGCGGCCACGACGGCCACACGGCGATGCTGCTCGGCGCCGCGGAGCTCCTCAGCACGGACCCGAGCTTCCGGGGCACCGCGCGCTTCGTGTTCCAGCCGGCCGAGGAGGGCCTCGCGGGCGCGCGCGCGATGATGGACGACGGGCTCTTCGAGCGCTTCCCCGTCGACGAGATCTACGCGATGCACAACTGGCCCGGCGAGCCGGTCGGGACGGCGGCCGTGCGGAGCGGGCCCGTGATGGCGGCCAGCGACCGCCTCGAGATCGACCTGTTCGGGCAGGGCGCGCACGCCGCGATGCCCCACAAGGGCGTCGACCCGATCGTCGCCGCGGGGCACGTCATCACCGCGCTGCAGACGATCGTCAGCCGCGGCACCGACCCGCAGGACTCCGCCGTCGTGTCGATCACGCGCGTCGACGCCGGCAGCACCTACAACGTGATCCCCGAGTCCGCGCACCTGTTCGGCACGTACCGGACGTTCGCGGCGGAGACACGCACGCGCGTCGAGGAGGAGGTCGAGCGCGTCACGCGCGGCGTCGCCGAGGCGCTCGGCGCGCGCTGCGAAGTGCGCTGCATGCGCGGCTACCCGCCGACCGTGAACCACGCGAACGAGTCCGACGTGCTCGCAAGCGCCGCCGAGCGCGCCCTCGGCGCCGGCACCGTGCGCCGCGACGCGCCGCCGTGCATGGGCGGCGAGGACTTCGCGTTCATGCTCGAGGAGGTCCCCGGCGCGTACCTGTGGCTCGGCGCGGGCGACGGACCGAACCTCCACCACCCCGACTACGACTTCAACGACGACGTGCTGCGCCACGGCGTCGAGACGTGGGTCGAGCTGGTGCGCGGGCGGAGTTGAGCTCGGGAGAGCCGAGGAAACGCGAGGCGCTGGCGGGCTGCGCGGTAACCGCGACCGGTGGCGCCGGGTAGTTCCGAGGCCGGGTCCGTGGCGCCCCCGCCATCCCGTCTCCCCCCAGGCTTCTGCCGCTCGCATCGATGACGATCCGAAGGACTGCATCCCGACTCGCCCTCTCCGCCCTCTCGACGGCACCTCTGCTGTCCCCTCTGCTGGCCCAGGTCCCCTCCGCCGAGGTGGAGCTGGTCAGCACCGACGCGAACGGCGAGATCCAGTTCGGTGTCCTCGCCGACCTCGCTGCAGGCACCGACGGTGGATGGGTCGCGCCCACGATCGAGTACGACGGGCTCACCCCGATCGACACCGTCCTCGTCGGCAAGCTCTCCGACGACGACCCGCTGGGCCCGCGCATTCTCCGGCGGAGCGAGTCCCTCGCTGGGATCGACCAGGGCGCACCGCGGAGACCGCGGCTCGGAGGCGGCCGGGTCGGCTACGTGACCAACCAGCTCAGCGCCCCGAACCAGGTCGGGTGGCTCGAGGACGAGCCGCTCGTGGAGGGGGGCGAAGTCGTCGTCGGCGTCGGGACCGTCACGGTCGTCGACATCGTGCAGCCGCTCACGGGCGGCGGAGCCCTCGCCCGCGTGCAGATCGTCGACGCCGGAACGGTCTCGCTCGTGGCCCTCCGCTACCCCGGCGGCTCGGTCGAGGTCGCGCCTGGGCTTCCGCTCCTGGGCGGCGACGTGCTCCAGAACATCGAGCGGATCGAGTTCAGCCCTTCCGGCGAGCACTACGCGGCCATCGGAACCATCCTCCCGCAGGGCGAGCGCGCGCTGATCGTGGACGGCGTGGTGCACACCCTCCGGAACGGGACGCGCGTCGTGGAGTCCGGGACGATCGGCGCCGCGATCTCTGCGGCGGGGCCGCTGTTCGACGCTGCGATCGACGATATCCGCGAGGCGTTCGTCACGGACGACGGCAGCGTCGTCGCGCACCTGCGTCTTGCCCACAGCTCGGGGACCGAGGTCGACTCGTTCGTCTTCCAACAGGGCGTACTGCAGCGTCGGATGGAGGCTCTGGGCCTCGATGCGGAACTGATCGGCGTAGATGCTCGGGGCGGCGTGCTCACGCGCGAGGACTCGATCCTCTCGCCCGACCTGCGCCTCCGGTTCAACGGGGTTCCGATCGACGTTGCCCGTCTCGGTCTCGACGGCGACGAGGACGGGATCGTCGATCCGGGCAGCGAGCTCACCTTCGGCCTGTTCGGCCCCCCTTCCGAGCCTCGGGTCTCGGGTGCAGGCCGCGTCTACCTCGCCGCGTACGCCGTCACCCCGATCCAAAGCACCCAGGGCGTCCTGAGCGCAGCCCGGAAGATCGAGCAGCAGGTCGTGTGCGAGGGAGCCGTGAACTCGACCGGTTCGGCGGGGCGACTGGACGCGGTGGGCTCCCGGTGGGTGGACCACAACCGCTTCACGCTGGTCGCGCGCGGTCTCCCGTCGGGCGCGGTCGGCCTACCGCTCGTCTCGACCGCGTCCCGCGCGCCGCTCCCGATCGTGGGCTCGGCGGGCACTCTCTGCCTGGACGGGACGGTGGGCCGCGTCAACGCGTCGGTCTTCATCACGTCCTTCATCGGCAACACGGGATCGGTCGACGTGCTGCTGAGCGCGTTGCCCCAGGGGTCGACGTCGGTCGCAGCGGTCGCCGGTGACGTCTGGTACGCGCAGGTCTGGTACCGCGACGGGAGCTCTTCGAGCAACTTCACCGACGCGATCGGCGTCGAGCTGCGCTGACCTGGGTCCGCCGCGCCGGTCAGCGCTTGTCCGCCAAGACCCACGCGAGGAGGTCGCCGATCTCCTCGCGCGTCAGCACGTCGAGGAGCCCCGTCGGCATGCGGGACTGCGCGCTCGCGCGGAGGCCCGCGATCTCCTCCTCGGGGATCTCGACGATCGAGCCGGCCGCCGCGTCGATCGGGTTCGCCTCCTGCACGGCGACCCAGCCCTCCTCTGCGTCGACGCGGCGACCGACGAAGACCTCGCCGTCGTGGGTCCACACCTCGGTGTCGCGGTACTGGTCGGAGACGTCGCGCGACGGCTCCAGGAGCGACACGAGCAGATCGTGCGCGGTGAAGCGCGCCCCCGCGTCGGTCAGGTCGGGGCCGGTGCCAGCGCCCTCGTCGCCCACGCGGTGACAGGCGAAGCAGCGCGCGCGGCGGAACGCGCGCTCGCCGCGCGCGGACGCCTCTGCGTCCAGCGAGCCCGGCAGCGACGCCAGCAGCGGAGCGAGGTCCCCGTGCGTCCACGACTGCACGAAGAACGTGGCCTCGATCGGACGTGCGGCGGGCGCAGTCGCCGCGGGCGCTGCGTACGGACGGTCGAGCGCGCGGCCCGCGCGTTCGAGCGCCGCCGCCCGGATGCGATCGAGGTAGCCCTCGACGCTGCGCCCGCCGCGGAATCCGCGCGCGTCGACGTGCAGGAAGTCGAGAAAGAGCCGCGCGCGGGCGTCGGTCCAGCCGGACTCCGCCCAGGAGAGCGCGAGGGCGAGATCGATGGCTTCCTCCTGGCTCGTCGTACGGCCGAGCGCGAAGAGGCCAAGAGCCGGCGCCGCCGTTGAATCGAGGCGCACGAGCAGCTCGAGCGTCCGGGCGTCGGTGCTTGCGTCGCCCGACGGGAAGCCCACTGCGAGCCGTTCGGACAGTCGTGCGGCACGCGCAGGCTCTGGTTCGCCGTCGCGCGCGATCGACAGGGAGACGGCTCGCAGTCGCGCGTCGCGCAGCGCGGCCGGGTTGGCCAGGATCGCGTCGATGAGCGCAGCCTGCAGCTCCTTCCCTCCGACGCGCGCGACGGCGAGGAGCGCCTCGGACGAGCCCTCCTCCAACGCGCGCAGCGCCCACGCGTCGACGTCGGACCGGGCCTCCAGCGCCGCGCGCTTCTCCAGCACGGCGCGCGGCCCGTCGGCGTTCGCTGCGGCCGGCGCTGCGGCGCGCGGCGCCGCGCTCGGCCCGACGATGCTCCACACCCGGTAGAGCGCCGACCGTCCACCGCGTCCGCCGATCGCGATCACCATCGAGCCGTCCGGCAGCCACTCCATGTCCGTCACCGGGAACGGACGACCCGCGACGAACGGCGCGACCACGCCGCGGTACGTGTCGCCCGCGGGCTCGAGCGCGACGCTCAGCACGCGGCCGCGCGTCCAGTCGCCGATGAAGAGCCGGTCCGCGAACGGCGGATGGAAACGTCCGCCCGCTCCGTGCAGCACGCCGACCGGCGACGCGGGTCCCGTGTCGCAGACGCCCGGGAACGTGTCGGGCGCATCCGCGGGGATCTTGCCCGACCCGCGCCGCCAGCCGAATTCGGCGCCCGGGACGAGGTGCAGCACGCGCGGCGCGCGGTACCACGGCAGCCCCATGTCCCACTCCATGTCGGAGTCGTACGCGAACGCCTCGCCGCTCGCGTCGAAGGCGAAGTCGTACGCGTTGCGCATGCCGCACGCGACGAGCTCCCAGTCGCCTCCGTCGAGGTTGCACGTCGCCGTCCAGCCGCCGTGGAGGTGCATCGTGTTCCCGTGCCCGAAAGTGTCGGGAAGGCTCGGCAGCACCTGATCGTCGCTCCAGCGCTGCGCCACACGGCTGCGCGCGAGCTCGGCGGGGAGGGCCGTCGCGTTGCCCGCGATCACCTGCAGCCGGTCGCCGCCCGGCGTGGGCAGGATCGCGTGCGGGCCGTGCTCGCCGCCGCCGTCGAGCGCCTGGAGCAGCTCGAAGGAGTCGTACGCATGGTCGCCGTCGACGTCGCGCGCGCGCCACAGCCCGTTCGGCCCGCCGTCCCATTCGTTGCGCATCACGTAGAGGTCGTCGCCACGCGCGTAGAGCCCCTGCGCGCCCTGGACGTCGAGGTTCAGACGCTCGACGCGTGGCGCGGCGCCTTCGTCGAGCGTGAGCCGGAACAGGCCATGGTGCGCTTCCGCAGCCGCAACGATGCGGCCGCGCTCGTCGACCGTGAGCGCGACCCACGAGCCGAAGGCGCGCGGCACCGTGTAGAGGCGCTCCGCGGCGAAGCCCGGCGGCAGCTCGAGGTCCTCCGGAGGCAGGGTGCGCTCCGGCGATCCGCTGCTGCGGGCCGTCGGCATGCCCCACGGCGCGCAGCCGAACGCACCGAGGTCCACGGCGGGCCCGACGCCGGGGACCGTCCAGCTCGCGTCGCTCACGATCGTCTCGACGCGACCGTCCTCGTACTCGAGCGTCAGCCGCGCGAGGAACCCGGCCGGTCCGCCCGCGTTCCAGCACTCCGCACCGATCGCGTGTGTGCCCGCGGTCAGATGCTCGGTCACGTCCACCTCGAACGGCCGCTCCCACGCGTCGCCGGCCGCGCGGATCTCTCCGTCGATGGCGATCTCGACGCCGTTGTCGCACGTCGCGAACAGAGTCGCGCGCCGGAGGCCGAGCGCGACGGACAACGTGCGCTCGAAGCGTGCGGTACGCGCGCGTTCGGGCCCGTCGGGGTGCCAGATCCAGCGGGGCGCCGGCGCAGGGTCCGAGGAAGCGCTCCCCAGATCGCGCAGTGCGACGTTCCGGAAGCGGATCTCCATCGGCGGCCCCTGGTGGAGCTGCAGCGCGACCACGCCGCTCGCGCGCGCCGCGGGCGAGCGGTCGTCGAGCCGTGCCGTCCGGTGCCCGTCGATGAAGAGCTCGACCGTCGACCCGACGGCACGGATGCGGTACGAGTGCCACGCGCGTGCGCCGCCGAGCGCGTCGAGGTCGACCGTGGCCACCAGCGATTCCCAGGCGACCGAACGCCCCGCGCACGTCACGTCCTGGCCGCGCCGGACCAGCACGCCGCGGCCGTCCTGCTCGTAGATCCCGCCCGTCCAGTTCGGGCCGTCCTCGAGGTCCGCCTGGTAGCCCGAGACGGCGCCGTCCTCCGATACGACGCTGCGGAACTGGACGCCCGAGTTCCCGCCGTCGATGGAGTATTCGAGGGAGAGCTCGAAGTCGGCAAAGGTCGCGTCCTCGAACACGAGGTACGTCGTGCGTTCGCACGGAGCGTCCGGGGTGCTCCGTCCGACGATGGCGCCGTCCTCGACGCCCCAGAAGCGCTCGTCCCCGCGCCAGCCGGCGAGCGTCTCGCCGTCGAAGAGCGAGATCCGGTCCAGCGCCTGGCTCTCGGGACTCGTGGGCGGGGACTGGAGCGCCGCGAGGGCGAGGAGGAGTGCCGCTGCCATGCCCCGATCGTAGGGGCGAAGCGCAGATCCCGCGGGGCCGCCGGTCAGCGCCGGTCGAGCATGCCCATGCCGCGGCGCGCCCAGCCGAGCAGCGGCAGCAGGCTGAACGAGATGTTGATGCCGCCCTCGCCCGTCCGGTCCTGGAACGACAGATCGAACACGAAGTCGTGGCTGAAGCGGCGCAGCACGACCTCGGTCAGGAGGTGCTCGTCGCCGCGCAGGTCCTGGACGTACTGCGCCTCGACCTCCCACTTCGGGTCGAGGCGCGCGCGCATCACGAGCGCGCCGACCTCGTAGAGCTCGTTGGTCTCGTCGAGCGCGAGCGCCTGGCTGTAGCGGAGCTCGGTCAGGAAGACGTCGCTGGGCCGCCACGCGAGCGCGCTGCGCGAGTAGACCGTCTCGCCCTCGTCGACGTCGTAGCGCGCGTCGTGGCGCAGGCCGATGAGGCCCTCGCCGTCGCCGTAGCGCGTGATGTACTCGGCGAGCGCGCCGAAGCGCGTGACGCTGGGGAGTCCGTTCTCGCGGTTCTCGATGCGCGTCATGCGCAGGTCGAAGTCGAGGTTCTCGAACGTGCGCGGACGCAGCCAGATCGCGCGGAGGCCCGCCTCGTAGCGCGTGCCGTCGATCGGGTCCTCGGTGACGTCGAGTGGGATCGGTGCGCCGCCCGTCTCGTCGAAGTAGAGGTCGTTCGCGACCGAGAAACGCGGCGCGAGCGCGTGCAGGAATCCATCCTGCGTCACCTTGTGCAGCGTCGTGGACAGCTCGACGCCGCTCTTGAGGTTGAGACGCCCGGGATCGGAGCGGTTCCCGTCGAGCGCGTCCGTCCACGCCGTGCCGCGCCCCTCGAGGAAGGGCGCGACGCGGATGCCCGCGTACGCGCTCTGCACGGGTAAGTAGAGCGTCTGCCGCAGGTCGGCGCGGCCCGTGTCACGGTTGCCGACCGGGCGCAGGGCGCCGCCGGGCAGATCGGAGAACAGGTCGCGCTGGAGCTCGCCCTCGCGGCGCGTGAACCAGCCCGTTTCCAGCTCGCCGCCCCAGAGCACCGGCGCGCCGCCCATGCGGCCCACCATCCGCTCGCCCCGGTACGCGAAGAACGACGGGAGCTCCTCCTTCTGCGAGCGGTAGTCGTCGATGCGCTTCTGGACGCCGCCCGTGAGGTAGTCGGCGCCGAACTCCTTGCGCCAGCGCACGAACGTGTCGCGCTGCTCGAAGCGGAGGTACTCACCCTCGCGGAACTCGGGCTGCACGCCCGCGTCGGTCTGCGACGCGATCGCAACGTCGACCCACTCGCCGCGCACGATCGGGTAGCGGCTGCGGACCCAGCCGAAGAGGCGTAGGTCGTCGCGCTCGTCGGTCGGGACGCGGACGGTGCCCTGGTCCTCGCCGTCGTCGGGGACGCCGGTCAGGTACGCGTCGAGTCGAAAGTCCTCGTCCGGGTCGTCGCCGGGCTTGCGCTCGCGCAGGGCAAGCCCGAGGCCGAGGAGCGGCCCGCGCCCCGTGAGCCACTGCGCCTCGGTGTCCCACTTGCCGCGAATGTTGTCCGCGTTCATCCCGATGCGCTCGCCGATCCACGCCCCGACGTCGCCGACGTCGAAGCGGAACGCGGCGCCGAGCACCGTGCCGAAGCGCGCGGTGCGTGCGATGCCGATGTCGCGGAGCGGCGTGACCTCGCCGGCCTCGTTCTCGAAGCCCTCGACGCCGAACTCCTCGTCGAGGACGAGGTTGCCGATCGAGGGCAGCGGGAGCTGCCAGCCGCCCTCGAAGCGGAGGCGGTTGCCGCTCGCGTTGAAGCGCCAGCGGCCGTCGGGGCGGGGCTCGAGGCGGAACTGCGCCGAGCGCACGACGAAGTGCGGTACGTCGTGGTCGCAGGTCGTCAGCGTCGCGCCGTCCGCGACGAGCCGCCCCGTCTCGTCGGTCTCGAGGCGCTCCGTGCGGACGCGCATCGGGACCTCTTCGCCCCGCGTGCTCAGGGGGTAGACCAGCTCGGCGTCCTGCAGCCACGCGACGCCCTGGTCGAGACCGAGGTAGAGGCGCGAGCCCTTCGCCGCGCGGCGGTCCGCGCGCGCGATCTCGACGCCGCCCTCCATGAAGAGCGCGCGCACGTAGCGCCCGTACTTCTCCGACTGCACCTGGAAGAGCAGGTCGGCCATGTAGTTCGGCTTCTCGGACCGCTTCCGGGCGTCCTCGTCGCCCGGAAACGTCTCTGGCATCGTCTCGGTCGTCATGAGCGACCGCACCTTGGCGCGCCAGCGCGCGCGGTCGATCCAGAGCGCGATGTAGTCCGCGCGCGCGTACTCGCCCGCGAAGCTGATACGCGGCGCGACGATCGTGACGAGGATCTCGTCACCGATCGGGTTCATGTCGATCTCGGCGAACTCGAACGACCAGGGGAGCTGCGACGACGGATCGAAGCCGCGGACCACGCCGCGCTCGGCGCGGATGAGGTAATCGTCCTCCGCGTCGCGCGTGATGAGTTTGACGAGGTCGAGTTCGAGGCCCTCCAAGTCGACGTCCGCTTCCCCACCGGGCAGCACCGCCGTCAGCTTGTCCCAGACCGTGGGCCCGGCCTGGTCACTCCGCAGCGTTGCGACGATTCGAAAGCCGTCCGGCCCCTCGTAGCGAAAAGGCCCGGCCTCGGGAATCGGCAGCGTGATGGGACGTTTCTCCACCTGCTCGTCGTCGCTCTCCTCCTGCGCAGGAGGAGACGGAACGGGCTCATTCGGCCCGATCGACCGGCGCGGACCCTCGTCCTCATCAGGCGCGATCTGCCGGGGGTCGAACTCGATGGCGGGAACGAAGAGCTCCCCCGGCGCGCCGTTCGCGTTGAGCAGGACGATGCGAACGCTGCCCTTGTCGCCCACGATCGGCGGCTCGTCGCTCCCCTCCATCAGCCGGAGCGCATTGGGCCCGAGGAGAACCACGCTGTCCCGAGTCGCCGTCATGCGCGCGACGTTGCCCGCCTTGCGGATCGGCAGGCCCTCCGTGGAGCGGAGCCCGGGCGGGAATTCGATCGCTGCGTTCTCGCCCGTGAGCGAGTCCTGGTCGAACTCGAGCCGCGTCGACTCCAGGCGGTACGACACCGTCGCGCCGGGCATGAGACCGCGCACGGTCACCCGCCGGCCTTCGTCCGCAGCGAGCACCCCGCGCTCGCCGTCCGTCAGCACGAGCGCGTCCGCCTGAGCACGCATCGTCGGCTGGTCGACGTCCGCGCGGTAGACGAGCTTGACCGAGCCCCCTGCGACGAGCGCCGAGCCGCCCATGTCGATGGGCTCCCCCGCCTCGCCGACCCGGCTCTTGCCGACCTCACCGTCGATGTCGAGCGTCTCGCACTCGAGCTCGTAGTGGGCGCTCGTCCCGTTCACGAGCGGTCGATCGAGCACGAAGCGGTCCACCTCGCGCGCGCGGAACGTGAACGGGTACTCCGCGTCGTTCGGGTCGACCGTCGGAGCCAGCGCCGCGCCGCGCGTAAGGATCGCCTCCGCGGCGCGGAACGTCGCCGTCTGGATCGGTCGGCGGCGCTCGGGGTCCTCACGCGCGTCGAGGACGCTCAGGACCTCGAAGGTCCCGTCGACGTCGCCCGTCGCGTTGAAGCGCGTCTCGCCGTATGCGGCGACGCCCGTGTCGCCATCCGCCGACTCGGTCACCGGGGCGACGACGACGAGCCGCTCGGAGCGGAACTGGATGCGCATCACGTCGGTGTCGTAGCGCGCCGAGCGCACCGCGACCGCGTCGAGGCGCAGCGACTCCGCGCGCGGCGCGCGCACGACGCCCGCGGGCACCGGGACCGCTTCGTCCCGCCCGAACGCCTCGCCCGTGATCCGGCGCTCGACGTCGAGCGTCGAGCAGTCGAGCGCGATGAGCCCCTCGGCCGTCTCGATCGACGCCTCGACGTTGCCGTCGGCGACGAGTCCGCCCTCGGTCACCGTCATGCGCGGCGAGCGGACCTCGCCCGTGCGCACGCCCATGCGGTCGACCGCCTCGAGCTCGAGGGCCTCGTCCTCGGGCAGGAACTCGAAGCGCACCGGATCGTCGTCCGTGCCGTCGAGGCGAACGCTCGCCCCGTCGCGCACCAGCGCGACCGGCGCGAACGCGGCGCCCCACGCCGTCCGGTACTCGATACGGCTCTGCGCCGTGAGCGTGCGCGCGTCGACGTCGAGGTCCTCGACGCTGCCCGCCTCGACGCGGAACGGCTCATCGCCGAGCGACTCGAAGACGACGTCGGTCGCGCGGTCGACGAACCAGCGTTCCCCCACGAGACGGCCGGAGAGCCCCGTGCCGGCGGTCAGACGCTGGTCGAGCCCGAGCGCGGCGCTGCGGCGCGTGATCCGCGTGGCGTCCTCGGTCCGGACATAGAGCGCCCCGTCCACGGTCTGCGTGACGCCGAGCCGGTCCGCCGCGAGCGAGCCCTCGTTCCCGATGATACGCACGTCGCCCTCGATCTCGGCCTCGACCGAGTCCGTACCGGGCTTACCCACGGCGCGCACGCGGCGCGAGAACGTGATGTCCGCGCCGCGCTCGATCGCGGTGATGCGGCCCGGTCCCGTGAAGTCGAAGTGCAGCCGCCGCTCCTCGTCGGCGCCGATGAAGTGCGCCGTCAGCGGCCCGACGCCCGACACGGTCGCGTTGAGCTCTTCGCCCTCGGGCGACACCAGGCGGTACTCGAGGCGCGGCTCGTCCTCCAGCACGACCGACGTCGGCTCGCCGTCGGGCGCGAACGTGAACAGCGCCGTGTCGCCGTAGTAGGCGTCCGACGCGCGCACGATGTGCACCTCGCCGTCCGCGCGCGCGGAGAGGACGCGCGGGCGCTCGCCGTCGCCGCCGAACTCGAGCCATACGTCGAGGCTCTGCGCGTCGAGCGAGATCGGTTCGCTGCGCTCGCCCTCGCCCGTCCCGTCGTCGCGGATCGTCGCGCGCACGCCCTCGCGGGCGATCACCTGCAGCGTCCGCTTCGCACCCTCGCGGCGGTTCTCCGGCGGCGTGATCTCGACGACGCGCAGCGTCCCGCCGGTCGGCGTCTGGATCCGCGCGACGAGGTTCGAGCTGACGTCGATCGTGACGTCCGCGCCGTCGCCGAACTGGAGCTCGCCCGTCGACAGGTCGCCGATCAGCCCGCGACCCCAGCCCCGCACGTCGTGCGAGCGGAACTCGACGAGGTCCTGGTCGACGGAGCGGAACTGCTCGTCGTCGAAGTGCACCTTCATGAAGGGCGCTTCGACGATCAGCGGCGCGAGTGGCGTCTCGCGCTTCTGCTCCAGGATCACCCCGGTGAGGTCGATCTCGATGACCTGCCGTGTATCGCCGAGCTTGCTACCGCGCCGCGCGGTGACACCGGACTTCGCCAGGATCAGCGTCCGGAGGACGTCCTGCGGGGGGGTGGAGCGGGACCAGACCCACGCCTCCGCAACGATGTCGAAGAGGCGGAGCGCGGTGGCGCGGTCGTCCAGGGACTCCGAATCCGCCGCGAAGAAAGTCAGGCGCACGTCGTCGGGGTCGTACTCCGTCTGGTACGGGCGCTGGTAGCTGACCATCCCGGCGGAGCGGACCACCTCCCCGGCGCCGAGCGCGTCGTCGCCGGCCGGGTCCGCCCCGCCGGGGTCCGCGCCGCCCTCCACTTCGCCCTCGACGTCGTCCTCGGGATCGATCGGCGGCGGATCCGGGATCTCGATGGGCTCGATCCGGAGGCCCGGCCGCCCGTCGCCGCGCATGCGCTCCTTCTCGAAGTACCAGAGCACGCCCGCGCCGAGCGCGATCGTGACGAAGAAGATGAGAGCCCGGCGCACGGCGGTTCAGACCCCGACCTCGATCAGGTCCTGCACGTCGATGAGGCCAACCGGACGCCGCGCGTCGTCGATGACGGGCGCGTTGTCGATGCGGTTCTCGCGCAAGAGGCGGTGCGCGTCCACGGCGAGGTCGCCCGGCGCGAGCGTCTTCGGCTGCGATGCCATGAATCCGTCGATCGGGTCCGAGAGCTTCTCGGGGCCCGCGGACTCGAGCAGCCGGCGGAGGTCGCCGTCCGTGAAGATGCCGGCGAGCGTCCCGTCCTCGTCGACGACGAGCGTCGCGCCCGGACGACCGCGCGTGCGCGACGTCGCGATGAGCGCGTCCGCCACGGTCGTGCCGGTCCGGACGAGCGGCAGCGCGTCGCCCGTGCGCATGACCTCCTCGACGAGCAGCAGGCGCCGCCCGAGGCTGCCCGCCGGGTGGAAGCGCGCGTAGTCGCGCGGCCCGAAGCCGCGCTCCTCGAGCACCGCCATCGCGAGCGCGTCGCCCAGCGCGAGCATGAGCGTCGTGCTGACCGTCGGCGCGAGCTGCATCGGGCACGCCTCCTCCTGGCGCCCGATGTCGAGCACGAGGTCCGCGTGCCGCCCGAGGGTCGAATCGGGGCGGCCGGTCAGCCCGATGAGCCCGATCCCGAGCTTGCGCACGGCCTCGAGCACCATGTTGACCTCGGCCGTCTCGCCCGAGTTCGACAGCGCCAGCACGAGGTCGTCCGCGCGGATCCGCCCGAGGTCGCCGTGCAGCGCTTCGGCCGGGTGCAGGAAGAACGACGGCGTGCCGGTGCTAGCGAGGGTCGCCGAGATCTTCTGGCCGACGATGCCGGCCTTGCCCATGCCCGTGACCACGAGCTGACCCGGACACGCGAGCACGCGCAGCACGGCGGCCTCGAAGGCGCGCGCCTGGGGAGAGGGCTCTTCGCCGGGCCCGCCGGCGGTGAAGGCGCGGGAGAGGCGCTGGATCGCCTCGGCCTCGAGGCGCAGCACCTCCGCACCGCGCGCCGCGGGCAACAGTCGTTCGTCGTCGGACATGCGGTCGCTCCGGGCCGGACGGCAGAGCGCGGCGCCGAACGAGTAGAGTACGCGCCGTGGAGGGGGACTTCTACAGCGCCGGTGCGCGAGCGAGATGACAGCGCGAGAGATCTACGTCGGGGCGGGCGCGATCGTCCTGGTCATCGTGGGCCTGACCCTGCACGAATGGGCCCACGCGGCGGTCGCGAACCTGCGCGGGGACGACACGGCAAAGCGTGAGGGCCGCCTCACGCTCAATCCGCTGGTGCACATGCACCCGCTCCTGACGGTCGTCATGCCGATCGTCGGGTACTTCGTTCTCCCGCTGCTCGCGCCGGTCGCCCCCGTCGTCTTCGGCGGCGCCCGGCCGGTCCCGATCGTCCCGTCGAACCTGAAGTACCCCTGGGTCGATCTCGCGCTGGCTTCGGCGGCCGGGCCGGCCGTGAACCTCCTCCTGGCGGGGCTCCTCCTCGTCGTCGACGAGGTCTACCGCAGCTCGACCGGCCACAGCGCGGAGAGCATCCTTTCCGAGGCCCTGCGCCTCGGCGCGTTCTTCAACCTCCTCCTGTTCCTCTTCAACCTGATCCCGATCCCGCCGCTCGACGGCTCCCGGATCATCGCGCCGGTGATCCCGGGCCCGCTGCGCGGCCCCTACCTCGCGCTCGCTCCGGTCGGCATCGTCGCCGTCTTCGTGCTCATGCTGGCCGTCCCGAGCGCCGGGAATTGGATCTTCCAGACGACCAGCGACCTCTACGATGAGGTCGAGGGACACGTCCGCCAGCTCCTGCGCGCGGTCGGCGTCCCCCTCGTCAAAGGAAGATGACCGACGCCGCCACACAGGATCCTGGCCCCGAAAGCCCGCAGGACGTCGAAGGTCCGTCCGAGGCGCGCAGCGCGCCCGTGCGCACCGAGGACTTCACCGTCCGGCTCGACGAGGTCTTCCAGGGACCGCTCGACCTGCTCCTGCACCTCGTGAAGGAGCAGGAGGTCGAGATCCAGGAGGTCCGCCTCGCCGACGTCGCCCACGCGTACATGGACCACGTGCGCGCGCTCGGGGACCTCGACATCGAGGTCGCGGGCGAGTACCTGGTGATCGCGGCGACGCTGATGGCGATCAAGTCGCGCTCGCTGCTGCCGCGCGAGGAGGTCGAGCTCGAGGACGACCTCGACCCGCAGGACGAGCTGATCCAGCGGCTGATCGAGTACCGCCGCTTCAAGGGCGCGTCCGATGACCTCGAGGACCGCTTCCACCGGCGCTCGCTCGAGCACCCGCGCGGCTACCGCGGCGAGGTCCGCGACAACGAGCCCGAGAAGGTGCTCGAGCTGGGCGAGATCACGGCGTGGGACCTCCTGGCGACGTTCTCGCGGCTGATGCGCGAAACGCTCGCGGGGCGCTCGCACACGATCAAGAGCGACCCGCGCCCGCTGCGCTGGTACGTGCAGACGATCGGCGCCGCCGTGCGACGGAATCCATCGGGTACGTCGCTGCGCTCGCTCGTCGAGGAACTCGCCGAAGTGCCGTCGCGCGAGGGCATCGTCGGCGCGTTCTGCGCGCTGCTCGAGCTCATGAAGATCGGCCTCGTGAGCGCCCGCCAGGAGGAGCGCGAGGACGACATCGTGCTCGAGTGGGCCGCGGAGCCCGGCACAGCGACCGACCTCGACGACCTGATCCGCGCCTCGCGCTTCATGGACGAAGAGGACGAGGAGCTCGAGAGCAGCCTCGACGACGGGGCCGGTGCCGAGGCGGAGGAGGCCCGGAGCGAGGACGACGGGGCCGAGGACGGGTCCGACGCGTCTCTCGAGGCCAGCGCCCCCGATCTCGACGAGACCGGCGCGGACGCCCCCGCGGGCCCGCCGCGGGCCTGATCGGCCACGCCGGCCGGGCGGGGCCCCACCCCGTCCAAGGGGGAGCCCCAATCACCCTGATAAGCTCTCCCGCTCAAACCGCGCCCCCGCGGGCCCCGAGCTTGAAGTCACGGGGCGCGGGGGCGAAGGATGCCCTCCGACCGCGGCGATTCTCCGCACCGGGCGGAGCCCCCCTCGCGGGACCCGGCTCCGATCCCCCCGGGCGCGCCCGGGACAATCCACCCGCTCGCACGGGCTCCCACCGAGCCCCCGAGCCCTCCCCCCGGGCACTGCCCGAACGCAGCCCACCGAATCCGACATGAGCACTCTCACCGACGTCTCCGACTCCTCCTGGGACACCGACGTTCTCGCCAGCGACGTCCCCGTCTTCGTTGACTTCTGGGCGCCGTGGTGCGGCCCCTGCAAGAGCATGCTTCCGTACGTCGAGAAGCTCGCGGAGGACTACGGCGACAAGGTCAAGGTGGTGAAGCTCAACACCCAGGACAACACCGAGGTCGCCGCCAAGTACGGCATCACCTCGATCCCGACCTTCATGCTGATCAAGGGCGGTGAGGTCCAGAACCAGGTCCTCGGAACCCAGCCCTACCCGAAGCTGAAGGAGTTCATCGACCAGCACATCTGAGCGCGGAGCGCTCAGGTGTCTTGTTGCCGGCGCATCTGCTGACGCAGATGCAGCCGGTGAGCGCCACCCCGACGCGGCCGCTGACTGCACTCCACAACCGGACCGGATCCGATGGACCCTGCTGCGCGTCGCGCCGCGGGATCGGTCGGGTCCGGTTTCTGACTTCGGAAGCCCCATGAAGGTCGTCTTCCTCGGCTCGCCGCCTTTCGCGACGCCCATCTTCGACGCGCTGCTCGCCAGTGAGCGGCACGACGTTCTCGGGCTGGTCACGCCGCCCGACCGACCGCGGGGGCGCGGACGTAGCGTCGTGCGGTCCGAGCTCGCGCAGCGCGCGGACGAGGCCGGTGTGCCTGTCGTACAGCCGGCTTCGACCAAGGACCCCGCGTTCGTCGAGACGCTCGGTGCGTTCGGCGCGGACTGCCTGGCCGTCGCGAGCTACGGCGAGATCCTGCGGCGGGACGTGCTCGAGCTGTGCCCGCACGGGGCTCTGAACGTGCACGCATCGCTGCTGCCGCGCTGGCGCGGCGCGTCGCCGATCCAGCGCGCGATCCGCGCGGGGGACGCGGTGACGGGGGTGTCAATCCAGCGCATGGTCCTCGCGCTCGACGCGGGGGACGTGATCCTCTCGCGCGAGACGCCCATCGGCCCCGCCGAGACCGCGGCGGACCTCTTCGGGCGGCTGAGCACGCTGGGCGCGGAGGCGCTCCTCGCCGCGCTCGACGCGCTCGAGGACGGGACGGCGACGTTCACGCCCCAGGACGACGAGCGCGTCACTCTTGCGCCGAAGCTGACCAAGGCCGACGGAGTCCTCGACCCGACGCTCCCCGCCGACGAGCTCGAGCGCCACGTGCGCGCGATGACGACGTGGCCTGGAGCCCGCCTCGCGCTGGACGACGACCGTGCGCTCGTCGTGCTGGAGGCCGACGTGGTTCCGGGAACCGAGGGTGCTGCGCCGGGAACGCTGGTCGACGCGGAGCGCTTCGTGCTGGCGACGGGCGACGGCACCGCGCTGCGCCTCGTGCGCGTCAAGCCGGCGGGCAAGGGCGCGATGGACGGCGCCGCGTTCCTCCGGGGCGCCCGCCTGCAGGAGGGCTGGCGGGCGGGGTGAGTGGAGATACGGTGCCAGGATCACCAGCAGCAGAAGCAGCCAGGGTCGTCCATTCGATGGACGACCCTGGCTGCTTCTGCTGCTGGTGATCCTGGCACCGTATCTGCGCTCACTTGCCGAGGCGCGGCTCGGGCACCCGCTCCGTCCGCCAGCCCAGCGTGTTCGCGAACGGCGGCTCGACGCCGCCGCCCCGCCGCAGCTCGCGCACGCTCTCGAAGGGGACGGTGACCCGGCCCAGGACCGCGTGGTCGATCGCGACCTCGGTCTGGCTCGCCGCGGCGAGCCGCCCGGTCACGCGCATGTCCCCGCCGCCCGCGACGACCCACGGGTCGAGCGGCGCACCCTCCGCATCCGCCGGCGACGTGCGTCCCTCGCCGAGCCGTACCGCGAGGGCGACGACCGGGAGCGGCACGCGGACGTTCCCGCCGGCGCCGCCCTCGACCTCGAGCGTCGGGCCCGACGCGGACTCGTCCGCGAGCCCGACCAGGTTGGTCCGCAGGAGGTCCGCGTTCTTCGCGATCAGGAGATACGTGCCAGGGTCGTCCTTCTGGCTCCGCGGGACGAGCAGCGCGCGCTCGAGCTCGTCCGGTGCGAGGAGCGTCGCCGCGCTCGAGATCGGCGTGCTGCGCCCGTTCCGCACCTGCATGCGCACGCCGTTCCGCACGACGACGCGATCCGGACCCGCGGGCTCGCCCGGCGCTTCGACGCCGGCGAGGAGCCGCCTGGCCGCCCGGTGCTCGAGAAGCACGGCGGCCAGCAGCCCGTGGGGAACCGCGACCTCGCCGTTGGTGAACGGCGTCCGGAACGTCCAGCCCGACGTGTCCACGTCGACGACGGCTGCAGGAAAGGCGTCCCCCGAGGCGAGCTGCACCCGCGCCGGGAACAGAGCGTGCTTGGGATCCCGCACCGCGTCCTCGCGGCGCTCGACCGCGAAGCGCGCGCGCACGGGTGAATCGGCCTCCGAGAGGAATCCGAGCGGGCTGTGCACGGCGCGCCAGCCGTCGCCGTCGCGCTCGAGCCTGCGGAAGGTCCCCTCGACGTTCGCTCCGTCGAGGTCCAGCACGTTCGCACCTGCGAGCGCCCGCTGCTCCCGCATCGTCAGGTCGAGGGAATGGACGGACTCGAACGGGATCTCGTGCTCGCCGCGCATGAACGGAGAGCGCACGACGAAGGAGCCCGCCGCGACGCGCATGTCGTTCACCTCGAGCATCTCCCCGCTCGTGAGCGTCAGCCGCCCCGAGCCCCGGCTCGGGCGTTCGAAGTCGAGCATGTCGATCGACTCGCGCGGCACGAAGCGGATCCCGGGGAGGTCGGCGATCGGCGTGCGTCCGCCCGTGAACTCGATCATGCGGTCCTCGGGGTCGTAGGCGTCGACCTCGGTGCCGCGCAGCACGCGGTCGACCTCGACGACACCGCCCGCGACCGCGACCGCCGTCGATCGCACCGTCGCCGCCTCGACCTGCATCCGCTGACCGAGCGCTTCGACGCGCACGCGGTCCATCGCGACGCCGCACCGGAGACGCGCGCTGCCGTCCCGCGGCGGAACGTACGCGACCGCGCCGCCGAACGGCTCGATGCGCACGAGCTCGACGGTGCCATCGCCGTGCGCCCGCAGCTTCACGATCGCTCCCGAGTCGGGCTCGAGATCCAGCTCCGCCTCGAAGACCTCGAGCTCGCCAGAGCCCCACGTGAAGAGCGTCGGCCGCGCTCCCCACGGCGTCAGCGTCACGGCCGGAGAGCGCTCGTCGTCGCCGAACTCGCCGACCACGATGCGGAACTCGGGCGGGCCCGTCCACGCGAGCGTCACGTCGATCTCGGTTCCCGCGAGGTCCTGCGCGCGCGTGATCGCGTCGCCCGGACGCTCGAGCGCGACGAAGCCGTCCGCTCCGATCGCCGCCGCTCCGCCGAGCTCCCAGCGGCTGAACCCGGCGCCCGCGCTCGCGATCGACCCCTGCGCGCCCGCGCCAGCGGGTCCCCAGACGCCGAGCCACTCGCGCGGGAACACGAGCCAGCCGAACCCCTCGCTCTCGAACTCGAGCTCCTCCGCGCCCAGCGCGACGAGCTCTCCGAACAGGACCTGCTGGCGCAGCGGGCGCAGGACCTGCGCATCGCCGGGGTCGGGCTCGAGGGTCGCGGCCCGCCCGACCGAGTCGACGCGCGCGAACCGGCGCACCGCGTCGAAGTCGAGCAGCGCGTCCGGCCCCGTGGCCCGCGACGTGATCGTGAGCCGGCCCTCGTCGTCGAAGCGCACGTCGCCGGTGACGGTGCGGCCGTGCAGGAGCTCGACCCGCGCGCGGACCGCCCCCTCCTGCTCGGGCGCACGGGCCGCATCCTGCGCGGCGGCCCGCTGCGCTCCGAGGGTCAGCGCCAGCGCGGCGCACGTCGCTCCGAAGACTCTCATCGTTCGTAGATCGGAAGGAAGGTGAAGTCGAGTGCGGCGGACAGGAGGAGCATCCCGGTCGGGTAGCACCCGCCGCGGAACGATCCCTCCAGAGCGAGGCTCCCGTCGTCCTTCTGCCGCTGGACGAGGTCGCGTGTGTTGTCGGTCGACCAGTTGCGCCAGGCGGCGTGGTCGGTCTGGAAGAGCGCCTGCGAGACGTAGTAGCGCCTGTAGCACGGGTGGGACCAGCCGCCCGACCGCTCGGGCCCGCCGGCCTCTTGCAGCACACGCGCCTTCGTGCTGAGGAACGCGGGCGCCTCGCGCTGCTTGGCCACGGCGAAGACGGTCGCTGCGATCGCGGTGCGCGCCTCGCTCGACCCGAAGCTGCCGACGCCCGAGTAACCGACGTCACCCTCCGAGCTCGTCATGCTCGACATGTACTGGAGCGCTCCGTCGATCGCCTCGTCCGGGACCGCGATCCCCGCGTTGCGCGCGCCGAGCAGCCCCATCAGCACCGCGCCGGTCACCGACGTGTCCGCGTCGCGCGAGCGCGGCCCGTAGCGCCACGCCGAGAACGGGTTCTGTTCCTGCGCGGTCACGGCGCAGCGCACGCCGAGTTCGACGGCCTCGCCGAGCGTGCGCGCGAGCCGCGGATGCTCCTCCGCGAGCATGCGACCGTCGACAGCGCCGTAGCACTCGGCGAGGCAGAGGAGGCCGAAGCCGTGCTGGTACATGCCGGAGCCGATCTGGCCCGTGCGGCTGTTCTGCTTGGAGATCAGCGCGCGCACGCCGCTGCGTACCGCCTTCGCGTAGGGCCCGTGGTTCGGGTCCTCGCCGGAAGCGAGCAGCGCCATGACGCAGATTCCGGTCACGCCCATGTCGCCGTCGAACGAGCCGTTCGGCTGCTGGTGGTCGATCAAGAACTCGACGCCGCGCGTGTACATCGCGCGGTGCGAGGCGGCGACGGGCGCGCCCTCGCGGACGTCCTGCGCCGACGCGGGGAGCGCGGCGCTGAGCGCCGCGAGGGGGACGAGTACGAGGTCTCGGAGCGTCATGGCTTGGGGTCGAGGCAGAGCGCGCGGAGCTGCACGGGACCGAGTGCTTCGCGCAGCGCGTCGCACAGCGCACGTGCGTGGCGTGAGCGGCGCTTGGTCGAGGAGACGGGGCTCAGGCTGAGCTCGTCGAGCACGAGCGCGAACCCGGCCGCGTCCTGCGCGTGGGGACGGGCGCGCAAAGTCTGGCGGGTGTACTCGAGCACGCTGGGCGCGACGGCCTCCCGCTGTGCGCGGTCCAGGTGAGCGACGTGCGTGAGCGCCGCATGGACGAGCGCGGCGCGGGCTTCGACCAGCTCGGCCTCGCCCGTGAAAACGGGGCCCGGATCGCGCGGACCGCCGTACTCCTCCTCGAGGAGCGCGAGGTAGTCGACCCAGAGGGGGTGCTCGCACGGCTTCGCTGCCGGTCTCGAGAGGCGCGGGCTCCCGAGCGCGCTCCGGCGCACGGATGCACGGCGCTGCCGTCGGCCCAGCCACGTTCCGAGTCGCTCGAGGCGCGCGAGCGCGCTCCGGTCCCACCCGCGCACCCGCACGACGGCGATCGCCTCGAGGACGAAGTCGTCCTCCGGGTAGCGGCCGCGCGCGAGCTCGAGCTCATCGCCGGTCCGGTCCGAGCGGCGCCGGAGTCCGCGGCCGTGCCCGTGGGCCATTCGAGTGAGCCTGTGCTTGCGCTCCGGCGTCAGGACCTCGCTCCACCCGGCGTCGATCCGCTCGACGCGCAGCGCGCGCACGGTCTCGGCGTCCGCGCGCGCCAGCGCGTCGAACAGGTCCCCGCCGAGCGCGTTCACTTCGTCTTGCCGCAGGCGGAGTGCGGTCGCGTGGGCGACGACGACGTAGTCCCGCAGAGCTTGCTTCCCGCGCTCTTCGCGGCGGCAGCGCGCAGGGTGGACGGTGGAATCGGTGCGATGAGCGCTCCGGGGAAAGAGCCTGTCCGCACCGGCGACCACGACGGCATCGGAGAAGACGGCGTCGAGCGCGACTTCGACGCTCGCCGCGTTCAGGCGGTGCGGCCGCCCCTCACCCAGCTCTCCGAGGACGCGGCCGAGCGCGCGGTCGAGCATCGTGATCCAGGCGACGCGCGCGGGCGGCAATGCGCCCTCGAGAGACTCGACGTCGAGGTCGACCCGCGCGACCACGGCTCGAGCGAGGCGCTTCTCCTGCGCCCGCAGGTCTCCCCAGACCGGCTCGAGCGCCTCCCACGCCTGGGGGAAGCGATGGCCCGTGAACGCGAGCGCGTCCCCGTCCTGCGCGCGCGCACTCTCGTCCTGCGCGCGCGCGGGCTGGACGAGAGCGAGAAGCGACGCAAGGGCGAGGGCGGCGCCCCGGGCGTTCACCGTCCCTCCAGCGCGTCGAAGTAGCGCTCGACGGCTTCGCGCAGCTCGACGGGGACGCGCTCGACCTCCATGCCGGTGAGCTGGTCGACGCCGCGCTCGTCCGCCGTCTGGTTCGCGCCGCTCGAGCGACCGGCCAGCGCCAGCGCTGAGCCACCGCCCTCGCCGCCGCCACCCGAACCGGGCGAGCCGCCGCCGCCGCCGCCCCCACCGCCGCCGCCGCCGGAGCGGCGCGACCGCAGCAGCAGTTCGATCGCCTCGGTCTCGGCCGCGACGGTCTCGGGTCCCGTGTCCTCGTCCTCGAGCAGCACGAGCGCCTCGCGCATGGCCGAACGTGCGCCGCGCAACGACCGAAGCTCGCGCGCGAACTCCTTCTCGCCGTTCGGCAGACCCGCGACCTCGTCGACGACCTTGGACAGGCGGAAGCCCGCGTCCTCCTGGCTCTCCGCGAGCCAAGCGGCGCGCTCCTCGTACGCGCCGTCGCGCACGAGCACCTCCTTCGCCTGCGCGGCCTCCCGCGTGGCGTCCCGAAGCTCCATCTCGGCTTCGGTGATCCTCAGAACCTCGAGGATGATGGACGGCGGCAAACTGCCGCGCTCGCTGGCCCCCTTTCACGGGGCCCCGCTTCACCCCGGTCCGACGAGCTCTTCGGCCCATCGATCGAGCGTGTCGCCGAGCAGGTCCGCCGACTGCCGAGCCCACGCCGGGCGGCCTCCTTCCGCCTCGAGGGCGACGACCTCTGCGAGTCGCACCGGCCGGACGTCGTCCCACTCCTCGACCACGCGCTGGAAGCGCGAGAAGTCGCTGCTGGCGCGCGAGCGCAGCCGCTCGACGTAGGCGTCGAGGTCGGAGTGCAGGTTCTCGAGGCGCGGACGTTCGGCCTGGCCGACGCCCGACACGGTCTCGATCGTCGCCTTGACCTCGGGCCGCTTCGTCGCGGGTGCCGAGCCGAACCCGACGGCGACCGAACCGTCGAGCGCGCGCGCCGAGTCCGTCTGCGCGCGGCTCGCCGCCTTCAGGCGCTTGACGAACGTGCTGTTCTCGAGGCTCGCGAGCACGGTCTCGAGCTCGCCCGCGATCTCCTCGAACGCGGCGAGCAGGCGCTCCTGTTCGGCGATCGCGAGCGCGATCTCCTCGCGGGTGCGCGCGGCGCGCTCGCGCTCGGGCGTCTGCGGCCCGAGGAGCTCGGACGACTCGTCGGCCGGGCCCGGCGCCGCTGCGCCCAGCGTCGTGTCGGCGAGCGACAGCGAGCCCGCGGCCTGGCGCGGCGACGCCTCGCCGTCCTCGGCTCCGGCGTCGGCCGGCGCGTCCGGCAGCTCGTTCTCCGCGACCCGCGACTCGCCGTCCTGGATCACCGGCAGCGGCGGGATGCCCTCGTCGGCCTCCTCCGAGGGCGCGTTGCCGCCCGCGCCCGCGGGTGAGCGGTCCTCGCCGACGGTGAGAGGTTCCTCCTTCGGCTTCGAGCTCGAGCCCGAGGGCGGCGCGCCGCTGGCCGCGACGTCGTCCGAGGGCTCGGACTCGCGGTCGAACCGCTCGGGATCCGAGGACTCGCCGTTCGGACTCGTCCCCGGCGGCTGTGCGCTCGACTCGTCGGCCGCGGTCCGCGCCGCCTTGCTGAGGAGTTCAGCGACGGAGTCGGAGCGCTCGGTGATCGACGCGAGCGAGCGGTTCGCCTCGGCCCAGTCGTCAAGCGCATTCGATCCGAACGACTCGTTGCGCGCGGCCTCGGCGAGGAGCTCGTCGCCGCGCGCGACGAGAGCGTCGATGCGCGCGCGGTTCGCTCGCTCGGCGCGGGCCTGATCCTCGATCCGTCGACGGGCCTCGGGCGTCGCGAGCTGCGCACCGGGCAGCGACTGCAGCCCGCGGTTCTCCGCGAGCAGCTCGAGCTCGGTGTCGCGCGCCTCGCGCACGCGCTCCATCCAGCGAGCGAGCCCGCCGGTCACCCACTCCATGTGCTCATCCTCCGTCATGACGACGAGGTCGGACGCGAGCGAGAGCTCGGGCGCGCGGCCAGGGAGCGCGTCGAGCGCCCACGCGTGGAGCCGGTAACGGCCCGGCGCGAGGCCGTCGACCTCGGGCGCGAGCGTCGCGATCCGCTCGACGTTCGACGCGTCCGGCGCGCCCGTGCCGAGCACCTTGCGGCCCGACGGCGCCATCTCGACCTCGCCGCGGTCGTTCACCTCGAACCAGACGAGGCCGACCTCGCGCACGCCGAAGTCGTCGCTGGCGAGCACGTCGAAGCGCAGCACGCCCGACTGGAGCAGCACGGTGCGCGACTCGAGGCCGGACTGCGCGCAGGTCGGCGGCGCGTCGGGCGTCGGGCGCACCTCGAGCCCGAAGGGCGCGCGACCGGTGAGCCCGAGCGTGTCGCGCCAGGTCACCCGTACGCCGAACCGGTCGCCGTCGACGACGAGGGGGTCGAACGCGACGCGGGCGCCGTCGACGCGCACCGCGAGCGGGGTCGCACCGTCCTCCAGCCGCGCGTCGGCGCTGTGGAGCGGCCGCGTCAGCTCGAGCGTCGGCGCGACCGAGGCGCCCTCGACGACCTCGAGCGCCCCGCCGCGGACGTCTCGGTCGAGCTCACCGTCGATCCCGAGGTAGGCGGGCAGAGCCACAGTTGCGCGCGCCGCGCGCACGTCGGGGCGCTCGCGCGGAAGGACGCGGACGGTCTCGCGGACGTCGCCGACGACGAGGAAGGCGTCCTCGTCCGCGCCGAGCGGCGGAAGCTGGAACGCGTAGGAGCCGGACTCGTCTCGCGATGCGCGCACGGCGCCGGACGCGAGCCGCAGCGTCGCGCGCTCCGGCGCGCGGTCGGAGCCGTCCTCGAGCGCGACCCGGACGCTGTACGCCTCCTGCACGGGCACGTGCCACTCGTGCGCGAGGTCTGCGAGCCGCGTGAACGTGAAGCGCTCGACGCCGCCGAGCGGGGCCACGAAGCGAGCGAGCGCGTTCCCGAGCGCGCCCGGCCAGACGGCGGCCGCGACGCCGACCGTGACCATGAGGCCTGCGGCCGCGGCGAGCGCGGCGCGGTGGCGGGACGGCGGCAGCGCGTGCGTCAGGTCGCGCTCCGCGAGATCGCGCTCGCCCTGCGCGACGGCCGCGCGCACGAGCTCGGGACTGCGGCGGTACTCGACCCCGTCGGCGCACAGCTCGAGCACGCCGAGGAGGCGGTCGCCCGTGGCGGCGTCGCGCTGGGCCACCACCCGCGCGACGGCGGGCAGCGTGCGCGTGCCGAGGACCCAGCGCCGGAGCACGCGCGGCACGACGACGAGCGCAGTGGCGACGGCCCCGGCCAGAAGCAGTGCGCGCACGCCGGCATGCGTGTCGACGAATCGGTCGAGTACGAACACCGCGAGCAGCCCGGCGAGCGCGACGGCCACGACGACCGCGACCGCGCCGACGAGCTGGGTCGTGCGAAGACGCGCGCGGTACCCGCGGAGGTTCGCGGCGAGCCCCGGCGGGACGGTCGGAGGCCCGCTGGACCCGTGGTCGGAGGTAGGAGAGCGCATCGGCGGGCCGCTATTGGACCACGGACGAGGGCCGCGCCGGGTAGGGGCTGTGTTCGGCGCCGCCGGAACCGCGCCCGGCGCCCGCGATCGGCCGCGCCCTAGGAGTTCGCGCATGAGGGCCGCGGCAGGCTCAAGCCGGGACCGGATCGCGTCGACCGACCCAGGGCCCCCTCGGAAAGACACCGCCCCCGCTCCCGGCCCAAGCCGACCGCCCATGGACTTCCGAAGCCTGCGCCCCGCGCTCCACTGCTCTCTCGTCGCCGCCGTCTGCGCCCTCGCCCTGCCTGCCTGCAGCGGCTCCGGCTCCGACTCACCCGCCACCATCTCGGCCCTCACCGCCCCGACGGGCGTGTCCGTCGTCGAGGCCGACGAGTCCGCCGTTTCGACCGGCGGGACCCTCCCCGGCGCCGGCAGCGCGTTCCCCGCGGACAGCGCCTTCGTGGCCGACGCCGCGTCCGTCCAGATCTTCGACCCGTCCGTCCGCGGCGTCGCGACGGCCAACCAGATCCTCTGCGAGGTCGCGCAGACGCGCTTCTGGCGGTTCGTCAACGAGCCGCCCTACAACGCGCAGGTCGACTCGCGGCTCTGCGGAAACTCGTCGGACACCGACGACGTCCAGTCGCTGATCCACCTGTTCACGATGGACGTCGATCGTGCGTCCAACGACGCGCCCCAGACGGCGCAGCTGTGGCTCGACCTCGAGGAGTCGGGCACGCCGGTCACGATCAACGCGCTGCTCCAGGTCGACCGGGCCCCAGGCGCCGGCGACCGCTACGGCCAGTTCCAGCTCACCTACGCCGGCGTCCCCGACGGCGGCAGCGTCGCCGATCCCGTCATGTTCGGGGTCCTGGAGAGCGAGGCCGGCGCGGAGGGATTCACGTTCCTCGAGGGCTCGGGCGACACGACGGTCCCCGCGGGCGTCGGCGAACAGGCCCGTCTCGTCCAGGTCGCGCTCGAGCGCAGTTCCAGCGGCCCCGGCGGCGCGGCGCTCATCCGTTCGACCGTGCGCTCCAACGACGGCAGCGGCGACGCGACCCTGACGACCGACTGGCGCGTCGTGTTCGACCAGACGCACGTTCTGCGCCAGCTCGGCGCGCAGCCCGCGGTCGCCCTTTCGCGCGGCAACTTCCGGAACCACGTCTACGCGTACAACCTCTACGAGGCGTCGGGCGCGGACATCGGCGACCGCGTCGAGCTCAACGCGGGGATCAACGTCGAGATGCCGAACGGGGCGTACGGCTGGGTCGGGTACCACGGCGCCTGGGCGCCGCCGAGCACCTCGTTCACGGACGGCATGGTCGTCACGGCGAACGACGGCGCGGACACCTACACGGTCGTGCGCGCGCCCGGCCGCCTCTTGCGCCGCACGCGTTCGGAGCTCGCGCTCGCCTCGCTCGGAACGCAGCGCTTCAGCTGGTGGGACTCCGGCGCGGTCTCCCTGTACCAGGTCAGCTACACCGGCCCCGTTTGGCAGCGCGTGGCGGAGTGGAACAACAGCACGTCCGAGTGGGACGAGCTGATGACGCCGACGACCGTCGACACGGCTGCGGAGGGCGTCCTCGACCTGCACAGCAGCTTCATCGGGAACGTGCGCTTCGTGCACGGCGACGCCGCGGTCACGTACTTCGAGACCGCGCTCGTGAACGGGTCGGACCCGATCTTCACCGGACTCGCGCAGCTCGAGCTCTTCGCCATGATCGGCGGACTGCGCTCCGAGATCACGCAGATGCAGGTGGAGGGCGGAGACGTGCACCTGGCGACGCCGATGACGGGCAGCTCGCACAGGTACGTCATCGACCCGACCGACATGACGCTGATACTCGACGTCAACGGCGACGGGAGCGTGATGCAGGCCGCCGGCCTCGCGACCGGGATCGAGCCGACCGCGGGACCGAACACCTGGGGCATGCGCTCGGGTCCGATGCTGCTCGCGGCCGACGCGATGTCGACCACCGACGCCGCGGACTACTTCGCCGCGTCGACGCACTACGTGTACGAGACGGGCCACAATCCGTGGAACCAGTTCGTCGGGCTCGTCGACGGCGCGAACGCGTACGTCACGTTCGACCGCCCGATCGAGTTCCTGTACGTGCACTCGACGGCCGCAGACATGAACGGCGACGCATCGTTCGACGGCCAGCAGATCCTGCTGCAGTACAACGGCCCCGGAAAGCTCTTCGGGATCCCCGGCGAGGACCTCGACCTCGGCGGCGGCGAGCGCCGGTACGTGCCGTCGTTCTCGATCGCCGACGGCACGCTGCTCGGTCCGTCGAGCGAGTACGTGCTGCGCGCGATCGGCGTGGAGCAGACCCTCGAGGTCGACCCCGGCGGCGCGCCCCAGCTCGACCTGTCCGACGCGGACGCCCTGACGGTGCCGCCGCTCTCGAACTACGCGGCGCCCCAGGTGGGCACGCGCCCGGAGGTCACGGGTCCGCCCACGGTCATCGACGGGGTCGTGCAGTAGAGCCCGGCGGCGGGCCGCGGCCTCCCCACCCGCGGAGGCGCGCGGCCCGCAGCCGCCGAGGAGAACGGTCCGGGCGGCCCTCCCAGGGCCACCCGGGCGTCCGCCCGACCGGCGCCTCAAGGGGCGGCCGGGATCGGCCGATGTCCGGGGGGTGCAACGCGCGCGGCCCGCCGGCCCGCGCCTCTCTCCCAGCCCCCCAGCGACGGCCGACGTCGCACGCCCCGCCCATGCCGAAGCGTCAGCCGATCCGTTTCCTCGAGCCCACCCTCCAGCGCCGGATGGCCGCGGGCGTTCTCACCTGCGTCGGCGTGACCGCCGTGGTCGCGGGGAGCTGCTCGATCTGGAGCCTGCACGGGCTCGCCGTCGGCCTCGAGAACGACACGCAGGAGGTCCTCGCGAGCTCGATCCCGTTCGGCCTGAAGGTCGCCGGAGCCGCGCTCGCCGTGACCCTGCCGCTGATGACCCTGATGGTTCTGGCCGCCACGATGCCGCTCGTCGGAGCGCACCACCGCATCCGGACCTACCTGGAGCGCGTCGCCGCGGGCGAGGAGACCGGCGAGCTCTCCCTGCGCGACGGCGATCCGCTGCAGGAGACGGCAGACCTCATCAACCGAACGACCGTCGCCGCACGCGCGGCCACTGCGGACCGGAACACGCCCGAGGAACGCGCCGCGGCCTGACCCGCGCCGCGCAGAGCTCGGATCAGCAGAGGCGGCAGCCGTCGCCGTGCTCGCAGCCCCCCGGCGGGATCACGTTCCCGCGGCGGCCGATGTGCACGAACTCGTCGTCCCGGCCCGGTCCTTCCTCGTCGGGAACGGGCGGCGGTGCGTGGCTCGCGATGTCCTCGGCGGCCACGCCGTTCATGAGGAGCTGCATGAACTCGGGCTCCTCGAGCAGACGTGCGACGGACACGTGCGCGTTCTCGGGCGCCCCAAGCGTCACCGTCTCGCCGCGCGGGAACGTCCGCACCACGGGCCGGTCGAGCGCTCGGCCCGCGCGGGCGACGCGGCCCAATCGACCGTCGGAGAGCAGCACGAATCGACCCGGCGGAAACAGTCCTAGCGCGCGCGTGAACGCGGCGAGGAGCGCCGGGTCGAAGGCGCCCGGGTCCGAGTAGAGGATCTGGAAGGCGCGCGCCGGTGAGTAGGGCGCCTTGTACGGCCGACGCGCTGTGAGAGCTTCGAAGACGTCGCAGATCTGGATGAGCGACGTCGCGCGGGTCGTCTGGAACCAGGGCCGACGCTCGGGGTAGCCCGCGCCGTCGAAGCGCAGATGGTGTCCCCAGGCAGCGCCGAGCGCGCACGGGCTGACGTCGTCGCTGTCGAGCAGGATCGAAGCGCCGAGCTCGGGGTGGAGCGACATCACCTTGCGCTCGTCGTCGTCGAGCCGGCCGGGCTTGTACAGGACCTCGTCCGGGATCCGCCCCTTGCCGACGTCGTGGTACATCGCGGCCGCGCCGAGCTCGATCAGGAACTCCTTCGGCGCGCCGAGGTTGCTCGCAACGTACGTCGCGAACAGCGAGACCCTCAGGCTGTGCTGCACGGTGAAGACGTCGAACTCGGGCCGCTCGGCGAGCTGGAGCAGGCTGTCGAAGCGCTCCTCCGACGTCGCGAGCATCTGCTCAGCGGTCGTGCGCGCGGCGCTGAGGTCGACTTCGTCTCCGTCGAACGCCGCCGTCACGGCCTCGTCGAGCGTCGTCGCGATCTCATCCCGGATCGGGAGCGCGCCGGTGACGTCGAGACCGGCCGACGAGTAGGCCTCCGCCGTCGCCGGGCTCGCGAGGAAGTTCCAGCGCACGTCGTCCTGCTGCTCGAGCAGGTGCACGCCCGCGAGGCTCGTGACGCTGCGGATCGTCGCCTCCAGGGACACCCCCTCGGACTCGAACAGCGCCGTACAGAGCTCGATGAGCTCGGTCATCGATGCCGGCGACACGTCCACCGTGAAGCCAAGCCCGCCCACCTGCAGGCGGCGCAGCAGCGCGATGGTCGTCCGCCCGCGGATCGACGCGTCCGAAAGGGCGCGCTCACCGTGGACGAAGAGGCTCATGCGCATCCGCAGCTCGACCGGCGCGTTCGCCTGCGACGCGAAGGCCGACGAGAGCAAGACGTGCAGGGTCGCAGTCTCCTGGTGCGCCCGGTCGCTGCGCGCGCCGTCGGTCAGCGCAGCGTCGAAGGCGCGCGCGAACGCGAGCCACAGGTCTTCGGTGGTCTTGCGGGAGATCATTCGAGGGACTGGTTCTGGAGCGCGCGCGACGCCGCCTTGCGGCAGTCGGCGCACCAGCTGCGGCGCAGGCCGCGCCGTTCGCCGAGCACGCGGTTCAGCAGCGCGGCGAGCGCCTCGCGCTGCTCCGGCGCGTCGAGCGTCATGTCGCGCTCACCGAGCCAGCGGATCGCGTCGGGGACCCACGACTCCTGTCGCCGCTCGGGCTCGAGCTCGGCGATGCCGCGCGCGAGCACCCAGGCGGTCGAGCGCTGCGCGTCGCCGACGAGAGCGGCGCGCGGCGAGCGGAGCTGCTGCGTGAGGATCCAGCCGAGCGAAGCGTCGTAGCGCCGCTGGGCCAGCACGCACGAACGCGCGCCGAAGTCGTACGGCATCGCTTCTCGGAACGCGGCCAGCACGAGCGGGCCGAACTTCTCGTGCGCGGCGCTCTCCATCAGGCGCAGCGCCACGGGGCGCGCGAACTCCGCGTCGACGCGGAACGTTCCCGGCTGGAGCAGAGCGCCGCCCAGGGAACTGAGCCCGAGCAGCCTCGGCACGGCGCGTTCGAGCGATTCGGCGTCGATGTCGAGTGCGCGCGGGTCGACCTCGCGCGAGCGCGTCTTCAGCCCGAGGAGAAACTCGTCGACCACGTGGGGCCAGAGCGTCTCACGCACGCGCGCGTCGCTGGCCGCGGCGACCTGCGCGAGGCGGTCGACGAGGTAAGGCACCGCTCGCCTCAGGAGCGGGCAGAACGCGCGCATCCAGAGGTCGAACTCGTGCGCCTCGAGGGAGCGCGCGGTGTCCTCGCACGCGGTCCAGAGGAGCTCCGTGACCCGCGCGGGCTCGATCCCGCGCAGGCGCTCCTCGAGCCGACGTCCGTAGCGCTCGGGATCGCTCGCGCCCGAGCGGTGCACCTCGTGCATCAGGATGCTCGCACTCTCGAGGTGCGACGCGGTGGGCTCCATGAGCGACGGCACGGCCCCGTCGGACTCGAGGATCGCGACGAGCTGCTCGAGCTCGGTCGCGCCGATCCCGTCGCCCCCCTCGCGCTCGTCCGCGACGGGGTCTCCGTCCCCGCTGGACCACGTGTCGAGCGCGCCGCCCGCGAGATCGGTGCCCGTGCGGCTCACGACGGTCTCGAGGACGTCGAAGTTCATCGCGCCGCCGTCGGTCTCGTCCAGCGAGTCGAGCAGCGACTCCGCGCCCGCCTGCAGCACCTCTTCCAGCGACGACCGACGCGCGGCGTCGGCTTCTTCCTCCGGCGTGGCCGCAGGATCCTGATTCGGATCGAGGTCGAACATGGCAGGACTCTCCCTGCCGGCTGTATCGGCGGCCCGGGGTGGCCGGCCGAAAGGGGGAATCCCGGTGCGTCCCAGATCGGAGCGCGCGCGGTGCTCAGACGCGGCCGGCCGCCTTCCGGCCCGCCCAGAACAGCGCCATCAGGAGCGCCACGAGCCCCCCGAACGCGGGGTGGGCCCAGATCCGGACACGGCGCACGGTGGGCGCGGGCTCGGGGAGCGCTGCGAGCCGCGCCCGCAGGGACGCGCCGTCCACGTCGTCCAGGAGAGCGCCGCCCGTCAGCCGCGCGAGCTCCCGGAGGACGTCGACGCGGGCGGGGCGTCCGACCATCTCGAGCGGCCCACCCGAGACGGGGATCTCCGCCGCGAGCGTCGCGCCGGTGTCCTCGCAGGCGAGCTCGACGGCGTGGCGGCCGGCCTCCCGTGGCACGAAGCTGGCGACGTACAGACCCCACGCCTCGGTCCCGTCCGGCGCGGGCGGCGCGGGCTCGAACTCGATCACCTCGAGTCGACCGGAGGGCGCGATGACGCGCGCGCGCACGCTCGCTCCGGACAGCGGTTCGCCCGACGCGTCCATCACGTTCGCGGAGAGCGCCACCGATGCACGCGCGCTCGGCCGGTCCGGCGCGAAGAACAGGCGCATCGACTCGCCCGCGTTCATCGTGCGCTGGTACGCCATCCACCGCACGACCTGGCTCCAAAAGCGGTAGTGGTAGCGGTCCTCGTAGCCCTCGCGCCAGCGCCACGCGGCGTCCGTGCCCATGAAGAGCACCTTGCCCGTGCGGGCCGGTCGTGTGACGAGCAGCGGCACGCGACCGCGTGCGCCGACCTCGGTCGCGTGCACCGCGAGGACGCTCGACCCGGCGCGCGCGCGCTCGACGCCCGCGTACCAGTGAAAGCCGGGCAGGTCGGACCAGAGCGCGCCGTTCCGCTCCGCGTCGGGCACGAGTCGCGTCAGTGAACTGCGTGCCCCCTGCTCGGTCAGTACGAGCGACGAGGGCGCCGAGCGCCCGTGACCGTGCGGCGCGAGCGCGTCGAGGTCGACCGGGTAGAGGTCGCCGAGTTCGGTGGCGGCGAGCTCGTGCAGTCCGCCTCGCGCGCCCGGCATCAGGATGAGGCCCGTCGCCTGGTCGCGCACGAGCCGCGCGAGCTGCTCGCACTGGCGCGCGTCGAGACCGCCCGCACCGAGCCCCACGTCGCCGACGAAGACGACGTCGTAGTCGGTCAGCTGCCCGGGCTCGGGGAACGCGTCGAGGTGGTGCGGACCGCCGCCGACCTCGTCGAGGCCGGGGTGCTGCACGAAGCAGTCCACGGACACGCCGGGATCGCGCACGAGCGCGTTGCGCAGGAAGCGGTACTCCCAGCGCGGCACGGTCTCGACCAGGAGGACCCGCAGCCGCTCGCTCCGCACGGTCAGGTCGAACGAGCGCACGTCGTTGGACGGATCGACGTCGCCCGGCACGGCCCCGAGGCGCACGGTGAGGGTCTCCGTCCCCGGCTCCGTCGGGACGTAGCGGAACGCGCCGCGAGTGCGGCGCCGGGCCGGGAGCAAGAGCGTCTGCGATTCGAGGACGGCGCCGCGCGCGTCCTCGAGCGTGACGGACGCCGTGGCGTCGCGCGGGAGAGCGCTGTTCAGCGTGAACGGGAGCTCGATCGGGCGCCCGGAGACGGCGAATGCGGGGGGCTCGACCGGTTCGAGAGCGACGTCGGGCAGACGGGTCTCGCTGCCGAAGGCGCGCGCGAGGACGGGAACGCCGGCGAGGCGGTAGTCCTCGGCGACGCCGTCGGGCCGCTCACCCTCGTTCCAGTCGCCGTCGGAGAGGAGGACCACCGCGCGCGGCCTGCGCTCGGCGAGCACGCGCGCGAGAGGGCCGGAGAGATCGGTGCCACTCGCTTCGTCGGTGTCCGCCGTACGCAGTGCGGACAGCGGCGTCCGCACCAGCTCGAGCTCGTCCGCGCCCGACCCCTGGAGATCATCCCCGGCCCCGAGCGCCGCCACGGCCTCCGCGGCGTCGGCCGCGCGCGTGCGCAGCGCTCCGCCGTCCGCAAACACGTCGCGCGTGCCCATGCTGGCGGAGTCGTCCCAGAGGACGACCACCTCGGAGCGCGCGTCCGCGGGCTCCGTCACGACGCGCTCGGGTGCCGCGAGCGCGAAGAGGAGCGCGCCGACCAGCACCGTGCGCAGTACCTCGAGGCCGAGGATCGCCGGCCGCCTTCGGCTGCGCAGCCAAGCCCTGACCCCGAGTCCGACCGTGAGCAGGAGCACGAGCGCGCCCAGCGGCACGAGCGCGCCTCCGAGGCTGACCTCGAGCGCGGCGATCGGGGCGTCGAAACTCATCGCTCGACGCGCTCCCTCGCCGCCTCCCCTTCCGGCGCGCACAGCAGCGCTTCGAGCACGAGACCGGCGAGCGCGAGCGCGAGGAACAGGCGCCAGATCTCCTGCGCGAGTCCGCCGGTGCCGCCCGCGCCCTCCTCGACCACGACCTCGACGTCGCCGAAGAGTGCGCGCAGCGCGTCGCCGGGCTCGAGCCCGGACCGGTCCTCGTCCAGCGGTCGGTTGACGGCAACGAAGCGTTCTCCGTCGCCGAGCACGCCTGCGTGGACGCCGCCCTCCAGTGCGGAACGTCCGCCTTCCAGCTCGATCGCGCGGCGCCAGCCCGCGCCCAGTTCGAGCGTCCAGGCGGCGTCGAGGGAAGCCCCCCGCGCGCGGACCTTGGCCGCCTCCTCGAGGGCACGTTGCACGAGGCCGACCCACACGACGCCGGACACGGCCAGCGAGCTCGAGTCCGTCGTCGGCAGCACTCCGAGGAAGTAGCAGAGGCCCGCGCCGGTGCGCACGAGCAGGGGCGCGCCGCCCTTCAGCTCAGCGAGCGTCACCGCCGGCGACATCGATCGCGCGTCGCCCGCGTCCGCCGTCACGTCGGCGTCGGTCTCGACGAGGATCGGTGCACGCCGCTGCACCTCGAGCTCGCCCACGGGCAGCGGCGTTCCGTCGTCGCCGGTCCGCAGGAGGTCGTCGTCCTCCCGCCAGGACGCGGGTCGGGCCGGACCGTCCGCGGACGCCGTTCGCTGCCAGCCCCCGAAGCGGGCACCGAGGAACGGGGCCGTGTCCGCGTCGCCCTCCACCGGAAGTACGAGCAGCGCGCCGCCCGAGTCCAGGAAATCCGAGAGCGCGCCGCGCGCGCCCCCCTCGGGCAGCGGCGCGTGCCACACGCACAGCGCGGCCGTGTCGAGGGAGAGCCGCTCGGGATCGCGCGCCTCGGACGAGGAGAGCGTCCGCGCCGTCACGTCGAGCCCGCGGCCGAGCGGAAGCTCGGCCGCGATCGACGTCACCCGCGCAACGTCGGCCCGGTCCGTGACGACGACCGCTTCGAGCGTCGGAGCGGCGCCCCAGACGAAGTAAGCGACGTCGTCCGCGCCGCGCGCGTCGCCCGGGATGCGCGCCGCGCCGAAGCCCTGCTCGGCCTCCGGCGCGAGCGGCACTCGATGCCCCACGAGGCGACCCTCATCGCCCTCCAGATCCACGTCGACCGACGAGCGACCGCCGCCCACCTGGAGCGAGACGGGGACGACCTCCGCCGGGACGGACGCGCCGGACTCGCGCCGGACGACGAGATCGAGCACGAGGTCGAAGCCGTCGCCGGTCGGGACGCGCCGGGCGCGCTCGACGCGCACCGAGCGGTTGGCGCGCGCGCGCTCGCCGAGCAGGAACATGCGGACGCGCGCCCGCGGCTCGAGGCCCTCGAGCCGGCGCACCGCCGTGGCCCAGCGCCCGTCGAGAAGGCGCCAGTCGCTCGACTGCCCGTCGCTGACGATCCAGACCTCGGCGCGGCCCGCGCGGCTCTCCTCGAGGTAGCGGGCTGCCGTGAGAGCGGCGGCGGGCAGATCGCTCGTCGCGTCCGTGGTCGCCGCGAGTCCGAGTGCGTCGAGACCGCTCGCGTCGCGCGCGGCGCGGACCTCCTCCGGCCGGGCGGCGTCGACGACGACGAGCTCGGCGCCCTCGCCGAGCGCTTCGAGCGCTGCCCGCGCCTCGCGCAGACCGAGCTCCAGCTTCGTCGTGGTCCCGGCCGTTCTCTCCGACATGCTCGCGGACCGGTCCACGACCAGCACGACGGCGCCAAGCTCCTCGCCGCCGACGCGCGCCGCCCAGCCGCCCGCAAGAGGACGGCCGACTCCGAGCACGAGCCCGAGGATCGCGACCGTGCGCGCGACGAGCAGGAGCACCTCGCGCAGCCGCTGCCGGCCGCGCGACACGCGGGACTCCTCGAGCAGGAACATCATCGCACCCCACTCGACCGTCCGGTGACGGCGACGGTGCACGAGGTGGATCACCAGCGGCACGAGCGCGAGCGGCAGCGCCCAGAGCACCCACGGCGAGAGGAAGCTCAACGCTGCCCCCTGCGGCCGACGCGCGCTGCCAGGAGCTCGGTCAGCACCGTCCCCAGGTCGTCGTCGAGGTGCACGCGGCGCAGGTCGAGCCGCGCCTGCCGCGCGATCTCGTCCAGCCGCGCCATGTGCCGGTCGAGCGCCGCGTGGTAGCGGCGCGCGATCGTCGACGGGTCGGCGACGATCGACGCGCCGCCCTCCGCGTCGACGAAGCGCGTCGGTCGGTCGAACGGGAACTCGGTCTCCGTCCGGTCGAGGAGCTGGATCGCTGTGACGTCGTGCCGGCGGTGCGCGAGGTGCTGGAACGCGTCGCCGAGAGCGTCGGCCGGCGCGAAGAGGTCGGACACGACGACGAAGAGCGCGCGGCGCTGCTCGCGCTCCGCGGCGGCGTGCAGCGTCTCGGCGAGGCTCGTATCGCCGTTCGCCTCGAGCGACGCGAGCGTCCCGGCGATCGCGCGCAGGTGACTCGGTCGGCGCCGCGGCGGAAGCGGTACGGGCGCGGTCTCCCCGCCACCGGCGACCCACAGCCCTGCGGCGTCGCCCTGGCGCAGCGCGATCTGGGCCAGTGTGGCGACGAGCTTGCGCGCCACGTCGAGCTTCGAGCGCCCGCCCTGACCCGCGTAGCGCATCGAGCCCGACGCGTCGACGACGGCGACCAGGCGCAGGTTCGTGTCGGCCTCGAACTCCTTGACGAAGAAGCGGTCCGAGCGCCCCCACGCGCGCCAGTCGAGCCGGCGCAGGTCGTCGCCGGGCTCGTACGCGCGGTACTCGGCGAACTCGACGCTCGACCCCTTGTGCGGGCTCTGGTGGCGGCCTGACACCGACCCGATCATCGGTCCGCGCGCGAACAGCTCGAGGTGCCCGACGCGCGCGAGCAGCTCCGCGTCGACGAGCGAGTCGGCGGTGACGTCCGGTCCGGGCACGGTCGTGCGGTTCCTCAGCCCGCGGCGGTCTCGTTCACGAGGCGCTCGATCACGTCCTTCGCGACGAGGCCCTCGGCCTCGGCGGAGAACGACAGCACGACGCGGTGCCCGAGCACGGGAACCGCCACAGCCTGTACGTCTTCGATCGCGGCCATGTAGCGGCCGCTCATCGCCGCCCGCGCCTTCGCGCCGAGCACGAGCGACTGCACCGCGCGCGGGCCGGCACCCCAGGAGACGAGGCTGGCGAGCCAGTCCGGCGCGTCGGGCCGGCCCGGGCGCGAGCGCCGCACCAGCCGCGTCGCGTACGCGTACACGTGGTCGGGCACCGGGATCCGGCGCACGAGGCGCTGGATCCCAAGGATCGCCTCGGCGTCGAGAACGCGCTCCAGCGAAGGGATCTCGTCCCCGGTCGTCCGCCGGGCGATCTCGACCTCCTCGGCCTCGGACGGGTAGTCGACCTCGACGAGGAACATGAAGCGGTCGAGCTGGGCCTCGGGCAGCGGGTAGGTGCCCTCCTGCTCGACCGGATTCTGGGTCGCGAGCACGAAGAACGGCTCGGGCAGCTCGAACGCGCGGCCGAGCACGGTCACCCGCCGCTCCTGCATCGCCTCGAGCAGCGCGGACTGGGTCTTTGCGGGCGCCCGGTTGATCTCGTCGGCCAGCACGACCCCCGCGAAGACGGGACCGTGCACGAACTTGAACGCGCGGCCGCCCTCGGCCTTCTCCTCGAGGATGTCCGTGCCCGTGATGTCCATCGGCATCAGATCCGGCGTGAACTGGATCCGGCTGAAGTCGAGCTGCAGGGTCTCCGCGAGCTTCGACACCAGAAGCGTCTTCGCGAGCCCCGGGACGCCCATGAGGAGCGCGTGGCCCCGGGCGAGCAGACAGGTCAGTAGCCGGTCGATCACCTCGGACTGGCCGACGACGGCGCGCCCGAGCTCGGCGCGGACGCGCGAGAGCGAGACGGCGAGATCGTCGACGGCGCGGACGTCGTCGGCTTCGAGCTGTGCGTCGACCATCGTCGGCGCGCTATCGGGGTTCGGTGTCATGGGGGTCGGACGTCCGGGGCGGGCGGGGGCTCGCCCCGCGGGCGCCCAGCATGGCGGACGCGGCGGGCGAGCGGGTGTTTCACGCGGGCTGCGAACCGGACCTTGACGGAGCGTGCTCCGTCGGAGACGCGCGCGCGCCGCCCCGGAGTCCCCCATTGCGAGCGAGTCCGTATGGTGCGCCGCTCGGTGCGCGGAGGAGCGCGCGCCGTTTTCCCCCAGCCTCCCCGACCATGCCCCACCAGCTCTCCTTTTCCGCCGGTGCGACCGCGCTCGTACTGGCAGCGGCCGCGCAGCCCGCCGCGCTCGCGCAGGACACCGAACCCGACTCGAGCGGCCCCTGGCGCCTGGGACCCGCACTCGGCACGCCGGACTGGTTCGAGATCGGCGGCACGTTCCGGACCCGCTTCGAGAACTTCGACGAGCAGTTCCGCGCGTCGGGATCCGGCCAGGCCCACGGCTTCTTCACGCGCACGCTGCTCGCGATGACGCTGCGCGACCGCTTTCTGCGCGCGAGCGTCGAGGTCCAGGACAGCCGCGTCTACAGCGGCGTGAGCGACGCTCCGCTCAACACCGGCATCGTGAACGCGGCCGAGTTCCTGCAGGCGCACGTCGGCGCCGAGTTCACCGACGCCTTCCAGACCGGCGACAAGCTCGACGTGCTCTTCGGGCGTCACACCATGGACCTCGGCGGGCGCCGCCTCACCGCGCGCAACCGGTTCCGCAACACGATCAACTCGTTCAACGGCGTCAACGCCACGTGGACGGACGGCGACGGCGCGCTCGTCCGGACGTTCTACACACACCCCGTCCAGCGCCTCCCGAACGGCCAGGGGCCGCTCGAGGACAACGAGGTCGAGGCCGACGAGGAGCGCACCTCTGTGCGTTACTGGGGCGCGTTCACGAGCGTTCCGGACGTCGCGGCGGGCACCGACGCCGAGTTCTACTTCCTGCGCCTCGACGAGCAGGACGCGACGGACCTCAACACGCGCGACCGGGACATCGACACGCTCGGCACGCGCTGGAACCGCAAACCGTCGGCCGGTGAGCTCCACTGGGAGATCGAAGGCGCGTACCAGTTCGGCGAGCGCGCCGCGCTCGACGTCGAGGCGTACTTCGCGCACCTGACGTTCGGCTACACGTTCGAGGACGACATCAAGAGCCGCCTCGAGCTCCTGTTCGACTACGTGACCGGCGACGACGACCCGACGGACGGCGACTTCAACCGGTTCGACACGCTGTTCGGCGCGCGCCGGTTCGAGTTCGGCCCGACCGGCATCTTCGGCGCGTTCGCGCGCGCGAACCTCGTCTCGCCGGGCCTGCGCTACTCGTTCTTTCCCGGCGATCGCTGGCAGGTGATGCTGGCGCACCGCCAGCACTTCCTCGAGAGCGACCGCGACGCCTGGACGACCAGCGGCCTCGTGGACGCGACGGGGGCGGCGGGCGACCAGATCGGCAGCCTGTCGGAGATCCGCATCCGCTACGACGTCGAACCGAAGTCGCTGCGGCTCGAGTTCGGCGTCGCCCACTTCGCCGCTGGAGACTTCGTCGACGACGCGCCGAACGCGACGACGCAGGGCGACTCGCTCTACGGCTACGTGCAGACGAACTTCACGTTCTGAGACGCGCGACGGGCCGCGCGGCGAGCGCGGCTCGACGCAGATCGCACGGTGGGCCGGCCCGCTGGCTCATTCTCCCGCGAGCGCCTTCTCGAGCACGGGCGCCATGCGCGTCATGCCCGCCAAGCGCGCGAACTCGAGCGCTTCCTCGTTCGAAAGACCGCCGAAGCGCGCGCGTCCGAGGCCGAGGAGCGTCCCCACGCGGTTGCTGCTGCCGCAGTAGACGACGACGGTGCCCTCGGTCGACTCGACGAGGTCGTGGAGCGTTCGTGCGTTGCCGTCCTCGATCCCGGCCGCGCCGGCGACCGGGATGCGCGTGAAGGCGTAGCCCTTGTCGGCGGCGAACGCTTCCTCCCAGCCCGAGCCGTTTTCTTCCGCGAGGCGCAGGCTGACGAAGTGCGTGGCGCCCGCTGCCGCGAGCGCGGTCATCTGCTCGGGCGAGAGCTGCCCCGCGGTGACGAGTCCGGGCGCCGGCGCGGCGGCGTAGGGAAGATCGAGCGCCTCCACGTCGATCGCGGCGGGCGGTGCTTCGGCGCCCCCGTCCGCGCCGGGCGCAGAGGTGCAGGCGGCGGCGATCGAGGCGAGGGCGAGGAGGAGAGCGGTGCGGTTCATGCCGGGCATTGGACACGAAGCGCGTGCATTCGGCGCACGTTCCGGATGCGATGGCAGCGTGACGAGCGCCGACTGGATCCTGTACGTCGTCCGCGCCCGCGGGGGGACGCTCTACGCGGGCATCACGACGGACGTGGACCGGCGCTTCGCCGAGCACGAGAGCGGGCGCGGCGCGAAGGCGCTCCGTGGGCGCGGGCCGCTCGAGCTGGTGGGTCGTGCGGCGGTCGGGGACCGTTCGACGGCGCTGCGCGTCGAACTGCGCTTCAAGCGGCTGTCGAAGGCGCGCAAGGAGGAGCTCGTCGCCGCGCCTCCGGAGCTCGAGGCGTGGGTGGGCGGCGCGCTCGAGTAGAGCGCCCCGCCCGCGAGCGCCGGCGACGCCACGGTTTCCCGGGAGCCGGCCGTACGCCCGTCAGAACGCGATGCGCGCGGGCTCGCCCGCCTTCAACTCGACCGTCCGACGGACGAGCTCCTCGCCGCCCCTCAGGAGCACGACCTCGTACTCGCCCTCTGCGCACGAGAAGACGGGCGACTTGCCCTCCGAGAAGAAGCCCTGGTCCATCGCAAACATCGCGTGGCCCTCCGCCTGGAAGAGCGGAACCGTGGCGCCGTCCGACCCGCGCACTTCGAACGAGTCTGCGCCGGTCGCGCCCGACTCGACGAAGAACGGCGCGAGAGCGGGCACCTCGACGACAACCTCGACCTCGGGCCCGGTGCCGCCCACGTCGCGCACCTGGAACGGGTAGCCCGCGCCGGCGAAGACGCGGACCCGGAGCCCCTCCCCCGCGGCGATCGGCTCGAACTCGAACGCTCCGTCGTCGTCCGCGACGACGCTCGGGCCGCGGGCCTCGGGCGACGACTCCTGACCCGGCGCGCCGCGCGAGGTTCGGCCGAGGCTCACGCGCGCTGCCGGGATCGGCTCGCCCTCGGCGTCCACGACGCGCCCGCGCACCGTCGTCCACGCGGCGACCTCGGGCAGCACGATGCGCACGGAGCGATCGCCCGCCTGGACGGGGCCGACGGCCACGGCTTCAAGTGAGTCGGCGACGGTCGCGGCGATGCGGTAGCCCTTCGCCTGCAGCCCGCCGATCTCGAACGCGCCGTCCTCGTCGAGCTCGATCTTGCCGGTGCTGCTTCCGCCCGCGTACGACTCGAGCGAGTGGAACACGAAGCCCGGCGGCTCTTCGGGATCCTCGACCATGCCGAAATCGGTCGTTCCGAGGAGACGCAGCCGCGCGTCGGGCACCGGCGTCCCGTCGGCACGCACGACGCGGCCCGCGAGCGTGAGGGGCGCACCGTCGAGGACGACGAAGAACGGATCGGGCCACGCGCCGTCGGCGTCCGGCCGGATCGTCTTCGGAAGCAGCCCCTGAGCGGCGACGAGGAGAGCGTCCGAGGGCGTCGGCATCGTGGTGTCGAGCGCGAACATCCCGTCGTCGCCGGTCACCGCGCAGCGGTAGCCGCGCGAGACCTGCGCTCCCGCGATCGGATCGCCGGACGCGTCGACGACGACGCCGGACAGCCAGCGCGCCGCGTCGCGCGTGTCCTCGAGGCGGATCTCCTGGAAGACGTTCCCCTCCGGAGCGATGGCGACGCTCGCGCGCTCGGTCGCGTCGATCCTGACCTCGAGCTTCGACTCGGGCATCTCCGGAACGCGCTCGAAGCGGAAGGCGCCGGTCTCGTCGGTGCGGACGTCGAAGCGGGGCGCGCTCGCGTGGTCGAGCCTGATCTCGAGCCGCGCCCACGGATTGTCCGTCGTCCGATAGGAGACGAGCACGCCCGCGACGGGCTCGCCGATGGGATCGAGGACGCGGCCCTCGATCGAGCGCGGTCGCGCGACCATGACGGTCGGGACCGCGCGACGTCCGATCGACTGCACGGCGCCGCGCTGGAGCGTCGTCCAGCGGTCGGTCTCGACCGCGAATTCGGCCTCGACGCGGTCCATGGGGCCCGCGATGCGGCCGGTCCGATCGGTCACGCCGAACGGCGCGGAGTCCGCGCCTTCGATCGCACAGTCGACGGGGGCGCCCGGCACGGGCTCCCCCTCCGAATCGATCACTCGCACCTCGACGACGAGTTCGGGGGCGGCCTCGGGCGCGGGTCCGGCGGGCGCCGGCTCGGCGTCGGGCGCGACGATCGCGGCGCGCTCCGACGCGCTCGCGTCGACCGGCTCGGCGCCCGGCGCCTCCTCGGCGACGGCGTCGAGCGCAGCCTCCGTGCGCACGGGATCGACGGGATCCTGCCGCTCGGGCTGCGCGCCGCTCGGTCGGGACACGTAGAGCGCGGCGGCGGCGAGGATCGCCGCGGGAACGAGGAAGGTCTTCGTGGTCATGAGCGAGGCTCCGGCTGCGGCCAGCCCACCCGCCTCGAGGGCGGACGGGATCAGATGGACTTGGAAGGCCATGACCCACGCTCTCCGGTCGCCGCCGCGCTGCGCGTCAAGGCGTTCACGCAGTTTTGCGAGGCCGCGCTTCTGGCGCGTCTTGACGGTCTCGACGGAGACGTCCTGGCGCGCTGCGATCTTCGACGGCGAGAGGCCCTCGAAGAAGCGGAGGAGGATCGTCTCGCGGTAGGGCTCGGCGAGACCGAGCACCGCATCCATCAGCTCGCGCTGCAGGCGCGCGCGCTCGACCGTTCCGTCCGTCGAGCCTTCAGGGCGGGCGCCCCCTAGCTCGCGGTCGCGCCTTCGACGGTCCGCGCGAGCGCCCTGCCGAAGACGGTTCTCCAGCACGCGCCGCAGCCAGCCGCGCGGCGCGCTCCGGCCCGGAAAGCGCTGCATCCACACGAGCAGCGTGTCCTGGGTCGCGTCGTCCGCGGCGCCGTCGTCCCTCGTCAGCGAGCGCGCGAGCGCCCGGATCCAGGTGACGTCGGCCTGGTCGATCCAGTCGGGTGAAGTCATGTCCGCGGGCCTGTGGCCGCCGGCGCGGCGAACGGGTTCAAGAACCCGCGGAATTCCGCCGTTCCCTCACTCCTTGCGCACCGTCGCCGTGACCGTTTCGCCGGCGACGATGTCGATCTCCTGCATGCGGGGAGCGAGCTCGACCTCCTCGACGCCGCCCGCCGAGGTCGAGATCGCGCTGACGATCAGCCGGTAGGAGCCCGGCGTGACGTTCTCGAGCTTGCCGCGCCCACCCTCGACGACGGTGTTGCGGTCCGCGCCGTCGCCGCGCGTCAGGAACACCATCGCCTCGCCGACGTAGTCCTCGGTCACGACGACGAGCGTGCCCGCGTCCTCGAAGCGGATGTCGGCGAGCTCCTCGCGGCCGCCCGGGGGCACCTCGACCTCTTCCGAGCGGGCCGTCGCGCCGCCGTCGCGCGTCGCCGTGACCCGCAGCGGGACGTCCGGCGCCACGCCGCGCAGCTCGAAGCGACCGTCGCCGTCGGTGCGGACGGGCTTCGCTCCGTCGCCGCCGAACTCGATGCTCTCGCCCCCGCCGTCGCTGGCGACGAACGACACCACGGTGACCGCGCGCGTGCCGCCGGCGGTCTGCTCCCGGCTCGCCTTCACGCGGACGCCGGGGACGGGTTCGCCCGCCTGGTCGACGACCCGGCCCGCGAGGACCGTCACGCTGAGGTCGGCGACGTGTTCGTTCTCGCCCTGGTCGAGCTCGAGGTCGAACTCGGCCGGCATCGAGCGCGTGGGGTGTGAGATCCGGAGAGCGCACGCGCCGCCCTCGAGGTTCTCCAGCACGTACTCGCCTCGAGCGTCGGTGGTTGCGGACGCCCCGCCGCCCAGCCCGAGCATCATCGGCATCCCGGGGATCTTGGCCTCGACGGTGACGCGTGCGCCGGCGAGCGGCTCGCCGTTCTCGAGCACGCGACCGGTCAGCGCGCTCGGCCGCGGCGCGAGCAGCGTCAGCTCGGCCGTTTCGCCCGGCGCGACGACGACCTCGGTCCAGTCGTCGTCCTCGTTCGAAGCGTCGAGCCCGAACGCCGAGAAGCTCACCATGCCGGCGGGCGCCTGCACGCGGTCGCCGACGCGGAAGCCGTGCTCGCCCGGGCGCACGCCGCGGAAGAGCGCGACGCCCTCTTCGTCGACCTCGACGGGGTCGGCGTCGGGTCCCCCCTCTCCCGTTCGACGGTCGACCATGCGGCCGGTGACCGGAAGACCGGCGTCGTCCACGAGCCGCACGCGCACGTCGCCGCCCGGCTCCAGGCGCACGGTCTCCTCGAAGGTCGTCGACGAGGCGTCGAGCGAGCGCGTGACCCGCGCTTCGGCGAACCCAGGATGGCGCACGTCGATGTTCACGCGCTTGCCCGGCAGCGCGGCGAGCCGCGCCACGCCGTCCGCGTCCGTGCGGGCTCCCTCTTCGATCGGATCGACGTCCGCGTACTCGAAGTCCTCCTCCGAGTCGGAGCTGGAGATCGTCGTCGAGATGGAGACCGACATCCCGCTGAAGCCCTCGAGCGCGCTCGCGGCCTCGTTGAGCTTCACGAGCGCGCCCTCCACCGGATCGCCGCTCGCCGCGTCGAGGACCGTCACGACGAGCTCGGGCTCCGTCGCCAGGGTGATCGTCCCGAGGTCCACGTCCGCGCCGTTCGTGACGGGGACCGGTTCGAGCGTCCACGTCTCGTAGCCGGCGAGCTCCGCGGTGATCTTCACGGGCTCCTCCTCGGTCGGCCAGAGCTGCGGGACCTCGTAGCTGCCGGGCGCGGGCTCCAGGGAGTTCCCCTGCGTGACGGACCAGCCGGAGGAGACGCGGATCTCGGCGCCCTCGAGCGGCCGCCCGCCGTCGTCGACGAGCCGGAAGCGGACGGTAGCGCCCTCGTCGTACTCCAGCGTGACGCCCCGGTCTCCGACGTTCGCGAGGACCTCGGCGCTGCGCTTGCCGGAGGGATCGAACGGACGCGAAGAGACCTCGGCGCGCAGCGCGTAGCTCGCGCCGGCCTCGAGCCCGCGCAGCGTGAACGAGCCGTCGTCCTCGACGGCTGCGCTCTGCGGCTGGACGAAGAGGCCGCCCGGGCTCACGGTGGACCCGTCGGCGCGCGCCGTCTTCGTGGCTGTGACGCGCAGCGGGTCCTGTTCGACGCCTGCGAGTCGGGCGGCGCCCACGACGCGGCCCTCGATCGTTCCGCCGATCCGCAGCACGACTTCGAGATCGTTCAGCGTCTCGCCCGCGCGCTCCGTGCGCCCGACGAGGTCACCCGAGGGATAGGAGCGGTGCGTCACGCGGAACGCGAAGTCGCCCACGCCGAGTCGGTCGATGGCGAAGCGCCCGTCCGCGTCGGTCTCGGCCACCGCCCGGATCCCACCGCCGAGCATCCCGACGTCCAGCACGACGGCGCCGGACCGCCGGATGCGCGCGTTCGGGACCGGCTTCCCGCTCTCGTCGACGACGCGGCCCGCGATGCGGACACCGGGCGCGAGCCGGAGGTCCCCGACGTCGACCGTGCCGTCGGCCGGCACGTTCACCTCGCGCTCGAGAGGCGCGTAGCCGTCCGCTCCGGCGTGAAGAACGACGGGCCCCGCGTCCGACTCGATGCGGAAGCGGCCCTCGGCGTCGACCTCGACGCGGGGCGCGACCCGATCCTCGTTCAGGACGAACACGCCGGGGTCGGCGAGTTCGACGTCGCCCGGCACGAGCGGCGCTCCCCCGGCGTCGGTGAGCCGGCCCACGATCGCGCCGCGCGCTTCGGTCGAGTCGTCCGCGACGGCGTCCGCCGGTGCGGCGGCCGAAGACTCGAGCGCGGGCTCCTCGGCCGCTGCCGCGCGGGTCTCGACGCGCTCGCCCGCCCGCGCGACGCCGTCGAGGGGACCACCCGTGGGCGCCGCGTCGCGGGCCTCCGAGGCGGTCCGGCCGCCGCCGGGGTCCGCGCTCGGGGCCGGGTCGCGCAGGAAGAGGAGGAGGGCGGCGGCCAGGACCGCGATGACGAGGGGAAGGACCAGCTTCATGGTGGAGGGAGGGGCAAGAACTACTCTGGTAGTCATACGCGAGCTCGGGCCGTCCGTTGAGTGCGGATCCGCGAAGTTCGCGCGGCCTTACCTTTCCTCAGCGTGCCGCCGGGGCCGGGGCCGAGCCTGGACCGGGCGGAGACGCGGACGACCGGTCCGGCGACTCCCGGCGCTCGCGGGCCCCGTGGCGCCGTAAGCTCCGCGCCCGATGCCGCGCCACGCCGCCTTCCTCTGCCTCCGGAACCACCCCGACAAACCCCTCGACGCGGTCGACGAGGAGGCGCGGGTCCGTGGCCTCGACGAGCGCGATACCGGGCTGTGCCGGAAGCTCGTCGGGCTGGAGGTTCGGCGCCGCGCGACCCTCCGGGCGATCGTCGCCGGGTTCGCGCACCGCCAGCCGAAGCGCGACCTCGCGCTCATGCTGCGCCTCGGCATCGCCCAGATCCTCTGGCTCGATCGGGTTCCACGGCACGCGGCCGTCTCCGAGACCGTCGGCGCAACGTCGGAGCTCGTCGGGCTGTCGAAGGGCAGCGTCGTCAACGGGGTCCTGCGCAACCTGATCCGCGCGCTGAAGCCCGACCACTCGGGCGACCCGACGGTCGACGTGCCCGGCGCGCCGTTCCATTTCGACGCGCCCGTGTTCCGCGACCCGGCGGAGCACCCGCACCTGTGGGCGGAGGACGCGCTGTCCGTGCCGAGCGCTCTCCACAAGAAGTGGACGCAGCGCGCGGGGATGGACGAGGCGAACCGGCTCGCGCGCATGGCGTACGACGAGGCGCCGCTCTCGCTGCGCGCGCGCGACGCCGCCGAACGCGACGAGCGGCTCGAGGAGCTCCGCGCGCTCGGCGTCGACGCGGTGCCCGGCGCGCACCCGGCGCTGATCCTGTGCCCGGCGGAGAGCGCAGGTGTCGCCATCCGGAGCGAGGCGTTCGCCGCGGGCGCGCTCACCGCCCAGGGCGAGCACGCGGCCCGCGCCGTGGAGCTCGTCGGCGACGTGAGCGGCGCGCGCGTCCTCGACGTCTGCGCCGCGCCGGGCGGCAAGACCACGTACCTCCTTCAGCGCGGCGCCGCGGGCGTCGTGTCGGTCGACGCGTCGGCGGGGCGCCTCGCGCGGCTCGAGGCGGGGTTGGCGCGAGTCGGCCTCGGCGGACGCGGACGCGCCGCCGCGATGGACGCAACGGCCGCGCTCCGTCCGGACGCGCGCTTCGACGCTGTGCTCGTGGATGCGCCGTGCAGCAACACGGGCGTCCTCGCGCAGCGGCCCGCCGCGCGGTGGCGCTACGGACCCAAGAGCCAGTCCGCGCTCGTCGCGATCCAGGAGCGACTCCTGGAGAGTGCCGCCGAGCGCGTCGCGCCCGGCGGCGCGCTCGTGTACTCCACGTGCAGCCTGGAACCCGAGGAGAACGAGCAGCGCGTTGCGCGCTTCCTTGAGCGATCGGGAGAGTTCGTGGAGGAGTCCCGCGTCCGCTCGGCGCCGCGTCCGCCCGCCGAGGGCGGACCGGTCGACGGCGGGTTCGCTGCGCGGCTCGTGAGGACGTCCGGCTAGTCTTGGCCGCGGCGCGGCCTCCCGAAGGCGCACCGCCCCTCCCCATGAGCCGATCCAACGACCCGAGCAGCGCGCCCGTCGTCATCGCGCTCGTGGCGATCGCCTCGGTGGTCCTGTTCATCGCGCTGACCGACACTCCCGAGGAGCGTGGGCCGGCGGAGCCCGCCGAGTCGCCGGCCGCGGCGGACGGACCCGATCCGTTCGCGGACGTCGAGCTCGAGCTGCCGCGTGCGGGCCGGAGCTTCCCGTCGGCGCCCGAGGGCGTCGCGGACCACCCCGACAACCTGCGCGCGCGCGAGCTCGCGCGACGGGGCATCGCGCTGGTGGAGTCCGCCTTCGAGGCGCGCGACGCCGGCGACGAGGAGCTCTTCCTCGAGCGAGCCACCGCGGGCCGCGACAAGCTCTTCGAGGCCAAGTCGATGACCTCGGAGTGGCTGCTCGACCTTCAAGAGCGCTTTCCGTACGACCCCCAGGTCCGGAAGATCGAGCGGCAACGGACCTCCTGGGACCGGGCGCTGAAGCGCGTCCGGCACCTCCGTTGAGCGCCGCACCCCGCCGCGCGCTCGTGACGGGCGCCTCCTCCGGGATCGGGGAGGCCGTCGTGCGCCTCTTGGCCGCGGACGGCTACCGCGTGGCGCTCCTCGCGCGGCGTCGCGAGCGTCTGGACGAGATCGCGTCGGAGCTCCCACCGAGCCCCGGTGGTCCGCACGTCGTGCTGCCGTGCGACCTGCGCGACTTCGACGCGATCGAAGCGCGCGTCGCGGAGCTCGAGCAATCCTTCGGCGGCCTCGACCTGCTCGTCAACAACGCCGGCGTCGGCTACCGCGCGAAGGTCGAGGACATCGAGCCCGACGTCCTGCGCAGCGTCTTCGACACGAACGTGTTCGCGCTGCTCCTGACGTGCAAGGCGACGCTGCCGCTGCTCGAGCGCGGCCAGCGCCCCGTCGTCGTCAACGTGTCGTCCGTCGTCGGGCGGCGCGGGATCCCCGGCCAGGCGGGCTACAGCGCCAGCAAGGCCGCCGTCTCGTCGATCGGTGAGGCCCTGCGCGTCGAGTGGGCCGAGAAGGGCATCGCGGTCGCGACCCTGGAGCCCGCGCTGACGGCCACCGGGTTCTTCCAGGCGCAGGAGAACCCCCGCGGACTCCCGGACCCCGACATGGGCCGCGCGATCGCGGCGGACGACGTGGCGCGCGAGGTGCTCGAGCTGGACCGCTCGCCGCGTCCCCTGCGCTCCCTCCGCTGGAAGTGGCGGATCCTCGGCGCGCTCTCGGTGGTGGCGCCGCGGCTCGCGGACCGCGCGCTCGTCGGCAGGCTCGGCGGCGACTGGCGCACGCCCGAGCGCTGATCAGCCCGCCTCGCGCTGGTCCGGATTGAATTCCGGCATCGGCGGGAGCTCGGGCAGACCGCCCGCACCGTTCGCGGACGTCTCCGTGATCGGGTCGATCTCGAGATCGTCGGCCGGAAGGGCCTCGATTGCGCCGAGGTCCAGCTCGTCGGTGATCGGAAGCTCGAGGGCTTCGTCGCCCGTCAGGTCGAGCGACCCGTCCGCGGGCGCCAGCGCGTCCTCGGCCTCGGCTCCGAAGAGCGGATCGTCGAGCACGCTCAGCCCAGCGTCGCCGGCGCCCGTGGAGGACTCCGCCACCTCGGCGTCGGCCGCGTCGAACATGGACTCCCAGCCGCCCTCGACGTCCGGGCTCGGGCCCGCCGCGGCGGCCATCTTGTCGGCGATCCAGCGCCGGTTGGACTCGACGGTGCCGACGAGCGGCAGCACGACGAAGTCCGTCATCGCAGCGACCTGGGCGAGGACCTCCGCCGGTACGAGCGACGGCATCGCGACGGTGAGCACCTGTCCGAAGAGGTCGACGGGGACGAGCTGGTGCTTGCGGAAGAGCGCCTGGTCGATCTCTTCGAGCGCGGCGGGGTTCGGCTCGATCAGGTCGACGGGCAGGAACGGCAGCTGGAAGGTCTCGCACACGACCTTCGAGAGGTCCCAGTCGGAGACCAGATTGGAGGTCACGAGGGCCTCGCAGAACGGCATACCGCCGTCCTGGCTGAGCTGGAGGAGCTCGCGGATGGCGTCGAGGTTCGCGAGTCCACGCTCGTGCAGCACCTCTGCGAGGCGCCCGTAGTCGAGTCTCTGGGTGTACTTCAAGACGAGAGAACGGCCGGGGGGAAGCCGTCCAGCGTCTCATCGACCCATCCTCCGACTCCCCTTGAGCCCCGCGTCCCGAAGCTGGACGCAGGGGGGGAGAGCTGGGCCTCGGAGCGGCCCACCGAGGCCGCCAGGCGGTCCACGGTGGGCCGGAGCCCGCCCGAATGCGGTCGGGCCGGCTCCGCGCGCGGGCTTCAGACGTCGAGGTCGGTGACCTCGAGGGCGTGCTGCTCGATGTATTCGCGGCGCGCCTCGACCCCCTCGCTCATTAGGATCGTGAAGATCTCGTCCGCGCCCAGCGCGTCGTCGAGGGTTACCTGCAGGAGGAGACGCGTCTCCGGATCCATGGTCGACTCCCAGAGCTGGTCGGCGTTCATCTCGCCGAGGCCCTTGTAGCGCTGGATGTCGACGTCGGCCTGGGCGCCCTTCTGCACCTCGCTGGCGAGCTGCATCAGGTCGTCGCATTCCACCTCGCCGCCCTTCGCGGTCCGGACGATGAAGTTCCCGCCGCCGCGGAACACGAGGCCGGTCTCGCTGAGCGCGCCCAGGAGGGCCTCGATCTCGTCGCGGCTCTTGAGCACCGTCGCGAGGGCGTTCGCGTCCTGACGGAGCACGCCGCTCTCCGGCCCGCGGTAGACCTTGAAGTCCTCGGCTCCGGCGGCCTGCAGCTCGAACCAGTCGTCGAGCTCCTGCTTGGTCGAGAAGAACTCCTCGGCCGCGCCGACCTGGCCGTGGAACGGGCGCAGGTGCTCGCCGTCCCAGCGCTCGAGGAACTCGGGGAACGTCCGGTCGCTCCACGCGGGAATGGCGCCGTCGACCGCGTTCTGCAGCTCCTGCAGCTGGTCGAGCAGGATCTTCAGCTCGGCCCCGTTCCACTCGCGCTCCGCGTTCGCGTCGCGCACCGTGATCTGGTCGACGCCGCGCTCGATGAGCGTGCGCCGCAGCGTCGGGTCGTCGAGGATGTACTGGCTCTTCTTGCCGATGCTCAGCTTGTAGAGCGGCGGCTGCGCGATGTAGAGGTGCCCGCGCTCGATGATCTCCGGCATCTGCCGGAAGAAGAAGGTCAGGAGCAGCGTGCGGATGTGCGATCCGTCCACATCCGCGTCCGTCATGATGATGACCTTGCCGTAGCGCAGCTTCTCGACGTCGAACTCCGGACCGATGCCCGTGCCGAGCGCCGAGATGATGAGCTGGATCTCCTGGTGACCAAGCATCTTGTCGAGGCGCGCCTTCTCGACGTTGAGGATCTTGCCCTTAATGGGGAGGATCGCCTGCGTGCGCCGGTCCCGGCCCATCTTGGCCGGGCCACCCGCCGAATCACCCTCGACGATGTACAGCTCGGTCTCGTCGCGGTTCTTGCTCTGGCAGTCCGCGAGCTTGCCCGGCAGGTTGCCGCTGGCGAGCGCCGACTTGCGGCGCACGAGGTCGCGCGCCTTGCGGGCGGCGTCGCGGGCTTCCTTGGCCCGGACCGCCTTGCCGACGATGGCCTTGGCCGGGGCCGGGTTCTCCTCGAGGTAGGTCGAGAAGAGCTCGTTCACCGCCGACTCGACGATGCCCTGGGCCTCGCGGTTGCCGAGCTTGTCCTTCGTCTGGCCCTCGAACTGCGGGTCGGGGACCTTGATGGACAGAACGGCGGTGAGCCCCTCGCGGAAGTCGTCGCCGCTCGGGAGCTCCTGGTTCTCCTTCACGAGCTTGCCGCTGCGCGCGTAGGCCCCGAGCGTGCGCGTGAGCGCCGTCTTCAGGCCAGACAGGTGGGTGCCGCCGCCGTGCGTGTTGATGTTGTTCACGAACGTGAACACGCTCTCCTGGTACGCGTCCGTGTACTGGAGCGCGAGCTCGACCTCGTACTCCTGCGACGGGTCGTCCGGCGAGGGGACCTCCTTCGTGAAGTGGACGACGTCCTGGTGGAGCGTGGTCTTGTTCTTGTTGATGTGGTCGACGAACGTCTTGAGCCCCTCGGGGAACTCGAAGACCTCGGACGCGCCGTTGCGCTCGTCCTCGAGCTCGAGGCGCAGACCGCGCGTACCCATCAGGTACGCCGTTTCGCGCAGGCGCTTCTCGACGATCTCGTACTCGACCTCGACCGTCGAGAAGATCTCGGCGTCGGGCGTCCATGTCACCACCGTGCCGGTGCGGTCCGTGTCGCCCGTGACCTCGAGATCCTTGGACTTCTGGCCGCGCGCGAACTCCATCTCGTGCACCTTGCCGTCCTTGTGGACCGCGACGTGCAGGCGCGTCGAGAGCGCGTTGACGCACGAGACGCCGACGCCGTGGAGGCCGCCGGAGACTTTGTACGCCTGGTCGTCGAACTTGCCGCCCGCGTGGAGCTTGGTCAGCACGACCTCGACGGCCGGCACGCCCTCCTTCGGGTGGATGCTGACCGGGATACCGCGGCCGTCGTCCTCCACCGTCACGGATCCATCGGCGCGCAGGATGACCCGGCAGCGCGTCGCATGGCCCGCCAGGGCCTCGTCGACGGCGTTGTCGACGACCTCCCAGATCAGGTGGTGCATGCCGCGCGAGTCGGTGTCCCCGATGTACATCGCGGGACGCACGCGCACGGCCTCGAGGCCCTCCAGGACGGTGATGGAGTCGGCGCCGTAGACCGGGCCGGTGGTGCCGTCGTTCGTGTTCGCTTCGCTCATGAGCGGCGGTTCAACTTGAAGGTGAGCTTGCGGATCCGAGCCCCTTCGAGGAGCGCATCGGCGCGTGCCCGGAGGTCCTCGGCCGCGAAGCCCTGGAGTTCGTTCAGGAGGGAAGGAGAGTCGACCTCGACGAGCAGCTCGCCGCGTCGGAAGGAGACGGCGCGTGCGCGCCTGGAGAGATCGTCGCCGACGGCTTCGTTCCACGCATCGATGGCCGGCACGGCGCGCTTGCGCCGGAGGAGGCCGCTCTCGTCGAGGTACTCGCCGAGGGCGTCTCCGAGGGACATCGTCCGGCCCCTGCGCTCCTCCTCGCTCTGCGCGGTCGGCGACACGGGCCGCCGCCGGCCCCGCCTGGGGGCGCCGCGTGAGGAGGATCGAGCGGACCGACGCGCCATTCGGGTCAGGCGTCGAGCGTGATGGGCATGACGACGTAGACGTGGTTCTCGCCGAGGGTGAACTTGCCCGGACTGGTGCGCTCCTGGAACTCGAGCACGACGCGCTCCGGCGCGCCGTTCTTGAGGCCCTCGAGCACGTAGTCCGGGTTGAAGGCGATCTCGCCCGAGGGGCCGTCGAAGCTCGCCTCGAGGTACGCGGTGGCCTCGCCGCGGCCGGCGGAGCGTCCGAAGAGCTCGAGCTGCTCGCCCTGCATCTTGAGGCGCACGGCGCGCGTCTCGTCGCCCGAGACGTTCGACACCAGGCGCAGCTTCTGGGCGAGGACGTCCGCGTCCGCTTCGATGCGGTTGGCGCACTGGGCCGGCACGACCGCCTCGTACTGCGGGAAGTCGCCGTCGATGAGCCGCGCGAAGATCTCGGCGTTCTGGGTCGCGACGCCGACCTTGTCCTCCTGGACCAGGAACGAGATCGAGTCGAGCGGGTCCGCGATGACCCGGCAGAAGAGCTGCATGCCCTTCGTAGGCACGATGGCGGCCGCGTCCGGGGCCCCCTTCATCTCGACCGGCATGGACGCCATGGAGAGCCTGCGGCCGTCCGTGGCGATCATGCGCAGCTCGTCCCCCGCGAGCTCCGTGCGGACGCCGTGCATCGCGTAGCGACCGGCCTCCTTGGCCGCAGCGAAGGCCGTGCGTCCCACGAGGCGAGTGAAGTTGCCTCCCTGGATCTTCACGGCGCCGTCGGCCTCGAGGCGGGGGACGACCGGGAACTCCGTGGAGTCGGCCACCAGGAGGTCACAGGAGTCCGCCTCGCTGGTGATCGTGCACTTGGTGTCCTCGGTCTGGATGGTGACCGTCTCGCCGGAGAGGTCGCGGATGAAGTCGAAGGCCGTGCGCGCCGGGACGACGACGGGCCCGGGCTCAGACACGTCGCACTTGTCGATCTTGAACCGGACGGAGACCTCTTGGTCCGTGCCCACGAGCTCGAGCGCGTCGTCGGTCGCGACGATGCAGACGTTCTCGAGGATCGGCTTCGGGCTCTTCGTCGGGATGACGCTGTTGATGATGGAGAGGCCCTCGCGCAGGGCTTCACGGTCACAGGTGGCCTTCATGGTCTTCGTACGGTTCGCGGGTGCGCATCGCGCGCCGCGGAGGGCGGTCGTCGAACGCGGATTCGCTGCGCGAATCCTGTTCAGTCCGACGTGGTGTTTGCCGAAGCTCTCGGCGTGAACGGGCGGCGTCGACGCCCGGCGAAGGGAGCGCTTCGAAGCCTCTCGGGAGTCCGGTCGTCCCGACTCCGTTCTGCACGTCGCGCCCTTTGTCTAAATCATCGCAGTCATAGGGGACCGTGTCCACGGTGCAGAGGGCGGTCTTTGACGCCCTAGACCCCGGAATACGGGGGATTTGCGACCGTTCGACCCCTGTGGACGATTCGCCCGAGGGCGTGAGCGAACGGTGGAGAACCGCCCCGTTTTCCCGGCTTCTCCAGACGCCTTCGGCGGCCCCTCGGAAACGCCCGATCCATCCCCGATTCCTCCACACTCGACCCACGGCGTCCTCCCCCGCGGATCCACTTTTCCTCCACCGGTTCTACCGCTCTCCACATGCCCGTTCGGCGGGTGGGATCGGGCCCCGCGAAGAGCTCCAAGCGCGCCAGCGGAGGTGTTGTTCGGGCGGCCGTGGCGGCGTCCATGAACGGCGCGAGCCCGGCGCCGCGGGGTGCGCGGGGCCGGGCTCGATCGGTCGGATCTCGGCGGTCCAGGGCTCGTGGTCACTGGACGCGACGGGACCGGTGCGCTTCGTGCGCGCTCAGCTGCCGGTGCGTCCGGCGAGCTGCTCGATGAAGTGCTGCAGGAGCTTCGCGAGTTCCGGGTCCTTCGTCTGCTGCGTCGTGATGCGGTCGACCGCGTACATCACCGTCGTGTGGTCGCGGCCGCCGAAGAAGCCGCCGATCTCCTCGAGCGAGTGACGCGTCAGCTTGCGCGCGAGGTACATCGCGACCTGCCGCGGGAACGCGATCTGCTTCGTGCGCCGCTTCGACTGCAGCTCGGCCAGCTTGACCTGGAAGTGCTCGGTGACGAGCTGGACGATGTTGTCGATCGTCGGCGCGCTGCGCCGGACCTCGATGAGGCCCGCGAGCGTCTCCTGCGCGAGCTCGAGGGTGAGCTCGGAGTTCGAGAGCGCCGTGTAGCCGACCAGCCGCGTCACCGCGCCCTCGATCTCGCGCACGTTCTCCTCGATGTTCGACGCGATGAATTCGATCACGGCGTCGGGCAGCTCCACGCCGCGCTCGCGCGCCTTGCGCTTCACGATCGCCATCCGCGTCTCGTAGCAGGGCGGCTCGAGCTCGGTGACCATGCCCCACTTGAAGCGCGACACGAGGCGATCCTGCAGCGTCGGGATGTCCTTCGGCGGGCTGTCCGACGACAGCACGATCTGCTTCCCGCCGTTGTAGAGCGAGTTGAAGGTGTGGAAGAACTCCTCCTGGGTCTTCTCCTTGTTCGCGAGGACCTGGACGTCGTCGACGACGAGCAGGTCGATGTTCCGGTACTTCTCGCGGAACTCCTGCGTGTTGCCGTTCTCGAGCGCGTCGATGAAGTGGTTCACGAACGTCTCGCAGGACAGGTACAGGATCCGCGCGTCCGGCTGGTGGTCGAGGATCGTGTGGCAGAACGCCTGCAGGAGGTGCGTCTTGCCGACCCCGACCCGGCCGTGGAGGAAGAGCGGGTTGTACGACTTGCCCGGCTGCTCGGACGCGCCGAGCGCCGCGGCGTGACCGAAGCGGTTGCACGGTCCGACGACGAAGCTGTCGAAGGTGCACTTCGGGTTCAGGACGAGGTCGCTGCCCTGGTGCAGGCGGCGGGCGACGTTGCGCGCCGCCGCGGGCTGGGACGCGCGCGCCCGTGCGGGGGGGGCGGACCCGGTGCGCGGGGAGGGGATCACTCCGGACGGGGTCGTCGGAGGCACGGCCGCCGCCGGCTGAGCCGGCGCTCCGAACGACGGCGAGCCGGGGTTCGCCGCGTGGGGCGCATGGCGGGTCGGGTCCTGCCGGCCAGAATCGTGCGGATCCGCGGCCGGGGCGCCGGGAGCGGCCGCCGCGGAGTGGCCGGTGGGGATGAACGCCTCGGGCACGGTCCGCACGCGCACGGTGCTGCCCGCGCCGAGGACCGCGACGGCGCAATTGTTCAGCACGTCGTCGTAGTGGCGTTCGATCCAGTCCCGCGCGAAGTCGTTGGGGACCGCGAGCACCGCCGCCTCACCCTCATGACCGGTCAGCCGCGACCGCGTGAACCACGTCAGGAAGGTCTCCGGCGACAGGGAACACTGAAGCGCTCCGCGCAGGAGGATCCCCTCCTCCGCCGTCGCGTCGCGCCAAACGGCGTCGGTGCCGGGGCCGCTCGGAGCTGCGGTGTCGACGGGCTCTGGGAACAGGGAGCCCGTCGCCGTGTCGCGGCCGCGCCGCCGCACCGGGCGGCGTCCGGGGTGCGGGGGCGTGCCGTCGGGGGAGAGGCCCGCCGAAGGAGCATCCGACGGGTGAGCGTTCGAGCTCGGCCCGTCGCCGTTCGACGCCCCGTGCGGCTCCGCCGCTCCTGGGGGGTCGAAGCGGTGCGGATCGGGCTGAAGGAAAGGTGATTCCATCCGGGCGGCGGTGTGCGCGCGCCGAGCGGTGACGGCGCGTGGGGGGAGTGCTCGGCGCTGAGCGCAGAGCGGTGCGGCATGGGGGTGGAGGGGCTCCGCAGCGCGAGCGCCCCGGACCGCGATCCGCGCACACGGGGGGACTCGAACGAGTCATGTGCGGGGACGGTCCGGCGGCAGACGCTCGACCCGAACGAGGCCCGTCCGCGAGCTCGGTCGAGCTCGGGACGGGGGACCTCCTCGCGCGCCCGGAGAGTCGGAACGCGCGACCTCCACGGTGCCCGGGGGACGACGCCGGCGGGGCGGCGGCGCAGGCGGAGCGCGGGAGTTCGGGGCGGTTTGGAACGGCCGTCGAGATCGCTCGGAGGAAGCGTGCTGCGTGCGGTCGATCGGCGGCTGCGGAGTACGGTTCCGCGGGTCCTCGATCGTCGGCGATGTGCTGGGTGGTCGTTGCCGGGAGCGACGAACTCGACGGTCGCGATTAGAAGCGCGGGTCCGCGAATCGGTCAACGGCTCCCGGCTCACAACTCGGTCGTTCTGAACCGCCTTCCCCCGAAATAGACGACTTAGGGCGCTTCCCCCAGAGTTATCCGCAGACTCTCCACGGCCCGTTTCGCGTCACCGACGAGCGCGCTCCTTCCGAAGGAGAAACGAACCGCGCTCCGCACGCGCTCGTCGTCGCCGAGGCCGAGCGCGGAAATCACGCGCGACGGTTCGAGCGAACCGCTCGCGCACGCGGATCCGGCCGACGCTTCCACGCCGCCGAGGTCGAGTCGCGTGACGAGCATCCGCGCGTCGCCATACTTCGGAAACGAAACGTTCACCGTGTTCGCCAGGCGCGCGGGCGCGTCGAGCGCCGGGCCGTTGAGCCGTGCCGCGGGGAGCGCGCGCCCCAGGGCGGCCCAGAACGCCGCGGCGACGGGCGCGAGCCGTTCGCGATAGGTCGTCGCTTCCTGCACGGCGAGCTCGACCGCCACGGCTGCCGCGGACAGCAGCGGCGCGCTCTCCGTTCCCGCGCGCAGCCCCGCCTCCTGGCTCCCGCCCCGCGAGCGCGCCTCGAGGGGTGCGCCAATGCGCCGCACCAGGACGCCCACCCCGACGGGGCCTCCGACCTTGTGGGCCGACAGCGAGACGAGGTCCGCCGCGCCGACCACGTCCGAGATCGGGGTCTTCCCGAGCGCCTGCACGGCGTCCGTGTGGAGCACCGCTTCTGCGGCGCCCTGCGGCCGGGCACGTCCCACCGCCTCGCGCGCGCTGACGAGGTCGTTGACCGTCCCGATCTCGCTGTTCGCCGCCATCAGGCTGACGACGAGAGGGGCCTCGACGGCCGCGAGGCGCGCGAGATGCTCGAGGTCGAGCGTGCCCTCCGCGTCGTTCTGGACCCAGCGGACGTCGGCTCCCCCGCGCTCCAGCGCGCGCGCGGGCTCGTGGACGGCGGCATGTTCCAGCGCGCTCGTTACGAGCCGCGCCCCGGGCTGCGCCGCGACGGCCCCGAGAACGGCGAGGTTGTCGCTCTCCGTTCCACCCGAGGTGAACACCACCGCGTCCTCATCGACGCCGAGTGCAGCGGCGACGCGCTCGCGCGCATCGTCCACGAGCGCGCGCGCGGCCCGCCCGGACCCGTGCACCGCGGACGGGTTCCCGAGGCCGCGGTCGAGCGCCTCCACCAGCGCCGCGCGCGCCTCAGGGCGCAGCGGGGTCGTGGCGTTGTGGTCGAGGTGCAGCCGCTCCATGCCAGCGGGTCAGAAGCAGGGCTCGGTCGGGTCGGACACGCCGAGGTAGAGGATCTCGTAGCGCTCGACGACGGCGTGCCGCTCGAACTCGCTGGCGGCGCGCTCGCGCGCGCGCTCGCCCATCGTGCGGCTGCGTTCGCGGTCGCCGAGGAGCTCGACCAGCGCGTCCACGTACGCCGCGTCGTCGTCGAGGTCGATCAGCACTCCGGTCTCGCCGTCCGTCACGACCTCAGGCACGCCTCCGACGCGCGTCCCCAGGACCGCCGTTCCCGACGCCATGGCCTCGAGCGCGGAGAGCCCGAAGGACTCCTCGGTCGACGCGTAGCAGAAGAGGTCCGCGCTGCCGAGCAGCTCGGCCAGGTCGCTGCGCATACCGAGGAACGAGACGTGTTCGCACACGCCCCGATCCCGCGCGATCCGGCGCGCTTCGCCGAGCTGCGGGCCGTCTCCGACGAGGCGCAGCTCGGGCTCGATACCGCTCTCGCGCAGCCGGGGCAGGGCGTCCGCGAAGCGCTCGACGAGCCACGGCACGCGCTTCACCCGGCGGAAGTTCGAGACGTGCACCGCCGTCGGGCGCTCCCGCTTCGGCCCCGCCGGGTGGAACTCGTCGAGGTCGACGAAGTTCGGGATCACGTGGATCCCGCACGGCGCCTGGCCCTCGAAGTCCTTCGCGGTGCGCTCCGCGAGGTCCGCGGACACCGTCGTCACGGCGTCCGACGCCGTGATCGCGTACTGCGTCAGCGGCGCGTAGCTCGGGTCGTTCCCGACGAGCGTGATGTCCGTGCCGTGCAGGGTCGTCACGACCGGCAGGCGCGGCAGGCCCGCGTCCTGCGCCGCGGAGCGCACGACGAGCGCCGTGATGGCGTGCGGAAGCGCGTAGTGCGCGTGCAGGACGTCGAGCCCCTCGCTGCGGTGCAGGTCGAGCACCCGCGACATGATCGCGAGGTCGTGGGGCGTCGAGTGGAACAGCGGGTACGGGCTGCCCTGCGCCACGTGGAGCTCGACCTTGTGCCCGGGCGCGCGCGCGAGGCGCGGGGGCACGTCGTGGGAGAAGAGGTGGACGCTGTGCCCGCGCTCCGCGAGGGACAGCGCGAGCTCCGAAGCGACCACCCCCGAACCTCCGTAGGTCGGGTGGCAGAGGATGCCGATGCGCATGGGGAGGGGCCCGTACGGGTGTCACTGGCCCGAGCGGGGCCGCAAGCGCTCTTCGCCGCGGTCGTCGATACGGGTGCGGACCTCGGTTCGCCGCCGGGGCTCCGGGGTGACCGTGAAGGTCTGCTCGGGGGGCGCGGGGGCCGGTTCGGGACGCTCCGCGGGCTGCTCGGCCGCGGGGGCCCGCGCGGGGCCGGAGGCCGGCGCCCCAGCGGGCGCCTCGGCCTCTGCCGGAGCCGGCGTCTCAGCGGGCGCCGGGGGCTCTGCGGCAGCCGGAGCCGCGGCCGCGGGAGGCGCGCCGTTCGACGGCCCGCCGTCCGGGTCCGCCTCAGCGGCCGGCTCGGGCTCCGGTGGAGTGCCCGCAGGTGGCGCGGGCTCGTCGTCGCCCTCGTCGCCGGCGTCCGACGCCGCGGCCGCCTCGATCGGGCGTCCGTCGTCGTCGACGTGGATCCCCTCGCGCGCCAGGAACTCGCGGGCGACGGCCAGGTAGTCCTCCGCTCCCTTGGACTCCGGCGCGTACTCGAAGATCGTCGCCGAGAAACTCGGCGTCTCGGCGAGCTTCACCGTCTGCGCGATCGGACGGCGGAAGACCTGCTCGGGGAAGTGCGCGCGGAGCTCGCCCAGCACTTCGCGAGCGAGGCGCAGGCGGCTGTCGTACAGGCACGCGAGCACGCCCGTGATCTCGAGCTCCGGGTTCATCCGGCGGCGCAGGAGCTGGACGATCTCGACGAGCTTGCTGAGGCCCTGCAGCGCGAAGAACTCGGTCTGCACGGCGATCAGGACCTCGGTCGACGCGGCGAGGCCGTTCACGGACAGCAGACCGAGGCTCGGCGGGTTGTCGATCAGCACGACGTCGGCGGGCGTGCGCCCCGAGCGGGCGAGCTCGTCGCGCTCCCAGTCGTCGAGGGCGTCGCGCAGGATCGTCTCGCGGCCGATCGCGCTCGCGAGCTCGAGCTCGGCTCCCGACAGATCGAGGTGCGCGGGCAGGATCGAGAGCCCCGGCGTCGACGTGCCGCGCAGGGTGTCCGCGACGCGCCCGCCCTGGGTCAGCACCGTGTACGACGACGGTTCGCCCGGCTCGAGCTCGGCGCCCAGGTTCATGGACGCGTTCGCCTGCGGGTCCATGTCGACCACGAGCACGCGGCGGCCGAGCCGCGCGAGCGCAGCTCCAAGGTTCACCGCGGTGGTCGTCTTGCCGACGCCACCCTTCTGATTGATGATCGCGATCCGCCGCATGGGGAGCCGCGCAGTCTACCCCAGCCGCGTCGGCCGGTCGGGCACGAGCCAGCGCAGGAGCGGCGCGTCGAGCGCCATCGGACCCCGGCCCACCAGCGGCTCGCCGTAGCGGCAGCCGACGCGCTCGCCCCAGGCCCGCGCCTTGGTCTCCATCCGCTCGAGGATATCGGAGCGGTAGAGGAAGTGCTTTCCGTCGTCGTCGGGCCCCGACGGCTTGAGCTGGGACGCGTAGGCCTCGACCGCGGCGCACTTCGCCTCCCAGACGGGCTCGATGTCGACGACCACGAGGGGCTCGTGCGGCGTGTGGGACACGAAGTGCAGGTGCTGCTGCGGGCGCTTCGCCGGCGCGCCTCCGGCCTCCTCGGCGAGGCGGCGCAGTCCCGAGAGGTACCAGGCGTCGACGAGCAGGTGCCCGCTCGCGACGTGGTCGGGGTGCGGGTCGTCGAGCGTGTGCCCGAGGACGAGGTCGGGGCCGAGCTCGCGCAGGAGGCCCGCCAGCCGCTCGCGGGATTCGACGTCCGCCACGACGCGCCCGTCGGGCAGCCCGAGGTTTCCGCGCCAGGTCAGACCCATGCGCTCGGTGGCGAGCGCGGCCTCGGCGTCGCGGTCGGTCTGGGTCCCGCGGGTGCCCATCTCGCCCCGCGTCACGTCCAGGACCCCGACGCGGGCTCCCGCTGCGAGGAGCCTCAGGATCGTGCCGCCGACCGAGATCTCGGCGTCGTCGGGGTGCGCGGCGACGACGAGGACGTCGAGGTCGGGCAGTGCATCGGCGCTCACGGCTGGTTCTCCTCTTCTACGAGGTGCAGGACGAGGTGTTCGGTCGCCGTCGCGGGCAGCTCCGCGCGCAGCGCGTCGACGAAGCGGTCCCCGCCGTACCGGGCGACGAACTGGAAGGGGCCGAGGACGCGCTCCTGCGGCGCGCCCCGCGGACACAGCGTGTTGTTCACGCGCCGGAGCTGGCGCGCGCCCTTCCCCGCGCGGTTGTCGTGCACGCGCAGCGCTTTCGCGACGACCTTGCCGATCGACTGCTCGACGTGCCCCGCCGTCTTCTTGAGCGTGATGGCGAGCGCGGGCTCGAGCTCGGACAGCGCCGCGCGGTGTTCCAGCAGCGCGTCCCTCGTGCGCTCGGCGAGCGCGTTGAGCGCGCCGACGACCGTGGGCTCGGCCGAGTCGTCGGAGGCGGGCTGCCAGGTCCCGAGCGCGCCGAGCACCTCGGCGATCCCGGGCGAGCCGACCCGCGTGAGGGCGTAGCGCGTCTCGTCGTCGACGATCGTCACCGACACGCGAGGGACGAACGGCGTGCGCGCGAGACCCGCGGCGTCGCGCGCGGGCCCGAGCTGCGCGTGGTACCCGAGCTCGCCCCAGCCACCGACGTACGCGACGGCGGGGAAGACGGCGTCCTGCACGAGCGGCCGCACGAGCGCCCCCGCCGACCACTCGTCCTGCGTGCCGACGATGCGGCTCCCCAGCTCGGCGTGGGTCCAGGAGGCGTCCTTGCCGTCCTGCACGAGGCCCTCGCCGCCCGCGCGCAGCGCGACGCGCTCGCCCTCGACGTGGCGATAGACGAGCGCAGCGGCGTCGGATCCGCCGTCGCCGACCGGGATCGGCGCGGGGAGTCCGAGTCCGCCGAGCTCCTCCTCGCCCGCGCGCAGCGCGTCGGTCAGGGCGGGGCCGGCACCGAGCCCGGACACGATCCGCCCGAGCTCGCTCGAGAGCAGCGGACGGATCCACGCGGGCTCCGACACGATGAGCCCGAAGCGGCCGGCGAGCGCGTCGAGCGCGCGTGTGAACGCGCGGGCGAGCGTCTCGCCGTCCTTCGGCGTGAACAGATCCACGGCGGCGTCCGCGCCCGCGTGCTCCTCGACGACGCCGCGGAGCTGCGCGGCGACCGCGCCGAGGGCCTGGGCCTCGTCGTCGAGGAAGAGCTCGCCCACCGGGACGCGCCCCGACGACAGCCCCGAGAGCCCGACCTTCTGCAGGTCGAGGTTGCGGTTGAGCAGCCACGCGTGGTGGACCTCGGCGATGTCGTGGTCGTCCGCGTGGTTCCAGAAGATCGGAACGACGCGCTCGCCGTGGAGGCGCGTGAGCTCCTCCGCGAGGCGGCACGCCTGCAGCGCCTTGTACAGGCTGTAGAGCGGCGCGGCGGCGAAGCCCGGCTGCTGGCCGGTCAGCACTGCGGACACGCCCGGGTGCGCGAGCGCGGCGAGGCTCGCGTCGACCTCGGGACGGACGGCGACGCCCGCGTCCTGGTAGCCCGCGCGCAGGAGACCCGTGAGCACCTCGCGCTCCTCCGCGCCGAGGCGCTCGGCCGGCCGCGGAATGTCGCCCGGGCGCAGCGCGACCGGCAGGGGCGCGAAGCGCGGCCCCGCGGCGAGCGCCGCGCGCGCGACCTCGGACAGTCCGACCACGTCCGCGGGGAGCGCGTCGGTGCGTGCGCGCAGGGGAACGTTGGCGTCCGTCATCGCGCGAGCGCCCCCGCCAGGTCTTCGGCCATCGTGTCGATCGCGCGGGAGACCGCCGACCGCCAGTCGTCGTCTCCGTCCGCGCGCGGCGGGAACAGGAGCCCGCGCGACGAGTTCACGAGCGCGCCCTCGTGGCCGCGCACGAACGCCGGTGCCACGTCCGCCGCGCCGGCCCCCTGCGCGCCGTACCCGGGCAGCAGGAACGGCACGTTCGGCATGCGCGCGCGCAGCCGCGCGAGCTCGTCCGGGTGCGTCGCGCCCACGACCGCGCCGATGGAGCTCCAGCCGCTGTCCCCCACGAGGTCCGCGCCCCAGCCGGCCACCGCGTCCGCGACGGCGTCGGCGACCGTCGGCGCGCTCGCGGCGGGCGTCTCGAGCGTCTGGAACTCGGCGCTCGAGGGGTTCGAGGTGCGGACGAGCACGAAGAGGCCGCCGCCCGACGCGCCGCACGCGTCGACGAACGGCTGGATCGAGTCCGTGCCGAGGTAGGGGTTCACCGTGGCCGCGTCGGCCAGGTGCGGATCGCCGGCCGCTCCGGCGAGGTGCGCGGCGGCGTACGCGGCGGCCGTCGAGCCGATGTCACCGCGCTTCACGTCCGCGATCACGAGGAGGCCCGCGCCGCGCGCAGCGCCGGTGACGCGCTCGAGCTCGGAGACGCCGTCCGCGCCAAGGACCTCGAAGAAGGCCGACTGTGGCTTCACGCAGGGCACGCGTCCGGCCGCGATCTCGACCACTTCGACGAGAAAGTCTCCGACTGCGCGCGCTCGCTCCGCGCGCGGGAGCGAGCGGTCGCGCGCGCGCTCTCCGAACGCGCCGGGGATGCGGTCGAGGTGCGGATCGAGCCCGAGACAGATCGGGTTCCCGACGCGCCGCACGGCCGCGAGGGCGCGGTCGGCGAACGGCGCGGTCACGCCTTTTCCTCTCCGCCGTCGCGCTCGTCCTCGAACGCTTCGGCCTCGCCCCCGGTGGCGTTCGAGGGCGGCGTCTCGAGACCCAGACGCTGCCAGCGCTCGTGCGCCTCGTCGAGCTCGCCGACCTGCTCGTTCGCCGGCACGAGGACGCCTGCCGACACGGTCACGCGCAGCGCCTCGTCCACGGTGATGTCCAGCGGGATCAGCCGGTCCGCCTCGATGAAGACCGTGAAGCCGGTCATCGGCATCGGAGAGGTCGGGATGAAGACCGACAGGAACGCGCCGCCCAGCTCTTCGTGGACGGTCTTGAGCCCGCCGCCCGTGACGAAGCCGATCGCCCAGACGCCTTCGCTCGGGTACGGCGCTGCGACGACGGTGTCGAACTCGAGCTCGTTGTCGGAGAGGAAGAAGTCGACGAGCTGCTTCGTGTACGGGTACACGGAGCGCACGAGGGGAATGCGCGTCAGGGCGCGGTCGAAGCCCGCGATCAGCGAGCGCCCGAGGAAGCCACTCGCCAGGTAGCCGAGGATCAGCACGATCACCGCGGCGATCACGAGGCCGACCCACTGCGGCACCGGAACGGCGTCGCGCAGCTTCTCGCGGTCGATCGCGAGGCTCCCGAAATCGCGAATGAACGTGTACCGCGGCTCGCGGTAGTTCTCGATCGCGGTGATCGCCTCGGGCCGGTCGAGCGTGCCGAGCTCGCGGCCGGGCCCGAGCCGGAGCTGGAGGTCGTCGGGTAGTTCCTCGAGGTCGACGTACGTCCGCGAGCGCGGATCGACGTCCATCATCTCGAGCGCCTGCCAGCCGAGCGCGTTGCTGTCGAGCAGCGTCACGATCGCGCCGTTGATGGGCTTCGTGAGGTAGACGTTCACGAACTGGACGACCGTCGCGAAGATGAAGATGGTCAGGACGGTGGGCAGCAGCACCACGAGTCCGCGCACGAAGAAGTTCTTGGGCTTCTTCGCCTTCTTCTGGCGCCGGCGTTCCCGCTTGGCGGCCTTCAGGAGCCGCTTCTCCGCTTTCTGGGTCGCCTTCGGGTCGTCGCTGGGGGCCATCGCGGCAAGAGGGTAGCGGACGCGCGCCGGGCCGCGCGCTCCCACTGCCGGGGAAGCGCCCCGACGAGGGCGATTCGTCCCGTCGGCCGCGGACCTCGGATCAGGCGTCGGCCGCGCGCAGGAAGCGCGCCGCCACGGCGTCGGCGAGCGGCAGGCCGCGCGCGGTCAGAGCGACGTGGCCGTCCTCGCGCGCCTCGAGCATCCCCTGCCCGAGCAGCTCGTCGCGCACCGGCTCCGTCGGGTCGGTGGCGCCGTCGAATCCTGCCGTCCGGCGCGCGCGTTCGGGTTCGACGCCGGCCGCGAGCCGGAGTCCCAGCCACCACGTCTCGGCGAGCCGGGCCGCGGGCCCGGGGTCCTCGCGCCACTCGAGCGCGTGCCCGTTCTCCTGGACCCGGCGCAGGTACGGATGGATCGCGCGGGGGTTGCCGCCGCGGGCGTGGTGGGTCTTGCTGACCGCGCCCGGGCCGATGCCGACGTAGTCCTCGTTGCGCCAGTAGCCGAGGTTGTGGGCGCAGGCCTCGCCGGGGCGCGCGAAGTTCGAGATCTCGTAGGCGTCGAGGCCCGCCGCGCGCGTGAGCTCCCGCGCCGACGCGAACATCTCGAGCTCGGCGTCCTCGCTGAGCCGCTCGAGGCGCCCGCGGTCGAGCCAGCGCTTGAAGCGCGTGTCCTCCTCGAAGGTGAGGTTGTAGGCCGACAGGTGGTCGGGCCCGAGCTCGAGCACGCGCGCCAGGTCCCGGGCCCAGGTCTCGGGCGTCTGGCCGGGCGACGCGTAGATCAGGTCCACGTTCACGTGCCGGACGCCGGCGTCGCGCGCCGCCGCGTACGCTTCGAACGACTCCGCGGCCGTGTGCACGCGCCCGTACAGCTCGAGCGTCGCGTCGTCGAGGGACTGGAACCCGATCGAGAGACGCTCGACCCCGAGGTCGAGCAGCGCGCGCGCCTTGTCGAGGTCGAGGCTCTCGGGATTCGTCTCGGCCGTGACCTCGCGCGCGCTCGCGCGCCAGCCCGTGAGCGCGTCCAGCCCGTCGAGCAGGCGCCGGAGCTGCGCGGCCGACAGGAGCGAGGGCGTGCCGCCGCCGATGAACACGGTGCGGGGAGCGCGGGGAGCGCGGACGCGGGCCTCCGCGAGGACCGCTTCGACCATGGCGTCGACGTCGTGGCCCTCGTCCGGCACGGAGAAGAAGTCGCAGTAGTGGCACTTCGCGGCGCAGAACGGGAGGTGCACGTAGAGGGCGGTGCCCGCCGCCGCCCGGTCGAGGGGCGCGGCGTGCGGGCGGCCCGTCGGGATCGTCGGCTGCGTCATGGCAGGTAGAGCTGCACCGATCCCAGCTCGCCCGCGCCGAGCTCGACGGTCGCCTTGCCGAGCTCTCGCATGCGCCCGAGCTTGTCGAAGCCCTTCGCGCTCAGCGTGTGCGTGCGCGCCGCGAGCCCGCGCACGGCGAAGTGCAGCCCGTCGGGCTCCTCGCTGCCCTCCGTCCGGCTGAAAGTCCCGACGTGCATGGTCTCGCCGCGCGGGAGCGAGCGCGTGAGCACGAGCGACTTGAGCTTGGCGCGCCCCGGGCCGGTCACCTGCACGTCGAGGTCGGCGGCGGGCCACAGCAGCACCTCGCGTTCGGCGGAGCGCCGCGGGTCGACGAGCTCGGAGGTCGTCGCGTATCCCGGAGCCGAGATGCGCAGCCAGACCGGGCCCTCCGCGCGCAGGTGCGGCAGCAGCACCGGCGACGGAGAGGATGCTACGAGCGGTTCGCGCCCGGTGTCGCGCGCTTCGCCGATGCGGGCCGACTTCGCCGTCGCGCCCCGCTCGACGCGCACTTCGCCGAGCGGCGCACCGCTCGGCCCGTCGCGGACGACGAGGGTGACCAGGTTCGTCGGCGTTGCCTCGAGTCCGTACTCGACCGAAGGTGGATCGAAGAGCCCGGCCGGCTTCTCGAAGTGCGCGATCGTTCCGTCGAAGCGCCCGGCGCCGAGCGAGACGCGCGCGTCGTCCGGCACCTCGACCGCGAAGCGTCCGTTCTCGAGGTCCACCCGCTGCGGATACCGGTGCCCGAAGCGGACGATCTCGAGGTCGAAGTAGCCCGCGCGCACCGTGCGGGCCGGTCCGTCCTCCTGCCGCATCAGGACGAATCCCTCGAACGGCCGCATTTTCTCGGGGTCGAGATCGGCCAGCGGGATCGGTTCGCGTTCGCTGGGAGGGGTCATGTCGCGCACGGGGAGCTCCGCGCCCGCACGAGCCGTCTCGTCGGGCGTGACACGGGCTGCTTCGTCGTCCGGTGCGGCTGGCTCGGGCGGGAGTGTTTCCTCGACCACGGGTCGATCGCCCGAGCCCTCCCCGCCCGGGTCGACCGGGACCCGGTCGACGAGAAAGAGAGCCAGCCCGATGGCGGCGAGGAGGAGGGCGAGGAGCGCGACCCGCATCGCCCCATCATCGCCCGTCACGGCTCCAGGTGTAGTCCCCGCGCCCGTGGGCGGCGGGGATACGACGCGACGGATCCGATTCGATGCAGGGCGCGGGCGCCGCGCCCGCCCGGGCATCCCCGCGGCGATGCGCCGCGAGCGCCGTGAAGGGGCTCGCCAGCGACCTCTTCGTGCTCCCGGACTCGAACGGGCAGGCGGTGACGCTCCTGCTCGGGTCGCTCGGCTCTCTGGCGGGCACCGCTGCCGTCCCCTGGGAAAGTCCGCGTGCGCTTGAGCTCGCGCTCCGCAGCATCGACGAAGCGCTCGCGCAGGGTCACGTGCTGTGGCCAGCTTCCGTGACCCAGGGCGGCGATCGGGTCGTATGCGACGCCCGATCCGGGCCGCGCCGGGCGCTTCCAGGTGCGCCCGGCGCGCGGGGTCAGCGCTCGACCTCCACCACGATCTTCCCGAAGTGACGCCCCTCGGCCATCGCGTCGAGGGCCTCGGAGAGCTGGTCGAAGCGGAACGTACGGTCGACGACCGGGCGCAGCCCGTGCACGTCCACGGCGCGGACGAGGTCCGCGAGCATCGTGCGACTGCCGATCAGTACACCCTCGAGGCGCGCAGCCCTCATCAGCACCGGAACCGGATCGATCCGGCCGCCGATCCCGCCGAGCACACCGATGAGCGCGAGCGTGCCGCCGCTGCGCACGGAAGCGAGCGACTGCTCGAGCGTGCCGGCGCCTCCGACCTCGACCACACGGTCGACGCCGCGGCCGCCCGTGCGCTCGAGCACCTCGTCGGACCAGCTCGGGTGCGTCCGGTAGTTGATCGTCGCGAACGCGCCGAGCTCCTGCGCGCGCGCGAGCTTCTCGTCGTCACTCGAGGTGACGATCACCCGGGCGCCGAACAGCTGCGCGAGCTGGAGCGCGAAGATCGAGACGCCGCCCGTGCCCAGCGTCAGGAGCGCCTCACCGGGCTGGATTGCGTCGCCGAGGAGGAGCGCGTTCCAGGCGGTGACGCCCGCACAGGGCAGCGTCGCCGCCTCGGCGAAGCCGAGCGTGTCGGGCGTCTTCACCCAGCCGTGCTCGGGGAGCGTCACGAGCTCGGACGCCACGCCGTCCAGGGGCCCACCGAGCGCCGATTCCATGGCGTTCGGCGGCATCGGGCCCGCCGACCAGTCCTGGAAGAATGACGCGACGACGCGGTCGCCGGGCCTCAGGTCCCGCACCCGTTCGCCGACCGCGACGACCTCTCCGGCGCCGTCGGACAGCGCGACGTTGCCGGTCATGTCCCCGCCCGGATACGCGCCGTCCCGGATGAGCCGGTCCCGGTAGTTGATCGACAGTGCACGCATGCGCACCTGGACGTCGAGGGGGCCCGGCTCTGTCACGGGGCGTTCCTCGAGGCGCAGCTCTCCCTTCCCGTAGACGTACGTCTTCGTTCGCGTTGCCATCGTTCGCGCCTCAGCTCGCCATCCCGCCGTCGACGCGGAGGGTCTGTCCGTTCACGAAGCTGGACTCGGGCGACGCGAGGAAGCGCACGGCGGCCGCAACTTCATCGGCTGTCCCGGCGCGCTGCATCGGCACGGCCTGGGTGAAGACTCCGTGGTCGCCTCCGGTCGCGCGGTCGAGCATGGCGGTCGCGATCGGACCGGGCGCCACGGTGTTCACGCGGATCCCGGCGTGCGCCACCTCCTGGGCGACCGAGCGCGTGAGTCCTTCGAGCGCGAACTTCGACGCGACGTAGGACGAGAAGTGGCCGAAGCCCTTGAGACCCGCGACCGAGCTCGTGTTCACGATCGATCCGCCGCCTCGCTCGAGCATCGCCGGCACCTGAATGCGCATCGCGAGCCACACGCCGTAGAAATTCACGTCCATCACGGCGCGCAGGTTCTCCTCGGTCTCCTCGTGCAGCGGACGCAGCCCTGCGCCCTCGATGCCCGCGTTGTTGACAGCGACGTCGAGGCCGCCGAACGCGTCGAGCGTGCGCTCGAGGAGCGTCTCGACGTCTTCGCGAACCGTGACGTCCGTGCGCACGAAGAGGGCGTCGGCCCCCTCCGCGCGCAGCTCCTCGGCGGCGCGTTCGCCGTCGGCCTCGCGGCGCCCGCCGAGGACCACACGGGCCCCCGCTGCGGCGAGCGCCCGGGCGGTGGCGTGGCCGATGCCGGAAGTGGCACCGGTGACGAGGGCGACGCGTCCCTCCAGGGAACGCGTCGCGTGGGGTTGGATGAGGGGTCGAGTCACCATCGGGAAGGGTCGAAGGGTCTGTACCGTTCGGTCAAAATGGGTTCCGAGAAGAGCGCGGAGCCGCCGTCGGGCGGACCGCGCCCGGATCAGCGCTCGAGCAGCTCGAGCGCCTGGTCGTGCAGCGTCTGGATCGTCGCGTCGGGCGATCCGGCGCGGGAGAACACCCGCATGCTCATCACGAGGCCGAGGAGCGTGGTCGACGTGGCCGCGGGATCGACCTGGGCCCCTACTTCGCCGCGCTCGCGCGCGCGCTCCAGGCAGTCCTCGAGCGTCCTGCGGAAGGCCTCGAAGGCCGTCTGGACCGTCCGCTGGGCGTCGGGATCCGTCGCGGCGAGCTCGAGCGCGCAGTTGACCAGCATGCAGCCCTTGCGTCCCTCCGGCCCGATGCAGTCGTCCCGCACGTAGGTGAGCAGCTGCCGCAGGCATTCGATCGGCGAGCTGTCCGCGGCCCATCCGTCGAGCATGGCCTGGCGTCCGTCCGCGTACCGATCGAGCGCGCGGAGGTAGGCGTCGCGCTTGCTGCCGAAGGTGTCGTAGAAGCTGCCCTTCTGGATGCCCATGGCGTCCAGGAGGGACGTCATCGACGTCGCCTCGTAGCCGGCGGACCAGAAGGTCTCGCCCGCCTTGCGGAGGGCGTCGTCGACGTCGAAGTTCTTCTTCCAGGGCATGGTCGGGTCCGCGTGCCGCGAGTTGTGGGTTGTCTGTACCGATTGGTCAAGACCCGGGCTCTACAATCTCCCACAGATCGTCCGGGCGCTCCGCGGGGCCCGGCCCGTGCCCCACGACCGGGGCGGGCCCCGGCCCCCGCCCCCCCCAGCGGGGCTCCGGCCCCGGCCGGCGCCTACCCGTCGACCGTCGACCCGCTCGGCACGGACACCGGAACGACGTCCGAGAGGTCGCGCGCGGAGTCCGCGGTGAGCGCTCGCATGAACTCGACCATGTCGTCGACGTCGAAGTTCAGCGGGTTCGACACGACGCCGCTCAGGTTCGCGAGCACGTCGGACTCGTTCGCGAGCTGCGTCGAGATCAGGTCCGTGTCGGACACGTGCTCCATGATGTCGTAGGTGTTCAGGCTGTTCGTCACGTTGCGGTAGTGCCGCACCATCGACTCGAGCGTCGAGAATTGTCCCGCGTGGCCGTAGGGCGCCGTGAGCTCCACGTTGAGCAGCGACGGGGTGCGGAAGCGGTAGCGCTCCGCGGCGGCGCCGGTCACCTGCTCGCGCCCGAAGTCGTCATCGCTCCCGACGCCGTCGCCCTTGCCCGGGCCGAGCTGCGGCATCCCGATGTTGTGGTAGCGGAAGTCGCTCAGGAGCGGACCGACGTGGCACACCGAGCAGCGGCCCTGGGGGCCGAAGTACTGCAGGGCACCGCGCAGCTGGGGGGTCGTGAGCGCTCCGTCGTCGCCCGCGAGGAAGCGCTGGAACGGGCTGTCGACGCGGTGCAGCTCGGTTGCCTGGAACGCGGCGAGCGCGTTCGCGAGGTGGCCCATGTGGAAGTCGACGAGCGCCGTGCCGGGATACGCATCGGTCAGCATGTTCGCGTACGTGGGGATCGCAACGAAGCGGTCGACGATGGCTTCCCAGATGCCGGTGAAGTCGCCGTCGGCGATGTCCGCGAGCTCGTTTTCACCGGTCTCGCCGCGCATCTCGGCGCGCGACGTCGGCGGGAACATCGCCTGCGCGGCGAGGGTCTCGAGGCCGGGGGTGAACACGGCCTGCATGGCGGCGGTGAGCTGCGCGTCGGCCGGATTGCGCAGCGCGCCTCCGGGCAGCACCTCGATGCGCCCGTCCCAGAACATCGCGTCGCCGTGGCCCGCGTTCAGGTTGATCGGGCTGTGGCGCGGGACGATCTCGCCGGCGACGCGCGCCGGGCCGACGCCGGCGCCGTCGACGCCGCGCGGCAGCGTACGGCCGTCGCTCCCGTGCTCCGATGCCAGGTGGCACGTGGAGCACGAGACGTCGCGGTTGCCGGAGAGCTCCTTGTCGAAGTAGAGCGCGCGACCGAGCTCCACGAGAGCCGTGTCGAGGACCGGCGCCGCGGGTGCGGCCAGGATGCCCTGGGCCGATACGACGCCGCGGAACTGGGCGACCAGTGCGGGGTCGGGTGGAGCGGACTCCGTCCCGTCGCCGCTGCTTCCTCCGGAGCTGCACGCGGCGCTCAGTGCGAGGAGGGCGGGTGCGGTCACGAACAGGATCGGGCGGAGGTCAGGCATGCGGGAAGGGCGTCGGAGTCGTCGGGTCGGGTGCGCGGGGTACAGCGGGCATCGACCGTTTGCCGCACCCGATCGGAGGCGGCCTCAGCTCGCTCTCAGGTGACGTGGGACACCGCGCGGACGCAGGGCGCTCGACCCGAGGCGTTCTCACTCCGGGACGCGCACTCGTGCGGGTTTGGGCGCGCTCGGCCATCTTCGGAGGAGTCGCCCGCAACCCTGCCGCGGCCCGGTACGTCTTCCCTGGCCGACCCCCGTGCCCGTCCCCCCCGAGGACGATTCCGCGCGCCCTTCGCTCGCCTCCCCACGCAGCCCCATGTCGACCCCTCGCCTCCTCCGCGTTCTCGCGCTCTCGCTCGTCGCTCCCGCGCTCGTCACGGCCGCGGTCGCGCTCGACTCCGAACGGTCCGTGTACGACCCCCCCTGGGCAGACGTTCCGCCGCTCCGCACGATCGAGCACACGTACGACCCGGCGCTCGGCGACGTCGCGAACGGCGCCGCGCTGGCCGACGTGATCCTCGCGCTCGAGGCCGGTGACCGGCTGCTCGTCGGAGGCGGCACCTACTCGATCGACCGCTTCTTCACGGTGAGCCTGGTCGGCACCGCGGCCGCGCCGATCCGCATCGAGGCGATGCCCGGCGCCATGCCGGTGCTGACCCGCCCGAACGCGAATCAGAACGTGCTGAACGTCGGGACGCCCAGCTCGGGGCCGACGCGCTACCTGCTGCTGCGCGGCTTCGAGATCACCGGTGGCTCCATCGGGATCCGGATCGAGGACTGCGAGGACCTCTGGATCGACGAGTGCCACATCCACCACACCGGCGCCGTCACCGTCCGCGCGAGCTCGCAGGACACGGCGCGCCTGACGATCACGGACAACGAGATCGCGTTCGCGTCGCAGCTGAACGACACGGGCGAGGGCCTCTACCTCGGCGCGAACTTCGCCGAGCACATCACGCACGGCACGGTCGTTGCCCGGAACTACGTCCACGACCTGTTCACGGACCAGGGCGACGGCATCGAGCTGAAGCAGGGGAGCTACGGCTGCTGGATCGCCGAGAACGTCGTGCACGACACGAACTTCCCGGGGATCACCGTGTACGGGACCGCCGGCGAGGAGCGCAACCTCGTCGAGCGCAACGTCGTCTGGAACACGAACGAGAACGCGATGCAGGTGCAGGGCGAGGCGATCGTCCGCAACAACGTGGCGTTCGGTCGTTCGAAGCCGGCGTTCGTGAGCTTCGACCACCAGGACACCGCGCTGAACATCGAGATCAGCCACAACACGTTCGTCACGACGTCCGGGACGGCGCTGCGCGTCGTCAGCTGGGACGGGCGACCGGGGATGCGGATCCTGAACAACGCGCTCTACTCGCAGTCGAGCAACGCGTTCTTCTCGTCCGGGTCGGGGCTGACGGGGGTCGAGGTCGCCGGCAACGTTGCGTTCGGGGGCGTCGTCGACCAGGGGGCCGGTGGATTCGGCGCGGCGGCGGGTCTCGCCGACTTCGTGGACGCGTCGTTCGACGGGGCGCAGAGGGACGTGCACCCGGCGGGCGGGTCCGTGCTCGTGGGCGCGGCCACGGCGGGGGCGAGCGTCACGTTCGATCTCGCAGGCGCGACGCGGGCGGAGGCGGCCAGCGTCGGCGCGTACGAGCCCGGCACGTACGGGTGCTACGGCGGGGATCCGCTGGCGGGGCTGTTCGGGGAACCGCTGGTGCGCGCGAGCGCGCTGCCCGAGGCGGGGGGCGCTCCGGTGGACGTCACGCTCGAGAACGCGGGGCCGGGGCAGACCGCGGTGCTCTTCTATTCGCTCGTGGCGGGCCAGGACACGGCGCAGCAGTTCTCGCGCCGGGTGCTGACGACGACGGACGGGGCCGGGAGGGCGAAGCTCACGTTCGGGTTGCCTGGGGATCCGGCGCTGGCGGGGCTCGCGTTCCAGGTGATCTGGGCGGCGCGGGATCCGATGGGGCCCGCGTTTTTTGTCAGGACCCAGACGTTGGTCTGGGAGTGACGGTTGGGGGGGGAGTTCGGGCCGGCGACTTGTGACGTGCGATTCGGTGCCCGGTGGCCCGGTGGCTCGGGTGCGGCGAGGCGGGCGCTGGCGGCGCTGTGTTGTTCGGTGTTGTCGTCCGCGGGGCAGGGCGGGGATCTGAGGGACCGGGCTCTGCCTTCCTTTCTTGGCCCAACGGCTAACGCCGTTGGAGCCGGGGTGTTTGAACGGCGAAGCCGTTCAAATCACCCCATGACCTCATACAGCTTCTTGAGGGCGTCGCGTTCGATCTGGCGGACGCGCTCGCGCGTCAGCCCGACGATCTTGCCGATCTCCTTGAGCGTCATCGGATCCTCGCCGTTCGCTCCGAGGCCGTAGCGCAGCCGCAGGATCGTCGCCTCGCGCTCGTCGATCACGTCGAGCAGCTCGTCGAGGCGCGATAGCAGGTCCTGGCGGATCGTCGAATCCTCCGGGTCCTCGGCGCGCTCGTCCTCGACCGTGTCCTGCGTCTGCGTGATGACGTCGAGCGAGACCTGGCCCGCCTGGTTGCTCTCGATCGTCCGCTTGAGCAGCGGCCACGACTCCTTCGGGATGCCGAGCTCCATCGCGACCTCCTCGACCGTGGGCATGCGGCCGAGCATGTAGCGCAGCTCGTTCGACACGTTCCGCCACTTGGAGATCATCTCGGTCATGTAGCCCGGCACGCGGACCGACTTGACCGTGTTCGTGAGCGCGCGGCGGATCGACTGCTTGATCCACCACGTCCCGTACGTCGAGAAGCGGCAGCCCGCGGCGGGGTCGAACTTCTCGGCCGCCTTCATGAGGCCGATGTTTCCCTCCGCGATCAGGTCCTGGAGGTTCAGCCCGCGGTCGCTGTACATCTTCGCGATCGACACGACGAGCCGCAGGTTGGCGCGGATGAGGTGCTCCCGTGCCTCCAGATCGCCCGACTGGACGCGCGCACCGAGCACCTTCTCCTCGTCGGCGGTGAGGAGGGGGACCTCGTTGATCTCCTGGAGGTACGTCTCGAGGCAGCGTTCGGCGGAAATGGCGGGCTCCCGGTCGGGGGACGTGGGCGGGACGGTGTGTCCCGGAATCGGCTCGTCTGGCGCGGCCCCCGGGTGCGGGGCCGTCGCCCCTGTCGTCGGATCGTCCCGGAGCGGTTCTTGAGGCCCGTCGGGAGCCCCTCCGGCCGCGTCCCGTTCCGGTCGAGCTGCTACCCTCGTGCGGCGAGCCCCGCGGGCTCGCACCCGTCGCGCGTCTGCCCGCGCGTACGTTGCAATGAAGGATGCCCCCATCGAGAAGGTCGTCGCGGAGAGCGAGTTCTCCGATCTCCTGCGCGAGCGTGCCGCGCCCTTCTTCTCCGCCTGCGCCGCGCCGGGGGGCTCCGCATGGACCAAACGCCGGTTCTTCGACCTGTCCGTCAGCGCGGACGAGCTCGAGTCCTTCCTCGACGACTACGGCGCGCGGACCAACCGCACATTCTCGACCCTCATCGAGGTCGTCGCGTCGATCCGCGGCTTCGCGCTGACCGGAATCAGCCTCTCGCACCTGGTGCGGCGCCTCCCGAGCTACGGCGTCCTCGACCGCCTCGGCGAGGAGAGCGTCCGCCTCCAGGTCCACCAGGACCTCGGCTCGGCGCTCGCGTTCGTCGAGGAGACCGTTCGCGATCTCATGGGAGCGCTGCTGGACGAGGGCCGTCGGCTGGGTGTCACCGAGCTCGCGCGCGGCGAGGGGCAGGCGCCGCTCGACCGCTCGGTCCGGCGCTTCCGACTCCCCCACAACGTCGACCTCGACCGGATCGACGACGAGGAGCAGCGGATCGCGGGCGTCGCGTCCCGCTTCCTCGAGGTGGCGCAGGTGCTCGAGGAGGCGCGGATCCGACCGATCCACGAGCCCGAGGAGTGCGAGTCCTTCCTCGTGCAGGTGTGCACCGAGGAGGCCGCCCGCCTCTGGGAGTCGAACGTCCACAACCTGCAGTCGAGCTACGACACGTACGTCAAGAACACGCTCCTGGAGACCGGGGACCCGCGCCTGCCCGAGCTGCGGGGTCACGTCGCGGCGGCGCTGCACACGCTCGAGGCCGTGACGCTCCTGACCCACTTCGCCGAGCGCCGGGACCGCGGCCTGCGGTCCCGCGTGGCGGACTCGGTGATCCAGCGCGTCGTACCCCGGACGGCGGTGCGCAACGTGACGCTCAATCGACTGCTCGTGCACGCGAACGCGTTCGTGCAGGCGGGCGTCGAGCTGGCGGCGGCGCTCCTGCCGAGCTACACGAACGCGTCCGAGGCCGTGCTGCGCCTGCCCGAAGGAGTCGTGCTGCACGCGAGGCCCGCGTCGCTCGTCGTTGCCGTGGTCCAGCACCACGGGACGCCCGTCGAGCTCGAGGTCGATGGGCAGGCGTGCAACGCCGGTTCAATCCTCGAGCTGATGGTTCTCGTCGGCTCGAACCCCGAGGCGCGGGAGTACGTCGCCCGCGGGGACGAGAGGCCGCTGCGTGATCTGATCGCGCTCTTCGCGGCCGATCTCGGCGAAAGCGGGCTGGATGGACTGCCCGACTCGCTGGGCTATCTGGGGCGCCGCTGAGCGCCGGCTCAAATGCCGAGGAACAGGCGGTCGGCGAGGATCTTCGGGAGCCCCGCTCGCAGGATCCGGTCGGCCTCGCGCTCGACGTCGTACTCGACGCGGCGGAGCGTGACGCGCGCCGTGTCCGAGTCGAAGAGCGCGTAGGCGGCGCGCGGGTCGTCGTCGCGCGGCTGGCCGACGCTTCCGACGTTGACCAGCGCGGCGTCGAACTCGCCCAGCTCGAGCTCCTCCTGGAACGTGTACGACGTGCGTAGCGGAGCCTCGCGCAGGCGCATCAGGGTCACCGGGCGATGGGTGTGGCCGAGGAAGCACACCGGCCGGTCGAGGTCGTCGAACGACGCGTCCGCTTCGTCGGGACGCTGGATGTAGTCGAAGCGCTCGGGGCGGGCCAGGGTCGCGTGGGCCAGGGCGCAGTGCTCGGTCGTGTGGACGAGCGGGAGCGAAGCGAGCCAGCGCAGGTCCTCTCGCTCCAGGGCCGCCACGTTGTGGCGGATGGCGAGCCGAGCCGCGTCGTTGAAGGTCGTTGCGTCGACGTGCCCCGTGCACGCCCCGTCGTGGTTGCCCATGACGACCTGCATGCCCGCCGCACGTACGAGCTCGATCGTCTCGCGCGGCGCGGCCCCGTAGCCGACGACGTCGCCGACCTGCAGGATCGTGTCGACCGCCGCGTCCTCGAGCGCGGCCAGGACAGCCTCGAGGGCCGTCGGATTCGAGTGCAGGTCACCGAGGATCGCGTAGCGCATGGGTGGAGCGCTCCGACGGTGCGAGTGGAGGCGCGGCTCGGGCGACCGCGAGCGATCCCCAGAGGAGAGTCGACCAGACCGGCGCCCGCCAATGAGCGGGCTCGGCCGACAAATCGAACGTGGCGTGCAGGAGAGCTCCGGCGTCGAACGGTGAGGCGAGCGGTGCCGGGAGCGCCGCGGGCAGGAGGAGGAGACCCACGAGCGCCGCCGCTGGCGCGGTGAGGGAGGGCCGGGGGGTGCCCCCAAGCCACTCCGCCGAGCACGCGGCGAGCGAGGCGAACGCGGTCCAGCCGAGCGCCAGCGCCAGGAGGCTCGACCGGGACTCGAAGGCGACGGCCTGCCACTCGCGCGTTGCATGGGCCGGAAGGACGGCCGCTGCGCCGACCAGCGCGGAGGCGAGGACCGCCACTGCGACCGTGGCAAACACGCGTGCGGGGCCGCCAGCGGAGCGCAGCGCCGGCGCGAATCGGATCGCATGACCGACGGCCATGGCTGCGGAAAGGCAACCCGCCATGAATGCGAGTTCGTAGGCGTAGGCGAGCTGGTGCGAACGCTGCGTCGTGAGGCCGAACGGCAGCGCCAGGTCCAGGACGCGGCCGGCCGCAGCCGTGGCGCCCGCGAGGAGCCAGAGCGCAGGACGTCGCGCCACGCCAGCGCACAGCGCAAGGGCGCAGGTCAGTGTGTTCCGGGGGCCGCGGAGCAGGGCGTTCGCCTCCCTGTACGGGATGGGAGGAAGTGTACGATCTGTCCTTCGCCCCCGACCGCACCACCCGCATGACGAACGAACGCCGCCTGGGCCGAGGCCTCGGTTCCCTCCTCGGTTCTACCACTGGAGCCACGCCGGACGCCGACGCCCCCACCGAGCGCCGACCCGGCGCTCCGCCCCGGGCGCGTGCGGACCGCGCCGCTTCGGAGCCCTCGGACGCGCCGTCCGCCGCCCAGGGCATCGGCCGTGAGATCGAGGTCGCAGCGATCCGTCGGAATGCGGACCAGCCGCGGACGACGTTCGACAGCGAGGCCCTCGAGGAGCTCCGGAGCAGCATCGAGCGGCACGGAGTGCTGCAGCCGGTCACCGTCCGTCGGAGTGGCGCGGGGTACGAGCTGATCGCCGGCGAGCGACGCTGGCGCGCGGCCCGTGCCGCGGGCCTGGCGACGGTGCCCGCGATCGTGCGGGACGACGTGGACGACGGCGTGAGCCTCGAGCTTGCGATCGTCGAGAACGTCCAGCGGCAGGACCTCGACGCGCTGGAGAAGGCCCGCGGCTACCGCGCGCTGATGGAGCGCGTCGGACTCTCCCACGGCGAGGTCGCAGAGCGGGTCGGCGTCAGTCGCTCGGCCGTCAGCAACCACCTCCGTCTCCTCGAGCTTCCAGATGACGCGCAGGAGGCCCTCTCCGAGGGTCTGATCTCCATGGGGCACGCGCGTGCCCTGCTCGGGATCTCCGACGAGAAGCAGCTCCTCCAGGCGCTCTCGCAGGTCGTCCGCAAGGAACTCTCGGTCCGCGAGACCGAGTCGCTGGCCCGGACGGGTGATACGGCCGCGACGGCGAAGACGAGCGCCAAGGCGGGTGCGACGGAGTCCGGTCCATCGAAGCCTGCCTGGGCGGGGGAGCTCGAGCGGCGCCTGCGCGAGGTCCTGGGCGTCCGCGTCACGCTCCGCAACGGGCCCAAGTACCGTGGCTCGATCCAGCTCGACTACGCGAACCGCGAAGAGCTGGAGCGGATCTGCGACCTGATCGCTCCCAAGGACGAGGTCTGAGCCTCGGGCAGGGGGCGGTTCGGCCCCACTGCGCCGGATTCGTGTCCAACGGCCTCTGTCACGCGAGCCGTGTCCGTTCGGGGCGAATCCCTCACGGGACCGGCAGGTCCTGGGGGTCGAGCGCGCCCGTCGGAGCGAGCCACCCGGTCGGGCTCTTCGCTGGGTGCGCGGGTCGGTTCGACCGAAGCTCCTTCTCCACGACTTGTCCACGCGCGGTGGTGAGCCGGACGGCCCGGCGCGATCGGCTCATGGGGCACCGGAGTGGGTGGGTGGGCGGCGTGTTCCCAGCTGAGGTCCCGAGGCTTAGGAGTTTTCCACACGGCTGGGGCGCGCCGGCGAGGTGCCGGGACGCTGCGGCGTGTTCCACGTGAAACAGCACGGGGGCGGGGGGGGGGGGGACACCCCCCCCCCCCCCAAGGTGAAAAGGGAAAAACGCAGGGTGTTTTGAAAAAGAAGAGCCCCCCCCGGGGGGGAAAAAAAGGGGGCAACGGCGGGAAACCCGCAC
>JBCBNC010000007.1:0-213947 GCA_039821985.1 Planctomycetota bacterium
CCCAAGGCACGGGCGCCGCGCCAGATACCACCCGGCCCGCGGTCAGTCGGTGAACGCGATCCCCATGGCGTGCGTGAAGTTCTGGGTCGGTTGCACGCCCGTGAAGTCGCGGTACCAGACCTGGAAGTACCAGGTCTCCCCTCCCGCGATCGCCCCCAGCCCGGTCGCCAGCGGCAGCGCGTTCGCGTCCACGTCGAACTCGAACGCGCCGTCGGCGTCCGCCGGTCCGAGCTGCCCGTACATGCGCCCGATCGAGCCCCCGAGGCACAGACTGCCGGGGCCCCCGCCAACGCCCGCCACGAAATCGGTCTCGGTCGCGACGAGCGGAAGGCAGAACGTGCCGACCGGAAGCGAGTCCGCCTTACCGTAGACGTCGCCGGTCGCCGCCGAGCGAGAGCCGAACATCGCCAGCGCGCCGCCGTTCCCGGTCGAGTTCGGCGCCCCCGAACAGACGAGGGAGCCGCGGGGGAGGTCGTACGCGAAGATCACCCCGCCTTCGTACTCGGGGGGCATCGCAGCCAGATCCTCGGTGAAGTAGTCCGCGAAGCCAGCGAGCACCGAGTCGCCCGCAAGCGCGATTCCGTCCCCGAACAGGACGCTGTTCACGTAGACATCATTCGGGGTGATTATCCACTCGCGCACCCACGCGGAGCCGTCGTGGAGAAAGGTCTCCGCGCGCCCCTGGCGGCCGGGGAGGAATCCCTCGCCCGACGACACGACAAGACGTTCCCCGTCGAAGTCGAGTCCGATTGCGAACCTCTCGTTCGCCGGTAGGCTAGCCGGCGTCCACACCGTGTAGGGATCCAGTGCCTCCAGGTCTGGCTGCTGCTCCCATCCCGCGGACGTGCGATGCAGGCTGATTACACGCCCGGGGCTTCCGCCGTTGTTGCGGTTGTCGTCCGCGATGATGACCCAATCGCCGACGAAGTCAAAGTCCTCCGCACGCGAGTCGATCCTGATCCCATCGAACGTGAGCACGTCGACGAGTTCCCACTTACCGTTCGTCGGCGAGCGACTGAGCTCCAGCGCGTGAGCAGTGGGCCGCGCGAGCGACCGGAAGAGAGTGACGGCACGACCACCTTCGATCCGGAGCGGAGCGCCGAGCGTGCATCGGGGGTCGGTGGCGAATGCGGGCGGCTGGACGACCTTGTAGTCGAAGCGCCATTCCCCGCTCGCATGGCGCTTATAGACGTAGTACGACCCCCCAGGATCAGCACCAAGCCACTGCCGGTCTCCGGGGCTGCCTACGAGGAGTTCGTCCTCGCTTGCGAAACGAAGCGCGTAACCGTAGATGGGCGGATACTGGAGTCCTGTTGGAACATCAATCGGGCGGAGGATCTGCACCTGCTCCCAGACGTCTCCGTCCAACTCGTAGATGTAGACCCGCCCGAAGACGGCAGGGAAGTTGGGACTGCTGGGACCCGTTGCAACTGCCACGGCAATCCGCCGTCCCATCATATGGGCGCTACCAAGACGCTTCCCGAAGTGTTCCTGAAACGCGAGCCCCGGGGGCGAGAGCACGCTGTGCTGCCTCCAGCCGTCCGGTCCGCGCTTGAGGACGCGTACAGATCCAGATCCGGCAAAGGTGGGATTCGCCGTTCTGTCCAGCCACGACGTGACGATCGCCCAGTCACCGTCGGTCTGGATGTCTGTTCCGAAGTTCGAGCCCCGGTACTGCGGGTCGAACGTGACGATCTCGCGCTTGAGGAGAGGCTCCTGGGCGGCGGCTGCGGGATGCGTCCATCCGAAGAACACAGCAGCCGCCACGATCGCCGGCCAGAACCGCTGCGACATTTGAACGAGGAGACCTGAGCGCGCCGCTCGCTTCGTTCGACGGCTCATCTGCGCCGCTGATCCGGGCCAACGATCTGCATGTCGAGTGCCCTCGACTCCACCGGCCCCAGGACTCGCTGCCGGTGCGGATCGACTATCGGGTGTTGATTCCCGCCAGGACGGTGACGCGTTCGTCGGCTCTTGAACGGATGACCGCTGCATGGCTGGCGGACACAACCGCAAGCCGTTCGGGCGCGGCTCCAGAGACCGAGTCGTGGGCGGGAAGCTGCGTTTCATGGCCAGCGGTTGTGTGAGGTGCGAGACGGCGAGCGAGCTGGGTATCGCGACGCTAGGCGACACTCGGCACCCTCGCAAGGAAGTCCCTCCACCGGTTGTTCCGCACTCGAACCACGTGCGTTATCGCACTCGAACGCCTCGACTCCCGCGTCCCGCAGCGGAGCGGATCCTGCTGCTCTCACCGTCCTTTGACTCGACGAGGCACGCGGCACCCTAGAACGCGACTGCGCGGATTGCGCTGCCGAGCTACGCCGGGCGCGGTGATGGCGCGAAACGGCCGACGGCGGGAAGGGGGATCCGATTCCCCGCTTCCCGCCGTCGAACGCGGCGCTCGATCACCGCACCGTTCGCAGCCTGCCCCGCCTTCTGCTAGCGCGACCGCACCGGCTCGTTCGCCCAGCGCTCCACGAAGTCCGCCAGCGCCTCGACGCGCAGCGCCATCGTCCGGTAGTCGATGTGGTAGGCGTCGTCGCCCTTCGAGCGGAACACGCTGTCGCGCTCCGAGCCCGTGTCGCTCACGACGATCGTCGGGATGCCCGCGTCGAGGAACGGGCCCTGGTCGGCGGTCGGCATGCCGAGCATCCACTGCGGCGCGGCGAACCCGCGCGCGGGCAGGTCGGTCACGGCGTCCCACCGGCGGAGCGCAGCGGTTGCGTCCTCCTTGGCGGAGAACGGCGCGTAGAACGCGACCCAGTCCGCGGTGTCGGGGTACATGAGGTACCACGGGAAGGAGGACTTCTGGAGGCCGACGCCGCCGCTGAACACTCCGAAGCTGCTGACGATCAGCGCCTCGTCGATCTCGAGGCCGTCCTCGGTCGCGCGGTCGAGCCAGACCTGCGCTCCCATCGTCGCCTCGCCGCGGTGCGGCTTCTCGCCGGTCCCGAAGAGACCGACGACGATCGTGCGGTCGAGCGAGCGTCCCTTCAGGATCGACAGCGACTCGATCACGGCCGAGACGCCCGTCGCCACCGCGTTGCCGCACGGACTCTTGCCGTACGAGTCGTAGTGCGTCCCGATGAAGAGCGTGCCGGCGCCGGTTCCCTTCCGCGTCCCGACGACGTTGTGGAATGTGGTGCCCTTCGCCTCGTACTCCTGCAGCTCGACCTCGAGGCCGGCCTCGTCGAGACTCGCCTCGAGGAACTCGACGAGGAACTGCTGCTGCGGCGAGAAGCGCGACGAGCGGCGGCCGATCTCGTGCGCCTGGTAGGCGACCGACTCGGCGAGATCGTCGATCCGATTGCGCGTCTCCCACGAGAGGCTCGCCTCGTCGGGCGGCGCGAGCGCGAGCTCCCCGGGCTCGGGGAACTTCGTCATGTGGACGACCCCGCCGAACGACACGAGGACGACGGCGGCGAAGGAGATGCCGAGCTTGACTTGGCTATTCATGGACAGACCTCGGAGGGGCGGGAGCCGGCCGCGCGTGCGCGGACCGATGCGACTCCCGTCGGCTCTGAGTTCCGTCGGCTCGAAGGCCTTCACGATCGGACCCGGATCGCACGGGGCGCGGCGCCGTCTCGATCGGAGACGGGACCGCGCGCGGAGAGACGCCCGGAGGCGCTCCCCGTCACTGGCCGGCGTCGAGGACGCTGGCGCGGCGCAGGCCGTAGAGCGAGCGTGGACGGATCCGCTCGACCTTCTCACCGACGCTCGCGAAGAAGCCCTGGTAGAAGTCGCTCGGCACCTTGCCGGCCCCGAAGGACGCCTCGATCGGGCCGTCGGCGGTGCCCTGCATGCGCTCGGCCTCGATCTCGATCAGCGTGCGCGGCGCGCGGCGGTGCTTGTCGACGTGGCGGATCTGGACGCCGACGCGGGTCCACTCGCGCTGGCCGCCGAGCCCCGTCGCATCGCCGGCCGGGTCCAGACCGCTCTGCCCCATGCCGCGCACGGCGCTGAGGAAGGTCTGGTCGTCGCCGTCGACGAGCACCTCGTAGCCGAGCTCCTCGAGCGTGGCGACGACGGCGGGCCGGATCTCGGCGGGCGTCCCGACGAAGGTGCGCGCCTTGTAGCCGCGCAGCCCCTGGTAGGACGGACTGAACGGCGGCGCGAGACTGGCGCAGGACGCAGCGCCGAGGAGCGCGGTGCCCGCGACGATCGCGGCGCCGAGGCCGAGCAGGCCGAGAACGGAAGAAACGAGCGAAGCGCCGACGCGGCGCCCCCCCTCGGGAATCGGTCGAATCATGTGCGGTGTGCCTCCTTGGGGAGCGCGGTGCGGAGCGCTCCCCAAGGGCATCCTTGCGACCGGAGATGCCGAATGGAAGGGTGTTGACGATGAACGGGGAGGAACGTCGCGCGGAGGGGCGCGGGTCCGAGCGGCATCCGGGCACCGGTCCGGACCGCCCCGCGCCCGCCACGCCGCAGAGCGAGGCGCGCGCGGAGGGCGCCGAGGTCGACGTTCTCGTCGTCGGCGGCGGGATCCAGGGAGCCGGCGTCGCGCAGGCCGTTGCCGCGGCCGGGCACTCCGTCGCGCTGCTCGAGCGCCGCTCCGCCGCGATCGGAACGTCGAGCCGATCGAGCAAGCTCATCCACGGCGGCCTCCGCTACCTCGAAACGTTCCAGCTCCGGCTCGTCTTCGAGTCGCTGCGTGAGCGGCGCATTCTCGGGCGGATCGCGCCGCACCTCGTGCGCCTCGTTCCCTTCCACATTCCGGTCTACCGCGACACGAGCCGCGGACCGTGGACGATCCGCGCCGGACTGTCCCTGTACGCGCTGCTCGGGCTCCTGCGCAGGAACGCGCGCTTCCAGAGCCTCCCCCGCAGGACCTGGGACGGCCTCGACGGCCTCGACACGCGCGATCTGCGCGCCGTCTTCCGCTACCTCGACGGGCAGACCGACGACGCCGCGCTGTGCCGCGCGGTCCTCGCCAGCGCCATCGAGCTCGGCGCGCTCGTCGACGCCGGGGCCGAGGTCGTCGGCGCGGAGCGGCTGACCGACGAGCCGGCCGGCATGCGCTGGCACGTGCGGTACCGGCGCGGCGGGGACGAGCGCTCGCTGCGCGCGCGGGTCGTCGTGAACGCGAGCGGACCGTGGGCCAATCGCGTGAACGCGCTGGCCTCGCCCGTACCGACCGGGCGCGAGGTGGACCTCGTGGGCGGCACGCACATCGAGGTCGAAGGCAGCCTCGAGCGCGGCATCTACTACGTCGAGGCGCCGAGCGACCGCCGCGCCGTGTTCTCGATCCCTTGGAAGGGACGGGTGATGGTCGGGACGACGGAAACGCCCTACACGGGCGATCCCGCGGACGTCGCGCCGACGCGCGAGGAGATCGACTACCTCCTCGGCGTCCACCGCCGCTACTTCCCCGAGTCGGACGGCCCGCTGCTCGAGGCGTGGGCCGGACTGCGGGTGCTTCCGCGCGCGGAGGGCGACGCGTTCGATCGGCCGCGCGACGTGATGCTCGTGGGACACGAGGAGCCGCGGCCGAGCTGGCTCACCGTGTACGGCGGCAAGCTCACCGGCTACCGGCACACCGCGACCGAGGTGCTCGACGCGGTGCGGCCCGGGCTCGTCGGGAGCGCCACCGAGCGGCGGGCCGACACCGCGACGCTGCGCCTCCCGGATCTCGGCGAGGCGCATCCCTCCTGACGGCCGCAGGCCCGCGAGGGACCCGACGCGCGCCGGAGGGGAAGAGCGCTCAGACTTCCGCGGGCCGGATCGTCACGTCGCAGGTGACGACGAACTGACACCCGAGGCGCGCGCCCTCCTCGCCCGTCGCCATCTCGACGGTCTCGCTCTCCTCGTCGCCGATCGGCGGCAGCTCGCCGCCCGCCTCGGTCACGACGAGCGCGCAGGTACCGCAGCTCCCGACCGTGCAACCGAAGTCGTGCGGGAGGTCGTTCTCCTGGCAGAAGTCGAGGAAGCGGGTGCCTTCGGGGACCTCGTAGGTCTCGCCCGTGACGGTGAAGGTGAGCTTGGGCATCGGGGGATCGCGCGTGGGTCGGATTCGGCGCCGGACGGGCTCGCCGGGCGCATGCGGGGGCATGATGGGCGTCCGCACCCGCGGTTGGAAGCCCCGCCCCCGTTCGTTTGGACACGCCGCTCACCCCGCTCGACTTCGCGCCCCGGGCGCCCGAACCGCCCCGCGCGCCCCGACGGCTGAGCGGTGGGACGGCCGGGCGCGTGTGGCTCCTGCGCCACGGAGCGGTCGATTCGTCGCAGGGCACCTACGGCAACCGAGACGTCCCGCTGTCGGCGCTCGGCCTGCAGCAGACCGAGGACCTCGCTGCCTCGATCGTGCGCGCGGAGGAGCTGCGCGTCGTGGCGAGCTCGCCTCTGTCGCGCGCGCGAGCCCTCGGCGAGGCGATCGCGCAGCGCGCGCCGGACGCGCGGCTCATCGTCGACGCCCGGCTGGCCGAGCTCGACCGGGGCGACTGGCAGGGCCTCCCCCACGCCGAGTACCAGGAACGCTGGCGCGCCGAAGGCGCCGCGTGGTGGCGCGACCCTCTTCACTGGCGCGGGCACGGCGGCGAGACCGAGGCGGACCTTGCCGACCGAGGGGTGCGCGCGGTGGAGGACGCGCTGCTCGCGGCTGGCGGCGGAACGCTCGTCGTGACGGCGCACCGCCAGCTCGTGCGCGCGACCGTCGCCGCGCTGATCGGTATTCCGCCCGGCCGCAGCTACGCGATGGCGCTGCCGGTCGCGACGGGCGTGCTGCTCGAGGCGACGGAGGGCGGCGCGTGCCGGCTCCTGCGCACCGCGTGCGCGCGCCCCGACGCGCCTCAGGCCGCGGCGCCGGCGGACGGGCCGCCGCTCGACGTCCCGACGTCGCGCGAGGACGTGCCACCGGCGGGCTCGCCGCCGATGAGCCGGTAGAGGCTCGCGTACGCGCGCAGCGCGCTCAGGTCCGAGTCCCCCTCCGAGCTGAGCACGCGGATCTTCTCGCGCGGCGCGCCGAGCGCCTGCGCGACGCCGGCGTCCTTGGAGGAGCGCACCACGATCCGGCGCACGGTCGCGAGCGCGGCCGCGGCCTCCTCGGGGTCTGCTCCGCCCATCGCGAGCGTCGCGCGCAGCGCATCGGCGCGCTCGAGCGTGAGCAGCGTCGGCACGCCGACCGCCTCGAGCGCCCACAGGAGGCCGACCCCGAAGACGTCGAGGTCCAGGACGTGCGCGAGCCGCGGTCTGCGCTCGCGCATCCACTCGAGCACGAGCCCTTCGAGGCGCGCGCGTTCGAGCTCGCCGACTCGCGCCGTGCGACCCCCGATCGGGACGCGCCGCACGCGGAAGCGCGCGCCGGTGGCCGGGACGTTCCACTGGTCGCGCGGCACGAACGGCTTCCCGATCCCGCGCTGGTCGAGCGCGAGCACCTCGACCGCCTCCTTCGCGGAGGCGTTCATCGCGCCGGCGTGCCGCCACAGAGCGGCGCCGCGCTGCGAGCGCTGCAGCGCCCACTCGGGCGCGACGATGCCGATCGGCCGCGCCTCGGGCGCGGCCTCAGTCGCTGCTCGCGCGGGCGCCTCCTCCGGCGTCTCGCTCCTGTGTTCCGCTGTGTTCGACAAGGGCCGAGATGGGGTCTCGCTGGAGCGCGTCGAGCAGCTCCGCAGCGGTGGTATCGGCTTCCCCGACCCCGAAGTGAAGCCGCCGGCGCTCGGTCAGCAGCAGGGATTCCCAGCGTCCCCAGAGGGTGGGCAGCAGTGCACCGTCCCACGGGCTGGAAAGATCTTCCGACCCCCTGTCGGAGGCCGCCCGCGCGCGGCTCCCGCGGGGGTCGAACCACGCGTCGTCGGTCCCGACGACCGCGGCGCCGTCGCCGAAGGCGGCCCGGGCGAAGACCCGGCGCCGAACCGGCGGCGCGCTGCCGTCGCCGGTCAGGAAGGGCACCAGCGAGTAGCCGTGCGCGATCGGGAGCGGCCGGAGCCCCGCGAGCTCGACGAGCGTCGGCGCGACGTCGAGCGTCGAGACGAGCGTCCCGACCCGCCGGCCGCCCTCGAATCCGAGCCGCTCCGCGACGCGCCCCGCCGGGCGCACCAGGAGCGGGACGTGGAGGTCCTCCTCGGCGGCGAGGCCCGGCGCCAGGTACAGCCCGTGCTCGCCGAGCTCGATGCCGTAGCTGCCCACGACGACGATCGTCACCTCCCGCCCGCGGCCGTACTCGTCGACGTGCATGACGAGACGCTCGAGCGCGACGTCGAGCGCGCGCAGGGCGCGGTCGTAGCGCAGCTCGTAGCTGCTGAGCGAGCGCGGCCGCCCGTCGCCGGTGCGCGACGCCGGCAGCGCGTCGAGCGCCGGCTCGGTGAGGCCGATCGGCGGCACGAAGTCGAGCTCGGGGCGCTCCTCCCAGCCGGCCGTCGCGCGGGACACGAGGCCGGCGAGCGCGGGCTCGACGCCCTCCGACCACTGCCGCTCGAGGTCGTGCAGGTGGACGTAGGCGAACCAGTCCTCGTCGAGGTCGCGCTCGTTGAGCCAGCGCAGGAAGCGGAGCCCGACGCCCGTCACTCCTGTGTCGTCGTCGGCGAGCTCGCCGACGCGCGTCCGCCCCCGGTACGCGACGAAGTCGCAGAAGCCGACGTCGAAGCCGCTGAGCTCCTCGATCGCGGGGTGGTCGAGGAACGCCGCCGTCCGCCAGGCGCGCGCGAGGAAGGGACGCGCGACGAGCCCGAGCGCGCGCGGGACGACGAGCGGCCTCCGCGAGGCGGCCTCGCCGCCCGCCGCGGGCGGCGGGACTGCAAGCGCGGGATCGGCTCCGGACAGGAGTCCCACGTGCGCGCCGAGCAGCGACGCGACCGGGGTCCAGGCGTTCGCGAAGACCGCGCACTGCTCGCTGAAGCGCGCGAGGAACGGCGTCGTCTCGCGGTCGTAGCCGGCGAGCGAAGTGTGGTCCCAGCGCAGGCCGTCCACGACGACGACAAGCACGCCCTGCCCGGTGACCTCGGCCTCCCCGCGCTCGACCGCCCGCAGCGGATGCTCGGACTCCCCGCAGCCCGCCGCTAGAGCGGCCAGCGAGAGAAGCAGCGCGGAGAGCGGGGACGGACGGCGGGCGTCCGCCGGGGAGGCGGCGGCGAGGCGGGGCACAGCGCGAGGTTAGCAGGCGGCCGAAGCCCCGGTCGAGGAGACGCGGTCCAGGTGCCGCGATCGGGGACCCGGTCGACGCCCGTCAGCGCACGAGCGCGAACGCGTCCTCGGACGGGATCCAGCGCTCCTCGCCGCGCCACACGACCTTCGTCCACGCGCCGTAGACCTCGACGCGCTCGAGCACGTCGCCTGGCGCGGCGCGCCCGACGGACTCCGCGCCTGAGTCCGGCGTGACGACGACGGACGCGCCCGCACCGGGCGCGACGACCATCACGGGGTCGGAGCCCTCCACGAGCAGGCTGCGCACGAGCGGCGCCCACAGGAGGGGCTGCGCGAGCAGCGCCACCGCGAACGCGGCGCGCGCGCGCCGTCCGCCGCGGAGGCCGTGGACGAGTCCGACGAGGAGAACAAGCAGCGCCCCGCCGAGCGCGAGCAGGCGCGCCTCGTGCGGCTCGAAGCGCCGCATGAGCGCCGTCGCGGCGGAGGTGAGGTCGCCCGACGCCGCAGGCGGCAGCCCCGCGTCGGCGCGGCTGATCTCGACGTTGTGGGCGGCGTCGTCGTTCCGCGGGTCGAGGCGCAGCGCCGACTCGAACCAGGCGGTGGCGCGAAGCGCGTCGCCGTCCGCGCTCGCGGCGACGCCCAGGTTGTAGGCGAGGCGCGCGCGCTCGTGCGGGCCGTCGACCCGCGCGTCGAGGCGCTCGGACCAGGCGGCCACCGCCTCCGCCCGCGCACCGTCGCGCCAGAGCCGCGCGGCGTCACCGACGGGGCGCGTGTCCTCGGCGCCGCCGCCGAGGGCCGCGGGCGAGAGGAGCAGCGCGACGAGCACCGCGCGCAGGACCGCGCCGATCACAGCGCACCTCCCTCGACGAGCCGCCGGGCGACGGAGCGCACGTCGTCCGCGGTTGCGCCCGCCGCCGCGTCGCCGGAGAAGCGGGCGGCATCGAGCGCACCGCGGACGCGCGAGAAGTCGGCGGCGAGCGCGCCGTCGGCCGCGTCCCCGACCTCGCCGAGGTCGTTCACCCCGATCCAGCGCTCGGGGAGCGTGTCGGTCCGATCCGCGACGAACGCCTCGAACGCGGCGCTGAGCGCGTCGGGTCCCTGCGCTCCGCGCAGCGCCCGGTCGAGCTCCTTGAGCGCGCGGCGGCGCCGCGCCCGTGCGACCAGCGCGTCGTCCCCGAGACGACGCGCGCGCCGGCGGAGGGTCGTCGTGAGAGCCAGCCCGACGCCGAGCACGCCGAGCGCCGCGCCGGCGGGCGGTCCACCGGGACCGTCCGGGCCCGCGTCGCGCTCGCTCGCGCGCGGCGCCGCGTCGACGTCGCGCAGCGCCACGACGTCCTCCGCGTCGTCCCGCGCCTCCGGGGCGCCCGCGAACGGATCGTCGCCCCCGTTCGCTGCTCCGCGCACGCGGATCGGGATCGGCTTCGAGCGCACGCGCACGAACTCGGCCTCGCGCGGGTCGAACACGGAGAGCTCGACGGGCGGGATCTCGGTCAGCGTTGCGTCGAGCGGCACGAGGTCGTACGTCACCACGCGCTCGTACGGCGTCTTCTCCTCGCGCGTCCCGAGCACCCGGAAGCGGTCGAATCCGTCGAGGCGATCGAGCCGCGGCGCGTCGAAGAACTCGAGGCTGCCGGTGCCCGTGAACGACACCTCGAACGGGATCACGTCCCCCGCATCGACGTCGCGGCGGTCGGCGTCCGCCGCGACCTCGATCGCGCCGACGGCACCGGTGAAGTCGAACGGTCGGCCCTCTTCGGGGATCGACACGACCTCCATCGTCGCGTCCTCCACCGGGCGGTAGTAGCTCTTGCCGCGGAACGCGCCGCGCCGGCGCTCCTCGAACTCGAAGATCATCCCCGAGAAGTCGAGCGTGCCCGCGCGCGTCGCGACGAAGCGGCGCTCGATCTCGAAGCCGAGGAACTCGTCCCCTCCGCGCTTCACCTTGCCGAGTCGCGCGGCCTTGGCGCTGGGCACCCCACCCGAACGGATCTCGACCTCGCCCTCGTTGGTGCGCGGGACGCGCGGGAGCTCGAGCACCCCGTCGAGGCGCCCCCACCACGGCAGGTGCAGCGCGAGGTCCCGCGCGGCGAGCGAGCTGAGCCAGCCGAAGCGGATCGCGACCGTGAACGGCTGGCCCTCGTAGACGCGCTCCGGCAGCGGATCGCGCTCGAAGAACAGGACCGCCTCGGCCTCGATGTCCTCGACAACTTTGAGCTCCATCGGTTCGATCGGGAGGACGAGCGTCTTGCCGCCGACCTCGAGCTCGATCGGCGGGATGGCGTACTCGCCCGCCGCCTCGGGCTGGAACGGCAGGAAGTACGTGCGCGAGGACTGGGACACCATGCGGCCGCGGGAGTCGCTGCGGAAGCTGCGCTGGGTGGGCCCCGACCGGTACTGGCCGAAGCGCAGGCCGGGGACGGTCGGGACGCCGCGGAAGCGCACCGTCGGCGGCTCGGCGTCGGCCGACACGACCTGGATGACGACCTGCGTGGGCTCGCCGTACTTGACGAGCTTGCGCTTCAGGTAGACGTCGACGCGGGGCTCGGCGCTCTGTGCTCGCGGGCCTGCGAGAGCTGGAGCGGGCGCCGCGCTCAGGGGCGCGGACGTCGCGAGCGCCGCCAGAACGCAGGCGGCGGCCCGGAGGAGTGCGCGAACGCGCGCGGTCGGAACGGCTTCTCTGGATCGCATCGTGTCGTATCTGTGTGGTCGCGTGTCACCAGTCGCGCTGCGTCGGGATCCGGCGCTGGCGCGCGACCTGGCGACGGCGCTCCTCGCCGAGTTCCTGGTACTCGCGGTTCCTGTCGAGGAGACGCTCGAGCTCCTCGAGGGTCATGCGCTTCTCCTCGATCGACTCGGGGGCCTCTGCGGGCGCGTCCTCGGGAGCAGGCTCTTCCTCGGGTGAGTCCTTGGTGTCGGACTCGTCCTCGCCGGACTCCGGATCCTCGGGCTGCTCCTCGGGGTCCTCGGGCTCGTCCTCGGGCGGCTGCTCGTCGGGGTCGGGCTCCTCCGGATCACGTTCCTCGGAGTCCTCGCCGCTCTCCGGGTCCTGCTCGCGCTCGTTCGGCTCGTCCTTCTCCTCGGAGTCGTCCTCGCTCTCCTCGGACTCGGAGTCGTCCGACTCCTGGTCGCTCTCGGAGTCCTGCTGCTGCTCGTCCTGCTCCTCGCGCTGCTGCTCGATCCGGTCGAGCTCCTCCAGGCGCCGCACGCAGAGCTCCGAGTTCGCGCGCCCGTCGCTGGACGCTTCGCCGGCCGCGAAGCTCTCGACGTAGCGCCCCCGCGCGGCGAGGTACGCCGCGCGCGCCGCCTCGATGTCCTCGTTGTCGTCCTCGTCGTCCGCGCCAGCGACGCTGGGGGGCCCGGCGTTTGGAGGCCCGGCGTTCGGAGGCGCGGCGTTCGGGGGCGCGGGGAGCCCCGCGGTCCCCTGGACCTCGGGCAGAGCGGAACGCAGGGCCTCGCCCACGAGGAGATCGACGTCGCCGAGGGCCTCGAGCGCCGCCGGCCTCAGCGCGGCGTGCGCCCCCACCGCGCGACCGAACGCGCGGCGCGCGGCGGCGAGGCGCTCCTCGGCGCCGTCGCTCGGCTCGTCCCCGGGGTCCTGGCCCGCGCTCGGGTCCGGCGGAACGGTCGCCCAGTCGGCGTGGACGAGGCCGCGCGCGAGTTCGATCTGACCCCGCTCGAGGGGCCGAAGGGAAGCCACGCCGACCGCGTCGAGCACGGCGCCGAGCGGCGCGAGGAGCGACTCGGAGGCGCCGCGGGTCAGGCCGTCGAGCCGGGCCCGCATCCGCGCCGCGCGCGTCGGCTCGAGCGCGCGCCCGGCGAGCTCGATCGCCTCCGCGTGCGCGCCCGACTCGACGCTCTTCTCCATCGCGCGCACCGCCTCGCGCGCCGTTCCTGTCCAGGGCTCGGCGCCGCCTTCGTCGGCGCAGCCGAGGCCGCCCACCGCGAGGAGAACGAGCAGAGCGGCCTGGCCCGCGGCCTTCACGCTGCTGCGGGCGCCCTCGCCGTCGCGTCCGTCGTCGCCAGGTGCCTCCGCGCGGCGCCTGGGCCGACGCCGGGAATCGACGAGCGCGGCCGACAGCAGCGCGCACGCGACGCCGAGCACGAGCAGCCACTGGTACCGGTCGCGCGGGACGCGCTCCTTGCCGTCGACCACGTTGCGGCCCTCCATGGGCTGGATCGCGCGGGCGTAGAGCTCCTCGAGCGGGAGCACGCGCCCCTTCGCCTCGAGATAGATGCCGTCCGTCGCGTCGGTGATCGCCTCGAGGGACGAGGACTCCAGGCGGGACACGACCTCCTCGCGCGTGTCGGGGTCGACGACGAAGCCGCCCTCGCCGTCCGGAATCTTGCCGCCGGCCTCCGTGCCCATGCCGAGTACGTGGACGCGGATGCCGCGCTCCTTGGCCTCGCCCGCCGCGGCGAGCCCCTCGCCCGTCAGGTCCTCGCCGTCCGTGACGAGCACGATCGCCTGCGTGCCCCCGCCGTCGGCCGCCTCGAAGCGCTCGAGAGCGAGCCGCAGCGCGCCGCCGATGTCCGTACCGCCCTTGCGGTTGTCGTTCGGCGAGAGGCGTTCGACGAAGTAGCGGACGGTCCTCATGTCCTGGGTGAGCGGCGCGACGCTCCGCGCGAGGCCGGCGAAGGCGATGAGCCCGGCGCGCTCGCCTCGCATCGCGTCGAGCAGCGCCACGATCTCGTTCTTCGCCCGGCCGAGCCGGCTCGGCGCGACGTCCTCCACCCACATCGAGCGCGACGTGTCGAGCACGACGACGACGTCGATGCGCCGCGTCGCTGCGGGCACGAGCGCGTAGCCGCGCACGGGGCCCACGTACGCCGCGGCGAAGAAGAGCGCCGCAAGGGCGGCCAGGCCCGCGCGCAGGAGCGCGCGCCGCCGCAGCCAGCGCAGGATGGCCTCGCCGCGCGCATGACGCGGTGCCTTGAGCGTCGGGAACAGACGGTGCAGGTGCCGCGGCTCGCACAGGAGTCGCAGCGCCCGCTGCGTCCGGGACAGCCGCCGCAGTCCGATCAGCGCTGGCAGCAGCGCCAGAGCCAGGAACCAGGCGGCGCCGGGGCGCAGCCAATCGAAGCCGAGCGCGGTCTCCGCGAGCGCGATCACGGCGTCCTCCGGGCGAAGAGCAGCGCGAGGAGGAAGCTCAGCGCGTAGCCGAACAGCGCGGGTAGGAGCAGGCGCGGATAGAGGTCGAAGCGCTCGGTGAAACGGTCCTCGACGCGCGGGGTGCGCTCGAGCGTCTCGATCGCCGCGTACGCCTCTTCGAGCTCTTCGGCGCTTTCGGCGTGGAAGAACCGGCCGTCGGTGATCTCGGCGATCTTCGGCAGCTTGCCGACGTCGGCCACCTCGCGGAAGACGTCGCCGAAGGCCGAGCGCATCGTGCGCTCGCGCGGTCCCGCGTAGACGGTGTACACGCGGATGCCGAGCTCGGCGGCCGCCTCGGCGGCGACGAGAGGATCGGTGTAGCCCGTCGTCTGGCGTCCGTCGGTCAGAAGGATCACGACCTTCGACTTCGCGGAGGAGAGCTGGAGCGCGTCGACGGCCTGGAGGACCGACTGGCCAATCGCCGTTCCGTCGAGTCGGCGCTCCAGCTCGACCTCGGTCTCGTCGAGCGCGCGCCGAAGCGCGTCGACATCGAGCGTGAACGGCACGAGGAGATCCGCGAATCCGGCGAAGCCGATGAGGGCGACGCTGTCGCGTGCGCCCTCGTCGTCCGTCATGCGACGCTCGGCGAAGTCGGCGACGACGCTCTTGACGATGTCGAACCGCCGCGGTCCACGGGGCGACTCACGCTCCTCCATCGACGACGATCGGTCGACGAGCAGCGCGATGTCGAGCCCCTCCGTCTCGGTGGACGACACGTCCCGACCCTCGAGCGGGCGCGCGAGCGCGACGATGGCCACCGACAGGCTGAGCATGCGCAGGAGCGCGGGCAGCGACGCGAGGACGCGCGTGCGGGCGGGCGCGCCCTCCGCGTGACCGATGCTCGGAACGTGCGCCTCGGGCGACGTGCGGGCCTCGCGGCCGCGCCAGACGAGGAAGCACGCCACCGGGATCAGCGCGAGGAACCACGGGTCGGCGAACTTGAAGCCGAAGAGCTCGAAGCGCTCCTCGGCGGTGCTGCGCGTCGCGCCCTCGAGGAGCGCGAGGCCCCCGTCGATGAGCGCGCGACCGAGCCCGCTCGGCTCGAAGAGGCCGTACTGGAGCGCGCTCACGCGGCACCTCCGGCGATCCGCTGCACGAGGTCCTCGGCGCGCGCTTTCGCATCGCGCGCGGCGAATACGGTGGGCGCGCCGCCGCCGTAGCGGACGGCGCTCGCCTCGCGCACGAGCGCGGCGAGGCCCGCGCGCGCGTCCGGCGCGAGCGACGCGTCGGCCGCGACGGCGTCGGCCCATTCCTCGTCGGTCGCGGCGTCGGCCTCCGCGCCGCGGTGCGCGTCGACGATGGCGCGGACGAGCGGCGGAAGCGCGCCGATGGCGGCGGCAGGATCGGCGTCGGGAACGAGCTGGGCGAGGCGCTCCTCGGGGCGCGGCTCGTTCGGAGCCGGCTCCGCTCGAGGACCGCGGCGCCGCGCGCGCACGGCGAACCAGAGGGCGAACGGCAGGACGAGCGCCAGCGCGCCGAGCAGGAGCGACAGGCCTGGATCGCCGACCGCCCGGTCCGCGGGCTCGGGGAACGGCGGCAGCGGCCGTGGCTCGTCCTCGCCCTCCTGGAGCGCGGCGGGGAGCTCGAGCGTCGCGCCCGGCACCGTCGCGGACCCGGAGCCTGCGGCGCCCCGGACGTCGAGCGCAACGTCCGGCCCAACGAGCGTGCCGCCCGCGAGCACGCGGAGCGTCCACTCGAAGCGGTCCGTGCGCGCTTCCCCGAGCGTCGCGGGGGTCGACGCGGCGGCAGACTCGACGACCTCGAGCGCGTACCCGAAGTCCGGCGTTTCCACGAGCGCCGCGCCGCGCACGGAGTCCACCTCGACCGCGTACGTCACGAGATCGCCGACGCGCGCGTCCGCCGGGGCGTCGAACGACGCGCGGGGCTCGCCGAGGACCTGCGCGGACGCGGGAACCATGAGGAGGAGCGCGGCAGCGAGAACGGGGACGGACCTCATCGCGATGTCCTCCCGCGCCCCTGCGCCCGCTGGTGGAAGAGCCGCACGAGCGGCGCGGCCAGGTCGCCGTCCGTCCGCACGTCGACCCACTCGACGCGGGCGCGCGCGAAGACGTCGCGCAGCGCCCGCTTGCGCGCGTCCGCGGCCTCGCTCCAGCGGCCGCGCTCGGACGAGCGGCGTCCGTCGACGTCGCCGACCTCGCCGTCCTCCATGCGGGCGAGCCGTAGCACGCCCGCGGCCGGGAGCTGCTCCTCGAACCGGTCGACGAGCCGCACCGCGATCACGTCGTGGCGCGCGCCGAGGCGCGCGAGGCTCTTCGTCCACGCGTCCGAACGCTCCCCCGTGCGCGGGTCGCGCTCGGTCCCGTCCGCGGCGACGCCGTGGAAGTCCGAGAACAGGAACACGAGCGAGCGCTTCGTCAGCGTCTTGACCTGCCCTTCGAGCGCCGCCGCGAGCGACGAACGCCCGCCGTGACGCACGCTCGTGGGCGCGGCCTGGATCTCGCGCACGAGCCGCAGCACGTGGCGAGTCCCGTGCACCGCGTCGAGGTGCAGGCCCGGCTCGTCCCCGAACAGCGTGAGTCCGACGCGGTCCTGGTGGCGCATGGCGACGAAGGCGAGGAGCGCCGCGACCTGACTGGCCGCGTCGCGCTTCGTCTCGCCGAACGTCGCGAAGTCGAGCTGCAGCGCCGTGTCGACCACGAGTTGGATGCTGAGCTGGCGCTCCTCGCGGTACGACTTGACGAAGGGCTCGCCGGTCCGCGCGGTGACGTTCCAGTCGATCGAGCGGATCTCGTCGCCGGGCTGGTACGGCCGGACCTCCTCGAACTCGAGGCCCTGGCCGCGGAACGTCGAGCGGTACCCGCCGGCGAGCGCCGTGTTCACCATGCGGTGCGTGCGGATCTGGATCTGCCGGACGCGCGCGCGCAGCTCGGGCGCGAGGAGCGACACGCCGCCCCCGGTGCCCGAAGGGTCCGGGCGGGCGCTCTCCGCCGAACCCGGCCCCGAACCGGGGCCAGGGCCGCCGGACCGTCCGCGCTTCGCTCCCTTCGCCGCCATCGCCGTACCTCTCCTTCCGAGCCGTCCCTGCGTAGCCGGCAGCGTCAGCCGGAGATCGGAACGCGCTCGAGCACGCGGCGCACGATGTCGTCGCTGGACACGCCCTCGGCCTCGGCCTCGTAGGTGGTCAGCACGCGGTGGCGCAGCACCTCGAGGGCCACGGCCTTCACGTCCTCGGGCGTCGCAAACGCGCGGCCGGCCAGGAACGCCGACGCGCGCGCCGTGAGCGCGAGCCAGATCGTCGCGCGCGGCGAGCCGCCGAAGTGCACGTACGGCGCGACGTCCTCGAGCCCGTGCGCCGCCGGGTCGCGCGTGGCCTCGACGATCTTGAGCACGTAGTCCGCGAGCGGCGGCGCGATGCGGATCTCGTCGACGAGGCGGCGCGCCTCGACGATCGCCTCGGTCGACACGACCTCGGTCGCGGGCTCGGGCGGCGACGTGCGCGCCATCATGTCGAGGATCTCGAGCTCCTCTTCCCGCGACGGATAGCCGAGGTGGACCTTCAGCGCGAAGCGGTCGAGCTGGGCCTCGGGCAGCGGGTACGTGCCCTCCTGCTCGAGCGGGTTCTGGGTCGCCAGCACGAGGAACGGACGCGGCAGGTCGAACGTCTGTCCGCCGATCGACACCTGGCGCTCCTGCATGCCCTCGAGCAGCGCGGACTGGACCTTCGCAGGCGCGCGGTTGATCTCGTCCGCGAGGACGAAGTTCGCGAAGATCGGGCCCTTGCGGACCGAGAACGTGCCCTCCTTCGCGCTGTAGATCTCCGTGCCGACCAGGTCGGACGGGAGCAGGTCCGGCGTGAACTGCAGGCGCGCGAAGCTGGCGCACACGCCCTTCGCCAGCGCCGAGACGGCGAGCGACTTGGCGAGGCCCGGCACGCCCTCGAGGAGGAGGTGGCCGCCGGACAGGAGCCCGAGCAGGAGGCTGCGCGTCAGCGCGCGCTGGCCGACGAGCACGCTGCCCATGGCGTCGGTCAGCTCGGTCGTCCAGGCGCTCGCACGCTCGATGCGGGCCTCGAGGGGGTCGGAGCCCGCGCCCTGGGGGCTGGGCGCGGGGCTCTGTTGGGCTTGGGCGTCGGTCACGGAATCGGGCTGGGTCGAGGCGTTCAGGCCCGGATGTACCCCCGGGCGGGCGCCCAGGCTACGGGCTTCGGCCCCCCGCGTTGGTGCCCGATCCGGCACTCGTTCGACCGTTCCCGAGGGATGGTCGCCCGGGCCGGATCCGCAGCGCCCGGCCGCGGGCGTCGGCTCACCTGAGCCGGGCGCGCGCGGCGAGGCGGTCCCGCACGCCCAGCACCTGGCGCGCGTAGCGGAGCGCGCCGGTCGTGCGCTCCCCCGCGGCGGCGCGGTTGAGCTCGGACTCCGTCCAGGCCTCGTACGAGCCGTGCCGCTCGATCCAGGAGAAGAGCCGCGCACGCCCCGCGTTGTACGAAACGAGTACGGCCTCGAGCGTCCACTCGCCGCGGTGCTCGAGCAGCCACGCGAGGTGCACGGCCCCGAGCCTCAGGTTGAGCCGGTCGTCGTGCAGGAGCCGCTCCTCGAGCTCCGCCGGATCCTCCGGCACCTCGATCCCGGCGCGCCGCGCCGCGTCGCGCGCGGCGGCCGGCACGAGCTGCGCGAGTCCGAGCGCGCCGGCGCTGGAGCGCTGGCCCGAGCGGCCGCGGCTCTCCGCCCAGACGATGGCCCCGAGGAGCGCGGGCTCGACGTCGGCCTCGCGTGCCGCGGGCACCAGGAGCTCGGCCAGCGCCTCGACGTCGTCGAGCGCGGCCTCGTCGACGCGCGCGCGCCAGGCCTCGAGCACGGGACCGACGAGCGGTGCGTCCTGCAGCCGGGCGTAGGCGGCGCGGGGTCCGCCCGCGAAGAGTCCGACGGCGGGCACTCCCACCACGGCGAGAGCGGCGAACGCGGCGCCGAGCAGGAGCTCGCGGCGCCCGGTTCGGCGCCCCGCATGGCCGCCGGGCGCGTCCACGGGCTCGCCGCTGTGGCTCACCGCGCGTCCGTCCCGGCCGGGGGCGTCGCCTCCGCGGGCGCGCGCTCGACGAGCTCGGAGGCCCGCTCGAACCAGCGGCGGCGCTCGAGGCCCGTAGCGGGTACGGCCCCGAGGTCCTCGCCGCTCATGCGGCCGAGCTCGCGGCGCGCGCGCTCGGCGAACGGCGCGTCCGCGCCCGTCTGCGCCGCGACGCAGAACGCGCGTGCGTCGCGCGTGCCAGCGCCCTCGAAGTCGGGCCGGGCCGGCGGCCGCAGTCCGCGCCGGGTCGCGCCGGCGAGGAACCAGGACAGCGCGTCGCGCTGCTCGGCCTCCTCCCAGAAGCGCAGGTACGAAGCGCCGGGCGAGGACTCGTCCCCGTAGTCGACGCAGGTAAGGACGCGGAGCTCGTCCTGCACCGTGCGGTCCGTCGGGTCGAGCGTCAGCAGCATCCCGAGCTCGGGCACGGCGCGGGGCTCGAGGAGCTCGCCGAGGATGAGGGCGGACGTGCGGCGCAGGCGCTCGTCCGTCGAGCGCAGTCCGACGAGCAGCTCGCGCTTCGCCTCGGCGCCGAGCGCAACGAGGCCGTCGCGGGCGACCGAACGGAGCGCCTCGTTCGAGGTCGAGCGCAGGAGGCTCGTGAGCAGCGGCGCCGCGTCCGCGGTCCCGAGCGCGGCCAGCCCGCGCGCGGCGGGCAGGTGCAAACGGTCGTCCGGCGCCGTGAGCGCGTCGACGATGAGCGTCAGCGCGTTGGGCCCGCCGACCCGCCCGAGCATCTCGACCGCGACGGCGCGGTCGGCGACCGAGCCGCTGCGCGCGCGCTCCTCGAAGAGCTCGCGCGCGCTCGTCACACCGTGGCCGCCGAGCGCGCGCATCGCCGCGCCGCGCACGTCAGGATCGGCGTCCCGCGCGAGCCGGTCGAGCGTCTCGACGACGTCCTCGCCGACGCGACCGGGCTCGTAGCCGCCGAGGACGCGCGCGGCCGCGACGCGCCGCAGGACGCGCGTATCCGCGGCCGCCTCGGCGACGTGCGTGTCGTCGAGGCGTCGGAGCGTCGACTCGATGCCCTCCAGGCCGCCGGTCCCGAAGGTGCGTTCGACCGTGTCCATCAGGAGCAGCGCCCGGTCGAGGGCCGTGCCGGAGAGCGACTCGCGCGCGTCGCCCTCGATCCCGATGGCGCGCTGCGCCAGATCGACGATCTCGACGGCACGCTGGCCGTAGATCGACTCGTCCTCCAGCAGTGTCATCAGCGGATACACCTCGTCGAGCCCGAGGACGCCCATCGTCGTGTCGAGGTCGAAGAGCGCGACGAGGCCCGGTCCGCGCTCCGCGGTCTCGACCGCGGCGAGGTGGCGGAAGACGGCCGCCTCGAGCCCGTCACCGCGCGCAGTCGGATCGTCGTTCGCGGTCCACTCCTCGAGGCGCTCGAGGAAGAACGCGCGCCGGTCCGCGTGGACGTCGGGGACCGCGCAGGTCTCCCAGCCGTAGCGGCGGCTCAGTCCATAGGCCCGCTGGACGATCGCGCCGAACCAGCGCTGCTCGAAGTCAACGCCGGTGCGGAACGCCTTGCGGCGCGGGCCGATCGCGACCTCGAGGGACTTGGCGCCGACGCCGAGCGTGCCGCGGACGCCGGGCAGGCGCTCGGCCCCGAACACGCCCTGGGTCGCGAGCAGGTCGAGGAGCGCGCGGGCGTCCTCGGGGAAGAGGTAGTACGTCGCCCCCACCTCGGGCTCCTCGAAGCCGTCGTCGGCGGCGAGGCCCGGGCCCGCGAGCGTGACGGGTGCACCGTACGCGGGGTCGTGGACCTGGACCAGCACGCGCAGCGCGTCGTCCGGCTCGACCGGGATCCGGACGCGCGTGGCGCTGAACGTCGGGCGCGCGTCGATCCACCAGCGGCGCCATTCGTCGCCGTCGCGCCCGTGGTTCGTGCCGGAGATCTGCCGCAGGCGGCGGATGGCGGGCTCGCGCACGAGGTCGAAGCCGTCGAAGAACTCGACGCCGGCGACGGCGCGGACGAGCTGCTCGGGGACGGGGCCGTCGAGCCACTCGGAGACTTCGTCGGAGTCGCTGCGGAATCCGATGCCCGCGAGGCCGAGCGCGGACGCGTTCGCGACGAGCGGGATCGGGAGCCGCAGCCCCTCGACGAGCATCGGGACGGCGGCGCCCGACAGGATCGGGGTCCCCGTGCGGTCCTCGCGCTCGACGATGGCGAGCAGCGCGCGCGCCTCGGGGACGCCCAGCGTGCCGCGGGCGAAGAGGCGCCGTTCGAGGTCGACGTCGACGGTCGAGTGTTCGACGCGGGCGAGCGCCTCGATCGCGACCTTCGCCACGCTGGTCGAGCGGTCATCGAGCGCGGACAGCAGCGGGTCGACCGCGTAGTCGGGCTCGAGCTTCGCGATCATCTCGAGCGCGCCGCGGCGCTTCTCGGCCGAGCGCAGCGCGAGGACGGAGATGAGCCCGGTGAGGTCGTCGGAGGTGAGGCGGTCCGACAGCGCCGAGCGCGCGCTGCGCCGGACCTGTCCGGAGTCGTGCGCGAGGAGGTCGACGAGGAGCTCGTTCGTCCCCCGCGTCGGATCGAGCTCGAGCAGATCGTCGAGGACGACAGGCGCCGCGCCGCGCGGGATCGATCCGCGGAGGCGCCGCACGACGAGGTCCGCGTCCGCGCCGGTGCCCCCCTCGAGCAGCGCGCGCGCACCGCACGTGATCATCGGAGCCTCGGACTGCGCGAGGGCGTAGCGCGCGACCTCGAGCCCGTCGTCGCCGAGCCGCGCGAGGCGCTGAGCGATCTCGTCGAGCTCGGAGTCGGTGACGCGGCGCACCTTCGTCATGCGGTCCAGGAGGACGCGGGCCGCGCCGCGCGCGTCGGGGACGACGGGCGCGAAGGGATCGGCGGCGGGGTCGCTCGCCCCATTGGGTGCGCTGCCGGATGCGCCGCCGGTCGGGGCCGAGGCCGCCCCGGCGGGAGCGCCGCCGGAGGCTCCGGCCGCGGCTCCACCGCGCGCGCGGCGCGCACCGGGGAGGTCGATGCCGGGCAAGACGCCGACGCGCCCCTCGGGCACGCGGTTGGACTGCCCGCCCTGGATATCGATCGTGCCGCGCCCGGCGGGCGCGTTGGGCTCGAGTCCGTTGACGCGCACCGTCGTGCGCGTGCCGATCGGCTCGCCGTCGGGCCCGACCACGGGCGTGACCTCGGCGCCGCCCGGCGCGGGCGAGCCGGCGGCCGGAGGCGCGCCGGGCTTGTCGCCGCCGGCGGCGGGAGCCGCCCCGCCGTTCGTCGTGTCGGTGCTCTTCGCGGGCACGCCGCCCTTCGCCGTCGCCGGATCCTCCTGAACGACGGGCGGCGCGCTCTTCGGCGGCGCCGACCGGCGCTTCTTCGGCAGGTCGAGCTGCGGAGCCGCGGCGGCGCTGGCGGCGAGGGCGGTGCCCAGCGCGACGACGCGCGCGAGCCGCGCGAGGACGGGGAGCTCTGGACGGCGGAGTCGGTCGATCATCGGCATCGGTGGATGTGCCTCGCGGCGCGGGCAGCATAGCGGCCGTGCGGGCGGCGCTGGGGCAAGGCGCGCGGAGACGCTCCTCGAGAGGGACGGGCGGGCCCGGACCAGTGCCAGGGTCGACGTACGGGCGGCCCGGGCGGACGGAGCGCGGACGCGGGGCCCCGTCCGGTCGCTCCCGTACACGGCCGCGGGGCTGCGGTTGCGCTGCTTGCCCGGGATCCGGGGATCGTGGTCCGGCCGCTGACGGGGCAAGCCCGCGCCCGTAGCTCGACGGAGGCTCGCGAAAGCAGACCGTTCCGCTGTGTCGCGCTGGCTGCGTTACTCGAAGCCCAACGTGGCGCGATCCGTCAGGTTGCTCGTCGTCCCGACGCCCGAGACGAAGTCCCGGTGCCAGGCCTGGAATCGCCATGTCTCACCCGGCTGCACCGCAACGAGTCCCGCGAGCTCCGGGATCGCACCGAGGTCGACGGTGAGCGCGAACGCACCGCCGAGCCCCGAGCTCAGGATCTGGCCCGGCGCATTGAAGCGCCCGACGTTGCCGCCGAGGCAGAGCGTGCCGAGGCCGCCCGCCATCGGTGCGAGCCCCGCGCGGCGGCTCGCGAGGAAGATGCCGAACTGCTGCGGCGGGAGGTCTTCCGCGCGCAGCGTGAGGTCCAAGTCCGCCACGTCGAGCGAGCCGGTTGCGCGGATGCGGCCGGGGCGGCCCGTGGAGTTCGGGACCGCCTCGCAGCCCGCGTAGGACCCGAGGTCCGTCGTGAACTCGAGCGCGCCGAGGTCAACGAAATCGATCGCGCCGGTCCCGGCGTTCGGCGTCGCCGGGTCGTCGACGGCACGCCGGGCGCCGACGAGATCGAACGCGGACGCGTCTGCGACGGTGCCGTACGCACGATCGATGGCCGGCGATCCGGGCTGCAGCGCGAAGTCGCCCGCGACCGCGTTCACGAAGAGCGGGTCAGCATCGAACACCCCGGCTCCGGGCGGCGCTCCTTCGACGATCGAGTCCTCGACGAGGATCAGGCCGGAGACCTGCGGCACAGCGGCACCGCCCAACGGTGTTCCATTGCTCCAGACGATGCTGTTCCGGACCGTCGCCTCTTCGTTCACGAACAAGGTGTCTGAGTAACGGATCGCGGGCGCCCCGTTGTCGACGATTGTGCAGTGATCGATCGTCGCGGTCGGCGAGTCGTAGTTGATCGGGGAGAACGAGATCGCCCAGGTGGAACATCGTCGGAAGGACGAGTTCTGGATGACCGTCGCCGAGCTCCAACCGAGCATCCGCATCCCGGACCCGCAGAACTCGAAGCGGCAGCCGTCCACGATCACGGCCTGTTCTCGGGCCGTGACGTCCATCGCGATGCCGCAACGGGCGAAGGTGCATCGCGCGAACTCCGCGCCCGATCCGGGCGCAGAGCCGGCAGCGAACATCACTCCACTGCTCGCGCAGTCGCGGATCGTGCAATCGACCATCTGAAAGGGCACGACCGAGCGAACGGCGCTCGCGCCCGGAGGGACCGAGAAACAGTCCTGGCTGGCGCCGCTGCGCTCGAGGGTCAATCGCTCGAAGGTGGTACCGACATTGGCGAAGATGACGTACGCCGAATTGTCCGTCAGGGACGCTGCGGATCCGTCGTCGTTTCGCAGGTGGTCACCGCTGAGGACGGTCTCCACGGCACCGACCTCGGGCCGCTCGGAAAGATCGGTCTCCGTGCCGGCGAACCCGCCTCGCACGGTGACGTCCCGACTCCAGACCGAGAATGCACTGCATTGCGGGAACGTACCGGTCGGCAAGTACGTGCCCTCGGCGACCCAGACCTCGTCGCCCGGCGCCGCTGCGACGAGCGCGGACTGCAGTCCGGACGAACCGGAGTAGGCGTCCTCCCAGGAAGAGCCGTCGCCGGCTCCTGTGCCCAGGTCCTCCTGTACGTAGAGAATGTTCTGTGCCCGAGCATCGGGCACGGTGGCGCAGAGGAGCGCCAGGATGGTGACGAGGTGGCGAGCGAGCATGGTCGCCTCAGACTACAGCTACGGCTCGTTCGTAGGTCCGCAATCGCGATCGCCAGCGATCCGGTCCATCCACGTCAGTCGAACGAAACCGCGACGGCGTCCGTGAAGTTCGCGTCGCTCATCCCGTCCCGGAACCAGAACTGCCAGTTGCGCGTATCGCCCGCTAGGACCGCCGTCCCCGACGCGCCGAGCGGGATCAGCGTGAGGTCGGGCTCGAAGAGGAGTGTGCCCGCCGCGCTCGTCTGCAGGATCGACGGGTGCCTCGCAAGGTCGGGGCCCGCGATGCAGAGCGTGCCCGACACGCCCCCTGGGTTCGCAACCACCATCGTGTCCGTCGACGTGACCATCAGGCCGAACGCCGACGCCGGCGCGTCGACGACGTGGAGGTCGAGGTCGTTGTCCGCCGCGACGCTCGAGCCGAGGGCGAGGATACGCGCGGACACGCCGGTCGAATTGGGGACGGCCGGACCGCAGAAGTTCACCCCCAGCGTGTCGCGGCCCGACAGCGCGATGACGTCGTCGTCGCCGAACGCTCCGACCGCGACGTCGGGGACGCCGTCGCCGTTCGCGTCCCCGAGGCACGCGGCCGTGTCGCCGAACTGACTCAGATCGGTGGGCCCGAAGACCTTCCAGATCTCCGTCCCGTCCACGCCTGAATGCACGGACGCCGAGCCGAGCATGAGCCCCGTGCCGTCGTCGTCGAGACGCGCGCCGACGAGCAGGTCCGGCGCGCCGTCGAAGTCCACGTCGCCGGCGGCCGAGACCGCGGCGCCGTACTCGCCGCCGAGCGTCGTCCCGCCCAGCGTGTAGAGGGTCGCTCCTGTGCCGCCGTCGAAGACGCGCACGGCGCCTCGGTCGGTGGCGGTGAAGCTCGAGCCGATCATGCCGACCGCGAACTCGGGGAAGCCGTCGCCGTCCACGTCGCCGAACGCGACGGCCTTGCCACCGAACAGGTCACCGGCGGCGTCGCCGTCGAAGCGCCGGAGCTCGGCGCCCGTCGCGCCCGAATAGACCCGCAGCGAGCCGGAGAGCGCGCCGTTGTCGTCGTCGCCGGGCGCGCTCGCGAAGAAGTCATCGTGGCCGTCGCCGTCGACGTCGCCGGCCGTCCCGACCGCGCGGCCGAAGAGGTCGGCGGGGTCGTCGCCGAACAGCTCGTACAGGAGCGCTCCGTCCGCGCCGGAGAAGACGCGCGCCGCGCCCGTGTTGGATCCGCTGGCCGCGTCGAGGCGTGCACCGACGATCACGTCGACGATGCCGTCCATGTCAACGTCGCCCGCGGCGCCCACGCCCTCGCCGAAGCGCCCGTTCGATCCGGCCCCGACGTGCACGCGGACCACCGAACCGTCCGCGCCCGAGAGCACGTACGCGGCGCCGAAGCTCGGGCCCGCGAGGTCGCTGAAGCGCGCGCCCGCGACGAGATCGTGGACGCCGTCGCCGTCGACGTCACCGCCGAGGCCCGCCACCGAGAAGCCGAGGGAGTCGCCGTTCCCGGGACCGCCGAAAGCCCACAGCTCGACGCCGGTCGCGCCGGACACGACCGAGACCGCGCCACCGCTCGGCGCGGCGAGGTCGGCGTCGGGGGCGCCGATCGCGAGGTCCGTCACTCCGTCGTCGTCGACGTCGCCGACCGCGGACACGACGAGGCCGTAGCGGTCGCCGGAGAACCCGCTCGCGGTCCAGAGCTCGGTCTGGGCGGCGGCGGTAGGAGCGAAAACGAACGGGGTGGCCAGGGCGGCCAGGGCTTCGATCTTCATGGCGTGCGGAGAGCCCGCGCCGGGGTGCGAACGGCGCGGCTCGATCCAAAAATACCCCGCTCGCGGGGAGCGCCACGCCGGCGCTGAACGGCCGCGCTCCGGCTCCGGCTCAGACCCCGGGGAGAGGCCCGCCGCCGCGCTCCGAGCCCCACAGCGTGATCAGATCGGGACGCGCCTGGAACAGATCGCGCGCGGCCAGGAGCAGATCGAGGTCGCGCTCGGGGTCGACCAGTCCCTCGAGGTTCAGCCCCGACTGCCTCAGCCCGAGCAGGTCCCCCATCCCACGCTGGCGCAGGTCCTCCTCCGACAGCTCGAAGCCGTCGCGCGAGCGCTCGAGCATGCGGAAGCGCTCCTCGGCCTTCTTGTCGCCGAGCAGGAAGCACCACGCGTCGCTGCCTCCGCGCCCGACGCGCCCGCGGAGCTGGTGGAGCTGCGCGAGCCCGAGCCGGTGCGCGTCCTCGATCACCATCACGGTCGCGTTCGGCACGTCCACGCCGACCTCGACGACCGTCGTCGCCACCAGCGTCGCGATCTCGCCCGCGCGGAACCGGTCGAGCCGCATCGCGCGCTCCGGAGCGGGCATGCGCCCGTGCACGAGCTCGATCCCCGCCGCGCGGAAGCCCGGACGCTTGCAGAGGTCCTCGTGGCGCGCCTCCGCGCTCGCGCCCCCGCCTTCCTCACCGTCCGCGGTCGCCGTCTGTCCGATCCGCGGCACGACCCAGAAGATCTGCTCGCCCGCGGCGATGCGCTCGAGGAGGAAGCGCGGCATCGCGCGGCGTTCCTGGGCCCGCGCCCACTTCGTCGTGATCCCGCCGCGGCCGGGCGGCGACGCGTCGAGGATGCTGACGTCGAGGTCGCCGTAGATGCTCAGCGCGAGCGAGCGCGGGATGGGCGTCGCGGTCAGGAGCAGCACGTGGGGCTCGGCCGTGCTCTTCTCCGCGAGCGCGCCGCGCTGCGCGACGCCGAAACGGTGCTGCTCGTCGATGACGACGAGGTCGAGCCGTGCGTAGCGCACGTCGGCCGAGAAGAGCGCATGCGTGCCGAACACGACGTCGATCTCGCCCGCGGCGAGCGCCTCGACGACGCGCCGGCGGTCGCCCGTCGGAAGAGCACCCGTGAGCAGCGCCGTGCGCAGCCCCGCGTCCTCGAGCACCGAGCGCAGACCGTACGCGTGCTGCGACGCGAGCACCTCGGTCGGAGCCATGAACGCGACCTGCCCGCCGGCCTCGCACGCGACCATCGCGGCGGCCGCGGCCACCGCGGTCTTGCCGGCGCCCACGTCGCCCTGCAGGAGGCGCCGCATCGGCCGCGTGCGCGCGAGGTCCGCCCGGAGCTCCGCCGTGACGCGCTGCTGCGCCTCGGTCAGCTCGAACGGAAAGCGCCCGAGCACCTCTCGGAAGCGCGCGTCCGACACGCGCGCCGCGCGCGCCCCGCCCGAGCGCACGCGGCGGCGCTGGAAGACGCTCGCCTGCAGCTTGAGGATCGGCTCGAGCGCGAAGCGCCGCCGCGCGCGCTCGTAGGCGGCGACGGACGCGGGCCGGTGGATGTCACACGCGGCGGCGTCGAGGTCGGGCGCGGACGTGCGCTCGAGGAACTCCGGCGGCAGAGGCTCGGCGAGCTCGTCCGGGAACCGATCGAGGGCCTCCTGGATCCAGGCCCCGAGCGCCTCGCTCGTGACGCCCTCTCCGGCGACGTACACCGGTTCGAGCGTTCCGGGCGCCGGCAGCGGGCGCTCCTCGGAACCGAGCTTCGGCCCCGCGATCACGGGCCCGCGCACGTCGGTGACCTCGCCGTGCGCGACGAGCGCGCGTCCCTGCCCGAGCTGCTCCTTCATCCACGGCTGGTTGAAGAAGACGAGCCCGATCTCGCCCGAGCCGTCCGCGAGCGTCGCGCGCACGATCGAGCGGCGACCGCCGATGCGCTGGAGGACCGAGCGCACGACGCGGCCCTCGACGGTGACGCGCTCACCCTTGCGCTTCGCCGCGGTTGCGATCGACTGCGCCTCGGGCCAGACGAGGAGCTGCGCGGGGAGCAGCGTCAGGAGGTCGCGGACCGACCGAATCCCGAGCCGCGCGAGCCGCGCGGCCCGCGCGGCGCCGACGCCCTTGAGCTCGGTCAGCGGCACATCGCCAGCAGCCTCGCCTGATTCCCTCGCGTCCCCCCCGCTCATGGCCGCCCCAGACTAGCGCGCGGACTCCCCGCCACGAGGGCCTGAGTCGAGCCCCAGGCGCGCCTCGACGCCCCTCAGCAGCAGGAAGGTGAGCGTCGCCGCCACCGCGTAGATCGCCACCGTCGTGCACATCAGCACCGCGTAGTCGTTCCCCGTCGCGTCGAGGACCCGTCCGGCCGCCAGCGGGCCAATGACCCATCCGACGCCCCACAGCGTCGCGTTCACCCCCGTCTGCAGCTCGCGCGCCGCGGGCGGCGACGCCTGCATCATCAGGTTCTTGTGGATCGGGTGTGTCGCGTTCATGAGCGCGCCGCGCATCAGGAACGCGAGGACCGCGAGCCAGAGCGACCCGGTGAACGCGAGGCACAGGAAGAACGGCAGCGACGAGACCTCGATCGCCACCATGCTGCGGACGAACCCGAGCCGGCGCAGCGCGATCGGCGTCAGCAGGAAGCCCGCGGTCATCAGCACCTGGCCCGACGCGAAGAGCAGGCCCCAGCCGTCGGGATCGACGGCGAAGCGCTCCTGGAAGTACGTCGGGAGGAACGGGATGCAGAAGCCCGCGCCGCACGCGACGAGGAACTGGGGCGTCGCGAAACGGGCGATGAGCGGGCCGTGCTCACGCAGCGCCGCGCGCCCGGCGCCGCGCTCCTCGGCGGGCGGCCGCGCGTCGTCGATGAACGAGTAGAAGAGCGCGGCCATGAGCGCGAAGGCGCCGCCCGCGGAGACGACGACGCCCGTCGCGGCAGCCTCACCGCCGAGCCGCTCGGTCAGTCCGGCGACCACCTGCCCACCGAGCCCCGCGCCGAGCACGGCCGCGCCCGTGCGCACGGCCTCCGCCTGTGAGAACACGCGCGCGCGGTTCTCGGCGGTCGTGTGCCGGAAGAGGAACGGCGCGATCGCGACGTAGTGCACCGTCATGGCGATCCCGGCGACGAAGTTGACGGCGTACATCCAGCCGAGGCTCGGAAGGTGCGGCAGGACGGCGTACGACGCTCCGGCGACGACGGCCGCGGCCACGAACACGCCGCGTGCCGGCCTGCGTGCCAGGACGAACGCCGCGGGGATCGCGACGACGACCTTCCCCCACGAGTCGACCGACTGGAACGTGCCGATCTCGGTCTTCGTGTGACCGAGGACGTTCAGCCAGCGCGCGAAGAACGTCCAGGCGATCGCCTGGGTCGCCCCCATGCAGGCGCAGCCGTAGAGATACCAGCGAGCCGCGGGCGCCAGGGCGCCCGCGGCTCGCGGGGGGTCGTGTCGGGGTTCCGGTCCGCTCATCGAGGAGGGGCCCGGTCCGCGCGGGTCCCGACGGGATTCGCCGGCCGCGCGGGAGCGGATCGCTCAGTCGTCGAAGCTGTCGGAGAAGTCGCCGCCCGAGGAACCCGAGTCGGACCACTTGCGTCCGCCCCCCCAGCCGCCGCCGCCGCGGGCACCGCCGCCGCCACCGCGCGGGCTGCCGCCGCCGCGATAGCCTCCGCCGCCGCCGCCGCGGTATCCGCCGCCGCCACCGCCGCGGTAGCCTCCGCCGCCGCGGTAGCCGCCGCCGCCGCGGTAGCCGCCGCCACCGCCGCCGCGGTAGCCGCCACCGTCGTCGTCACCGTAGTCGCTGCGGTAGCCGCCGCGGCGCGGGCCGCCGCGCCGGAAGCCGCCGCCCCGACGGAATCCACCGCCGCGCCGGCGGAAGCCGCCGCGGCCGCCGCCGTCGTCCTCGAACGCGTCGCCCTCGCCGCCCTCGCCGGGGGGAACGGCGGGACGCGCCGCGACCTCGCGGCCGCGCACCTGCGCACCGTTCATCGACTGGATGACGCGGTCGCCGTGGCGGTCGGGCACCTCGACGAAGCTGTAGCGCGAGAAGATGTCGATCGAGCCGATCGACGATCCCTCGATGCCCGTCTCGCCGGCGATCGCACCGACGAGGTCACCCGGGCGGATGCCGTCCATGCGCCCCGCGCTGATGAAGAGGCGGGTCATGCCATCCTCGACCGGGCGCCAGCCGCCGCCGCCGCGCGGACCGCGAGCGCCGCCGCGGGGCGCGAAGCCGCCTCGGTCGGCCTCGTAGCCGCCGGGGCCGCGGTTGCTGTCGAAGCTCGGGCCCCCGCGGCGCGCCGACGCGCCGGGCTTGACCTTCTCGAGCTCGAAGCCCGCGATGCGCTCGAGCACGTCGGCCTCCTGAGCCCGACGCGCGAGGCGCGCGGCGACCGCCGCGATCTCCGCGGGGTCCTTGCCCGATTCGAGGACGACCTCCTTCACGAGGTCGGCGTACATCTCGAGCCCCTCTTCCTCCTGGAGGCCCATCAGGAGTGCGGACTTGAACTGCGCCAGGGGCGCCTCTTCAACGGCGTCGGACATCTCTCGTCTCCAGCTCCCGGCCGGGGAGCGCATCGTTCTTCTCTGGTCTGGTATCCGCCCGAGGGGGTCGAGCGGGGGCCGACGGGCCGGGGATCCGCGGATGCGCGGCCGGCGTTCGGGCGAAAGAGGCTACCCGACGCGTCCGGCCGGGGGGGCCGAGGTCGCCCATTCGTGGGCGCAGCGCGACGAGGAGCCTCGAACAGAGCGCCCCCAGCGCTACCCTCGGCGTCCATGGACGAGACGACGCGCCCCCCGCGCGGCGCCGGGCGGGCGCTGCCGCCCGCTCTCGGCGTCGTCGTGGTCGCCGCGGCGCTCCGGGCGCTGTACGCGGCCCGAAAGAGCCTCGTCCTGGACGAGTTCCATAGCCTGCACCACGCGACCCACGCGCCGCTCGACGCGTTCTTCACCGACCTGGTGAGGGACAACCACCCGCCGCTGTCCTTCCTGGTGATCGGCGCGTCGGCCGAGGCCTTCGGGACGTCCGAGCTCGCGCTGCGGCTCCCGGCGCTGGTCGCGGGCGTGCTCGAGATCGCGCTCGTGCACCGGCTCGTGCGCACGGTCGGCGGTGCGCGCGCGGCGGCGCTCGGAGCCGCCGCGCTGCTCGCGACGTCGACGATGCCGTTCGACTACGGCACGCAGGCGCGTATGTACGCGCTCTTCTCGACCGCGATCACCTGCGTCGTGCTGTGCCTGGTTGCGCTCGTGCGGAGCGAGGCGGTCTCGCGGAGCGCGCAGGTCGGGCTCGCGCTCGGTGCGGCGGCCGCCTTCCACCTCCACTACTTCACGGCGCAGTACCTACTGGTGCTCGTTCCGGTGGCGGCAGGAGCCGCGGCGGTGGCCGGCGGAGCCCCCCGCGCCGTCCGCCTCGTCCCGCCGCTCGTCGCGGCGGCGGCGCTGATCACGCCGTGGACGCTCTTCGGCGTGCGGGAGCAGCTCGGCCACGGGCTTCCGCCCGGCGGCGACGACCTCGGCCCTCGTGCGCTGCTCGAGGCCTTCGTCCACCTCTTCTCGCACAACGTCTCGCTCGCGGGCGAGGTTGGACGCTGGGCGTTCGTCGCGACGGCCGGCGTCGGACTCGGGCTCGCGGCGCTCGGTGCGCGCGCGCTCCTCCGGGACCCCGCGACGCGTTCGGCCGGGGCCATCGTCGCCGCGTGCGCGTTTGCAGTTCCCGTCGCTGCGTTTGCGCTCGCGCTGGTGCTGCCGCGCGCGGGGTTCACGTGGCACTACGTGCTGCCCTCCGCGGCGGCCGCCGCGGCGCTCGCAGGGATCGGGGCCTTCGGGCCCGGACCTTCGGGACGCGGGGCGTGGGCGCGCGCCCGCGGAGCGGCCGGGACGGCCGTCGCCTTGGCGGGTCTGGCGCTGGTCGGACTCCACCTCGCACACCCCGCGACGGAGGACTTCCGCGGCGCCGTCGCGCACGCGCTCGAGCGCGCCGCTCCCGAGCGCGAGGGCGAGGACGTCCGCGTCGTATCGGTCGAATGGCAGCCGCCGCTCTTCCCGCAGGGCCGCCCGTGGGACCACTACGCGCCGCGGCTCGCCGAGGGCCCCGTCCCGGAGCGCGCGCCCATGGTCGTCGGCGGCTTCCGGCCGGTCGACTTCGCTCCGCTGCTCGGCGCCGACCGCGTCGTGGTCGTGCGCCGCTCGCTGCCCGGCGGCCAGCCGCTGGTCGAGCGGCTGACGGAGCGCTTTGGTGCGCCGGACCGCGTCGCGTTCGGGTACGGGCTCGACGTTCTCGAATTCGACGCCCGCTAGTCGTCCCGCATCAAGGGCGACCAGTCGTCGGCCGAAGCCTCCGACAGATCGAACGCGCCGCCCCGGCCGCCCGCGACCCAGCGCTCGAGCAGGAGCAGAGTGTCGCCGCGCTCGCGCAGCGGTCGGAGCGCGGCGAGGCCGCCGGGCTCGGTGACCGGCACCGCGACGAACGACAGGCGATCGCCGCCCGCCGCGCGGCAGCGCTCGAGCTGGGCGACGAACGGCGGCGCGAGCGTCCGGCCGTCGGCCGACATGCGCGGACGCAGCCGACCCGCGAGGAGGAACGCGTCGCCGAGCGCGTCGTCGTCCGCCGCGATGCGCAGCGACGCGTCGTGGCGGGCTACCGCGACGGCGGGCACGCCGCTCTCCCGCGCGACGGCCGCGAGCTCGGCGCGCAGGAGCGCGCGGGCCTCGAGCATCGCCGCCGCACCCTCGGGGTCGCTCTGGTTCTCGAGCTCGGCCGTCGAGGTCGGGAGGAGGCGTCCCTCGAGCCCCACCACGGCGTCGGCTCCGACCCGGGCCGCAAGCTCGAACGCAGCGCGCCCCAGGTCGAGGAGATCAGCGACGGCCGCCTTCCGCGCGCGGCCCTCGAGCGCCTCGAGCGGCGGACCGCCCGGCGATGCGACCGGTGTGGGCCAGAGCACGACGCGCAGACCGAGTGCGTGGGCCTGCTCGACCGCGCGCGCGACACGCTCGTCGCCCTCGAGCGTCGCGGAGCCCGGGACGACGGACAGATCCGCGACCGAGAGCTCCCCCGGGCCCTCCCCCGGGCGCAGCCACGAGATCCGCACGTCGAGCGCGACGACGCTGACGCCGAGGTCCGTGAGGCGCGCGAAAAGGACGGCGCTCTCGGCGGTTCCGAGGACCCGGCGAACCTCGTCCACGTCGCCGCCGATGTGCACACCGACGCCGGCTCCGAGCGGCGCCGCGGGGGCGCTCGGTGTGCGAGGCTCGCCGTCGAGGGTCGCCGGTGGATCGATCCGCACCCAGTCCCGCCCGCGCCGCTCGGCACGCGCCCCGGAGACGAGGTGCAGGACCACTCCCGGGCGCGTGGCGGGCGCATGCTCGGCGATCGCCCCGAGGGCGGTACGCGCGTCGGACGCGAGCACCGTGGTCGTCCAGCGCCCCGCGTCGAACGCGGTGCGTTCGACCGCTGCGAGCTCGCCCGCGCGGACCGCGAGCTCGGGCGCGCGGCCGGTGGTTCGCAAGGCACCGCTCTTCAGACGTTCGAGTCCGGCGCGCGCGAGCACGCCCTCCGCCTCGTCGCCCTCGAGCGAAGCCCAGCGGACCGCACGAGCGCCGGAGAGCTCGTCCGCCGAGGCGGCCCGGAATCCGAGCGTGGCCCAGAGCGTGCCGTCGCCCATGAGGGTCTCGGCGTCCGCGTCGTTCGGTGGGCCGGGGAGGACGACCGTTCGCGCGAGGGCCTGGGTCGCGAGGTCGAGCGAATCGACGTCGCGCCCGAAGCGCCCCCCCTCGACGAGCAGCGCGTTCGCGGTGAACGCGGCGATGGCGGCGACGGCGAGCGCGCCGGCGGTGAGCGGGACGACGCGCACGGACTAGCGCTCCCCCCCGGGGGCCGTAGGTTCGGCCGTGACCTCGGTCCAGCGCGCGGCCGGCGCCGAACGCTCGAAACGGCGCGCGCTCGGCGCAGCGGGGCCGCTCACCTCGACCGACGCGCGAGTGGCACCGAGGACCGCGTGTGCGTCGACGGCGCGCGCCGTCGACGCGAGGATGCGCCGCCCCGGATCCGCGTTGGAGCCGGGGAAGACGGAGCGGCCGTCGAGGTCGAGGCGCGGCTCGAGGCCCAGCGCGTCGACGAGAGTCGGACCGAGGTCGACGAGGGACACGATCCCGTCGCTCTCGCCGGCCGGCCGCGCGCGACCGTGGAACGCACCCGGGAAGCGGACGACCACGGGCACGCGCAGCGCGTCGGGCTCGAGCGAGGGGACCAGGCCGTAGCGTCCGTTCGCGCCGAGCGCCGGAGCGCGCAGGCTCGCCAACGCGAGCACGGGTTCGACCGTGCGACGCTCGATGACGGACTGCGCGAGCCGACCGAAGGCTCGATCCACGGCCGCGACCTCCGAGGCGTGCAGCGCGGCGAGGCGCGCGCGCTCCTCGGCGCCGAACGACGGCGCGCGCCGGAGGAGCTCGCCGTGCGGCAGCCCGGCGGGAACGCGCCGCGCCGCGGAACCGTCGTCCAAGAGGTCGACGCCGACGTCGAGGTATGCGTCGTGCGGCGCCGCCGGGTCGGCGAACGTGCAGACGACGAGCTGCGGGCCCGGCGTGCTCCCCGCCCACTCCGCGGCGAGGCGCCGGACGTCGTCCGCGCGCGCTCCCTCGGGACGCTCCGCGCCTGGAGCGACGAGCACGTCCTGGAAGCCGGGGACCGTGGCTGGCTCGGCGCGCTCGTCCGGCGCGACGAGCGCGTCCAGGTGGCGCGTCGACCCCAGCACGAGCGCGGCCGTGTAACCGTCGTGCCGGAGCTGCTCGGCGAGGGTCGGGACCCACGCGGCGTCCTTCGCGCGCGGCGCCGCGAAGCCGGACAGCAGCGCGGTCAGGGTCTCGCCGGCCCAGGGCGACGACGCGTAGGCGTCGCGGTAGGCGAAGCCCTCGGAGAGGAGGCGGTCGAACGCGGGCGTTGCGGCGCGCGGCGCGCGGCCGGTCGCGCGGACAGCGCGCGCGAGGTCGCCCCAGCCGAGGTCGTCCACGCACGCCACCAGCACGTCGGGGCGGGGCGGGCCCGCCGCGTCGGCCGGTGCGTTCCCGCAGCCCGCGACCCCGGTCGCGACCGCGGCAGCTGTCAGGAGCACGGGGGCGAAGGATCGGGCCGCGCCCGCGCGGAGCCCGGCGGCGCACCCTCCCCCCGTGCCCGGGTCCCTCCGTTCGATCGCGGCGGTGTCCACGGGCCCGAGCGTAGCGGCCGCGGGGCCCTGAAACACGGGCGCGGGCGGGCGGGACGCCTTCGTCCTGCCCGCCCCCGTCCTTCGGAGCGCGCCTGTGCTCAGCGGCGGACCGGCTTGCCGAGCGTGACCTCGAGGTCGAGGGTCTGCTCGCCGCGGCGGATCCCGAGCTTGACGACGTCGCCCGGCTCGGGGCCCCTGAGGAGTTCGGACATGGCGCGCGCGCTCTTCAGCTCCTTGCCGTTCCAGGTGAGGATGATGTCGCCCGCCTGGAGTCCGGCGGCCTGCGCGCCCGACTCGTCGCCGACGCCGGCCACGCGCACGCCGCCCTCGAAGCCGTAGTCCGGCCGCACGCCGAGGCGCGCCGTGGCCGGCGCGTCGGACGTCGGGGTCTCGTTCTCGTCCGGCTTGAACGCGAAGCGGCCGTCGTGCTGGGCGTAGGCAGTGGCGATGTGCCGGAACAGCTCGGCGGCCTGCACGGCCTCGACGCGGTTGATGAGGTACGACACGTCGCGCGACGTGTGGTAGTCCGCGTGGAAGTCCTTGATGATCGCGAAGAGGACCGGGACGCCCTTGTCGAAGAACGAGCGGTGGTCGCTGCCGCCGCTCGAGCGGTCGTTCTGGTGCACGTCGAGCGGGTTCGCCGCGACGATCGGCTCGATGAACTCCTTGAGACCGTCGGCCGTGTCGACGCCGGACAGCGCGAGGCGGCTGCCCTTCATCCGGCCGATCATGTCGAAGTTCATCATGAGCACGTGCGACTCGAGCGACCCGAGCGGGTTGTCGACGTAGTGCTCGGACCCGTTGAGCCCGGACTCCTCCGCGCTGAACCCGATGAAGAGCACCGTGCGCAGCGGCGCGTCCGCCGGCAGCGCCGCGTAGTCCGCGGCCATCTTGCGCGCGATGTGCAGGATCCCCGCGGTGCCGGACGCGTTGTCGTCCGCGCCGGGGTGCAGGGCCTTTCCGCGGAACTCGCGGTCGCGCGAGCCAAACTCGCCCATGCCGAGGTGGTCGAAGTGTGCGCCGACGACGATGACCTCGTTCGCGAGCGCGCCGCGGCCAGGCAGGCGCCCGACGAGGTTCTCGGCCATCGAGACGGTCGAGTCGAGGTCGGCGTCCATCGTCAGATGGCCGCCGAACGCGCCGAGCACGGGCCCTTTGTTGGCGTGGGCGGTGAGCTCGGCCAGCGTGGCCTCGCCATCGGTTGCGAGCCGAACCAGCCCCTCGCCGGCCTCGCTCGACATGTGCAGCACCGGGACGTCCACGAGCGGGCGCGTACGCGAGCCCGGGGCGAGCAGCGTCTTCGCGCGCGGGTCGGCCGCGCCCGGCGTGTTCACGATGATGATGGCGGACGCGCCGCGCGTCGCGGCCGCCTCGAGCTTGTTGCGGAACTGGGCGCGCGCCGACCAGCGGCCGCGGCGGCCCCACTGGCTCTTGCCCTCCTCGTCCATGGGCTCGTAGCGCAGCATGACGGCGACCTTGCCCTCGAGATCGAGGTCGTCCGCGTAGCTCGTGAAGCCGGAGTCCTTCGGACCCTCCTCGATGCCGTAGCCGACGAAGGCGACGTCGGCGTCGATGCGGACGCCCTTGCCGAGGCCGGTGAAGGTGAAGGCCTCCTTCTCGCCGTGGGCGAACTTGATCTCCGTGCGCTTGGCCTGCGTGTCTCCGACCTTGACCGGGCTCTTGGCGTACCTGAGGTCCACCGACTTCGCGATCGTCGTCGTGCCGAGCTCGAACGGCTGGCGGTACGTCGGCGCGCCGTCCGCGCCGGTGTAGGGACGCTCGAGGCCGGCCTCGGCGTAGTAGTGCTCGATGTACTCCTTGGCGAGCTCCATCCCCCGCGTGCCGGGGAGGCGGCCCTCCATCCACGGACTCGCCAGGATCGTCAGGTGGTCGTTGTAGATGCGGACGTCGTCGTCGACGGAACGCAGCGCGGCCGTGATCGGGCCGGTCGCGACCTCGTCCGCCTCTTCGGTCTCGGCGTCCGTCACGCGCTGCGGGCCGGACTTGGCCGAGGCGTTGGCGGACGCGACCGGGGCCGCCGCGAGGAGCAGCGCGGCGAGGGACGCGGCGTGGACGGCGCGCCCTCCGAGATGGGCGCGGTCGCGGATGGGATGGGACGGTTCGTTGCGCATGGGCGTCGTGCGGGGGGGGATTGCGGAACCCTGGGGCGGGCCGCGACCGACTATCGTAGGTGCGCCGCCTCGGGGCTTTCCGGCCCGAGAAGTTGAACCGTCGTAATTTCCGCGCCCGCCCGCGCGCGCCGGGACGGCGCCGCCCCACGATTCCCTCCGCGATGCGGATCTCCCCCGCCATGCGCCGCCCCGCGACCGCGCTCCCCGCTCTCTTCGCCTGCGCTCTCCTCGGCGCTGCGGGAGCCCGCGCGTACGCTCCGGCCGGGATCACCCCAAAGGGCACCTCCGCAGCAGCGACGATGGGTCGCACCGGGGCCGCGGCGACGACGCTCGACCCGAAGGACGGCCCCGACGTCGACCTGCGCGTCCTGGTCGAGGACGCCGAGGTGCGGCTCCAGATCATCACGAACCTCGCGTTCGTGGACGCGACGACCGAGGCCTGGCGCGAGATCGAGACAGAAATGTCGCGCGACGAGGCGGAGCGCACGGCCGAGGCGCTCGTCGAGCTCTTCGCCGCGGAGAACCGGGTCGAGATCGACGGTGTCGCCGTCGACCCGCTCCCCATCGATCCCGCCCGCGACTTCGAGTTCGATCCCGGCGACCCGAGCCTCGTGCCGCTCATGCCGACGTACGGCGCGCTCGCGATCGCGCGGACGCGGCTGACACTGCGCTACGCGTGCAAGACGCCGCCGGAGCGGGTCGCCGTGGCGTGGGGCGTCTACCCGGAGAACATGTCCCTCGGCGCGGACGCGTCGGGGGCGCGCCCGCCGATCGAGCTCATGGCGCGCGTGCGCGCCGACGGGCGCGAGATCGTGGTGCCGCTGACGCGGGCCGAGCCCGAGTACACGTGGCACCGGCCGGCCGGCGGGCACCGCGACTACCTGGAGGCCGTGCCCGAGCTGACCGAGCCGGAGGGTCCCCGCGTGCCGTGGGGCCGCGGCGCGCTCCTGGGGCTCGCGCTCCTCGGCCTCTTCGCGGGCCCGCGCCCGCTGCGCCGGGCGCTCTTCGGCCCGCTGACGGTCGGCGCGGGCGCGTGGCTGGCGCTCGGGCTCTCGGAGCCCCGGGTCGAGCTGCCGGCGCCCGCGGAGGCCGAGGGCATCTTCCGGCCGCTCCACACGAACATCTACCGCGCGTTCGACTTCACCGAGCGCAGCCGCGTCTACGACGTCCTGGCCGAGAGCGCGGGCGGCGACGTACTCAGCACCCTCTACGACGACGTGTACCGGAGCCTCGTCATGCAGGAGGAGGGCGGCGCCGTCGGCCGGGTCGAGTCGGTCGACTACCTCTCCGTCGACGTGGAGACGATCGGGCTGCGGACCGACGGGACGCCGACGATCGCGCTCACCAGCCGCTGGCGTGCCAAGGGGGTCGTCGCCCACTGGGACCACGCGCACAGCCAGGAGTCCGAGTACGCGGCGCGCTACGTCGTCACGGCGACGGAGGCGGGCTGGCGTATCACCGACTACGTCCCGCTCGAGCAGCGACGCGTGGACGCGGCGCCCCTGTCCGAGATCGAGTCCGACCGCGCGCCGGAGTGGCGCGGGTTCGGGAATGAGGGGGAGAGCGGGTCCAGCGCGGACCTCCCCGACGAATTCTGACGCTGGATGAGCGCAGAAGACGTGACGAGCGCGCCCGACGGGCGCGACGCAGGGGCCGCCCCGGGCGAGGAGCGCGCGACGATGTCGCGCGTGCGCTTCGCGTACGGGCGCTCCGGGCGGGCGGACGGCGCGCCGTTCCAGCTCGAGGTCGAGGATCTGTCGCTCGCGGCCGGTGAGAGCGTCGCGTGCATCGGGCCGAGCGGTTCGGGCAAGACGACGCTCGTTCACCTGTTCTCCGGGATCCTGCAGCCGGACGCCGGCGAGGTCACGGTCGGAGGCGTGCGCATCGACGCGCTCTCCGAGGCGGCTCGACGCCAGCACCGGGCGCGTGCGGTCGGTCTCGTCTTCCAGGAGTTCGAGCTGCTCGACTACCTCGACGCCCGCGACAACGTGCTCGTCCCCTACCGGCTCGCCGGCGGCGTCTCCGGCCCCGAGTTCCGCGCGGCGCGGGAGCGCACCGACGCCCTGCTCGAGCGCCTCGGCCTCGGCGGCAAGGAGCACCGTCGGCCGGACCGGCTGAGCCAGGGCGAGAGGCAGCGGGTCGCGATCGCCCGTGCCCTCGTGACCGAGCCCGCGCTGATCCTGTGCGACGAGCCCACCGGCAACCTCGACCCGCGCACCGCGGGCACGGCGCTCGACCTGCTGCTCGAGGAGGCGCGCGGACGCGGCGCTGCGCTCCTCATGGTCACGCACGACCACTCGCTGCTGCCGCGCTTCGACCGCTCGTTCGACGTGCGCGATCTCGACGGAGGCGGCGCGTGAGCGGCCTCCTGTACCTCGCATGGCGGCACGCGGTCGCCCGGCGCTGGCGCGTGCTGCTCGTGACGCTGTGCGTGACGCTGTCGCTGTGGGTGCCGTGGACGGCCGCGCGGCTCGCTGCGCGCTACGACCGGAGTCTGCGGGCCCGCGCGGAGGCCACGCCGCTCGTCGTCGGCGCGCCGGGCAACCGCTTCGACCTCACGCTGTCGGCGCTCTACTTCCGCGAGAATGCGCTCGATCCGATCACCTACCGCGACTTCGAGCGCGTCGAGGAGGAGGGCCTCGCGCTCAGCATCCCGCTGCACCAGCGCTACACCGCGCGCCGGAAGCCGATCGTCGCGACGTCGCCCGAATACTACGAGTTCCGGCGCATCGGCTGCGCGGAGGGGCGGCTGCCGCTGCGGCTGGGCGAGTGCGCGGTCGGCGCCACCGCGGCGGAGGAGCTCGGGCTCGGTCCCGGCGACGCGCTGCACTCGGATCCGACCGAGCTGTACGACATCGCGCGGCCGCCCGCGCTGAAGATGCGGGTCTCGGGCGTCCTCGCGCCGACGGGAGGACCCGACGACGACGCCGTGTTCTGCGACGTTCGCACCGCCTGGATCCTCGAAGGCATCGCCCACGGGCACGGCGAACGCGAGGAGCTCGACGAGGACCTCGTCGTCGGCGAGGCGAACGGTACCGTCGCCTACAGCGGCGCGCTCATCGCGTTCGCCGAGGTCACGCCCGAGAACGAGGCGTCGTTCCACTACCACGGCGACTCGGAGGGCCTGCCGCTGACCGCCGTGATCTGCGTCCCGCCGGACGACAAGAGCCGCACGCTCCTGAAGTCCGAGATCAACGCGCGCGACCTCGCGCTGTGCGTGAGCCCCGCGGAGGTCATCGACGACCTCCTCGGCGTCGTGTTCAAGATCAAGCGCTTCTTCGACCTCGTCGGCGGCTTCTTCGTCGCGACGACGGCGGCGCTCGTCGCGCTCGTGTTCCTCCTGGCGACGCGCCTGCGCGCCGGCGAGCTCCGCACGCTCGACCGCCTCGGCGCGCCGCGCTCCGCGGCGCGCGCGCTCGTCGGCGTCGAGGTGCTCGCGGTGACGGCGATGGCGGTGCTCCTGGCTGGGCTCGCGTCGGAGTTCACGGTGCGCTGGCTGCCGAACCTCGTGTCGGCGTTCTAGCGCGCTCGGCGCGGGTCCCTGGCACACTCCCGGGCATGCAATCGACCGAACGCCGACGCGGCGTGCGCGCGTGGGGCGCCGCGCTCCTCATCGCGACCGCCTGCGGCCCCACGGACCCGGACGGCGGGCCCGGGTCCGGCTCCGCCGAGCTCCGCGACGTCGTGGCGGTCACGTCCGCGCCCGCTGCGCAGCTCGTCGGCTGGGTCCTGCCCGGCGCCGTCCAGGAGGCCGTTCTGCCCGCGGGCGTCCTGCCCCGGGACTGGTCGCCCGACGACGCGGCGCTCGACGCGCTCGTGTCGGCGCGCGCGGTCGTCACGGTCGGCGACGTCGAGCTCGAGCCGTGGACGCAGCGGGTGGCGCTGCCGCCCTCGCGGACGATCCAGGCCTCGTCGAGTCTCGACGCGACGTCGATCGTGACCGTCGGAACAGTGAAGCACACGCACGGCGACGGCCCCGCGCACTCGCACGGGGGCACGGTCGCGACGTTCTGGTCCGACCCGGAGCTGGTCCCGACGCTGGCCGCCTCGGTCGCCGACGGGCTCCGGCGCGCAGGCTTCGACGAGGCGCGCGTGCCGGAGGGTACGGCGCCCTGGGACGACGACCTGGCGGAGCTGCGCGCTGCGGTGCGCGAGCTCGGCGAGGCCGCCGCGGGCCGCGCGATCCTCGCGTCGGACCACGGACTCGAGTACGTCGCGCGCGACGCGGGCGTGACGCTGCGCGTCGCGCTGCTCGAGTGCGGCCCGAAGGGCCCGACCAGCCCGAAGGGCCTCGCGCAGGTGTCCGAGTTCTCGGGCGAGCGCGACGACGCCGGTCTGCTCGTTGTGTTCTCGGAGGAGGAAGCCCGCGCGGCCGCCGGCGCGGCGGCGGAGTTCGACCGCACGCTCCACGTGTTCGACCTCGGGCTCCGCTACGATCCGGCCGCGGAGTGCCTCCCGCGGCTCGCGCGCAGCGTGCGCGCGCTGTCCGCCGCGCTGCGTGAGCTCTGACGGAGGCGGCGCCCAAGCGCTCCGACCTCGCCGGGCCGCACCCCGTTCGAGCCGTCCCCCAACCGCGTCGTCCCTTCATCGAGCCGGCCCATGACCACGATCTTCGACCGGATCCTCGACGGGGAGATCCCCTGTCACCGGGTCTACGAGAACGACCACGTCCTCGCTTTCCTCGACATCGCGCCGCTCTCCAAGGGGCACACGCTCGTGATCCCGAAGGAGCGCCGCGCGCACCTGCACGAGCTCTCCGACGAGGCCGCCGCGGAGCTCGGCCGGGCGCTGCCGCGCATCGCCCGCGCGGTGCGCAAGGTTTCCGGCGCGGACGACTACAACCTCCTGCAGAACAACGGCGCGCCGGCGCACCAGGCCGTCTTCCACGTGCACTTCCACGTGATCCCGAAGCACGCCGACGGGTCGGGGCTCGGCGTCGGCTGGGGTGCAGGTTCGCTCGACGAGCCCGAGGCGCTCGCCGCGGCGCTGCGCGCGGCGATCGAGGAGGACGCGGCGTGAGCGGCGGCGACCTCGTCGTGCGCGGCGGCACGCTCGTCACGCCGGAAGGACTCTCCGAAGGCGTCACGATCGTCGCGAAGGATGGCCGGATCGCGCGCGTCGCGCAGGCCTCGGAGACCGTGGACGCGGGCGGCGCGGACGAGCTGGACGCGACCGGGAAGCTCGTGTTCCCGGGCCTGACCGACCCGCAGGTGCACTTCCGCGAACCGGGGCTCACGCAGAAAGAGGACCTCGCGAGCGGCTCGCTCGCTGCGATCGCCGGGGGCGTGACGGCGTTCTGCGAGATGCCGAACACGAAGCCGAACACGGACAGCCCCGAGCACTTCGCCGACAAGCTGGCGCGGGCCGAGGGGCGGGCGGCGTCGGACTACGCGTTCTTCCTCGGCGGGACGCGCGAGAACGCGGACCGGATCGGGGAGTGGGAGTCGCTCCCCGGCTGCGCCGGGATCAAGGTGTTCATGGGCTCGTCGACCGGCTCACTGCTGGTGCCCGATGATCCGACGCTGGAGCGCATCCTGCGCTCGGGCGAGCGACGGGTGACCTTCCACGCGGAGGACGACGACCTCCTCAAGGCGCAATACGCAGCGCTCCCCCCCGGAAGCCACGTCCGCGAGCACCCGCACGTGCGCTCGGTGGAGTGCGCGGTCCGGGCGACCACGCGGCTGCTCGAGCTGGCCGAGAAGACCGGCCGGCCGATCCACATCCTCCACGTGTCGACGGCGGACGAGGTGCGGCTGGTCCGCGAGCGCGACCTCGGCGACCTCGTCACGATCGAGCTGACGCCGAACCACCTCTTCCTCACGGCGCCCGACTGCTACGAGACGCACGGGACCTGGGCCCAGATGAATCCCCCGGTGCGCGATCGGTCGCACCAGGAGGTCCTGCGCGAGGCGGCTGCCGACGGCACCGCCGCCTGCATCGGCTCCGACCACGCGCCGCACACTGCCGAAGACAAAGGAAAGCCCTTTCCCCAGTCCGCCTCCGGCATCGCGGGCGTCCAGACGACGCTACCCCTTCTGCTGACGGCCGTTAGGGACGGATGGCTGCGCCACGAGGACGTGGTGCGGCTCTGCGTCCAGGGGCCCGCGCGGGTCTACGGGATCGAGGACCGCGGCCCGATCGAGGACCCCGGCGGAGGCGTCGGCGCGCTCGCGAACTTCGCGATCGTCGATCCGGAAGCGCGCGGGACGATCGGGGACCGGCCGTTCCACAGCCGCGCTGGGGTGACCCCGTTCGCGGACGTGGAGCTCGCCGGTTGGCCGGTCGCGACGGTCCTCCGCGGGCGCGTGGCGTACGCCGACGGTGCCCTGGTCGGCGCGCCTGCCGGCGCGCCGATCGGCTTCGCGCGGTGAGGCCAGGCGGGGCGTGGTCCGCGGCGCTCGGGCGCACCCGTTCGGTTCCGTCGGGACGTCGCAACGCGCGGCTCCTCGCCGCGCCGAAAGATCGCCTGTCTGGCCTATGCGTAGGACCTCGGAAGGCGGATAGAATCGCGCGCAAATTTGGCGCGCAACTGGCGGTCCGCGGGTGACCGCGGCGCCGAAAACGCCGATAGGGGGAGGACCCCCCTGGGCGACGAAATCGATCCCGGTCTCCGCACCGGCCGAGGGCTCTTCCCACGCCTCACCAGCTTCGCTGGCGTACGACGGGAGTGCCCTCGCCACCGGCACACGACCCCCCGTCCCACCGACAGCCCATGGCCACGATCAAAGCCAAGCGTGGACTCGATCTGCCGATCCACGGCGCACCCACCCAGGACGCCGTAGAGGACCGACTCGACGTGAAACGCGTCGCGCTGCTCCCCCAGGAGTTCCACGGCGCGAAGGTCCGCCTGCTCGCTCAGGAGGGGGACGACGTACGCGTCGGGACGCCGCTCTTCTGCGACCGACGCGACGAGGACGTGCTCTTCACCTCGCCGGTCTCCGGCAAGGTGGTCGCGGTGAACCGCGGGCACCGCCGCGCCGTGCTCTCGATCGTCGTCGAGTCGAACGGCTCGACGGACGAGGAGCCGAGCGAGAGGGTCGACCTCGAAGCCGCCGACGCGGAAACGATCCGGGGCGCGCTGGCGTGCTCAGGCCTCTGGACCGCGATCCGCCGGCGTCCGTTCGACCAGGTCGCGCGGACGACCGACGAGCCCGTCGGCATCGTCGTCCAGGCGTTCGACTCGAACCCGCTCTCGCCGGACCCGGTCAAGCTCGTCGAGGGCCGCGACGCGGACGTGCTCGCGGGCCTCAAGGCGCTGGCCAAGCTCACGCCCGGCAAGGTGCACCTCTGCACCAAGGACGGACGCAACGTCGGCCGCTACGTGGGCGACGGCGTGACGGTCAGCGCGTTCAAGGGCCCCCACCCCGCGGGGACGCCGGGCTTCTCGATCCACAAGCTCTGCCCGGCCGGCGCGCAGCGCGTGGCGTGGCACGTCGGACTCCAGGACGTCGCCGACATCGGGCGCTTCCTGCTCCACGGCAAGCGCCCGACCGAGCGCGTCGTGGCCATCACCGGTCCCGCGGCCAAGCACCCGCGCCTCGTGCGGACCCGCCCGGGCGCGTCGCTGTCCGAGCTGCTCGCCGACCAGGTCGAGGCCGAGACCCCGCGCTTCGTCAACGGGTCCCCCGTCTGGGGCACGAAGGCCGACCCGGCCGAGTCCACCGATTTCCTCGGCCGCTGGACGCCGCAGGTCACGATCCTCGAGGACGCGGTCGGCCGCGACCTCCTGGGCTGGGCGCTGCCGGTCAGCGGACGGTTCACCCTGACCAACACGGTCTGGGACAAGTTCTTCCGCAAGCGCTTCAAGTACGACACGGACACGAACGGCAGCCTCCGAGCGATCGTTCCGACCGGTCAGTACGAGAGCGTGCTGCCGCACGACGTGCTCGCGACCCAGCTCATCAAGGCGCTGGCGTCGGGGGACCTCGAGTCGGCCGAGAAGCTCGGGGTCCTCGAGCTCGCGGAGGAGGACCTCGCGCTGTGCCAGGTCGTCGACCACTCCAAGGTCGCGATCACGGACATGCTGCGCGACATGCTGATCACCATCGAGAAGGAAGGCTGACGTGAAGTTCCTGCGCAACACCCTCGACAAGGTCGAGCCGCTGTTCGAGAAGGGCGGCAAGCTCGAGCGCTTCTACCCGGTCTACGAGGCCGCCGACACGTTCCTCTACACGCCCGGGCACCGCACGACGAGCGGGCCCGCGGTGCGCGACGGCATCGACCTGAAGCGCCTGATGATCATGGTGGTCATCGCGCTGACGCCGTGCGTGCTGTTCGGCATGTGGAACGTCGGGTTCCAGCACCAGCGCGCGACGACCGACTGGGGCCTGTCCCCGGCCGACGCGGATCACTTCGCGGCGATCCTCTACGGCGCGCTGAAGTTCGTGCCGCTGTACGCGGTGACCGTGATCGTCGGCGGCACGCTCGAGGCGATCTTCGCACTCGTCCGCAAGCACGAGATCAACGAGGGCTTCCTCGTGACCTCGATGCTGTTCCCGCTGACGCTCCCGCCCGACCTTCCGCTCTGGCAGGCCGCGCTCGGCATCGCCTTCGGCGTCGTGATCGGCAAGGAGATCTTCGGCGGCACGGGGATGAACATCCTCAACCCCGCGCTCACCGGCCGGATCTTCCTCTACTTCGCGTACCCCGCGGACATCTCGGGCGACAAGGTCTGGATCGCGGGCAGCCGCGCGACGGGCGAGGGCGCCTGGATCGACGGCGCGACCGGCGCCACGCCGCTCGGCTACTTCGCCGCGAGCGGCAACGACGTCGCGGGCATGGCGGAGGGCGGCCCCGGCCAGCTCGGGATCACCTGGTTCGACGCGTTCGTCGGCTGGATCCCCGGCTCGATCGGTGAGACGTCGACCCTCGCGTGCCTGCTCGGCGCGGGCGTGCTGATCTTCTCGAAAGTCGGCTCCTGGCGGATCATCCTCTCGTGCCTGATCGGGATGGTGGCCACCTCGCTCCTGTTCAACGCGGTCGCGGCCGCGGGCGACGACCTCGGCGCGAGCCACTACCTGGCCCTCGGCCCGCACTGGCACTTCGTGGTCGGCAGCTTCGCGTTCGGCGCGATCTTCATGGCGACCGACCCCGTGTCGGCCGCCCAGACCAACACCGGCCGCTGGATCTACGGGTTCTTGATCGGCGCGCTCACCGTCCTGGTGCGCGTGCTCAACCCGGCCTACCCCGCGGGCATCATGCTCGCGATCGTTTTCATGAACGTGTTCGCCCCGCTCATCGACCACTACGTCACGAAGGCGAACATCCGCCGTCGGGAGGTGCGCCTTGGACTTCAGTAACAAGTACGTGCTCGGTTTCGCGACCGCGCTCTGCCTCGTCTGCGCGGGCGCGGTCTCGGTGCTCGCGACGTCGCTCAAGCCGCAGATCGAGCTCAACAAGAAGCTCGACCAGCAGCGCAAGATCCTCTGGGTCTCGGGCCTCGCGGCCGCGGACGACCCGCTCCCGCCGGAGCGCGTCGAGGAGCTCTACGGATTCGTCAAGGGCCGCGTGATCGACCGCGAGACGGGCGCGTACGCGGACGACCTGACGGTCGACACCGTCGACCCCGAGAAGGAGTCGAAGGACCCCGCGACGTCGATCGAGATGCCGGACGGCAAGGGCAAGGGCTCGCAGGTCGCGTCCCTCCCCGACCACCTCGAGGTCTTCGAGATCACGAAGGAGGGCGCCGAGTGCGTCGTGCTTCCGATCTGGGGCAAGGGCCTCTGGTCGACGATGTACGGCTACCTGGCCCTCGCGCCGGACGCGAAGACCGTCAAGGGGATCACGTTCTACGCGCACGGCGAGACGGCCGGCCTGGGCGGCGAGATCGACAACAAGGCGTGGCAGGCCTCGTGGGTCGACAAGGAGGTCTACGCCGGCGGCGACCTGACCGCGGACGTCGTCCTCGGCGTCACCAAGTACGGCGCGCCGCGCGACGAGTCGTTCCAGGTCGACGGACTGTCCGGCGCCACCATCACGTCCAAGGGCGTGGACGGCACCGTGAAGATGTGGCTGAGCGACGTGGGCTACGGCCCGTACCTGCAGAAACGATGAACCCGTAGACGGACACGGTCCCCCACCGCGTTCCTCCCCCGCGCCCCTCCCCCGCGCCCCTCCCCCGCGCCCCACTCCGGGGCACTGCACACCTGCGCAATGGACAAGGCAACGAGAGCCACCCTGCTCGACCCGCTCTACGACAAGAACCCGATCACCCTCCAGGTGCTCGGGATCTGCTCGGCGCTGGCGGTCACCACCAAGCTCGAGACCGCGATCGTGATGAGCCTCGCGCTCACGTTCGTGCTCGTCGGTTCGAACACAACGATCTCGCTGCTCCGGAACAAGATCCCGGGCAGCATCCGGATCATCACGCAGCTCGCGATCATCGCGTCGCTCGTGATCATCGCGGACCAGATCCTGAAGGCGACGGTCTTCGAGACGTCGAAGGCGCTCGGAGCGTTCGTCGGGCTGATCATCACGAACTGCATCGTGATGGGCCGCGCCGAGGCGTTCGCGATGGCGAACCCGCCGCTGGCCTCCGCCCTCGACGGCTTCGCGAACGCGATGGGCTATGCGGTGATCCTGATCTACGTGGCGCTGTTCCGCGAGCTGCTCGGCTCCGGCAAGGTGCTCGGCCTGCCCGTCTTCGCGTCGATCGGTGACGGCGGCTGGTACGTGCCCAACGGCCTCATGGTCCTCTCGCCGGGGGCCTTCTTCCTCATCGGACTCCTCATCTGGGTCCAGCGTTCGCTCACCCCCAAGCTGCAGGAGGCCGACTGAGTCCCGCGATGGAGTACGTCAACCTCTTCCTGAAGGCGGTCTTCGTCGAGAACATCGCCCTCGCCTTCTTCCTCGGCATGTGCTCGTTCCTCGCCGTGTCGAAGAAGGTCGACACCGCGATGGGTCTCGGGCTCGCCGTCATCTTCGTGCTGACCGTGACGACGCCCCTCAACGCCGTCATCAGCAACTACCTCCTGAAGGAGGGCGGCCTCGCGTGGGCGCTCGGCGAGGACGCCGGGTCGTACGACCTCTCGTTCCTCACGTTCATCACCTTCATCGCGACGATCGCGGCGACGGTGCAGGTCGTCGAGATGGCGATCGACAAGTTCGCGCCCGGGCTCTACTCGGCCCTGGGCGTTTTCCTCCCGCTCATCGCCGTGAACTGCGCGATCCTCGGATCGTCGCTGTTCATGGTCGAGCGCGACTACGACGTGGCCGAAGCGACTGTCTTCGGCTTCGGTTCGGGCGTCGGCTTCTGGCTCGCCATGATCGCGCTCGCCGCGATCCGCGAGCGGCTCAAGTACTCGAACGTCCCGCCGGGCCTCCGCGGTCTCGGCATCACGTTCATGATCACGGGGCTCATGGCAATGGGCTTCATGATCTTCGGCGGCATCCAGCTCTGATCCGGGCGGCAAACCACTGAGCAAGATCCCTCACCGGAGGGAAACCCATATGGAAGCAGCAATCGCAACTCTGGTCTTCACCGTGGTCGCGCTCACCATCGTGAGCGTTCTCCTCGTGGCGCGCGCCAAGCTCGTCAACGCGGGCTCGGTCAAGATCATCGTCAACGGGGACGAGTCACAGCCCATCGAGGCCAAGGCCGGCGGCACGCTGCTGGCGACGCTCGCCGACCGGAAGATCTTCATCCCCTCCGCCTGCGGCGGAGGCGGAACCTGCGCGCAGTGCCTCGTCAACATCGACGAGGGCGGCGGCGACCTCCTCCCCACCGAGGAAGGGCACATCACGCGCGGCATGGCCAAGGAAGGCTGCCGCCTGTCGTGCCAGGTCAAGGTCAAGAACGACATGCGCATCCGGGTCCCGGACTCGGTGTTCTCCGTGAAGAAGTGGGAGTGCGAGGTCGTCTCGAACGAGAACGTCGCCACCTTCATCAAGGAGTTCAAGGTGCGCCTGCCCGAGGGCGAGAAGATCGACTTCACGTCCGGCGACTACATCCAGATCGAGATCCCCTCCCACGACGTCCAGTACAAGGACTTCGAGGTCGAGGAGGAGTACCGCGAGGACTGGGACAAGTTCGACCTGTGGCGCTTCCGCTCCACCACGAACGACACGGTCGAGCGCGCGTACTCGATGGCGAACTACCCCGCCGAGGGGGACGACATTGTGATGCTCAACGTTCGCATCGCGTCTCCGCCGCCGCGCCTGCCCGACGTTCCGCCGGGCAAGGGCAGCAGCTACATCTTCGCGCAGAAGCCGGGCGACAAGGTCACGGTGTCGGGTCCGTTCGGCGAGTTCCACATCAAGCCGACCGGGCGCGAGATGATCTTCATCGGCGGCGGTGCCGGCATGGCGCCGCTGCGCAGCCACATCATGCGGATGCTCGTCACCGAGAAGACGGACCGCAAGATGTCGTACTGGTACGGCGCCCGCTCGCTGCGCGAGATGTTCTACGTCGACGACTTCGACACGCTCCAGGCGGAGAACGACAACTTCGAGTGGCACGTGGCCCTGTCGGAGCCGCTCCCCGAGGACAACTGGGACGGCGCGACCGGCTTCATCCACGAGGTCGTGCGGGACAAGTACCTGCTCAACCACCCGGCCCCCGAGGAGTGCGAGTACTACCTCTGCGGCCCGCCGATGATGAACAAGGCGGTGTTGAAGATGCTCGACGACCTCGGCGTCGACCCCGAGATGATCGACCTGGATGATTTTGGAGGGTGACGCTGCGCGTCACCCGGGCTCCGTACGCGTCCGCGTACGGGCAAGAAAGGAAGGCAGACCTCCCCCCGCCTCCTCTCGAGCCTGAGTCCTGAGTTCGGCGGCGAGCGGTCCCCACCGCTCGCCGCCGCTCTCGTTTCGGCCCGCCCCGACGCCCCGCGTCCCGCCCCCGCCGCCCGCCGAATCCCCCACCATGCGACCCGCCCCGTCCGCCCCCCACCCGCCGCGAGCCTCAGGCCGCACCTCAACCCTCATCGCCGCCCTCACCGCGGCCTTCACGGCGGCGTGCGCCGACGTCCGCCCCGAGCTCGTCACCGTGTCCGGCACGTGCATGGGCACGACCTGGAAGGCGATCGCCGTCGTCGGCCCCGCCACTCCCGAAGCCGTCGACACCCCCGCCGAGCTAACGGCACTCGTTCAGTCCCAGCTCGACCACGTGGACGCGAAGCTGAGCACCTGGAAGCCGACGAGCGACCTCAGCCGTCTCGCCGCCGCCGCCCCCGGCGTCCCGATCACCGTGGCGCAGGTCACGCGCGACGTGCTGAGCCTCGCGCGCACGCTCCACGCGGAGACCGGCGGCGCCTTCGACCCGACGATCGGCCCCGCGGTCGAGCTCTGGGGCTTCGGTGCGACCGAGGTCGAGGGCGTCGCACCGCCCTCCGACGAAGACGTCGCGGCCGCGCTCGCGCGGGTCGACTTCGACGCGATCGTCCTCCCCGCCGCGGACGACCCGAACGTCGACGAGCCGATCCTGATCCGGACCCGCGCCGACGTCACCGTCGACGCCAGCGCGGTCGCCAAGGGGCACGCCGTCGATCTCGCGGCCGACGCGCTGACCGCCGCGGGACTCTCCGCGTTCTTCCTCGAGGTCGGCGGAGAGGTCGTGGTGCGCGGCTCGAAGCCCGGCGGCGCGCCGTGGGTGATCGGAGTCGTCGACCCCACCTCCGACCCGACGCGCCAGCTCATGCAGGCCGCCGGGCACGCGACGTACTACGGCGCGCTGGAGCTCGTCAACACGGCGGTCGCGACGAGCGGCGACTACAACAACGTGCGCGAGCTCGAGGGGGGCCGCGTCGTCGCGCACGCGATCGATCCGCGGAGCGCCCGTCCGATCGAGCACGACCTTGCGTCGATCACCGTCCTGGCGGACCGGTGCGGCCGCGCCGACGCCCTCGCGACCGCGGCGCTCGTGCTCGGGCCCGAGGCGGGCATGCAGCTCATGGAGCGCCTCGAAGGCGTCGAGGCGATCGGCCTCGTGCGGGTGGACGACGGCCTGGAGGAACGGCGCACGAGCGGCGCTCCCGAGGTGCGCCGCCGCTGACGCGCTCGCGTCAGACGCCGATCTCTTCGCGCTGGGGCTCGTCCTTCGGAGCGAGCTTGCCCGTGAGGCGCAGGAGCTCCTTCCGGGCGTCGCAGACCGGAGCGTTCTGCATCTCGCAGAGGCAGTCGGCGAGCGACTCGCCGTCGGGGCCCACGCCGCCGCACGAGCCGGAGAGGCGCCGCCCGCGGAGCAGGCCGACGGCCATGCCGGCGACGGCGATGCCGAAGACCCCGAGCGCGATCAGGAAGAGCTTCATCGTGACGGGATTGTAGTCGCTCGGGCGGTGGCTCCACAGGTCCCGCGCACGGGGCCCCTGCTCGGGCCGCCGGAGGCCGTTCGCCGCGCGCCGGGGGCCTCTGCCGGGACTGCGCGGCGCCGCCCGGGTCCGACGGCTCCATTCAGCCCTCGCGAGCCCATCGAGTCCTCGGGCCGCCGAGGGGAGAGACCGCCAGAGCGGCCTCATTGGGCCGCGGGACCGCTGCGCCGGTCGGACCGGCCCGCGCGCCGTCAGGCGGCCGCGCGGTAGAACTCCTCGGCCACCTGGATCGCGACCTCGAACGGCAGCACGATCAGCGCCTCGTGCGGGTTTCCGGCGCAGTCGACCTCGAGCGGCACGTAGGCGACGCGCCCGCCGCTGCCGACCGACTCCTGGAGCGTCGGCGTCTTGCCGTCGCCGGTCCAGACCTGGAGGTCGTCGACGGACTGCGAGATGCGCAGATCACGCTCGAGCTCCTGGAAGGTGCGGTTCCAGGAGCCGCAGAGCAGGTTGGCCATCTCGCGGAAGGCCTCGACGTCGTTCTCGCTGAGCCCCTCCCGCGCCTTCGTCTCGCGCGCGGTCTCCGGGATCATGAGGAGGTCGGCGATGACGTCGATGACGAGCGTGTTCGGGAAGGCGAAGAAGATCGATCCGAGCGCCGCTTCGCCCTTCTCGACCTTGGTCTCGACGACGACGTGCCGAAGGTCGATCGTGTCCGCGATGTCCGCGATGTCCGGCGCGATGCGGATGTGCTGCGCGTCGGAGGTCGCCTCGAAACCCACGAGCATCTCCCAGTCCGCGAAGACCTGCGCCATCCCCTTCTCGGCGAGGTTGGCGAACAGATCGCGGAGCTTGATGATCGTGATCATGGGCTCGGAGGAGGAAGGGGACGTCGAGGAGCGGAACGCCGCGCGATCTTGGATCGGCGCGGATGCGCGAGCGAGGCGACCCTGTCGGCCGCCGCCGGCTCACGGGGGAGAGGACGTCAGGCGGACTTCCGCTGCTTGATCACGAAGTCGATGCGCTCCTTGAGCTTCTCGGGGGTGAACGGCTTGGTGACGTAGCCGTCCGCGCCCGCTTCCAGCGCGGCGTTCATCTTGTCGTCACCCGATTCCGTGGTGAGCATGATGATCGGGGTGCTGTCCGACTTGCGCGCCTCGGTGACGAACGTGAGCCCGTCCATTACCGGCATGTTCCAGTCGCAGAGGATCACGTCGATCCCGCCGCCGGAGAGAGCGTCCAGCCCCTCCTGACCGTTCCCGGCCTCCTTCGTACCGGCGATGTCGAGTCCGCCCTGGCGAAGGGCCTTCGACACGAGCTTGCGCATGACGCCGGAGTCGTCGACGAGGAGAACGTTGAGTCCCATGGGATGGAGCGGTGGGTCGTCGTGGGTCCGCACGGGAGTGGTTCCCGCGGCGGAGGGTTGGAGGGCAGGTGTGGGGCAACCCTGAGGGCGCCTGGCACACGTCCGGAAGTTCGGGTCCCCCACGCCCTGGACTTGAGGGGTCCGCCGGATTCGGCCTGCGGTCGACCTGTGGACGGAGCGTTGAAGCGACGGGGCCAATGCCGGGATGACCCCTAAAGACGGTCCCTCGCGGTGGCCGAGGAAGCACCCCGCAAGCCCGCCCTCCGCCCCGGGTAGGAAAGCCGTTCGACCACCCCCGTCAGAACTCCCCATGTCTCGGACCCACTCCGCGTCGACCTCGACACCCCCCACCTTCGTCGGTCGCCTCCTGAAGCCCCAGTCCTGGCCCCTCACGACGCGCCTCGTCTTCCTGTGCGTCGCCGTGGGCGTCGGGTCCATCGGCTTCGTCAGCTCACTGACCTACACGCGGCTCCACTCGACGCTGCTCGAGGAGGGACGGACCCACCTCGAAGCGATCAAGGACAACCGCAAGCGCGCGATCGAGGAGCACCTCTTCGGCGCGACCAAGCGGGAGATCATGACGCTGGCGTCGAACCCGTCGACCGGCCAGGCCCTCCGAGCCTTCGGCGGTGCCTGGGATACCGTCATCGAGGAGCTGGGCGAGCGCGCCGACGACGCGGACGAGGACGTGGCGCGCTACTACGACGGCCAGTACCGGCCCCGCCTGCTCGAGAACGAAGGCGAGTGGCGCGGCACCAGCGCGTACATGCCGACCACGCCGGAGGGCCGCGCGCTGCAGGGGGCGTTCATCGCGCACAACCCGTACGAGGTGGGCTCGAAGCACATGCTCGATGAGAGCCGTCTCGAGATCGAGTACGACCGCGTGCACGCGACGTACCACCCCTCGACGCGCAGCTACCTCGAGACGTTCGGCTACTACGACATCTTCTTCATCGATCTCGACGGCAACATCGTCTACTCGGTCTTCAAGGAGTGCGACTTCGCGACGAACCTCGAGACCGGCGCCTATCGCGACAGCAACCTGGCGGACGCGTTCCGAAGCGCGAAGAACAACTCAAGCTCGACGCAGGTGAGCTTCGTCGACATGGAGCTCTACGCGCCGAGCTACGACGCGCGCGCTCTCTTCATGGCCACGCCCGTCTTCGACGCGGGCGAAAAGGTCGGCGTGCTGGCGTTCCAGCTCCCGATCGATCGGATCGACACCGTCGTCGCCGATCTCTCCGAGCTCAAGGAGACCGGTGAAGCGATCCTCGTCGGCGCCGACCGCATCCCGCGCTCCGCGCTACGCCACGGCGAGCCCCAGTCCGGCGACGGCAAGCTCAACGGCGGTGTCGTCGGGCGCGCCCTCGCGGGCGAGTCCGGGACGGATCAGATCACGAGCTACTCGGGCGTCGAGACGCTCAGCTCGTTCACGTCGATCGAGGTCGGCGACCTGAGCTACGCGCTCCTCGTCCAGATGGCGGTCGAGGAGATCGAGCAGCCCGCGCGCGCCATCATGCGCACGATCCTGATGGTCGGGCTCGTGCTGTCGGCCGTCGTGGGGCTGGTGTCGTTCTTCTTCGGGCGATCGGTCGCCCGGCCGATCCTGACCGCGATCGAGAGCATCCGCGAGACGGTGAAGACGCGCGATCTGCGCACGCGTCTGCCCGTCAACCGCAGCGACGAGCTCGGCGAGCTCAACCGCTCGTTCAACGAGCTCATGTCGAACTTCCACGACGTGATCGCCGACATCGGCGGCGGCTGTGAGCACATCGACCGCGCCGCAACGCAGACACAGGCGGCGAGCCAGCAGCTCGCCGGCGCGTCCACGGAGCAGTCGTCGACGCTCGAGTCGATCCGCAACAACATGGAGAACGTCTCCAGCATGTCGCAGCGCAACTCGGACAACGCCGACCAGGCGAACGCGCTCTCCGAGGAGTACGCCGAGTCCGCCGACCGCAGCAAGTCGGAGATGGAGCGGATGAAGTCGGCCATGTCCGACATCAAGGAGTCGAGCACGAACATCTCGACGATCATCAAGGTCATCGACGACATCGCGTTCCAGACGAACCTGCTCGCGCTGAACGCGGCGGTCGAGGCCGCGCGCGCCGGCGAGGCGGGCAAGGGCTTCGCAGTCGTTGCGGAGGAGGTTCGCGCGCTCGCCCAGCGCAGCGCGGAGTCCGCGAAGGAGACCGGCCGGATCGTCACCGAGTCGAACGAGCAGATCCAGCGCGGTGTCGCAAGCGCCGACAGCGTCGGCGAAGCGCTCGAGGAGATCTTCGTCGGCTCGAAGAAGGTGAACATCCTCCTGAAGGAGATCGCCGCTGCGTCGAGCGAGCAGCTCGACGGCATCAACAGCGTCTCGACGAGCATCAAGGAGCTCGAGATGGTGACGCAGAACAACGCGTCGAACGCTCAGGAGCTCGCGTCGACGGCCGTCGAGGCCGCCGAGCAGGTCCAGATCGTGCGCGACCTCGTGTTCGAGCACCAGATCGACGTCGCGCGCAGCGACGCCGTGAAGGCCTCGACCGCGAGCGACGCCGTCGCGAGCAGGAACGACGTCCCCGCCCCGCTCCCGGCCGCGAGGCCGTCGGCGCCGGCGATGGCCGGTCCGCCTGCAGACCTCGATGCGGTCGACGACGCCGATTTCCCGATGGAGGCGTTCTGAGGCGCGCAAGGCGCCCGACGTCCGGGCGCTGAGCTCCCGGAGCCAGGCCCCGATCGGCCGCTGGCCGCGGCCGAGCCGGCCCCGCACCCACACCCGAGAGCTCCGAGCCCGGTCCCCACCGGGCTCGGCCGCCCTCGCCCCACCCCCGGCTCCCTCCGGGGACCCAGCGACCCTCGCCCAGCGACCCCGCGCTCGGCACCCCTGCACGACCCCGAACGGCGGCGCCAACGACCCGGCCGCCCGCGCCCCATCCCCACCCGATGCCTGACCTGAACGAGATCCTCGACGAGCTCGCGTGGGCCTCCTCAACGGAGGACGCGCCGAGCGAGGAGACGCTCGCCGAGATCCTGAAGTCGCTCAGCGCGCTGCAGGATCTCCCGCGCGACATCCTCCCGCGCGAGCTCACGGAGACGCTGGACGACCTCGTCGACCTCGCCCGCGTGGCCGAGGCCGACACGACGCGCCGCGGCGCGCTCGCGATGGTCATGCACACCGTGTTCGGGAGCCTGGACCGCAGTGAGGCTGCCAAGGCCGCGCAGAGCGCTGCGAACCACGCGGATGACGACGACGATGACCTGCTCGCGGCCTTCGTCGCCGCGTGCACCGACGGCCTGCAGGACCTGGAGCAGTCGCTGCTCGCGCTGGAGGGGACGTCCGACCCGGACGAACTCGCGGACGCGAAGCGGACGATGCACACGCTCAAGGGCGAGTGCGGCGTCCTGAGCCTCCACGACGCCCAGAACCTGTGGCACGAGGCGGAGTCGATGATCGAGGTCGCGATCGAGCGCGGGCTGATCGTCCCGATCGACCCGCTGATGGCGCTGCTCGACTGGCACCGCGCCTACATCGAGATCCTCGCCGCCGACCCGAAAGCGACCGCCCCCCCCACGGGCGACATCGCGTCACGGATCGCGAGCGCGCTGGACAACGCGGAGACGGCGGTCGACCTCGACGGCGACCCGATCGTCACGGGTGCAGCGGACGCGAGTGAGAGCACCGCCTCGACGCCGGGCGCGCTCGTCACGTTCTCGGACGCGACGCTCGCCGACGAGACGATCCCCGAGTTCATCACGGAGGCGCAGGCGCACCTCGAGGACTCCGAGGGCGCGCTCCTCGAGCTCGCCGAGGACCCCTCGTCGGAGGACGGCATCGACCGCGTCTTCCGCGCGTTCCACACGATCAAGGGCGTTGCAGGCTTCCTCGAGCTCGAGCCCGTGACGCGGGTCGCGCACATCGCGGAGACCCTGCTCGACAAGTTCCGCGGCACCGGCCTCGCCTTCCAGCCCGTCCACGCCGACGCGGTCCTGGAGTCCAAGGACATGCTCGCGCGGCTCATGGACGCCCTCACCGGCGAGCCCGGTCCGGAGGTCGCGTCCTTCGAGGCGCTGATCAGCGCGCTCGAGGAGATGGCCGCCGATCCCGCCAACGCGAGCCCCGTCGGCGCGCGCGCGGTCAAGGACGTGCTCAAGTCCGCCGGGCTCGAGACCGAGGCGGAGTTCGCCGAGGCGGCCAAGGACCCACTCAAGACGACCGCGCGACTGGGTTCGATCCTCGTCGCCCAGGGGATCCTGAGCCAGGAGCAGCTCGACAAGGCCGTCGCCGAGCAGAAGGTCCTCGTCGACCGCGGCGAGCCGATCCGGCTCGGCGACATGCTGACGCGGCTCGAGCTCATCACGGACGATCAGCTCAAGTCCGCGCTCGACTTCCAGTCCGAGGGGACGCCCCTCGCGCAGCTGCTCGGCGGGCAGTCCGACACGCTGCAGCCCTCGCCCCCGTCGGCCACACCGACCGCCCCCGCGAGCGAACCGGCCGCGGCCGCTTCGACCGCCGCCGCGTCGGCCCCGAAGCAGGCCTCCGGCGCGCGCCGCGCGACGCAGGTCGACCAGACGATCCGCGTGAACATGCAGCGCCTCGACGCGCTCGTCGACATGGTCGGCGAGCTCGTCATCGCGCAGCAGATGGTCGTCCAGGGCACCGAGGAGTTCGTCTCCCAGGTCGACGAGAGCCTCGGGCGCAACCTGTCCCACATGGGCAAGATCACTCGCGACCTGCAGGAGGCCTCGATGTCCCTCCGCATGGTCACGTTCAAGTCGACCTTCCAGAAGATGCACCGGCTCGTCCGTGACGTCGCGGCCAAGGCGGGCAAGCGCGTGCGACTGACCGTCGAGGGCGCCGACACCGAGGTCGATCGGAACGTCGTCGACAAGATCAGCGACCCGCTCGTCCACCTCGTCCGGAACGCGATCGATCACGGCCTCGAGCCGCCCGACGAGCGCCAGAGCCTCGGCAAGGAGGCCCAGGGCACGGTCGTCCTCTCGGCGCGTCACCAGGGCGGCGCGATCGTCATCTCGCTCCAGGACGACGGGCGCGGCCTCTCCCGCTCGAAGATCATCGCGAAGGCGGCCGAGCGCGGGCTCCTCCCGCGCGGCACGAGTCCGGACGAGCTGACCGACGCCGCCGTGCACCGTCTCATCTTCGAGCCGGGCTTCTCGACGGCGGCGCAGGTGACCGACATCTCCGGTCGCGGCGTCGGCATGGACGTCGTGAAGCGAAACATCGAGGCGATGCGCGGCAAGATCGAGATCCTCTCGAAGGAGGGCGAGGGAACGACGTTCCAGATCCACCTCCCGCTCACGCTCGCGATCATCGACGCGATGGTCGTCCGCTCCGGCGAGCAGCGCTTCGTGATTCCGACGCTGTCGATCGTCCAGAGCTTCCAGCCCGAGCCAAACCAGATGCACTCGATCCGCGGCGATGAGCCGGTGGTCGAGGTGCGCGGTCAGCTCGTGCCGATCCAGCCCTTGAGCGCGTCCATCGGCAGCGGCTGGGAGCCGCCGCCCGGGCCCGACTCGACCCTCATCCTCGTCGAGGCGATGGGCCGACGGCTCTGCCTCGGCGTCGACGAGATCATCGGGCAGCAGCAGGTCGTCATCAAGAAGCTCGGCGACGGCATGCCCACCCTCAACGCCGTCTCCGGCGGCGCGATCCTCGGCGACGGCCGCGTCGCGCTGATCGTCGACGTCGAGGGCGTCCTTTCCACCTCCGAAAGCACCGCGCGCGTCTAGCGCGACCAGAGATGAGCAGCACCACCCAGATCGCGAGCGGCGTGGAGTCGAGCGGGAAGTACCTAACCTTCGTCCTCGCGGGCGAGAGCTACGGGATCTCCATTCTCGGCGTCCGCGAGATCATCGCCGTCCAGCCGATCACCCCCCTCCCCCGGATGCCCGCCGCCGTCAACGGCGTCATCAATCTGCGGGGCAAGATCATTCCCGTCATCGACCTGCGCACGAGCCTCTCGCTCCACGCCGCGGAGTTCGATCGCGCGACCTGCATCATCGTGCTCGACGTCGACCTCGCCGCCGGCGCGACGCAGATCGGATGCATCGTCGACGCGGTGCGCGAGGTCTCGAACATTGCGAATGACGAGCTCCAGCCGCCGCCCACGGTCGGCGGTGCCGTCGACGCCGACTACATCATGGCGCTCGCGCGCCCCGCGGAGGACGACTGCGTCGTCACTCTCCTCGACATCCCCCACGTTCTCGCGCAGCTCTTCGGAGACTCGCTCTTCGACATGGGCGACCCCGCAGCCGCGGAGACCTCTCTCTGAGCATGCTGTCCGACGCCGAGCTCGACCTCCTCTCGGGGTACGCCCACGAGAAGTGGGGACTCGTGATCAACGAGAAGAAGCGCGTGATCGTGGAGAACCGCATCGCCGCCCTGCGGCGCAGCGATCCCTCGGTCGACGACGTCTCTTCGCTGATCAAAGGCCTTCGGAACGACTCGCGCCCGAAGCTCGAGCTGGCGCTGTTCGACGTCCTGTCGACGAACCATACGCACTTCTTCCGCGAGGCGGACCACCTCGATCTCCTGAAGAAGGAGGTCCTCGAGCCCGCGAAGGCGGCGCGCAAGAAGGGCCTCCGCATCTGGTCGGCGGGCTGTTCCCGGGGGTGCGAGCCGTACTCGCTCTCGATCGTCATGCGCGAGGTCTTCGGCGACCCCGCGAAGGACGACCACCGCATCCTGGCGACGGACCTGTCGACCGGCGCGCTGCGCGCCGCGCGCGAAGGTCTCTACAGCGGGATCGAACTCGAGGGCCTCGACAAGAAGCAGATCGAGCGCCACTTCACGCACGCCCCGGTCAAGGGGCGCGACTCCTACCGGATCGATCCCTCGCTCGCTGGAATCGTCAGCTTCGGTCGACTCAACCTCCTCGAACGCTGGCCGATGAAGGGTCCGTTCGACGCGATCCTGTGCCGCAACGTCATGATCTACTTCGACGCGGCAACGCGTGAATCCCTCGCCCGGCGCTTCCTCGGGCTGATCCGCCCCGGCGGATACCTGATGATCGGAACCTCGGAGACGCTCGCAGACTTCGACGTCCCGGCCGAGGCGCTGAGCTCGAGCGTGTACCGCAAGCCAGGGGGTGCACGATGACCGACAGGCACGTCGTACCGATTGCCCAGCTCGCGGTCATCACCGGCGGGAAGGGTCGTATGGTCACCCACGCGCTCGGCTCCTGCATCGGCGTGACGGTCTTCGATCCCGTCGCGAAGGTCGCCGGCATGGTCCACTTCATGCTGCCGAACAAGGGCGCGCAGGGCACACGCCCGCCCGTCGACGTCGGTCCGCACGCCTACGGCGCCACCGCCGTGCCGTCGCTCTTCCGGGCGGCGTACGCGCTGGGAGCCGAGAAGGAGCGCCTGATCGTCTGCGCCGCCGGCGGCGCGGAGCGGATCGGGGGCGACGAAGGACTGCGGATCGGAGCGCGCAACTGGGCGATGCTTCGGAAGCTCCTTTGGAAGAACGGCGTCGAGATCGCAGCGAGCGAGATCGGCGGCGCCGACTCCAGAAACATGAGCCTGGACCTCGTCTGGGGCCGTAGAGATCACATCGGGTGGAGTGACTCGCACGATCTACCAGACGCGAAAAGCATCATGAGCGCCGACATCCAGAACACGAACGTCCTCATCGTGGATGACTCGATGATCGTCCGCAAGGCGATCCGCAAAGCGGTCGTCTCCACGGGAGTCTCCGACCACCTCATCCGAGAAGCGGCGAACGGCCAAGAGGCCATCGACGCGCTCGACGTACAGGGAGTGGACGTGGTCTTCCTCGATATCAACATGCCCGTCATGAACGGCGAAGAGTTCATGGAGGAGCTCGCAAAACAGGGCCGTGCGAACGATCAGTACATCGTGATCGTCAGCACCGAGGTGAACGCGCAGCGCCTGCTGCGCATCGCGACCCTCGGCGCGCGCGCACGACTCCAGAAGCCGTTCGAGCCCGAGCGCCTGAGCGCGCTGATCCAAGAAGCGGCGAAGGAGCGCGCAGCCTGATGTCCAACCTCCCCCAAGTGGACGCGGCCGAGCTCGGCGCGCGCATCGCACAGGCTTTGGAGCACATGTGCTTCATCATCTCGGACCCGGTGAACAGCGCGGAGCTGCCCGAGACCGACACCCACTCGACGGTGAGCGTCGGCGACGAGCACCCCCTCTGGGACCTCTCGGTCTCGGCGTCGAACGGCCTCCTGACCGAGATCGCGTGCGGACTGATGGGCATCGAGCCCTCCGAGATGAACGAGGACGAGGTCCTGCCGGCCACGGTGCAGGAGCTCGCCAACATCTTCAGCGGGATCATGATCGAGATGATCGGGGGCGAGGAGCACCCTTATCACCCCGGTATTCCCGAACTCACGTCGGAGGCGCCGCGGACCTCGGACGCCGTCGCGGTCGTCGCGCTCGACGCGATGGGCGATGGACTCCTCGTCACACTCAACGCACGAGACTGAACTCGTCCCCTCTGCCGATGTCCGCCCCCGTCAAGATCCTGATCGTCGACGACTCAGCGCTGATCCGCGCCCACATGAAGAAGACTCTCGCGCCCCTCGAGGGCGTCGAGATCGTCGGGCTCGCCCCCGACCCCTTCGTGGCGCGCGAGATCCTCCTGCGCACGTCGCCCGACCTCGTGCTTCTCGACATCGAGATGCCCCGCATGGACGGCCTGACCTTCCTCCGGAAGATCATGCGGTTCAAGCCGACGCCGACCCTCGTGATCAGCTCGGTCACACCCAAGGGCTCCGACACGGCGCTGGCCTGCCTCGAGTCGGGCGCGATCGACGTCCTCTGCAAGCCAAACAGCGCGTATTCCATCGAGGACCTGCAGGGCCAGATCGAGCGCTGGATCCGGGAGGTCTCCCGACAGGGCTCGAGTCGCCTCGCGTCGGCGAAGGCGGCGATCGCCAAGCTGCCGGCCGAGGTCCCGTCCTCCCCCGGCATCGCGACCACCAACCGACTCGTCGCGATCGGCTCGTCCGCCGGCGGACCGGAGACGCTCAAGTACGTCCTGACCGCTCTTCCGCGCGCCGCGCCCGGGATCGCGATCGTGCAGCACATGGGCCCGAGCTTCCTCGCTCAGATGGCCGAGCGCCTCGACCGCGAGTGCCGCATCGAGGTCAAACTCGCGGAGCGCGGCGACGCGGTCATCCCCGGGCGCGCGCTGCTCGCACCCGGCGACCGCCACATGAAGATCTTGCGGAAGGGTGCGCGCTACGAGGTCGACCTGTCCGACGGTCCTCCCGTCGCGGGGCACAAGCCCGCCGTCGACGTCCTGTTCCAGTCCGTGGCCCAGGCCGCGGGCGCGAACGCGCTGGGCGTCGTCCTCACCGGCATGGGGCACGACGGCGCGGAGGGCATCAAGGCGATGCGCGCCGCGGGCGCGTCGACCGCCGCCCAGGACGAGGCGACGTCGATCGTCTTCGGAATGCCCGCGCGCGCCATCGACACCGGCGCGGTGCAGGACGTGCTCCCGCTGCAGGGCGTGCCCAAGCGCGTGCTCGACTTCGGGCAGCAGGCGACGCGCAAGGCGGGCTGAGGCGGAGCGCCGGGAGGTTGCTACGCTCCGCTCTGGAGCGCGCCCCTCCCCGGCGTCCCGCACCGCCCCCATGACCGAACTGAAGAGCCCGCAGGCCGTCGTCGACGCGCTCGAAGCGCTCTACCAGGCGTCCGTCCAGACGCTCTCGGAGGATCTCCAGCGCTTCGTCCACGACGGCACGATCCCGCCCGACGCCCGGCGCGAGGAGCGCGCTTGGTCGTACCCCGAGCTGCGCGTCCGCTACGAGCCCGAGGCGCCGCCGCCCCCGTTCAGCCGCGCCTTCGGCAAGTTCAGCGTCGCAGGCGTCTACGCGACGACCGTGACGCGGCCGGCGTTCTTCCGGACGTACTTGATCGAGCAGCTCGCGACGCTGATGCGGGACTACGACGTCACCGTCGAGGTCGAAGCGTCGGACGCCGAGATCCCGTACGCGTACGTCTGGGATCGCTCCAGCGCCGCGGGCCTCGAGGACCTCTCCCCCGCGGAGATCGCGCGCTGGTTCCCCGCGCCGGACCTCCTGCACATCGGCGACGAGATCGGTGACGGCGAGGCGCAGCTCCCGGACGGACGGCGCCCGCTCGCGCTCTTCGACGGGCCGCGGGTCGACTTCTCGCTCGGGCGCCTCGCGCACTATTGCGGCACCCCGGTCGAGGCGTTCCAGAAGTACGTGCTGTTCACGAACTACCACCGCTACGTGGACGCGTTCTGCGAGTGGGCGCTGACCCAGATCGGCGCGGACGGGCCGTACGACTCCCTGCACGTCGCGGGCGGCATCGAGCTCACCGAGGCACGCGACGGCGCGCTCGAAGAGATCCAGGCCGCGCCGTGGCGCCGGTATCAGATGCCGGCGTACCACCTCGCGCGCGAGGGCGGCGGCGGGATCACGCTCGTCAACATCGGCGTCGGTCCTTCCAACGCGAAGACGATCACCGATCACCTCGCCGTGCTCCGGCCGGAGTGCTGGGTCATGGTCGGCCACTGCGGCGGCCTGCGGCAGAGCCAGGCCATCGGCGACTACGTGCTCGCGCACGCGTACCTGCGCGAGGACCACGTCCTCGACGCCGTGCTGTCGCCCGAGTTCCCCGTCCCGGCGCTGGCGGAGATCCAGACCGCACTGCAGGAGGCCGCCGCCGAGGTGACCGGCGAGACCGGCGCGGCCCTCAAGCGTCGACTCCGCACTGGAACCGTCGTGACGACGGACGACCGCAACTGGGAGCTCCGGTACACCGAGTCAGCGAAGCGCTTCAACAAGTCACGCGCGGTGGCGATCGACATGGAGAGCGCGACGATCGCCGCGAACGGCTTCCGGCTGCGCGTGCCCTACGGAGTGCTCCTGTGCGTGTCCGACAAGCCGCTGCACGGGGAGATCAAGCTGCCCGGCGCGGCGAACCGTTTCTACGAGCGCGCGATCGGCGAGCACATCCGGATCGGGATCCAGACGCTCGAACGCCTTGCCGCCGACAAGGACACGAAGCTGCACAGCAGGAAGCTGCGCTCCTTCGACGAGCCACCGTTCCGTTGACCGACGCGCGCTGAGCGCCGCCCCGGCTCAGCGCGGCGCCGCGTGCGCATTCGCGCGGGGTGCGGCGAAGTCGAGCCGGACGGAGTCGACCCAGAGCCCCTCGGCCGGCGCCGGACCGCCGGGGTGGTTCTCCCGGAACCCGAGCTGCAGCGCACCCTGGGGCGGAACGCCGTCGGGCCTCGGTCCCGCGTAGAGGATGCTCCCGCCGACGCGGACGACGAGCTCGACCGGGCCGACCGCGGCGGGCCTGAGCTCGATCGAAACGGACGTCCACGCGCCGGGCGCGACGCCGAGGACGGCGTCGTCCGCGGCAGCGACGAGCGTCGTCGGATCCGCGTCGCCGTTGTCGTTGCTCGCGACGAGGAGCTCCCAGATTCCCGGGTGGTCGGGCCGCCCATCCGCGAGCCCGACGCCGGGAGCGTTCTCGTAGACGAGCCAGAGCCCCAACTCGTACCCCGAGGTCTCCGGCGACACCGCGAAGAAGGTCGTCCCCGAGCCCGTGCCCACGCCGACACCGAGCGCCTGCGGCGGGTCGAGCGGCAGCGGCACGTAGAGGTCGAGCTCGGCGCGGAGTCCGCGTCGGCCACCGAGCGCGCGGTCGCCGACGAAGCCGACGACGCCGCCCCCCGCGACGTCGACGACGCGCCACGCGGCCCCGCCCCCGGGCGACGAGGGGAGGCCCGAGAGGCTTGGGGGCACGAGGCGCACGAAGTCGAACGCGACGATCGCGCCCGTCGGCGCCGATTCGAACTCGAGGGCCGCGGGCAGCGCGGGTCCGACGCGGTTGGACGCGCCGGGCGTCGCGACGAGGGATCCGAAATCCGCGCCGTTCCCGTCCGTGTCGCGGCCGTCGGGCACGCGCCCGACCGAGCCGGGCACGCCGGACGCGTCGCGTCCCGGACCGATGCGACCGATCCACGGCGGTCCTTCGCCGGCGACGCCCGCGGTCTCCTCGCGGACGAGCGCGCGCACGCCCCCGAACCCGCCGTACACGACGCTGTCGAGCGCGACGCCGTTGACCGCGTCGAAGAGCTGGATCGAGCCGGGCGCCGCGGCCGGGAGATCGTCGGAGCCCGCGCCGAACCCGGCCACCTGGTCGACCTCGGGTACGCCGGGATCCCCGAGCACGTAGAGCCCGCGGCCCGGGCGCGCGACGCCTCCCGGCGCGATCGAGCCGAAGAGATCGAAGGCGCGGTCGACGGCGCCGTCGCTGGCGCGGAACGTGCGGAGCTGGAGACCGAACGGGAGCAGACCGGCGGGCCCGACGATCTCGACGAACTCGGCGGCGTCGTCGTCGACGCGGATCTCGTTGATCAGGTAGGCCCCTGCGAGCGGCATGGAGCGTCGGAACGACACGTCGTCGAGGACGAGCGCGCCCGCGCCCGGGCCGTCGAGCTCGACCACGAAGCCGAACACACCGATGTCGGCTCCGCCGCTCGACTCGACGACCCCGTCGCCCGAACCGAAGCCGGGCTCGGCCGTCGCGAACGGATCCGCGGCCGTCGGGTCGTCGAGCGGGAAGCGGACGACGCGGTCGCCCACGCCCTCGAGCGGCACGGGCAGCGAAGCCTCGAGCTCCCCGGCCGCGTCGACGACGAGCAGGCGCAGCGTCGCTCCGGCGGGCACGCCCTCGTCGACGCGGAACGTCGCCTCGACGACGCTCCATCGGGACACGTGCCCGAGCACCGCATTCGTGTCGCGGACGCCGGGGAACGAGGGATGCGCAAGCACCTCGTGCGCGAGCACGGCGCGGTTCACTCCGCCGCCCTCGAAGTCGAAGCCGAAGCGCAGCGCGCGGCCGCGCCCGGTCGCCGTCGGCGCGGCGGCCTCGAGCGCCCGGAACGAGTCCCCGTCGACGTCGCCCGTCGTGTCGGGCGACTCGTTCGGGTCGCGCCAGCGAAAGTCGAGGCCGGCGAAGGTCTCGAGGTCGCGGCGCGGGTCTCCGGGGCGCGCGAACGCGTCCTGCACGAGCTGGTAGACGTGCGGGTACGTGCGCGTCCGCGAGACCGACTGCCCGGTGCGCATGTCGACCGAGCTCGTCTCGGCCATCCACATGAGCGACCAGAAGCCGACGCCGCCGAGCCTTCGACCGTCGTAGCGCCCGCTCGGATCGTCGGCCGCGAGCGCCTGGCGCACCTCGAGCTGAAGCGCCTCCAGCGAGTCGAACGTGCGCACGCGCTGCACGCCGTCGTTCCACGTGTACCAGGCCGCCTCGGCCCCGCGCTCGTAGCGGTACGCCGCGGGTCCGACGCCGGGGCGCAGCGTCGTGTCGTAGCGCGCGTCCGTGAAGCCGCCCGAGCTCGCGCCCGACCCCGGCTGCCCGTACTCGGAGACCCCGTTCCAGCGGCGCGAGTACGCGCTGATGGTCGGGACGAGCTTCTCAGGCGGCAGCCCAGCGTCGCAGTACTCGAACATCCGCCCGGGAGCGATGCACGCCCCGTAGTTCGTGATCGCCCGCGGCGTCTGCCCGGTCGCCCAGTCGTACATGCTGTAGAGCACGTAGTCGACGTGGGGCGTGATGCCGGTCTGTGCGTCGAAGTCCCATTGGGACCCCTGATAGATCGCGCCGACGTAGGTGCTCAGCTCGAGCGCGGGATCCACCGCGTCGAGCGCCGCGCGGAGCTCCGCGCAGAACGCGGTGATCCCGTCGCGGACGGTGCTCCCCCAGCTGAACTCGAGGTCGAGGCTCACGCCGTGCGCGTACGGGTCGTTCGCCATGACGTCGGCGAGCTGCTGCGCGAGGTTCGCGCGCCGCGAGGGCGACGTCATCACCTGCGCGATCTGACCGGAGCTGCCGTCCGAGAAGTTCGCGAGCACGAGCACGACCTTCACGCCGGCCGCCTCCGCCGCGCCGCCGGCCTTGAGGTAGGACGAGCGCCCCGTGAACGCGGACAGGTTGGTTAGGTCCCCGTTCCCGTCGAAGCCGACGAAGCGCGAGCCGACGTGGGTCAGCGCGTGCCAGCGCGTGTGGAAGACCTGCGCCTCGCTCTGCAGGTAGCCGAACACGATGGCGTCGTCGCGCAGGCCGCGCTCGGGCGGAGTGCCCGTGCGCTCGAAGCGCGGTGAGGCGCCGGTCGCCTCGAGCCAGGCCGCCTCGCGCGCGTCGTCGGTCGGCGCCTGGGGAACGCGCGCGAGTTCGTCCATCTGGGCCGCGTGGGCCGAACCGTGCGCCGACTGGGGCGCGAGGGCGAGCAGCAGGGCGGGAAGGAGCATGGGTCCAGTCTAGGCGGCCCCGATCGGTCGGCCGGTCAGGCCCCCGTACGGTCCGGGGTCCCTCGGTCCGGGCGCTCGAGCGTCCGCCGCCCCTCGGCGCCCTCGCAGCGGATCCCGCTGCGGCGCAGGAGGGCTGCCGTGACCCCGGGCCCCTCGACCAGCTCACCGGCGACGTGCGTCGCGGCGCAGCCACAGGAGGGCGAGCGCTCCTTGAGCACCGCCCGCGTCACCCCCGCCTCCTGGGCCGCCGCGAGCGCGCGATGCGCTCCCGCGACGAACTGCTCGGTCACGTCCACACCGCCGTGGGTCACGACGCGCGCTCTGCCGTCCAGCACCTCATCGGCATTCCCGGTCAGGTCCGCGGGGGGCCGCGGCGTCGCCAGCCCGCCGGCCTCCTCGGGGCAGAAGGGAACGATCCGCGCGCCCTCCGCGCGGGCCTGTTCGAGCTCGCGCCGCAGCACCTCGTCCAGGTTGCTGTCGCCCCGGTACGTGCAGGCCCGACCGAGGAGGCAGGCGCTGACGAGCAGGGCCTCGGGTTCGCGCGCGTCGTCCACGGGCCGAGGCTAGCAGACCGCCCGAGCGGCAGCGGTCTCACCGGCTCCGCAACGTCCACCGGCTCGGCGGCGGCCGCGCCACCGTCCTCGGGCGAGGGGTTCCGTCCGCGGGCGCAGCGGACTACGAGCCCGAGGCGTGAAGGAGCACGGATCGAAGCGGAGCCCGGAGCAGAACTCCGGCTGGGACGCAACTCCCCAGGACGCGCTGAACGACGCCTGGACGCGCCTGCGCCGAGCCGTGGTCGATGGACGCCACCCGTTCCGGCATCCGGTGGTCGCCACCCGCTGCGAGCGACGCGGGATCAGCGCGCGGACGGTCGTCCTCCGCGGAGCGTCCCAGGAAGACGGCGTCCTGGTGCTGCACAGCGACCTGCGCGCCGAGAAGGTCGCCGCGCTCCGCACCGATCCGACCGTCAGCTGGTGCTTCTACGACCCGCGTAAACGGCTGCAGCTTCGCGCCGAGAGCGTCGCGACGCTCCACCATCGCGACCCCCTCGCCGAGCTCGAGTGGGAACGCCAGTCGGACGCCGCACGCCGCCTCTACGGCGTCGCCCCCGCACCCGGCACCGAGCTCGGTGAAGGATCTGGACCATCCTTCGACGCGCAACGCGGATTCGCCTCCTTCGTCGTGGTGCGCTGCACCCTGACCGAACTGGACTGGCTCCAGCTCGGCCGCTCGGGCCACCGCAGGATCCGCAGCGTCCGGCGCGGGTCCGACTGGGACGCAGCCCCGATCGTCCCCTGAGACCCGCGCGCCTCCACCGCGCCCCCCCCGCCTCACGCGCATTCGGCCGAGGGAACGCAGAAGTCCCGGCCGCCTCCGCGCGAAGCGCGCTCCCAACGAAGGCAGCGCGGACCTCGACCCGCCGCCGCGCCCCACGAGCCCGCATGCAGCCGACAAGGGCAGGGCACCGACGCAACCAACCCGCTGACCGCTCGCCGCCGGCCAGCCGCACCCCACGCTCCCGCCCGCCAATTCGCTCCCACCACCGCCCCCCTCTTCGCAAACGCGCTGGCCCCAATCACGCGGACCCCAATCACACGGGCCGCAGTCAGGCGGGCCCCAATTAGGCGGGCCCACACGCGCGGCTCTCGTCGCAGGAGCCCCGCCCCGCGAGCCCCCATCGCCCGAGTCCTCATCGCTCCAACCGCGTCAGCGGTTGGGCCAAAAACATCTACACACAAAGAAGAAGGGTCGCCCCGGAGGGCGACCCTTCTTCTTTGTTTGTCGCGGGGACAGGATTCGAACCTGCCACCTCCGGGTCATGAGCCCGACGAGCGGCAGCCATAAGCCCAGTACAGGCCACGACTTGCCGAATGGCGTCGCCAACCGTGCCGCCACTGGTGCCCCCAGCGCGTGCAGGGAGTTGCTGTTTCAGGCCCTCGGTCCGTCCGCACAGGCGACGGTCCGAGCCGTCCTGGCCTCCCCGAGCACGAGCGCAGCGCGGCGCTAGCGATCCTGAAGGACCACCACATTTCGGAGAGCGAGAGGTTCGGTGGCAGAACCCAGGGGCGGACCTAACAGCGCCCCGCACTAAATCTGCCGAATGACGAAGGGTTGCTACCACGCCATGATCCCTCTACCGCGCGATCACGGCCCGGGGGGTGCAAACTCAACTTCGATGCCTGAAGAGAGTTGAAAGGGCCGGAAGCCGCCAGGATCCCGATACCAATACTGAAATCTCCAGACGCCCCCCGGGGACAGCGCACCAGCGCCAACCCCGACAGGATCTGACGCAAAGTCGAGCGCAAACAGAGATCCCCCAACGGGGTCAGCGGCGACTGGATCGCCGACACGGTAGATCGTCCCGCCTACGCACAGGGTCGATTGCCCGAGAGGCGCGAACGCCCGATCTTCCCCGTAGAACAAGAGCCCAAATTGATCTGGCATTCCACCTTCGACCCGCACGGCCAGATCCCGGTCATCGACGTAGGGCGAGCCCTCCAAGGAGAGTTCTGCAACGGTGCCAGCAGAGTTGACTGAACCAGAGCAATAGCGAATGCCGATTGGATCGAAGTTGAGCTGCGCGAAGACTTCCCCTTGGGAGAAGGCCCCTACGCCCCCAGACTTGGAGCCTTCATCGAAGAGGTGCCCTGAGATTCGATAGGAGCCACTTGCGAGGAAAGTTTCTACGAATACGGGCGCGGGGGAGTACCCCGTTGAAATCACGGTACCGCCTGTGTTCGCATCGACGATAAGAAGTTCGGCGGGTCCCGAACCATCGTCGTCATCAACGACCCAGGTGACCGCTACCCGCGAAGGGCTGTCGAGGGAGAACACCGTCGCGAGATCCGCTTCAATGTTGAAAGCTGCGCCGCCCGTCGGCCCGGTGTAAGCCACCCCCTGCGCACGCAGTCGAAATCGTAGGCTACCGGGTGAGTGAATCAGCTCCGCGAGGATGCATGCCTCAGCGGAACCAGGCCCGAAAATCTCGATGCACTCGTGCTCTGCGATCGGACCAGTAGACGGCAGCATCTGTGAGGCTGTATTCTGAGCGTATGTGCCCGGAGTAAATGGATCCTCTGTCTCAACGAAAAGTTCATAGCTCCCACCTTGCGACTCGATCGCAGTCTGCGCGTTCACAAGGGAAGGAGCGGATATCGCCAGTACGCTGATCCAGTAAATACGATGCGGAAGCATGACGGTCGGCTTTCGGGTCTGCGGGTGATCTGATGCGGGGGCGCGACGCGCCGGAGGATACACAACTCCCTACAGCTAGGTGCTACGACCAAACTGCCTGAAGAGCCTCGCGCCCTGCCCCCTCCTTCATCAGCCCGCCTGCCTCCCCAATCCATGTCGTAGCTCTCGCCCCCAGCGTCTTGGTCATCGCGCGGACACCGCGAGGGCCGTACCTGGCGGAGCCTGACTTTCATCGCCTTGCTGGGTTGGTAGTTCCGCACCGTGCGGCTCCTGGTTGGAGGTTTGCCGACACGAGCCCTCGCGCCAAGACGAGCCCGAGACGCCCGAGGTCCGTCGCGCGGTCGGCGCGGACAACCTGGGACCGTCGGGTGAGCCTTCGCGAACCGTGCCCCCAACCGTGCCCCCAAATCTGGCGGCACACAGCGCCCAGGAGCCGTCTCGGGCCGCGAGCGCGCTCGACGCGCGCGACGGCGGCGCGCCGAAGCGGAAGACGTGCGCCGCTCCGAAAACCGGCCCTAGCGCCCCGCCAGGGCGCCCTACGGGCAAAAAAGAAGAGGTCGCCGCGAAGGCAACCTCTTCTCCTGAGTGTAGCGGGGACAGGATTCGAACCTGCGACCTCCGGGTTATGAGCCCGACGAGCTACCAGACTGCTCCACCCCGCGATGCTGTGGGCGAAGAGGATAGCGAAGGATCACGGCCGTTCAAGGGGCGCTTCCGGAGAATCGTCCGGTCGGCCGCCTTCGACAGGCTCGACCTCCGGCGCAGAACCCGGTGACGTCGTCGCGCGCAGCGACTCGACCAGGGCCTGGAACCGCGCGGGGAATCGCTCGGACAGCGCGCTGCGGAGGCGTTCCGCGCCGGCATCGGGGGAATCGGCGGTGCCGGGCGGCGTGAGCAGGCCCGTGGCCCAGGCCGCGTCGGCCGACGCGGCCCCGTCGCCGCCCTCCGCGAGGAGGACCTCGAGGCTGTCGAGCGCTCGGCGCGTGCGATCGGGGCCCGGGGATTCCAGGATGTCGAGGATCAGCTCGACGTACGCACGGGCCGTGCGCGCATCGAGCTCTGCGTCGCCCCTCCCCTCGAGGGTTCGATCGAGTCGGGCGAGCGCGGCCTTCGGGAGGCCCAGCGTCCGGAGCGTGCGCACGGCGTCGAGTTCCAGCGCGACCAGGTCCCAGCCGAGACGCTGGGCGACTCCCTCGATCGCGAGGGCTCCTGCCGCCGCGTCGTAGGCGGCTCCGAGCGCGCCGGCGTCCGCGGGCGCGCCGAGCTCGCGGAGGGCGGTCCGTGCACCGAGCACCGCGTTCCCGAGGGCGCGCTCGGCCTGGAACGGACCGTCCGTGGCGAGCGCGCGGACGTGCACGTCGACGAGGCGGATGAGCGTCACGTCCTCGATCGAACGCGTCGCACCGACCCGGGCCTCGAAGCGGACGAGGTCGAGCGCCGCGCGCAGGAGGCGGGCGTGGTCCGCCTCGGCGCAGGCAGCGCCGTCCCGCGCGGCGTCGACGCCGAGCGTGAGCCCGAGACGCAGGAGCGCGAAGCGCGTCGATCGACGCCCGAGGGCGACGGGATCGGCCGCCCCGGGCTCGCTCCCCTCGGCGGACTCCTCGCCGGACGCCGCGATACGGAGCGTCTCGCGCGCGACCTGCGCGAGGCCCGCGGGATCGTCCCCGGCGATCCTCCGCACGGCCCGTTCGAGCGCATCGGTCGAACCGGCCCCGTCCGCCGCGATGCGCGTCAGCGCCGAGGTCTGCTCGAGGAGCTGCCGCAGCGTTCCCTCGTCCCCCACGCGACCGAACAGATCGACGAGCCCGCGCCGCACGTCGGCGTCGCCCTCGACCTCGAGCCGCGCGAGCACCCAGAGCGCGCGGTGCCGCCTGGGCCGCGCGGCGAGTGCGGGTCCGAGCTCGTCGGACGCGAGGACGTCGAGCGCGCGGAGGCGCGCGTCGAAGTCGGGGTCCGTGGTGGCGACGAAGAGCTCGGAGAGGACGGCCTCGGCCTCGGGCGCACCGGGCTCGAGCACGCCGACGGCGGCGCGCAGCGCCCCGAGCAGCTCGTAGTCGATGTCGACGCCGTCGCGCGCGTCGAACAGCCGGAGCAGCATGCGCACGTCGGAGGGCCGCGGCGCGACGCCGAGGCCGCGCGCGGCCGCACGGCGCACGCCGGGCCCGAGCGGGTCGGCGCTCTCGAGCAGCCGCGCGAGGGTCTCGACGAGCGGCCCGGCGGCGCGCGCGCGCAGCCCCTCGTCCTCGATCGCTTCGGCCAGGTCGACGAGCGCGGCGACCGACTCCTCGAGGCCGTCCGGATCGAGCGGCCGCCGCTGCACGGTCGCGAGGACACGGCGCAGGAGCCCCACGCCGCTGCGGAGCGACTCGAGCCGCGCCGGGTCGCCCTCGCCGCCGCGTGCGTAGGGCAGCCGCGGAAGTCCCTGGACGACGGCGAACGCGCAGGCGGGCGCAAGCGCCTGGGTCCGGGTGAGGTCGGCGACGAGCGACGACGCGTCGACGGCCGGCGCCGACGCGGGGTCGGCGCCCAGGACGAGGTCGAGCAGCGCGCGCAGGCGCGCGTCGAACGGATGGCCGCGCTCCTCGCCGGCGAGCCCGGTGCGGAGCTGCGCGATCGCATCCTCGGGCGGAAGCGCACCGGCGGCGACCGCGCGGCCCAGCGCCGCGGCCGCGCGCGCCGCGACGGCGGGGTCGTCCGCAGCGAGTGCGCGCGGCCCGAACTCCGCCGGCCGATGCTCCACGAGCGCGACGAGCAGATCGCCCTCGCGCTCGTGCGCGGCGAGGAGCTCGTCCCGGCCGCTCGCCCCGGGCGTGGAGTCGACGAGCGCGGACCAGGCCACGTCGAAGGCCGCCGCGTCGTCGAACCAGCGGCCGGTGAGGCGGTGCAGCGTCTCGCGCGCCACGGGCCGCAGGCCGGGCGCGCGCCGGCCCTCGAGCAGCGCGGCGACGCCCGGCGCGTGGCGCACGAGCTCGAGCTCCGCGACGACGCGCGCGGCGGCGGCGGCGAGGTCGGGCAGGAACGTGTCGCCGGGCGCGGGGCGGAGCGCGCGGTCGAGCGCGCGGTGCACGGCGGCGGCGCCGCCGCCCGCGAGCTCGGACCGGAGCCAATCGAAGGCCTCCCGCGCGCGCTCCTCGCGCTGGCTCTGGCGCGTGGCCGAGATCCCGGGCGGCAGCACGCGCCCCGCGCGGAGGACGACCGCGGCGACCAGCTCGGGGGCGCGCTCCTGCCCGCGGTGGAACTCCGCGCGCTCGGCGAGCTGTTCGGGACCGAGGTCGAAGAGCTCGACGCTGAGCGCGGCGATGCGCGCGCGGCGGTCGGCGTCGGTCTTCGCCGGCTCGGACGGGTCCGGGGTCGACGCACCGGCCGGCGGATCGTTCCGGGCGGGACCCGGGACGGAACCCGCCGCGGCGGGGGCCGCCAGGAACACGGCGGCGAGCCAGGCGAGCGGAGCGGACCGGACGGACGCGGAGGGAACGGAGCGAGGCGCTTCGGCGCGGTTCGTCCTGTTTCCCTCCATCTCCACTTCAATCGGAAGATAGCACGCCTGCGCTCCAGTCCGAAGGTGGCGCGTGCCGCCATCCGAGAAGGATCTCGGCGCCCAGCTCGCCCTCGCGCCCCTGGTCGCGGGCGTCGAGCTCGATCCGGCGCGAGGCGACCTCCTCGAACCAGGGCGCGCGCCGCGCGGCGAGCACGGCGAACTCGTCGCCCTCGGCGAGCGCCGGCCGCACCGGCCGGTCGTCCCGGGTCGCGTCGGCGGCGACCCGAGCCCGGGCCACGTCGAGGTCGACGTCGAGCCAGACGACCCACGCGCGGCGCAGGAGCGCCCGGTTCCGAGGATCCTCGACGACGCCCCCCCCGCACGCGACGACGCGGGGATCGGTCGCCGACAGCGCCTCGCGGAGCGCCGCGGCCTCGGCTTCGCGGAAGGCCGCGAGCCCGCGGTCCTCGATGAAAGCGCCTGCGTCGGGGAAGCCAGCCGCCCGCGCAGCCTCGGCGTCGAGGTCCCGGAACGGGAGCCCCGCGCGCTCCGCTCCGAGCGCGCCGAGCGTCGACTTGCCTGCGCCGCGGAGCCCGACGAGGCACAGGATCGGCGCGCGGTCGCGTCCGCCGGCGGCGCGGGAGAGGCGCTCCCCGAACGCGCGGGCCATCGCCGCGCGTGCCTGCTCGAGGCGCTCGGGCCGCGAACGGGCACGGCGCTCTTCCGCGGCGAGGCCCTCGAGCTGCGCTCCGAAGATCAGACCGAACTGCGCCCAGGCCTGGCCGAGGAACCAGGCTCCGCCGCTGATCGGAACGGCGCCGGCGCGCGCGGCGCGCCGCAGGAGCTCGGTCCGGGCCGGGTCGTAGACCGCGTCGAGCACGCGGACTCCGGGTCCGAGGAGCGCATCCGGAACCGGCGCTCGGCCGCGGCCGCCCGTGCCGAGGGGCGTTGTGTGCACGAGGACGTCGGGTCGCGCGAAGCCGTCGCCCAGCGCGTCCAGTCGGACGCCGACCACGGTCCCTCCATCGGCCCCGAGCCGAGGGCCGAAGTGCGCGGCCAGCGCCTGCGCGCGCTCCTCCGAGCGCGCCGCGACGGTGACGGCGACGCCGCGTGAGGCCAGCGCCCACACCGCGGCCCTCGCCGCGCCGCCCGCCCCGACGACGACCGCCGTCGTGCCAGCCTCGAGCCGGGCTCCCGCGCCGACGAGCGCGGCGACGATCCCGTCCACGTCCGTGTTGGCGGCCTGCCATCCATCGACGTCGTCGGTGCGGAAGAGCGTGTTGGCGGCGCCGATCGCGTCGACGGCCTCGGAGGTGCGCGCCGCGGCGCGGGCCGCGTCCGACTTGAACGGGGCGGTCACGGAGGCCCCGCGCAGATGCGGCAGGTCGAGCGCCTGCCCGAGCCCGTCCGGCGCAATCGGTACGAGCACTCCGTCGAGGCCGAGCTCGGCGCACGCGGCCCCGTGGATGGCGGGCGAGGCGGAGTGCTCGATCGGGCGCCCGAGAACGGCGGCGACGTCCAGAGCGTCGTGGTCGCGAGCGGCCGCCCAGACCGCCCGCACCTCGTCGGCGGGCGGCTGGCCGGGCGCCGCGCGCACGAGTGGCTCGTGACCGGCCGCCGCGACCGCGGCTTCCACGGCCGCGGACGGCCGCACGTAGACGAGGCTGCTCCCGAAGCGCGGAGCGAGCAGCCGCGTGAAGACCGCAGCCGCGCCGGAGCCGAACACGACGGCGCGCTCCGGTCTCCGGCGTTCGAGCCAGCGCAGCACCGCGAACCCCTCTTCGGCCGTGGCGCACGCGGGGATCACCTTGACGAGGTCGCAGGCGCGCGCGTGGCCGAGCGCCCTTCCGTACGCCGCCTCGAGCGACTCCGCGTCCGGGCCGGCGGCGTGCGTCGAGAGGATGCGCGGAACGTCGACGCTCGACGTCGAGGAAGCGAAGAGCGCGTCGACGTCGACCGCCGTCGCGCCCGCACGCGCCGCCGCAGCGAGCAGCGCGAGACGCTCCGGCGCCGGGCCGGCGAAATCTCCGAAGGCCTCCGCGCCGTGGACGGCGCACAGGATCGGGCCCCCGTGGGCGGCGAAGAGCGGCTGGAGGCCGGCCTCGAGCTCCTTCGGGTCGTGCGTGAGCTGCTCGAGCCGCACCTCGACGACGTCGGCCTCGCGCGTCCGCGCCAGCGCGTGGAGAGCGGCCTCGAGCGCGCCGAAGCTGCGCGGCACGAGGCTCACGACGAGCGGGCGCCCGTGGATCCACCAGGGCCGGGGGGCGTCGAGCTCGGTGAGGGACCGCGCCTCGTGCACGGCGGACCCGTACGGCGAGAGCGCCGCGCTGTGCTCGAGCGCGCGCTCGTGGCTCTCGAGCATGGCGTCGTCGCCGCGCGCGACGGCGCCCGTCAGCGCCTCCTCGATGGGCGCGCGGCCGATGTTCTCGGCCGCGCTGCGCGCGAGCGCGGCGTACGCGCGCCGCAGGTCCGCTTCCGCCGGGCCGCCGCGCCCGAGCTCGCGCGCGGCGCGTTCGACGAGCGCCACGACGCCCGTCGCGACCATCGTCGCCAGCGCATGGTAGCGGAGCTTGACCGTCGGGCCCTCGGGGAGCTCGAGCGGCGACGCTCCGAGCGCGCGCGCGAGCTCGAGCGCGGCGCCGTCCGCACCCTCGACCGCGAACGGCAGCCCTTCGAACGAGGCGGTATCGCGCTGGACCGCGACGAGCGGGTGCGCGGAGCCGACGGGGAAGCCGGCCCGCGCGATCGGACCGAGGGCCTCCTCGCCGCTGTACGCGCCGGCGGTGTGGACGACACGCAGCAGCGCACCCGAGGGTGCGGCGGCCGCAACGAGCGCGGCGACCGACCCGAGCGCAGGATCGCTCACCGCTACGACTGCGATCCGAACGCGCGCGCAGAGCTCGGAGAGGGTCGCCGCCACGACCGCGCCCTCGCCCGCCTCGCGCACGAGCGCCGCCGCGGATGCGGCGCTGCGCCCCCACACGACGACGTCCTCGCCGCGCGCGACGAGGACCCGCGTGAGCGCGTGCGCGACGGCGCCCGTACCGATCAGGCCGAACGTCTCGGTCGCTCCACCGCCCCCGGTGCTCTCCCGCACTCCGTGACCGAACGGGCGCGCGCTCACCGCGCGCTCTCCGTCCCGGTCGGCGCGCCGCCGGTCGCGAGGCGGTCGAGCAGGCTCGCCTCGGCGCGCGTCACGCAGGCGAAGCGGAATCCGAGTCCGCGCTCGCGGCCCGCCGCCAGGATCGCCTCCACCGCCGCGGTCGCCTCGTCGTGGTTCGAGTGCAGGCCGAAGAGGCTCGACCCGCTGCCCGCGAGCGTGAGGTGACCGTGGCCCGCTTCGTCGACGAGGTCGAGCCACGCGCCGAGCCTCGGCTCGGCGCGGAGCGCCGCCTCCTCGAGGTCGTTCATCAGCACTGCGCGCGCGGCATCGACGCCGAGCGCGAGGAGCGCCTCCGCCCGGTCGAGATCCCACGCGGGCGCGGCGACGGAGCCGGCCTCGCGTCCGAGCGCGCCGTAGACCGCCGGGGTCGCGCACTCGACGTCGGGCGTCAGAACGGAGATCGACCACGGCGGCGATCCGGCGAACGGCCGGACGCGCTCGCCTCGGCCGGTCGCCAGCGCAGCGGAGCGGCCGCGCGCCTCGAAGAAGAAGGCGCAGTCGGAGCCCACGGCGGCCAGCGCATCCGCGGCGCGGGCCAGGACCGCCTCGCCCCCGAGCGTCGGGCCGCCGAGCAGCTCGAGGGTCGCCCACGCGGCCGCCGCGGCGTCGGCGCTGCCGCCGCCGAGGCCCGCGCGGCTCGGAACGCCCTTCGTGACGGCGACGTGCAGCGCACCGTCGGCACCGAGCGCCTCGCGCGCCGCCGCGGCCCCGCGCAGGGCGAGGTGCTCCGGCCCGTCGACGATGTCCGCCGTGGCGTACGGGCCGGAGGTCGCGACCGAGAGAGAGCCGGGCGCTGCGCCGTCCGCACGCGACACCGTGACCTCTCCGGCGAGCTCGAGCCCGAGCAGCACCGTCTCGAGCTCGTGGAATCCGTCGTCCCGCTTGCCCCGCACGCGCAGCGCGAGGTTGACCTTCGCGTTGGAGCGCACGCGGACCGCGCCGCCGGTCGGGCTCGCGTCGGCGCCGGTCAAGACGCGCCGAGCTCCATGTTGTCGATCAGCCGCACGCCACCGACCCGCGCCGCGACCAGGGCCACCGCCGCGTCGAGGGCGCCGCTCGGGCGCTCGGGCGACCACGCCTTCGGGTCGCGCAGTTCGGCGTACTCGAGCTCGATTCCGTCCGCGGACCGAAGCTCGCGCTCGAGCGCGGCCCGGAGCGTCTCCGCATCGTGCTCCCCGCTGCGCCAGCGCGCGTCGGCCGCGAGGAGCGCGCCTGAGAGCGCCCGCGCCTGTTCGCGCGCAGCGCGCGAGAGGAGCTCGTTCCGCGAGGAGAGCGCGAGTCCGTCCGTCGCGCGCACGATCGGGCAGCGCACGACCTCGAGCCCCTCGAAGCGCTCGGCGGCCAGCGCCTCGACGACGAGGCACTGCTGGAAGTCCTTCGCGCCGAAGTAGGCGCGCGTCGGCCGCGCCACCTCGAACAGCCGCGCCACGATCGTGGCGACGCCGTCGAGGTGCCCCGCGCGGAACTCACCCTCGAGGCCGATCGCCGCGTCGCCGGCAGGGACGCGCGCGCCGTCGACGCCGTCTGGGAAGAAACCCTCCAGCGTCCCCGTGAAGCACATCGACGCGCCGGCGCCGGCGAGGAGCCGCGCGTCGCGCTCGAAGTCGCGCGGGTAGCGCTCGAGGTCCTTCGGGTCGTCGAACTGCAGCGGGTTCACGAAGATGGACACGCACACGCGGTCGTTCTCGCGTGCGGCGCGGCGCACGAGCTCGAGGTGGCCGTCGTGCAGCGCCCCCATCGTCGGGACGAAGCCGAGCGTGCCGCCGTCCTCCGCGCTGCGCGCGCACCACGCACGCGCGTCCTCGACGGACTCGAGCGCGAGGAGCCCGCCGCCCGCGGCGACGAGCTCGGCCTGCTCGGCGACGGTGTTGCCCGATCGTGCGAGCACGTGCTGGGGCGCGACCTCGGCCAGAGGCGCCAGCACGAACGAGCGCTCCTCCATCCGCGGGTGCGGCAGGGTGAGTTCGTCCGTGCGCACGCGCACTGGGCCCTCGCCCTCCTGGCGCGCGAAGAGCAGGTCGAGGTCGAGCGCGCGCGGGCCGAAGCGCTCGCCGTCCGCGCCGCGCTCACGGCCGAGGTGCTCCTCGATGGCGCGCAGCGCCGCCAGCAGCTCGGCGGGCTCGAGGCGCGTCTCGACGAGGACGGCGCCGTTGGTGTAGGCGGGCTGGTCGGGCGCGCCAACCGGCGGGGTCGCGTGCCAGGACGAGCGTCGTAGCACCGTGACGTCGTGGTCGCGCTCGAGCAGGTTGAGGGCGCGCTTGAAGGTGCGCTCGGGCTCGCCGAGGTTCGCGCCCAGCGCGACCGCCGCCACGAATCGGGTTCGCTTCTGCATCCTGTGGAGCGCTGTTCAGGCCGCGCGGCGGTCTGCGTCGGGTGCGCCATGGGCGTTCCCGCGCCGCAGCGCGCCGAACAGCCCGCTGCCGACGTACCCGAGCCCGAACAGGAACAGGAACGGGACCGGCACGAGGAAGAGCCCGAGCATCGTGAAGACGAGGCCGACGAGCGCGCCGCGCCCCTGCATCGACCCGAGCCGCGTCACGAGGTGGACGTACTGCACGCGGCTCACCATCAGGAGCGCCAGGAGCGGCAGGAGCCCGAGGACGAGCGGCAGCAGCAGCGTGTCCCCAACGGTCTCGCGGAGTCCCACCGGGCAGGCCTCGAGCGCGCGCCCGAACAGCGTCGGCTGCACGCCCGCGGTCGCCCCCTCGATGCTGCCGCGCACGGAGAGGAAGAGCAGGATCGTCGCGACCAGGGTGCCCGCGGCGGCCGGCGTCGGCAGCCCGCGGAAGCGCGAATGGTCGTCGTCGTCGTCGGTCTCGGCGTTGAAGCGCGCGAGGCGCAGGATCGCCATGAGCGAGAAGGCCGCGGCCGCCGCGAAGTGGATGCGGGTGTGGGCGAGCTCCGCGTGCTCGAGCAGCACCTTGGCGATGATCGCGGGAGCGACGCCGAACGTCAGCGCGTCCGCGAGCGAGTCGAGCTGCGCCCCGAGCGGGCTGAGCGAGTTGGTGAGCCGCGCGACCTTCCCGTCGAGGGCGTCGAAGACGCCTGCAGCGAGCACGAGCCAGCACGCGGCCTCCATGTTGCTCTCGAATGCCGCGGCGTCCTGGCCGAGCGCAAGCGCGTCGATCGCCTTCGAGATCGCCAGGAGCCCGAGCCCCGCGTTGGCGAGGGTCAGGGCATTGGGGAGGAGCCGGATCGTCCGGGACGAGGGGCGCGGGGTGAGGGACGGCATCGGAGCGCATGAGTATCGGCTCCACAGGAGGGCCCCGACAGCGGCGGAGGCAGAGAAACTGCGCACGGAGAAGGCGCGCAGCCCGCGGGGCGGGGCGCGCGCGGGCCGCGCTCCGACGCCTCCGGGCGGGGTCCACTCATCGTGGGCTCAACGAGGCGCCCGCGCGCCGCACCGGAACGCTGCACGGGCCGCGACATCCAGCGCGGTCCACGCGCTCCGCGCGGTTAGGATCCGCGCCCATGAGCGAGATCGTCAGCATCCACGGGCGGGAGATCCTGGACTCCCGCGGCAACCCCACCATCGAGGCCGAGGTCCTCCTGGCTTCGGGGGCCCAAGGGCGCGCCGCCGTCCCGAGCGGCGCGAGCACCGGCATCTACGAGGCCCACGAGCTGCGGGACGGAGAGGGTCGCTACGGCGGCAAGGGCGTGCTCAAGGCCGTCGACAGCATCAACGGCGAGATCATGGACGCGCTCGTCGGATCGGACGCGCTCGACCAGGGCGAGATCGACCGCACGATGATCGAGCTCGACGGCACCGACAACAAGAAGCGCCTCGGCGCGAACGCGCTCCTCGGCGTGAGCCTCGCGACGGCCCACGCGGCCGCCGACGAGTGCGGGCTGCCGCTGTACCGCTACCTCGGCGGCGCGGCCGCCCACGTGCTCCCCGTGCCGATGATGAACATCGTCAACGGCGGCGAGCACGCGGACAACAACGTCGACCTGCAGGAGTTCATGATCATGCCCATGGGAGCGACGTCGTTCCCCGAGGGCCTGCGCATGGGCGTCGAGGTCTTCCACGCGCTCAAGAGCGTCTGCAAGAAGCGCGGCCTGAACACCGCGGTCGGCGACGAGGGCGGCTTCGCTCCGGACCTCGAGTCGAACGAGAAGGCGCTCGAGCTGATCGTCGAGGCCGTCGCCGACACGGGTATGCAGCCGGGCAAGGACATCAAACTGGCGATCGACAGCGCAAGCGCCGAGTTCTACCGCGACGGCAAGTACCACGTGGACGGCAAGGCGCTGAGCTCCGATGAGCTCTCCGGCTACTACCAGGGTCTCTGCGAGCGCTACCCGATCTTCTCGATCGAGGACACCCACGACCAGGACGACTGGGACGGCTGGAAGAGCGTCACGGACGCGATCGGCGACAAGGTTCAGCTCGTCGGCGATGACCTCTTCGTGACGAACGTCGACCGCCTCCGCATGGGCATGGAGCGGGGCGCGGGCAACGCGATCCTGATCAAGGTCAACCAGATCGGCACGCTGTCGGAGACGCTGGCGACGATCGCGCTGGCGCACCGCCACGGGCTGCGCTGCGTGATCTCGCACCGCTCGGGCGAGACCGAGGACACGACGATCGCCGACCTCGCGGTCGCGACGAACGCCGGCCAGATCAAGACGGGCGCGCCGTGCCGGAGCGACCGCGTCGCCAAGTACAACCGCCTGCTGCGGATCGCCGAGGAGCTCGGAGCGAGCGGCCGCTACGGGCCGCGCGACCTGACCGAGTGATCCGTCGACCGCGCGCGGACGGCAGGAAGGGAGCGCGGCCGCTCGGGCGGCCGCGCTCCTTTCGTAGGGTGGCGCCATGACCGATCCGAAGAGCCAGCAGGACGGCGCGGGCCACGGCCCGCAGGCGCAGCCCCAGTCCGCCGGGATGCTGATCGTCGGCGCCCTCGCCATGGGAGTCCTGGTCTTCACGGCGGTGGTCGCCTACCTCGTCACATCGGGAACGATGGGCGGTGAGGGGAGCGGTCTGGGCCTCCCGGCGATTCCGGTCGCCGCAGGCCTATCCGTCGTGGCGCTCACGGCGCCGTTCCTGATCCGGCCCCTGCTCGCCGCGAAGGTCGCCCGCCGTTCCCGGGCCGCGCGGGAGGAGGTCGAGTCCGGGAGGATCCCGCCCGAGCTGCTGTCGGCCACCATCGTCGCGGGGGCCGTGTCGGAAGCCCCCGGCCTCCTGGGCGCAACTCTGGCGCTGGTCGAGGGCGACCTCACCTACCTCGTGCCGGCGGGCGCGGCGGTGATCACGCTCCTGGCGCTGCTGCCGACCCGCGGACGCCTCGAGGGCCTCCTCGACCGCTGAGCCCCATCACCGCGGGCGCGGACGAACGGGACACTTCGCCGCGAACGCGACCTCCGAGGCCAGCGTCCGAAGAATTCTCGACCGTTCGGAGGGCAAGGTTCTGCAAAGTCCTGCCGATCGCGCCCTGGTGGCGCACGCTCCCTTCCTGCACATGCCCTTCCCCGCCCGCTTCGCGGCCGCCGTGTTCCGGTGGTCGCCCGTCTGGATCCCGGCCGTCCTGGTCTGGCTGATCCACGACCGCGGCCTCGAGCCCGCGCGCGCCGAACAGGCCCGCCTGGCGGAGGCACGCCCGGCGGTGGTCGAGCGCTACGAGCGGTCCGAGGCGGAGCTCCTGCGGCTCAGCACCGAGCTGGCGGCCTGGGACGACCCGACCTACCGCGAGCGCCGCCGCCGGGCGGCTCGCTGAGTCTCTCGCGCTGAGTCTGCCGCGCTGAGTCCGGCGCGCCGAGTCCGCCGCGCCGAGACGGTCTTGCTGGGCCGGCCATGCGGACCCGGCGCCGCGACCCGGAACACCGCGTCCCGCCTGGGCGACGATCGACGCTTGCCTCGAGGGCTCACCCGATGGGCGCCCGCGAGCGTGTCCATCCACCGCCCCCACCCGCCCAGGGAGACTGCCACCGACCACCCGAGGGCGCAGCCCAGCCCCAAAAATCACGTGGCCCCCCCCTGTCGGCCGTGCGGAGCGCGCCCCCGCGGCCCGCACCCGGAATCCTGTCAGCGGCGCGGCGGGGTCGGTGTCGAATCGGGTGGCCATGCTGCCCCACCCTGCCCCACGCCTCCGCCCCAGCGCCGCACGCGGCGCGTGGCACGACCCGACGCCGGTCCTGACGGCGGGGCCGCGCCCGGAGGACCGCCCCCATGCCGTCGAGCGCGACGGGTTCGAGGCGCGCATGAATGCCGCCTGGCCGTGGGTCACGCGGCTCGTCGAGCGGCTGCTCGGGTGGCCCGGGCGCGCCTCGGACGTCGAGGACGTCGCGCAGGAGGTTTTCCTCGCGGCCTGGCGGGGGCGCGAGCGGTTCCGCGGCGAGTCCGAGTGGTCGACCTGGATCCACGCGATCGCCGTCTCGAAGGCGCGGAACGCTGCGCGGAGCCGCGAGCGGCGACGGCGCTGGTTCGGGGTTCTCCTCCCCGCCAGCGATCTCGAGCGTGAGGACCGCGTCCAGGGGGCCGCCGGCGGCGATGGCCACTGGGAAGCGCGGCGTGCCCTCGCGGCTCTGCGCCACGCGGACCGCGAGGTCCTCGTGCTGCGCTACCTCGAGGAGCTCGAGCGCGACTCTCTCGCGGAGCGGCTCGGGATCGGCCTCGATGCGCTCGACGCGCGGCTCTCGCGCGCTCGCAGGCGGCTGCGCGAGATCCTCCCGAGCGCCGCATTCGACGGTGGAGCGGAGGGGCGGCGATGAGCGGTCCCCACAACGAGCGCACGCGCGCCGCGCTGCGCGCCGCGGACGAGGCTGGGCCCCCACTGCGGACCGCGCCGCCGAGCGTCCTCGACCTGGAGCGCACGCACCGGCGGCGCACGTTCTCCGCCGGCGCGGCGTTCGCGGCAGCGGCGCTCCTCGCCTGGCAGTCCCCGCGCTGGCTCGGCGCCGCCGACCACGCGCCGGCCGAGACCGGAGCACAGAGCGTCGCCGCTGCGCCCGCGACCGACGCCGTTCGCCGCGCGTCGCGCTCGATCGAGGACACGCGGCGCCTCGCGCGCGCTGCACTCGGGCTCCCCGAGTGCACGGTGGCGCGCGTCTCCGAATCCGTCGAGCGTGCGCTCGTGCAGAGCTTCCGCGCGCTGCACCGCGCGGCGGAGAGCGGCGACGTGCGCGCCCTCGACGACCTCGCGGGCCTCGCGGTCCGCTACCCGAACACCGGAGCGGGCGCGTGCGCTCGCGCCTACCTCGCGGAGCTCGCGGGCTCCGTCTCGACCGACGCCGAAGAGGCCCCACGATGAAGAACCGACTCCGAACGATCGGCCGCGCCGCCTGCGCCCTCGCGCTCACTCCGCTCGTCGCAGGACTCATGCCGCGCACGGGGACCGTGCAGGAGGACGTCCGCGTCGCCCGCCGCGCCGAGGTGGTCGTGGTCCGGCACGACCCCAGCGTGATGCGCCTCTCCGACCCGCTCATGGGTTCGCTGTGCGGCAGCATCGCCGTCGAGCACCCGGCGAGCGAGACGTCGCTGCCGTCGACCGATGCGCCGGTGTACGGCCTCGCGCTCGTGAGCGACGCGACCGCTGTGGAGCAGCCGCCGGGCGTCTTCGTCGCGACGATCGAGCCGCGCCCGCTCAGCGGCGACGCGTCCGCGCTCAACGATCCGGCGCTCATGGTCGCGCTTCGGATGGAGCTCGAGGAGCGTCTGGAGGAGCGGCTGGTCCGCCAGCCGATCCGTCAGCGCGAGGAGCTGCTCACGAGCCTGATGCGCAGGCGCCACGAGGCCGTTGCGGAGGGACGCGACGTCTCGCAGCAGCTCGCTTCCCTGGACGCGAGACGCGCGTCGGAGCTCCGCATCGCCGAACTACGCCAGCGGCTCAGCACGCGGACGCTCGAGGTGGATGCGGCAGCGGAAGCCTGGCGCAGCGCTGAGGCGAGTCTCGCTGCCCTGCAAGAGCAGACGAACATCAACGCCGCGCACGTCGACGTCGCTCGGGTGAACATGGCGCGAACAGAGCAGCTCTACGAGCAGGGCAACGCGCCACAGATGGATCTCCTTCGCGCGCGAGAGAACCTGATGGCGGCCGAGGCGAGGCTGAGCGCAGTGCAGGCGCAGATCGAAGCGGCCGCGGCGACGCTCGACGCGCGAGCCGTCGGCCGCGAGCGCTTCGAGCAGGAGCTCGCCCAGATGGCGGTCGAGCTGCAGCAGGAGATGGACCGGCTCGAGGCCGGCGGTGCGGCGACGCCCCTCGAGGCCCAGCTCTTGGGGAGCGGCCGCGAGCGCCTCGCGCGCCGCGTCGCGCGCCTCGACGACGCGATCCTCGAGGTCGAGCTCGAGATCGAGGAGCTGCGCGCGCTCGACGTGCTCTCCGTCTGGTGAGCGCGCGCGCTCCGGCCCCCTGCGGGGACGGAGCGGACGCGTGCGCGCGAGGGCCGGTGAACGTCGCCGGCCCTCGCGCGTTCGGGGCTCTGCGCGCGACGGGCCGCGCCACGCCGCGCCCGTCCGCGTAGGCTCTCCCCCATGCGCGCGGCCCTCACGCTCCTCGCCCTCGCGGCGCTCGCCGTCCCCGGATCCGCAGCGTCCCGCGCAGGGCAGACGGAGCTCGGCGGCGTCGGCGACGAGCCGCTCCGCAACGGGGTCGCGCTCCCCGCCGCGCGCGCGGCCGAGGAGGCGCTGACGGAGGGCGACGCCGCCCTCGCCGAGTGGCGCGCGGGCGCCGGCCCGGACCGGCTCCGCCGCGCGTTCGACCGCTGGCGGAGCGCCCTCGCCGGGTCGCAGTGCGGGGACGGGGTGCGCGCGCTCATCCCGGGCGCGGCGGGCGGAGCGCTGCCGGACCCCGACGGGATCCGCGATCGGCGCGCCGATGGAGTGATCGAGGCGGTCGTGCGGCGCCTCGCGGCGCTCGAGCCGGGCGACCGCAGGGGCTGGACCGAGCGCTTCGGCCCGGAGTCCTTGGCCGCGCTGGAGGCGGCGCTCACGAAGAGCGCGGCGGAGGCGTCCGAGCGGCTCGCACGACTCGAGCGCGCGACGCCGCTGACGCCCGGTGCGTTCGGCGCGGCGGTCGCGCTCGCCGACCTGGCCCTCGAGGACGGGCGGCCCGTCGCCGCCCGCTCCTGGCTCGCACGCGCCGAACGGCACGCGGCCCTCGGTGGCCTCGACCCGCGGCGGGCGGCGCTCGGTCTGCGCGCGCGCGCGGCCGACGTGATGCTGGCGCGTCCGCAGGGCGTCGACCATTCGATGCCGGTCCGCGACGCGCGTCCGAGGAGACCCGACGCAGAGCCCCCGGCGCTCCTCGCGGTCCGCGCCGAGGTTCTCGCGGTGATGCAGGGCGCAGCGGCCGATCCGCTGGGGCGCGGGCTCGGCTCGGGCGTTTGCGCGCTCCGGGACGGCACCGTCTTCGTGCAGTCGGCCGTCGCGCTCCTGGTGATGCCCGCCGGCGGCGGCGCCGTGCGCCGCCGGCTCACGGAGCGTGCCCTCGGCGTCGGGCGGATGTCGATCCAGGCGACGGCGGCGAGCGGCGGCTGGACCTCGCTGCCCGCCACGAACGGCGAGGTCTGCGCCCTCGTGCACGGGCGGGCCGAGCGCCCGCGCCAGTTCCTCGACATCACCGGGCCCGCCGTGGGCAACGTCCTCGGCGTCGTCGGACGCGGTGCGCCGGGGGAGGCGCTGCGAGCGCTCTGGACCCTCCGGGACGGCGTCCGCATCGACGCGCCCGAGGCGCCGCTCGAGGGCGACATCGATCCGGCGCGCCCCGCTCCCCTCGGGGCCGGCGTGCCCGTGGACGGCTGGGACCTGGGCCGCGGCTGGGAGTTCCAGCCGGGACCGGTCATGGCGGACGGGGCGATCTTCGTGCTGGCGCGCGGCCTCGGCGATCCGACGGACGAGGAGACCTCCCACGCGGACGAGGTGCGACTGTTCGCGATCGAGGCCGACGGCAGCGCGGTGCGGTGGAGCCGCGAGATCACCTCGGAGCGCAATCCGGTCGAGGACGCGGGCCGGGGCCGCGCGAGCCTCTACGCCGCCACGACGATGCCGCTGACCCTCGACCGCCGGACCGGGACGATCGTCGCGGGTACGAACGTCGGGCTCGTCTCGGCCTGGGACGCCGCGGACGGGAGAATGCTGTGGGCGTTCCGCCGGCAGCGGGCCGCCTCCGGGTCCGCCGGATTCGCGGGTTCGCGGGGGCCGTTGCTCGCTGGGCTAGCGTTTGACCGCCTGGAAAGCGGCGCAATTCAGGCGAGCCGCGCTGCCTGGGTCGCCCCCCTCGCCTCTGAGTTCGCGTACCTCGTGCCGACCAGCCTGCCCCCGGCGACGGGCGAGCTGCTCGTCGAACCCCCGCGCCCCGCCGGACGGGCCTCCGTGCTGGCCGACGCCCGCGGCGTGGGCCTCGACCCTTCCTCGAGCGCTCTCCTCGGCGACGACCTGGCCCTCCTGGGCCGCAGCGGCCGCTTCGACGCCCTTCTCCTGGACCGCGCCCCCGACCCCGCGCGGGGCCGCAGCGTGCGCCAGATCGCCGCTGCGTTCGCCGCACCGGGCGACGTGTTCACGGGGCTCGCCGCCCGCGCGGGGGGCCTCCTCTTCGCGGCGACGGACTCCGAGCTGATGGCCTTCGACCCGTCCCGGGACTACGCCCTTGTCGGCGCAGCCCCGCTCGAGGACCAGCAGTACGGGAGGGGCGGAAACGTGTTCGCGATCGGCCAGGACATCTGGGTCGCCGGGCGGAACACGGTCTGGGTCTTCCGCACTGCGGCGCGCGGCCGCTGAGCTGCACGCCGCACGCTGCATTCCTCGAACACGGCCGCGCGTTGCGCAGCGCCTCCAGCGTCGTCAAGTTTGGGGCTCACGCCCGGCGCCCGATCCGTCCGACTCCCTTGTGTAAGCGCTGCTGCGTCGCTCACGGCGATCCGCGTCCGTCGTAGCCCCGGGCACGCGCCTGGCCTACAGGGCTCGGGTCCCGGCCCAGCGGCGCGAGACACGCTCCTTCGTAAAGGAGCGCGGGACAGCGGGTCCGCCGCGCCGCGGTCCCCGAACCCAGATCCGAACGCCCGCGCGCGGGCCGCCCCCAACCGACAAGACCCGAGAATCGATGCTGGAACAGAAGCTCGAGCGACTGCGCGACGTGCACTCCCGGATGAAGACGGAGCTGCAGCGCGTGATCGTCGGCCAGGACGAGGTCCTGGACGAACTCCTCCTCGCGATCCTGACCCGCGGCCACTGCCTGCTCGTCGGCGTGCCGGGGCTCGCGAAGACGCTCATGATCTCGAGCCTCGCCCGGACGATGGACCTGTCCTTCAACAGGATCCAGTTCACGCCGGACCTGATGCCGAGCGACATCACGGGCACCGAGCTCCTGCACATCGACCCGGAGACGTCGGCGCGCTCGTTCCGCTTCGAGGCGGGGCCGCTGTTCGCGAACGTGGTCCTCGCGGACGAGATCAACCGGACGCCGCCGAAGACCCAGGCTGCGCTGCTCGAGGCGATGCAGGAGCGCCGCGTCACGTCGGGCGGTCACACGCACGACCTTCCGGCGCCCTTCTTCGTCCTCGCAACGCAGAACCCGATCGAGCAGGAGGGCACCTACCCGCTGCCCGAGGCCCAGCTCGACCGCTTCATGTTCATGGTGAAGGTCGGCTACCCCACCGCCGAGGAGGAGCGCGAGATCCTCAAGCGCACGACCGGCGGCGCGACCGACGACATCCAGAGCGTCGTGTCGACCGACGAGCTGATCGAGCTCCAGAGCGCCGTCCGCGAGCTGCCCGTCGCCGACGAGGTGTACGACTTCGCCCTCGGCCTGGCGCGCGCGACCCGCGTGCGCGACGTCGACGACCCGATCGGCTTCGTCAAGGAGAACGTGACCTGGGGCGCCGGCCCGCGCGCGAGCCAGTACCTCGTGCTCGGCGCCAAGGCGCACGCCGCGATCGCGGGCCGCTCGGCGGTCGCGATCGAAGACGTCCGCGCGGTCGCCCACCCGGTGCTGCGCCACCGCATCGTCACGAACTTCCAGGCCCAAGCGGAGGGCATCTCCTCCGACCACCTGATCGGCCGGCTCATCGACGAGGTCGACCCGCGGTCGTCCGTCGGCGCCGGGCTCCCCGGCGTCAAGCAGGGGAGCTGAGCCCGGGTGCCCCGCTCCAGCGAAACGTCGAGCCGCCCGAAGCACGAAGGCGTCCTCCGACCCGAGATCCTCGACCGCCTCGCGGGCCTCGAGCTCGTGGCGCGGCGGGCGGTCGAGGGCTTCATGGCCGGCCAGCACGCCTCGCCGCAGCGCGGAAGCTCCGTCGAGTTCGCGCAGTACCGCGCGTACGCGCCGGGCGACGAGACGAGGCGCATCGACTGGCGCGTCTTCGCGCGGTCCGAGCGCCTCGTCGTGAAGGAGTACGTCGAGGAGACGAACCTCTCGCTGAACCTGCTCGTCGACGCGTCGGAGTCGATGGGCTTCCGATCGCTCGGCTGGTCCAAGTTCGACTACGCCCGCTGGGCTGCGGCGTCGCTCGCCCACCTCGTGCTGACGAACCGCGACACGGCGGGTCTCGTGCTCTTCGACGACGAGGTCCGCGGCAAGGTCCCGCCGGCGAACGGCACCCCCCAGGAGGTCGCCATCCTCCGCGAGCTCGAGAAGGGCGCGCCCGGCGGCGGCACGACGGCGGTCGGAAGCGTGCTCGAGGCGCTCGCGCCCCGGCTGCGTCACCGCGGGATCACCGTCGTGTTCTCGGACTTCTTCGACGACGTCGACGCGACCATGCGGGGCGTACGCCGCCTCGTGCACGGCGGGCACGAGCTCATCCTCGTGCAGGTGCTCGACCCGCTCGAGACGACCTTCGACCTGTCCCAGCTCGCGCGCCTCGAGGGGCTCGAGGGCGCCGGACGGCTCAAGGTCGATCCGCGCGCCCTGCGCGAGGCCTACCTCGAGGAGCAGCGCGCCCACACCGAGGCGCTGAAGACCGGCATGGGTGCGCTCGCGCTCGACTTCCTCGAGCTCACCACGGCGGAGCCCCTCGACGTCGTCCTCTCGACCTACCTCGCGCGACGCCTCGCGCGGGCCCGCGGCGGAAGCAGCGCCTGATCCGGAGAGCAGCACAGCCTTGATCGAAGGATTCCAGAACCCGGGGCTCTTGGCCGGCGTCGCGCTCGCCGCCGTGCCGCTGATCATCCACCTGTTCAACAGGCGGCGCTTCAAGCCGCAGCCGTGGGCTGCGATGCGCTTCGTCTACGCGGCGTACAAGCGCACGCGGCGACGGGTGCAGCTCGAGAACCTGCTGCTGCTGCTCGCGCGTATTGCGGCGGTTGCGCTGTTCGCGCTGGCGATCGCGCGCCCGTACGCGAGCGGGGACAGCCCGCTGGCCGCGCTGCGCGAGGAGCGGCGCGACCTCGTGCTGCTCGTCGATGCATCGGCGTCGACCGGGTACCAGAGCGACGTGCGGACCGTGCACGCGGCGATCCGCGCGCGCGCGCTCGAGCTGCTCGACGACCTGGACGGCGCGCAGGGCGACCGCGCGCGCCTCGCCTTCGTCGGCGAGCGGACGCGCCTGTTCCCCTGGACCGACCCCGCCGACGCGCGCTCGATCCTCGACGCGCTCGAGGGACCGCTCGACGAGGGCGCCGACCTCGCGGGCGCACTCGCGACCCTCGCGGACGAGCTCGAGGTCGAGGCGCGCGAGGGCCTCGGCAGCGCGCTCGAGGTGCGCTTCCTCACGGATCTCCAGGAGTCCACGTTCCGGGCGAACGTCGCGCTCGGGGAGAGCGACGAGGACGCCCCGCCGCCCGCGCTCGCCGAGCAGCTCGAGCGCTTCGACGCGCTGGGGACGACGCTCGAGGTCGAGGACCTCGGGCCGCGCGTGCTGCGCCCGCAGAACCTCAGCGTGGCTGCCCTGACCCCCCTCGGCGAGGACCCGCGCGTCGGTGCGCCGTTCGAGGTCGCCGTCGAGGTGACGAACCACGGCGACCAGGACGTGCTCGCCGAGCGCGTCGCGCTGCGCGTCGGCGACGAGCGGCTTCCGAGCCAGCGCGTCGACGTGCCCGCCCGCGGCAGCGCCGAGGCCACGTTCACCGTCGTCCTCGGCGAGGCGGGTCGGCACGCGCTGGTCGCGTCGCTCGAGGGCGACCGGCTCGGCGTCGACGACGCGCGGGCCCACGTCGTGGACGCGCCGCCGCCGCTGCGCGTCCTCGTCGTGAACGGCGCGCCCGCGGAGCGCATCGAGGACGACGAGGTCGGCTTCCTGATCGCCGTTCTCGAGCCGCCGACCAGCGACAGCGCCGCGGCGGCGCCGTACGCGGTCACGGCGATCGGCGCCGCCGAGTTCGACGGCTCGGACGCTCCGATCGACACCTCGGACCTGATCGTCGTCGCCAACGTCGGCACGCTCTCCGGCTCGACGGTCGAACGACTCGAGGCGCGCGTCGCCGCCGGCGCGACGCTCGTCATCACCGCCGGTGACCGCATCGTCGACGTGGTGCGCTGGGGCCGCGCGCTGACCGGCGACGACGGCGCGGGCCTCCTGCCCGCCGAACCGATCCAGGTCGTCTCGGCGCCGCGCCGCACCAGCTACTACCGCGTCGCCGAATTCGACGAGACGAGCGCGGAGCTCCGCTACTTCGCCGACGAAAGCCGGCGGCCGCTCTTCACCGAGGTCCCCATCTACGACTTCCTCGGGTGCGAGCCGCTGCCGGGCGCGCGCGTCCTGGCTTCGCTCTCCGACCCGCGCTCGAGCCCGCTTCTCGTCGAGCGTCCCTTCGGACGCGGGCGCACCGTGCTGTGGACGACGTCCATCGACCGCGCCTGGAACCGCATCCCGGACTCCGGCAAGACGTTCGTCCCGCTCGTTCTCGAGCTGTTCGACGCGATCGCTCCGGAGCGCGAAGAGCCGCTCAACGTCGGCGTCGGCTCCGACCTGACGGTCACGCTCGCAGACTTCCCCCGTGCCCCGGTCCTCGTCGACCCGCGCGGGACGCCCGCCCCCATCGAAGGCGCGCCGACCGAGCGCGAGGACGGCCGCTGGATCCTCCCGGCGCTCTCGGGCGCGAGCCTCGCGCGCGCGGGGCTCTTCGAGGTGCGCACGGAGGACGGCCTCCGCGTTCCGATCGCGGTGCATCTCGACGCCCAGGAGAGCGACCTCGCGCGGGCGACGCCCGCGGACGTCGAGGCGATCCACCCCGCGCTGCGGGTCGCGCGCGCCGAGCGCGACGACGAGCCCGCGGCCGAGCGCCCGGAAGCGCCGCGGAGCGGCGAGCTCTGGCGGCTGTGCGCGATGCTCGCGCTGGGCTTCCTCGTCTTCGAGTCCCTCTGGGGCGCCTACATCGGGTCGCGACGGAGGAACCACGCGTGATCGACGCACTCGTTCAAGGGCTCATCGGCGGCCCGCTGGGTCTCGTCGGCGCCGCCCAAGCGGCGTCCTCCGACGCCGTGGCGGAGAGCTGGAAGTTCCTCGAGGTCCCCGCGCCGTGGATCGTCGCGCTCGTGCTCGTGCCGGGCTCGATCGCCATCGCGTGGCTCGCGTACTTCCGCGAGCCGGTGTCGAGCCGCGTGCGCGCGGCCCTCGTGACCCTGCGCGCGCTCAGCTTCCTCGTGCTGCTGGCCGTCCTGTTCCGCCCCGTGCTCGTGCACCAGGAGCAGTCCGTACTCCCGCCCGAGGCGCTCTTCCTCTACGACGACTCGGGCTCGATGGCGCGCGTCGACGGCTACGTAGGCGACGACGACGCGCGCGCTCAGGTCGCTGAGCTCACCGGCCGTTCGGCCGACGACGCGTCCCGCGCCCGCATTGCCGAGGCCGTGCGCAACCGCGTCGAATCCATGGCCTCCGAGCGCGGCTACGTCCCGCGCTCGTTCCGCTTCGCCGAGGACCTCTCGCCGCTCGCGGACGGCGCGCCCTTGAGCGCGCGTGGCACAGGGACCGCGGTCGGCGACGCGATCCGCGCCAGCCTCTCCGCCCAGCGAGGGCGCTACGTCACCGACCTCGTGCTTGTGGGCGACGGGCGCTCGAACGTGGGGAGCCCGCTCGACGAGGCCGCGCGCGTCGCGCAGGCCGCGGGCATCTCGGTCAGCACCGTCCTCGTCGGCGACGAGCGCACAGAGATCAACGTTGCCGTCGAGGTCGTCGACGCGCCGGAGGTCGTGCTCGAGGGCGACGAGATCGAGATCGCCGCCCGCGTGTCGGGGCGCGGCACGCGCGGCCGGACCGCCGAGCTTCTGCTCGAGGAGATCTCGAACCGCCCGGGCGTGGCGCCGCGCCTGGTCGCCGCAGAGACCGTCCCGCTGGAGGAGAACGGCGACCGCGTCGTGCTCGTCGCCGGCCGCGACGCGCTCGACGTCGGCGCGTCCGAGCGGCGCTTCCGCCTGCGCGTCGAGCCGCTCGAGGACGAGCGCGTCGACGAGGACAACGTCGCCGACGTGACGGTCCGGATCAACACGCAAAAGATCCGGGTCCTCTTCGTCGACGGCTATCCGCGCTACAGCTACCGCTTCCTCCAGGAGGAGCTCCGGCGCATGGACGAGCGCGTGCAGGTGCAGATGTACCTGATGAGCGCAACGCCGGACTTTGCACAGGACCGCACGCGCGGACTCCCGGCCCTCGAGAGCGTGCCGACGTCACGGGACGAGCTGCTCGACGGCTACGACGTGGTGATCCTCGGCGACGTCAACCCGTACGACGTCTCGCCGGATCCCGCGAAGGGCGCGCAGTTCGTGCGTTCCCTGCGCGAGTTCGTCGAGCGCGGCGGCGGCCTGTGCGTGATCTCGGGCCAGTTCGACATGCCGCGTTCCGTGGCGGGCACCGAGTTCACCGACCTCCTGCCCGTCGAGATCGACCGTGCGGGCGTGTCGATCCTCGACGTGCCGACCAAGGCCGAGCACGGCTTCGTTCTCTCGAACCCGGCCGCGCCCCACGAGATCGTGCGGCTCGAGCCCGACGTCGAGGTCAACCGGCTGCTCTGGGAGAGCGAGCGCGGTCTGCGCGGCTTCTTCTGGCACTACCCGGTGCGCGGCGTGCGGCCGGGCGCGGAAACGCTCTTGAGCCATCCGACGTCGCGCCTCGGCGGCGGCACCGAGAACGACCCGCTGCTGGTCGTCGGCTACTACCCCGCGGGCCGGACGATGTACCTCGCCATCGAGGCTACGCACCGCTGGCGGAACCGCTACGGGTACCGCTACTACGAGTCGTTCTGGCGCGGCGCGCTGCGATGGCTCGCGCTGGGTCGGATGCGCTCCGGCGACCGCCGGTTCGAGCTCGCCAGCTTGCGCAGCTCGTACGACATCTCGGAGCGCGTGACGCTCGAAGCACGCGTGCTCGACGAGGACTACGAGCCGAGCAACGCCGCGAACGTCGACGTCGCGCTGACGCCGCCGGACGGCGAGCGCCAGAGCCTCGTGCTCGACGCGGTCGCCGGGCGGCCGGGCCTCTTCCGCGGCACGCTCCTGCCGTCGCGGCCGGGGCGCTACGGGGCCACGATCGAGCCCGGCCCGGGCGGGCCCGAGTCGCCGGTGCGCGCGGAGTTCTCCGTCGTGCTGCCGTCGCGCGAGAGCGCCGATCCGAGCCCCGATCCGGGCGCGCTCGAGCGACTCGCGCGGGAGACCGGCGGCGTGTTCGCGACCGTGACCAGCCTCGACGCCCTCGAGGACGCGTTCCCCGAGGGCCAGGAGCGGCGCGAGCCCGTGTCCGCGAAGCTCGAGGACGCGTGGGACCGCTGGCTGACGCTGCTGCTGGCGCTCGGACTGCTCGGCGCCGAATGGATCGTTCGGAAGTGGGCGGAACTCGTCTGATCGGAGAGAGACGGAACGGATGGAGCGGAGCGAACAACGACGGAGAGCGCCCTTGCGCGCGGTCCTGACGGCACTGGCCCTCGCGGTCGGCGCTGCGCCGGTCGCGTCGCAGACGGAGGCCCCGCGCCGAGCGGGGCTAGAGCGCCAGGACGAGGAGTCCTTCGAGCCGGCGCTGTTCCAGCTCTACGACACCCAGGCGGCCCGCGCGATCGCGTCCGAGGCGCTCGAGCACATCGAGGCCGCCCGCTGGCCCGAAGCCATCGCACAGCTCCAGGCGCTGATCGAGGACCATGCCGGAGAGGTGCTCGGCGGCGACCGCCCCCTCGCCGAAGGCGCCAAGCGCCGCAGCGAGATGCCCGTCCACGCCGGCGCGGGGACCTGGGCGAGCGCGCGTCTCTTCGAGCTGCCGCCCGAGGGACGCGAGGTCTACCGGCGCCGCTTCGAGGAGCGCGCGCGGGCCGCGCTCGACCGCGCCGTCGACGCGGGCGACCGCGGTGCGCTCACGCGCTTGGCCGAACGCTGGCCGATCACCCGAGCGGCGGGCGCCGCGTGGTGGGCGCTGGGCGACCTGGAGGTCGAACGAGGACACCGCGGGGACGCGCTGCGCGCATGGGCGCGTGCGGCAGGCGTCGCGCTCGGGCGTACGCGGACGCGCGCGCGCGGCGAGGCCGGCTGGCGCGGGCTTCGCGAATCCCTGGCCGTCGCCCTCGCCGAGGACGATCCCGTGCGCGCGGGCGCGCTCGCGCGCGTCGACTTCGCCCTCGAGGTCCTCCCCACCGTCAGCGGCGAGCGCTCCTCGCGCGCGCGCGACGAGGCCTCGTTCGTCCGCGGCCCCGCGAGCGGCATTGCGGCCGCGCGCATCGACGCGGGCGGCGCGCTCTCGGGTCTCCGGAACGACGACAGCGCGAGCGAGTGGCCCGAGGGCTACACGCTGCCGCCGACGCCCTTCCGCGTGAAAGGCGGCGCGGGCCGGCTCTTCCCCCAGCGCGTCGGTGACCTCGTCATCGTCAACACGACGCGCAGCGTGCACGCGCTCGACGCGTACGACGGGACCGAGCGCTGGAGGCTCGACGCATCGCAGCTGGGCTGGGACGGCGTCCAGCGCAGAGAACTCTTCGAGTACGCGGAAGCCGTCGACACGAACGAGCGCATCGTGGCGTCCGCGGCCCACCGCGGCGTCGTCGTCGCCCCCGTTCAGATCCCGGTCAAGTTCCAGTCGAGCCAGGACTTCCACGACCTGAAGATCATCGAGGTCATCCCCGAGCGCCGCCTCGTCGCCTTCGACGCGCGCACGGGCGATCCGCTGTGGAACACCCTGCCGCCCCCCGACTGGGACGGCGACGCCGGCACCTTCGCCGAGCGCATGACGGTCGTCGGGCCACCGGTGATCGTCGGCGAGCGCGTCATCGTCCCGATGGCGCGGCTCCGCGGGCGCGTCGAGCTGCACCTCGGCTGCTTCGACCTCGGTACCGGCGACGTGCTGTGGTCCGCGCCGCTCGTGACCGGGCAGCGCGAGCTCAACATGTTCGGGCGCGCGACCGGCGAATTCTCGGCGCCGCCGCCCGTCGTCGCGGGCGACACCGTGCTGATGCTGACGCAGCTCGGCATCGTCGCGGCGGTCGACCTCTTCACCGGCGAGATCCTGTGGGAGACGCTCTACGAGCAGGTCGCCATCCACGGGCCGCAGTACTACAAGGCGGGCTGGATGGACAACGCGTGGCGCAACGCGCCGCCGGTCGTCGCCGACGGCACCGTCGTCGCGGCCCCCCAGGACGGGCGCTCGCTCATCGGCATCGACCTCGAGTCCGGCTCGCTCCTGTGGAGCATCGAGCAGGACCGCATCGCGCGCCGCGCCCGCGTCGAGCCCCGGCGCCGTCGCCGCAGCCGCGGCTCGAACTCCAGCCCGATGCAGCTCGTCGGCGCGGACGACCGCCACGTCTACTTCGGCGGGCAGCGAGTGTTCTCCCTCCTGTTCGACAAGGGCGTCCGCAAGGGCACGAACACGGGCGGCGACGGCCCCTCACCGTGGCGCGTCGACTGGGCGTGGCCCGCGGGCAACGGCCAGCTCGCGACCGAATACGGCTACCCGGTTCTCGACGAGGGGTCGATCTTCGTCCCCGACGGCCTTCGGCTCGTGCGCCTCGAGCGCTCGACCGGGCGCGAGCTCGAGAGCATCGAGGGCAGCATCGGGTCCGGGCAGCTGCTCGTGTCCCGCGGAATGCTGTTCGCGGTCAACGGCCGGAGCGTGCACGGGCGCTTCGACTGGCTCGCGATGGTCGACCGCGCGCGGGAGCGCGCCGACAAGGGCGACGCAGCCGACGCCGCCGTCCTGGCCCGGCTGCTGCTCGAGCGCGCGCGCTGGTCGCTCGACTCCGGCTCTCCCCCGCGCGAGGCCGTCGAGCTGGCGCAGGAGGCACGTGCGGCGCTCGAGCGCTTCGCGCCGCCCGCGGGCCGCTCGGACGGTGCGCTCGAGGCGGGCGCCGGCGAGATCGACGACACCCTCCTGCGCGCCGTCTTCCTCGAGGCGCGCGCCGAGCGCCTGCGCGGTGGCGTCGAGCGCGCGCTCGAGCTCAGCCTCGAGGCCGCGCGCCTCGCGGAGGGCACGGAGTCCGCGCTCGAGGCGCGCGTCGTGCGCTACGCGATCCTGCGCGAGCGCGCGGGACTCGACGCGCAGCGCGGCGCTCTCGCCGACGTGCTGCGGGCGGGACGCAGCCGCTCTCTCGTCGTCACGGCGCCCGAGGTGATCGAACGCTGGTCGCCCAGCGACACGTTCCGGGCGGTCACGGCGGCCGCGGCCGAGGGCCGGTCCGACGCCGGGGCCCTCTGGCGCGACCCCTGGCGCGGGCTCCTCACGCCCGACGCCGCCCTTGTCGTGCGCGACGCACGCGGTGCCGCCGATCGCTCCGTGCGGCTCACGGCCGAGGACTTCGTTGCGCTCGAGGAGATCCGCATCGGGCGCGCGCTCGGAGGGCCTCAGGGCGTCGACCTCGAGCTCGAAGCCCTGCACCGGCTCGTCCAGAGGGGCGACACCGAGCTCTTCGGCACCACGCTCGGGCTGTACGGCAGCGCGCGCATCCAGTCGCTCCGCGCCGTCGATCCGGCGGCCTTCGCAGCGATCGACGCGGCCGCCGACGCGGCGCTCGAACAGGCGATTGCCGCGACGCGAGCCGGCGGCGACGCGTCCCCGCTCGAGCGACTCAGCGCGCACTACCCGGGCTCGCCCGCCTCCGCGCGCGCGGACGCGCTGCGCGTCGAGTACGCCCTGGAGAACGGGAGCGCCGAGGAGATCGCGGCGATCGTGATCGGCAGCATGCCGCCCGACTGGACGGCTCGGAGCGCTTCCGCCGAGGAAGTGTCCCAGCTCGTCAAGCTCGGCGGCGCGCTCGGCCGGGCCGGTAACCGCGCATTCGAAGCGGGGCTCCTGACGAGCCTCCTCCGGCGTGCACCGGACGACGCGCTCAGCGAAGCGGGCGGCCGCGAAGCGCTGGAGGCCGCGCTGGCCGAGGCGCGCTCCGCCTCCGTCGCTCCGAACGTGCCCGCGCCGCGCTTCACGGAGAGCGTCTTCCCGCGCGACGTGAAGAAGGGCAGCCACCGCGCGCTCGGTTCCATCGTGCTCGAGCGCTCCGGCGAAACGCTCGGCCTCTTCGCGTCCGCCGACCGTCTCAGCGCCGTCCCCACCGGTGCAGAAGGCGTCGAACGCTGGTCGGTTCCCGCCCGGCTCGAGCGCACGCCCCTGCGGGCGTTCCCGTTCGCCGACACCGTCGTCCTGAAGGAGGACGACCGCCTCGTCGCGCTCGACGCGGCCTCGGGCGAGGAACGCTGGCAGTTCCGCCGCTCGTCGCGGATCGTGCGGGAGGTTTCCATGACCGACGGCGTCGTCGTCGCGACCGTGGGCGGCGACGATCTCAGGGATCCGACCTACGTCTACGGCGTCGACGCCGCGAGCGGCATCGAACTCTGGCGCCTCGGCCCCATCGATGCCCGCTACCACGGACGCGTCGTGTCCGGCGACGGCGTGGCCGCGTTCCTGCCGTCCGAAGGGTCCCAGGCCGAGCTGCACGACCTCTTCACCGGGCATCTCGTCGCCCTCGCCGAGACCGGCAAGGTCGCCGCCAGCCAGTCGAACCTCGCCTGGATCGAGGACGGGAAGCTCGTGGTCCCCGTGATCGACGGCGCGCTGCTCCGCAACTTCGAGAACGCCATCCGCGCCTTCGATCTCGACACCGGCGCGCAGGAGTGGCGCATCGACCTCGACCGGGTCGCGGGCACGCGTCGCAGCCTCATTGGACTCGTGGACATGCCGCTCCCGACGGGCGGCCGCTCGCACGTCGCGCTGCTCGCTCCGGTGCAGGCGCCGCGGGGTCCCGTGCCCGCGGACGCGCCCGCCGAGCTCGTCCGCATCGACGTCGGCGCGGGCGCCCTCGACCTCGAGGGCCGCGTGCGGCTCGAGAAGGGCGAGTCGCTGGTCGGCGTGAGGGTCCGGCGCTCGGTCCGTCTCGTCGCGCCGCTGCTCGTCACGGTCACCGACGGACGCCGCGGCCGTTCGACGCGCGTACGCGCCTACGGCCCCCAGCTCGAGGAGCGCTTCGACACGGCGCTCCCGCGCCGGCTCATGACCCAGCGCATCGATCGCGTCGCGCCCGCCCTGGGCGGCGGGGTGCTCGCGATGTTCGTGCTGGAGCCGATCGGCAAGGGCCGCGCGATCCAGCCGGTCGCAAAGCTCATGTTCCTGGACGCCGAGACCGGCGACCTCTTGGAGTCGCGCTCGCTGCGCGGGCACCGCCAGAACGACAGCGTCGAGCTGTACGCGTTCGGGCGCACTCTCGCGATGGCGCGCTGGCGCTCGAGGGACATCGGCGTGCTCGAGCTCCTGGAGTCGAACGAGTGAGGCCAAGGACCGAGGAGGCGAACGACATGGATGAACCGACGACGACGCGAAGAGGCTGCGGCGCCGAGCACGGCGGCCGGCGCCGGCTCCGGGCGGTCTCGACGCGGATCGCCGCAGCCGCGCTCCTCGGCGTGACGGCGGCCGGGCTCGGATCGAACGGCGCCCTGTCCCCGAGCTCTGGATCCCCAATCTCTGGGTCCCCGAACGCCGCGGCCACTGCGCGCCCCGCGGCGCCAGCCTCGCCCACCCTCGCCCAGCGGGGCGGCCAGGGCCGCGATGGACGCAGTGCCCAGGGCGTCCCGATCACCCCCGCGCAGGAGGAGGCGACCGCGAAGGGCCTCGCCTGGCTCGCGCGCGAGCAGAACGACGACGGCAGCTGGACGGGCGACGTCGGCTACAAGCTGAACTCGACTTACCAGGTCGACCGGCGCGAGCAGCCGCACGTCGGCGTCACCGCGCTGTGCGGCATGGCGTTCCTGGCCGGCGGGCACCTCCCCGGCCGCGGCGAGTACGGGGAGACGCTCGACAAGACGATCGACTTCGTCCTCGGCTGCGTCGACAACGACGGCTACATCACGCGCTCCGACACGCGCATGTACAGCCACGCCTTCGCGACGCTCTTCCTCGCCGAGGCCTACGGCATGACGTACCGCCAGGACCTGCGGCTCAAGCTGCAGAAGGCGGTCGACTTCATCGTCAAGTGCCAGAACGACGAGGGAGGCTGGCGCTACGAGCCCCTCGCCCGGGACTCGGACATCTCGATCGTCGTGTGCCAGTGCCTCGCGCTGCGCGCCGCGCGCAACATCGGGATCCGCGTGCCGAAGTCCACCGTCGACCAGGCGATCCGCTACGTCGTGTCGTCCGCGAACAAGGGCGACGCGCCGCTGCGACGTTCGGCGGACCGTGACTCGAGTCCCGGTACGTTCCGCTATCAGCCGCAGATCTACTCCCGGACGGAGTTCGCGCTGACGGCCGCCGGCGTCACCGCGCTGAACGGCCTCGGGATCTACTCGGACAAGCTGATCGACCTCGGGATCGACTACCTCAACTCGCAGTTCTTCGCGTTCAACCAGCGCCACGGGCACCGCGGGCACTACTTCTTCTGGTACGGCCACTACTACGCCGTACAGGCGATGTACACGCGCGGCGGCAGCGACTGGGTCAACTACTTCACGAAGCTGCGCTCGTTCCTCGTCGGGCACCAGCAGGCGGACGGCTCCTGGCCGAACAACCAGGGGCCGGGCCTCGCGTTCAGCACCGCGATGGGCTGCCTGATCCTCGAGATCCCCTACGACTTCCTGCCCATCTTCCATCGATGAGCCCCGTTCTCCGCCGATGAGCGCCGAGCACCGACCGACCCCCAAGCTGGACGCGCTGCTCGCGCGTCTCGGAGCCCGTCTCCGTCGCAGCGTCTGGCTGCACGGACTGGGCAGCGCCGCGCTCGTCGCGGGCGCGTGGGTCGTGTTCATGTACGTCGCGGACCGGGTGCTCGAGCTGCCGGGACCCATTCGCGTGTTCCACCTGGCGCTGCTCGTGGCCGGGACCGGCCTCGTGCTCGTCCGAACGCTCGTGAAGAACCGCAGCGCGCTCCCCGGGCGCGACGGTCTCGCGCTGCTCGCGCAGCGCGCGCTCACCCCGGAGGAGGCCGCGGACGACCTCTTCGTCGGCGCAGTGCAGCTGCCTCGCCGCGTCGAGCCCGACGCGCCCGCCGCCGCACTCGTCGCGCGCGTCGTCCAGGACGCGGAGGCCCTCACCGACCGCGCCGACCTCACGCGCGTCACCGAGCCCGGCGGTCCGCGGATCCGCGCCGCACTCGGCGCGGCCGCCGTCCTCGGAGCCGGCGCGGCGCTCGCCGTCGAGCCCTCCATGGCGCGGATCTTTGGCGCGCGCCTCCTCGGCGCGAACGTCCCGTGGCCCCGCGAGACGACGCTCGTCGTCGAGGTTCCCGGGGCTGCGTCGGGCGTCAGCGTCGACGACTCCGACCCCGAGGTCATCCGCGTGCGCGCCGCCCGCGGCACCGATGTCCCGGTCTTCGTGCGCGCGGAGGGCGTCGTGCCCGACGTCGTGACGCTGCGCTTCGAGGAGAGCGGCGCGACGCTCGACGTCCCGCGCGGCGGCCCCGAGAGCTTCCGCACCGTCGTTCCGTCGGTGCAGGACGACCTCACGGTGCGCGTCACCGGCGGCGACGACGACCGCGGCGTGCCCCGCATCGAGGTCCAGGTGCTCCAGCCGCCCGATCTCGCCGCGATCGCGTTCCTCGTGACGCCGCCGGCGTACTCCGGGCTCGAGCCGACCCACGCGGCCGACGTGACGTCCGTGCGCGCCCTCGCGGGCAGCTCGGTCGAGGTGCACGTCGCACCCGACCCGCCCGGCGCACGCGGCGTCGCGCGCACGTTCCCGGACGACGCGGAGATCGCGCTCGCGGACGGCACGTTCCCGGTCGACGACCCCGAAGGAGCCGACGGAAACGGAGTGCGGCCGACGCTCCCGAGCCTGCGCTTCGAGCGTACGGTCGTCGACTCGCTCCGCTTCCGCTTCGAGCTCGTCGACGCGAGCGGGCTCAAGAACCCGGACCCCGCGCTGTTCGGGATCGAGGTCTTCGAGGACGCGGGTCCGGAGGTCCTGCTCCTGAGCCCGACGCGCACCGACCGCGCCGTCGTCGCAGGCAGCGCCGTGCCGCTGCGCGCGCTGGTGCGCGACGATCTGGGCGTCGGCTCGATCGAGCTCGAGGTCTACGACGGCATCACCGAGGACCGGCTGAGCGTCGAACCGCTGGAGAACGCACGGCTCGCCGAGGCGCCGCGCGCCGGCACCCGCGACGCGGCTCTCGCCGCGCGTGTCGTCGAGGTCGACGGGCTTCACCCGAGCGAGCCGCTCGGCGAGGGCAGCGTCGTCGTGCTGCGCGTCGCCGCGACCGACGGGCGCGTGCCCGAGCCGAACCGGACGGAGAGCGCGCCGATCTCGCTCCGCATCGTGAGCCGCGACAGCTACCTGCAGCGTCAGCGGGACGCGCTTCGCCTCCAGGCGGAAACGCTCGGTCGCCTGCGCGATCGACTGGACGATGCCGACGCCACGGTCGCCGACCTCGTTGCGGCGACCCTCGGCGACGAGGCGGAGCCGCCCGGCGGCGGCGTGCTCGGCGCCGCGCAGAACGAGGCGCGCCGCGTCCAGGGCGACGTCGCGTCGCTCACGCGCGAGCTGGCCGACATCGCGCAGGGGCACGTGTTCTCCCGAATCGACGAGCGCTCCGGCGCGCTCGAGCAGCGCCTCGTCGAGCTCACGTCGAACCCCGACGTGCGCGGCTTCTCCCCCACGGTGTGGTCCACGCTCGGCGCGGAGCTCGAGGCGGGTCGCCTCGGGGCGCCGCAGGCGGCAGGCGATCTCGTGCGCCTCGTGGCCCTCGGCCTCGAGGGCTCGGGCGAGCGCGCCGAAGCCTGGGTGGAAGCGCTGGGACGCGCGCGCGCCGCGGGCGACGATCTCGAGGCTGCGCGCGGCGCACTGGGCGACGCGCAGGCCGGCATCCAGCGCGTGCGCGAGTCGCTCGACGCACTGTCCGCCCAGCTCGGCGAGTGGGACAGCATGCAGTCGATCCAGGCGCGCGCACGCGACATCCTCAACAGCTCGAAGAACCTGGCGGAGCGCCTGAAGCGGCGCGCGGAGGGGAAATGAGACGCAGCGACATGAAGAGGGCCGGACGACGCGTCCTGCCGAGGCTTCTCCCGACCGGTGCACTCGTGGCGGGAGCCCTCGTGTCAGGTGCCCTGCTCCTCGGAGCCGCGCCCGCCCTCGCGCAGGACGGCGGCAGCGACGCGGAAGGCGTCTCGCTCGGGCAGGAGGCGAAGCGCATCGAGCGCAACATCGCTGCTCTGCGCGAGTCGATCAGCGCGATGATCCCGCGCTACGTCGAGGACAATCGCCCCGAGGCGGCCCGCCTCCTCGAGCGCGGCCTGGAGTTCCTCGATACGCGCGACGACGGCGTGGGCCTCGTCACGCTGGAAGAGCTCGCGACGCGTACGCGCGAGGACGTCACCGACGGGCGCATCCTGGCCGCCTTCGAGCGCCAGACGCAGCTCGTCGAGCGCGTTGCCACGCTGGTGCAGATCCTCGAGGACCGTGAGAACGTCGTCGAGAACGCCGAGGCGTCGCTCGAGGAGGTCCGCGAGCTCATCGCAAAGCTCGACGCGCTGTCCGACGAGGAGCAGCAGATCCGAGAGGAGACCGAGGCGCTCGAGCGCGACTCGGTGACCGAAGAAGCGCGCGCGCTCTCCGAGGGCATCGAGGACGCGTTGAACGGACAGCGCGAGCTCCTCCGCCGCGGCGAGGAGCGCGCGCAGGAGTCCGGGCGGCTCCGGGCCGAGCAGCTCCTCGAGGGATTGAATCAGCTCGCGGCCGAGGCCGGCGAGCGCTCCGAGCAGCTCGAGCGCAGCGACGCGGCCGGGCGCGCGGGCCTCGAGGCTGCGCGCGGTCAGGTGGCGCGCGCCCGCGACGACGAGTACCGAGCCCGCGATCTCGACGCGGCCGCCGAGGCCCTCGAACGCGCGTCGGAGGCGGCGTCCGCGGACGCTTCCACCGCAGCCGAGGGACGCGAGCTGGCGCGCGCCGCCGCGGAGGAGCTCGACCGTGTGTACGACGACCTCGAACGCCGCGCCCAGATCACCGGCGACGCCGCGCTCGCGGAAGCGCGCGACGCCGTGCGCGACGCCGCCGATGCGCTCGCCGAGAGCGGTGCGGACGCGGGCACCGAGGCCGAGCGGCGCGCAGCCGCGGAGCGGGCGGCAGAGGGCGCCGAGGCGCTCGAGGAGCGTGCGTCCGAGCTACGTGCCGACGCGCAGGCCGCCCGCGAGGGCGCCGCGGAGGCCCTCTCCGATGCAGCCCAGGGCGAGGAGCCCGGCGCGACCGCCGCGCGGGAGGCCGCCGACGCGCTCGCGCTCGCGGGCGAGGCGAACGCCGCCCGCCAGGAGGCCGCGTCGCGCGCCGAGGCCAGTGCCGGCAGCCCCGAGGGCGAAACCGCCGAGGCGGAGGCGCGCGCTGGGGCAGAGGCCGCGCGTGAAGCGACGCGCGAGGCGCTCGCGACGCTCGACCGGGCGCTCGCGCGCGCGGCGGGCGAAGAAGACGCGCTGCGCAGCGGTCTCGACCAGGCGGCGCGCCGCGCCGAGCAGCTGCAGCGCGAGGCGAACGCGCTCGCGCGGGCCGCCCGGGGAGAAGCGGGCGCATCGGGCAAGGGCATGGAGTCCGCCGCCGAGAGCCTCGCCGAAGCGAGCGCCGCGCTCGAACGCGCGCGCGCCGCACAGAGCGAAGCGTCCCGCGCCGCGTCGAGCGCTTCCGAGGAAACGGGCAGCCCCGAAAGCGGCTCCGAGAACAGCTCGAACGCGTCCGCCGCGGAAGCGCGCGCGGCCGCCGAGCAGCGCCTCGAAGCGGCACGGGCCGACGCTGCAGAAGCACAGTCCCGCGCCGAGGATGCGGCCCGCGAGGCCGAGGCCGCGCTCGAGTCTGCCCGGGCCGAGGTCGCGCGGGAGCTCGCCGCGTCCGAGAGCGAAGCCGAGCGCGCGCAGCGCGAGGCCGACGCGGAGGCGCAGCAGGCGCTGGCGGAGGAGACCGAGCGCCTGGCCGAGGCCACGCGCGGGGCGGGCCTCTCGTCCGAGGCACGCGCCGCCGCGGAGGAGGCGCTGGAGCGCGCCGCGGAGGCCATGCGTCGCGCCGAGCAATCGATGCAGTCCGCCGGCTCCGAGTCACAGAGTCCGCAGGGACAGCAGGAACAGCAGGGACAGCAGGGACAGGAAGGGCAGCAGGGTCAACAGGGGCAGCAGAGCCAGCAGGGGCAGCAGGGCCAGGAGAGCCCGCAGTCCCCGCAGCAGCAGTCGCGCGCGGAGACCGCGCGCGCCCAGGCGGAGGCCGCGGACGCGCTCGAGGACGCTGCGCGTGCTGCGCAGTCCGGCGCGCAGCCGCGTACGCCGGAGCAGCAGCAGCGCGCCGAGGAGCTGCGCCAGCGCCAGGAAGCGGTCGAGAAGGAGCTTCTCGAGCTCGCGCGTCGCAACCAGGAGCGCGACGGTCTCGACCAGGAGCGCACGAACCAGGCGATGCAGCGCGCCGCCGAGTCCGCCGGCGAGGCGGAGGAGGCGCTCGAGCGCGGCGATCTCGACGAGGCCGAGGCCGAGGAGCGCGAGACCGAGCAGGCGATCGAGGAGGCACGCTCCGCCCTCGAGGAGGAGGAGGACCAGTACGAGTCGCTCCGGCAGGAGGAGCTCCTGTTCCGCATCGCCGAGGAGGTCCGCGACGTGCGGGTGCTCCACGAGATCCAGGCGCGCGCGCTGACCGAGCTCGATGCCGGGCGTAAGAAGTCCAAGCCGACGCGCTCCGAGCGCATCCAGCTCGGGAACATCGCGCGCGAGGAGGAGGCGCTCGGCGGCCGCATCGACGGGCTCGTCGAGGCGATCCGCGCGGAGGGTTCGCTCGTGTTCGCCGAGGTGCTCGATCGCGCGTCCCGCGACCTGGCGCGCGTTGCGCGCGAGCTCTCGCGCGGCGGCGGCTACGACTCCGGTCCGCGCACGCAGGCGCTGCAGGAGGACGTCACCGTCGCGCTCGTCGAGCTCGAGGAGGCGCTCAGGAACGAGCTCGAGCGCCGCTCCGAGGAGGAGCAGCAGCAGCAGGAGGGAGAGCAGCCGCAGCAGAAGCCCAAGCTCGTCCCCGACGTAGCGGAGCTGAAGATGCTCGCGTCGATGGAGGAGGCGCTGCAGGCACGCGTGCAGCTCCTGTTCGAACTGCACCCCGAGATCGCCGAGGGCGGCGAGCTGAACTCGCTCGTACGCCGGGACATCACGCGGCTCGCGTCGCAGAGCGAGCGGATCTCGACGCTTTTCAGCGCGATGCGCGAGCGCCTCGGCATCACCGAGGAGGGCGAGGCGCCCGTCGAGACGGGCGAGGGCAACGACGAAGGAGACGACCGATGAAGCACTGGACGAAACGACTCCTGGCGCCCGCCGCGCTGGCCTTCGCCTGCGCGGCGGGGGCACATGGCCAAGAGGCACCGCCGGCGCAGGACGACCCCGCGCCGAAGCAGGACGAAGCAGAGGAGCCCGCGCCCGAGCAGGACGAGGAGGAAGAGCTCCCCGGCCTCAACCCCTTCGGCGGCAGCGGCAGCGGCGCGCCGGCCGGCGAGGACGAGATGCGCGAGCTGTTCCTCAAGGTCGACAAGCGCCTGACGCGCGTCACCGAGCTCCTCTACGAGGCGAGCAGCGGCGACGGCTCACGTGCCGAGGAGATCGGCTCCGCGGGCATCGACGAGCTCATCCGTGGCGCGGAGTCCGCGTCCTCGAGCGCGCAGGGCGGCATCGCCAAGCTGCTCGAGGCGTCCGAGCGCCAGAGCCGTGCCGCCAGCGAGGAGATCCAGCTGATTCTCGACATCGCGGCGCAGAATCCGTCGAGCAGCGGCGGAGGCGGCGGTGGCAACGACCCGCAGTCCGGCGAGGGCCAGCCTCAGCCGCAGCAGGGCCAGACGCCGTCGGGGAGCCGACGCGAGGACAAGGGGCAGGACCCCTCGCAGCAGCAGGGCGAGAATCAGCAGCAGAAGCAGGACCCGAGCCAGCAGCAGGGCGGGAACCAGCCCGACAACACGCAGCCGAACTCGGACGAGCAGCCGACCAACCCGAGCGACCCGCGCAGCAGCGAGCAGGGGCCCGAGGCCGCGGCGCGCGGCACCGAGGACTGGGGCGACCTGCCGATCCACCTCCGCAAGGTGTTCCAGAACAGCGTCAGCGACGACGTCCCGCCGCGGTACCGCGACTGGGTCGACGCGTACTACGAGCGGCTCCGGCGCTCGTCGCCGCGCTGAGCGCGCGTCGAGCCTCTCGCCCCCACTTCCCTTGACCGAACGAGCGCTCGGGCCGCGACGCCGCGCGGTGATTCTCCGCTCCGTCGCAGCGGCGCTCGTCGTGAGCGCCGCCGCGCGCGCGGACCGAGGCACCGACACGCCGCCCCCCAGCGCGCCGGTCGCCGCTTCGGAGCGCATCGCGCGTCAGGGCGACGACAGCGCGCGCCTGCCCGAGCTGGAGCTGGCGCTGCCCGCCGACCTCGAGGAGCCCCGGACGCGCGCGATCCGCTCGGGGCTCAACTGGCTCGCGCAGCGCCAGGACCCGCGCGACGGGTCGGTGCGCGTCGACGACGCCGACGACGGCCAGCGCGCGCCCGTCGCGGTGACGGCGCTGGCGGCGCTCGCCTGGATGTCGGCCGGCTCGACGCCGAGCCGTGGCCCCCACCAGGACGAGCTCGAGCGCGCGGTCGAGTACCTCCTCGGCTGCACGCGCGGACGCGCCGACGAGCACCCCGGCTACATCACGGGCAGCGGCGACCGGATCTCGCGCACCCACGGCCACGGCCTCGCGACGCTCGCGCTGGCCGAGGCGTACACGGTCTCGCCCGCGAGCCCGCTCGGCAAGCGCATCGGCGCGGCGCTCGAGGCCGCCGTGCGTCGCATCGAGGTCAGCCAGGGCGCCGAGGGCGGCTGGTACTACGAGCCCGTGCGCACGCTCGAGCACGAGGGCTCGGTGACGGTCGCGCTCCTCCAGGGGCTGCGCGCCGCGCAGGACGCGGGCATCCAGGTCGACTCCGAGGTCGTGCGCGAGGCGGTCGACTACGTTCGGCGGCTGCAGGTGCTGGACTCGAAGTCCGCCGGCCAGGGGCGCCTTGGCGGGTTCCGGTACGGGCTGAACGACCCGCGCGAGTCGCTCGAGCTGACGGCGGCCGCGCTCACCACGCTGCAGGCCGCGGGCGTGTACCGCGGGCGCGAGGTCGAGTCCGGCTACGACTACGTCTGGCGCAAGCTCGCGCTGCGCGACGACGACCCGACGGCGCGCTCCGGCTTCCCCTACTACGAGCGCTTCTACCTGAGTCAGGCGCTCTGGCAGCACCCCGACCGCAAGCTCTACCCGCGCTGGGCAGCTCCGATCGCGCGCGAGCTCGTCGCGGCACAGAAGCCGACCGGCGCGTGGGAGGACGTGCGCCACGCGGACGGCATGCGCATCGTGAGCCGCTACGGCGCGGCCTACGCGACGGCCTGCAACGTGCTGTTCCTCGCGCTGCCGGACGGCTTCCTGCCGATCTTCCAGCGCTGAGCGCCGGCCCCGGGCTCAGAGCCGCGCCGACACTCCGTTCGTGAAGCGCGACGCGGGAGCGCCGCTCTGCACGTCCCGGTACCACGCCTGGAAGAACCACTGGTCGCCGGGGGTCGCCGGGACGAGTGACCCGCCGAGCGGGAGCGAGAAGGTGTCGAGGTCCAGCGAAGCGGTATCGCGCGCGCTGGTCGTCAGCACCTGGCCCGGGCCGAGCAGACGTCCGAACGGAGCGCCGAGGCAGAGCGATCCGAGCGCTCCGCCCGGGGCCGCCACGAATCCCGGAGAGCGCGACGCGAGCAGCAGCACGGTGCGCTGAGGCGGCAGGTCGAAGAGATCGAAGCGCAGCCGCGCGAGGGGGAACGTCGGGCCCACCGACGAGCGGACCGACGTCACGTCGAGCTGGGCCGCGCGGCCCGACGTCCCGCGCGTCTGCTCGAAGCAGAACGGCGTGGCGCTCCCGGTGCGGTCGACGCCGAAGACGGGACGCTGCGTCCACACCTCGTCGCCGAACAGAACGAGCTCCGGCCCGTTCCGGTCCAGGTCGGCGATCCGGAGCTCGGTGAGCCCCGGGGACGGGAGCTCCACCGGGACCGACGCCATCGCTCCCGATACGAAGAGCACCAGACGATGCGGCTCCCCGTTGCTCGGGGTGTACAGCGCGTAGATCTGCGCGGATGCGCCGATCGGATCGGCGGGAACCACGGCGTACGAGCTCACGACGTCGGCCGCGTCGTCCTTGGCCCAGAGGACGGGTGAGGCCAAACCGCCCGCTGCATCGACCTGGAACCCGGTCACCTCGAGTCTGCCGGCCGACCGATTCGCCACGAGGACGTCGAGGCCGCCCGCGCGCACGGACTCGACGCCGATGATGCCTCCCTGGACCGGCACGGCGGGCGCCGCCGTCAGGCTCGGTCCGGAGCGGGTGTAGGTGCGGGCGAGCGCCTGGGCGAACAGCTGCTCCTGCGTCACGACGTCGACGTCCCCGTCGAGGTCGAAGTCGCGCACGAAGAAGCGGGAGACCGCATTGCCGGGTGTCGCCTCCACCAGCGAAGCGGGCGGCGCGAAGACGAACGGGCTCGTCTGCTCGATCCAGTCGAGCCCCGACCCGTCGGCGCGCACGAGCACGACGTCGTCGTCGCCGTCCCCTTCGACGTCCACGGCGCACGGTCGCGCGTTCGAGACCGAGTATCCCGACCCGAGCAAGCGGAGCGGCGCTGGTGTCGTCGCCAGCGGATCGCGCCGCAGGATCACGTCGCCGAATGGGTCGAGGACGACCACCGCGTCGGGCGACGGCCCCGCACCTCCCAGCGCGACGATCTCCTGCCTCAAGCCGGCGAGGCCGATCGGGACGAGTGGATCGGCGAGCCTCCAGCGGCGCCGCGCGACGCGCTCGTGGAAGACGGGGCCGACTCCGCCCGCGGTCGTCGCCAGGTCCACGTCGCCGTCGCCGTCGAAGTCGCCGAGCGCGATGCCGTCGGCGAACGGTCCCAGCGTGACCCGCCTCGTCGTCGACCCGGGCGTGGCGAGAGGAAGGTCCACCGCCCCGATCCCTTCGACACCCGCTACCCGCCCGTACACCTCGAGCGATCCATCCCCGTCGAGGTCCGCCAGCGCCGGTCCGCTGATCCCGCTGCCGCCCACCAGGTCGACGGGCGACCCGGCGAACGTCGCCGGCCCGGTGCGCTCCAGCCACGTCGTGCGGAGCATGCTGCCCGCGGATCCGCCGGTGAGGAGGTCGTCGTCGCCATCGCCGTCGACGTCGACGAGCCAGGCGCGCGTGCCCACCTCCGCACCGGCGACCACGGCCGTCGTCGCGAACCCGTTCGCGCCACCCAGGTGAACGCGCAGTTCGCTCCGCCCGACGAGCAGGTCGTTCGCGCCGTCGCCGTCCAGGTCGTCCGCGAGGACGACGATCGGGTGGCCCGTCGCGCCGATGTCCTCGGACCACGCCACCGGCCACGGGAAGGGCCCGCCGTCGTTCTCGCGGATCTCGAGCGCGCCCTGGGCGGTGACCGCCACGAGATCGAGGTCGCCGTCGCCGTCCGCGTCGAAGAGCTCGGCCGCGCTCGGAGAGCCGACCCCGGAGAGCTGCACCGCGCCGCTGAAGGTCCGATGTCCGATCCCGTACACGGCCTGCGCGGGCTCCAGCCCGTCGGGGTGGAACAGGACGATGTCGCGGAGGCCGTTGCCGTCGAGGTCGACGGTCCGTGCAACGGCCCGCAAGTTGGCGGAGATGCGCGGGAGGTCGACCGCGGCCGTCGACGGCGCGGCGAAACCGAGAGGGGTTTCGTCGAAGAGCACGCGGTCCGGCTGGAGGACGTCTTCGCGACCGTCCCCATCGACGTCGAGGACGCCGACGATCGGTCCGGAGGCGTCCGCGCCCTGCAGCGCGCTCCCCTGGACCGCGCCGGTCAGCGGGTCGAGCTCGAACACGGTGAGCCGCGCGCTCGTGAGGACGTCCCCGTCGAGGAGGAGCTGGTCCCCCGCGCGGCCGGCGGCGCGCCGCACGCCGAGCGGGAACGAGCCGGAGCGGGGAACGAAAAGAGGTGCGGGCGAGGCCTGCGGGGCAAGAGCCAGGAGGAGTGCGATCATCGATGGGACGCGGGTGTTCGGGAGCGAACGGCTAGGAGCCGCGACGGCCCGGGTCACCGATCGCCCACGGTGGACCGCCGCGGCGCGTGGCACGGGACGGCGTGAGACGCGATGCGTCTCACTTCGCCGGACGGCCACGTGCCGACCGTCGATGCGGTGCGTCGGGTCCCCGGGCTCAGAGGCGGGCCGACACTCCGTTCGTGAAGCGCGAGGACTGTCCGCCGCCCTCGACGTCGCGGTACCACGCCTGGAAGAACCACTGCTCGCCGGGCGAGACAGGAACGAGCGCTCCGCCGAGCGGAAGGGCGGACGTGTCGAGGTCCAGCGATGCGGTGCCGCGCGTATTCGTGGACAGCACCTGGCCCGGGCCGAGCAGGCGCCCGATCGGAGCTCCGAGGCAGAGCGATCCGAGCGCGCCGCCCGGAGCCGCGACGAAGGCCGGCGAGCGGGACGCGAGCAGCAGCACCGTCCGCTGCGGCGGCAGATCGAACAGGTCGAACCGCAGACGGTCGAGCAGGAACATCGGTCCGGCAGCGGTGCGCTCGGAAGCGACGTCGAGCTGGCCGGCGCGGCCGGCGGAGCCGGTCGTCTGCTCGAAACAGAAGGGCGTGGCCGTTCCTGCAGTGTCGGGAGCGAAGACCGGGCGCTGTGTCCAGACGCCGTCGCCGGGGAGTACGAGCTCGGGCCCGTCCCCGTCGAGCTCGAAGACGACCACGTCGAACATGTCAGGATCGGCCGTCTCGACCGGCTCCGAGATCATCAGTCCAGGCACGTACACCTGGAGGCGACTGGCTCCGGTAGCGAACGACGAGTAGACGACGTAGATGCGGGCGGACACGCCGGTCGTCGCGCTCTCGGGAAGAACGGCGAGACCGCGGACGACGTCCGGCGTGTCGTCGTCGATCCAGAGCACTGGCGGGGTGAGCGCGCCCGCCGGGTCGATCAGGTGCCCGGTGAGCTGGAGGCCACCGACCAAGCTGTCGGAGACGAGGACGTCGAGCCCGGCGAGGCGCAGCGGCTCGACGCCGAGGACGTTCCCCGCGACCGGTGTAGGCGCGGACGAGACGTAACCCGCGCCGACGCGCCGGTGGGTCCGCACCTGGGTCTGTCCGCCCGCGTCCTCGGCCGTCACGACGTCAAGGACGCCGTCGAGGTCGAAGTCGGCCAGGAAGAAGCGCTCGAGCTCGGCCGGGGCGCTCGCCGCGAGCAATGCCGTCGGTGCCGCGAAGTCGAGCGGCGCGACCTGTTCGATCCAGTCGAGCGCCGAACCATCCGACCGGAGGAGCACGAGGTCGTCGTCCCCGTCTCCGTCGACGTCCCCGGCCGTCGGGGCCGCCGTGTCGACGAAGTAGCCGCCGCCGAGCGGGCGCGGGGCTTGTGGCGCGGCCGCGAGCGGTTCCTCCACCAGGAAGAAGTCTCCGGATCCGTCCATGAACGCAACGGCGCTCCGGGCCCCCGCGCCGATCGACACGCTCACGAGCGGAAGGCCGAAGCTCTGGACCCCGCTCGGCGTCACGCGGTTCGCGATCCGGGTCTCGCGCCGCGCCACCCGCTCGTGCACCGCGATGCCCTCGTTGGACCCGGACGTCACGAGGTCCACGTCCCCGTCGCCGTCGAAGTCCCCGAGCGCGAGATCGCGGACGATGGGCCCGCGCGGAAGGGTGCGGACCGTGCCGCCGGACGGACCGAGCGGCAGGTCGAGCACGCCGAGTTGGAGGGGGAAACCGAAGACCGTCCCGTACACCTCGGGCCGTCCGTCCCCGTCGAGGTCGGCCGGCGTCGCGCCCTGCAGCTCCGACGCGCCCGGCACCGCCATCGACGAGGCCGCGAAGGAGGTCGGCCCGGTGCGCTCGAGCCAGCGCGGTCCCGTGCCCGCGACCGCGATGCTGGCGGAGAGGATGTCGTTGTCCCCGTCCCCGTCGACGTCGATGAGCCAGTTGCGCAACTGGAGGTCCGCGGCCGGGAAGACAGCGGTGGTCGCGAATCCGTTCGCGCCTCCGAGGTGCACGCGGGCCTCGCCCCGCAGGACGATCAGGTCGATAGCGCCGTCGTCGTCGACATCGTCAGGGAGGAGCTGTATCCCGAATCCGTCGAACCCGATGTCCTCGGACCAGGCCACTGGCCAGGGGAAGGCACTGCCATCGTTCTCACGCACCTCGAGCGCACCGTCCGCGGTGAGCGTGGCGAGGTCGAGGTCACCGTCGCCGTCGGCGTCGAGGACGTCCGCCGCGCGCGGGCTCCCGAAGACGCCGAAAGGAACCGGTCCGCTGAACTCCCGTTCGCCGATCCCGTAGACGACCTGCAGCGGCTGCTGGCCGTTCGGATCGAAGAGGATCAGGTCCTTGAGACCATTGCCGTCGACGTCGACAGCGCTCGACACGGAGAAGAGCTCGCCCGGGACCGACGACAGGTCGACGACCGTCGTGATCGGTCGCGCGAATCCGGGCGGCGTGTCGTCGAACAGGATTCGATCGAACTGGAGGAGGTCGTCCCTTCCGTCGCCGTCGATGTCCAGCACACCCGCGATGTGTGCCAGCGGATTCGCGCCGGGAAGGGGCCGACAGATCTGCGCGCCCGTGAGGGGGTCGAGCTCGAGCGTCGTGTACGGACGGTTCGAGAATGGACCGAAGTCGAGGACGAGCTGGTCGGCCGAGCGGCCGGCCGCGCTGCGGACAGCCGCTGGCTCGACACCGAGCCTGGGGACGACGATCTGGGAATGGGCGAGCTGCGGTGCGAGTACGAGCGCGAAGGCGAGCATGGGCGAGAAGCGGGGGGAAAGCGAACGCTCGCAGTATGCCCCGTGCGGCGGCGAGTCACCCTGGACCCACCGCGCCCGAACTCGACCCCGTCTCGTTCTCGGCCGCCGCTACGACGCCCGCAGCGCCAGGTTCGCCTCGAAGATGCCGCGCATCAGCTCGGACTTCTGCTCGAACGAGTCGTCCTGCTCGTCGAGTCCCTGCACCGAGTCGTAGATCGAGCTGACGCCGCTGTCGACGGGCTTGCCCGCCTTCGCCTGGCGCAGCGCGTCCTCGGTCTGCCCGAGCAGCATCGAGAGCTTCGCGATGCGGCGCTCGAGCTGCGCGACCTCGCGCTGGTGCTCCTCGAGGTGCGCCGTGCGCACGCGGCGACGCATGACGCGCATCTCGTCGAGCACGAGGCCGGTCAGCTCGGGACCGAGCGCCGCCCGCGCGTCGTCGCCCGCGCGGTCCTCGAGCAGCGCGCCGAGCTTGCCCTCCAGCCGCCGCTCCTCGCGCGCGTCGAGCTCGCCGTCGGTGAGCAGCCGCTCGTGGTCGTCGAGCGCGCGGCGGCGCTCGTCGAGCTCGCGCTTGAGCCGGTCGAGCGTCGTCGTTGCGCGGTCGCGCAGCTTCGCCTCCGACAGCGGGTCGGGGCCGCGGTTCGCCGCGCCGGACACCTCGGCGCCGGTCAGCTCGAGGAAGTGGGAGCGCGCGGTCTCGGAGAGGCTCTGCGTCGACAGTCCGAGCGTGTCGCTCGCGCCGCCGCCCTCGAGGGTGCGCTCGATCAGCGTGCGGTTCACCGCCTTCTCGAGCAGCGCCGCCACCTTGTTCATGCTGACGGTGCGCACCTCCTTCACGCCGCGGCGCTGGAGGTCCTCGATCGGCGTGCGCTTGGCCCAGCGCTTGACGGTGCGCGCGAGCGCGTCGTCCATGCTGCCGCGCCGGTCGTCGCCGCCGCCGCGCCGCAGCGTCGTCCGCGGGCGCGCGACGGGGGTCAGCGTCTTCTCGCGTTCGGCGGGTGCGGCGGTGCGCTCCGTCTCGTCGCTCCTCGTCCGCGTGCGACGGGTGCTCGAATCGGCCATGGCTCTTTGAGTGCGGTGGTTGTGCGGTGCGCGCGGGTCCCGGGGCGGCGGGGAGCGGCGCTGTCCGATCGTAGCGAGCGGGGACGCGATCTCGATGAACGTTCGCCCAGGCGCGCCCCCTGGCGCACCGCCCGGCGTTCCTCGCGCGGCCTGCTAGGCTCGCTCGGGTGCAACTTCCCGTCCTCCTCAGCGCCGCGTTCCTCGCCTGCTCCCCCATCGCCGTGCTGCGCGGCGCCGCGCCGGAGCCGGCTCTTCAGAAGGACCCCGTCGCGGTCGAAGCGCCGCCGAAGGTGCAGGTCTTCGTGCTCGCAGGGCAGTCGAACATGGCGGGCTACGGCCAGGTGCGGAGCCTCGAGCGCCTCGGCGACGACCCCGAGCACGCCCCGCTCCTCGAGAGCATCCGCGGCGACGCGCCGGGCACCTGGGCGGTGCGAGACGACGTGCACGTCGCGTGGCTGTCGTCGGGTCACCGGACGTCGGGCCCACTCTCCGTCGGCTTCGGCCGGCGCGAGACAATGGTCGGCCCCGAGCTGATGTTCGGCACCGTCGTCGGCGACGCGATCGACGCGCCCGTGCTGCTCGTCAAGACGTGCTGGGGCGGCAAGGACGTGTACTGCGACTTCCGCTCACCGTCCGCGGGCGACCCGGCCGGCGCCGCCGCGAAGCGCCTGCGCGAGGAGCGCGAAAACGGACGCGAGCGCGAGATCGGAACCGCCTACCGCGACATGCTGACCGAGCTCGACGCGGTGCTCTCCGACGTCGGCGCGTACGTCCCCGGCTACGCGGGCCAGGGCTACGAGCTGCGCGGCCTCGCGTGGTTCCAGGGCTGGAACGACTACTGCGTGTGGCACGACGCGCCGGGCGTGATCGACCAGTACCCGGGCCATCTCGCGGCGCTCTTCGCGGACGTGCGAAGCGCGCTGGACGCGCCCGACCTCCCCATCGTCATCGGCGAGCTCGGCGTGCACGGGACCGGTGCGGCGGCGCGGGCCGCGGACGGCCACGGTCCGTCGAAGGCGATGCAGCGCTTCCGCGCGGCCCAGCGCGAGGCGTGCGAGCGCGCGGGCGCGACCTTCGTCCCCACCGCGTCCTTCTGGGACGAGCGCCTGGCCGAGCTCTCGGCGCAGCGCGACGCGTGGAGCCAGGAGAAGCAGCGCCGCGGGATCGAGAGCCGCCCGGAGAACGAGCTGCCGACGCCGGCGCTGAGCGCGGAGTACCGCCGCCTCGGCGGGCACTGGGAGTGCCACTACAACGGCTCGGCCGCGACGTCCTGCCTGGTCGGGGCGGCGCTGGCGCGCGCAATGCTCGAAGATCGCTGAGTGCCAGCGGCCCGAACTCAACCGCTCTCGAACGCGAGGAGGCGGTCGCGGTGACCGCTCCGCCTCCCCGGATTCGCTCAGTCCGTGAACGCGATCCCCATCGCGTGCGTGAAGTTCTGCGTCGCGAGCGCGCCGACCGTATCGCGGTACCACACCTGGAAGTACCAGGTGTCGCCGCCGACGATCGATGTCAGCCCGGACGCCAGCGGGAGCGCGGTCGCATCGACGTCGAACTCGAACTCACCGGCCGCATCCGCTGCGCCTAGCTGGGTGTACATCCGCCCGATGGACCCGCCGAGGCAAAGGTTGCCCGGACCGCCACCGGCGCCTGCGACAAATCCCGTCGAGGTTGCGACGAGCGGCAGGCAGAAGGTCCCGGCCGGCAAGAGCTGCGCCATGCCGTAGACGTCCCCGGTTCCAGCGGAGCGGGAACCGAACATCGCCAGCGCGCCGCCGCCGCCGGTGGAATTCGGCGCACCGGAGCAGACGAGAGATCCGCGCGGGAGGTCGAAGGCGAAGATCACGCCGCCCTCGTACTCCGGGGGCATCTCGGAGAGGTCTTCGGTGAGGTAAGAGGGGAACCCAGCGAGTACAGAGTCGCCTGAGAGCGCGACCCCGTCGCCGAACGCGCGACTGTTGACGTACACATCATCTGGAACGACGACGTGTTCGCGAACCCACTCCGAGCCGTCGAAGACGAACGTCTCTGCGCGCCCCTGGCGGCCTAGGTAGCCTTCGATCGATGACACAACGAGACGTTCGCCATCGAAGTCGAGCCCTGAACCGAACCGCTCGTTGACCAAAGCCCCGGAGAGGGCAGTTGCGACGTAGGGTTCGGGCGGCAGGAGGTCGGCCTGCTGTTGCCATCCCGTTGGGGTCCGCCTCAGCACACGGACACGGCCGGGGAATCCACCCCACCCGCTATTGTCATCCGCAATGAAGATCCAATCCCCGGCGAAGTCGTAGTCCTCAGCGCGCGAATTCATACGCACGTCATTGAACTCAACTACATCGACCAGCTCCCAGCGGCCATCGGTCGTCGAGCGTCGGAGCTCAAGCGCGTAGCCTACCGGCCGCTGCAGCGATCGGAATACGTTGATCGCCCGGTCCCCGTCGATACGCAACGGTCCCCCGAGGGTGCAGCGGGGATCGAATTCGAATGCCGGAGGCTGCGTGACCTTGTAAGCGAATCGCCATCCCTGGGTTGGGTGACGCTGGTAGACGTAGTACGAGCCAGCCGGGTCCGCGCCGAGCCACCTTCGATCGCCGGGGCTGCCCACAAGCAGCTCGTTCTCATTCGCAAAACGCAGCGCGAAGCCATACGCCGGTGGAGGTGTCAACCCTGCAGGTATGTCGGTTGCGACCAATCCGGCTGCGAGATCCCAGGTCGTGCCATTGAACTCGAAGATGTAAACCCGGCCCGGAATCTCTGGGAGGATCGGGCTGCCCGTAACGGCATCCGTCGCCACGGCAATTCGGTTCCCAAGCAGGTGTGCGCTGCCTGGATTTAGACCAAGCAACTCGAGATTAGCAAGCTCCGGAGGAGTCAGCACCGAGTGATGCCGCCATCCGTCCGGCCCACGCCGGAGAACTCGAACGGAGCCTGAACCGTCCAACTGAGGATTGCCCGTTCGATCCTGCCACGACGTGACGATCGCCCAGTCGCCGTCTGCTTGAACATCTGCGCCGAAGTTGGAGCTCCAATGGCCCGGGTCGAACGTGACGATCTCGCGCTTCAGCAGCGGGCCTTGGGCAGCCGCCAGAGAAGCCGCTGCAACTGCTGCCCAGGCGCGGGCGCACTGAAGGAGAGAAGCCCTCCAGCGGCCGGGTTCACCGGTACGCAGCCAGAAGCGGCGGTGGCTCGTCGATCTTCCGTGGCCGCCCCCCCTTCCCGCTGCCCCTTGGAGGGTCCCTGGGCGATCCTCTTCCCGCGGACGTCGAACAGGGCGGCCGATGTCCACACCGTGGGATTGGGCGAATAGCGCGGGCAGGAAAAGTCTCATAGTGGAAGGGCGAACAGAGCGAGCGGCAGTGGCGCGCTCGATGCTGTGGCCGCAACTCGCGGTCCGCAAGGCACAACGCCACGGCGTCACCGCGCGTTCTTGCCGCTGATCGCAACCGCACAGCGTTTCTGTTTCGAGTCCGCTCATCGACCAGATCGGCGACCCATCGATCGGGAGACGCCCGAAGAACGTTGCAAGTGCTCCGCTGCAGCCGAGACTGGCGCGATGCGGATACGAGAGAAGTCCACCGCCCGAAGAGTGCTGCGCGAGGCCGTGATCCTATCGATCGCCGCCCTGGCGACCGCAACCGCCGCGCACGCCTTGTCTCCGCTCCCCCAAGAGCGCACGACCCACCTCGGCGTACCGCAGGCCACGCTCGACGGGTTCGCGCAGCCCGCGGCGGCGGCGTTCGGGCCCGCAGGGGATCGGGCGGACGCGCTGTGGGTTGCGGAGCTAGGGGGCGGTGCCGTCCAGCCTCGTGTCCGGGCCGTCGGCGTCGATGTCGACCTCGCAGGGCGCTCCGCCGCGGAGAGCCTCGTTGTGCTGGGCGAGGGCGTGCTCGTGGAGCCGCGGGCCGTCGCGCTCGGCGGCGACGGCCGCGTCTTCGTCGCCGACACCGGCGCGCACGCCGTCCTCCGCTTCAACGCGGCGTCCGGCGAGCATGAGGTGCTCGGGTCGCGCGGGATCGGCGCCGGGTCGTTCGTCGCGCCGAGGGACGTCGCGCTCTCCACGGACGGCGCGACGCTCTTCGTCGCGGACCTCGTCGGGGTGTCCGCGCTCGAGCTCTCCACAGGCGCGTGGCGGCGCATTTCGCTCCCCGGGGTCGAGCGGGCCGATGCGGTCGCGAGCGTGCCCGGCGCGGACGGCGCGCTGCTCGCCGTGTTCGACGCGGCGCGGCAGCGGCTCGACCTCTTCGACGGCGAGGGAGCGGAGGTCGCGCGCCTCGCCGAGTGGGGCGCGTTCCCCGGGCAGCTCTCCTCCCCCGGCGGGATCGCGTTCGCGGACGGGCTCTTGTTCGTCGCCGACACCGAGAACCACCGCGTGCAGGCGTTCGACCCGGACGCGCCGCGGCCGCTCGCGTACCGCTTCGGCGTGCACGCGATCCGTCCCGGTGAGGGCGAGGGTGCGCTGCACTACCCGAGCGACGTCGCGGTGCGCGCGGACGGCGCGCTGCTCGCGCTGCCGGAGCCGCTCGACGACCGCGTGCAGATCTTCGGGGTCGGCGAGGGCCCCGAGCCGCCGCCGAACCGGCTGCGGTCCGGCATCGGCCAGCCGACGGCGCACCTCGCGCCGCAGATCGCCGCGTCCGGCCGCTACCTCGCGTCGCTTTCGTCCGAGAGCCACCGCGTCGAGGTCCACGACCTGCGCGGCGCGCGGCCGCTGTCGATCTCGGAGTTCGGCGGCTTCGGCGAGCGCTTCGGGCTGTTCCGCACGCCCGTCGGCGTCGCGCTGCTCGACGGCGGACGGACTCTGTTCATCGCGGAGGAGGGCGCGCGCCGTCTCGTGCGCGCGTCGCTCGACGTGCGGCCCGACGAGCCGCCGACCCAGGACTCCGAGCTCGTCACGTTCCTCGACGGCGTCGAGCTCGGCCGGCTCGAGCGACCCGCCAGCGACGTCGCGCCGGTGCCGGGCGCGGTCGCTGCCGTTGGCGAGGGCGACGCGCGCCGCATCGCCGTCGTCGACCGCGCGAACGGCCGGGTGCTCGTCCTCGACGACGCGCTGCGCCTCGTTGCACGCAGCGCCGCGCGCCTGGGCGAGCTCGGCGGCGTCACGCCCTCGGCCGCCGGCGGCTTCCTCGTCGCGGTGCGGCGCGGCCCCGGTGGACCGTCGGTCGTCGAGCTCGGGCCCGACGCCGCCCCCGTTCGCTCGTTCGGCGGCGGCGTGCTTGTCGCCCCCGACTCGGTCGCGCGCGCGGGGTCGCGCGTCTTCGTGTCCGACCCGGGCACCGACCGGATCGAGATCTTCGAGGTCGGCGACGAGGTGACGCACGTCGGCGGGTTCGGCCGGCGCGGGCTCGGGCCGGCCGAGTTCCACGGGCCCAGCGGGCTCTGCGTCGTTCCGCCGATCCCCGGCGCCGAGGGCGCGCTCGGCGCGCCGCGGCTCGTCGTGGTCGACCACGGGAACCACCGCGGGCAGATCTTCGACCTCGAGGGGAACTTCCTCGACGGGTTCGGAAGTCGGCTGTACACCGCTCCTCTGCGGCGGCGCTGAGGCGGCGGCGCGCGGACTTCTCGATGGACAGGATGACACGGACGAAGAGCGCGATCGCGGCCGCGCTGGCCGCGGCGCTGCTGGCCTCGTGCGGCGGCGGCGACGCGCCGCCGGAGTCGAACGATCCGACGGCGTCCGCGGATTCCCCGGCCGCGCACGTCGCCGACGCGCTCACGCTCAGCGCGGCGTCCGCGCGCGGGACGTTCGAGGTCGACGTCGTGCACGCGGGCGGCCCCATCCCGCTCAACGAGGCGTTCGACGTCGAGCTGTTCGTGCGCGGCGCCGACGGCACGCCGTTCGACGGCGGCGACGCGATCGGCCTCGACGCGCGCATGCAAGCGCACGGGCACGGGATGCTGCGCGACGTCGAGCTCGTCCAGGCCGCGCCGGGCCGCTGGCGCGCCGAGGGCCTCCTCTTCCACATGGTCGGCGCGTGGCAGTTCCACGTCGACGTGCGGCGCGGCGCGTACGTCGAGCGCGCGCAGATCGACTACGAGCTCGAGCATTGAGCGGCCGGGCAGGACGGAGCGCCGCGCGCATGGCCGCGGCGGGCGCGCTGCTGGCGGCGATCGCGTGCGCGGACGGCGCGGACGAGGACCGCGGCGGCGCACCCGAGGACGCCGCGCCGACGGGCGTGCTCGACCTGCCCGTCGACGCGCGCCTCGCCGCGCGCCTGGCCTCGTTCTCGCCGCTCCCCCCCGTGCCGCCGGACCCGACCAACCGCGTCGCGGACGATCCGAGCGCGGCGCTCCTCGGGCAGGCGCTCTTCTTCGACGAGCGCCTCTCGGCGAACGGACGGGTGAGCTGCGCGACCTGCCACGATCCCGACCGCGGGTTCACGGACGGGCGCGAGCTCGCCTTCGGGCTCGCCGAGGGGCGCCGCAAGACGCCGACGCTCTGGAACGCGGCCCACCACCGCTGGCTGACCTGGGACGGGCGCGCCGATTCGCTGTGGATGCAGGCGCTCGACCCGATCGAGGACCCGACCGAGATGGGCGCGACGCGGACCGACGTGGCGCGGATCGTGCGCGACGACGAGGACCTCCGCGCGCTCTACGAGGCGTCGCTCGGCGCGCTGCCGGAGGCGCTGCCCGAAGGGCTCGTCACGGCCCGGCCCGCTCGGCCCGGCGAGGCGGCCGACGCGCCGCTGCCGGCGGCTTACGCTTCCTACACGGAGGCCGAGCGCGCCGCGATCGACGAGGTGTACGTCGGCGCGGGCAAGGCGCTCGCCGCCTATCAGCGGCGGCTCGTGCGCGGCGACGCACCGTTCGACCGGTTCGTGGCGGCGCTGGAGACCCGCGACCCCGAGGGGCTCGGCGCGCTCGGCGGGCCCGAGCTGCGCGGCCTCGAGATCTTCTTCGGGAAGGGCAGCTGCACGCTGTGCCACAGCGGGCCGAACTTCAGCGACTCGGAGTTCCACAACAACGCGCTGCCCGCGCTGGACCGCGGCGAGCCGGACGATGCGGGGCGTTACGACGGGGCGGCGGTCGTGGCGGCGAGTCCGTTCAACGCGGCGGGCCCGTTCAGCGACGCGCCGGACGGCAATGCCGCGCGCGCGGTCCGCACGCTCCGCCAGTCCTCGGAGACCTACGGGGAGTTCCGCACCCCGTCGCTGCGCAACCTGGCCGGGCGCGCGCCGTTCATGCACCAGGGGCAGTTCGAGGACCTGGCCGCGGTGCTCGAGTTCTACAGCACGCTCGAGGGCCAGACGCTTCGGAGCCATCACCAGGAACAGATCCTGCGCCCGGTCCGTCTGGAGCGCGGCGAGCTGTCCGACCTGGCGGCCTTCCTCGGATCGCTCGAGGGGGATCCGCTCGATTCGAGACGGCTCGCTGCTCCTACCCGGGACGAACTCCGGGCCGCGGCGAGCGCTGTCCGGAACCGCTGAGCGGGCCGGGCGCAGGGCGCGCCGGGCCCAGCCCAGGGCGGTACCCTTCGCGGGGCCTGCTGCCCGCTCTCTCCCCCCCCAGCGCTTCTCCATGACCAGGATTCTCTCCCGCCACGGCGCCGCCGCGTGCCTCCTCGGGCTGACCCTCCCCGCCGTCGCGACGGCGCACGAGGACGACCCCAAGATCCTCGACCGCAGGCCGCCCGTGGCCGGCACGGGCTTCACCGCGGCGAACGCGGCGGCCCTCGGCGGGACGACCGCTGCGGCGGGCCTCTTCAACTCGGCGGGGATAGGCCTGAGCTCCTGGCTGACGCTCTCCGACCTCGGCGTGCCGACCGCGAACGGCAACGACTGCTGGGGCTACGTGTCGCCGTCGGGCCGCGAGTACGCGCTGATGGGCACGACGGTCGCGACGATCGTCGTCGAGGTCACGAACCCCGCCGCCCCGGCGGTCATCGGGACGATCCCGGGCCACAACAGCTTCTGGCGCGACATCAAGGTCTACGGCGAGCGCGCGTACGCGATCTCCGAGGACTCGGGCGGCGTGCAGGTCATCGACCTCTCGAACGTCGACAACGGCATCGTGGCGCTCGAGAACACGATCGTCGGCCAGGGCACGGACGCCACGCACAACGTCGTGATCGACGAGGTCAGCGGCTTCCTCTACCGCTGCGGCGGCGGCAACAACGGGCTGCGCATCTACAGCCTCGCGAACCCCGGCAACCCGCAGTTCGTGGGCTCGTACAGCTCGCGCTACGTCCACGACGCGCAGGTCGTGACCTACACGAGCGGCCCCTTCGCCGGACGCCAGATCGCGTTCTGCTGCGCGGGGCTGAACGGCGGCTTCGACGACACGGGGCTCACGATCCTCGACGTCACGAACAAGTCGAACATCGTGACGCTCAGCCAGGTCAGCTATCCCGACAACGAGTACAGCCACCAGGGCTGGCTCTCCGAGGACCTGCAGTACTTCTACCTCGGTGACGAGCTGGACGAGCGAGCGGGCATCTCCGAGACCACGACGCGCATCTTCGACGTGTCGGACCTGAACAACGCTGCGCTCGTCGGCGTGTTCGACAACGGACTGCCGTCGGTCGGGCACAACATGTACAGCCTGGACGGCCTGCTCTACCAGGCGAACTACACGTCGGGCCTGCGCGTCTTCGACTACGAGACCGACCCGCTGAACCCGACCGAGGTCGCGTTCATCGACACGGTCAACGGAACGAACGGCAACACGTTCAACGGGCTGTGGAGCGTGTACCCGTACTTCCCGAGCGGCACGATCATCGGCAGCGACATCGAGAGCGGCCTCTTCGTGCTGCAGCTCGAGCTTCTGCGTATCCGCAACGCCTCGGACGTCGGGCTCATCGATCCCGCAGGTGAGTCCGTCACGATCGACGTGACCGGCGAAGGCGGCGGCGCCGTCAACGCCTCGACCGTACGGCTCTTCTACGACGTCGGCGCGGGCTTCACGTCGGTAACGATGAACGCGACGGGAAGCGGCGACGAGTACTCGGGCGCCTTCCCGCCGATCGCGTGCGGCACCTCGGTCGACTACTACTTCCAGGCGACCTCGATCAGCGGCGACACGGTGACGTTCCCGACCGCGGGCGCGTCGGCGCCGTTCAGCGCCGTCGTCGCGGACGGCCTCAGCGTCGTGCGCAGCGACGACATGGAGAGTGCCGCAGGCTGGAGCTCGGGCGCCGCAGGTGACGACGCGACGACCGGCCTCTGGACGCGCGGAGATCCGAACGGAACCAACGCGCAGCCCGAGGTCGACCGCTCTCCCGTCGGCGCGCAGTGCTGGTTCACGGGCCAGGCCGCGCCGGGCGCGGGCCTCGGCAACAACGACGTGGACGGCGGCTCGACGACGCTCCTGACGCCGGTCTTCGACGCGTCGACGGCGTCCGAACCGAGCGTCTCCTACTGGCGCTGGTACTCGAACGGCGAGGGCGGGAACCCGAACGCGGACACGTTCGACATCGCGATCTCGAACGATGGCGGCACGAACTGGACGGCGCTCGAGTCGGTCGGGCCGGCGGGCCCCGGAACGTCCGGTGGCTGGATCAACGTCAGCTTCCGCATCGCCGACTTCGTGACGCCGACGAGCCAGATGCGCGTGCGCTTCGTCGCCTCCGACACGGGCGGCGGCTCGATCGTCGAGGCCGCGATCGATGACTTCGAGGTGAACGGCGTCGAGTGCGGGCCGGACCAGCCGGGCGTCGAATACTGCGCCGCGAACGCGAACTCGACCGGTCAGGTCGGCACGATCGACGGCGTCGGCTCGAGCGTCGCCGCGGACAACGACCTGACGCTCTTCGCGTCGTCGCTGCCCGTGAACCAGTTCGGGTTCTTCGTCGCGTCGCAGACGCAGGGCTTCGCGCCGAACCTGGCGGGTGGCGACGGCAACCTGTGCCTGGCGGGCTCGCTGGGCCGGTACGCGTTCTCGATCCAGAACTCGGGGCTCTTCGGGCAGATCGTGCAGGACATCGACACGAGTGCGATCCCGGAGGCGGGCGCGTTTGCCGCGGCCGTCGCGGGCGACACGTGGAACTGGCAGTGTTGGCACCGTGATGTGAACGGGTCGGGGCCGACCTCGAACTTCACGCGTGGGTACTCGGTGGTGTTTCAATAGCTCCAACCGCGTCAGCGGTTGGGCCAGAAAGGAAAGCCCTCCTCCCGCTGCCGCCTCCAACGAGAGAGCCCAGACTCGCCTGCTGGCGGGTCTGGGCTCTCGTCATTTGGAGAAGCACGGCGGGTGTGAGCACTGCCTTCCCCTCTGGCCCAACCGCTGACGCCTTTGGAGCTGATGGAGCTACCAACTCACAACCCCCGTCGCAGTGACCGCCATAGGCGTGAACGGAGGCAGACTCTCCACGTCATTGAACAACGGGTCGTACTGCCAGTTCCGAACAGGCGCCGTGTACCGATCCCCGCCGTACGCCCAGTCCCCCGTGGCGTGCTCGCTGTCGAAGATGTTCACGAACGAACCGGCGATGTTGCACGCAACCCCCGCCCAGTCCTCGTGGAAGCGCGGCAGGTTCTCGAGCCCGCCGTTGTAGCGGCCCGACTCCGACGAGTAGCTGCCGGTGATCATCGCGAAGTTGTAGGTCGTCTCCGTCGCATCCGGCAGCGTGCCCGGCGCCTTCGACCCGTCCCACGCGTTCGAGAGCAGGTTCACCGCGTCCCCGATCACCGCCGCCGACCTCTTGTCGGTGACGTTGTAGTCGCCCTGCACGTAGACCGGCCCGCTGCTCGCCACCGTGAGCGACTGCGCGAGCTCCGCCCCGCCGGTCAGCATCAGCCCCCCCGCGTCCGTGCCCTCGCCGAGCAGCTCGTGCGACGCGTAGACCAGCCCGTTCGCGGGGAAGTGTCCGGTCGCGGCGAGGAGCTCGAGGTCGATGCGCGCAACCGGCGTCCCCTCGGAACCGCTGTCCGACTGCCGCATGTCCGCGACCTCGTCGACCGTGATCGCCCCGGCCACGTCGACCGTCACGTCGTTGCCGGCCGCGTCCGTCACCCTGAGCTGCCCGTTCCCGTCGACGATCACGGCGAGCCCCGCGTTGTCGTAGAAGTAGCCGCGGTCGTGCGTCCCGTTCCCCGGGTCCTCGATGTAGGTGCCCGACTCCTCGTCGAAGCGGTAGTCGCCACCCGTCCCCGACGCGGTCTCCTCGTACATCTGGATCGAGCCGACGTCGGGCGTCACCGCCTCGGTGACGCCGTGCTGGCCCGTCATGACCGTCTGGCCCGTCCCGGACGAGCCGCTGGGCGGCCCCCACAGCTCGGCGGCGCCGAACTCGAACGGCAGCCAGTCGCCTGGCCCGTTGAAGAGGCCGTCCCCGTCCGCGTCGTACCCCGCGGTGAAGTTGCTGTCGTAGCCGGACGTCGTGGAGGTCGCGCCGAACTGGTCCTGGCTCAGCATGCGCTCAAACTCCGACGGCGCGCCGGAGTCGAACGGATCGTCGACGTAGCGCCGGATGTCCACCGATCCAGCGGCCGCACCACCGTGCTTGTTCATGCGGTAGATGTCGCCGACGGCGCGCACGTAGTTGGTGTCGAGCGTGATCGTCGACCCGCCGCCGAGGTACATGTCACCGTTCGAGTGCACGCGTCCGCGGAGCGTCAGATCCGGCCCGGCGTGGATCTCGAGGTCCGTTCCGTAGAACACGGCGAATTGGAAGAGCGGCATCCACTCGACGTTCACGATCGTCCGCGCGGTGCGCTGGGCGCCGTCCTCGGCCGACGTCGTCTGGATCTCGAACGGCTGGACGATGCTCGCGACGCCGCTCGAGTCGACGGACGTCTGCCGGACGCCGAGCTCGCGGATGAGGAAGCGGACGTCCTTCCCCGCGATCGTCTTCGTCCCCTCGAGGACCGGGTCCTCCCAGTTGGCGAGCGACGCGCGAAGGTCCTTCTCGACCACCGACAGCGCGCCCTCGGCCAGGAGCCGCGCCCGCGCCGCGCCGCGCTGCACGTCGGCCCGCGCTCCGCTCGCGCCTGCGAGCGTGAACATCACCGCCACCATCGACGCGACGACGAACGTCCCGAACACCGCGTAGACGAGCGCGACGCCGGCGCGCTCGCCGCCCGCACGCGCTGCACCGTGCCCCCGCACCGCAGCGCCTCTTCGCGCCGCAGGCGGCGCCACTCTCCCAAGACCTGACTTCATCGACTCGCTCCTCCCCTTCCACGCGCGGTCTCCCGTGCGCTCCCTCCTTCACCGCGGGCGCCGCCGAGCGCCCGTTCCCCTCATGAGTTCCTGAGCCGCACGATCGCCTCGCTGCGGCTCCGGTAGACGTGGCCCACGGCGCTCGTCGCGCGCAGGAAGACCCGCACGCGCACGCTGCCGAGCGGGATCTGGAAGCCCGACGACGCGGGCGTGTCGAACTGGACCCGGTCGACGCCGCGCGCGACGACGTCGCGTGCGCCGGTCGTGCCCGAGAAGCGCACGAGCTCGGAGCGCCCGTCCGCGCCCGCGACGAGCTGGTAGCCGACGGCGCCCGTGTCCCACACGAGGCGCGTCGTCGGGTGCACCGCGGCGATGGACGGATTCCAGAGCCCGCCCGTGTCCGCCGGATCGTCCGTCGGGACGCCGTCGCCGTTGCCGTCGAGCTCGGGCACCCCGTCCGCGTCGGCGTCGATCTCGGGGCGCCCGTCGCCGTCGAGGTCGCTCGGGACGCAGAACACGATCGTTCGCAGCGGCCCGAAGTCGGGCTCGCCGGCCGCAGCCGCGCTGGGCGCGGGCGTGAACGCGAACTCCGAGAAGGCCGCGTCGGGCGCGCCCGCGTCGAACACGTGCGGGTACGTGCGGCCACCGATCGTCTGGTAGCCCGAGCGGCGCAGGTCCTCGAGGACGGCGCGCATCGCGCGCTCCGCCTGTTCGTGCATGCGCGCCTGGACGCCGCCCGCGTCCGCGAGGTGGCTCGTCGCCTCGCTCGCGCCGACCAGTACGCGCGCCAGGATCGCGAGGACCGTGACGCTGATCGTGAGCTCGAGGAGCGTGAAGCCGCTCTTCGCTCCGGTCGTTCGGGACCGACTTCTCTTCGGGGCCGTGCTCTTCGTGAGGCGCATCGTGGACTCCAGGCTCACCGGGCCTTCGCGGTCGAGAGCGTCATCGCCTGCGGGCGCCCGCGTCCATCCACCCAGGACGACGTCAGCACGACCTCGAGCACGTCGGGCGACGGACCGAAGCCCGCGTAGTTCGGGTACGCGGGCACGATGCGCTGCTGCGGCAGGTGCAGCCCGGTGAACCCGTCGATCGGCGCGCCCTCGGGAAACTCACCGGGGATCGCGTCGACGGTGCGCGTGAGGACCTCCTCCATGCACACCTCGAGGTCGGTCATCGCGACCGTGCTGTCGCGGCTCGAGTCGATGAGCTGGAAGCTCTTGAGCTGCGTGCTGAACGCCGCGAGGGTCGCGACCATCAGCACACCGATCGCGACCAGCAGCTCCACCATCGAGAAGCCGCTCTGCGCGCGTCCTCTCCCCGTTCGTTCGATCCGTCGCATCTGCCCCCCGCTGCGCGGAACCGGCGGGTCCCGCGCGCCCCGGGGCCCTCCGGTCCCGGGAAGCCCTCCGGCCAGCGGGAGCGAGCGCCAACTCGACCGCGGCCTTCGAAGCGCGGAAACCTACCCCGGTACGGGCCGAAGTCAAAAAGGACCGGCGGTTCGGGCGTTCGGGACGCCCTGGACCGTTCCGCAGCGGGACTTACGGCCGTCCGTAGACCGCGATTTCGACGGACTCGAAGCCCTGCGCCGCGAGGATCGTCTCGATCTCGGGCAGGTGCTGGCGCGCGCGGGCCTCCTCGTCGCCGGAAACCTCGACGCGCGCGCGCGCTCCGAGGTGCCGAACGCGGAGCACGCCGAAGCCGAGCGCCGCGCGCAGGCCGGCCTCGGCCTCCTCGACGGTGCGCAGGCGCTCCGGCGTCACTTCGGTCCCGACGGGGATGCGCGATGCGAGGCACGCGGACGCCGGCTTGGACGCGACCTCGAGGCCCGCCTCGGCCGCGTAGCGGCGCACGTCGTCCTTGGACATGCCGGCGGCGGACAGCGGCGCCACGACGCCGAACTCCTTCGCCGCGCGGGCGCCGGGGCGTTCGTCGGACCAGTCGTCGACGATCTCGCCGAATGCGAGATTCCGGAAGCCCTCATCGCGCGCGAACGTCTCCATCGCGCGGAAGAGCGCCGCCTTGCAGAAGTAGCAGCGATCGCCGACGTTCGCGCGGTACGCGGGGTCGTCGCCCTCGGCCGTGCGCACCTCGACGAGGCGCGCGTCGACGGACGCGGCGATGCGGCGTGCGTCCACGAGCTCCGCCCGCGGCAGCGACGGCGAGTCCGCGATCACCGCGACGCCGTCGGCGGGTCCCAGCACTTCGCGGCAGACGTGCAGGAGGACCGACGAGTCGACGCCGCCCGAGAACGCAACGGCGACGCGCCCGAGCTCGGCCACGTGCGCGCGCAGCCGCGCGACCCTGTCGTCGTAGGTGTCCTCCATCGCTCTTCGGCGCGCCGCGATCAGGCAGGCGCGAGGTACTGCTGGACTTTCTTCACGTAGCCGTCGGCGCTCCGGCGGATCGCCTCGACCGCGCGGTCGTCGATCTGTCGCACGATCTTCGCAGGCACGCCGACGACCAGCGAGCGCGGCGGAACGACCATGCCCTCCTTCACGACGGCGCCGGCGCCGATGATCGACTCCTCGCCGATCTGCGCGCCGCCGAGCACGACGGCCCCCATTCCGATCAAGCACCGGTCGCCGATGCGCGCGCCGTGCAGCACGACGCGGTGTCCGATCGTGACCTCCTCGCCGATCACGTTCGGGACGTCGACGTCGGCGTGGATCATGGTCAGGTCCTGAACGTTCGTGCGGGCGCCGATGTGGATCGACGCGTCGTCGCCGCGCAGCACGCAGCCGAACCAGACGTTGGCGTCGGGACCGAGCTCGAGCGCGCCGGTCAGCGTCGCATTCGTCGCGGCGAAGGCGCCGCCCTCGAGCGAGCGGAACAGGCCCTGGGCTTCGTATCGCTTCATTCGGGGGTCGGGAGGTCGAGCGCGTACGCCGCCAGGAGGATCTGCGATCCGTTGTGCAGCGCGTGCGCGAGGAACGGAGCCCAGAGGCTACCGGTTCGGAGCTTGATCCACGCGAAGACGGCGCCGAGGAAGGCCGTGACAGGTGCGGCCGCGGCGCCGTGAGCCAAACCAAACAGGAGCGACGTGACGAGGATCGCGAGCGGTACGCCGAAGCGCGCGACGCCGAGCTCGAGCAGGAAGCCGCGGAACAGGATCTCCTCGAACAGCGGCTGCAGCACGACCGCGAAGAGCACGACGAGCAGGAGGTGCTGCTCGAGGTTCTCCTGGATGTCGACGGCGACCTCCTGCGCGGGCGGCTCCGAGCCCGCCAGGTGGTAGGCGAGCCCGATCCCCGACGTGAGGGCGAGCAGCAGCGGTGCGCTCGCGAGATAGCGCGCCACGCTGGCGAAGGTGTGACCGAACGGAACGCGTCGCGGCGCGCGCGGGCGCAGGCCGAGCGCCGCCGGGCCGCCCTTGCGTGTCACGCTGACGATGAGGACGTAGGCGCTCATCAGCCCGAACGTGGCGAGCCCGGCCCAGATCGTCTCGACGAACGACAGCTCGGGCGGCGGCTCGTCGGGACCGCGGTCCACCGCGCCGGTCAGGAACGCGTAGGCGGCGAAGAACGCAATCTGCACGAGCACGAAGAGCCCGACCACCGCGAGCAGATCGCCCGCCTGGTAGATCTGCGGCGCGGGATGGGCCGGTCCGACCGCCCAGGACTCGAGACGCCGCGCGGGGCGCAGGACGATGAGCCCGAGGAAGAGGAAGAACCCGATCGCGACGATGAACTGGACCGGGCCGAGATCCTCGGGCGAGAACCCACCCGCGTCCGAGGCAGCGTCGGCGGCGTCCTGCAGGAGCGCGAGGATCACTGGCTGGCCGCGCTCGACGCCGGCCCGGCCTCTTCGATGAGGCCCTCCTCGGGCGACGAGGCGTTCGCGTACAGCCGCTTCGGAATGCGGCCCGCCAGGTGCGCCGCGCGGCCCGCCGCGCACGCGTCGCGCATCGCCGCCGCCATCAGGAGCGGCTCGCGCGCGCTCGCGATCGCGGTGTTCAGGAGCACGCCGTCGGCCCCGAGCTCCATGCACTGCGACACGTCCGACGCGGTGCCGACCCCGGCGTCGACGATGACGGGCACGTCGATGAGCTCCATCAGGATCCGGATCGCGTTCGGGTTGAGGACGCCCTGGCCCGAGCCGATCGGCGAGCCCGCGGGCATCACCGCGGCCGCGCCGAGTTCGGCCAAACGCACGCCGAGGCGCGGGTCGTCGGAGCAGTACACCATCACGGTGAACCCCTCCTTGACGAGCGTCTCGGTCGCCTCGAGCGTCCCGATCGGATCGGGCAGCAGCGTCTTCGGATCGCCGAGGACCTCGAGCTTCACGAGCGGCGTGTCGAGCAGCTCGCGCGCGAGCCGCGCGGTGCGGACGGCCGACTCGACGTCGTAGCAGCCCGCCGTGTTCGGGAGGACGTGGTAGCGGTCGCGGTCGACGTAGTCGAGCAGCGACTCCCCCTTGGACGGGTCGAGGTTCACGCGGCGGATCGCCACCGTGACCATGTCGGTCCCGCTGATGCGGAGCGCCTCGCGCGTCTCCTCGAACGTCGCGTACTTGCCCGTGCCGACGAGCAGGCGCGAGCGCAGCTCGAAGTCGCCGATCTTGAGCGGTCCGTCGTGCTTCTCGAGTTCGTTCATGTCTGTGTAGGGTGCTGCGAGGCCTATGTGCGGGCGCAAATCTGCGTGCGTGCGCGGATCTGTGTGCGGGCGCCGTTCGGAGCGCAGGCGTGGATCAGCCGCCGCCCACGAGCGTCACGATCTCGACGCGGTCCCCCGCCCCGAGCGGGGTGTCCGCGTGCTGCGCGCGCGGGACGATCGCCCGGTTCACCTCGACCGCGACCTGACGCGGCTCGAGGCCGCGCGACGCGACCAGGTCGGCGACCGTCGCGCCGGCGGGCAGCGCAAAGGGCTCGCCGTTCAGGTGGAACTCGATCGTGTCAGGCATGGCGTGCGGGGTCGGGCTGCGCTGGACCGGAGCGCCCGCGTCACTCGACGCGCAGGAACGCGCACTTGAGATAGTCCGACTCGGGCAGCGTCGCCAGATGCGGATGGTCGGGCGCCGCCTTCTCGAGCGACTCGAGCCAGGCGCTGCGCCCCGCCAGGTGCGACGCCTTGCCGACGTACTGCACGAACGCGGCCGGCGACACGTTGTAGCTGCAGGACGCGCTGACGACGGTCCCGCCGGGCTCGACGACGTCGAAGGCGCGGCGGTTGAGCTCGACGTAGCCGCGCTCGGCGCCGTCGACCTCGCGCTTGGAGCGCGCGAACGCGGGCGGATCGACGACGACGAGGCCGTACTTCTCCTTGTTCTCGGCGCGCGCGCGCAGGTCCTTCATGCAGTCGACGCGCTCGACGCGGACGCGGTCCAGCAGGCCGTTGCGCTCGGCGTTCGCGAGGATGCGCTCGCCCGCCGCGCGGTTCTGCTCGAGGCACACGACGGACTCGGCGCCGGCAAGCGCCGCGTGCAGACCGAAGAGTCCGTCGTACGCGAACGCGTCGAGGACTCGCTTGCCCTTCGCGAACTGGGCCGCCTTCACGCGGTTCCTCGACTGGTCGAGGTAGTGCCCGGTCTTGTGGCCCTGCAGCACGTCGACCTCGTAGATGAGCCCGGCGTCGTTCACGAGCACCGGCGCCTGGACGTCGCCGCGCAGGATCTCGATGCGGGGATCGAGCTTTTCCAGCTTGCGGACGCTTGCGTCCGAGCGGTCGACGATCGCATCGGGCTCGAAGTCGAGCGCCTCCAGCAGGACCTCGACGAGGAAGTCGCGCATACGATCGGAGCCCTGGCAGCCCGACTGGATCACGAGCGTCTTCGCGTAGCGGTCGATGACCAGGCCCGGGAACCCGTCCGCGTCTCCGCCGACGAGGCGGCACGCGCCGTCCTCGGCCAGCATCCCGTGGAGGCGGCGGCGCTCGATGGCGCTCGCCATGCGCCGCGCCCAGAAGGCGCGGTTCGGCTGCTCCGCCTCGCGCGTCACCATCCGGAGCCGGATGCGGGACGCGTCGCTGTAGAGCCCCCACCCGAGCGGGTTCTTGTTCGGGTCCTCGACCGGCACGAGCTCGCCGGGCGTGCCGTCGGCCTCGGCCACGTCGTCGTGGTAGACCCACGGATGACCGCGCATGAGCCACCTGCGGCCCTTGCCTGAAAGTATCGCCTTACCCATCTGTTCCTTCGCCTCGTGACCCGCGGCGCGGGGTCCTCTTCGGCGGAGATCGCCCGGGGCCCGCCGTTCGGGGGCGAAGAGGATAGCGGGGAGCCCGCCGCCGCGCCCGCCCGCGAGGTCCGGAGTCAGACGGCGCGCGCCCGCCTGTGCCCCCGCCATACTCGGGACATGGTTCTGCACCTCTGCCTCGCCTGCGCTCCCGTCCTCGCCGCCCCCGCACCCCCTCCCCCAGGAAGCGCCCGAGGAGCGCTCCCGCGGCCTCCACGGCTACATCGGGTTCGAGGCCCAGCAGCCCCCGGACCGCGCTGAGTTCGGCGTCGGCATGGGCTTCTACTCGGCCGCGTGGACGCTTGTCGACGAGCCCCTCGCCGCATTCCAGATCGGCCTCGCGAGCAGCTGGATCCTGCCCGACAACCGCGACAACGACGACACGCCGCTGGCGCCGGAGGGGACGCTGGCGCGCAACTGGCCCGAGCGGGGCCCGACCTGGAGCTCGGTCTTCCAGACGGTCGAGGGCGGTCTCGGCTACTGGCGCGGCAACCGGTTCCGCTACGGCCCGCCCAAGTTCAGCATGAACGCGACGCCGCAGTGCTACGACTACGAGGTCGGCTCGCCGGGCTGGTCGTTCTTCAATGGCACGGAGGCGCTGCCGGACGACCGCCTCGGTATCGCCCAGCTCTCGAACCGGCTCTTGATCCCGCCCGACGCGCTCCCCTTCGAGGGCGAGCCGGACGGCGCGTTCTTCGGCTACGCCTACATGGCGCTGCCGTTCACCGAGCCCGTCGAGGGGAAGCGGAGCGCCGCGCCCACGGGCGACCGCGCGTGGACGTGCTTCCTCAGCACGCAGAACTTCAAGGGCCCGATCGCGTACTACGTGCCCGAGACCTGGAGCAAGATCGCCGACGTCTTCGACTACGAATTCCTCCACGGGCGCGGGCTCGACGCGCGCCCCGGGCTGATGGGCGGCGGCGCGATGGAGATCAACACGGTGCCGCAGCTCGTCGCGTCCACCGCGGACGGCACGCGCTACTCGAAGATCCCGGCCCTCGAGTTCCCCGTGGACGAGGACGGCCGCGCCGTGCTCGTCCAGGACGTGACCTACTACTCGCGCGCGGCGCTCTACGACACGTTCCTCGCCTGGCGCGCGGGCGGCGAGGCGCCGAGCGGGCGCTTCGCCGACGCGGGGGCGTTCCGCGCGAAGCTGACGACCCGCTTCCCGGGCTTCGACCAGGACGGCGAGCCCATGCGCGGCGTGTCCGAGACCTTCAACACGCGGGTCTTCGAGGACGGCACGTGGGGCCTCGTGTGGACGGAAGGCGGAGACGCGCCGCGCGGGCGCTTCCCGCAGTACTACCGCCACGGCGACGGCGAGCGCGTCGCCGTCGCGCCGGCCGACGTGCCGCGCGAGACCGGGCTGGTCGAGGCCGCCTTCCGGCGCGCGGAGCGCGGCGAGCCGTTCACGTCTCCCTACCCGACGAAGCGCGGAGCGTGGGGTAAGCCCGGGCCCGCCGCGGGCCCGTTCACGGTCGATCTCTGCGACGGATCGCGCGTCACCTACTGCTGGTACCGCTTCGTCGATCAGCCGACGTTCCAGCAGTACGACTGGAGCCGGGGGAAGAAGCGCGACCTGCAGGCCTTCGTCGAGCGCATCCACCGCGCGTGGCCGATCGACCGCGACTACATGGCGCCGCCGACGTCGGGCGAGCTCGTGAGCCTCGACCCCGCGCTCTTCGTGACACCGCCGAAGGGGATGGAGGTCGGCTACGTGCCGATCGTCGTCCGGCAGGAGGACGCCGGGCGCGCCTCGGACGATTAGTCGTTCACGCTCGTCCGCAGCACGCGGTCCTGGAGCGTGATCAGGTGTCCCTTTGAGGTGAGGCCCAAGAGACGCACGTCGCCTTCGACGGTCTCCTTCTCGACGCGGCCCCGCTCGAGCCCGATCCAGCCGACGCTGTAGCGGCGGAGCCCTCCCGCGCCCGCGAAAAACGCGAGGGCGCCCGGCGTGCCGGGCGCGATCCAGACGACCTGCGGCAGGCCGGCGAAGCCGACCTTCCGCTCCCACTGGAACGTCCAGTCCAGGTCGAGACCGTCCCCCACGGCGTACGCGACGATCGTGCCGCGTGCGGGCACGGAGCCGACCAATAGGCACGCCGGCTCGAGGTACCGAAGCGACGAGACGCGCTCGGTCCCGAGGCCCGGCTGCCCGAACGGGAACGCGTCGAGGCGCTGGCCGGTCTCGACGTCGAAGACGTGCAGCTCCGCGCGGTCGAGGGCGTGATGCGCGCCCTCCCCGAGGACGAGGCGTCCGTCGTCGAGGAAGAGCGCGGCCGAATACGCCCGCGCCGTCGAGACGACTACGCCCGGGTTGCCGCCGAGCGGCTTCACGTCCTCGAGCTCACCCTCGGCGCGAAACCGCCGCTGCTGCGCCGCTGTCCCGACGTCGTAGAGGTGAGCGTGCCGCCCCTGGACGACGCACATGCGCGTTCCGTCGGGAGAGAATGCGACGTCCTCGATGCGCTCGCCGTCGGCGAGCGTCTGGGTCGCGAACTCGAATCCGCTTCCTCTGCGGGAGAGTCGAATGAGCTCGAGGCCCTCGTGACCCACCGTGCGGGCGATCGTCTCGCCGTTCGGGGAGGGCCAGACGCGGCCCCAGGACCACGAGTAGTGCCGCTCCGTCGGATCGCTGGGAGCTTCGGCCTCGATGCGCGCGAGCTGCTTCAACGTGTCCGCGTCGTGCAGCGTCAGCGTCCGCGTCGTGCGTAGCATCACGAAGTCGTTGAACGCGTCGACCCGCAGCCTGTACTCGATCGCCTCGCCGTGGCCTTGTCCGAAGCCGAGCTCGGTTCCCAGCCGCTCGTCGACGCGGTGGAGGTCGCCCTCGAGGTCGACGTAGACGACCGACCGTCGGCCCGGCTGCAGAACGGCGGACCAGGCCCGGAGAGGCTCGTCCTCGGCCCCGATGGCAAGCCGGGGAACGGGCGCCAGCGGGAGAGTCGTGAGCAGCGTGGCGAGCAGCATGGCGAGCGGGTCGGAGGTGCGAGTGATCTCGGCGGTCAGCGCTCCCCGAGGTGCGAGGACAGCTTGGCGAGCGCCCTGTGCAGTGTGACGCGCACGGCCCCCTCGCTCTTCCCGAGCTGCTCGGCGATCTCCTTGCGGCTAAGCCCCGCCAGGTGCGCGAGCGTGAGGACCTCCCGCTGCTCGTCGGTCAGGTGCTCGAAGGCCGCCTCGACGCGCTCGATCTCCTCGCGCACGCTCACCGCGCCGCTCGGCGTCGAGAACGTCCGGTAGTGCTGCATCAGCGCGTCCTCCGCCCCCGAGTCCGCGGGGCGCGCCTCGCGCAGCACGTCGCGCCGCTCCGCGAGGTAGTAGGCGTGCCGGTTCTTGATCTTCCGGAGCGCCGTCACGAACAGCCAGCGCCGGAACGCGGCCCGGTCGGCGTGCCGGAACGTGTCCGCGCGCTCCAGGATCTCGCGGCAGACCGACTGCACGAGATCGGTGCTCGACTCGCGGCCGGCGAGTAGCCCGCCGTAGCGCAGCCGCACGAAGGCGTGCAGCTCGTCCTGGTGCCGCTCGAGCAGCTCCGCCATGGCTCCTGCGTCCCCGCCCGCGGCCGCGCGGGTCAGGGCCTCGATCTCGGGATCCTCGCGCGGTTCGGCCATCGCACCGCACACTATGCGATCCGGAGAGAAAAGCGCGTAACGCTCCGCGCCGGATGCGGGTGGAGCCCCCGCGGCGCCGCGCGCGCGTCGCACCCCTTCCCATGGACCCCGAACACGCACCGACCGAGCCCGGCCCAGGCGACCGAACCGCGGCGGAGCGCGTCGAGGAGCTGGTGTTCGAGGCCCTCGGGCGCCTCGAGGAGGGCGGTCCGGGCGCGCTCGAGGACTTCCTCGACGCGCACAGGGACGACGCGGACGAGCTCCGGCGCCGCGTGGCGCTGCTGGGCGAGACGGGTCTCGTCGCGGCGCCCGCACCGCCGCCGCTCGACGTCCCCGAGCGCGTCGGAGCGTTCGCGCTGGAGGAGCCGCTCGGCGAGGGCGGCATGGGCGTCGTCGTCGCCGCGCACGACACGGCGCTCGACCGGCGCGTCGCGGTCAAGCTGATCCGGCCGGCGGGGCTCCCCCACGCCGAGGCCCGCGCGCGCTTCGAGCGCGAGGCCCGCGCCGCCGCCGCGCTCCGCCATCCCGGGATCGTGCGCGTCTTCGAGGTCGGCGAGACGGACGGAGTTGCGTGGCTCGCCATGGAGCTCCTAGCCGGGTGCACGCTCGCGGAGGTCCTCGACGGCCTGCGCGGTAGGCGTCCGCGGGACGTGGCCGGAGAAGACATCGCCCAGGCGGCGCGACTCGGCGCGGCCGCCTCGGACGACGTCAAGCCCGCGGCCGACGCGTGGCGTGGCCCGTGGCCCGAGGTCTGCGCGCGCATCGTCCGCGACGTCGCCGAGGCGACGCACGCCGCGCACGAGGCCGGGATCCTGCACCGCGACATCAAGCCGTCGAACGTGGCCGTCACGCCGCACGGGCGCGTCGTGCTGCTCGACTTCGGACTCGCGCACGTCGGCGACGACGCGCAGCTGACGCGCACCGGGGCCGTCGTCGGCTCCCTCCCCTACGCGCCGCCCGAGCGCGTCCGCGCCGACGCAGCCGCGACCGAGCTCGGCGATGTCTACGCCCTCGGCGTGCTCCTCTACGAGTTGCTCGCGCTCGAGCTCCCGTTCCGCGCTGGCAGTCGCTCGGGGCTCGTCGAGCGGATCGCGGACGCGCGCCCCGTCCCGGTCGAGGAGGCGAACCCGGCGGCGCGCGGAGCGCTCGGCGCGGTCGTCCGGCGCGCGATGCACGCGGAGCCCGAGCGGAGGCACCGATCCGCTGCGGACCTGGCGCGCGACCTGGACGACGTCCTCGCGGGGCGTCCTCCGAGCGCGCCCGGACGCGGGCCGTTCGGCGTCCTCTCGGCGTGGTGGCGCGCGCGCCCGCTCGAAGTGGTCGGCGCGGCCGCCGCCCTGCTGTCCGTCACCGCCGCACTGCCGCTCACCCTGCGCGCGCGCGCGGACGCGACCGAGAGCACGGCGACGTCCGACGCGCGCTCGCTCGAGCGCCTCGAGGTCGCGCTCGACGCCGCTGGAACGGTGCAGGCCGCGCTGCCGCGGATCGACGCGCTGGAGGGCAGCTCCTACGACACGCTCCGGAGGACGGTGCTGGCCCGGCTCATCGAGCTGCGCGCGCCGCTCCTCGAGGCCGAGGTCGGCGCCGGCCTGCGCCCCCTCGTGGAGCGCGCGCGCACCGCCCAGACGGACGCTCGCGCCGCGCTCGCACCGGACGCGACGGCACGACCGGACGCAGACGCGGCCCGCGCCGCCGCCGACGCGGCGCGCCTCCGCGCGGCCGGGTCGGAGGGCGTCGCGGCGGAGCGCCTGATCGTCCAGGCGGCGCTCCTCGACGCGCAAGCGGCGCGGGAGGCGCCCGTGGAGAGCGACCGCGGCCGTCTCGAGGCCTCGCTCGCGAGGATCGAAGCCATGCTCGACACGACTCCCGAGCTGATCGAGGCGCTGCGCGCACGGGCGTCGCTGCACGAGGAGCTGAGCGTCGCGCTCCACGCGGCGGGCGAGGAATCGGAAGCGGGCGATGTCGCCGAGCGAGCGCGCAGGGACCGTGCACGCCTCGCAGCCTCGTTCCCGGGCGCGCCAGAGCTGGAAGCCGAGCGGGCAGCGTGGCGGGAGCGCTGGGCGCGCGTCCGCGGAACCGAAGAACGCGAGCCCGCGGAGGAAGCGCGATGAGCACCGAGACGTTCGAGGGTGAAGCGCTCGATCCCCTCCACTCGCTTCCCCCACTCGACGACGACCTCGTGCTCGAGGAGGAGCTCGGCCGCGGTGCTGGCGGCCGCGTCGTCGCCGCCACCCAGCGCTCGCTCGGACGCCGCGTCGCGGTGAAGCTGCACGCGGGACTCGATCACGAGACCGCGCGGGGCTTTGCCCGCGAGGCGCGCGTGATGGCGCGCGTCGCGCACCCGGGCATCGTTCCGGTCCTGCTGCACGGGACGCTCGGGGGGCGGCCGGCGCTCGTCATGGAGCACATCGACGGGACGGCGCTCGACGCGGTGCTCGACGCGCTCCGCGAGCGCAGCGGTGCGAAGGCGCCCGCCCTGCCGACCTCCTCGGAACTGCGCGCGACCCTCGGCGGCGACGCAGCGCCCGAACGCGGCGCGGGCGAGCCGTGGTGGCGCGTGTGCGCGCGCGGCGTCCGCGACCTCGCGAGGGCCCTCGACCACGCGCACCGGTGCGGCGTGCTCCACCGCGACGTGAAGCCGAGCAACGTCCTGCTGGACCGGTCGGGGCGGGTGCTGCTCGCTGACTTCGGGGTCGCCGCGGACGACGGCGACGAGGGCGCCGATGCGGCCGGCAGCCTCTCGGGCCAGGCGCCCGAGCTCCTGCGCGGCGGCGCCGCGACGCGCGCCAGCGACGTGTACGCGCTCGGCGCCGTGCTGTCCGAGTGGGCGTCGCTCGAGCCCCCGTACGCGGCGACCGGCGCCGCGGCGCTCGTGCGCGCCGTCGACCGCGGAGAGCGCCGCGCGCTCCCGCGGCGTCTCCCCTCCGGCCTGACGGCGATCCGCGAGCGCGCCATGGCGCAGCGCCCAGAGGATCGATACTCGAGCGCAGCGGACCTGGCGCGGGACCTGGACGCGCTGCTCGAGGGTCGCGCGCTCCTCGCCGCGCGCGAGCGGCCCTGGGCCCGCTGGGCGCGTGGGATCGCACGGCACCGCCGCGCGGCGGTCGCGGCGGGCCTCGTCGCGCTCGTCGTGGGCGGCGCCGGCAGCGCGCTCCAGCTGCAGCGCATCGCCGCCGCAGAGCGCGTGCGGGCCGCCTCCGCGGGCGCCCGTGGACACCTGGAGCTCGCCGTGGCGACGCTCTCCGACGTCCTGTTCGACGCCGCGGCCGGCAGCTTGCAGGGTCAGCCGCTGCTCGACCGCAAGCGCAAGGACCTGCTCGTCGCCGGCCGCTCGGGCACGCGAGACCTTCTGCGCGGGCTGCGAGAGGACGAGGACGACCTCCTCCGGACGCTGCGCCGCGTCGACGCCGAAGCGACGATCGCGCTCGCGGAGATCGAGCGGCGCCTCGGCGCCTTCGAGGCCGGTGCCGCCGAGCTCGAGGCCGCGGCGCGCGCCGTCGACGGGCTCGCGGCCGAGGACCGCGCGGCGCTCGAGCCGCGCGTCGAGTACGTCCGCTTCGTGCTCGCGACGGACCGAGGGAAGCACCCTGCCGGCCGCGCGCGCGCGGCGCTCGACGCCATCGATGCGCGCGTCGTGGAAGGCGGCACGTGGTTCCTGCGCGCGAGCGCGTGGAGCGGGCTCGCCGAGGCGGCGCTCGTCGAGGGCGACGTCGATGCCGCCGTCGCGAGCTCGCGAGCGGGCGTGGACGAGTTCGAGGCCGCGCTCGCCGAGGCGACGCGCGCGTACGGCGCGGGGAGCGCCACCGAACGCCTCGCGCAGCGGGAGCTCGCCCGGATCGTCGGCACCCACGCCGCGGCCCTCATGGAGGCGGACCGGCTCGACGCGGCGGAGACGGCGGCCCTGCGCTCGATCGAGCTCGTCGAGGCGATGCCCCCCACCGTCGCGGGGCGCTCGATCGACGCGATCTCCCACGACAATCTCGCGGGCATCCGGAACCGGCGCGGCGACTCCCAAGGCGCGTGCGAGGCGACACGTCGCGCCCTCGTGTTCCACCGCCTCGCGACCGAGGCCTTCCCGGACCGCACCGACCTCGCGTTCGGCCTCGCGCGGAGCGCGCGCCGCTACGCCGACCAGCTGCGGGGCGCGGGAGCGCCGGTGGACGAGCGCGCAGCGGCGCTCGCGACGGCCGAGTCCGTCCTGCGCGCAGCGCTCGCGCGGGACGCGTCGTCGCCCAACCTGCAGGGTCTCCTCGCGCTCGTCCTCGACGACCGCGCGCAGGAGGCGATGCGGTCGCGCGACTGGACTGCGGCGCACCTCGCGTACGAAGCAGCGCTCGCGGAAGCCACGCGCGCGCACGGGCTGGGCGCGCACGAGTGGGGCCGGGACGCGCTCGCCGCGCTCTGGGGCCGCCGGATGCCGCTCTACTTCTCGACCCGCCCCGCGGAGGCCGCCCGGGAGGTCGAGTCGTACGTCGCCGCCTTCCCGGAGGATCCGGCCGTCGCCTGGGACGCAGGCGCGCTGCTGGCGAGCCTCGCACGGAGGCGGACCCGCGAGAAGGCGGGCGTGGACGAGCTGCGGGCGCTCGGCAAGCGGAGCCTCGAACTCATGGAGCGGGCGGTCGACCTCGGCCTCACGGGACGGCGGGCGGCCATGACCGACTCGCGCATCCGGCACCTGGTGCGCGTGCCCTCGGTGGCGCGGCTCCTGGCCCGGATCCCGGAGTGAGATTCTCGGGCGAAGCGCGTAACGCTCGCCCGCAGGATCGGGTGGGGCGGCCGGACCCCCTCATCCTCCAACCCGCCCCACACGCCATGAAGCCCCTTCTCGCCCTCCTGATCGCGCCCGCGCTGCTCGGCGCCGCCCCAGCGGCCGCCCAGGACAGCGGTTCCACCGCTCTGCTGCCCGAAGGCCTGGACGCCGGCCGCCTCGCCGAGCTCAGCCGGGCGCTCCTCGTCGACGAGCCCGGCGACGGACGCACCTGGGCCCGGGGAGCCACGTTCAAGGCGTCGTTCGGCGCCGAGGGGTTCACGTACCGCCCCTTCCTCGGCTCGGACGTCCCGCGCTCGTTCCCGCTCGAGCTCGACCTCGAGCACGTGACCCTCGACGGCACTCCCCTCGAGCTCGGTGCGCGCGAGCGCTCCCGCGCCGGCCGAGCGGTCACGCTCGACCGCGGAACGGCGCGCGAGGTCTACCACCTGTCGGAGGAGAGCGTCGAGCAGACGTTCGTCTTCGACGCGTTGCCCGGCCGCGGCGAGCTCGTCCTCGAGCTCGACGTCGCGACCGACCTCGCGCCGCGGCCCGACGGCCCCGGCTTCGCCTTCGAGTGCGCGCACGGCGCCGTGAACTACGGCGGCGCGACCGCCGTCGACGCCCGCGGGCGCACCCTGGCGCTCGCGCAGCGCCTCGACGGCGACGTCCTCCGCATCGTCGTCCCCGCCGCCTTCGTGCGCAGCGCTGCGCTGCCGCTGGTCGTCGACCCGATCCTCTCGACCTTCTCGGTGACGAACGACGTCCGCCGGCAGACCCAGGTCGACGTGGCGTACAGCGGGAACGCGACCAACTACCAGATCGTGTACGCCGAGGCCGACAGCGGCGTGGACTTCGACGTCCTGTCCGTGTTCTACAGCGCCTCGCTCGATGTTCTGTTCCCGCCGGAGTCGATCGACATCTCCGCAACCCCGTGGACGTCCCCCTCGAACGCGTACTCGTTCAACGAAGACGCCTTCCTGTGTGCGGCGGTTGTCGGCAACGGCATCGGCAATCGACGCGTCCGGGGCCGCATCCTCGACGCGGTGACCGCTGATTCCACGGCGCAGTTCGACATCAGCGGGCCCGGCGCGGAGACGGTCGACGTCGGCGGCTACGGCGGCATCTTCGCCTCGAACCACGACTTCATGGTGGTCTGGCAGGAGTCCGACACCATCAACGCGGACATGGACATCGTCGCGCAGGCGGTGAACGGCACCGGGTCCCTCACTGGCTCGCGGATCGTGATCGACGGCGATGTCGGGGACTTCGACCGGAATCCAGCGATCTCGAAGGCGAGCGGCCGCTCGAACGGAACCCTCTCGTCCCAGGAGTACATGATCGTCTGGGAGCGCGAGATCAGCCCGACGAACCACGACCTCCGGTGCCAGGTCATCGGGTGGAACGGAGCGATGGCCGGCCACCCTCAGTTCTCGGGCTACACGTTCAGCGACGCGCTGGACCCCTGCGTTTCGATGTGGAGCAACGTGCGTGGCCTTACCACGGTCGAGCGGCACTGGGTCATCGCGTTCGAGCGCCGCACGGGCACCGACTACGACATCTTCGCGGTCGTCGCACGCGACGGTGAGGCGGACAACGCGAAGAGCCTGACGGCGATGCAGGACCTCGACCTCCAGCTCGACCACCGCGACCCGCAGATCGCGTTCGACTCGCAGGACTTCCTCGTGACGTACCAGACGGAGCGGGCGAACGGAGACCGCTCGATCGAGCTCACCGCGCTCAACGTCTTCGAGGACGACACGGAGTTCCGCTCCGCCCTCGCGCTCCGCAGGGAGACCCTCGGCACGTACCCGGGCGGCGCGCCGTTCACGGCGATCGCCTCCCACTGGGCCGGTGGCGGCCCCGAGCTGGGCGGCGAACCCGGCGACGCGCTCGTCGCGTTCCAGTCCCGCGCCACCGCTGGGGACGTCGCCGAGATCGCTGGCTCGATCGTCGCCGAGACGTCGGCTCCCTCCGCAGGCCCCCAGTACTGCGGGGCGAACCCGCACTCGGGCGGGACCACCGCGTGGATCCGCGCCAACTTCGGGCCGACTGCGAACTTCACGACGCTGAGGTGCACGGACCTGCCCCTGAACCAGTTCGGGATCTTCGTCGTCTCGGCCGACGAGGCCTTCGTCCCGAACCCCGGCGGGAGCCAGGGCAACCTGTGCCTCGGCGGTTCGATCGGGCGCTACCAGACCCCGTCGCAGATCTTCAGCAGCGGCGCGACCGGCGAGGCAAGCCTGATCATCAGCAACTCTTCCGTCCCGCTCCCGACTGGATTCGAGGTGATCCTCGGAGGCGACGTGTGGCGCTTCCAGGCGTGGTTCCGCGACGTCGGGGGCGCCTCGAACTTCAGCAGCGCCGTCGAGGTCCACTTCTGATCCGAATACGGAGCGCGAGGCGGCCCGAACGGGGCTGCAGCGACGTCGGCGGGGGCGCGGTCCGGACCTGGACCGCGCCCCCGCCTTCGCTCTGGTGCGGCCCCGCCAATCGTCCCGGATCGACCCGCCCAACGGTGCCCGGCGCCCGAGCAGCGCGCGCGATCCGTGAAATGCGGTGAAATCCATCGACAGTCCCGCGCGCCCTGCGACCAGGACCGCGTGACCGCCCCCGCCCGCCCCGCTAACCCCTCCGCAGCACCGTGCGCGAACTGATCCCCTTGCGACCGAAGGGCCAGAGCACTCCGGGCGGAGACGCGGAGGGCGACCCGGCCCGCGGCAGCGCCCTGGAGGCCGAGCGCCGGCGGGTGCAGCGGGCCCGACGCGGCGACAGGGACGCCTTCGCCGAGCTCGTCCGCGTGCACCGGAGCCGCGTCCAGCGCGTCGCGCTCCGGATCGTGGGCAGCCCGGAGGACGCCGAGGACGTCGCGCAGGAGACCTTCGTCCGCGCCTGGCGCGGCCTCGGGCGGCTCGACTCGGCCGGACGCTTCGGCCCGTGGCTGCTCGGGATCTGCGTGCACCTGTGCCGCGACCACCAGCGCAGCTCCGGCCGCCGCGCCGAGGACGCGGCCGCGCAGCTGCTCGACCTCGCCGCGGAGCGCGCGGACGACGCCGATCCGAGCGCGCGCGCCACGGAGGCCGAGCTGCGCGCGCGCGTCGAGCTCGCCATCGCCGCCCTGCCCACCAAGCTGCGCGTGCCGTTCGTGCTGCGCGCGCTGGAGGGAGAGACCTACGAAGAGGTCGCACGGATCACCGGCGCCCGCCCTGCGACGGTGCGGACCTGGATGGTCCAGGCGCGCCGCGCCCTGCGTCGCTCGCTCGGAACCTGGATCGAAGAGGAGGTCGACCGTGGCTGAGCCCGACCCGGACCGCGCGCTCGGGCGCGCCTGCGCCTCGATGCGACCGCTCCTGCGCGACGTGATGGACGGCGCGGCCAGCTTCGACCGCACCGAGGCGCTCGACGCACACGCGGCCGGCTGCGCGCGGTGCACGGCAGCGTTGCGCGAGGCGCGGGCGCTCCGGCGGATGCTCGACGCGCTCGCTGACCCCACGGTGACGCGCGCCGACGACGACGCGTTCGTCGACGCGGTGCTCGGGCGGCTGGACGGCGCCGACGCGATCGGCGAGCGCCGCCGCGGGATCGGTCCCGTCCGGCTCCTCCGCGGAGCTCTCGCGGTCGGGGCCGCCGCCGCGCTCGCGGCCGTGCTGTGGCCGACGGCCGACGGTGAAGGGAACAGCGAGACCACGGGCGTCGCGCGCGTCGAGGACGCCTCCGCGGCGGCCGATCCGGTCGGTGACGCGGCGGCTCCGATCGCCGAACCCGTCGCGGAGTTCGGCGCCGAGTCCGTGGCCGAGTCCGGTTCCGAGCCCGTTCCCGAGCCCGTTCCCGGGCCCGCGCCGGACGCGGACGCCGCGCTCGAAGGGGAGACCGGCGCGCTCGCGGTCGAGTTCGATCTGCCCCAGGAGGACGTCGACCCCGAGCTCTTCGCGCTCGCCCTCGAGGAGAGCGCGCGGCAACTCGACTTCGAGCCGCACACAGCTCCCGACGCGCGGGAGTACGCCGCGCGGGTGCAGAGCACGCTGGGCACGTCGCCGCGGCGGGCGGCGCGCGCCTGGCTCGCGAGCCACGCCCCCTCGCCCCGTCTCGACGCTCTCTCGGCGCGCGTGCTCGGCCCGGGCGCCGACTTCCGCGACCGTCGCCTGCTGGAGCGCTCGCTCGAGCGCACGGGAGCCGCGGGCCGCTGGGCCGTCGCAGCGCAGGGATCGACCGGGGTGCAGTCGCTCTGGCGAGCCGCTGCCGACGACCCCGCGTCCCGGTCGGTGCTGGTCGCGCTGGTGCGGGAGCGCGGCAGCGAAGCCGTCGACCTGGCTCCGCGGGGCGTCGCGACGGCGCTCGTCGCCGATGTGGCGCGGGCCGCGGCCTCCGAGCCCGCCGAGCGCCTCCTCGCGCGCTTCCTCGAGACCGGGGACGGAGCGTGGCGCAGCGCGTGGCGTGCGTCGAAGGAGGCCCCCGGTGCTCTCGTCGACGCCCTCCCGAAGAACGCCCGCCGCGCGAGCGACGACGAGCTCCAGCGCCTGGCGCTCGCCCTCTGCGACGCGCCGAGGGCAGAGGGGCTCGACGTGGCACTGGAAGGACTCCTGCGCGGCGACGCAGCCGGTACGGCCGCTGCCGAGGCGCTCGCCGCCCTGGGCGGGACCGGCGGCGCCGAGGCGCTGATCGGCGCGACGCGCAGCGGGCGACTGGCCGCAGCCACCGAGGACGCGGCCTGGCGCGCGATGCTCCTCGCGGCGCCGGACGCGCTCGTGCGCGCGACCGCGGAGGACGACGCGTTCGACCTCGGCGTCGACGCGGTGCTTCGCCAGACCGACGGCCGACGCGCGCTGTGGGACGGCGCGCTGGCGTTCCTGGTCGCAACGGCCGAGCACGGCCTTGCGGACGACGGCGCGCGCGTGCGAGCGCTGCTCGCGATCGCGCAGCTCGGCGCGGTGCGCCCCGCGCCCGAGCTGCGGGCGCGCATCGAACGGCTCCAGGACGAGGCGTCGTCAGGCGTCGCGGCGGCCGCATGGCTCGCGCGCCTGGCGCTCGGCGCACCGGAGCGCGAAGCACCGCCGGCGGTGCGCGCCACCGTCGCCCGGGGCGGCCCCGTCTCCGTCGTGCACCTGCGGCTCGAGCGCGCGCTCAGGCGCGCGCGCGGGCCCGGCTCCGAGTGACGCTCGGACCGAACGAGAACACCCAGCAGCGATCGGCCGAGCGCTCCGCGCCGGCGATCCACTCCTGAACCCCCTCCGGGCCACCGCGCCCCGTACGCCACCATGTGGACCTTGCTCCTGACCGCTCCCCTCGTCGCGCCGATCGCTGCGGTGTCCGCCGCTGCGGTGCCCGCCGCTGCCGCGCCGCCAGCCACCGCCCTCGACGAGGAATCCGGGGCGTCGCCCTTCGAAGAGTCGGAGGCGCCGGCCGAGATCGCGCGCATCTTCGACCTCCGCGCGCTGGACGCGATCGTCCCCTCCTCCGCGATGCAGGAGCTTGAGGTCCAGGTCCAGCTCTTTCCGCTCATGCGCGGGACGCACGCCGAGCAGTGGCCCGACCGCGAGACCTTCCGCGACGAGGACGAGAGGACGTCCAGTCAGCTCCTCGGGCTCTTCACCGACTACGGCGGGAGCGACGTGGTGCGCGCCGACTTCCTCGAGCCCGGCGTGATCCTCCTGGTGGCGGACGCCGCGGTGCACGAGGACTTCCAGGCGCTCGTCGACATGGCCACCGAGCTCGCAACCGATCTCCCCGAGCTCGTCGTTCGCGTGACCGACGGCGACGAGACGCTGAGCGAGCACGCGCTGCAGCTCCCCCATCGCGCGCGAACGCGCGCCTCGAGCCTGCAGACAGAGACTGTGCTTGCGGGCGTGCATTCGGAGATCGCGCAGAAGGCCGCGATCGGAGAGTCGATCGTGACCGAGGCGGTGTCCGGCTTCGAGCTCACGCTGCAGGGTGAGTGGAGCGGATCGGACGTGCGCCTCGCCTACGCAATGGTGCGCACGGAGCGCGTCGAGGCGGAGATGGCCGCCGACGCCGCCATGGTCATCACGCGCTCGCCGGAGAGCGGGCGGCTCGACGTCGACACGCGCCACGTCTGGAACGAGCGCTACGCCGTCGAAGGCGGCACCGTCGCCGGCGAGACGCTGCTGACGCGCGGGCGACCGCTCGTGCTCGAGGTCGGCGGGCGCCGGATCGAGGTCGCCCTGACCAACGCGCGCCGGGGCGGCACGCTGCCGCGCGTCGTGCTCGAGGACTACGAGCTCGTCGCGCCGCGCTCCGCCGCGCTGGAGACCGGTTTCCTGCGCCTGACCGGCGCGTTCGACAGCGCCCGCATGTCGACCGATCGCCGCGCGAGCGACGTCTTCTTCGGCGACGCGGTCCTGAGCGCGTCGATCGAAATCGCGCCGACCGCGCAGTTCGAACTCGTGCAGGAGCTGGTCGACGAAGCGTTCGCGATGCCCCTCGGCTTCGCCGACCTCTTCCTCGTGCCGGGCGCGGTGGCACGCGGGCTGGACGAGCAGCTCCGCATTCTCACGCCGCCCGCGGGTGCTCCGCTGCGCGTTGAGATCCTCGGGGAGGACGACGGATCCGGCGTGCGCGAGATCCATGCGGCGTTCGACATGGTCAGCGGATCGGCGAGCGCGCTCTGCGTCGGTCGGGAAGAGCTGATCGTGAAGAACGTCGCCGTCGAAGTCGCGCAAGCCTCGACGAGCGCCGAGCCCGTCGTCGACAACCACTTCAGCGGCGCCACGATGGCGCTCGAGCTGCAGATCCTCGGTGACGGCCGGATGGGCTACCGCGCGGAGGGCCTCCTCTCGTTCGACGAGGACGCCGATCTGGAGCCGATGCTCGACGAGTGGGCGGGCGAGCGCACCGTCGTGTCCGCGCGTCGCGCCGCCGTGGAGCAGGCGGGGGTCCTCACGTCCGTGGACGGAGCCTTCACCGTCGAGCTCGGCGGCGCGAAGGGCGGCCCCGGCGTCGGCTTGCGCGTCCGGCGGATCGACTGACCCCGTCCGAGGGGACCATCCGCGCGGGGTCGCGCGTCCCAGATCGGGGCGTGCGACCCCGTGTCCGTACGGGGGCTGAAGCGGGGTGCCACCGGAGGCCGACGGAAGACCCTGGGGCGCCGGAATCCGTTTCCGCCCCCGCGCCTCGCACCTGGAACAGTCCCCATGAACTCCGAGCCCAGGCCCCCGCTCCCCGAGGACCCCCGGTCCGCATCCGCGGCGTCCGACGCCCCGCGCTCAGGTCGCGCCCCCGACGCGCTCAGGGCCGTCGCGTCGGCGACCGAGGACGGCGCCCGGATGATGCACCGCGCCGAGCGGCTGCTCGAGATGGCGGAGACCGGGGCGTGGTTCGTCGACGTCGAGACCGGCGCGCTCGAGTGGACGGACGAGGTGTTCCGCATCCACGACCTCCCGGTCGGCGACCCGCCCACCGTCGAGGAGGCGATCGCCTTCTACCCCGAGGACACGGCCGCCGAGGTCGCGGCCGCGGTCGAGAAGGCCTGCACCGAGGCTGGCACGTTCGAGTTCGTCGTGCCGCTCGTCACCGCGCGAGGGCGTCGCATCTGGGTGCACACGCGCGGAGGCGCCGAGGTGGACGCGGACGGCAAGCCCCTGACGGTCTTCGGCATGGTGCGCGACGTCACCGAACGCAAGGAGGCCGAGGACCGGCTCCGAGCGGGCGAGGAGCGCCTCCGGCGCGCGCTCGAGGGTGCGCGGGACGGCGTCTGGGAGTGGGAGGTCGAGACCGACCGCATGCACTTCTCCCCGCGCTGGAAAGAGATCATCGGCTACGCCGACGACGAGATCGCCGACGACTTCGACGAGTGGCGCACCCGCGTCCCCGATGACGAGGCGGAGGAGGCGCTCCGGATCATCGAGGACTGTCTGACGGGCAAGCGCGACGAGTACCGCGCCGAGTTCCGCATGCGTCACAAGGACGGATCGTGGCGCTGGATCCTCGCCCGGGCGAGCGTGTTCGAGCGGGACGAGCTGGGGCGCGCGAAGCGGTTCGTCGGGACGCACACGGACATCACGGAAGAGGTCCACATGCGCGAGGAGCTCGTGGAGGCGAAGAACGCGGCGGAGACGGCTGCGCGCGCCAAGAGCTCGTTCCTGGCGACGATGAGCCACGAGATCCGCACGCCGATGAACGGCGTGCTCGGACTCGCCAACGTGCTGCTCGGGACCGAGCTCAGCGACGAACAGGAGGGCTTCGTCCGCTCGATCCGCGATTCCGGGAACGCCCTGCTCTCCGTCCTCAACGACATCCTCGACCTGTCGAAGGCCGAGGCAGGGATGGTCGATCTGGAGAACGGAGTGGTCGACGTCGTCGCGTGCGCCGAGGACGTCTACCGGCTGTTCGAGCACGACCCCCGTCGCTCCGACGCGATCCAGCTGTCCGTGCACCCGAGCCTCAGCGTCCCGCGCGCCATTGCGGGCGACCCGGGCCGCGTGCGGCAGGTGCTGCTCAACCTCGTCGGCAACGCCGTCAAGTTCACGCACAAGGGCAGCGTCGAGATCCACCTGACGAGCGCGGAGGACCGCGTGCGCGTGGAGGTCCGCGACACGGGGATCGGGATCGACCCGAAGCGCCGCGCGAACCTCTTCGAGCCGTTCACGCAGGCCGACGCCAGCATGTCGCGACGGTACGGCGGCACGGGCCTCGGACTCTCGATCAGCCGACACCTCGTCGCGCTGATGGGTGGCACGCTCGACTGTGGCGACAACGCCCCGCGGGGCACCGTCTTCTGGTTCGAGCTGCCCGCGGTGGAGGTGGACCCGACGGACGCGGACGGGAGCGACGCCGAAGCGTTCGACGGCGGCGGCCAGCTCGTCCTCGTGGCGGAGGACAACCCGGTCAACCAGGTCGTCGCACGGCGCACGCTCGAGCGCCTTGGATTCGAGGTGTCCGTGGTGGGCAATGGACTCGAAGCCGTGCACGCCGTCGAGGCCGACGTCTTCGAGTTCGTCTTCATGGACGTCCAGATGCCGCTGATGGACGGCTACGAGGCGACCGAGCGGATCGCGGAGCGCTTCGACCTCCGGGGCGAATCGCCCCCGGCGATCATCGTCCTGACCGCGAACGCGATGTCGGGCGACCGCGAACGGGCGCTCGCCGCGGGCGCGGACGACTACGCGGCCAAGCCCATCGTCGTCGAGGAGCTCGTCGCGGCCATGCAGCGCGTGCGGCGACGTCAGGCCGCGGCCTGAGCGAGCGCGACGGGCGTCGTACGGCGGATTCGAGGACGTCCTCTCGCTCCCCCCGGGTGCGGTCAGTCGCGACCGACCAGCCGCTCGAAGCGCGCGTCGCCGCGCAGTGACGCGAGGTCGGGGTCGCCCGCCGCCCACTCGGCCTGCCGCGCGCGCGACTCCTCGGTCGCGTGGTTCTTCCGAAGCTCCTCCGCGAGCAGCTCCAGCGCGCGGTCGGTCTCACCGAGGAGCGCGTGCGTGCACGCGAGGTTGTACCAGGTGCCCGGGCCCGGCCGGATCGTGCGCAGGAGCGCGCGCGCCTCGTCGCCGCGGCCCGCGCGCGCGCGGTAGCAGGCGAGCAGCGCGCGCATGAACTCGTCGCGGCGCAGGGCGTACGCGCGCTCGTAGTACTGCTCGGCCTTGGCGGGATCGCCGAGCCGCACGTTGGCGTTCACCGCGAGGCTGACGAGCGCGGTCGCCAGGAGCTGCCGCACCGTCTCGAGCTGCGCGGTGCTGGCGCCGCGGTCGACGAGCTCGCGCTCGAGGTCCTCGATGCGCTCCGCCGCCTCGAGCACGACCGTCTCTGCCTCGTCCCCGCGCCCTGCGTCGGTGAGCGCGCTGCCCACGAGGAGCTGCGCGCGGATCACCCGATCGTGTCCGAGCGTGTACCACCAGCTCGAGATCCCGCGCTCCTCGACGTCGCGCTTCAGCTCGCGCGCGATGCGCAGCGCCTCGTCGGGCCGCCCCTCGGCCACGAGGTCCTCGGCCAGGATCAGGGCGGCGCTCGACGGGATGCGCAGGTCGCGCACCCACGTCCGGTCGTCGGGCGCAGCATCGTCGAGCATCCGCTGCAGGACGAACCGATGACGGCGCAGGTCCTCCACGGCGCGGTACTGCTCCTCGGGGATGAGGCCGATGGAGCGCCGCGTCATCAGCGTCAAGAGCGCCTGCGCTTCCTCGATCACGACGTCGAGGCCGTCGACCCGCGCGCGCCGCAGGGCGTCGTACGCGCGCGCCCGCACCGGATCGATCAGGGGATCGACGAGCGAGCCCCGGAGGGCGGCGTCGAGCCCCGGCGGCTCGAGCGGCGTGAAACCCGGGAGCTCGCCGGGCGCCACCGCGGCGAGCGCGCGGCCGAGGTCCGCTGCGAAGTCCACGAGACGTCGTCGGCCGAGGCCGCCGCGCTCGGCGAATCCGCGCCCCGACAGGACGAGCGCGTGCGGAGCGAGGTCCGAGAAGAGAAGGTTGTCGAAGCCGGCGAGCGCGTCGCCGCGGACGCTGGCCGCGACGGCCTGGGCCTCGAGGTGCGCCCTGTGGACCTCGCGGGCGCGCAGGAGGACGCGTCGTGGCTCGTAGCCGCTCGCGGACGCGACGAGCGTCCGGAACACCTCGAGCGTCGCGCGCTGGGAGAGGAGGTCCGCGTGCGCGAGCCGCTCGGACGTGGAGGCGAGATCGCGGCGCTCGGCGAGCGCGGCGTCGAGCGCCGCTGCCGCCCGGTCGAAGGCCTCCTCCGCGGACGGGAACTCCCCCATCGCGAAGCGTGCCGCGCCGCGCAGCGCAAGGCCGCGGTAGAGCCAGAGCTGCGACTCGTACGCGTCGATGCGGGCGGACGGCCGCAGCCGCATCCCGCGCAGCGCGGCGAGGCGGTCGGCGAACTCGAGCGCGCGCGCGGGGTCGTGGTCGGTCACGAGCGACAGACGCGCCGACTGGTAGAGCGCCAGGGACGGGTCGAGCCCGAGCCGCTCGAGGCGCGCGAGGAGCTCGGCGGCGCGGCCCCGATCCTCGACCTCGGCGAGGCGCCGGAGCGCCTCGGAGACCGCGTCGGCCGCGGCGGCGCGGAGGGCGCCGTCCGAGTGGCGGAGCGCGAGGACCAGCGGCGCGAGCGCGTCGTCCGTCGTGCGCTCGAGATCGACCAGCGCCCTCCCGTAGGACGGAAGCAGCGCCGCGACCGCTCGCCCGTCGGTCGCGGAAGCAGGGCGCGCGCCGCCGAGCGCGGCGCGGACCGCGCGGAGGAGCGCGGGGCGCCCCCCAGGTGCGCGCGCCAGCGCCTCCGCCGCGGCGCGACGGTCGGAGCGCGTCGGTCCGAACTCGACCAGGCGTGCCAGCACGTCGCTGGCGGCCGGCCCCCCGATCGCGCCCAGCGACTCGAGGGCAGCGGCGCGCACCGCGGGCTCGGCGTCCCCGGCGGCGGCGCCACCGAGGCGCGCGATCCGCTCGCGGCGCCCGCGGGCGCCGAGGTCGCCGCGCGCGAGGAGCCGCGCGATGCGCTCCCGCACGATCGCGTCCGGGTCCTCGATGGCGTCGAGCAGCGCGAGGACGTCGTCAGCAGACAGGGCGTCGGCGGCAGCCGCAGCCAGAGTGCGGCGCTCCGTCGCAGGCGTGGTCGACGCGTCGAGGATCCGCTGAACGTCCGAATCGACCCGGAGCGGGGCGAGGAGCGCGAGGAGAAGCGGAAGCAGCGTCACGGAGCGAGCGGAGGTTGCCTGGGCGGGTTGGGCGCGGGCAGGGCCGGAGCGCGCGGGGTCACCCAGCGCGGGGTCACCCTGCGCGGAGTCACCCTTCATGGGGCACTCGAGCGCCGGGAAACCGCCCAGCGGGGCCATCTTCGGTCGCCCGTGGGGAGGGTCACAGGCGCTTCCGGCGGTAATCGAACGCCTTACGGGTCAGTCCGAGTCGCCGTGCAGCCCCCGCGACGTTGCCGCGCTCCTCGTCGAGGGCCTGCGTGAAGAGGGCCCGCTCGAGGTCTTCGAGGAGGACGCCGTGGGCGAGCGCCGCCCGGGCGACCTCGTCCGCGGCGCCGCCCAGCGCCTCGTCCAGGAAGTCGAAATCGGCCCCCTGGAGGGCCTCCTCGGGCGTGTCGGCCCCGGCCAGGACGAGGGAGCGCTCGAGCGCATTCTCGAGCTCCCGCAGGTTCCCGGGCCAAGGATGGTTGCGCAGGCGGTCCAGGGCGGACTCGGCGAGGGGCCGGACGCCGAGGCCGGAGCGCTCGGCCGCGGCGGCGAGCGCAGCCCGGCAGAGGACGGCGAAGTCCGGGCCGCCGGCGCGCGCCCGAAGGGGCGGCACGCGCAGCGGCACGACGGCGAGCCGGAAGAAGAGGTCCTCGCGGAACCGCCCTTCGCGCGCGGCCCGGGCCAGGTCCTCGGTCGCCGTCGCGACGACGCGCACGTCGACGGGAACCGACGCGGAGGAGCCGACGGGCTCGACCACCCGCTCCTGGAGCACGCGCAGCAGCTTGACCTGCAGCGGGAGCGCGAGCGCGTCGATCGCTTCGAGGACGAGCGTGCCCCCGTGCGCGCGCCGGAAACGGCCCGGCCGGTCCTCGGTGGCGCCGGTGAAGGCGCCCGCGACGTGCCCGAAGAGCTCCGCCTCGAGGAGGCTGTCGGCGAGGCCGGCGACGGACGCCACCACGAAGGGGCCCGCCGACCGCTCGGAGAGCGCGTGGATGCGCTTCGCCGCGTGGGACTTGCCGGCGCCGCTCTCGCCCTGGATCAGGACATCCGCGGCCCCGGCGCGGGCCACGCGCTCGAGCGCCGCGTCGAAGTCGAGCGGCGCCGGCCGGGGCGCGTCCTCGTCGCTCGGTTCGGAGGGCTCCATCGACGTCGGTCGGGGTCGGGTCCAGGGTCCCCACGGAGGCGCCGTATCGGCGCGAGCAGAGGTTGACTCCGCTCCGGAGGCGGCTCACACTACGCCGTCCGAGACCACCCGACAAACTCTCCCGAACGACGACAGGCACGGCTCCCGAGACCCTCGGCCGCCGCTGCTCTCCGGGCCCGCCCCCCGGACGTCGCAGAAAGGAGCGGGGATCGCCCCGCTCCTTTTCTATTGCCCTCGCCCGACCGCCGTCCTCGACCCACCGACCACCGTCCCCCAGCGGGACGCAACGCCCTCCCCGCGCGGCCCTCGACCGGACTCCGCGACCGGGACCGAGGACCCTCCGACGGAGCGCACACCACCGACCATGGAACCCGAGAATCTCCTGCAGACGATCGAAGTGCTGCACGCGCAGAAGGCCATCCCGAAGGAGGTCATCTTCCGCGCGCTCGAGGAGTCGATGGCCGCTGCGGTGCGCAAGCGGTTCGGCGTCGGCGAAGAGCTCGTGTGCACGATCGACCGCTCGACGGGCGAGGTCTCCATCGAGGACGACGAGGAGGTCTACGAGTTCGAGATGAGCGAGCTCGGCCGCATCGTCGCGCAGGGCGTGAAGCAGGGCTTCACGCAGCGCGTCCGCGAGGCCGAGCGCGACGTCTTCTACGACAAGTACGAAGCGCGCGTCGGACAGCTCATCAGCGGTGAGGTCCAGCGCTATGAGGGCCAGGACCTCGTCGTGTCCCTCGGTGACGTCGAGGCTCACCTGACCCGCGAAGACCGCGTCCGCGGTGAGACCTACGCGCCCGGCGACCGGATCCGCGTGATCATCGTCGAGGTCCGCAAGGACGGCAGCCGCGTGCGCATCTACGTGAGCCGCACCCACCCCGACCTCGTCCGGCGCCTCTTCGAGCTCGAGGTCCCGGAGATCGCCGACCAGATCATCGAGATCAAGCGCGTGGTCCGCGAGCCGGGCTACCGCACGAAGATGGCGGTGCTGTCGAGCGACCCGAAGATCGACGCGATCGGCGCGTGCGTGGGCGTGCGCGGTTCGCGCATCAAGGCGGTGATCGACGAGCTCCGCGGCGAGCGCATCGACATCATCCGCTGGAGCGACTCGCTCGAGACGCTCGTGATGAACGGGCTCGGCCCGGCCAAGATCCACCTCGACAACATCTACCCGAACGTCGAGAGGCACTCGGTGACGGTCCTCGTCGACGAGGAGCAGCAGTCCCTGGCGATCGGCAAGCGCGGCCAGAACGTGCGCCTCGCGAGCCGGCTCTGCGGCTGGGAGATCGACATCAAGACGCGCGAGGAGTTCTTCGCCGACTCGGGCGAGGGCGCTGCCGACGCGCCGGCCGAGCCGGAGTCCGACGCGGGCGGGGCAGGGGCCGGTGAGTCCGGCGCCAGTGATCCGAATGCGGCGGACGGCGGCTCCGACGGCGGTGCATCAAGCGACAGCGTTTCAGACGGCGGCGCCCCCAACGACAGCGCCCCCAACGACAGCGCCCCCAACGACAGTACGAACGACGCCGAGGGCGAAGCCTCCACGGCCGCGGGTTCCTGAGCCCGCCTTCATCCTCAGGTCCAACCCACCCTCTCCTTTCTCCCCCGACCCCCTCGGACATGGACGCACTTCGCCATGAAGGCTGACGGCCCGGTGCGCGGCGCTGCCGCCCCTGGACCGTCCGTCCGAGTCCCGGCCCTCGCCACGGCCGCCCCGCGCCCCGCGGGGTGCCCCACCGCAGAGCCGGCACGGTCCCCTCGACGCGAGTGATGAGCCCCGGAGGCTGATCACCCGCTCCACGGGATCCTCCCTAAGATCAGCCCCATCGGACGCCGCGGACGCGGTCGTCCCCCACCATCCCTCGAGTCAGAGTTTGAGCGACAAGGTACGCATCCACGATCTCGCGAAGCGCTACGGCATGCCCGGCAAGGACCTGGCATCGAAGCTGCGCGACTTCGGATTCAGCAAGGCGAAGAGCCACATGTCGGCGCTCGATCCGTTCGAGCTCGTGCAGGCCGAGGGTCTGCTCGAGGCGAACGGCATCACGCCCGTGGCCACGAGCACCGACGAAGACGGTGAAGCCGGTGGCGGCCTCCGCCTGAAGAAGCGCAAGAAGAGCGCTCCCAAGGACGAGGACGACGGCGCCGCAATCCCGGGCGTCAAGCGCCGGAAGAAGAAGGTCGAGGAGCCCGCGGAGGCGGTCGCCGAGGGTGCGCCCGCGGCCGAGGCGCCCGCTCCTGCCGAGCTCGCCGAGCCGGTCGCCGAGACGCCCGAGCCCGAGGCGCCGGTGGATCCTGCTCCGGCGGTTCCTGCGGCCGAGGAACCCGAGGCTCCCGAGGTCGAGGCGCCCGCGGAACCCAAGGGTCGCGTCGCCCAGGCCATCGCGCAGAAGAAGCGCGAGGAAGAGGAAGCCGCTGCGCGCCCGGCGGCGCCCGCCGCGCCCGCGGACGACCCCGCGCTGGTCGCAGAGGTGCCCGCCGCAGATGCGCCCGCGGCAGAGGCGCCCGCGGCAGAGGCGCAGACCGCCCAGCCCGCACCGGAGTCGCCGGCGGAGCCCGCCGTCGCGGCGCCCGCTGCGGCCGAGGCTCCCGCACCGCCGGTCGAGGACGCGCCCGCCGCCGCCGGGGCGACGGCACAACCTGCCGCGTCCGCGGACGCGCCGGCCGCGGAAGCGCCCACAGCGGAGGCCCCCGCCGCGGCAGGCTCGACCTCCGGGCCGGACGCCGACGCGCCGAAGAAGGAAGAGGCCAAGCGGCGCGGCAACGTCGTCGGCTTCATCGATCCGTCGAGCTTCCAGCAGAGCCAGCAGACCAAGCGCCGCGCCGACTCGCGCCGCCTGCAGTCCCGGGACGACGCGACGCCCGACGTCCGGCCGACCTTCGGCCGCGACCGTGGTCGTCAGCAGGGACCGTCGGGACCGCGCGGCAAGATGACTGCGGCGGAACTCCGCGAGCGCGAGCAGGGCCGCTTCCTGCGCCGCAACCGCGCGGCGGGCGGTCCCCCGGGCCGTCGACAGTCCCCGGGCCGCGGTGGACGCGGTGGCCGGAGCGAAACGGTCACGGATTCGCCCTACGCCGGCACCAAGGTCTCCGTCGAGGAGCCGCTCACGGTCGCCAAGCTGTCGGACGCGCTCTCGCTCAAGAGCTCGGTCGTTCAGAAGCGCGCGCTCGAGCGGCAGTACGGCATGTTCACGCTGAACTCCGCGCTGGACGTGGATACGGCGACGCTCCTCGCCTCCGAGTTCGACGTCGAGCTCGAGGTCAAGCAGGAGGTCACGGCCGAGCAGCAGCTCATCGAGGAGGTCGCGAAGAAGCGGAGCGAGATCGAGGAGGAGCACCTCGTCGAGCGCGCCCCTACCGTCGCGTTCCTCGGCCACGTCGACCACGGCAAGACGACGCTGATCGACAAGATCCGCGAATCCAAGGTCGCCGACAAGGAGTCCGGTGGCATCACCCAGCACATCGGCGCGTACCAGGTGCAGACCGCGAAGGGTCACACCGTCACGATCGTCGACACGCCGGGTCACCAGGCGTTCACGGCCATGCGCGCCCGCGGCGCGAAGGCGGTCGACATCGTCGTCCTGGTCGTCGCCGGTGACGACGGCGTCAAGCCGAGCACCGAAGAGGCGATCAACCACGCCAAGGCGGCCGGGACTCCGATCGTCGTCGCGATCAACAAGGTCGACCGGCCGGACTTCAACGCGAACGCGGTGATCCAGCAGCTCATGGGCTTCGAGCTCGTGCCCGAGCAGTACGGCGGCAGCACGGCCATGTTCGAGACCTCCGGTATGACCGGCCAGGGCCTCGAGGAGCTGCTCGAGCACATCTTCCTGATGGGAGACGCCGAGCTGGGTCTGCGCGCCCACCCGGACGGCCCGGCCAGCGGCGTCGTGCTCGAGGCCGAGGTCCAGCAGGGCCGAGGCATCGTCGCGCACCTGCTCGTGCAGGACGGCACGCTCAACAAGGGCGACGTCATCCTCGCGGGCGAGGGCTACGGCAAGGTGCGCCAGATGCTCACCGACCGCGGCAAGCAGCTGAAGGTCGCGGGCCCGTCGACGCCGGTCGCCGTGACCGGTCTCGACGCGCTGCCGGGCGTTGGCCAGCCGTTCAACGTCGTCGAGACACTGGCCCAGGCCAAGGAGATCGCCCAGGAGCGCGAGCGCACGAACCGTGCGCGGATGCTGGCGTCGAAGCGCGAGCCCAGCCGCGAGCTCGAGGCCATCCTCGGCTCCGCGCCGAAGACCGAGCGCGAGACGATCAACGTCATCGTGCGCGCGGACGTGCAGGGCTCGACCGAGGTGCTCCGCCAGGAGATCGAGGCGCTCGAGCACGACGAGGTCGAGATCAAGCTCGTGCACTCGGGCGTCGGTCCGATCACGGAGAGCGACGTTGACCTCGCCACGACCTCGGACGCGATCCTGATCGCGTTCCACGTCTCGGTGAACCCGAAGGCGCGCCAGGCGGCCGAGCGAGGTGGACTCACGATCCGCCGCTACAACGTCATCTACGAGGTCCTCGACGATCTGAAGCGCGTCATGGAAGGCGCGCTGAAGCCCGAGTTCGAAGAGGAGGTCGTCGGCCACGTCGAGATCCGTCGCCTGTTCAAGTCGTCGAAGATCGGCCTGATCGCGGGCTGCTTCGTGCTGGACGGCACGATCAAGCGGAACGCCCAGTGCCGACTGCTGCGCGACGGCGAGATCGTCTACGAGGGCGCCATCGGATCGCTGCGCCGCGAGAAGGAGGATGCGAACGAGGTCCGCTCGGGCTTCGAGTGCGGCATCGTCCTGCGGGATTACCGCGACATCCGCGAGGGCGACATCATCGAGACGTTCAAGATGAAGGAGATCAAGCGCACGCTTTGATCGCGAAAGGGGGCGCCGCAGGCGCCCCCTTTCGCGTTCAAGCGTCCGCTTGATCTCCGAGCCCATCCGCGTCAGCGGATGGGCCAGAAACGAAACCGATCCGCGTCAGCGGATCTCTCGGACTCGAGCCGCTCCCCCAAAGTCGAACCGACCGAGTCCCAACCCGACCGAGCCCCGACCGGCCCCGACCGGCCCCGTCGGGCCCCGAGCCCCGCCCCTCGAGCCCCCCGCCCGACCCCCGACAGTGGCCAGCGAACGCACCATCGCCCGCCTCCAGGCACAGATCCAGCGCCGGATCGCCCACTGCCTGCAGTTCGAGCTCGCCGACCCCCGCGCGTCCTTCGTGACCGTGACGCGCGTCGAGCTCAACACCGACCTCAGCATCGCGAAGGTCTTCTACTCGGTCCTCGGCTCCGAGGCGGACCGCTCCAAGTCCGCGGCGATGCTCGAGCACGCCAAGGGATTCATCCGCCGCCAGCTCGGCTCGGTCCTGCGCACGAAGTCGATCCCGGACCTGCGCTTCCACTACGACGACGCGGCCGAGAGCGCCGACCGCATCGAGGACCTGATCGAGCAGGCCCGCGACAAGGATCGTGAGCTGCGGGGCGAGGGCGCCCCGTCCGAAGACGACGCTTCCGCGAACGACCCGGACGCCTGAGCGGGCACCGGCACGACGCTGCGGCGGCACCTCCGATCGGACGGGCCCGCAGCCCAGGTATCGAGTCAGAGCCGGGACCCGCATGGCGCGACCGCAATGCGCTGACCCGACTCCCGGGCCGATGCGTCCGCTGGACCGCTCGCGAAGTCGGTCAGAGGCCCCCCCGAGCTCGGCCCACGAGCTTCCGGGAACTCGGATGATCACGCCGGCGCCAGCGATCGTCCTTCAAGGGGCCCCACTTCGCGGCGAATCCCCAGGGACAGATCCCAGGATCGCAACAGGCTCCGCTCGTTGCGCTGAAGGAACCGAAGACCCACGGCTGGTCGCCCGTCTCCTCTCCAGCAGCGGAACCGCCCCCGAACCGGTCGGGCCCGGCCACACACGCCGGCGCTCAGGGCACGCGCACAGCCAGGGAAGCGCCACCGGGAAATCCGCCAGCTGCGGACGCGAACACGAACTGAAGTCCGAGGCCCGACAGCATCGCGGCCGGCGCAGGGCTGACCTCTACATAGACGCTGGACGCACCGAGATCGAAGCTCACGACGCCCGAGATCCGACTTGGTGCGCCGAGACAAAGCCCGCCTGAACCGTACGGCGTCGGGAACGACGGCGTCCCCGCTGCCAGCACGCCCACGCCCGGGCCTGGCAGGCCATGAACGCTCGCAACGGCCCCCCCTTCGACCGAAGGCGACGGCATCAGTGCGAGCGACGGCTGCACCGAACTGCCCCCACAGAACTCCGACCCCAGGGAGAGCTCGAAGAGCCGGGCGCTCCCCTGGCTTTGGTCCGCCGGCCCCCAGCGTGGCTGCCCGACGAGGAGCCGGCCGCGATCGAGCGCAAGCTGCTCCCCGAAGCCGGACGCCTCCTCACCCACCTCATCCACCGAGATACCCAGCACCCGGGTCCGATCCCATTCGGCCTCACGTTCGAACACGTGAACGACCCCCTCATGCCAGCCCGCTGCGGGCTCGTTTGGCGAACCAACGGCGAGCATTGGCCCGTCGAAATCGAGCGAGGACCCAAAACCGGCTGAGAAGGGGGCTGAACCGGGCGACGGGCGGAGAGGCTGCAAAACGTCGACCAGCGAGAACCCGCCTCCAATGACGTCCGCTTCGTAGAGCCAGACTGCGCCCTCCCCCGTGCCCGTGTTGTTCACCGAAGGTACATGAGAGACCGCCGCAGCCCCCGACGTCGCGTCGATCGCCACGACACGTCCAAATCGATTGGCAGCATTCCCGGGGAAGCCTCCGCTCAATTCGTCGGTCAGCAACCAGTCATCGCTGCTCTGACGCTGATAAACGAAGGCCGTCCCCGTTCCGCCGTCCAGCCCACCGACGATCAGCAAGTCGCCATCGAGATCCAAATCGACTCCAAATCCCTGAGTGAGTGGTGAGGCAACGGGAGGTCGAAGAACCTGCTTCAGGGCGAGCCTGCCATCCGCCGTCTGTTGGTAGAGGAACACGGCGCCACGCTGGGAATCGTGGCCGGACTCATCGTAGAACGCCGCGGATACCGCGACCCATCCCCCCCCGGCCGCCATCGAAACGCCGAACGAGCTTTGAAACGACGATGAATTGTCAAGAGGGCCACGGATTGTCTGTGTCAACTCCCAACCGTCAGGCTGCTTCACGAAACAGTAGATCGCCCCTACACCATCTGCCGGCGTAGCGCCGGCACGAGATGTAACAAAGAGCCTCCCTCCGTCACTCGCTACCGACAGCCCGAACTGGCAAGCCGATACCGCGTTTGCGAAACACGAATCTGGACTGCCCACGATCGGCCCAATGCTGTACCCGTTGGTGCCGCGGGGGATCTCCAAGAACACACCCGCCAGGGGACCACTCGACGTGGATGCATTCCTCGCAGTGACCACCAAGGACGAACCGACGAAGCATGCTCCCGACCCGAGTAGAGAGGAATCACCGCCATCAATCCGATAGGGCATTACCCATGCTGGATCATCGATCGTCTCGATCTGAGCAAGCGCGGTCGCTCCACCCGCGACAGAAATCGACGCGGCTAGAATCACGGAAAAGCCCATTGTGCGAGTGGCGTGGAGCATGGTGCGAGTATTCGGGACAGACCCTAGGTCGGAAGCCAATTCTACTGCGCCGAAGGCGTATCGGCCTGAACATCCAAGAACTCGTGTGCGCCAATATCGACGATCCCGCTGATCAAAGGGTCGTCGACACCGATGAACGGTCCCGTTGGCGCCACTCCATCGGGTAGCTCTCGTGCATATGCGACCCCACCGACTGGTACGAACGAGCGAGGAGATCGCTCCGAGATGTTCAGGTCACCGTCACAATCGGGCAAGTCCAGCCCAATGATGTTGTCGTTGCCTCGGTTGATGCAGATCGAGCCGGGGGCAAGTCGGAAGTTGCGCGAAATGGGACTTACCCAACCTGGCGAGAATGACCCGGATAGCCAACCCGTACTTGACGGATCTGAGAGCACGCCGACAACTCCAGGAGCGAGGATCAGATCGCGAATCAACGAATGATCGAGTGCAACTGAAGCAACTCCGCTAGTTGCGCCCCTGCACGCCACATCATCAGCACCAGCGTTCGCTCCATTTGCTGCAATCACGGAGTTCAGAATAGACCGAAACGTACTCTGGTCAGTCACATCAAACACTACGCCACCGCCTTCACCAGCAACATTATAAGCAATCGTGCAGTTAACAATCTAGTGAATGCTATTTCCATCAGTGCCGCCTCGGTGGTAGAGTCCACCGCCCAGCGAAGCCCCTTCATTGTCATGGACAATCGACGATTGCAGGCGGATTTCGGTCGACTCACCGTCAAACCACGCCCCGCCGCCGCTTCGCCCGGCACGATTGTCACGCAGAACGGCACTGTGGAGGAGAAGAGACGTTGTGGGCATCGCAAGAATTCCGCCGCCGTCCGTCTGCGCAGTATTATCTTCGATCACGACACGATTACCGACTAGCTCCGTGCGAGTGACGGTTGAAAAGTCGAGCCAGATTCCACCACCGCCGACAGCATAGCAATTGCGAACAGAAGAATCGCTCATTTCGATTCGTCGACCGCTCGCGAACAAACCGGCCCCAAAGTAGGCGCGGTTCAGCCCGACCCAAATCGGATCATTCAGCTGCTGAACGGAACCACCGGATCCGGTGCCAGTGTCGCCGGGTTGTGCCGGCAAAGGAGAAGAGTGTCCGCCATGGATGATAAGATTGCGGAGCTGCAGCGGAAGGACCTGTGTATCGCCGCCAATAACCGTGACGACGTGATTTGCATTGTCTGACTCCACGCCATTTGGCGAACCGCCAGCCTCAAAAACGTCGCCGGAGAGCATGCTCTGACCGCCTCCCGGTTGATCCGTCGCCGGATCCTGTCCGACGACAAACCCTCCCCACACGCCTGTAATTTCTCCGGTGATATTGAATGTCCAGTTGCGCCTGTTGGACGGATCTGCCCCGAGGAATACGTTCCCGTTCGTTCCGCGCGGATAATAGACCGCGCGCGCAGCAACGACGATAATATCCTGCCCAGGGGGTAGAGTCGATAGAATTGCGGGCGACCATGCGTCTTCGAGAAACCGAACAGCGTTACTCCAGCTTGTTCCGGTCTCCAGGCTAGAGGTAGGTGCATTCGGATCGACATACACGAAATTGGTCTGAGCTGCTGCAACGCCAGCCAGGAGGCACGGTGCGATGAGTACAGCAGTGGACACGCATGCGGATTTCAACATTGAGAAGTTGGTGCGAGGGTGCGAGGGTGCGAGGGTGCGAGGGTGCGAGGGTGCGAGGGTGCGAGGGTGCAAGCCGAAAGACACAGCACGGCCCGCGCGTCCACTAGGAACGCTGGTAGCTCCATCGTTCAAACGGGTCACAGCTTATCAGTTAGAAACCTTGCCAGCGTGCGGCATATCGTTCGAAGCCCGCAGCGACTTCGAGCACGCCAAGGGCTTCATCCGCCGCCAGCTCGGCTCGGTCCTGCGCACGAAGTCGATCCCGGACCTCCGCTTCCACTACGACGACGCAGCCGAGAGCGCCGACCGCATGGAGGACCTGATCGAGCAGGCCCGCGACAAGGACCGCGAGCTCAGGGGCGAGCCAGAGTCGCCAGGGTCCGAGCCCCCGACGTCCGAGCCACCGGGCGCCTGAGGGGGCCCCCACGGTCCGCCCCCCCGGACCGATTCCCGACTTCCCTGTCGGGCCAGCCCACGCACCGGGCATCGAGTGGGAAACGGGAGCCCCCGCGGGCTCCCCTCACCCACGGACGCGCCCGATGCCCAAGCCCACGCTCCGCGCTGCCCTGGCGCGACGTCTCGCCCTCACGCTCCCCCTGGCCCTCGGCCTCGCCGCCGCCGGCGTGGCCCAGTCGACGGCCGCCGAAGCCGTCACGATCGGTCCAGGCGTCTTCGAGTTCGTGATCGAGGACATGGGCTTCGACGCGTCGGCGCCGCCCGTCGACTGCTGGCCGGGCTACACCCCGACCCACGACGCCTGGTTCCGGGTCGTCGGCTCCGGGGCGGGCACGCTCCGCTTCGTAGCGACCGCGAACTCGGCGAATCGAGCCGTGTTCCTCTACGCCGGCGAGCCCGGCGCACTGGTCGAGCTCGATCGCATGTGCTCGCCGTCCTCCAGCGACTCGGTCGAGGCCTCTCCGGCGCGCGGCGAGTCTCTCTACGTCCGCGTGGTGAAGGACCCCGGCTCCTTCGCCAACCGCACGCTCCGCTACGTCGTCAACGTCGGCGCGCAGCCCCTCGCGTTCCGGGTGAAGGACACCGGCCCCGCCGGCGGCGGGCTCTCCTGGGACTCCCCCTACCGCAACCTGCAGCAGGCGATCGACGACGCCGCGCGCTCCGGCGCATTCCTACGCCAGAACATGGAGGTCTGGGTCGCGCGCGGCATCTACAAGACCGACGAGACGCCCGAGGCACCGCTCGGGACCGGCGACCGCTCCGCGTCCTTCGTCCTCCGGGACTGGGCCCACGTCTACGGCGGTTTCGAGGGCACGGAGACGAGCATCGGTCAGCGTGAGCTCTTCAGCGCCGCCGACGCGTCGATCCTCAGCGGCGAGATCAACGGCCCCACGCCCGACGACAACGCGCTCCACGTCGTGCGCGCCGGTACGACCTTCAACGGGATGGGGATGTTCCACATCACGGGAGTCCTGAACGGCTTCACGATCCTCGGCGGCAACGCCGACGTGCAGAGCAGTAGCTCCGACGACGCCCACGGCGGCGGGCTGCTCGCGAACCGAGGGCGCACGTGGATCTACAACTGCACGTTCGACTTCAACCGCTCGTTCTGGGGCGGCGGCGGCGCGGCCGTGCGCGGCGGTGCGAACGCGGTGTTCGTCAACTGCCGCTTCCGCTTCAACCGATCGGGCGGCGGCGCGGGACTCATGATCCGCGACGCGACCGGTCGCGCGCGGCAGTGCCTCTTCCAGGAGAACGTAGCCGACGTCCTCGGAGGTGGGATGATGGCCTGGCCCGCGTTCGGCGACATGCCCGTCCACTCGTCGACGTTCGTCCGCAACCGAGCGCCGTCCGGCGCGGGGCTCTTCGTGGGCGGCGCCGGCCGCGTGGACCTCGTGGCCTCGAGCTTCCACCGGAACGCGAACCAGGGCGGAGGCGTGCCCCTGGGCGCGAGCTCGCTCGCGACCGTTGATCCGGGCGCCCACCTGACGACACGACACGTCTTCGCAGAGGACGTGGCCGGCACGCTCGAGGTCGCCGGGGGCGGCACCTGGACGAACCACAGCGCGAGCGACTTCGACTCGTACCGTCCGAACCTCGACCTCCCCTTCCAGGACGAGCCCGGCCGGCGCTTCCGCGCCGGCGCGTCGACGCCGCTCGCCGACGCGGCCGACCCGGGTCTGCTCCTCCCCGACCACGGCGACATCGACCAGGACGGGATCCGCACCGAGCCCACGCCGCTCGACCTCGAGCTCGGTCCGCGTGTCGTCGGTCCCCGCTTCGCGGCGTCGGCCTACGAACCCCAGGCGACGTCGACAGAGAGCTGCTCGCCGAGCCCGAATGCCAGCTACGCGAGCGGCGCCGAGCTCCTCGTCTACGGCTCGGACCGCGTCGCGGACGGCGAGATGGTGCTGCGCGCGGTCGGGACGACGGGCAGCGCAGGGCTCTTCATCGTCGGAACGCTGCCCGGGACCCTGCCCGCCGGCGAGGGGACCCTCTGCATCGCCGACCCCGTGCGCCTCGAGCTGATCGCGGGCACCGAGGACACGCTCGACTACGCCGTGGACTTCGACCTGCCCGAGGCACTCGGCCTCCTCACCCCCGGCTCGACCCTCTACTTCCAGGGCTGGTTCCGCGACACGGACGCGGGCGGCGCCCCGTCCTACAACTTCTCGAGCGCGGTGCGGGTCGAGCTCCGCTGAGGGACGGAGGGCCGCCTCCGGGTGGCCCGCCCCCCGGTCACCGCCTCCGCCAGACCGTCCCCTCGGGCGTGTCCTGCAGCTCGATCCCGAGCGCGTTCAGCGCGTCCCGCGCCGCGTCCGCCGCGGGCCAGTCCTTCGCCGCCTTGGCGTCGTTGCGCTGCTGGATGAGCGCCTCGACCTCGGCGTCCGCGCTCTGCTCCTCGGTCTCGACGAAACCCAGCACGCCGTTCGCGCGCCGCACCCACTCGAGCATGTCGGACGCGACCGCGGCCCCGACCTCCTTCTCGAGCAGCGGCTTGCGCAGGCCCTCGAGCGCCGCGAGCGCGACCGGCATGTTCAGGTCGTCGTCGAGGCCGGCCTCGAACTTCGCGCGCGCGTCGTCGAGGAGTGCGCGGCCCGCCTCGGCCTCCTCGGCCGCGCCGCCGGCCCCGCCGAGGATCCGGTGCAGCATCACGCAGATCTCGTCGAGGTTCTCGGTGCGCGCCCGGACCTCGTCCATGATCTCCCACGTGAAGTTGATCTGCGTGCGGTAGTGCCCGCGGACAAGCGCAAAGCGCAGGTGGCGCGGCTCGAACCCGCGCTCGACGACGTCGGGCACCTGGTACACGTTGCCCAGGCTCTTGCTCATCTTCCCGCCGTCGACCTGGAGGAACTTCGCGTGCATCCAGTAGCGCGCCATCGGCACGTCGTTGGCGCACGCGCTCTGGGCGATCTCGCACTCGTGGTGCGGGAACACGTTGTCCTCGCCGCCGGTGTGGATGTCGATCGACGGCCCGAGCAGCGCCTTCGCCATCGCCGAGCACTCGATGTGCCACCCGGGGAAGCCGTGCTCGCCGAAGACGGTCGCCCACTTCATCAGGTGCGCCTCGTCGCTCTTCCAGAGCGCAAAGTCAGCGGGATGACGCTTCTCATCGTTCACCTCGATGCGTGCGCCCGCCACGAGGTCCTCGATGCGGTTGCCGCTGAGCCTCCCGTAGTCGGGGAACGTCGTGACGTCGAAGTAGACGTTGCCGCCGACGCGGTACGCGTGCCCCTTCTCGATGAGCGTCTCGACCATCTCGACCATTTCGTCGATGTACTCGGTCGCGCGCGGGCGAGCCATCGGCTCCTTGACGCCGAGCGCCGCCATGTCCTCGAGGAAGAGGTCCGTGTAGCCGCGCGTGATCTCGAACGGGTCCTTCTTCTCGCGCCGCGCCTGGGCTTCGACCTTGTCGTCGCCGCCCGCGTCCGCGACGTCGTCGTTGGTGAGGTGGCCGACGTCGGTCACGTTCATGACCTGCTCGACGCGGTAGCCCTTGTACTCGAGCCAGCGGCGCAGCACGTCTGCGAAGAGGAAGCTCCGGTAGTTCCCGATGTGGGGCCGGCCGTAGACCGTCGGTCCGCAGTTGTACATGCGGACAACGCCCTTCTCGGCGGGCTCGAAGGCCTCCTTCTCGTTCGTGAGCGTGTTGTGGACTTGGAAGGTCAAGGGGCCGTTGAGACGAGTCGGATCGAGGGCTGCTGCGCGTAGAATTCGCGCGCCGGCGGGCGGAGCGGGCCGCCCCCGAGCGCACCGGAGGACGGCCCGACACGTTACTCCAGCTCCGGCACCGATGACCCCGACGGAACCCGCCAACCCCGACCTCGAGCTCGAGGCCCCCTGCCTGGGCGTCGGCCGGACGAGCCGCGTCTGGCGGGGCGTCCTCCGGTCCGCGTTCGACGGCCTCCCCGCGGGCACGGCCGTCGCCGTGAAGATCCTGCGGGAGGAGCTCGCCGCGGACGCCGAGGCGGTCGCCGCGCTCGGGTACGAGCGCGAGGCCTCGCGCTCGGTCCACCACCCGGCGCTCGTACGTTCGAGGCACCTGTCGGAGGGCGCCCCCGCCCCACCGGCCCGGGTCGGACATGCCGTGGACGACGCGGGCGCGTCGCGGCCCTGGCTCGTCCTCGACCTCGTCCCCGGCGCCTCGCTCGACGAGCTCCTGGTGCCGGGGTCCGCCGGTTCTTCCGAGCCCCTCCCCGAGCCCCTCGTGCGCCGGATCGGCGCTCGGATCGCGGGTGCCCTCGCGGCGATGCACGCCGCGGGCTGGGTCCACGGCGACGTCAAGCCCGAGAACGTCCGCCTGCAGGCCGACGGCACCGCGGTGCTGCTCGACCTCGGATTTGCGCGCCGCGCCGGCGCGCCCGACGGCCCGGTCGGCACGCCGCTCTACGTCGCGCCCGAACGCACGGGCGGCGGCGCGCCCGTCGCCACGGCCGACCTGTTCGCACTCGGCTGTCTTCTCTTCGAGCTCGGCGTGGGTGCGCCACCTGCCCGGACGCCCGCGGAGCTCGAGGCGCTCCGCGCAGGCCGTGCGCCGACGCCGTCGGAGTCCCTGCCGCGCCTCTCGCCCCTCTTCGACGCGATCGTCCGGGCGCTCCTACGCACGTCCCCTGCCGCGCGTCCGACCGCGCGCCAGGTTTCCGAAGCGCTCGAGGAAGGCGAGTCCTCCGCCTGGTGGCGCGCCCGTCTCGACTTCGACCCGGCGGCGCGCCGCGACACCGTCGCGTGGGCCGGGACCCACGACCTGCCGCTCGTCGGACGCGATGCGCCGCTCGCCGCGCTCGCACGCGCCTGGGACGGTGCGGGCCGGGACGGCGGCAGCGCGGTCCTCCTGGAGGGCGAGCGCGGGTCCGGTAAGTCCCGCCTCGTCGCGGAGTTCGTGCACCGCGTACGGAGCAGCGCGGACCCCGCCCTCTACCTCTACGGACGATGCAACGCGATCGGCGACGAGCGCCCCGCCGCCCCCCTCGTGAAGCTCCTGCGCCGCTGGCTGCACCTTCCCTCCGGTACGACGGCGGGCCCGCGCGGCCGTGCCCTCCTGTTCGACACGGTCCGCGACGACGTCGCCGAGACCCTGCTCGCGGCCCTGCACCCGACCGAGGCAGTCGAGGCGGCCGCCGTCTCGGAGTCCGTCGCGCTGGGCGACTGGCTCCTCGCCCTCGGACGCCTCGGTCCCACCATCGTGTTCCTCGACGACGTCCAGTACGCGGGCGAGGCGACGATCGCGGCGCTGCGCCGCGTCGCGCGCGACCTCGGCTCGACCCGCCTCCTGTTCGTGCTCGGCGAGCAGCGCGACCGCGCCGGGCCCGTGCGCGCCCGGGTCGCCGAGGTCCTCGAGCGCGCCGCCGACCGCACGACGCGCATCGAGCTCGGCGCCCTCGACGAGGCCGCGGTCCTCGAGCTCGTCGAGAGCACCTTCGACGCGTCGGTCCCGAGACTGCGCCTCGCGCGGGCGCTCTACGAGCGCTCGGGAGGCAGCCCCGGCCGCATCAAGGAGGTCCTGAGGCTCGCGCGCGACCGGGGGCACATCCGCTCCGGGTCCGGCGGCGGTGTGCAGCTCCTCGTCGATCCACTCGACCTGCCGTCCCCGGAGAGCGTCCGCGTACTCGCCGAGGAGCGGCTCGACGAGCTCGGCGGCCCCGAGCGGATCTGGCTCGAACGCGCCGCCGTCGTGGGGTCGCGCATCGACCTCGACCTCGTGTCCGCCGCGTGGCCCCGCGCGAGCGCAGCCCGCCGCGACGCCGCGTTCGGTGCGCTCGTCCGCTCGAACTGGCTCGTGCCGGTCGGCGCGCAGTTCCGCTTCGCGCTCCCCCGCGACCGCGGCGAGGTCCTGCGCACGATGCGGCCGCGGGCGCACGTCCGCGCACACGGTGCGATCGCGTGCGCGCTGCAGGCCCGCGAGACGGCCGCCGGGCGGCGGCCGAGTTACCGCCTCGCATTCCACCTGCGCGAGGCCGCGGCGCACCGCGCGCTGCTCGACGTGCTACCGGACCTGATCGACCGGATGCGCGACAGCGGCCACCCCCAGCGCCGCGCGACGCTCGCAGGCTGGGGTCTCGAGGCGATGGACGAGCTCGGCGTCGCGGAGCGCGACGTACGCCTGCGCCGCGCGCTCCTGGAAGCGCTCGCCGACGCCGCGGACCGCCTCGGCGAGCGTGAGGAGCAGCGCGCGGCCCTCGAGGCGCTCGTCGAGCTCGAGCCCGACCTCTCGGACGCGCCACATCTCGCCGCGCGCGTCTACGTCCTGCACGCGCGGCACGCCGTGTCCGGCGGTCGTTTCGGCCTGGCGCGCGGCTTCCTGCGCAATGCGGTCGAGCTCGCCGCGCGCGCCGAGGCCGGGCGCGGTGAGCTCCTGGCCGAGGACCGCGCGCAGCTCGCCGACGACTGCGCGGAGGCGCAGCGGCTGCTGGCGAAAACGGAGGTCGAACGAGGCGCGTTCGACGAAGCGCGCACGCACGCGGAGCGCGCCGCCGCGCTGGCCGCGGGCCCCGTCGGCAGCGCGCTGGCCGAGCGTTCGGCCGCGGAGGTCGCGCTGCACCAGGGCCTGCTGCGCGAGGCGCTCGCGCGGCTCGCAGCCGCGCGCCGTGCTCTGGTCGACGCACCCCGCGGGCTGCCCGAGCGCGCCGCGCGCGCCGGCGTCGAACTCCTGCGCGGACGGGCGTGGCGCCTCGTCGGGCACACGCACCGTGCCATCCGCGGACTGGAGCGCGCCGCGGACCTCGCTCTCGAGTCCGGCGAGGGGCGCGTCGAGGTCGAGGCCACTGCGCGCCTCGGTCGTCTCCTCGGCGACGCGCGCGAGCCGCGCCGCGCGGAGCTCCTGCTGCGGGACGCGCTCTTCCAGGCCCGCCGGATCGAGGACCGGCGAGGTGAAGCGCTCGCCGCCCTGTTCCTCGGCGTGCTCCTCGCCGAGGAGAACGCGCGCGGCGCGCCCGAGCTGGTCTCCCGCGCGCGGCGCGTCGCGCGCGAGCTCGGGCTCGAGCGCATCGAGGCCCTTGCGCTCGCGATCGAGGCGCGTCTCGCGGTGCTGCGCGGGGACCTCGACCCCGCGCTGCGTCACGCGGCCGACGGCTGGTCGCTCGTCGAGCGCCGCGGCGCCGAGCTGCCCGACCGCCTCGTCATCGGCGGGACGCTGAGCCTCGTACGCTCGCTCCGCGGTGAGATCGGCGCGGCGGAGTCCCTCGAGTCCGCGCTGCGCGCGCGCGTCGAGGACGAGAACGGACTGCTCGGCGCAGAGGCGCTGCGCAGGCGGCACGGGCGCTGGACCGCGGCGCTGCTCGCGAGCGCGCTGTCCGCGGAGGGTGCGCTCTACCCCCGCGTCCTGCTGCAGAGCAGCTGAGGAGCTTCGGACGCGGCGGGCAGGGCCCCCGCTCCGCGCGCTTCAGCCCCGTGCCCGCGCGTCGTCGCGCCGGCCGAAGGATCGCTCGAGCCACCAGCCGAACCGGTGCAGAGCACCCCGCCGATCGGCTGCCGCATCGACCGCACGGCCGAACCCGCCGATGCGCGTCCGCTCCAAACCGTACGCCGAGAGGAACAGCGCGAGGTCCCGCTCGTCGAGGACGGCACCGTAGCGCTCCTCGCGCCGACGGACGTGGCGCCACAGCCGCCCGAGATTCGCCGCGCGGCGGGCCTCGGGAAGCGGCACGGGGTCCGCGGCCGGAACGTCGGCCTCGCCCGCGGGCGTCATGAATACGGACCGGTCGAGATCGAGCACGACCGCGCCCCGCTCTCCGTCGGAACGGACGAGCACGTTCGCGGGCTGGAGGTCCGCGTGGTGGAAGCCGACGCCGTGGAGCGCGGAGATGAGTCGACCTACGTCCACGAGCGCTCGGCGCAGCGCGCCCTTCGGCGCGCGGCCCGCGCGCACGTCGCCGAAGAGACGCCCGACGTCGCGCGTGCCGGCGAGGCGCTCGACGACGAGCGAGAGCTCGTAGCCGCCGCGCACGGAGACGGCGCGCGCGGCGAGGACCGACGGAGTCGGGATCCCGAGCGCGCGCAGCGCCTCGCTCGCGCGCAGCTCGCGGAAAGCGCGCGTCGGGTCGCGGAAGACGCGCCCGGTCAGCCGCCGCGCGAGGCCTCCGTGGACGAAGCGCCGGACGAGCGCGGACCGCCCGCCGAGGTCGAGCAGCCCGAGCGGCTCACGGCCGGATTCATCCGCGTCCGGGAGCGCCTCCTCGGAGCAGGTCCCGTCGGGTCCGAACCCGGCCCGCGCCAGCGCGCCCGCTGCATCCGCGCGGGCCCAGACGACACCGCGCGCACCGCGCGCGACCTCGAAGCCGTCGGGAACGGGTGGAAGCAGGCGCTCGAGGCTCATCGCGCGCGCGAGGGCGGCCGCGGCGCCGCACGCATCAGTCGAGGCCCGCGCCGAAGCCGCCGGGGCTCGGGGCGTCGCCGGCCGAGGGCTCGGGCGCGCGCTCCTGCACCGGCTCGGGGTCGCGCCGCGGCTCCTTCTTCGCCGCTGGGCGCTCGGACTTTCTCTCGCGCGGACCGCTCTCGCGCGGAACGTCACTGCGCGGACCGTCATTGCGCGACGCCTTCTTCGAGTCGAGCCCGAGCCCGAAACCGCCGTCGTCGCCCACCGGCGCATCCGCCTGCTGCGCGGGGCGCGGCTCGATCACGTCGCGGGGCTCCTCCCGCGGCTCGCGGGGCTCCCGGTCTTCCCGGCGCCCCCCACGGCCGCGTCCACGCGGCTCGTCGCGGTCGTCGTCGCGCCCGCGTCCGCGGCCGCGCCCGCCTCGCCCGCGGCCGCCGTGCAGCCCATCGTTCCCGCGGCGCCCGCGGGAGCGACGATGGTGGTCGCGCTCGTAGCCGTCGTCCTCGACGTCCCCGACCTCGATGAAGTCGACCGGGATCTCGTCCGCGAGGAACAGCGCGCCCCGGTCGTAGAAGTCGACTCCCTCGTCGTACGCCTCGCCGGCGAAGACGGTGACGACGCAGTACTCCTTCGCGGCGCGGCGACCGGCCTCGCGCGCGTCCTCCTCGGTGCGCGCGAGGTGCAGGAACGCGCGGCGCCCGCTCCGCAGTCCGTTCTCGTCGGCGCGCGCCGCGTCGCGGGACCCGATCCCGATGTAGAGCTCGTCGGGCGGCTCGGTCGGCTCGCCCGGATCGATCGCGAACGAGTGGCCGTAGAGCGCCCGGATCTTGCCGTCCTTGACCTCGTATCGCTTGCGGTCCGAGCCGTCGATGGCCTCCTCGACGTCCTCTCCGTCGACGTCCGCGCCGACGCGCTCCTGGAGTGCGTAGACGACCTCTTCGAGGTCCCCCCAGCCGTAGCGGTCGAGCTCGAGGTCGAACTCCTCGGGCTGGTGGCGCAGCATGAAGGCCAGCGCGCGCGTGATGCGTTCGTTGAGGGATCCGGAGGTCATGGGAGGCGTGCGCTGGGAACGGCCGCGCCGTCGCTCGGGCCCGAGAGCGGGCCGGCGGCGGGCGCGGGGGGGGCGAAGAGTGTACCCGCGATCGGGCGAACGCCCGACCGGTTCGAGGAAGTGCCGTCTACGCGAGCGCGGGCTCCAGCGGCCCTTCCTCGCCCTCGCTGCGCGCGACGACCGCGGCGGCGCAGGAGTCGGACCAGACGTTGACGACCGTCCGGAGCATGTCGAGCGGCCGGTCGACGGCGAGGAGCAGCGCGGCGCCCTCGAGCGGCAGCTTCAGCGCCGAGAGGATCGTCAGCATCATCACGAGCCCCGCGGACGGGATCCCCGCCGCGCCGACGCTGGCGAGGAGCGCGAGCAGCACGACGAGGGCCTGGGACCCGACGGTGAGCTCGTACCCGCCGGCCGCAGCGTAGTACTGCGCGAGGAAGATCACGCCGATGCACTCGTACAGCGCCGTGCCGTCCATGTTGATCGTCGCGCCGAGCGGGAGCGTGAACGACGTGATGCGGTTGCTGACGCGGCCGCGCTGTTCGACGGTCTTCAGCGTCACCGGCAGCGTCATGCTCGACGAGCTCGTGCTGAAGGCGGTCATCAGGGCCGGCGACATCGCGCGGAACCACTTCGTGGGACTCATGCGCCCCACCGTCCGGAGGAGCGCCGGCAGCGTGACGCAGGCGTGCAGCACGAGCGCCGCCGCGACCGTCAGCATGTACAGGAACAGCGCCTTGAAAGGGGCGAATCCGGTGCTCGCGACGACTTTCACGATGAGCGCGAAGACGCCGTAGGGGAGCAGCTTCAGGATCCCCTCCGCCATGCGCATGACCACGGCGAACAGGCTGTCGAAGAGCTCCTGGACGCGGGTGCGGTGCGGCTCCTCGGTGCGCGTGACGAAGTAGCCGAACAGCAGCGCGAAGAAGATGACCGACAGCATCGCGCCGTTGTCGGTCAGCGAGGCGGCGATGTTGCTGGGCACCATGCGCTTGAGCACGCCGATGAAATCGCCCTGGGTCTGGCCTCCCTCGGTCAGCGGCGAAAGCCCCAGCGTCGCGCCGTCGCCCGGGCGGATCACGTTGACGAGGACCTGCCCGACGGCGATCGCGAGCAGGCTCGTCAGAAGGTAGTAGCCGAACGTCTTGAGTCCGAGGCGCCGCAGGTCCCCCATCGATCCGACGCTGGCCACACCCGTGACGATCGACGTCAGGACGATCGGAACGATGAGCATCTTCAGGAGCGCCAGGAAGATGTCGGCCACGAACGCGAACGGCGCGATGGCCGTCGCGCGGCGCGAGCCCGGGTCGAACGTGACCGACACGGCCTTGGCGGCGTCGAGCGCATCGAGGTCGTCGTCGGCACTCGCGCGCGCCGCGTTGCCGGCCGGGACGAGCCAGACGACCTCCCCGTTCTCCGCGCGTGCGATCGCTCCGCTCAGGTCGTCCGGGCCCTGGAGCTCGAGCAGCTCCTGGTCGGGCGCTCCCCGGTGCAGGACCGCTGCCTCGAACACGTCGTCTGGCGCGATCTTGCCGCGGGCCGCGGGCCCGTCCAGGGCGACGGACGTCACGCGGACCCCGCCGCGCTCGGCCGCGACCTCGAACCCCGCGTACGACGGCGCCGCCAGGAACACCTGCATCAGAACGCCCAGAACGGCGCCGGCGGCCATCCAGAGGAGAACCTTCCAGTGGAAACTCATGCGTCGGACGAGGAGGGTCGCACGAGCGCGGCGCGGGCGGCCCGCGCGCGCTCCGCCGCGTCGTCGGGCGTGTCGCCGAGGGCCGTGAGGTGGCCCATCTTCCGACCCGGGCGGGCGTCGCCCTTGCCGTAGAGGTGGAGGGACACACCGGGCATGCGGAACGCGGCGTCCCAGTCCGGCTCGCCGTTCGCCCAGAGGTCACCGAGCAGGTTCGCCATCGCCGCCGGAGGCCCGATGCGCTCCGTCGAGCCCAGCGGGAGGCCGAGGACGGCGCGCGCCTGGTTCTGGAACTGGCAGCAGCGCGACGCCTCGATCGTGAGGTGGCCCGAGTTGTGCGGCCGCGGCGCGATCTCGTTCACGACGAGCGCGCCGTTGGGGAGGCGGAAGAGCTCGATGCAGAGCAGGCCGACGACGTCGAAGCCCTCCAGGACCGCGCGCGCGATCTCCTCGAGCTCGGGAACGAGGCCCATCGCCGCCGGCTGCACCGTGACGTCGAGGATGTGGTTCGCGTGCGCGTTGGAGAAGGGCTCGTAGATCGCGACGTCTCCGTCGAGACCGCGCGCGGCGACGACCGAGACCTCCTCCTCGAACGGCACGAAGTGCTCGAGGACGCAGTCCGTTCGCCCGAGCTCCGCCCACGCCGCGTCGAGCTCCGCACCCGAGGCGAGCTTGCGCTGTCCTTTGCCGTCGTAGCCGAAGCTGGCCGTCTTCAGGACGCCCGGGCCGTCGAGGCGCGCGGCGGCGGCCGCTGCGTCCTCGGGGCTCTCGATCGCGTGGAACGGAGCGACGGGGAGGCCGAGCCGCTCGAGCCCGCGCTTCTCGCGCAGCCGGTTCTGGACCGTGTGGAGCAGCGACCCGGCCGGACGGACCGGGACGGTGCGCGAGGCGACCTCGCCGACAACGGCGGGCACGTTCTCGAACTCGAACGTGACCGCGTCGACGCGCGCCGCAAAGGCGGCGATCGCGTCCTCGTCGCGGTAGTCGGCCTCGACCGCGAAGTCCGCAACGTGGGACGCGGGACCGTTCGCGTCGTCGGAGAACACGGCGAAGCGGTAGCCGAGGCGCCGGGCTGCGATCCCGAGCATCCGCCCGAGCTGCCCGCCCCCGAAGACCCCCAAGGTGCCGCCGGGAAGGACGCGGGTGCCGCCCGCGTCCGCGCTCACGGAGCGAGCGGCGCGTCGAGCGCCGCCTCCCCGGACTCGGCGGCGAAGGTCTCGAGCCGTTCGCGCAGCGCGCGGTCGTGGACGGACAGCGCGCGCGCGGCGAGGAGCGCTGCGTTGCGTGCGCCGGCGTCACCGATGGCGAGCGTGCCGACGGGCACCCCCTTCGGCATCTGGACGATGGAGAGCAGTGAGTCGACGCCGCTGAGCGCGCGGCTCTGGATGGGTACCCCGAACACGGGGAGGGTCGTCCACGCGGCCAGCATGCCGGGCAGGTGGGCGGCGCCCCCCGCCCCCGCGATGATCACGTGCAGGCCGCGGTCCGCTGCCCCGCGGGCGTAGTCCCTGAGGCGGTCCGGCGTGCGGTGCGCCGAGACGACGCCGTACTCGGACGGGACCTCGAAGCGGTCGAGCAGCTCGACCGCGTGTCGCATGGACGGCCAGTCGCTGGTGCTGCCGAACACGACGCCGACGCGGGGGCCGTCCGTCGCGGCGTCCGCGAGGTCCTTCGGGAGGGGCGCCGCCCACCGCAGGGGGCGGGCCGGGTCGTCCGATGCGGACGTGGGATCGTGTGCGGGGGGCTCCGGCATGGGGAGCCCGAGAGGTTAGCGCGGATCGGACGGCCGGGCGAGCCGCGGCCGCGCGCGGTCAGGCCGCCCGGCTGCCGCCGCCGCCCTCGTCCTTCCCCCCGTCGCGAGGCCCGCCGCCGGGGCCGCGGCGCGATCCCCGGAAGCCGTCCTCGAGGAGGCGGTGGACGAGTCCCGGAGCGGCCAGGAGGTCGAGGTCGAGCTCGGCGCCGGTCACGGGATCGCGCCAGATGAGGTCGACGCGGACGGGGTCGCCCGCCGAGGAGCAGGCGGCCCGCGCTTGGCAGGAGGAGGGCAGCTCGCGCGCGGGCGTCTCTCCGTCGCGGAGGTGTGAATTCGGGCCGGGGCCGCCGCGGGGCGGGTCGGGCGAGGGGTCGGTCATGGCAGCGTGCAGTGGGAGCCCGAGGACGGGCGAACCGAGGGACGGGGCGAGCCGGATCGGCAGCCCGGCCGGGGGACGGGGCGGAAGCGCCCGCCGGCTCCTTCTTCGTCGCGCGGGAGGCCCGGGCATTCCGACCGTACGGCTGGTTTGACCGTCCTCGAACGACGTGTCGCATCCGACCGCGCGCAGGGGACCGTCAGGGTGGGTCCGCGACGTTCGATCTGGGTTCATGCGACCGCGGCCCCCGCCGCGGACCCGGCCCCGACCGAGTGGGTCGCTCAGCCGCGCGGCGCCGACCCGCCGTGGGTGCCACGGATGCGTCCGAGGGCTCCGCGCGGACGGGCCTTCGACGGCGCGGTGGGACCGACGCTCGTCGCGCGGTTCGGGCGGGCTCGGGGCCGTCCACACGGCGCGGGCGCGGTCCGGAACGGGCGGCCGGAGCGCGAGCCCCTGGGCGCGGGCGCCCGCGCTTCGGGCGAGTGCCGCTTGGTGCGGGGCGCCGCTCGGCCGCGCGGTCCGTCAGTAGCGCGGCATGCTCGGGTCGACGTCGCGCGCCCAGCGCTCGACGCCCCCTGTCAGGTTCCACAGGGGGCCGTCGAACCCGACGTTGCGGAGGCCCGCCGCCGCCGACGCGCTCCGGACGCCGTGGTGGCAGATGCACACGATCTCGGCGTCCGGATCGAGCTCGGTGTGCCGGACCGACAGCTCGCCGAGGGGGATGTGCACGACGCCCGGCAGAGCGCAGATCGCGAGTTCCTCGGCCTCCCGCACGTCGAGCAGCACCAGCTCATCGCCCGCGGCGAGGCGCGCCGCGAGCTCGGTCGGGCGCAGCGGCCCGGGCGGCCCCGGCTCGTCGTCGCGGCCCACGCTACTCACCTGCGAGGGCCAGCGGTGCGGCGTCGAAGTGCTCGGGGATCTCGACGCCGAGGCGATCGAGGACCGTGGGTGCGATGTGCAGGACCGAATAACCGCCCTCTGGAATCACCACGGGGCGGCTCGAGAAGAAGATCCCGGACACGAGGCGCGGGTCGTTCGACGCGTGGTCCCCGGACCAGAGGCTGTCGTTGTCCTCGTACACGGCGCCCGGAACGGCGTTCCCGTTCGGCCCCTGGCCCACGGGCATCCCGCCGTCGACCGTCGACCACGAGGTGCGGTAGTACTCCGCGAACCCGAGCATGATGTCGCTGCAAGGGAACTCGGCGGTCCCCCACTCCTCGGGGCCCTCGTAGAGACCTTTGATCTTGACCGCGCTCGAGCCCACGACGCGGCCCTCGTCGCGCGCGGCCAGGAAGGCGGCGCAGATCCGGTCCATGACGGCGTCGGCGTCGGCCATCGGCACGATCCCGTCCGGCTCGCGCCCCTCGAGGTTCAGGTAGACCATGCCGAGCCCGAGCGAGTACGCCTGCGTCTTCGACCAGTCGATGCTCCCGAGTCCGCCGGAGGTCGCGTCGTCCCGGAGGGTCAGGAACCCCTCCGCCGCGAGCCAGTTGTTCACGTTCACTCCGCGCCGGTAGCTCGTGAAGCCGTGGTCGGCGCAGAGCAGGAGCGTGTCTTCCGCTCCGAGCGCCGCGACCGCGTCGCCCACGACGCTGTCCATCTGGCGGTAGATCGCGGGAATCGTGTCGGCGAGCGTCATCGTCTCGCCGAAGAAGGTGATCTCGCGCGACGCCTCCTCGGGGTCGTAGTACGGATGGCCCGGGTCGTAGTACCGGTACATCATGTGCTGGATGCGGTCCGTCGTACTGAAGACGGCGTACAGCACCTCCCACGCTCCGTCCGTGAGGGACTCCTCGAACAGCTTGCGACGCCAGCGCATCGTGAACTCGACGTCCTCGAGGAAGATCTCGGGGTCGACGCCGCGGTCCTTGAGCTGGTTCGTCATGCAGCCCCAGCCGAGCGTCTCGTAGGGCGCGCCGAGCTTCGCGCTGAGCTGGCCCGCGAACGAGGGCGGATCGCTTGTCGGCTGCCAGAAGGAGGGCTCGCGCGGGTCGTATTGGAGCGTGTCCAGGTAGAGCTCGAAAGGCTCGGCCGCCACGACCTTTGCCCGCGTGATCGCACTCATTGCGAACGACGAGCTGAACTCGAACCGCACCGTGTAGAAGTCGCTCCATGCGCCGACCTCGAGCGTCTTCGTCTCGGTGCCGAGCGTGACGTCGAACGCGTCCCCCGCGGGTTCGACGACGAGCGGAACCTGCATACGGTGGCGGTAGGACTTGCCGAGCGGCCGGTTCCACTTGAGCGCCTCGCGGATCGGCTGGTCCATCTGGGCCAGCTCCTTCGCGCAATCGTCCTTCTCCTCGGCGAGCTCGTTGCTCTCCTGGAACCCGAGCGCGTTCCAGGCCTCCATGTCGTTCTGGATCGCCGCGATCTCCTCCCAGCGGGCGCGCAGGCGATCGGCCTTGAGGAAGTCGATGGGCCCGTAGACGAACGAGTCGATGCGCGGCTCGCCGCCCCCGTCGGGCTCCTCGAAGTCGACGCGGAAGCGCGTTCCGGTCGAGCCCACTTCCTCCCCGACGGGTACGCGGCCCGTGACGAGTTGATCGGTCGAGTAGATCGTCCAGTCGCCGTTGATCGACCCCCGGACGTCGGGGACGCCGAGCCCGTAGAGCGTCCGTGCGCCGTCGACTCCGGGGCGGTCGAAGGCCATCGGCGCCTGCAGTGCGATCGACGGATGCCCCTGCCGCGCCGCCTCGACCCAGAACCCGTCGAGCCGCACCTCGTTCCCGACGTAGGTCGGGATGCGCGCGGGCACGCCGGGCCCCGCGGAGCTGGACGCGAACCACGCGCCCGCGCCGAGCAGCGCGGCGATCACGACGGCGAGCGGAGTGCTCGCGCGAAGCACGAAGCGGAAGAGGAGGAGCGCGACGAGCAGCGTGACGACCCCGAGCACGATCGGGTCGGTCCCGTTGAGGATCCGCTCGAGCGCGGAGCCCTGGCCCGCGCGCGCGCCCTCGGTGACGTCGAGCGTGCGCGGGTCGACGTGCGCGAAGTCGGGTCGCACCGAGCCGCCGTCGATGACGCGCTCGACGAAGCTCGGAACCCCGTTCCGCGCGGGATTGGCGCCCGTGTTGATTGCGGCCCAGCCGGCGGCCGACTCGGCGGGCTCGGTCGAGACGAGCGGGCCCGCGCTGCCGGACTCCCTCAGCTTGGCCAGGTTCGGCAGCAGCCCCTCGTCCATGAGGCGCTCGGTCGTGCGCCAATCGGCGCCGTCGAAGCCGACGACGAGGACGCGGCCCCGCGCGGACGCGCCCCCTGCGTCCTGCTTCGGGGCGGGCGCGCCCACCGCGAGGGACGGGCCCGGCGCCAGGAGGAGCACGACGAGGACGGCGGCCAGCGCGCGTGCGGCGCGGGCCAGAGGTCGGTGGAGCATGGGGAGTGGCGTGGGGGTCGGGCCGCGCGCGCGGGGCTACGATGTGGCCATGCCGATGACGCGCACGACGCAGCCGGGCCGCAGGGCGCCGAAGGATACGCAGTCGGGGCGCCGTTGTTGGGTCCCCGTCCGGGATCGAACGGGCGAGCCGGCGCGCGCCTCGGGGCACGGGATCGAGGCGCGCGCAGGGCGCGCGGGCGCGCTCGCCCTCCTCGTGCTCGCGGCGGCGCTGGGTCTCCTCTTCGTTCTCCTCCGCAGCCCCGGCGACGGCGGCTCCGCGCCCGCCGCCGACGCTGCGGACCCGGCGCGTACCGCGCCCGTCGAGGAGCGAACGGACGGTGCCGCTCTCGACGGGCCGGCCGCCGACCGCGAGCCCTCGGGGTTCGCGGCGCAGGGCCCCGGGGTCGACGTCCGCGACGTCGGCAGCTACGCGAAGGTGGAGCGCTCCTTCGACGGGCGCGGAACGGTCGCGGGCTCGGTGACGACCGTGGACGGCTCGATCCCGCCCGCGTGGACCGTCCACTTCGAGCCTTCGAAGCTCACGCGCGACGGGTCGCACGCGGTGGCGCGCACGGTGCGCGCCGAGGCGGGGGCAGCGGACTTCTACGAGCGCGACCTCCCGATGGGCGCGTACCGCGTCTGGGCGGTCGCCGAGGGCTACCGATCGAACGTCAGCGAGATCGTGCTGTTCCGCATCGCGGGCGACGACCTGGGGCGCGGGCTCGACCACGTGCACGTCGACCTCAAGCTGCGCCGCATGGCCGACGTGTCCGGCTCCGTCGTGGACGCCGACGCGGGCGTCGCCGACGGACTCGACGTGCACCTCGTCCCGATGGGGCGCGGCGAGCGCCGGACGCTCACCACCGACTCCGTCGGTCGCTTCCGCTTCGAGACGGTTCCGGCCGGTCGCTGGGAGCTGCGCGTCGGCCACCCGACGCACCCCGTCGTCGAGGCCGTCCCGGTCGACGTGAAGGAGGACTCGATCGAACTCGACGCGGTGCAGCTCCCCGTGCTGGCGAGGCTCGATCTCTTCGTGGTCGACGAGTTCGCCCGCCCCTACCCGAACGTCGAGGTCAAGGGTTACCTCAAGGGGCGGACCGCGTCTGCGCTGCGCGGACGCACCGGGCCCCAGGGGCACTTCGAGGTGCGCTACGTCGTGCCCGGTCGGTGGCGCATCGAGACCGAGGTGCCGGACGAGCCCGGCGACGTCGGCGGGCGCTACGACTACGACATCGAGGCGACGCGCGACCTGCAGCGGATCGAGATGGTGATCCGCGAGCGCCGCTGAGTCGGCGGCGGCGCGGCGGGACGCATCGCCGGAACCGGGCGGCTCGCGCGCGCCGCTACCCGCCGTACCCCGGCCTGCCCTCGGCCTCGAGCAGCTCGATCGCGCGCTCCCAGCGCACGGGGATCTCGTCGGGCTGCGCGCGGAACGAGTGGTACCGGAACTCGACCGTCGCCTCCCCACCGCGCCGCATCGCGTCCCGGTGCAGGCCCGAGCGGACGAAGCGGCGCAGAGCCTCCTCGGACTCCCAAACGCTCATGGTCCACACGCGGCTGCCGAAGAGCTCCTTTCGCAGCGCGTAGCCGACGAGCCCCGGCTGCGACGCCATCCCGCGGTCGACGTCGCGGATCGCGCGGTCGAACGGACCGCGACGCGACCGGTCGAGCACCCCTTCCGTGAGTGCCACGACGAGCCCGCCCGGCGGGGACTCGACGGTCACGCCATCCCGCGAGGAGTAGCCCGGGCCTCGAAAGGGCCGCGACAAGGCGCAGCCGGAGGGAAGGAGGGCGAAGGCCGCGAGGCCGAGCGCGGGGACGAGGGCGAGGAGCTTCGACATGGCGGGCGGGGGTCGGGGCGCGGACGCGACCGCTGCTGTGGCGGCCCCCGCGGTCGATTCAATTGCAATTCGCAAGCTATCGCGCACGGATGCGCCGTGCCCCGGCAAGGCTCGATCGGTGCGCTCCCGCGCGTGCAGGAGCGCGACGGCCCGGCCTCCGCAGGCCCCGCTTCCTCCGCGCGCCCGACGCGCTGCGGCGCGCGCGGCGGCGCCTAGCCGAGCGCCCCGAGGAAGTCCGCGACGAGATCCTCCGGGTCCTCGATGCCCGCCGCGACCCGGACGCAGCCCGGGCCGATGCCAGCGGCCGCGCGGCCCTCGGGGCCGAGCGCGACGTGCGACATGTAGGCCGGGATCGAGACGAGCGTCTCGACGCCGCCGAGGCTCGGTGCGTCCGTCGCGACCCCGAGCCGTGAAACGAACGGGCGCGTCGCCTCGTCGCCCGCTTCGAGCTCGAACGACAGCACGCTCCCGAAGAGCCCCGGGCTCAGCATCCGACCGGCGAGCGCGTGCGAGCGGTGGGACTCGAGCCCGGGGTAGTGGACCCGTGCGACGCCGGCCCGCCCCTCGAGCGCTGCCGCGAGCCGCGCCGCGTTCTCGCACTGCGCGCGCACACGCAGCTCGAGCGTGCAGAGGCTCCGACCGAGCAGCCAGGCCGCCGACGGGTCGAGGATCGCTCCGGCGACGCGTCGCCAGCGTTGGACGGACTCGATGCGCTCGGAGCTGCCGAGGACGACGCCGGCCGTGAGATCGGAGTGGCCGCCAAGCGCCTTCGTCGCGGAGTGCACGACCCAGTCCGCGCCGTGCTCGAGCGGGCGCTGGACGGTCGGCGTGGCGAACGTCGAATCGACCGACAGCGGTACGCCGTGGGCGTGCGCGGCGTCGGCGATCTCCCTCAGGTCGGCGACGAGCGCCGTCGGGTTCGAGATGCCCTCGCAGTGGACGAGGTCGACGCCCGTCGCGAGCGCGCGCTCGAGGTCGGACGGGTCCTCGACGTCGAAGTGCACCGTCTCGAATCCGAGCGCGCCGAGGGGTCCCGCGAGGAGCGCGTCCGTTCCGCCGTAGATCTGCCGGGCCAGCGCGACGCGGCCGCGCCCGGAGGGAACGGCCGCCGTCAGGACGGCGTGGAGCGCGGCGATTCCGCTCGCGAAGAGCACCGCGTCCTCCGCCCCTTCCAGCGCGGCGAGGCGGCCCTCGACCTCCTCCACCGTCGGGTTCTTGTAGCGCGAGTACACGAGCGGCCCGTCCCAGTCGCCGCCGTCGGTCGCCGCGAACGTGCCCTTGTGCTGGAGGAACGTCGTCGCGCGGCGCAGCGGGGGGACGACGTCGGGGTCGGCGGGCGTCGGTCGGCGGCCGCCGTGGACGGCGACGGTGCGGGGTCGGGCTCCTTGCATGCGGGGATTGTCGCACGCGTCCCTCCGGCGGCGGCGGCGCGCGCGCGGGAACCGCCCCGCCGCGCTGCGGTCGGCGGGCAGCGCCGGCGGCTCCAACCGCGCGGTCGACTCCCTAGGATGGTCGGCCCGTCGCTCGGCCGCGCGGGCTCGATCCACACGGGGTCGGCCCACGGGGACCCACCGCGCGGCCTCACCTCCGCGGCCCCACCCCCCGAGCGCCCCCAGCACGATGGCCCAAGAAACCCTCTTCGACCTAGCCACGATCGACCGCACCGCCGTGGCCGTCGACCGCGCCGAGCTCGACCAGTACCTCGAGCAGCGCGGCACGTTCTCGATGCTCGACCACCTGTGCCACTCGGACCCCGAGAGCGGGATCGCGGTCGGCGTGAAGTCGATCCGAGCCGACGACTGGTGGGCACCCGACCACGTGCCGGGCCGGGCGATGTTCCCCGGCGCACTGATGATCGAGGCCGCCGCGCAGGTCGCCTCGTACGACTACGCCAAGAACCGCATCAACCCCGACGGCGACGAGCGCTTCGTGGGTTTCGGCGGCGTCGAGAAGACGCGCTTCCGCGGGATCGTGGAGCCGCCGTCGACCCTCTACTTCGTCGTCAAGCTCGTGCGCGCCGGCAGCCGCATGTTCCGCTACGAGGCCGAGGGCTACCTGGAGAAGGACGGGAGCCTGCAGGAGAAGCGCGTCTTCGAGTCGATCGTGCTCGGCGTGCTTCTGTAGCGGCGCAGTCCCGCAGCAACGAGCGCGGTGGTTCCCCGACGCGCGGCGGAGAATCACCGCGCTCGGTACCTCGGTACCTACTCGAGCCCTGCGCCGAACGGGCTGGGCGGCGCCGGCGCTTCGACGTCCGCGTCGCCCTCCTCGTCGAGAATGGCCAGCACGTCCAGCTCGACGCAGCGGGCCGTCTCGACTCCGAGCACCGCAGCCAGCGACGGCTCGGAGCGCCCTTCCTCGCCGCTGATCGCCTCCTTGACGTACGTGCCGGCCTGCGTGCGGAGCGTCACGAAGAGCTCTTCCTCCGCGTCGCCGGCTTCGACGCCGAGGAGTTCGACCCAGCGCTCGCGCACCTTGTCGGCGCGGCGGTGCGCGACGCGCGACGGCGTCGTCTGGGCCACGGTGTAGCGCGCGCCGAGCGCGTCCTCCACAGCGGCCCCGGCCGGCGCCGCGTCGAGCGCAACGCGCGCGCGGTACTCCTTGGCGAAGCGGCCCTCCTTGAGCACGCGAACGCGTCCCTTCTGGGTCCAGTGCAGCCCGCGGATCTCCAGGCGGCCCTCGTTGCGCGCATTGATCTCCGCCTCGATCGCCGCGAGGTCGACCTGGGTCGTCTTCGGGTCGATGAGCTCGACGACGAACGGGCGCCCCTCCCCCAGCATCCGCACGTCCACGTCCTCGCGGCCGGCGCCGTGGAACTTGTGCTTGCGCGTCCCGGCGGCCTTGCCGAGCACCCAGCCGACGAGCTCCTGCACGGAGTCCTTCGTCAGCTTGCCGAATCCTTCGCAGCGCTCGCAGTTGCGCTTGCGGCGCGGGTGCCCCTTGCACTCGGGGCAGAAGAACACGGTCTGCGGGAGGTCGCGCGTGTGCTTGAGGTAGCGCCCCTCGACGTAGACCTTGGTCCGCGGCGTCTGGTTCATGGTCGTCGTGGGCCCGTCCGGGCGGGCCAGGGCCGATGCGGCCGAGCGAATGCCGACGGGCGGAGCCGCCCGCCCGCGAAAGCGGCCAACCAGACTACAGAATGACACGCGGCCGGGACGCGCCCCGAGGGGCCTTCCGTACACTCCGCGCGCGATGCACCCCGTCCTGTTCGAGATCTTCGGCCTGCCCCTCCGCTCGTTCGGGCTCATGGTCGTGCTGGGCTTCCTCCTGGGCAGCCACCTGTTCGCGAAGCTCGGGCACAAGTACGCCCTCGACCAGAGGCGTGAGGCGCCCGGCTTCCAGGCGGTGCCCCTCTGGATCCTCGCGGGGATCATGCTCGGCGCGCGGGCGATGTACGTCATCGTCGAGATCCTGCGCGGGAGCCCTGCCGGCCAGCAGTACCTCGCCGACCCGTTCACGATGCTCGCGTACTGGGAGGGCGGCCTCGTGATGTACGGGGGCACCTTCGGCGGCATCGCCCTCGGTCTCTGGGCGGCGCGCAAGCACCGGCTCCGGCTGTGGCACGCGCTCGATCTCGGCATGACGACCGGGTTCTTCGGGCTGGCGGTGGGGCGCGTCGGATGCCTCTTGGTCGGCGACGATTACGGCAGCATCGTGCCCGAGTCCGCCGAGGGCCTCCCGTTCCCGCTCACGATCACGGTGCCCGATCCGCTGCCCGCCGAGAGCCTGTTCGGTGAGCAGAACAGGGGGCAGGTTCTCTGGGCGACGCAGCCGTGGATGAGCGCGAACGCGGTGCTCCTCGGCGCGATCGGGACGTGGCTCATCCCGCGGCGCCGGTTCGCCGGGTTCGTGACGCTCGTGCTGCTCACGCTGTACTCGGTCGGCCGCTTCGTGATCGAGATGTACCGCGGCGACGAGATCCGCGGCATGTGGTTCGACGGCGCGATCTCGACGTCGCAGCTCGTCTCGATCGTGCTCGGCTCGGTCAGCGTCGTCCTGCTGATCGCGCTGCGCAACCGGCGCGAAGCGCCGCCCGTCGCCTGGGCGCCGCAGGGCGACGACGGGTCCGACGTGAAGGGCGGGATCGCGGACGACGGCTCGACCGCGCAGACGGGCGACGAGTGAGCGCGCAGGGCGACGCCGAGGCCTTCGCCGTCCGCGCCGGGATCGACGAAGCGGGCTACGGCCCGATGCTCGGGCCGCTCGTCCTCGGGGTCAGCGCCTTCCGTTCGACGGCGACCGCGCTGCCCGACTGGACCGGGCTGGCCGCCGCCGTGTCCGACGATCCGAAGCGCGACGCCGAGCGCCTCGTGGTCACGGACTCGAAGAAGGTCTTCACGCGCAACCCGCGCGGGTTCGCGCGCCTCGAGAGCACGGCGCTCGCGTTCTGGCGCGCCGCACGCGGCGCCGACGCCTGGCCCAGCGGCCGCGCACTCGTCACGGGCGCGCCCGCGAACCTTGGGCCGACCGACGCAGCCCTCGACGCGCATCCCTGGTACCGCGAGCTGCCGGACGCCCTCCCCACGGGCGCGGACCCCGAGCGCCTGGGCGCGGCGTACCGCGGGCTGGAGCGCACGCTCGGGGACGCCGGTCTCGAGGTCGTGGAGGCCGCCCCCGTCGTCGTCCCCGTCGGATCGCTCAATGCATCGTTCGACGCGACGGGAAACAAGGCCGCGACGCTGTGGTCCTACGGCTCGCGCGTCGCCCTCGACCTGTTCCTCCGGTTCGGGGCCGAGGGGCTGGAGCTCGTCTTCGACCGCCTCGGCGGCCGCGCGCGCTACGGGCGGGCGCTCTCCGACCTGATCCCGTTCTCCGAGGTCCGCGTCCTCGGCGAGTCGAACCAGGCCAGCCGCTACGCGGTGCGCGACGCCGAGGGGCGACGCATGCGCGTGTCTTTCGTTCAGAAGGGCGACGCGACGTCGCTGCCCGTGGCGCTCGCCTCGTGCCTCGCGAAGTACGCGCGCGAGCTCAGCATGGACGCCTTCAACGCGCACTTCCGCTCGCGCTGCCCCGGTGTCTCGCCGACCGCTGGCTACGTGACCGACGCACGCCGCTGGCTCGACGAGGTGCGGCGGGACGTCCCCGACGCGCTCCCGGGTCGAGACGTCCTGGTCCGCAAGCGCTGACGCCCGTCTCGACGCGGGCGCGTCGGGCCGCGGAGCGGATCTGATCGAGACGCGCGCCCGGGGTCCGGCGCGCGCCGCCGGGTATCCTCTGCCGTCCTCGACGCGGCCCCCGGGCCGCGCTCCCCACGCCTCTCTCCCCCTTCCCCCACGTGAAGATCGCGATCCTCGGCGCCGGAATCTCCGGCATGGCCCTCGCCCGATTCCTCGAACAGGGGGGCGTGTCGCGCGACGCGATCACGCTCTTCGAAGCGGGCTCGAAGGCCGGTGGACTCTGCCACTCCAAGACGGTCGACGGATTCACGTACGACGTCGCGGGCGGGCACATCCTCTTCAGCAAGGACGCGCACGCGATGCAGTGGATGAAGGACGAGGCGGGGGGCGACGCCGCGTTCGAGACGCGCGACCGGAACACGAAGATCCGCTTCGAGGACCGCTGGGTGCACTACCCGTTCGAGAACGGGATCGGCGACCTGCCGAAGGACGCGACGTACGACTGCCTCGAGGGCTACGTGCGCGCGTGGCACGAGCGGAAGACGACGGGCTCGGACGCGCCGGCGGACTTCAAGAACTGGATCCGCTGGCGGTTCGGCGACGGCATCGCGGACCACTTCATGGATCCGTACAACGAGAAGATCTGGAAGCGCCCGCTCGAGCACATCACCAGCGACTGGGTCGCGGGCCGCGTGCCCGACGCGCCCGTCGAGGACGTGCTGCGCGCGGCGGTGGGCATCCGCACCGAGGGGTACACCCACCAGGCGATCTTCTACTACCCCAAGGAGGGCGGCTTCCAGGGCATCACCGACGGGCTCGCGCGCACGCTCGAGGGGCGCGTCCAGCTGAACACGCCGGTCACGAGCGTCGTGAAGAAGGGCGAGGGCTGGGCCGTCAACGACGAGGAGTTCGACGTCGTCGTGAACACGATCGCGCTCACGTACCTGCCGAAGATCGTGGACGGCATGCCGGACGAGGTCGCCGAGGCCTGCACCGAGCTCGAGTACAACGGCCTGGTCACGTACCTCATCGCGCTCGATCGCGCCGAGCATCCGAACCTGTCCTGGATCTACCTCCCCCAGGTGAAGCAGGGGCCGGCCAACCGCGTCACGTACATGTCGAACTACGCGACCGGCAACGCGCCCGAGGGCAAGACGTCCTTCCTGGTCGAGATCACGACGCCGGGCGGGCAGCCGTTCCCCGGACCGGAGCTCGAGGAGGAGATGCTGCGCGGCCTCGAGACGGCCGGCCTCCTGAAGCGCGACGAGGTGCTGTTCACCGACCGCAGCCAGGTGAACCACGCCTACGTCGTGTTCGACCACGGGTACGCGAAGCGGCGCGAGGTCGCGCTCGGCTGGCTCGAGGAGAACGGGCTGAACCCCATGGGCCGCTTCGGTCGGTTCGAGTACGACAACTCGGACCAGATCGTGATCAAGGCGCGCGAGAAGGCGAAGGAGCTGCTGCCGAAGCTCCTCGGCTGACGGCGAGCGCGCGCCGCCGGACGAGAGCGCGGCGGCGGGGAACGGACCCCGCCGCCGCGCTCCTGTCGTTCATGACGCGAGAACGGGCCGCGCTCAGCGGCCGGCCGCGCTGGAGACGTCGACCGTTTCCTGGCGGTAGAGCCAGACGCCGGAAACGCGCTTGGGGCTCGGACGCAGCTCCTCGAGCCGTCCGTAGGTGGCCTCGGAGCGTTCCATGAGCGCCCTGTAGCCCTCGTCCCGGGAGAGCGCCTCCCAGGCCTCGGCGGGGGTCGCACCCGCCGCCACTCGTTCGTCGGCCCTCTTCGCGAAGGCCTCCATCTCGACGCGCGTCGCCTCCATCGTCGCTTCGAGTTCCACCAGCTCCGCCTGCTCCTCGGCGGTGAGCGGCGCTCGCTCCGGCGACTCCATGCGGAATCCGCCCACGACGAGGTCGAGGTCACCGTCGCGATCGAGGTCGACGACGTCCACGTAGGCCCCCGTCTCGGGGCGCGTGAACGCGTCGGTCGACTCGCCCTTCGGCACGAGCACGACGGGCGCGGCGAAGGCCGGAGCGCCGACCGCGCCGCGGTTCCGGTAAAGGTGCACGCTGCCGTCGAAGCTGCCGCAGACGAGATCGATCAGCCCGTCGCCGTCCCAGTCCACGAGCTTCGGCGCGGTCAGTCCGCCCTCGACCTCGAGCAGCGACCCGCCCGCGGAGACGCGCACGTTGCTCGTGACGAAACGTGGTGCCCCGTTCGTGCCGTCGTTCAGGCGCAGGTAGAGGCCTCCCTCCTTCGAACCGAGCAGCACGTCGTGGTCCCCGTCGTCGTCCCAGTCGAAGGCCACGGCGCTCACGCAGTGGGGCCGCTCGTAGTCGACGTCCTCGCCCTCCGCCTGCCCGACGTGCCGGTACCCGTTCGCGTCGAGGTCGTAGTAGAGACCGATCCGCAGCGGGTCGCCCGCGGCGTCGCGCACGTGCTCGGGGGTCTTCCATCCGTCGGCCGAGCCGCGGACGAGGAAGGCGCAGCCCTCGAAGGTGGCGGTGAAGAGGTCGACGTGACCGTCGGCGTCGAAGTCCACGAACTGTGGACCCATGCCGATGCATCACCAGTTGTTCAGTTTGAGCGGCTCGGGGCCGCACTGGACCTGGGCGCGCTCGCCGAACGCCGTCACGTCGCCGCTCTGCAGCGGCGAAGCCGACCAGACGTGGCCCCAGAGGTCGCCGAGAACGAGCTCGGTGCGCCCGTCGCCGTCGAGGTCGACGAGCGCGGGCGACGGATAGACCAGGCCCTCGAGCGGAGCGCCGCCCGCCGTGAGCGGGACCGGGTCGGCGAAGCGCGTCGGCGGAGCGTCCGCGGGGTCGCCGCCGAGGAGCGCCGCGGCCGGAACGACGAGGAGGGAAGGGACGATCATCGGGAGGGGCGGGGGTTCGGAGCCACGGAGATCTCGCCGCTCGGCCCGGCGGGCCGCGCAATCGGCAGGTGGACCGTAGCCCCGGATCCAGGAATGCGCCACGCGAGGGCCGCGTGACCCTCGCAGCGCCCGCTCGCTCGATTGCGGCCGATTCGTGGCGCCGCATCCCCTGGTCCGCCGTGCCTCCGGTGCCGGGGTAGGCGCTTCGCGCCGCGCAGCGTCCGTGCCCCGGTTCCGACTCACAACGGCCCCATTCCCCTCGATCCCATGAGCCTCACGCTCTCCTGCCTCGTCCTGATCTCGCAGACCGCGAGCGCGCAGCCCCACACCGGCATTCACGTCGCACCTGCGCACGCCCCGGTTCCTCCCGCCGTCGCCGCGGCCAGCACGCCGCCCGTCGATCTCTGCTACCGCTTCGACGACCGGGTCGCCGAGACCGCCGTCGGCGCCACGCCGGGCAACAGCTTCGACTCGCTCAACATCAACGCATTCCAGGCGCCCGCCGGCGGCGACACGATCACCACGCTCGAACTCCAGACGTTCGGCGGCTACACCGGCAACGACTACACGGGCGGCCCGATCACGTGGCTGATCTACGAGGACCCGACCGACGACTTCGATCCGAGCGACGCGGTCCTCGTGTGGTCCACGCCGGACGTCGCCGTTCCGCGCCAGGTCAACGACGGCGTGTTCCAGTCCGTCGCCGTCCCGAACATCTCCGTCGATGGCATCTGGTGGGCGGGCGTCGTGTACCACGGCCTCGTCGGCGGCGAGTTCCCCGCCGGGTTCAGCCAGGAGGTCCCCTCGTTCGGACGCGCCTGGGAGGCCACGGCGACGCCGGGCACGATCAACCTGACGAGCCTGCCGAGCAATGGCTACTTCGCCGACATCGCCGCCGGCTGCTGCGACGGCGTGTGGCACATCCGCGCCGAGGGCACCCAGTGCATCGACCTGCCCAACTGCTACGGCTACGACACCGGCGTCGCGGACGCCTCGTTCGGCTTCGAGTGCGGGTCGACGGCCTCCCTCGACTGGATGATGCTCAACGCCTACGAGGCCGAGAACGGCACCGATATCCTGCTCGAGCTGAGCGCGCAGTTCGGTGACCCGGCGTCGGGCTCGGGCGGCTACGACCCGAGCGCGGCGATCGAGTGGGCCATCTGGAACGACCCGAACGACGACGGGGATCCGATCGACGCCGAGCTCTTGTGGTCCGCGACCGACACGGTCGGGAGCGCGCTCGACTCCGGCGCGTTCAAGACGATCGCGGTCCCGGAGATCACGGTGAACGGCACCTTCTTCGTGGGCATCCTGTTCGACGAGAACCTCGACGTCGGGGGCGGCCGCCCCATGAGCCTCGATACGAGCGTGCCCTTCGCCGGCAGCTCGTGGGTCGGCTACCAGAACAGCGGCGCATGCGACCGGGAGATCGACCTCTCCGACCTGAGCACGGTCAACGGGCTCCACCCGACGAGCACGACGACCGCGTTCTGGAGCACGCCGGGCAACTGGATGATCCGCGCGCGGAGCTGGACCTGCGACTGCGGGGATCCGATCCGCTACTGCGAATCGGCGCCCAACTCGGTCAGCGCGCTCGGCGCTCGGATCTTCACGAACCAGTCGATCAGCATCGCGGCGAACGACCTCGTGATCAGCGCGATCGACGTCCCGCCGCTGCAGAACGCGATCATCGTGTCGGCCTCGGACAAGATCCAGCTGCCGCTCTCGGACGGCTTCCTCTGCGTGGTCGGGACTCCGATCTACCGCCTCGAGGTGCTCCAGTCGGACGCCTCGGGTCGCCTGGACTACAGCTTCGACCAGACGTTCCTCCTGCCCGGCTACACGGTCGCGCCCGGCCAGACCTGGAACTTCCAGTACTGGTACCGCGACACGATCGGCTCGGGCGCGAACTTGTCCAACGCGGTCGCCGTGACGTTCTGCCCGTGATCCGACGGGGTGCGTGGCCGCGACGGGTCCCTCGACCCGTCGAAGGGCCGCGTCGCGCCCAGGATTCGACAAACGCCGCGTCGCCCCTCCCCGGGGGCGGCGCGGCGTTTCCCGTGGAATCCGTGTCCGGTGGGCGGCGGAGTCGTCGCCCATGGGAGCGATGACCGCTCTCCTCGCGCCCCCGCCGCCCTGCACGATTCGCTTGGACGGATCGGCGCCCCGGTGGGACACTCGCCCCGTGCCCGCCGACCCCGAAGCCGACGACCTCACCCGCGCGCTCCGCGCCGCGGGCCGGGGATCGGAGCCCGACGCGACGCTCGTGCGCGACCGCGTCGTCGATGAACTCCGGCGGCTCGCCGCGCGCGCGATGGCGCGCGAGGACGAGGGACACACCCTCCAGCCCACCGCGCTCGTCGGTGAGGCGTGGCTCAAGCTCTTTGCGGGGAACCCGGTCGAGGTCGAGGACCGCGGGCACTTCATGGCGCTCGCCGCGAACGCGATGCGCCAGGTCCTCGTCGACCACGCGCGCGCCAAGCGCCGCGTCAAGCGCGGAGGTGCGTGGGGTCGCGCGGTCGGGCTCGAGCTGGATGCCCTCGCGGCCGGCGACGGCGCCGACGATGCGCTCGACGTGGACCTGCTCGACCTGGAGGACGCGCTGGTCGAGCTGGCCGAGCTGAGCCCGCGCCAGGCGAGGACGGTCGAGCTGCGCTTCTTCGGAGGCCTCGACGAGGACACCATCGCCGGAGTCCTCGGCGTTTCGACCCGCACCGTCCGGCGCGAGTGGCGCTTCGCACGCGCGTGGCTGGTGAAGAGGATCGGCGCGTGAGCCGCGACGCATTCGAACGGGCGTTCGAGCTGTTCGACGCCCTGTGCGACCTCGGGCCCGAGGCGCGGACGGAGCGGCTCGAGGAGCTCCGGGTGGAGGCTCCGGAGCTCTGCACCGAGGTCGAGGCGCTGCTGGAGGCGGACCGCACGCCGAGCGGCCTGACGCGCGGCGCGCTCGAGCGCGGCGGCCCCGCCGCCTCCCCCGCGGGCTCCGCGCGCCCGGATCGCATCGGCCCGTTCGAGATCGTCGCCGAGCTCGGCCGCGGCGGCATGGGTGTCGTGTACGAGGCGGTGCAGGACGCGCCGGCGCGCCGCGTCGCGCTCAAGGTCGTGCGCCCCGGGACCCTCTCGACCGCCGAGCTCCGGCGCTTCGAGCAAGAGGCGGCGGCCCTCGCGCGCCTCGACCACCCGGGGATCGCGCGCATCCTTGTGGCGGGCAGCGCCGAGCTGTTCGGCGAGCCCGCGCCGTACATCGCGATGGAGCTCGTCCGCGGGCGCCGGCTCGACAGGTACGCGCGCGAGGAGGCGCTCGACGTCCGCGCGCGGATCGAACTGCTCGTCGAGCTCTGCGAGGCGGTCCAGGGCGCGCACGCGCGCGGGATCGTCCACCGCGACCTCAAGCCCGAGAACGTGCTCGTCGACGGCTCGGGCCGGATCAAGGTGCTCGACTTCGGGATCGCGCGGGTCACCGACGCGGACGTGACGCGCCTGAGCGCCGCGACGCGCGCAGGGGAGATCCTCGGCACGCTGCCGTACATGAGCCCCGAGCAGGTGCGCGGCGACCCGAGCGCCGTGGACGCGCGCGCCGACGTCTACGCGCTCGGCGCGATCGCGTACCAGCTCCTTGCGGGCGCGCTCCCGCTCGACGTGCGCGGCGTTTCGCTCGCCGAGGCCGCGCGCGTCATCACCGACGACGAGCCCGCCCCGCTCGGCACGGTCGACACCCGTCTCGCCGGCGACGTCGAGTGGATCGTCGCGCGCGCCCTCGAGAAGGACCCGGCGCACCGCTACGCGGCGGCCGAGGCGCTGGGCGAGGACCTCCGTCGCCACCTGCGGCACGAGACCGTTCTCGCGCGCCGGCCGAGCCGAACGCACCGCTTCGCCAAGTTCTGCCGGCGCCACCGCGGGCTCGTCGCGGGTCTTGCCCTCGCCTTCTTCATCCTCGTGGCGGGCGTCCTGGTCACGTCGGTGCTCCTCGTGAAGACGTCACGACTCCTGGACGAGCGGAACGACGAGGTGCTGGCTGCCGAGGAGGCGATCGGCTTCCTCGAGGGGCTCTTCGAGCAGACCGACCCGCAGGCGGACCCCGACGTCCGGCTCAGCGAGGTCGCGATCCGCGCGGCGGGCCGCTTCGAGGGGCAGCTCCAGGGCCGGCCCGCGCTGCGCGCGCGCCTGCTCGACTCCATCGCGAAGACCCTGCTCGACCTCGATCTGCCGGATCGGGCCAAGCCGCTCCTCGAAGAGTCCATGGCGCTCCGGGAGGGACTCGACGGCAAGCGTTCCATGGCGTACGTCCAGACGCTGGAGCGCCTCGCCCGCGTCGCGCAGCTCGAGAGCCGCCACGAGGACGCCGAGGCGCTGCAGCGCGAGGTTCTGGACGTGCGGCTGGAGCTCGCCCCCGACTCCGAGCTCTGCGCGCACGCGTGGAACAACCTCGGCGTGACGTGCTCGCTGTTCGGTCGGTTCGACGAGGCGCTCGAGTGCGCGCGCCGGTCGGTCGAGATCCAGCGAGCGCTCGGGGGCGACCTCGCGAACGGCACGCTGCAGGCCCGCATCCAGCTCAACACGACGCTGTCGCGCTCCGGCAAGTGGCGCGAGGCCGAGGCCGGCTTCCGGTCCATCCTCGACGACGCTCCGGACGACGCGCTCGGGATCCGCATCGCGGCGCTCGAGAGTCTCTGCTGGGCGCTCGTGCAGCAGGACCGGTTCGACGACGCGCTCGAGGCGTCCCAGCGCGCAGTCGACCTCGCGCGCGAGAAGTTCGGACCGGAGGCGACGAGTCTGCGCGTCGTGATGTCGACACGTGCGGTCGTCCTCACCCGCGTTGGCAGGACGGCGGAGGCCGTCGAGCTCATGCGCGAGATCTACCGTCAGGTCGCGCGCCACTCGGAGCCGGGCTCGGCGAAGATCGGGCAGGCGGCGGCGGACCTCGCGTTCGTCGTGCACGACCTGCCCGCCCCGGCCTGCGAGGAAGCGCTCGACCTCTACCTCGAGGCGCAGGAGATCTTCGACGGCGTCGGCGGGAGCGCGCGGGCGATGTCCGGCATGTGCCTGCACAACCGCTCGCTGCTGCTGGAGTCGCTGGGACGGTTCGCTGAGGCCGAGGAGGCCTCCCGCGCGGGCCTCGCCGTGCGCGAGGAGCTCTTCGGAGGGGCCGATCCGAACGTCGCCGCGTCGCAGCGCGGGCTCGCAGGGATCCTGCAGTCTGCGGGCAAGGACGCCGAGGCGATCGACGAGTACCTGGGCTACCTCGACCGCTGGGCCCCCGTCGCCGGGGACGCGGACCGGCTCGTGCAGCTCGCGCGTCTGACGCTCGCGGGGTGCATGCGGCGCGAGGGGCGCTTCGACGAGGCCGAGGGTGTCCTCGACGCGTTCGAGGCGGCGCTGCCCGACACGTACGGGGCCGAAGGGCTCGCGGAGCGGCTCGAGCGCGCGCGGGCTCAGCTGTCCGAAGCCCGCGCGGACGGCTGAGCGGCCCGCGGCGCTGCCCAGGGCCGCGAATCCGAAGAAGCGCCGGGAATCCGTGTCCTGCGGCGGCTGGGGGCGTCGCCAGAGGTGGGTGAACCCACCCACGGAGACCCACCATGACGCACTCCCCCTCCCGCCCCGCCCCCACGGCCCCCGCCGGCTCCTCGGACCGGAACGCGCACGGCCGCCTCCCGCTCGTCCTCTCCGGCCTCCTGACGGCCGCGTGCAGCGTCCCGGCGCCGCCCGAGCTCGACGAGCCGGGTCCCGAGCCGCTGTCCGTCCTCCCGCTGAACACCGGCACCCTGTCCCTCGAGGACTTCCAGGGCGTCCCGCTGAGCGCCGCCCCGAACCCCTACGGCGAGGACGCCCTGCTCCTTTCGGAGCGCTCCGAGCTCGCGCTCTTCCTGCGGGGCGACCAAGGGGTCCAGGGGCCCTCGCTGATCGTCGACGATGCGCTCGAGGGCTTCGGCACGATCCCGGGCTCGGTCGTGCCGAGCACCGATGCACCCGAGGTCCTCGCCGCCGCGTCGGGCGACCTCGACGACGACCCGGCGCTCGAGCTCGTGCGCGCGGTCCGTCCGTCGGTCGGACTCGTTCAGGTCGAGGTCGGCGATCTGTTCTCGGACGGGTCCGTCGGCTGGACGCCGGTCGCGACGTTCGGAACGTACGGTCCCGGCGACGCCGCGACGCTCGCCGTGGGCAATTTCGACGACGACGAGGCGCTCGAGATCGCGCTGACGTCGAGCTCGCGCAACCACGCGGGCGGGAACCAGAGCTGGCTCAAGATGCTCGACGACTCGGGAGCCGGCTACGTGCAGTTCGCGAGCTGGGGTCGGCCGCAGGGCCACGTCGGCATGGAGGTCTTCGCGGCCGACGTCGACGGGAACGGGATCGACGAGGCCATCGTCGGGCTCGAGGGCGATACCACGTCCGACCGCCGGTACGCCGTGCGCACGTTCGGATGGAACGACGTCGGCGAGTGGGCGACGCTCAAGAGCTGGACGTACCTCGAGGGCTCGACCGCGCCCTTCGCAAGCCGCCTCGCGCCAGGCGACTTCGACGGCGACGGTGCCGACGAGCTGCTCTGGGTCGGGGCCTCGGGCAGCCTCCAGACCGTCACCAGCACGATGGTCCGCCTCTACGCCTGGTCCGGTTCGGACTACGACGAGGTCGCGACGCGCGGGATCTCGGAGGACGGGTACGGCCACCCATTGCGCGGCGGATCCTGGGACGTGGTCGCGCTCCGGAGGGCGCACGACGGCCCCGCGTTCGCGGCGCTCGCGCGCGGACTCGTCGGCGGCGTCTACACGCTCGACCTGTTCGGGTACGCAGCGGGCTCGAGCCAGCTCACCCGTACGACGATCGCGACGAGCGACGCCGCCGAGCAGGACGCGGCCGCGCGGGTGTGCGCCGCCGACACGGACGCGGACGGCGACGAGGAGGTCTTCCTGGCGTTCACGACCGGCTTCGGGACCGGGGTGAAGACGACCCATCTCCGGCACGTCACCACGGACGCGACGCCGGTCGTGACGGACGCGGGCTCCGAGTCCCTGGACGCCTGGGGAATGACGGTGCCTCCGGTCATGACCGCGGCCGACGTCGACGGCGACGGGCTCCACGTGCGCTTCACCGGCTTCGACCGGCTGGGCGTCGCCGACCCGATCCCGCTCGTCCTCCTGACGGCGGCGCCGACCAAGGAGGGGATCTCTCAGAACTACGTCGGCAGCTCGACGACGTACTCGATCGGCGCGGCGAGCGGTTCGACCGTCGGCGTGACGAGCGCGACGACCATGTCGTTCTCCAGCGGGCTCTCCGTCGAGGACGTGACGGGCGCGTTCGGCGCGTCGGTCCGGTCGGAGACCGAGGTCCGGTTCGCCGAGACGAACACGCGCTCCGAGTCGGTCACGACCGTCGACGGCTTCAGCGGCTCCGCCGACGACGACGTGCTCGTCTTCCAGGGCAACCTCTACCGCAGCTACGAGTACGAGGTCGTCGCGAGCCCGAGACCCGAGGTCCCGCCCGGCACGCTCTACACGATCGACGTGCCCATCGGCGCGAACGTCTACAAGTGGACGGTCGACTTCTACAACCAGACGATGATCGACCAGGGTCGCGTGCGGCACGTGATCGGGGCCGACCTCCTGCCGCACACGATCGGCGATCCGGCCACGTACCGGAGTCAGGCCGAGGTCGCGGCGCTCGTGAACGACCACGTCGGGTGGCGGTCGCCGAACTCCGTCCCCGTCGGCCAGGGCGCGCTCAACAACTCGCGTGCGATCCTGCTCGAGGACGAGGAGACGAACGAGACGCAGCTCGAGGTCACGCTGTCGCTCGACGCCGAGTTCAAGGCGGGCTACGGCACGGTCGGCTTCAGCGTCGGCGCGACGGGCGGGACCGCGTACGCGGTCTCCGTGTCCGAGCTCACCGCGTACGAGGGCGTCGTCGGGGACATCGACGACACGACCGAGTGGGCGGACTGGGTGTACGGGTTCGGGCTCGCCGCGTACCAGAACGGTGTCCTGGCCGACGGCGCGAACCAGCCGACCGGCGAGTTCGTGCCGGGCACCTATCCGCTGACGGTGGTCACGTTCTGGACCGAGCTGCTCGGGACCGAGTACTGATCCGCACCGTCGGGCGACGCCGACGACGGTCCGGCGTCGCCCGCGCGAACGGCCTCAGAACTGGATGCCGTTCTGCGCGCTCCGCGCGGGCGGCAGGTCCGCCTTGCCGACGCCGACCAGCTCCAGCACGTCGCGCTCGATGCCGCGCGCCATCGTCGTGATGGGGACGTCGTTGTAGAGCCCCTCGAAGGGGTTCTCGCTGGCGTCCCCGATCTTGTCCGCGGTCAGGAACACCCAGCCGACGAGGCCCGAGAACGGCGCGGTGAGCCAGACCCAGACCGGGCCGAGGCCGGAGAACGGAGCCAGGAGCGCACAGGGCAGGAGCAGGACGAAGAGCCCGGCGAAGTACGTGACCACGGTCGCGTACTGCCGCGGGAACGGGAAGTTCTTGATGCGCTCCGACTTGCCCTGCAGCGCGTAGAACTCGTCCACGAGGCGCTGCAGGTGGATGTGCGAGAAGCCGTCGAGTGCGCCGCGCGCGCGCAGGTCCGCGACGGCCTGCGACTGACGCGAGAGGAGGTGCGCGGGAGGGTTGATCCCTGCGCACACCTCGGTCGCCTCGTCCACCCCGACCGACGCGGCGACGACCTCCTCGAGGGACTCCTGGCGCTCGGGCATGCCGAGCTCCCGTCGCAACCGATGGTCGGCGGGGCTCGTGTGCTCCCACTCCCGAGGGGTACGAAGCGCGTGCCGCAGCGCGTCGAGCCAGGCGACGTGCCGCCGAACGAGCGAGAAGCGCACCGCGTCGAGCTCCGGGCCGTCGAGTCCGGGTGCGGCGACGACCAGGTCGCGTGTCGCGACCGCCCACGAGCGGCTCGCGTTCACGATGCCGCCCCAGATCTGGCGCGCCTCCCAGAGCCGCCCGTACGAGCTCGAGTTCCGGAAGCCGAGGTAGAAGGCGACCGCAGTACCGATGAGCGTCACAGGCAGCGCAGGGAGCAGCAGCGGCCAGCGGGGGAACAGGACGTGGAGGACGGTGACGAGGAGCGCCCAGGCGAACGGGAAGAGGAAGCGCTCCTTCGACCAGGCGAGCGTCATCCGGAGCGGGTAGCGGCGGTTCACGTACATGACCGCCGCATTGTTCCGGCCGGTCGCGCGTGCCGCCACCGAAGCGGGGCCGTTCAGCGACCCGCGCTCAGCGTCGTACGCGTCGCCGGCCCGCTGCGTTCAGAACGGCTCGCGCGCGAGCGCGCCGGGCCTGAAGACCTGCACCGCCGTCGCGAAGACGGTCGCCAGCGGCACAAAGTTGAGCGGCGAGGCCCAGTAGAGGCCGGTCAGGACCGTGATCCCGACGCGCCAGGTCGGTGACACGTCGAGGAACCCCGAGAAGAGATAGCCCGCGACCATGCCCGCGGGGAAGGCGACGAGCGCGAGGGGCCCCAGCGTCGCGAGGTCGCCGCAGTCGACGAGCATGCCGAGGAGCACCGGGCCGAGCGCGCGCCAGAGCCGCGACAGGAGCCGCCCGCGCAGCCCCGCGGGGGGGCCTGCGCCGTGCTCGAAGCGCTCGACCTCGACCTCGATCACCTCCTTCTCGGCCATCGGCCCGAGTCTAGGGCGCCCTCCGCGATCGATCGAGGGCGTGCGGGCGCGCCGCGTAGACTGGGCGCCCATGCCGACGCCCCTCGCACGCCGCCGCCGCTCTCCGCTCCTCCCCGCGCTCTCCGCCGCGCTCCTCGCCGCCGGCGCCGCGAGCGCCCAGGACCGGATCGCGGGCGCGCCCTTCGCCACCCGCTCCGAGGTCTTCGCCCAGCACGGAATCGCTGCGACCAGCCAGCCGCTCGCGACCCAGGTCGCGGTGGACGTACTGCAAGCCGGCGGCACCGCGGTCGACGCGGCCATCGCGGCGAATGCGGTCCTGGGCCTCGTCGAACCGACCGGGTGCGGGATCGGCGGCGACCTGTTCGCGATCGTGTGGGACCCCGAAGAGGGGCGGGTCTTCGGCTACAACGGCAGCGGCAGGAGCCCGCGCTCGCTGACGCGGGAGCGGCTGGTCGAGGAGATCACCGCCCTGCGGATCGAGGAGACACGGCGTGCCGCGGCGAAGGGGAGCCCCATTGCGATCGGCACGTTCGAGGAGCTGATCATCCCGCCCCACGGCCCCCTCCCCGTCAGCGTCCCCGGCGCCGTCGACGGCTGGTGCGCGCTCCACGCGCGATTCGGGAGGATTCCGCTGACCGACGTGCTCGCGCCGGCCATCCGCGCGGCGCGTGAGGGCGCGCCGATCACCCAGACGATCGCCTACTACTGGAACCGCTCGGCGCCGGTTCTCTCCAAGTACCCGGGGTTCGAGGACACGTTCCTGCCGAAGGGCCGCGCGCCGCGCGCCGGCGAGGTGTTCGCCAACCCGTCCCTGGCGCGGACCTACGAGCGCATCGCGGAGCACGGGCGCGACGGCTTCTACGCGGGCGAGACCGCCCGCGAGCTCGCGGACTTCATGGCCGAGCACGGCGGCTACCTCACCGAGGAGGACCTCGCGGAGCACGCCGGTGAGTGGGTCGAGCCGGTCTCGGTCAACTACCGCGGCTACGACGTGTGGGAGCTCCCGCCGAACGGGCAGGGGATCGCCGCGCTCCAGATGCTCCAGATCCTCGAGGGCTACGACCTGCGCGCGATGGGGTTCGGATCGGCCGACTACGTGCACGCGTTCACCGAAGCGAAGAAGCTCGCGTTTGAGGACCGGGCGCGTTTCTACGCCGACCCCGCCTTCGCGCCCGCGCCGGTGGCGGCGCTCCTCTCGGACGAGTACGCGGCGCGCCAGCGGGCGACCATCGGACAGAAGGCCTCCGAGACGATCACGCCGCTCCCCCCCACGCTCGAGGAGGGCGACACGATCTACCTCTGCACGGCGGACGCCGACGGGATGATGGTGTCGCTGATCCAGAGCAACTACCGCGGCATGGGCTCCGGAATGACCCCGCCGGGGCTAGGATTCTGCCTCCAGGACCGCGGGCAGCTCTTCGACCTGGTCTCCGGCCGCCCGAACAGCTACGCCCCCGGCAAGCGCCCGTTCCACACGATCATCCCGGCGTTCGTCACGAAGGACGGCGCGCCCTGGATGTCGTTCGGCGTGATGGGCGGCGCGACGCAGCCCCAGGGGCACGTCCAGATCCTCGTCAACATGATCGACTTCGGCATGAACGCGCAGGAGGCCGGGGACGCGCCGCGGATGGTGCACACAGGCTCGTCCCAGCCGACGGGCGAGCGCATGGAGAAGGGCGGCGCCCTGCACCTCGAGTCGGGGTTCACGCCGGACGTGCTGCGCGAGCTGATGCGTCGCGGGCACCGCCTGCAGTCGGCGGACGGGATCTTCGGCGGGTACCAGGGCATCCGCCTGGACGTCGAGACCGGCGTCTACGCGGGCGCCTCGGAGTCGCGCAAGGACGGACACGCAGCGGGCTACTGAGCCAGGGCGGACCGGGCATGATCGCGACACTTCAGGGGATCGAGGGAGCGGGCCAGCACTCCTTCGCGATCGGCTCGCAGCACCTCATCGTCGGGCTGATCTCCGGGGTCGTGACGTTCGTGTGCGTGTTCCTCCACTACGAGGCGATGAGCGTGTGCTCGATGCGTCTCCACCGCTCGAGCACCCGGCGCCGGATGCGCGTGTTCGTGCTCATGCTCGCGATGCTCGCGGCGCACGTCGTCGAGGTCTGGATCTTCGCGCTCGTCTACTGGGCGCTCGAGGCGTACCCGGGCCTCGGCGCGGTGCAGGGCGCCTTCGAGGAGGGCGCGCTCGACCTCGTCTACTTCTCCGTCGTCAACTACACGACGGTCGGCTACGGCGACATGACGCCGACCGGAGCACTGCGCATCCTGGCGGGCACCGAGGCGCTGGTCGGGCTGAGCCTCATCACCTGGTCGGCGTCGCTCGTCTTCCTCGAGATGCAGCGCGACTGGGCGGAGCACCAGCGGGGGCCGGCGTGACCGCACCGACGACGGTCTGGGGGCTGCTCGTCGCCGGGGTCGCGCGGGACCCCGGCGCGACGTCCATCGTGTCGGAGGGCGCCCCGATCGACCACCGCTCGCTCCTCGAGACGGCGGAGCTCCTGGCGGCAGCGCTGCGCGCGAAGGGCGTCGGCAACGGCGACCGCGTCGCGATCATGGAGCGCAACTCCCCCGCCTTCCTGATCGCGACGTTCGCGGTCGCGGGCGTCGGAGCGGTCCTCGTGCCGCTGAATTTGCGCCTCGCCGCGCGCGAGCTGCGCGCGACGCTCGAGGACGCGGGGGCGGCGCTGGTGCTGGCGCACGTCGAGTTCCGGGGCGTGATCGAGGGCGCGACGGACGCGCCCATCGCATGGATCGGCCCGCGGGGCGAGGGCGGCCGCCCGTTCGGGCTCGAGCTCTCGACGTCCGGCGCAGCAGCGCCGTTCCTGCCCGCGCCGCTCGGGCCCGACGACGTCGCGCACCTCTACTACACGAGCGGGACCACCGGCCGTCCCAAGGGCGTGCCGCTGACGCACGGCAACGTGACGAGCCACGCCCTCGCGGCGACGACCGAGCTCGATCTCGACGCCGACGACGTCTGGGGTCACATCGCTCCGATGTTCCACCTTGCGGACGCGTGGGCGACGCTCGCCGTCACGGCGGTCGGCGGGTGCCACGCCTTCCTGCCGCGCTTCGACGCCGCGGACGCGCTCGCGCTCTTCGAGGAGCGCGGCGTCACCGTCACGAACCTCGTGCCGGTCATGCTGCAGCGCATCCTGGACGTGGCTCGACGTCAGGACTTCGACGGCGGGTCGCTGCGGCTCGTGCTCTCGGGCGGGGCCCCGATCGCCCCGGCCACGGTGCGCGCGGTGCTCGACGTCCTGCGCTGCGAGTACGTGCAGACGTACGGTCTGACGGAGACGAGCCCGTACCTGACGCTCGCGCTGCTCGAGCCGCGGCACCGGGCGCTCGACCCGGACGCACAGCTCGCGCGGCGGTCCCGGACGGGTCGCGCGTTCGAGACGGTCGAGCTCGACGTGGTCGACGAGGACGGACGGTCGGTGCCGCGCGACGACGCGACCGTCGGCGAGATCGTCGCGCGCGGCAGCACGGTGACCCCCGGGTACTGGAACCGGCCCGAGGAGACCGCCGCCGCGTTTCGGAACGGCTGGTTCCGCACGGGCGACCTCGCGACGATCGACGAGGAGGGCTGGGTCGACATCGTCGACCGCGCGAAGGACGTGATCATCACGGGCGGCGAGAACGTCTACTCGATCGAAGTCGAGAACGCGCTCTACGAGCATCCGGCGGTGCTCGAGTGCGCGGCGTTCGGCGTACCGAGCGACGAGTGGGGCGAAGAGCTGCGCGCCGCGGTCGTTCTCTCCGGAGACGCCGATGAGGAGGAGCTCCGGGGCCACTGCCGGGAGCGCATCGCGGGCTACAAGGTCCCGCGGCGGGTCCTCGTCCTGGACGAGCTGCCCAAGACGGGGTCGGGCAAGATCTCGAAGCGACACCTCAGGGAGAGCGGACCCGACTGACCGACCGTTGCTTCAGCACCCCGGGTTGGCGGCTAGGGGTAGACTCGGAGGCATGAAGCTCACCACTGCCCTTGCCACCCTCGCGCTCGCCCTGTCCTCCTGCGCCCAGCTCGGTCTCAAGCAGACGCTCGACACCGAGGTGAGCGAGCTGCGCTCGATCAGCTCCGACCTCGAGACGTCGTGGAACGACCTCGAGGCGCGGGTCGCCAAGGTCGAGCAGGACGTCGACGCGTTCCAGCCGACCGGCCTCGCGAACCGCGGCGTCAACCTCGCGCTGATGCGCGAGGACATCCTGAACGGGACCAACGTCCAGGTGACGGAGGCCGGCGCCGTCGAGGGTCAGACGGCCGACGTCGAGGCGATGTACGAGGGCGCCGACGCGCAGGCGCGCGCGGACGCCGAGGCGGTGCACGCCGAGGCGAAGCGCCTCATGACGGAGCTCAAGGAGGGCATCCCCGGCGACATCACCGCGCTCACCTCGAAGGCGGCCGAGTCCGCGATGGACGCCGCGCGCATCAAGGCGACCGCCGACAACCTCGGAAAAGTGGGCGACAGCAACCCGCTGATGACGTCCGCGGACAAGGAGACCGCGCGCCGCAACCGCGCGACGATCGACGCCGAGCTGAACGACCTGACGACGTTCGCGGACGGCCTCGCGCGCAACGGCGAGGACCTCTCGAGCCGCCTGAGCGCAGCGCTCGTCCGCTTCGAGCAGAAGGTCACGGGCATCGGAGTCGATTGACGCAAATACGGTGCCGACGCAGATACGGTGCCAGGATCACCAGCAGCAAGAGCAGCCAGGGTCGTCCAATCGATGGACGACCCTGGCTGCTCTTGCTGCTGGTGATCCTGGCACCGTATCTGCGTCACCTGACGCCCAAGGCTCAGCGTCCCCAGCTCGCCATCTTCTCCATGAGGTACGTCAGGAGCTCGTCCGTCTTGACGGTCTCCTGCGCCATCGAGTCCCGCTCGCGCACGGTGACCACGTCGTTCGCCAGCGTCTCGCCGTCGACCGTCACACAGAACGGCGTTCCGATCTCGTCCTGCCTGCGGTAGCGCCGGCCGATCGCGCCCTTCTCGTCGTAGTAGGTCGTCATCCGGGCCGAGCGCAGGCGCTTCTCGATCTCGCGCGCCTTCTCCGGCATCCCCTCCTTCTTCACCAGCGGGAACACCGCGCACGTGATCGGCGCGATCTCAGGGTGGAAGCGCAGGACCGCGCGGCTGTCGTTCTCGAGCTGCTCCTCCTCGAAGGCGTCGATCAGGAACGTCAGCGCCATCCGGTTCACGCCGCCGGCGGGCTCGATGACGTAGGGCGTGTAGTGCTCCTTCGTCTGCGGGTCGAAGTAGACGAGGTCCGTGCCCGACGCCTCGGAGTGGCGCTTCAGGTCGAAGTCGGTCCGGCACGCGATACCTTCGAGCTCGCCCCAGCCGAACGGGTACTCGTACTCGATGTCCGCCGTGGCCGTCGAGTAGTGCGCGAGCTCCGACGCCTCGTGCTCGCGCATGCGCAGCTTCTCCGGGCGGATGCCGAGCTCGGTGTACCAGTCGAAGCGCGCCTTGCGCCAGAAGTCGTACCAGTGCTGCTCGTCCGCGGGCGGCACGAAGAACTCCATCTCCGCCTGCTCGAACTCCCGCGTCCGGAACACGAAATTGCCCGGCGTGATCTCGTTGCGGAAGCTCTTGCCGATCTGCGCGATGCCGAACGGCGGCTTCAAGCGCGACGAGTCGAGCACGTTCTTGAAGTTGAGGAAGATGCCCTGCGCCGTCTCGGGCCGCAGGTACGCAACGTTGTCGTCGCTCTGCAGCGCCCCGATGTGCGTCTGGAACATCAGGTTGAACTGCCGCACCTCGGTCCAGTCGTCGGTGCCGCCGACGGGGCACTTGATGCCCGTCTCGGCGATGAGCGCCCCCATCGCGGCGTTGTCACCGAGCGCCGCGTTCAGCTTGGCCTGGAGGGCCGCCGCCTGCTCGGTGCGCCCCTTCTTCTCGTACTTGGCGATCTTCCCCTCGATGAGGTGGTCGGCGCGGTAGCGCTGCTTCGACGTCTTGTTGTCGATGAGCGGATCGGAGAACCCCCCGACGTGGCCCGACGTCACCCACGTCTGCGGGTTCTGGATGATCGCGGAGTCGAGGCCGACCACGTCCTCGCGCGCCGTCACGACGCGCGACCACCACGCGTCCTTGACGCGGCGCAGGAGCTCCACGCCCAGCGGCCCGTAGTCGTACGTGTTCCCGATCCCGCCGTAGATCTCGGAGGCGGGGAAGACGAACCCCCTGCGCTTGCAGAGGGACACGATGGTCTCCATCGGGCCGGGCTTGGGCTTGGCCATGGGAAGGGTCGCGCGCGGGATAGTGCGGACGGGGGTCGCACGGACGGGGCACGTCCGCGCAGGGGATCGCGGGGAGGAGGGCCGGGAGGGGCCGTGGGCCCATCTCGGGGCGAAGAGTCTACGCGCCGCGGGCGCGCGCATGAACCGGCCCCGGGGACGCTCTCACGCGCCCCGTGCCCGTACCATCCCCGCCCATGTCGGACGGAGCGAAGGGAGGATCGGCCGCGGCCGGGATCGCGGCGCTGGCGGTCGTGCAGGTCTGCTTCGGACTCTTCCCGGTCGCCGGGCGTCTCGCGATGGACCCGGAGACGGGGTTCGAGCCGTTCGCCGTCGCGACGTGGCGCATCGCGGTGGGCGCGGCCGTCCTCCTCGCGCTGGCCTGGCGCCTGCACCCGGCCGCATTCCTGCCGCGCCGCGGGGACTGGGGCCGCTTGTTCGGCCTCGCGCTCCTCGGGATCGTCCTGAACCAGGGGCTCTTCCTGGTCGGACTCGAACGCTCCACGCCGATGAACGCCGGCCTCGTCATCTGCCTGATCCCGGTGTTCAGCTACATCGCTGCGGTCCTCCTTCGCACGGAGCGCTTCAGCGGGCGACGCGCGATCGGCGTCGCCGTGGCCGTGGCCGGCGCAGTACCGCTGTTCCTGTCCCGGGGCGGCGATCTGTCGGCGGACCACGCGATCGGGAACGGGCTCATGGCGCTGAACGCGCTCTGCTACTCGTTCTACCTCGTGTGGTCGAAGCCGATCCTGCGCCGCATGCCGCCGCTGGTGCTCGTTGCGTGGGTCTACGCGCTGAGCGTGCCGTGGCTGCCGCTCTTCGCGGCGGGGACGGACCTCGTGCCCGAGGCGGCCCCCACCGCATGGTGGTCCCTCGCGTACGTCCTCGTCTTCCCGACGATCCTCGCGTACGCCCTCAACTCGTTCGCGCTGGCGCGGGTCGACGCCTCCACGACGGCGTTCTTCGTCTTCACCCAGCCGATCATCACGGCCGTCGCCTCGTACTTCGTGATCGGGGAGCGCCCGACGCGGGCGCTCTTCGTCGCGGGCGTCGGACTGCTGGTCGGCATGGCGCTCGTCCTGTCGCGGCCGACCGGCGGAGCCCCGCTCCCGGCGCGCGTCGGCGGACGCTGAGATGGGCCGCGCGTCCCGGCTCGACGCCGGGATCGGCCCGCTTCCGGCCGCGCAGCCGGGCCGCGCGCACCGCCGCAGCTCGAGCCGCAGCTCGAGCCGCAGGGACACCGCGCCGCAGTGGGCGAGGCCCTCCCCACACGCCCCGAACGCGCCGCGCGCACCGCTCCGGGACGGGCGGCCGCACGCCCCCGATCGAAGCCCTTTTCCGGGGTCCGGACGGGGAGGGAGGGGGCGCGCCATGGGCTACGATTCCGCCGCGATGATCGAGTCCGCGCACACCTCCGGGGGCGGCGAACACACGCCCCCCACGCCCGGTCCGGAGCCCGCTTCGGCCGCCGTCGACAGACGCGCCATCGCCGGCACGTTCGACACCCCCTCCGGCCGACGGCCCCAGGACTGGAGCGCACCGCTGGCCGCCGCCTCCGCGGGCGACCGGGACGTGGCGCGCATCGTGCACGCGGTCGAGGAAGGCCAGCGCATCAGCGCCGAGGACGCACTCGTTTTGCACGAGCGCGCGGACCTCACGACGCTCGGACGCCTCGCCGACCTCGTGCGCCAGCGCAAGCACCCGAGCGGCGTCGTCACCTACATCATCGACCGCAACGTCAACCCCACGAACGTCTGCTTGACGGACTGCGGATTCTGCGCGTTCTACCGCTCGCCGGGCGACGTCGATTCCTACGTGCTCTCGCGCGACGAGATCTACGGCAAGGTGGCCGAGCTCGACCGCCTCGGCGGCCGCCAGGTCCTGATGCAGGGCGGACACCACCCGCGACTCCTGTCGGAGTGGTGGGGCGAGCTCATCAGCGACCTGCGATCCCGCTTCCCGCGCGTGAACGCGCACGCGCTCTCCGCACCCGAGCTCGACCACTTCTCGCACTTCGAGAAGCGTCCGATCGAGGACGTCCTGCGCGACCTCGTCGACGCGGGCCTCGGCAGCGTCCCCGGGGCCGGCGCCGAGATGCTCGTCGAGCGCGTGCGCAAGATCATCGCACCGAAGAAGACGACCACCGACCGCTGGCTCGAGGTGCACCGCCGCGTGCACGAGGCGGGCCTGCGCTCGAGCGCGACGATGATGTTCGGGCACGTCGAGACCGCGGCCGAGCGCGTCGAGCACCTGCAGCGCGTGCGCGACCTCCAGGACGAGACGGGCGGCTTCACCGCGTTCATCTCGTGGACGTGCCAGCCCGACGGCACGCCCGAGGAGCACCTCTACCCCGAGAAGGCGACCCCGGCGGTCTACCTGCGTGTGCAGGCGCTCAGTCGGATCTTCCTCGACAACGTGGAGAGCATCCAGACGAGCTACGTCACGCAGGGGATGAAGATGGGCCAGATGAGCCTGCGCTACGGCGCGAACGACTTCGGCGGGACGATGATCGAGGAGAACGTCGTGTCCGCCGCGGGCTGCTTCCACCTCGAGTCGGTCCAGCGCGTCGAGCACCTCATCGAGCGCGCCGGGTTCATGCCAAGGCAGCGCAACTCGTGGTACGGGATCGTCGACGAGCGCGCGGACGCTCCGGCGCGCCCCGCCGATCGCCTGGAGGCCGCGACGCACGCCGCCGCGGGAGAGGGCTGCGCCGTGCGCGCCGCGGGCGCAGGTGCCGCGACGGGAGCCGGAGCATGACCGAGGCCCTCCTGAAGACCGCGCGCGACGCGGGCATCGAGGACATCGCGGAGCGCGTGCTCGAAGGGACGCGTCTCTCGCGCGAGGACGGTGTGCGTCTCTACGGCGCCGACCTCTACGCGGTCGGAGCGCTGGCGAACCACGCGCGCGAGGCGCGCCACGGCGACCGGACGTACTTCAACGTCAACCAGCACATCAACTACACGAACGTCTGCAACAAGCTCTGCCGCTTCTGCGCGTTCCAGCGTCTGCCGGGCCAGGAGGGCGCGTACGTGATGAAGCCGGACGAGGTCGCGGACAAGATCCGCGAGCAGCTCTCCGAGCCGGTCACCGAGGTGCACATGGTGGCCGGCATCTACCCGAAGCTGCCGTTCGAGTACTACCTCGACATCCTGCGCGCGGTGAAGGAGACGCGGCCCGACATCCACGTCAAGGCCTTCACCATGATCGAGCTCATGCAGATCGCGCGGCGGGCGAAGCGTCCGCTGGCGGAGGTGCTGCCCGAGCTCGTCGAGGCTGGCCTGGGCTCGTGCCCGGGCGGCGGCGCCGAGGTGTTCGCCGACCGCGTCCGTGACCTCGGCTACGACAAGAAGAACACGGGCGACGAGTGGCTCGAGACCGCGCGCACCGTGCACGAGGCGGGCCTGCGCTCGAACTGCACGATGCTGCACGGCCACATCGAGACGATCGAGGAGCGCATCGACCACCTCGATCGGCTGCGTCTCCTGCAGGACGAGACGGGCGGCTTCCAGACCTACATCCCGCTCTCGTTCCACCCGGACAACACCGAGTGGAGCCACCTCCCCGGGCCGACGGCCGTCGACGAGCTGCGCGAGATCGCGGTCGGGCGCCTGATGCTCGACAACATCCCGCACATCAAGGCCTACTGGATCATGCTCTCGATCCCGGTCGCGCAGATAGCGCTCGGCTACGGAGCGGACGACGTCGACGGGACCGTGGTCGAGGAGAAGATCTACCACGAGGCCGGCGCGACGACGCCGCAGCGCGTCAAGCGCGCGGAGCTCGTGCAGTGGATCCGGGATGCGGGACGCGTCCCCGTCGAGCGCGACACGCTCTACCGCGTCGTGTGGAGCCCGGCCGAGAGCGTCGCGCGCGTGGGCGAAGCGGCTCCCGTCGCGGCGGCTCGCTGACGAGCGGGCAGCGCGAATCGGTCCACGCATGGCCAGGGCCGGCTGGGTCCCGTCCGGAGCGTCCCGGCCAGCCGGGTCGTACGACCCGGGCGCCGCGCGCCGTCGTCTTCGCGCCAACGGCCTGCGGTCCTCGCCGGAGACCGCCCGGGTGAATCCGTGCGGCGGTGCCGCGCGACCCTCGGCGGTCGGCGGGTACGCTCCGCCTCCGCGCCGCCTCCGGCGTACCCGGGACACGATCCTCCATCGCCTCCCCCCTCACGAAACGACTCGCCCCATGAAACTCGCCGCATTCGCGGGCTCCGCGCGCAAGGAGTCTCTCAACCGTCGCCTCCTCGAAGCCGCCGTCGCCGCCGCCCGCACGCGCGGAGCCGAGGTCGACCTGTTCTCACTCGCCGAGTTCCAGCTTCCGATCTTCGACGAGGACCTCGAGGCCGAGGGCTTCCCCGCGGGCGCGGCAGCCCTGAAAGAGCGCCTGAAGGCCGCCGACGGATTCCTGATCGCGAGCCCCGAGTACAACGGCGGCCTTCCGGCGCTCCTCAAGAACGCGATCGACTGGGCCTCGCGCCGCGCGGACGACGAGAAGCCCCTGATGGCGTTCGACGGCAAGGCGTGCGGCCTCTTCGCTGCGTCGCCGGGGCGCCTCGGCGGGGTCCGGATGCTGCCGCACCTGCGCGTCATCCTCAGCGGCATCGGGGTGCAGGTCGCGCCCGCGATGTTCGGCCTGCACGCCGCGCACGAGGCGTTCGCCGACGACGGTTCGCTCGCGGACGCGGGTGCACAGCGCTTCGTCGAGAGCGTCGTGGACCAGACCCTTGCGCTCGCGGCGATCGGGCGCTGAGAGGAACCGGAGCGGCGGCGTCGCCCGCCGCTCCAGTGGCCCGTCGCTCCCGCGGCCCGCCGCTCCAGCGGCCCGCCGCTCCCGCGGCCTCGAGCGGGTCGCTCCGTGCCGGCCGCGCCTAGCCTTCGACCGTGAGCCTCCGGCCCTGATCGGGGGGTCCCGAACGGGGCCCCGAGCCGGGGCACGCTGCGATGCGACGGCCGGGCTCCCTACCTGCGCCGCACGCGCTCAGGCGAGGCGTGTGAGCTCCCAGACCGCGGTCTCGAGCGGGCGCGCGGTGACATCGATCGGCGCATCGCGTGTCGGGTGCGGGACCACGAGACGGCGCGCGTGCAGCGCCACGCTGCGGTCGGGCAAGGGTGCCGCGGCGCCGTACTTGAGGTCCCCTACGATCGGGTGACCGAGCGACGCCATCGCGACGCGCAGCTGGTGCGGCCGTCCGGTTCGGGGCTCGAGTTCGACGAGGGTCCGGCCGCGGGCGTGGGCCGTCGCGCGGTAGCGGGTCTGTGCGCGCCGCGCTCGCTCGGTCCCCTCTCGGACGACGCGGACGACGTTCTTCGAGCCCTTCTTCAGGAGCCAGTGGTCGACTTCGCCCTCGCCGCGGAGGGTGCCTTCAACGACGGCGACGTAGCGCTTCTCGGCGAGCCGGTCATGGAACGCGGCGGTGAGCCGTGCCGCAGCCTTACTCGTCCGCGCGAGGCAGAGCACGCCGCTGACCGGGCGGTCGAGCCGGTGCACGACGCCGACGTACGCCTCTCCCGGCTTGGCGCGATCGGCCTTGATCCACGCCTTCGCGAGGTCGAGCATCGACGGATCGCCGCTGTCGTCGGGGACCGTGGGGACGCGCGCAGGCTTCGCCACGCAGAGCACGTGATTGCAGGCGTGCAGCACTTCGAGGGAAGCGCTCATGCCCCGTGCGCGACGCCGCGCGCCCAGCGCGCGCAGAAGCCCGCGGGGAGGAGCCGACGCTCGCCGCCCTCGGCCGCCCCTTCGCGGAGCGCGAGCTCGCCCGCGAGGACGGCGCCGTCGCCCCCGGCGCCAAGCATGCGCTCGAAGGCGAGCGGGGAGTAGCCCACCGCGTAGGTGGAGAGCACGAGGGCCGCGCGCGGTGCAGCGAGCGAGCGGGCGACATCGATCAGCTCGACGAGATTCTCCTCGAGCCGCCAGACCTCTCCCTTCGGGCCGCGGCCGTAGTGCGGAGGGTCGAGCAGGATCGCCTCGAACGTCTGGCGGCGCCGCGCGAGGCGCTGGGCGTATCGAAGGGCGTCGTCGACGACCACCCGGAAGCCATCCCGTCCGAGGCCGCTCGCCTCCGCGTTGTCGACGGCCCACGTGACCGAGGTCTTCGAGGCGTCGACGTGCGTGACTTCCCAGCCATCGAGCGCGGCGAGGACGGAGGCCGCCCCGGAGTAGCCGAAGAGGTTCAGGAGCCGCGGCCGCTCCACGCCGCCCGAGAGGTCACGGCGCACCTGAGCGACCCAGGCCCAGTTCGCCGACTGCTCGGGGAACAGGCCCACGTGCTTGAACGGGGTCGGGCGGACCAGGAGGCGAGCCCCCGCGTGTTCGATCGCCCACTCCGGCCGCTCGCCACGCACTGCGGATGGGGCGTCCGGGTGCGGGATCCAGCGCCCACCGCGGTCGGACTCGCGCTCGAAGGCGAGATCGGCCGCGGCCCAGCGCGCGGGAGGCAAACTCGGGAGCCAGAGCGCCTGTGGATCCGGTCGGCGCAGGACGAACGCGCCGAAGCGCTCGAGCTTCTCTCCCCGGCCGCTGTCGAGCAGCTCGTACCCGTCGATCGCGGGGGCCTCGAAGAGCGTGGTCATGGAGTGAGCGGTGAGGGGCGGAGCGCCGGACCACGTCGGAAACGACGACGGGCCCCGCGGAGAGTACCCGCGGGGCCCGTCGGCGTGCGCCTCACCCGGCCGGAGCCGGAGAGCGCCAGGCGCTCACTGCTGAACTTTCGACTTCGTCGAGCAGCAGCCGTCCTTCTTCTCCGAGGCGACGGTCTGCGCCTTCGCCTTCGTGGCGGAGCAGCAGCCGCTCGACTTCTCGTTCGAGACGACCGAGGCCTTCGCCTTGGTCTCCGAGCAGCAGCCGCTGGCCTTCTCGGTCGAGGCCTTCACCGCCTTCGCGGCGGTCGAGCAGCAGCCGGCGTCCTTGGTCGCCGCGGCCTTCGCCGCCTTCGCGCCCTCGGCGCAGCACCCGCTTGCCTTCTCGTTCGAGACGACCGAGGCCTTCGCCTTGGTGCTCGAGCAGCAGCCGCTGGCCTTCTCGCTCGAC
>JBCBNC010000008.1:0-194528 GCA_039821985.1 Planctomycetota bacterium
GGGGGCGGCCGGGCGCGGGGGCGCGCGGCCCCTCGACTCTCTCGCCTCGGGTCAGGGGCAGTGGGGTGGACTGCTTTCCTTTCGGGTCCAACCGCTGACGCGGTTGGGACGGACGCGGCTGGGACGGACGCGGTTGGGACTAGAGAAACGTCACCCGCACAGCACTCGTGAAGTTCGGGCCTTGGGCGCCGTCGCGGTACCAGATCTGCCAGCCCCAGGTCTGACCTGCCACCGCGGCCGCAGGGACGCCCGTCGGGGTCGGTAGGGTCGCCAGGTCGAGCGCGTAGGTGTGACGACCGGCGGCCGTCGAGTTGAAGATCGCGCTGCCGTAGCGGCCGACGTCGGCGCCGTTGATGCAGAAGCGACCCTGGTTGCCCATGAACTGGTCGAGGACGCCCGTCGACTGGGACACGGCGATCAGGCCGAGCACGTTCGGCGGCATGTCGGACACCTCGAGCGTGAGGTCGTTCTGCGCCGCGTCCGCGCTTCCCATGGCGTAGAGCGTGGCCGCGCGTCCGGTCGAGTTGATCCCGTTCGGCGTGCAGAGCTCGTCGCCGACGGTTGCCGCCGGGGCCACCACGATCTCGACGGTGAGGAGCGAAGTCGCGACGGGCGACCCGTCGTCCGTCGCCGTGAACTCGACGACGTGCGTGCCGAGCTGGGACAGGTCGGGCGTGAAGGTCGCTGTCGACGTGGCGAGGCCGCCGCTCGTCTCGACGGACGAGAAGTTCGCGAGCCCGCCCGCGTCGACGGTGAGCGTGACGCTCTGCGAGGGCTCCGGGCCGATCGCCTCGACGTCGAACGTGAGCGTGTCGCCGACGAGGACGTCGTAGCGCGCGTCGCCGCTCACGTAGACGGGGGCGACGTTGGTGGTCGCGCCGCCGACGGAGAACGAGATCGTGCGGCCGTCGAGGTAGTCGACGCCGTCGTTGGCTCCGGCCGGGCCGTCGTAGGCGTCCCCGTCCGCGTCGAACCGCCCAACGAGGAAGAAATCCGTTCCGTTGCCCTGGTTGGCGCCGACGGTCGCCGGCGTACCGCCGAGGCCGCCCGATCCGCTCGAGGCGTCGCCCGTCGTCCACTCCATGTCGTCGTAGCAGAAGCAGACGTTGTTCCCGAGACCGATGAGCGGGTCGTTGCCGTCCGTGATGATGATCTGGAACGTGTTCAGCTTCGAGGTGTTCTCGTCGTAGAAGGCGACGCGGTCCCAGGTGACGACCAGGCGGTTCACGCTGTCGCCCGCGGCCGTCGACCACTCGCGGTACCAGACGGCGCCGTCGGTGCCGTCGCCGGCGCGCGTGTCGACGTCGCCCCAGAAGGCAGCGACCATCGGAAAGCCCGAGACGGGGAAGCCGCTCGAGCTGAACGCGGCGAACTGCGTGCCGAGCGACACGTTTCCGTTGTTGTTGACCCAGAGGTCCTGCCAGAGCGTCCCGTAGAAGTCGAAGCTCCAGCCGTTCAGGGCGAGGAGCGCGCTCCCGTCGTCGTTGCGCTCGCACGCTCCGAAGGAGATGCCGAACTGGGCGCCGAAGGGCACGACGGTGAAGGACGAGTCGAGCGGCACGCACAGGTTCGACGGGAACTGTGCGCAGCTCCCGCGCGCCCCGGCGAGGGCAGCGGTGGGGCGCGCGGGCTTCTTCGGGGCGGCGGCCTGGGGGGCCGGGGCGGCCTGGAGGCTCGCCGCCAGGCAGAGAGTGAGGAGGGTCATGACAGTGGTTGTTCGGGGACGAGGGGGCCCGGGGGAATTGGCGCCGGAGCACCCGGTCCCCTGCTCGACTGCCTGGCGACGAGGAGCGTCCACATCGATTTCTGAAGAGTTTTCGGGCCTGCTCGGCGCGGGGATGGAGCGTCCCGTGGGCCGCCCCGGGCCACGCCCGGTACGCTCGCGCCCATGCCCCAAGCGCCCACGCCCCCCGAGTCGCCGCTGCCCAACCCCGAGCACTTCGAGTACTCCGAGGAGGGTGGGGTCGCGACCGTTCGCCTCGCCCGTCCCGAGCGCCTCAACGCGCTGACGTTCGACTCCTACGCCGAGCTCCGCGACACGTTCGCCGTCCTCCGGGACCGGACCTCCGTCCACAGCGTGCTGCTGATCGGGACGGGCCGTGCGTTCTGCTCGGGCGGCGACGTGCGCGACATCATCGGCCGGCTGTTCGACGTCCCGGACGCGCGCCTCTTCGAGTTCACGCGGATGACGTGCGACCTGATCGAGAACATGCGCCGCCTCGAGAAGCCCATCGTCTGCGGGCTGAACGGGCTCACCTGCGGCGCCGGCGCGGTCATGGCGGCCGCCGCCGACGTCCGCGTCGCGGCGCGCTCCGCCAAGATCGCCTACCTCTTCACGGAGGTCGGCCTGAGTGGCGCCGACATGGGCGCCGCGTGGCTCCTTCCGCGCATCGTCGGGCTCGGACACGCGTCCGAGCTGCTCATGACCGGCGAGTTCATCGACGCGGAGCGCGCGGCCGAGATCGGCCTCTACAACCACGTCGTGGACGACGCGGACCTCGAGGACCGCGCTCGATCCCTGGCGGAGAAGCTGGCCCGGGGACCCGAGATGGGCCTCGCGATCACCAAGCGCATGCTGAACGCGGAGGCGCACATGACCCTCGCCGACGCGATGCAGGCCGAGGGCTGGGTCCAGGCCGAGTGCATGAAGCACCCCGACTACCGCGAGTCCTTCGAGGCCTTCACCGAGAAGCGGCAGAAGGACTTCGACAAGAACCGCGGCTGGAGGGGCTGAGTGGGGCCGCGGCCCGGAGTCATCGGCGGCTCGGCGGCCGCCGTCACGGCACGGGGGAGGACTCCTCGGTGACCCGGGTCCTTGGCATGCGCTGGGACCGGCTGGCGTTCCTGCACTGGCCCGTTCCGGCGGAGCCGCTCCGCGCGCGCATCCCCGAGCCGCTCGACGTCGACACGTTCGACGGCACGGCGTGGGTGGGCGTCGTGCCCTTCGAGATGCAGCGCGTGCGCTTCCGCGGCCTCCCGCCGCTGCCCGGCGCGCGGCGTTTCCTGGAGCTCAACCTGAGGACCTACGTCACGCTGGACGGGCGCCCCGGCGTGTGGTTCTTCAGCCTCGACGCGGAGTCCTGGACCTCGGTGCGCGGCGCGCGCGCCACCTTCGCGCTCCCGTACTTCGACGCGCGGATGTCGATGCACGACGCCGGCGACGGCGGCACGCATTTCCGGTCCGAGCGCAGGCACCGCGGGGCGCCGCCGGCGCGCTTCGACGCGACGTACCGGCCGGTGGGGGAGTTCACCCGGAGCGCGCCGGGCGGCCTCGAGCACTTCCTGACCGAGCGCTACTCCCTCTACGCGCAGCGCGGATTCGGAGTGCGCCACTCGCTCCGCGGCGGTCTCGTGCGCGGCGACATCGAGCACCCGCCCTGGGAGCTCGCGCCCGCGGAGGTCGCGCTGCGCGAGTGCGAGATGTTCGCGCTCGGCGGGGTCCGCCCCCGCGGTGAGCCGCACGGCCATGCGCGGCCCGGTGTCTTCCGCGGAGCGGGAATCGACGACGGTTCCGCGCTCCCCGTCCCCGTCGCGCACGTCGCGCGGCCGGTCGACGTCCGGGCGCACGCGCCGCGGCGCGCCCGCGGCTGACCCGGGGACTGCGGGCTCCCTGGCCGGGGCCACGCCCGGGCGACACGACGGTTGCGCCGGGAGGGGCGCAGACGATGCGTCAAGGGCGTCTCGGGTACCCAGCAGCGTCCTGGGCGCCGTTCTCGGGGGCGGCCGTGGGAGCCCGAGCGAATGCGCAGTCTTTTGGGAGGAATTCGAGTCAAATGAGATTGCGTCTCAGTTGCACATCGGGTCAGATCCTCGCACGCAGCGGCGACGGCACGCGCGCCGCGCCCCGAACGACGACCACGCCCGGCTCTCCTTCCACTCCATGTCCGCCTCTCGTATCCCCGCAGCCGCAGGCTGCAGCCTCCTCGGCGCTCTCGCCCTCACCCCGGCCGCGCTCGGCCAGGGCCTTCCGCAGTCGCTCGTCAGCGATACGTCCGACGACACGATCTGGCTCTGCACCGATCTCGACCAGAACGGCGACTACAACGGCACCGGAGAGGTCGTGTCGTTCTACGACGACGCGGCTGGCGCGCTGACGCTGTCGAACAACGTCGGCCTGCTGCGCGCCCCCGACGGCACCGTTTTCGTGACCGACACGTCGGAGGACGTCGTCTTCCAGTTCAAGGACCTCAACGGGAACGGCAATGCGCTCGACGCGGGTGAGGCGACGCTCTTCTTCGACGGGACCAGCAGCGGCGCGAACGCCGCCGGTATCGAGCTCACCTCCGCGCGCGGCATGTGGCTCGACGACGACGGCACGCTCTGGGCCGCCTCCGCGAACACGGGCGGCGGCGGCAACGACGCCATCGTCCGGATGCAGGACCTGAACGGGGACGGTGACGCAAACGACATGGGGGAGGCGGTCGAGTACTACCTGCCCCAGTTCGGCGCGAGCTCGATCGGCGACTCGATCCCGACGGCCGTCGCCCGCGGCGCCGACGGCGCGATCTACTACGTCGAGACGCCCTCGTCGGGGCCGCTTCTGAAGGCGGTCTACCGACTCGAGGACCTCGACGGGTCGGGGATCATCGACCAGCCGAACGAAGCGACCCTCTTCTTCGATATCCCGGACGCCGGCGGCGCCCAGTTCCACTGGGACCTCGGCCTCGACGACCAGGGACGTTTCTACGTCAACGACACCGGCGGTGACGTGATCTGGCGCTTCTCCGACGTGAACGGCGACGGTGTCGTCGACCCGGCGACCGAGGCCGATCAGATCTACGCCGCCCCCGGATCGAGCCTCATCTGGGAGGTCACGCCGGCACCCGACGGCTCGGTCTACGTCGCCGAGGACCAGAACCCCGACCGCATCCTGCGCCTCGTCGACCTCGACGGCGACGGGCTGTTCCTCGGTGCCAACGAGACCGAGACGATCTACGACGAGACGGTCGCTGCAACCAACATCGCGTCGCCCAAGGCCGTCTTCCCGATCTTCGACGACGCGGCGCCCATCGGCGTCGCCGAGTGCTCGCCCGCGGTGCCGAACTCGACCGGCGTCCCGGGCGCGATCCAGGCGTTCGGCTCGACCTCGGCGGCGGCGAACGACGTGACGCTCCGCGCGTCGGATCTTCCGCCGTTCCAGTTCGGCATCTTCGTGGTTTCGCAAACGACTGGGATGACGACGCCGCCGAACAGCCAGGGCGTGCTCTGCCTCGGCGGCCAGATCGGACGGTACTCGGCCATCCTCGGCGCCGGCGCCGAGGGCGCGTTCGAGCTCGACCTCGACCTCACGCAGATCCCGACGCCTTCGCAGCTCGTCGCCGCGCAGGCGGGGGAGACCTGGCGCTGGCAGGCGTGGACGCGCGACGTGAACCCGACCCAGACCTCGAACTTCACGGACGCTGTTGCCGTGACGTTCCTCCCCTGAGTCGGTCTTCCGGCCCGCCGAGCGCCGGCAGGCCGGGGAACACCAGAAGGAAAAGCGGGAGCCGCCCGCGCCAGCACCCAGGACGCGTGGGACCGTCGGGTGTGTCCGTGCGGGCGGCAACCGTCCTCCTCCGGCGAGGCCGGAGGGGGCCAACTCGAAACTCGAACGACCTGGACCCGCATCGGCGATCTCCGCCGCTGCAGCGGTTCGGGTGAATGAGAACGCGGGGGCCGCCCGCGTGCCGCACTTCGGACGCGTGGGACCGTCGAGTGCACGATCGCGGGCGGCAACCGTCCTTCCCCCCGGAGGACTGCGCTCTGCTGGTGCGCCGACCCATCCGGAAGGCCGGGGGGGCCTCGAAACTCGAACGACCTGGACCGGGCCACGGCGCTCGCCGATTCGCGGCGCGGCGTCGCGGCCAGGTTCGGGCCAGACCGGAAACGCGGGAGCCGCCCGCCCGCCGCACTTCGGACGCGTGGGACCGTCGAGTGCACCTGGGCAGGCGGTGACCGTTGTAGGAGCGGCCGCTGGGGAGTTTATCCTCGGCGGCCGCATGTCTTCCGAGATTCAGACGGACACGGCGTCGCCCGAGGGCGACCCGATCACGGAGCTCACCGCGCGCGCCGCGGAGCTCGGCGCGGCCCACGAGGCGGCGCTCTCCGCGGAGGGCCTCGGCGAGATCGTGGCGTTCCGTGCCGCGCACGACGCGGTCCGCGGCGCGGGCCTCCTTTCCTACGCGGTCCCCGCGGCCCACGGCGGCGCGGACGCTGCTCCGCTCGCGCCCGCCGATACGGTCTCCGTACGCGCGCTGAGCGCGCTCCGCCGGACGCTCGCGTACCACCACGCGATGCTCGACCTCGCGCTCGTTGAGCAGGGCCTCGGCTCGTTCCCGATCGCTCTCGGCTCGCAGGAGCCCGAGCTGCTCGAGGTCCTCGCGCGCACCGCGCGCGGCGAGCTGATCCCCGCGCTCGGCCTGACCGAGCCCGGCGCCGGCTCGGACCTCGCGGGCGTGTCGACGCGCGCCGAACCCAGCCGTGGGCCCGGCGGCGACGGCTGGCGGCTCACCGGCGGCAAGACGTACATCACGAACGTCGGCGTCGCGGACTACTACTGCGTCCTGGCGCGCACGGACGGCGAGCCCGGTGAGCGCGGCGGGCTGACGATGTTCTACGTGCCGCACGGGGCCGCCGGCCTCGGCACGCGCGCGTTCCAGGTGATGGCGCCGCACCCGATCGGTGAGGTGCTGCTCGACGGCGTCGAGGTGCCCGCGCACCACGTGCTGGGCGACGTCGGCGCGGGGATGGACCTCGCGCTCTCGAACCTCGCGCGCTTCCGGATCACCGTCGCCGCGGCGGCGTGCGGGTTCGGGCGCCGCGCGCTCGGAGAGTCGGTGCGGCACCTCGCGCGGCGCGAGCAGTTCGGCCGCCCGCTCTCCTCGTTCCAAGGCCTGCGCTTCGACCTCGCCGAGATGGACGTCCGCCTGCGGGCCGCCGAGCTGCTCGTCGACGAGGCCGCCGCGCGCGTCGACGCCGGCGTCGACGCGACGGCCGAGGTCGCCCGCGCCAAGCTCTACGCGACCGAGACGGCGTCCTGGGTCTGCGACCGCGCCGTCCAGCACCACGGCGGCCTCGGCGTCCGCGTGGGCGCGGTCGTCGAGCGCCTGTACCGCGACACACGAGCGCTCCGCATCTACGAGGGCACGAGCGAGGTGCAGAAGCTCGTGCTCGCCAAGGACGTCCTGAAGCGCACGCCGCCGCCGCCCGGCGACGGGACGTACGAGTGACCCGCGTCCGCTCGCGGCGCGTCTTCCCGAGCCGAGGCCGGTGCGTTCTCGGTCCAGGCGACGGAATCCCGTTCGTCCGCACGGCAGCGGCGGAGTCTCGGCCGCCGTCGCTGCACGACGGCGGAAGCCCAGAGTCGGGCGCGGCGATGGGACGCGCAGGGCGAAATCGGCCCGCATGTGCGATGCTGCAGACATGACGCAGACCCTCCCTCTCATCGCAGGCGCGCTCGTCGCGGGCGCCGCGGCTGGCGCTGTCGTCACCGCCTTGATGGGCCGCCCGCCCGCGCCCAGCGTCGCTGCGGGCGACGTCGCACCTGCCCGTAGCGAAACGGACGCGCAGTCGACCGACTCGGCCGCGCTTCGGGCGCTCGTGGAGCGCGTCGAGCGGCTCGAGCTCGAGCCCGTCGCGCCCGCCGCAGCGCCGATGCGGGTCGACGCGGGCGCGGACGCGGCGCTCGCCCAGCAGGTGAGCGCGCTTCGCGCGGAGGTCGCCGAGCTGCGCGAGGAGCTCGCGCTCCTGGAGCGCCGCGGGGGCAAGGGCAAGGACGGCTGGGCCGACGCGGCGGACCTCGCGCCCGAGGAGATCGCGCAGCGCGTCCGGGAGATCGAGGTCGCCCAGGGCAAGCGGCGCGGCAGTCTGGACCGGCGGGTGTCCGCGCTCGGATCCTGGCTCGAGCTCGACGACGCGCAGTCCGCCCGCATGTCGGAGGCGCTTCGCGTGCAGGGCGAGCGGGACAACGAGGTGCTGCGTCAGTGGGCGGAAGGTGCGAGCGTCGAGACGCTCGGCCAGGTGAAGGAAGTCAACCAGGACCTTCTGCGGAGTGACCTCGAGTCGTTCCTGTCGCCGGACCAGCTCGAGCGGCTCGACTCCGCCGGTGGACTCGACAACGCGGCGGCGAAGGGCACGTGGCAGCAGGGGCGAGCCGCGGGCGGGGGCGGCGGCAAGTAACCTCCGCGCGCGCCTTCGACACGGACGCGGCGCGGCTCCGCCCGCATGTTGCGTGAGCGCTCCGGTCGAGTTTCGCGCTAGCGCTCCGGCCGTATCTCGCGCTAGCGCTCCGGCCGTATCTCGCGCTAGCGCTCCGGCAGGGGCACGAACTCGATCTCGTCGCCGGGGACGGCGTCGAAGCGGCGCGCCTTCCAGTCGGCCTTGGCCGCCTCGATGCGCTCCTTCGAGCTCGACACGAAGTTCCACCAGATGTGGCGCGGCCCTTCGAGCGCAGCGCCGCCGAGGACGACGAGCGACGCGCCGCGCTCGCTGCGCAGGACGATCGGGTCGCCCGGGCGGAAGACGATGAGCGCGTCGCCTTCGAAGCGCTCGCCGGCGACCACGACGTCGCCGGACAGCACGTAGGCCGCGCGCTCCTCGGTGCCCGTGGGCAGCTCGAGGGCGCCGCCCGGCGGCAGGACCGCATCGACGTAGAGCGTCTCGGAGCTCTGCGTCACGGGCGACGTCGCGCCGAGGAACGTGCCCATCAGGACGCGCGCGCGGAAGCCCGCGTCCTCCACGGTGGGGAGAGCGTCCGCGGGCGTGTGCTCGAACGCGGGCGCGGACTCCTCCGCGCCCTCGGGCAGCGCGAGCCAGATCTGTAGCCCGCTCATCCCGCGCTCCGTGCCGCGGTCGGCCGCGGGCGAGCGCTCCGAGTGCACGATCCCGCGCCCGGCGGTCATCAGGTTGATCGCGCCCGGCTCGATCACCTGGTCGGTGCCGAGGGAGTCCAGGTGGCGGATGCGGCCCTCGTAGAGGTAGGTCACCGTCGCGAGCCCGATGTGCGGGTGCGGCTGGACGTCGAGCGCGTCGGACGCGCCGAGCCGCGCCGGGCCCATCCGGTCGAAGAAGATGAACGGGCCGACGAGCTTCTTCCGGCGGGTCGGGAGCGCGCGGCGCACCTGGAAGCCGCCGATGTCGCTCACGCGCGGGACCACGACCGTGTCGATCGGGCCCTCGGCGTCGGGTTCACTCGGGCGGCTGGGGGAGCCTGGGTGCTGCGGGCCGGCCATGGGTGTTCTCCGGGCGACGTGGGGTGGCGGGGCGAGGGGAGCGCTCCGGAGACTCGCATGGCGAGCGCGGAGCCGGACACGCGCGCGTCCTTCTTTCGCGGCGCGCGGGCCCCGTCTGCCATACTGTCACGTCCATGAGCCCCACACGCCTCAGCCTCTTCGACCTCAAGGAGGGCAACGTCCTTCTCGACGCCCACCGGATCGTGGCTCCGCACCGCGAGAACGGAATGTCGGCCGCGTTCGAGGTCGAAGACGTCGAGTCGGGGGCGCCGGGCGAGCTCCAGGCCTTCCCGTCCTCGCTGTTCGAGGGCCCCGGGCAGGCGGAGTCGTTCGCCCAGTCGCTGCTCGGCTGGCGCGATCTGCACTCCGAAGCGGTGGCGGAGCTGCGCTCCGTCCAGGTGCTCGACGACGGCGCGGTGATCGCCGTGACGGCGATGCCCGAGGGCCGCATGCTCCGGGACGCTTTCGGGGACGCTGGCCCGATGCCCGTCGACGCCGTCGTCGCGCTCGGTTCGTCGGTCCTGGACGGTCTCGAGTCCGCCCACGGCGCGGGACTCGTGCACGGCGACATCAAGCCGACGACCGTCTTCGTGCGCGAGGACGGAACCGCCCAGCTGGTCGACGCCGGCGTCACGCCGGGCCTCTGGGCGGCCAAGCACCTCGGCACGCGGACCGCGCTCATCGGCACGCCGTACTACGCGCCCCTCGAGCAGTTCGGCGGGGACTCGCCGGACGAGCGCTCCGACCTCTACAACCTCGCGACGGTGATGTTCGAGCTGCTCACGGGCGTGATGCCCTGGCGCGGCCGCAGCTACATCGAGGTCTTCCAGTCCAAGATGCAGCCCGAGGCGCCGTCCATGAGGTCGGTCGCGCCCGACGTCGAGATCGACCGGGACCTCGAGGCCGCCATCGCCCGGGCGCTCCGCGGCAAGCGCATGGAGCGCCACGCGAGCGCCGAGGACTTCCGCGCGGCGCTCGAGGCGGCGACGGGCGCCTGAACGATGGGGCGCGTCGACGCGACGTTCGGGCTGGACCTCTCGGGTCGGTTCAACCTCTGCGACTACTTCCTCGACCACAACCTGCGCGAGGGGCGGGCGGACAAGGTCGCGCTCCGGATGGGGGACGAGTCCACCACGTACGGGCAGCTCGCCGAGCGCGTCCGCGCGCTGACCGCGACCCTGCGCGCGGACGGCCTGCGCCCCGAGGAGCGCGTCCTGCTCGCGCTGCCCGACGGGTTCGAGTTCGCCGAGGCGTGGTTCGCGACGCTGCGTGCGGGCGGCGTGTTCGCGATGGTGAACCCGCTGCTCAAGGCGAAGGACTTCGCCTACTACCTCGACTACACGAAGGCCACGGCCGTTTTCGTGCACGAGGACGTGCTGCCCGAGATGCGCGTTGCGATCGAGACTTCGCCGTACGTGCGCCGCGCGTACGTCGTCGGTGAGACTCCGCGCGACGAGCGCTTCGTCGACCTCGAGGACGCGATCGCCGCGGGCGACGCGGACTCCCCGGCGGCCGAGATCGAGCCCACGGGGCCGGACGACCTGGCGGGCTGGCTCTTCACGTCGGGCTCGACGGGCGAGCCGAAGGCGTGCGTCCACGCGCAGCGCGACTTCGCCTACGCGACGGAGAACTACGGGCTCGCCGTCGCGGGCTACCGCGAGGACGACGTCTGCCTCTCGGTGCCCAAGCTCTTCTTCGGCTACGCGACCGGCACGAACCTGATGTTCCCGTTCCGCGCGGGTGCGACGGTGGTGCTGTTCCCGGGACGTGCGACGGCGGACGAGGTGCTCGACCAGATCGCGGCGCACCGACCGACGTTCCTCACGGGCGTCCCGACGCTCTTCAACAACGTGCTCGCGAGCCCGCGCGTGGACGAGGTCGACCTCGGGTCGCTGCGCGTCGCGCTGTCGGCGGGCGAGGCGCTCCCGCCCGAGCTCTACGCGCGCTGGAGGGAGCGCACCGGGGTCGAGATCCTCGACGGCATCGGGTCCGCCGAGATGTTCCACATCTACATCTCGAACGAGCTCGGCCGCGTCGTTCCCGGCTCGCTCGGTCGGCTCGTGCCCGGCTACGACGCCGAGATCGTCGACGCGGACGGCGCGCCCGTCCCCGACGGCGAGCCCGGGCGGCTCCGCGTCGCCGGCGGCTCGACCGCGCTCTGCTACTGGGGCGACAAGGACAAGTCGAACGCGACGTTCCAGGGCGCGTGGTGCACCACCGCGGACATCATGCGGCGCGACGCCGACGGCGTCTTCTGGTACGTCGGGCGCGGCGACGACCTGCTCAAGGTCAGCGGCATCTGGGTGTCGCCGCTCGAGATCGAGAACGTGCTGCTCCAGCACCCGCTCGTGCGCGAGTGCTGCGTCGTCGGGCGTCCCGACGAACAGGGGCTCGTCAAGGCGCACGGCATCGTCGTGTGCGCGCCGCACGCGCTCGGGGACCAGGGGCTCGCGGACGAGCTCAAGGCCCACTGCAAGGAACGCCTCGCGCCGCACAAGTACCCGCGCTCGTTCGAGTGGTGGGACCGGCCGCTGCCCCGGAACGACCGCGGGAAGATCGCCCGCAAGCTGCTCAAGTGAACGACGACGACCGCGCCGGCGGCGGCCACCGGGCCGCGACGGAATTCGCACGGCTGACGTGGCCCGAGGCCGAGGCGCTCTTCGCCCGCGACCCCGTGGCGCTCCTGCCCGTCGGTGCGACCGAGGCGCACGGGCCGCACCTGCCGCTCGACACCGACGTGACGATCGCGACCGCGCAGGCGCGCCGCGCGGCCGAGCGTCTCGAGGAGCGCGGCGTCGCGGCATTCGTGCTCCCGCCGATCGCCTACACGGTCGCGCAGTTCGCCTTCGGCTTCGCCGGGACGATCACCGTGCGGCCGACGACCCTCTGGAACCTCGTCGAGGACGTCGTGGAAAGCCTCGAGCAGCACGGCGTCCGCCGCGTCATTCTGTGCAACTCGCATCTCGAGCGCGGCCACGTCGAACTCCTGCGCGGCGTGGTCACGGACCACGCGGTCATGACGGATCGTCACGCGCAGCTCCTGTTCCCCGACATCACCCGCCGCCGCTGGGCGGGCACGCTCGGCGATGAGTTCGCGTCGGGCGAGTGCCACGCGGGCCGCTACGAGACGTCGATCGTGCTCGAGGCCGCGCCCGAATCGGTGCGCGACGAAGAGCGTGCTGCGCTCGAGCCGAAGACCGTCGGCCTCGTCCAAAAGATGCTGGCGGGGGCGAAGGACTTCGTCGAGATCGGCGCCGACGCCGCCTGGTGCGGCGATCCCGCCAGCGCCACTGCCGCGGAGGGCCGCGTCCTCATTGACCAGCTCGCGGAGATCACCGTCACGACGATCGCCGAGGAGTGGCCCGAACGCTTCCGATGAGCGCCTACAACACCGTCATCCAGGTCCGCTTCGGACACGTCGACCCGGCGGGGATCGCCTACTTCCCGCGCATCTTCGACTACGTCCACGACGTGTTCGAAGAGGTCTGGGAGGAGCACGTCGGCTTCCGCTATTACACGCTCCTGCTCGAGGAGCGCGTCGGATTCCCGCTCGTGCACTCCGAGGTCGACTTCAAGAAGCCGCTCCACTTCGGCGACCGCCCGATCGTGAGCGTCACGTGCTTCAAGCTCGGCCGGAGCTCGCTCGGGCTGCGCTACCGGATCATCATGGCGGACGAGGTCTGCGTCGAGGCACGCATGACCACCGTCTGCACGCGCGTCGACACGATGGAGACCTTCCCGATCCCCGACAACTTCCGCAAGCGCTTCGCGGCGCTGCTCGAGCCCGACGCCGCTCGTACCGCGCCGAAGGAGGCGAACCCAGACTCATGACCGCTGGCCAGAGCATCGGCGAACTCTACGGGCGCGGCACGCCCGTCTTCAGCTTCGAGTTCTTCCCGCCCAAGTCGGACGAGGGTGCGACGGCGCTCCTGCGCACCGCGGCGGATCTCGCGGAAAAGGTCGAGCCCGACTTCATCTCCGTGACGTACGGCGCCGGCGGCACGACCCGCGACCGGACGCACCAGATCGTGACGCGGCTCCAGCAGGAGCTCGACGTGACGACGATGGCGCACCTGACGTGCGTCGGCTCGACCGCCGAGGAGATCGGCGGGGTCGTACGCAGGCTCGAGGAGGCCGGCGTCCGCAACGTGCTCGCGCTGCGCGGCGACCCGCCCCAGGGCGCCGAGCGCTTCGAGGCGACGGAGGGAGGCTTCGCGCACGCGACCGATCTGATCGCGTTCCTGCGTGACCGGCACGAGGTCTGCATCGGCGCCGCGTGCTACCCCGAGGCGCACCCCGAGGCCTCGTCGCTCGACGACGACCTCGCCTACGCGAAGCTCAAGCAGGAGAACGGGGCAAGCTTCCTCACGACCCAGCTCTTCTTCGACGCCGACCTCTACTGGCGCTTCGTCGAGCGCGCGCGCGCCGCCGGTATCACGATCCCGATCGTGCCCGGGATCATGCCGATCACCAACGTCGCGCAGGTCGAGCGCTTCACGAAGATGTGCGGTGCGACGATCCCCGAGACGTTGCGCGCGCGGCTGCGTCCGATCCAGGACGATCCCGCGATCGTGATGGCGAACGGCATCGAGTACGCGATCGAGCAGTGCCGTGGCCTCCTGGAGGGCGGCGCGCCCGGCCTGCACTTCTACACGCTCAACAAGAGCCACGCGACGCGCTCGATCCTGGCGGCGGTGCGCTGAGCGGGGGAGGGGCCGTGCGCGGCCCGCTCCCTCAGATCCGCCCCATGCCTCTCAGAGGAACGACACGCGGAGCGCCGGCGTGAAGTTGCTGCCCGCACCGTCCCGGTGCCAGGCTTGGAACCACCATGTGTCGCCCGGAGCGACGGCACGCGCCGTTGCGCCGGCCGGGATGGCGTCGAGGTCGAGCGTCAGCGCGGCGGCGCCCGTGGCGTCCGACGTCATCAGCTGGCCGGGCGCGAGGAAGCGTCCGATCGTTCCGCCGAGGCACAGATCGCCGGCGCTGCCGCCGGGAGACGCCACGAAGTCGCTCGTGTCCGCGGCGAGGAAGAGGGTGGTCGAGAGCTGCGGGAGTCCCGTGGCCTCGAGCGTGACGTCGCCGCGGGCCGCGGCCGTCGCACCGATGGCGTTCAGCGCGGCGGGGGCCCCGGTCGAGTTGGGCTGACCCGCGCAGGTGGTTTCACCGATCGGTGCGCGCGTGCAGCCGCCGTAGGTCCAGCCGCCCATGAGCAGGCGGCGCCCCGTTCCGTCGCCTGGATCGAACGACTCAGGCCCCCACGGTCTCGTTCCGGCGAACACACTCTGGTCCTCGAGCGCGCTCCATGAGTTTCCGTCCCATCGGGCGGCACGCTCCACGGGAACTCCACTCGCCCGATCGAACCCTCCAAACACGAAGAGCGCGGGGCCGTTGCCGTCGTCGTAGGCCACCATCTCACCTGCGTGCGCTTCCCAGAACCCGGTGTAGTGGAGTCCGTTCGCGAGCCCGTGCCACTGCGTCCCGTCGAACCTGGCGATGAGATGGGCGTCCACCCCAGCGATCTGGTGGAACCTCCCCGAGACGTACAGCTCTTCGGGGCCGCTGTTCAATGCCAGTACCTCGAAGTCCTCGATGTCTCCGGGCGCGTTCCATCCGCCTGGAGCCGTCCAGGTCGATCCGTCCCACCGAGCGACGTTGGCGAATGGGACCCCGTTGATCGACGCGAAGATCCCTCCGACGTAGAGGGCGGGACCGTTTCCATCGTCGAAGACCTGCAGGACTTCGACGTGCCCACGTGCACTGTTGTGATTGAAGACGCCGGGGACGGCCGTGAACGCCGCACCGTCGAACGAATAGAAGAGCCCCTGCGTGTCCAGACCGCCGGCGGGCACACTGCCGCCGATATACAGCTTGTCACCGGTCCCGTCGTCATAGACCTCCAGCCCTTCGATGAAGTCGAACGGAGGACCGAAGAACTCGACCCAGCCGGAGCCCGTCCATTTGAAGAGTCCGGCCGGGGACTGGGGCAAGACCGGGAAATGAAAGCCGGCGGCGTACAGGCTTGGACCGCTTCCGTCGTCGTAGACCGCAAGAGTGCGCGCGGTAAACCCGGCGCCCGTCGTGATGTCCTCCCATTCGGACCCGTTCCGCCGTAGGACGGGGAACGGGACCGACCATCCCTGGCTCGGGTCGAGGATCGCTGCGATGTAGGTCGTGGTTCCAGTTCCGTCGTCGAACTCCACCGCGTCGAGCGGTCTCGGCGCGAGCGGATCAAGCAGGGGAGCAGGCGTGCAGGCCGGCGTGCCCTGAGCGAGCGACGGAGCGGCAGCGGCTCCGGCGGCGAGGAGGATCGTGGCAGCGATCCCCGCGCAGAACGAGTGCGAGTCGAGCATGGGTTGTCGTCCTTGGGTCCGGGAAAGGTGCCGAGCGACGAGCGCGCGGTGCGGCCTACCGTAGCACCTCCTGGCAGGTGCTGCGATCCGAGGCGCATCTGCGCGTCGTCGAAGTCTCGCGAAACGGACGGCGGCGGCGCGGACCGCGCTAGGAGCGAGCGGGGTCCGCGCCGCCGCACGGCGGACGCCTCTTTGCTTTCGCTGCAGCGCCTCGGCTCTTCAGCGTCGGCGTCGAGGCGTCAGGCGATCACTCGCCCTCCATCCAGGTCGGCTTCCAGCCGGTGACCGTGCGCTCGGCGCCGGTGGGCTGCGCGTACTCGTACGCGGTGCCCTTGCGGTCCCAGACGTCGGTGCCCCAGAACTGAATCGGGTTCAGGATCAGCGCGTCGCCGATGGTGGCGACGAAGCCGACGATGGGGTAGACGGGCAGGATGTCCTGGAGGAGCGCGCCGTGGATCCATGAGTCCTCGGCGTACCACTGGTTGACCTTCGTGTCCCAGGTGCGGGAGAGCTGCTTGGGGCCCGAGTTGCACGAGGTGGCAGCGAGGGTGGTGGCCGCGAGGGCGGCCGTCGTGACAAGACCTTTCATGATTGCTCTGGTGGGGAGTGGGGCTTGGCGGCGACCACCGCCGCCTGGCCCGCTTGGAGAATGGGGGGAGGAAGGTACGGGACGTGGCCCGTTCCGGGCACCTACATTCGGCGGATCGGGGCTCTATTGGCCCCCTAGAGCGGATTCCTTGCGTTCGGAGGAGTCCTCCTCCGCCTCCTCATCCAGGTCCAACGCCTCCTGCTGCTCCTCGAACGCGATCCATGCCGTGCTCGGCTTCGAGGGATCGTTCACGAGGTCGAAGCCGAGGGCTTCGGACGCCGCGTCGCCGTCCACCACGAGCGTGACGGAGTAGGCGCCCGGGCGCGCGCGGCGGACGCGCCGGCGCCCGCTCCGCGTAGCCTCGGTCTCGGTCCTGAGGTTCCACTCGACGCGGTGGAGCCCCTTGGCGCCGCTGCCTTCCACCGACGCCACGACCTCGCCCGAGGCGTCGCGGACCTCCAGGACGACCGCGTCGGCCTTCTTGCCGAGCGCGTAGGTGAAGGTCGCCGCGCGAGAGGGGTTCGTGCCGACGAAGCGGTGCGACCCGTGGCTCCCGCGCTCCGGCATGCGCGCGAACATCCGGACGTCGTTCGGCTCGAAGAGCGTCGCGGGCGCGTCGAGCGCTCCGGCGTCCATCTGCCCGATCGCGCGGACGTCGAGGACCCAGAGGCTCCGGCCGTGCGTCGCCGCGACGAGCTCGCCCGCACCCGTGTGCTGCGCGAGATCGTGCACCGGCACGGTCGGCAGATTCGAGTTGAGGCGCGTCCACGAGTCGCCGCGGTCGATCGACACGTAGATGCCGTGCTCGGTCCCGACGTACAGGACGTCCTCGTTCGTGCGGTCCTCGTGGATCGTGCGCACCGAGCCCGCGGCGTCCGGCAGGTTGCTGCGCAGGGAGTCCCACGTGCGCCCGCGGTCCTCGGACACGAACACGTGCGGGAGCGTGTCGTCGCTCCGGTGTCCGTCGAAGGTCACGTACACGCGGTCGCCGTCGAAGCGCGACGGCTCGATGTCGCTGACGTAGCGGCGGCCGGGGAGGAGCTGGTCGAGCGTGTCGTCGATCGGGTCGGCGGGCGGCGCGTCGTCGGCCTCCTCGCCGGGCTTCGCGTCGTCCTCGTCGTCGCCGTCTTCCGCGGTCTGCGCGGGCGACGAGGCGCCCGCGCTCGCGACCTCTGCCTTCGCCGCGGCGGCAGGCTTCGCGCCGCCGCGCCGGCCGGTGAAGTCGAAGCGGATCGCACCGCTCGCAGCCGAGACGACGCCCTCGATGGTGCCCTGGTCGAGATCGGCCCGGCCCTCGAAGTCGAGCGCGAGGCGGTCGACCTCGAAGCGGAACGAGAGGTCGCCCGTCGAGCGGCGGTAGCGCACGCGGGTGAGCTCGCCGCTGCCGATCTCGGACTCGATCGTCCCGGTGACGCGTCCGCTCTCCGACTGCGCGAGCCGGAGCACGAACTGCCCGTCCGTGGAACCTGAGCGGAGGGCCTCGCCCTTCGCGCGGCACTTCCACTCGCCGCCCAGGCCGCCCTCCTGGGGAGCGGCGGCGGGCGCGGGCGCGGGCGTCTCGGTCGCGACGACCGCGGCCTTCGCCTCGGCGGTGATCCGCGCGCGCTCCTCGTCCGGCTCGGCCGCCGGCTCGAACGCGGGCGTTCCGTTCAGCGCCATCAGGTCCGTCCACGTCACGCCGTCGTCCTCGGTCAACCACAGCGCGCCGTCGTCCGTGCCGACCCAGAGCACGCCCGCGGAGCGCGGCGACTCGGCCAGGGCCACCGCCGCGCCGCGGTCCGTGGCCGTGATCTCGGGCGAGATCGCCGTGGCCTCGGAGCCGCGCGCGACCGACCGGAAGACGCGGCTGCCCGCGCTGTAGACGATGCCGCTGTTGAAACTGGACAGCAGGTAGGGCGTGTTCCAGTTGAAGCGGATGCGCTCCTTCGAGCTGCCCCGCGGGCGGATCGAGCGCCACTCGCCCGTCTCGAAGTCCCGTCGGGCCATGCCGCCGTTCTGGCTCTCGAAGTAGACGCGGTCGGGCTTCTCGGGGTCCGCGAACGCGCGGAATCCGTCGCCGCCGCCCACGCGGAACCAGTCGCCGTTCGTCGGGCCGGCGTCCGCCGTGCGCGACGGACCCGCCCACGTCCCGTTGTCCTGCAGGCCGCCGTACACCGTGTACACGTCGCGGGGGCCGACGCTCACGTTGTAGAACTGCCCGAGCGCCATGCGGTTGTGGTGCTGCCAGTTCTCCATCCGGTCGCGCGTCTCGTACACGCCGCCGTCGTTGCCGAGCACCATGTGACGCCCGTCCGCGGGGTCGATCCACAGCGCATGGTGGTCGACGTGCACGTCGCGTCCGTGGCCGTCGCGCGTGAACGTGACGCCGCCGTCCTTCGAGCGGTACAGGCGCGTGCCCAGCACGTACACGCGGTCGGCGTCACTCGGATCGACGCGGATCTCGCTGTAGTACATCGGGCGCGGGTTGAGCGAGTTGACGCGCGTCCAGCTCGAGCCGCGGTCGTCCGAGCGGAACACGCCGCCGAACTCGAAGCCGTCCTTGCCCTGGTCGTCCTGCGCGTTCGCGCGCTGCCCGCCGAGTCCGATCCCGAAGGGACCCTCGCGCAGGCGTCCGTGCACGTCGCGCTTCTCTTCCTCGCTCGGCCGCCGGTCGAAGGTGATCTCGAGCGCGAGGACCTCGCCGTCGCGCAGCACCTCGACGTCGACCGAGTCGCCCGCCGAGTACTTCCGCAGGGTCCGCGTCAGGCGCTCGTCGTCGACGATGGGGGTATCGGCGATGCGGAGCACGACGTCGCCCTCGGCGATCCCGGCGGCCTTCGCCGGCGAGTCGTCGACGACGTTCCTGACGCTGGCGCCGAAGTCCGACGCGTCGAAACGGATCCCGAACCACGCGGCGTCCTCGGGGGCCTGCGTGATGCGCTCGGTCTCGACGATCGCGAACACGGAGTCGGGCTCCGACGCGCACCACGACATGCCGATGCGCCCGAGGGTGCCGGTCGGCAGGCCCGCCGAGACGCGCTCGAACGTGTCCCCGCCGTCCGTCGTGCGCCAGATCCCGGAACCCGGACCCCACTTCACGGCGGGGTCGTTCGTGTCGAACCCGTCGCGGCGGCGCTGGTACGTCGCAACCAGCAGAGTGCTCGGGTCCGTCGGGTGCATCTTCACCTCGACGACGCCCGTGTCCTCGTCGACGAACAGAACGCGCTCCCACGAGCGCCCGCCGTCGGTCGTGCGGTACAGCCCGCGCTCGTCGTTCGGCCCCCAGAGGCGGCCCAGCGCGCCGACGAAGACGACGTCCGGATCCTCGGGGTGCACGACGATCGAGGAGATCTGGAACGAAGCGCCGAGTCCGGCCCAGCGCCACGTCGCGCCTCCGTCCATGGAGGCGTACACGCCGTCGCCCCACGACACCGAGTTGCGGGGGTTGGGTTCACCAGTGCCGACCCAGACCTTGGTGGGGTCCGAGGGTGCGACGGCGATCGCGCCGATCGACGAGACGCGCTGCGCGTCGAAGAGGTGCTCGTAGGTCGCGCCGCCGTTCGTCGTATGGAGCACGCCGCCGGTCGCCGTCGCGAGCCAGCGCTCCGCCGGGTCTGCGGGGTGGACCGCGATGTCGGTGATGCGGCCGCCCATGTTGGCGGGACCGATCGAGCGCCACTCGAGCGCGTCGACCCACTCGATCGGGAGCTTGCCCTCGGTGCGGACCGGCGGCCGTTCGGGCAGCGCTTCGCGCTCCGGCGCTGCGTCGCCCTCCGCGGTCGGTGCGTCGGCCGACCGTTCCGGGTCTTCGTCCTGGAGCGTGGCGCCGGCCGCCGGGGACAGGAGGAGGAGAGAGCCGAGGGTGGCGGCCGCCAGCGGCCGTGCTGCGCGCGGCCGGAGGGAAGTACTGCGCGGGGAGAGGATCGACAGCATCGAGCGTGTTCGAGTTCGGTCGTCGTGCGCCGGCGGGGCCGGCAGGGCGGGGATCCTCGCAGCGTAGCGGGCCTCCGCTCGACCGGATGTTCAGACGACGTGGGACGGCGCCGGCCGCGCCAGCCTGTCCCGAAACCGCGCCAGGGGGCGCTTCGGAAGCGCGCCCGCGGAAGCACGGTCCGCTCCCCACGCCCGGGTCGCGGCGCCGTAGGCTCCGACCCGCTCCGTCCCGCCGCGGAGCCGCACCACCATGTCGCACATCTCGTTCTCGGCCCCGGTCGCGCGCCGCTCCGCGTGGGTAGCGCTCCTCGCCTGCGCGGGCTGTGCCCTGCCGCCGCCCGCCGAGGATCGACCGCTGACGGATCCCGTCGCGCCCGAACGGCGCGTCGATTCGTCCGTCGGAGCCGTCCGTACGCCTGGATCCGAAGGCGGCTCGACCGACGACCCCGCCGCCGACCGGTCGGCGGCGGACGTCTCTGCCGCGGAGAACGTCGCCGCGGAAGACGTCGACGCGGGAGGCCGCGTGTCGAGCGGAGCGGCTTCGCAGGACCCCGCCGCGGATGCGCAGCGGGTCGCGGGCGCGGCACCGGCGGACGCGGGGCCGGCGGACGAGGGGTCCGTGGACTCGGGTTCCGCGAACAGGGGGGCCGCGGGCCCGGGTTCTGTGGGCCCGGATTCTGTGGGCACGGGTTCGGCGGACACAGGTTCGGTGGACACGTGGTCCGCGAAGCCGGGGACCGAGGGTGCGGGCGTCGACGGGGCGAACTCCGGCACGGCGCAATCCGGCACGGCGCAATCCGGCACAGCAGTGCCGACGAAGCGCGGCGCCGACGATCGCGCGGACGCCGATCGCGCCGCCGCGCCCGGGACGTCGGCCGACCGGGGCGCGGCGGGGCCGACCGAAGCGGGCAGCACCGCGTCTGCCCGGGTCGCGGACGCCGCGGGCGCGACCCGCGGCGCGGCTGGTGAGCGCCCTTCGACGGCGGACTCCGGGACGCAGCGACCTGCGTCGAACGGGGACACCGCCGCGATCGAGGTCGGCGCGGCCGCGTCCAGCCCTCTCGTCCGCGTCGACGACGCGACGGAGACGGTGGGCGAGCTGCCGCTCCCCGAGCCGGAGGCCCTCGAGCCCGAGAACTCGGAAGAGGACTCCGTCGCTCTCCGAGAGGCGACGCTCGTCCGCAGCGTCGACGGACGGCCCGTCGACGACATCGCGTACGTCGTAGGAGGGCCGGCGAACGCACAGCGCTCCGTCGTGTTCCTGCACGACTGGGCGGGCAAGGCCGAGCAGTGGTCCGACGCGCTCACCCGCTACGCGCCGGACCATCGCGTGCTCGCGGTCGACTTCGCGGCGCACGGCCGCTCGCGCGACGTCGCGCGTGAGGAGTGGACCGTCCCGGGCTTCGCCGCCGACGTCGTCGAGGTCCTGCGCGCGGAGGACGTGACGCGGGCCGTGCTCGTGGGGCACAGCCTGGGCGGTCAGGTCGCGCTGGAGGTCGCCGCACGCGCTCCCGGCCGGATCGACGGCATCGTCGGCGTCGACTGCTTCCAAAGCCTCGAGCCGAGCGGGACCGCCGAGCTGCTCGCCGCGACGGTCGAGAAGTTCCGCGCCGACTTCCCGAAGGAGATCGACGTGTTCGTCCAGACCGCGATCGGGCCCGCACCCCCCGACGGGCTCGCCGAGTCGCTCGCGCGCGACGCGCAGGACGCCGACGCGGACGCGCTCCTCGAGCTCTCGGGCTTCTTCGCGCGCTACGACCCGCGCGACGTGACGAGCAGCGTCCGTTGCCCCGTCGTGTGCATCAACTCGGGCGCCGCGCAGACCGACGTGACGGGCAACCGCGCGCTCCTCTCGAGCTTCGACGTGCGCGTCCTCGAGGGCGTCGGGCACTGGCCGCACCTCGAGGCGCCGGATCGATTCCACGCGGTCCTCGCGCTCCTCGTCGAGTCGCTGGGGTCCCGCTCGGGGGCCGGCCTGGGGCCGCTCTTCAAGGGAGCCTCGCCGCTGCTCGTCGTCGATGATCTCGACGCGGTCGCGCGGTTCTACGTCGACGCGCTCGGGTTCGAGATCGCCTGGCGCACGCCCGCCCAGGACGGCGAAGCGGAGCTGATCGCGCTCGTCTCCGACGAGGCGAGCCTGACGCTGTGGTCCCGCGCGGGCTTCGAGGCGACGGGTGGCGCGGGCGGCCGCACCGGGGGGGCGAGCGGACCGGCGACGGTCGTGCTTCGGGTCTCCAGCGTCGAGCGGCTGCGGCTGCGGCTCGGCCCCGCGCTGCGCGAGACGGCGCGCGTGCGCCAGCGCGACGAGGGGCCGCTCCTCGCGCTGCGCGATCCTGAGGGCAACGTGCTGCTCTTCGTCGAGTCCGCGCTCGGCGGCTGAGCGCATCGCGGGACGCGCGCCGCTTCTTCCGGGATTCTCGCATCCGGGGGGTGCGTCAGAGTGCGCGCGCCAAATCGGGGCTTCGGCGCGCGTGTCGCAGAAGTCGGGCGACATCGACGGCCGATGCTTCCGGTCGTTCGGGGTTTCCCCGCGCCGCTCCGGCGCGCACCCCGGCCTCGCCCCAGCCGATCCCGTCATGCGCAAGAACCTCCCCGTCACCCAGCAAGGCCACACGCTCGAGCCGGGCGCGACGCTCATGTCGACGACGGACACGAAGAGCAGGATCCGCTACGCCAACGAGGAGTTCGTGCGGATCAGCGGATTCGAGCTCGAGGAGCTCGTCGGGCAGCCGCACAACATGGTCCGGCATCCCGACATGCCGCCCGAGGCGTTCCGCGACATGTGGGAGACGCTGAAGAGCGGCGAGGCGTGGGCCGGGCTCGTGAAGAACCGCTGCAAGAACGGCGACTTCTACTGGGTCAAGGCGAACGTGACGCCGGTCACGCGCGACGGGCGGGCCGCCGGCTACCTGTCCGTCCGCGTCGCGCCGACCCCGGAGGAGGTCGAGTCCGCGGAGCATCTCTACGGTGAGATGCGAGAGGGGCGCGCCGAGCACCTGACCATGCGCAAGGGCGTGCTCCTGCGGAAGGGGCTCCGGTCGATCCTGGACCTCCCGCGCACGATTTCGTTCGCACGGCGGGTCCGGCTTCCCCTGGCCGCTGTCGCCGTTGCCGCGGCGTACGCCCTCTTCACGAGCGGCGCGAGCGCGGAGGCCTGGGCGGCGGTGGCAGGGACCCTCGCCTTCACGGCGCTCTGGCTCGAATCCACGGTCGTTCGACCCGTACGGGCGCTTGCGGAGCACAGCCGCGCCGTCGCCACCGGCGCGCCCGACACCCGCCCCGTCGACCGGCTCGACGAACTCGGTCTCGTCACGCGCTCGGTCAACCAGATCGCGGTGATGTTCCGCTGGATCATCAACGACATCAGCAGTCAGGTCGGCGCGGTGCGCGAGGCCAGCACGGAGATCGCGCGCGGCAACGACGACCTGAACCGTCGAACGGTCGAGTCCGCCGAGAAGATCGAGGAGTGCGCGTCCTCGATGGAGGAGATGAGCGCGTCGGTGCACACCAACGCGGGCTCCGCGAAGAAGGCGGCCGAGATCGCTCAGGGAGTCGCACGGGCCGCCGCGGACGGCGCTTCGTCCGTCGAGCAGACGAGCGTCACGATGAAGGAGATCTCCGACTCGAGCAGCCGCATCCGCGAGATCATCGGCGTCATCGATTCGATCGCGTTCCAGACGAACATCCTCGCGCTGAACGCGGCCGTCGAGGCGGCGCGCGCCGGCGACGAGGGCCGCGGCTTCGCGGTGGTCGCGAACGAGGTGCGCAGCCTCGCGCAGCGGAGCGCGACCGCCGCGAGCGAGATCGCCGCGCTGATCGAGGACAGCGGTCAGCGCGTCGAGGCCGGCGTGTCCCAGGTGGACGAGTCGCTCTCAGCGATCGAGGAGCTCACGGCCCAGGTGCGCACCGTGCACCAGCTCATCGACGACATCAGCCTCGCGAACGACGAGCAGTCGACGGGCGTGGACCACGTCAACGGGGCGGTCAGCGCGCTCGACTCCACGACGCAGCAGAACGCGAAGCTCGTGGTGAGTGCGGCCGACTCGGCGGCCCGCCTGCAGCGGCAGGCCGAGGGGCTCGCCGGGGCGGTCGAGGTCTTCCGGAGCTGAGTCCGTCGAGATCGGGCCCGACGCCGCCGGGCCCGCCAGGACTGAACCCGGCGCGCTCGCCGGGACTCGGTTCCGCTCTGTGCGCGCTAGTCGAGAATCGGAAGCGCGCTGAACGCCTTCACCGCGAGCCGCTGCGCCAGGCGCCCCGCGGCCTCGCCGAACGCGCGTGCCGCCGCGCCGTCCGCGTTGGCCTCGACGGTCACGATCGGCTCGCCGCCGTCGCCGCCCGCGCGCACCGCCGGGTCGACGGGGATCCGGCCGATGACCGGGAAGCCGTGCGTCTGCGCCAGACGGTCGGCGCCGCCCGAACCGAACACGTCGAACACGGCGTCGAAGCAACCGTCCGCGCCGACGGGCACGGTCTGCGTTTCACCGCCGAGGCTGAGCTCGACCGTGCTGCCCTCGGGCGCGCCCGCGGCGCGGCCCTCGAGCGCGACGCCCGCCATGTTCTCGACGATGCCGAGGATGGGCACCTCGACCTTGTGGAACATCGAGATCGCCTTCGTGACGTCGAACGCCGAGACGGCCTGCGGCGTCGTGACCAGCACGGCGCCCGCGAGCGGCACCTCCTGCGCGAGGCTCAGCTGTGCGTCGCCCGTTCCCGGCGGCATGTCCACGAGCAGGTAGTCGAGCTCGCCCCAGAGGACGTCGGTGAGCATCTGGCGGATGAACGAGTGGACCATCGGTCCGCGCCAGATCACGGGCTGGTCGTCCGGGATCAGGTACCCGATCGACATCGTCTTGACGCCGCCGGGGCCGACCTTTGGGATCAGCGTCTGCTTGCCCTCAATCTCGCGCTGCTCGGGCGAGCCGTTCAGCCCCATCATCATCGGCACGTCCGGCCCGTGCACGTCGCAGTCGAGGAGCCCGACGCGCGCGCCGGTCTTCGCGAGCGCGCACGCCAGATTGACCGCCGTCGTGCTCTTGCCGACGCCGCCCTTGCCCGAGCTCACCGCCACGATCTGCTTCACGTCCTTGGCGGCCTCGCGCGCGGGGCCGTCCGGCCGCCGGACCTCTGCGGTCATCTCGACGTCGACGGACGTGACGCCGTCGAGCGCGGCGATGAGCCCGCGGGCCTGCTCGCGCATCTCGTCCTTCACGGGGCACGCGGGCGTCGTCAGATTGATGACGACCGAGACCGCGCCCTCGGGCGTGACCTCGCAGCGGGTGATGAACCCGAGCGCGACGATGTTCTGGCCGAGGTCGGGATCGATCACGCCCTCGAGGGCGGCGAGGACGGCGTCGGTGGTGGGGGCGGTCACAGCGTGGGAGGAGGGGTGCGTGGGAGGGCGTCGCGCGGTGCGGCGGCCCGGCCGGAGAGGGTAGGGCGCCCGCCCGCGATCTCAACGGCGTCCCGGGTCCAAGTCGGGGGCCAAGTCGGGAGCCGGGGCGGGAACGGGTGCCGCGGGGCTCACGGCGGGCCACCGGGGCGCGGCGCCGCGGCGCTCGGACGGAAGCAGACCCGCCCGCGAGGGAGCCGTCCGGGGAGGGCCGCGGACGGGCGTCGTCCCCGGAAGGTAAATGGAGCGGTTCCACGCAATGCTTCGCCGCTCGCCGGGAATGGGAGGCGCCGAGCGGCGTCCACGCCGCCGGTGAAGGGCCCAGGCGCTCCGCGCGGACGTGGCCCGCACCGCCCATCCAGACCTCAAAGGAAGCATGCTCAACACCATCCTCGCCGCATCGCTGCTGTGCGCCGCACCCGCGCCCGCAGCCGCGCCCGCCCCGCAGTCGAACGGAACCGGCCAGGCCCCGGTCCAGCTGCCGGTCGCGAACGGCCAGCTCGTCCTCGCCATCGACGACGCCGGCCTCTCGATGACCCACGAGCAGCTCGTCGACCGCTACGCCGAACTCACGGGGGTCTCCGTGACGTTCAGCGAGGACACCGAGGGGCTGCTGCGGAGCTCGCGCGTCCGGCTCGACGCGCCGCTCGTCGTCGAGCCCGCGGACGTGCCGCGCGTTGCGGAGTCGCTGCTGCAGAGCTCCGGCTACGTGCTCGGCTTCACGCCGTCCGCGACGCGCCCGCTCCTCGAGGTCGCTTCGGTGCGGTCGAACGAGCGGGCGACGATCCGGAGCCGCGCCCTCGCCGTCACGGTGGATCAGCTCGACGCGCTCGAGCAGCACCCGGCGATGATGTTCTCGCTGATGCTCGACGTGCCGAACCTCGACCCGCGTCAGCTCTCGAACAGCCTGCGCACGGTCATCACGGACTCGAACGTGCACCAGCTCCTGCCCGCGGGGCAGTCGAACAGCCTCATCCTGATCGGGCAGGGCAACTTCGTGACGAGCATGGCGCGGACGCTGATGAGCGTCGACGCGGCGGCCGGACGCTCCAACGCGAACTTCCGCGCCACGGTGCGCGTCGTGCGGCTCGAGCACGCCGAGGTGATGCGCCTCGCGGGGATCCTCGACGCCGTCTTCAGCGAGCCGTCCAAGGACAACGGGCCGCGCCGCGGTCCCGTCGTGATGCCCGACCAGCGCACCAACTCGCTCGTCCTGCGCGGCTCGGCCGCCGACGTCGAGCAGATGCTCGCCGTCGTGGCCGAGCTCGACCGCGAGGTGGACTGAGCGCCGCACCCGGCCGCTCCGCTGCGAACGGCCGGGTCCGCGGGCCCGGCCGCTGGCGCCCCCGGGGGCGAGCCGCTAGCGTTCGCGCCATGGACGCATCGGCCGTTTGCCTCGTCTCGGGCGGGATGGACTCCGCCGTCGTGCTCGCCGAGGCGCGCGCGCAGGGCTTCGCGGCCCACGCTCTCTCGTTCCTCTACGGCCAGCGCCACGCGGTCGAGCTCGACGCCGCCGCGAACGTCGCCCGCGCCCTCGGCGCTGTGGACCACCGCACCGTCACGGTCGATCTCTCCGCGCTCGGCGGGTCCTCGCTGACCGACGACATCGAGGTCCCCAAGGACCGCGGCCACGACGAGATCGGGACCGGCGTTCCGCCCACCTACGTCCCCGCGCGCAACACGGTGTTCCTGGCGGTCGCGCTCGGCTGGGCCGAGGTGCTCGGAGCCACCGACCTCTTCGTCGGCGTCAACGCGGTCGATTACTCGGGCTACCCGGACTGCCGGCCCGCCTTCCTGGAGGCCTTCGAGGCGCTCGCGCGGACGGCCACCGCCGCCGGCGCCGAGCAGGGCGCGCGCTACCGCGTGCACGCGCCGCTCATGGAGCTCTCCAAGGCCGGGATCGTGCGCCGCGCCGCGGAGCTCGACGTCGATCTCGGGCTCACGCACACCTGCTACGACCCGGTGCTCGAGGACGGCCGCGTCCTCGCCTGCGGACGCTGCGACGCCTGCGCGCTGCGCCTCGCGGGTTTTCGCGAGGCCGGTGCGACCGACCCCATCGCGTACGCGACGGGCGACTGAGGTCGGCGGGCCCGTTCGGAACACGGTCGCGTAAGCTCGGGCGCGCGCCGGAGGGCGCCGCACGCGCACGAACCGATGACCCGCCCCGTCCCCGACCCCGCACCGGCGGACGATCCCCGGGTCGTCGCCTTCCGACACCTGCTCGCCGTGACCGACGCCCTGCGCGATCCCGACGGCGGCTGCCCCTGGGACCTCGAGCAGACGACGCGCTCGATGGCGCCCTACGTCGTCGAGGAGGCGCACGAGCTCGTCGAGGCGATCGAGGATGGCGGGCCGGAGCCGCCCGGCGGAGACGCGGTTTCGACCAGCGCGCGCGAAGCGGGCGACGTCCTTACGTCGCTCCTCATGGTCTGCCGCATCGCACAGGACGAGGGTTCGTTCGACGCCGGCGACGCCGCGCGTGCAGCGTCCGACAAGCTCGTCCGCCGTCACCCGCACGTGTTCGCGAACGGCGGATCCAGGACGCCCGACGAAGTGCTCGAGACCTGGGAGGAGATCAAGCGCGCCGAGCGCGCCGCCGACGGCGAGGACACCAGCGCGCTCGCGGGCATCCCGCGCGCCCTGCCAGCGCTGCAGCGCGCGGGGCGCACGTGCCAGAAGGCCGTCGCGGCGGGCTTCCACTGGAAGGTCGCGCGCGGCGCGCTCGCGAAGCTCGAGGAAGAGCTCGACGAGCTGCGCGAGGCGCTCCCGGAGGATGCGCTCGCGCGCGACGCGCGGCCCTCGCTCGAGGGCGCGACGCGCGCCGCCGTCGAGCACGAGCTCGGGGACGTGCTCATGGCTGCGGCGTTCCTCGGCGGCTACCTGTCGCTCGACCCCGAGGGGCTCTGCCGTTCCGCACTCCGGCGCTTCGAGTCGCGCTTCCGGCACATGGAGGCCGCGCTCGGCGGGACGCTCGCCGGCCGTTCGCTCGACGAGATGATGGCGGCGTGGCGCGGAGCGAAGGAGAGCGAGGCCGCGGGGGGCACGGCGTGACGGGGCCCGTGCTCGAGGTCTCTGACCTCTACCGAATCCACCGGACGCGCGGCGGGGACGAGCGTCCCGTGCTTCGCGGCGTCAGCTTCGAAGCCGCCGAGGGCGAGTTCGTCTGCATCATGGGCCCCTCCGGCTCGGGGAAGACGACGCTGCTGCACCTCCTGTCCGGGCTCGACGAACCGTCGGCCGGCCGCGTGCAGCTGTGCGGGGTCGACCTCACGAGCGCGCCCGAGGCGGAGCGCACCCGGCTGCGTCGCGACCGCGTCGGGTACGTCTTCCAGTTCTTCCACCTGATGCCAAACCTCACGGTCGAGGAGAACATCGGCCTGCCGCTGCTCATCGCGGGCCGCGCGGGGCGGGAGGGGCACGAGCGGGTCACGGAACTGGCGGCGATGCTCGGCATCGAGGAGCGCCTCGGCGCGCTGCCGCACGAGCTCTCGGGCGGCGAGATGCAGCGCGCGTCGATCGCGCGGGCGCTGATCGGCGACCAGCCGCTGCTCCTCTGCGACGAGCCGACGGGGAACCTCGCCCAGGGCGCCGGCGCGGAGGTCATGGCCGAGCTGCGGCGCGCCGCCGACGAGCGCGGCCGCACCGTCGTGCTCGTCACGCACAACCCGCGCGACGCGACGTTCGCGGACCGCGTCCTCCTGCTCGTCGACGGCGAGCTCGACCCGTCGCGGACCCTCTTCGGACCCGGCATCACCGAGGAGTCCGTCAGCGCGGCGCTGCGCGCGGCGTCGATCTGAGCGGCGCGATGGGCCTCGCATCCCTCATCGCACGACGGAGCGTCGTGCGCCGCCCCGGACGCGCTCTGTTCTCGATCCTCGGCGTCGCGCTCGGCGTCGCAACCGTCGTCGGGGTGACCACGCTCGACCACGCGACGATGATGGGCTACGCGCGGCCGCGCCAGGCCGCGGACCGTCCCGACGTCGAGATCGTCGGAGCGAACGGTGCCGCGGCCGTACGCGACCTCGAGGGGATCAGCGCCGCCGCGCGCTTCTTCCAGAACGAGGCCGTCGTGGAGCCCGTCTCGGCCGAGCTCCGCGCGCAGGTCGCCGGCGCGGACGAGCGCGGGGACGAGGCTCTGCGCTGCCAGCTCTACGCGGTCGAGGCGGACAGCGCGGCGGGCCTCGGGCTGTTCGGGATCGAGCGCGGTCGCGACCTCGCCCCGGGCGCGGACGAGGTCCTGATCGGGCCCGCGCTCGCGCGCGACCGCGGCCTGGAACCGGGCGACGCGCTGCTCGTGTCACGCCCGTCCCGCGCCGCGCGGAGGCGCTGCGTGAACGGCGTCCTGATGCCGATCGAGGACGGCGCCGTCGACGCACCCGAGGCGCGCCTCCTGCGCATCGTAGGCGTCCTGACCCGCGAACGCGCGGGCCGCGCCGGCGGCGGCAACGTCGTGGTCGTGGACCACGACGTCGGGCTCGAGCTCTTCCGGGGCGTGGAGGTCGGCTCCCGCGTTTGGGCCAAGCGCGACCCGAGCGTCGACCTCGAGCGGCTGCAGCGAACGCTCGCGGGCGCGTACTCGTACACGCTGAACCGCGGCATCGTGATCGGCCAGGCGGCGGACGAGCGAGCGTTCCGTACCGGCGTGCGGATGCTCGGACTGCTGGCGCTCGTGCTTGGCCTGTACGTCATCTTCCACACGCTGTCGATGTCCCTGACCGAGCGCGTTCTCGAGGTCGGGACGCTGCACGCCCTCGGCAGCGCCCGCCGTCAGATCGGGCGCGTCTTCTTCGCCGAGGCGGCCTTCCTGTCCGGCTCCGGAGCGCTCCTCGGCGCGGCGCTCGGGCTGCTCCTCGCCTTCGCCGCGACGCGCGCGGGTGTCACGACGCTCGGCGTCGGCAAACCCGTGCTGGGCTTCCCGGTGCCGTGGGGCAGCGTCGCTCTCCTCACGCTGGTGGGCTTCGGCGTCGCGCTCATCGGCTCGGTCTACCCGCTCGTCGCGATCGGCGGCGCGAACACGCTGCGCGCCCTGCGCGGCGAGGACGCGCTCGAGGGCGGGGCGCGCCGTCAGCGCGGGCTGCGCGTCGCGTACGGTCTCCTCCTCGCGCTCGTCGTGCCGGGTCTCTACCTCGTCCTCGTCCCGGTCGTGGGGGAGCTCACCGGCGAGCTCGTCGCCACGCTGCTCGGCGTCGTCGGCGTCCTCACGGGGGTCGTGCTTCTGTCGCTGCTGCTCCCCGCCGTCCTCACGGTGACCTGCCGCGTCGTCGCGCGCCCGCTCGCCCGCGCGTTCCCTCTGGCCGGCCAGCTCGCGACGCGCGCGCTCCAGGAGGCGCCCGCTCGCGTCGGCGTGAGCGCGTGCGCGATCGGGCTCGTGGCCGCCGGCTTCGTCGGCCTGCACGGGATGACCGCGAGCCTCTCGGGCGAGGTCGAGCGATGGGCCGACGAGGCGGTCCGGCACAAGGTCTGGGTGCGCGGGCTCGAGCCGACGCCGTTCGACGCCGCGGCGCAGCACTTCCTCCGCTACCCGGGCGTCCGCGGCGTCGAGAAAGCGTCCGCGCGCATCTACTCGCCGTTCCTGGTCGTCGGTGCGTCCGGCGTCCGCATGGCGTCCTACGGCCCGTTCTTCGAGGATCCGACGCTGCTCGCGCGCTTCACCGACGAGCGCACGATCGTCCTGTCCCGGCGTCTCGCCAAGGACCTCGGCTACGGTGCGGCTGACGTGGTTCGACTGAAGGCGCGCGGGGGGCGCACGGTCGAGTTCGAGGTTCTCGTCACGAGCGACGCGTACGGCTACTGGACGAGCCCGGACGAGCGCATGTACGGGGTGATCTCGGACCGCTGGATGGCGAACGACTTCTGCCTCTCGAGCGACGTCGTCGATGAGCTGTGCGTGCGATTCGACGGGTCGGCGCCGATGGACCGGGACGGACACGTCGGCGTGCTCGACGCGTCGGTCCGGGCGCTCCAGCCCGACAACGACGCGTTCTCACTCCGCACCGGGGCGGACGTGCGCGACTACGCGCTGCGGGACATCGGGCGCGACTTCTTTGTCTTCGACCTGCTGCTGTTCCTGATGGCGGGGCTCGCCGGTCTCGGCGTCCTGAACGGGATGCTTCTGGCGACGCTCGAGCGCACCCGCGAGCTCGGTGTGCTCAAGGCGCTGGGGGCGAGCCGCCGGCAGATCGGCGGCGCGATGCTCCTGGAGGCGCTGGTCGTGGGTATCGTCGGCGGCGGTCTCGGCATCGCGCTCGGACTGGGCGCCGCGCCGCTGGTCGTCGGAGCGCTGGAGTCCCTCGTCGGCCTCGACCTCGAGCCACGGACCGCGGGTGCGTGGGTCCCGATCACGTTCGCGGGCGCCGTCGCGCTCGCGCTCCTCTCCGCCCTGCACCCGATCCGGCGCGCGCACACCGTCGACGCGGTCCGCGCCGTCCGCACACGATGATCCGCTCCGCCGCCTTCCTCCTCGCTCTTTGCTCCAGCCCCTGGCTCGCCGCGTGCGGGCCGATCGGCGCCCGCGCGCCGCGCTTCGAGGCGGTGCTGCGAACGGACTGGGAGGCGCGGCCCGACGGCGTCTGGATCGGTGAGCGCTTCTGGGCCAACCGGCTCCAGGACTGGCGCCTGGAGGGGGGCGCCGCGCGCTGCGTCGAGGGCCGGCGTCGGTTCGGTTTCCGCACTCTGCACGCGCTCACGCACCGGCTCGCCGGCGCGGACGACGGTTCGTTCCGCACGAGCGTGCTCGTCGACGCAGGGGCCGGCGAGCGTCGGGGGAGCGCCGCAGGTTTCCTCGTGGGCGCGGGCGGCGAGCACGTCGACCATCGACTGACGGCGCACGTCGCCGGTGCCCCGGCGGAGGACGGCGGCGTCCTCGCCGTGCTCGACGGCGCGGGCCGCGTGCGCTTCTGCGACTTCGAGGTCCCCGGCGATGCCGGCGGGACCTGGGTCCTGCGCTCCGACGCGGAGCTCGACGCGCTCGCCGAGCTGCCCGCGGTGCTCGACGGCCTCGGCTTCGGCGCGTCCGGCCCTCGGCCCGTGCGGCTCGAGCTCGTCGGCGCGCGCTTCGGGGAACGGCGCACTCTTACGCTGACGGCGCGCGAGGCCGCGACCGGTGCAGTTCTGTCCACGGCGTATCTCGAAGGAGCGCCCGAAACGGCGTTCGATGGCAGCGTTGCGCTCGTCTCCCACCGCGGCCCGGCGGTCGACCCGTCCGAAGGGCGCCCCTTCGGGTACGCGTTCCGCCGGTGGGAACTCGCGGGCGACCTCGTCGCGCGCGACGACGGCCGCGCGTTCGGCCCTCTCCTGTTCGTCCACTACTCGGTGGACGAGTCCGGGGCGGACCCGGTGCTGCGGCTCGTCGCGCAGGCCGCGCCGCTCGGCGCGACGGACGGGCGTACCGCGACGCTCGAGATCCTCGACGAGGGCGGCCGCGCGCGGACCGTCGCGACCGCGCGGCTGGACCCCGACGCGCGCACCTTCTCCTTCGTGGTCCCGGGCGGGTTCGATCCGTACGCGGACACGCGGTTCGAGGTCGTGCACGTGCCGCACGACGCGAACGGCGAGCTCGCGCCCCGGCGCACCCAGCGCTACGGCGGCGTGATCCCGGCGCGACCGACGGACGGAGTGCTCGACATTGCGCTCCTCTCGTGCCAGAAGTCGTTCACCGGGGGACTGCGCTGGAACGAGGAAGGGTTCTGGTTCCCGCACGCCGACGTGGCGCGCGGCGTCGATGCGCTCGAGCCGGACCTCCTCTATTTCGCGGGCGACCAAATCTACGAGGGCGACGTGACGCCCGCCGTCCGCGCGCCCGAGCACGAGGCCCTGCTCGACTACCTCGGCAAGTGGTACCGCCACGGCTGGAGCTTCGGAGAGCTCACGCGCAGCGTCCCGTCCGTCGTCACGCCGGACGACCACGACGTGTACCACGGGAACATCTGGGGCAACGCGGGCGTGGCCCTCGAGGCGCCCGACGGTCGGACGCTCTCCGCGCAGGACCGGGGCGGTTACACGATGTCCGCGCGCTTCGTGAACGCGGTACACCGGACGCAGACGGGGCACCTGCCGCCGCCCGTGGATCCGTCGCCGCTCGCGAACGGCGTCCTGCCCTTCCACACGACGTTGAGCTACGGCGGCGGCAGCTTCGCGATCCTCTCCGACCGGATGTACAAGTCGCCGCCGGCGGTGGTGGTGCCGGACGGCGCGATCGTCAACGGCTGGGCGACCGATCCCGACTGGGACGCGCGGAAGAGCTCCGACGTACCGGGTGCCGAGCTTCTCGGCGCGTCGCAGGAGACGCTCCTGGAGCGCTGGGGGAGCGCGCCCGCGCGCGGGACCGAGTGGTTCCGCGCGGTGCTCTCGCAGACTCCATTCGTGAACCTGGCGACGCTGCCCGCCGGCGCGCGCACGGGCGCGGCGATCCCCGGGATGTCGATCGCGGACCGCGGCGCGTACATGGCGGGCGACCGGCCCGCGCAGGACATGGACTCGGGCGGCTGGCCGCGCACCGCGCGCGATCGAGCCGTGGGTCTGCTCCGGGACGCGCGGGCGTTCCATCTGGCGGGGGATCAGCACCTGGCCTCGGTCGTCCGCTACGGCGTCGAGGAGTTCGACGACGCGCCCTTCGTCTTCACCGCTCCCGCGGTCGCGAACACCTGGCCGCGCCGCTGGTTCCCGAACCCGCGCGACCGCGCGCCGCGCGGCACCGAACGATCGGACGCAGCGGGCGCCGAGGCCGAGCCGCCGTACACGGGTCGCTACCTGGACGGATTCGGCAACCGGATGACCGTCCACGCCGTGGCGAACCCACGGCGGACGGAGCTCGAGCCGACGCGGCTCAACGACCGCGTGCCGGGCTTCGGCGCGGTGCGCGTCCGGCGGGTCGAGGGCGCCGGCGGCGCCGAGGTGACGTTCACGGCCTGGCCGCGCTGGGAGGTGCCGACCGAGCCGGGCGCGCGCCCCTACGGCGGCTGGCCCGTGCGGACCGTGCTCCCTCCGCTGGAGCGTCGCTGATCCGGATTCCGACCGGCCGCGTGGACGCTCCGGAAATCGTGCGGCCGGGGCTGGACACGGCCTCGGGAGGCGCTACCCTTCGTCGCTCCCAACGCGGGGATGTAGCTCAATTGGTTAGAGTGCCGGCCTGTCACGCCGGAGGTTGCGGGTTCAAGTCCCGTCATCCTCGCCACCTCTCCTCCTAGGAGGATCTTCCACGAGGTGGCTCCCCGCGGCGCCCGATGAGAGCCGCGACCCGGTAGAGCGCCCGCGGTTCCGAAGGAGAGCGCCCGAGGCGCGTCTTGGCTCGAAGTGCGCTTTCGGCGCGTCTCGGCTTCAAGTGCTCCTCCGGCGCGTGTCGGCCTGATCTGCGCCTCCGGCGCGGGCGGCTCGACGCACGCGCGGGGCAGGTCCGCGCCACGCGTTCCCATATTCGACGGCCGTGCCGGGCGGCGCCGGACCGCTCGAATCCGGACAGCCGAGGCGTCCGTCCCGTGCGCGGGCTGGGCTCGGCGCTCCATGGTTCGTATCGTCGCCCCATGGACCTCTCGATCGACTCGCTTCCGCCGCCGACGCTGGTGGAGACCGACGATGAGCTCGAGCGCCTCCTCGACGTGATCGACGAGGACGAGGCGATCGCCGTCGACACCGAGGCGGACTCCTTCTACAGCTACCGCGACAAGGTGTGCCTCTTCCAGGTCACCGCGGGCGGTGAGGACTGGCTCGTCGATCCGCTGTCCGGACTCGATCTCACGGGGCTCGGCGACGTGATGGCCGACCCGGACATCGTCAAGGTCTTCCACGACGCGGAGTACGACGTCCTGATCCTCAAGCGCGAGTTCGACTTCGGGTTCCGCTCGCTGTTCGACACGCGCGTCGCCGCCGCCGTTCTGGGCAGCGCAGCGCCGGGCCTCGCGAGTGTCCTCGAGTCGCGCTTCGGGGTGAAGCTCGACAAGAGCCAGCAGCGTTCCGACTGGTCGCGGCGACCGCTGTCGCCGAAGCAGATCGCCTACGCGCGCCTGGACACGCGCTTCCTGCTGCCGCTGCGCGACGAGCAGGAGGACGAGCTCGAGCGAACGGGCCTCGCGATGATCGTCGACACGGAGTGCCGCCGCCTGGAGGGGCTCGAGCCCCCGCCCGCGGATGCGCACCCCGACGGTTTCGTGCGCGTCAAGGGCGCGCGGGACCTCGACCCGAAGGGGGCGAGCGCGCTGCGCGAGCTCTGGGCGATGCGCGAGAAGGTGGCCGAGAAGTACGACCGGCCGCCGTTCCGGATTCTCGGCAACAGCGCGCTGCTCGAGATTGCGCGCCGCCGGCCGCGCAACGAGAAGGAGCTCCTGCGCGTCGACGGGATCACCCCGAAGGTCCTCGGGCGCGTCGGCGACAGGATCCAGCGCGCGCTGGACCGCGCGCACCGCAAGGGGCCGCTCGATCGCCTGCCACCCGCGCCTCGCCGCGACAGCGCGCCCGCGCTCGACGAGATCGAGGGGGAGCTGGCCGACCGGCTCAAGCGCCTGCGCCGGGACGCGGCGGAGGAGGACGGGATCGAGTCGGCGTACCTGATCAACCGCCACGTGCTGGCCGAGCTCGCCCGCGCGCGGCCGCGCGACATGGGCGCCCTGGAAGACCTCGAGATCCTTGAGGAGTGGCAGCTCGACCGCTTCGGCGACTCGATCCTCGACACGGTCGAGGACTTCGAGCGCGACGTGCAGGCGGGCCGGGTGCCGGCGCGGAGACGCCGCAGGCGATGACGCGCATCGCGGTCGAGCGTGCGATCGACGCGCCGCCCGAGGTCGTGTTCGCGGCGGTCGCGGACATCGAGCACCTCCCCGACGTGAGCGAGGACGTCGTGGGGATCGAGTTCCTGACCGAGCAGCGCTCCGGCGTCGGCACGCGCTTCCGCGAGACCCGGCGCATGGGGAAGCGGACGATGGACACCGACCTCGAGGTGACGGAGTACGACCCGCCGCACCGGGTCCGGATGGTCACGGACAGCCACGGCACCGTCTGGGACACGGTGTTCCGGATCACCGGGACGGCCGGCGGCGCTCACCTCGAGATCGACATGGACGCGCGGCCCCACGCGCTGCTGCCGCGGATCATGAACCCGCTGATGAAGCCGATGTTCCGCCGCGGGATGCAGAAGCACATCGACACGCTGGCGGAGCACTGCGCGCGCAGGGCCGCGCAGGATTGATCACGCAGCACTGATCACGCGGGACCGACCTCACGGGTGGGCGGGCTGCGCGCGGAGTGCAGCGCTCGGTGGCGCGAGCGCACCGGTGCGGCCGGCGGTGGGGGAGCAGGCCGCACCGCGCGACGGACCCTGTCGTCCGCCGCGCTTCGGACAGCGACCGTCAGCGGAAGCGGACGGCGAGCCCGTTCGAGTGCGAGAAGCCCATCGGCCCGGCCGGGTCGACGATCCAGGCCTCGAGGTACTCGGTGCGCCCCGTGTGACCGCTGCCGATCGGGAACGTGAGGTCGTGGGAGCCGACTCCCGGGACACCGGCGGGCCCGGAGAGCTGGAAGGGGAGGGCGCGGAACCAGCCGCCGTTGTAGGTGGTCAGGCCCGGACCCGGGTGCGCGACCAGGGTCTGGTCCCGGTAGCCGACCGTGATGAATCCGCTGGCTCCACCGAGGCCGCCGCGGACGTGGAACGAACAGGTCCCCCCGGTGCGGAACGGACCCGTCGCGCCGAGCTTCGGCGCGATGCCGGCAGCCCCCGGGGCTCCCTCGCCGTACTGACGACGCGAGCCCGCGTTGAGTCCGCCGATTGCACCGTTCTCGATGACGATGCTCACCGAGAAGCCGAGCGCGCCGACGACCACACTGGTGCCGGCGATCAGATCGGAATCCCCGTCGCCGTCGACGTCGCGCGCCGCGATCGGGCGCACGTTGTAGAGGCAGAAGAGCTCGGTGGAGTCGCTGAGCGCCCCGGCGGAATCGCCCAGCCAAACCTGCGCGAGTCCGGTGTCCCGGACGGCGGACGTCGAGAGTACGTCCGGGTTCCCGTCTCCGTCGAAGTCGGCCAGAAGAGCGGAGTGGGGATTCGCCGAGGAGTTGCTGCCGCCGCCCCCGTCGTAGGTGGTCTCCACGAAGAGGGGCGAGCCGCTCGCGATCTCGTTCGTGAAGACCCTCACGCCACCGCCGTCACCCGCGATGACGTCGAGGTTCCCGTCGCGGTCGATGTCCGCGATGGCGAAGCCGTTGTGCAGTTCGACGTTGTCCGCGACGGTCCGGGTCGTGGCCTCGAACGCTCCGGGACCCGTCGATCGGCTCATGAAGAGCCGGTCCGAGTAGTAGTGCAGGAGATCGACGTGTCCGTCTCCGTCGAGGTCCGCGACGTCGATGACGCTGGGGAAGAGCGTGCCCGCGGCGAAGAAGCCGCTCCCGTCGTTCCACCAGACCTCGGACGAGGGCGGCGAGTGGCCAAGGACCGGCACGATGAGGTCGAGATCCCCGTCCCCGTCGACGTCGCGACCCATTCCGTGCACCGGGTCGGGTGCGTCCCCGCGGTACCCGATCACCGATCCGGGCGGACCCGCCGGGCCCGCATCGCTGAAGCGGTCCCCGGCGCCCCCGGCCAGGAGGCGCATCGACGAGAACACGCCGCTGATCTCGTGCGCCACGATGAGGTCCGGGCGGCCGTCGCCGTTCCAGTCCCCGACGTACCCGCCGCCGCGGAATCCCTCACCGGAGGGGAAGGTCGGCAGTTCGAAGGATCGATGGACGAAGCGTCCCGTGCCGTCGGACGATGCGACGCCACGCGTGTCGAACCCAAGGTCGACGTCGCCGTCGAGGTCGTAGTCGAGCACGCTCCGGACCTCCGCGTGCTCCACCGCGTACTGGCCGTAGGCGGATTCGGCGAGCGAGCCCCGGGCGAAGTACACGGCCCTACCGCCGACCAGATCCTGGTCGCCGTCGAGATCGACGTCTGCGACCCCACCGATGTGCTGCGCGCCGACACCGGGAATCCGGAACGCGCGCGCAAGAGCGCCCGTGCCGTCATTGAGCGCGACCTCGAAGGACGACTTGTCCCAGTTCTCGGGGTACGACGTCGAGCCGCCTCCTCCGCCGCAGCAGACCCCGTCGAGGTCACCGTCCCCGTCCACGTCGGCGAGGTCGGTCGCGGGACCGCCGGCCGCGAAGTCCTCGAGGTCGAAGGACTGTGGTCCCGTCCGGCGGAAGATGCGGTACGCGAACGGCTGCCTGGTGAAGACGACGAAATCCGTGTCGTCGTCCCCGTCGAGGTCGCCGGACGAGGCGCCGACGTAGAACGACGCCCCCCAGTCCGCGTCGAGCAGCACCGGCGTGGCAGCGAAACCGGCGACTGCCATCGGCCAGACCTCGAGGCCTTCGGTCGTCACGACGACGACGTCGAGCACGCCATCGCCGGTCATCTCGGCGAGCTTCATGTCCCTCGGGTTCGCAGCGGTGGACGGCCAGAGCATCGTCCGAGCGTCCGCTTCCACGTACTGGAACCCGCCGGCCGCGCCCTGGTTGACGAAGAGGACGAGTTCGAGCCCTCTCCGCACGACGACATCGTCCAGCCCGTCGCCGTTCACGTCCGTGACGCCGAGCACGTATCCCGCAACGTTCGAGGTCTGCCGCTCGATCGGCTGGACGGACCCGGGTGTGTGGGTGATCGAGAAGAACTCGTTGTCGACGATGCCCACGTAGTCGAGCGGCGGAACTCCGTCGACGTCGGCGAGCTTCACGGAGAAGGCGACGTCAGGGTCGCGCTCGTCGATCCGGATCGACCAGGACTCGCTGAACCCGCCGCGGCCGTCGCCGGCGAATCCGTCGAGGATCCAGCCGCGCGTATTGAACGTGGGAACGCGAGGGAAGAGGCTGACCGCGTCCGGAATCCCATCCAGATTGAAGTCGGTCAGGAACTCGACGCGCGAGTGGGGTGGGAAGCGGACCACCGCGGCGTCGAGGAGGGGCTCGGCTCCGTCGACCGGGACGGGACGGATCGGGCCGGCGTCGGTGAGCGGGCCGCGGGGGACTCCGGCCTGGAGGAGCGGGACGAGCGATGTCAGTGCGAGCGTGAGCATGGCGAGTCGCGTCGGGTTGGAGGGGTGCGCTGCGCGGCCGGCACCGGGAAGTGCAGGCTGCACGCTGCGACGAGTTGTCCGTCCCAGCCTAGGGCAGCCCGTGGGAACCGTCGAGCGGGCCCGCGACGGGGGGGCGGCAGGGCCGCATGGGCCGCACTTCGGGGCGGCCCGGTGCCGATGCACCTTCCCCGGCGCGGGTTCCAGGGCCGTGGGCGGCAGGCCTACGCCCCGGGAGGCGTCGCTCGACCCGCACGCGAACGAAGAAGGCCCGGCCGCAAGCGGCCGGGCCTTCCCGTGGACGTGGTGGAGATGAAGGGAGTCGAACCCATGACCTTCGCATTGCGAACGCGACGCTCTACCAACTGAGCTACATCCCCACGTGAGGGCGGGGAGCATACGGCCCCGCTCCGGGTTCGACAAGGCCCTCCGGTGCGAAGGGCGGGCGCACGGAGCCGCTCCGCGCGTCCGCACCGAGGGGCTTCGCACGGCTCCGCCCCGGGCCAGCGGCAGCGCCCGACCAGGGCGGCGTTCCGCACCGTCGCGCACCCGTCCCGCGTTCGTCCACCGCGAGGCCTCCCGGGGACGCGGGCCGAGGCGCTTTCCCCCCCTAACACCGCGCGGAAGGGCCCTCCCCGCCGCGAGGGCCGCTCCGGCCGGGTAGCCTTCCCATGGCATGCTCTCTCCGTCGAGCCTCCTCTTCGCGGCGGCGCTGGCCCTCGCCGGTGCGCCTGCGCAGGACGGGCCCTCGAGCCGCCGCACCGTGGCGCTCGGGGCGGATGTCGCGGTCGATCTGATCCTGGCCGCGCCCGCGCCGGACGGCGAGGGGCACGTCCGCGTCTCCGAGACGACGCCCGGGATGTTCCTGATGGAGCCCGTGGGCGATGCGCGCGTGATGAACCAGCGCTCGCTCGTGCGCGTGTCGGGCGATCCCTCGCTCGGCCTGTGGGTCGCGCCGTCGCCGAGCCACCGGAGCTTCCGCGGCGGCAAGGGGATCCTGCTCTCCACCGACTCCGGCGTCGGGGCGGCGGGCTTCGTCGCGCTCGGCGATGGTTCCGTTTGGTCCGTACGCGTGGCGCTCGAGGACGACCCCCGCCCGCGCCTGGTGGTCGAGCGGGCCGGCGGCGCGCAGCGGCTGCTGCTCCCCGCGCCGGAGGACGCGCCCGCCGCCGAGGTCGACCCCGGCGGCGCGCTCGGGCTCTTCCTGGCCGCGCCCGAGCACCGGCCGACGGAGCTCGATGCGCTCGTGGGCGTCCGCTTCGAGGCCGAGGTCCCCTACGCGAGCAGCGCCTGGGTCGCCGTGGCCGAGGCGCCGCCCGGCCACGCGCGGATCGAGGACGCGCGCCCCTTCGCGCTGGTCGACGGAGCGCCGATCGTGCGGCTGCGCGCGCGCTTCACCGACGCGGACGGACGCGCGTCCGCGCCGGGGCCCTCGCGCGACTTCGTCCGGAACGCCGCCGATCCCGCTGCACGCGCGCAGCGCGTCATCGACGCCACCCAGGCGCTCGTGCACCCCGAGTACCAGCGCCGCGTGGAGGCGCGGGGGGTCCTGATCGCGCTCGGCGACGAGGCGCTGCCGCGGCTCGAGGAACTGGACGACGCAGACACGGACGGGCCCCTCGCTCTTGCGGTCGCGGAGGTCCTCGGCGCGATCGACGCGGCCGGAGGCGCCGGGTTGAGCGAGCGGCGCCTCGTGCGCAGCGCTCGCGCGCACGCCGTACGCGAGCTTCCGCCGTCCTGGATCGCCCCAGGGCCGGACGGCGGGGCATCGAACGAGCGCGCCGTTCTCGAGCGCTGGCTCGGTCCCGCCCCACGGATGCTCCTCGACGCGGATCCTCTCGCGCGCGCCCACGGTCTCCTGGTCGCGCTCGACCGCGCGCAGCGCGGCGCGCCGCACCGGACCGGGGACGGCGCCGTCGAGCGGACCGAGGAGACGCTCGCGCGCGCCGAGACGTGGGGGCGAGCGCTCGCGGACATCGATCCCGACCCGCGGGTCCGCGCACTCGTACGCTTCGCCCTCGAGGTGACGGACGGCCCCTCGCGCGTGGCGTTCGACGCTCCGGCCGCGGCGTGGCTCCTGCCGGAAGCCGATCGTGTCCGCTCCGAGCCTCTCGCGCCCCGCACCGTCGATGCTCTGCCGACGAGCGCGGACGTCCTCCGCTTCCGGCTGGAGGGCCGCCCCGAGCTCTCCGACCTCGACCTCGGACCCGCGCTCGCGCGCGTGCTGGCCGCGCTCGGACGTGCGGGACGCGGCGCCGTTTGGCAGGACGCGGTCTACGACTACGACGTTGGCGAGGTCGACCTCGCGCTCCGCCTGATCGACCGCGCGCGCGGCGAGGACGGCGACGCGCGGCGCCTGTACGTGGACGCGGCGTCCGCGCTCTTCGACGACCCGGGCGACGAGCTGCGCGCCCTGCGCTCGGTGTCCGACCGGCGTCTCGCGGAGCCGCTCCGCGGCGTCGTTCCCGAGCGCAGGAGCGTGCGGCTCGAGATCCCGGATCTGGCCGCGCTGCAGTCGCTCCTGGGCGAGCTCGAGGACGGGCCGGTCGACGTGCTTCTGCCGCCCGGCGAGTACGCGAACCCGACCGACGCGTCGCTCTTCCTCGACCTCCGCACGAGCGGCACGCGCCTGCTCCCGGCCGATCCCGCGCGGCCGGTCGAGCTCGCGGCAGGCCTCCGGGTCTTCGGGGCGCGGGACGTCGTCCTCGACGGCGTGTCGCTGCGGCACGAGCACGGTCAGGCGCTGACGGTGCTCGGTGGGGGGCACGTCGTCGTCCGCGACGCGGGGCTCGCCTCGCGCATGAAGATCGTCCACGCCCAGGGCTCCGACGTCGAGCTGGTCGACGTACGCGTGCGGACCCTGGTGGAGAGTGGGACCTACGCGGTGCTCGTCCAGCTCATCGGCGCGTCGCGAATGCATGCCCGCGCGACGCGCTTCGAGGGCGGGACGCTCTACGTCGGCCAGGGCGGAGCGGAGCTCGTGCTCGATCGCTGCGTCGTGTTCTCCGGCGAGCGCCCGATCGCGCAGGGTCAGGGGGACGCCCGCCTTGTCGCGCGCGAGTCGCTCCTCGTCAGCGCGGGCCTGGGGCTCTCGGGAATCGCCGGTGGGTACGTCGTCGCGAGCGTCATCGACTCCGCCGAACAGCCGATCGGGCGAGGCTCGACCGAGCTGCGGCTCAGCCCACGGCTGCTCGAGCTCGGCGCGGGCGAACGCACGGTGCCCTCGCACCTGCGGCTCGCCGAGGAGCCGCTCGAGCCGCGCTGACATCGGCCGCGCGGGCGCGGGCCGGCCCCGACGCAGGTCGGGCGGCGCAGATCGTGTCTGGTGGAACGCGCGCCGCGCGGAACGACGTCACCGCGCTAACCTGGGCGCGTCGTCCGTCCCACCAGAGCGAAGTCGATCCGAACGCGGTCGATCCGAACGATGCAAGACTCCTTCCAGTGCCGCGGCTCCTTCGAAGCCGGAGGGCAGAGCTACAAGATCGCCAGGCTCTCGGCCCTTCGCGACGCGGGCCACGACGTCGATCGCCTCCCCTTCGCCCTGCGCGTCCTCCTGGAGAACCTTCTCCGGCACGAGGACGGCCGCACGGTCGAGCGCTCGGACATCGAGGCGCTCATCGCATGGAAGCCCCGCGCGCGGCCCGAGACCGAGATCGCGTTCCGTCCGGGCCGGGTGCTGATGCAGGACTTCACGGGCGTGCCCGCCGTCGTGGATCTCGCGGCGATGCGTGACGCGATGCGAGAGCTCGGCGGCGATCCGAAGCGGATCAACCCGCTGCAGCCGGCCGAGCTGGTCATCGATCACTCGGTGCAGGTCGACGCGTTCGGGACGCCCGACGCGGCGGGGCGCAACCTCGAGCTCGAGTTCGAGCGCAACGGCGAGCGCTACGCGTTCCTCAAGTGGGGTCAGGGGGCCTTCGACAACTTCAAGGTCGTGCCGCCCGAGACCGGCATCTGCCACCAGGTCAACCTCGAGTACCTGGCGCGCGGCGTCATGGTGTCGTCCGGGTACGCGCACCCCGACACGCTCGTCGGGACGGACAGCCACACGACCATGATCAACGGCCTCGGTGTCCTCGGCTGGGGCGTGGGGGGGATCGAGGCGGAGGCCGCGATGCTCGGCCAGCCAATCTCGATGCTGATCCCGCAGGTCGTCGGGGTGAAGCTGTCGGGCGCGCTGCCGGAGGGCGCCACCGCGACCGACCTCGTGCTGCGCGTGACGGAGATGCTCCGCGCGCACGGCGTCGTCGGGAAGTTCGTCGAGTTCTGCGGGCCGGGGCTCCAGCACCTGCCGCTCGCCGACCGCGCGACGATCGCGAACATGGCGCCCGAGTACGGCGCGACGTGCGGGCTGTTCCCCGTCGACGAGGAGACGCTCGGCTACCTGCGCCTCTCCGGCCGCAGCGACGCGCAGGTCGCGCTGGTCGAGGCGTACATGAAGGAGCAGGGGATGTTCCACACGCCTGACGCGCGGGAGGCCGAGTACACGGACCTGCTCGAGCTCGACATGGGCACGATCGTCCCGAGCCTCGCCGGGCCCAAGCGGCCGCAGGACCGGGTGGCGCTGTCCAACCTGACCTCGCAGTTCCAGACGGACCGTGGGCAGATCCTCGAGGGCGCAGGGTCCGAGGACCACGCGAACCGCGTCACGATGTCGATGGACGGCGAGACGTTCGAGCTCGGCAACGGCTCGGTCGTCATCGCTGCGATCACGTCGTGTACGAACACGTCGAACCCGTCGGTCATGGTTGCGGCAGGCCTCGTCGCGAAGAAGGCGGCGCTCAAGGGCCTGCGGACGAAACCTTGGGTCAAGACGAGCCTCGCGCCGGGGTCCAAGGTGGTCACCGACTACCTCGACAAGGGCGGGCTGACGCCGTACCTCGATGCGATGGGCTTCGACGTCGTCGGGTTCGGCTGCACCACCTGCATCGGGAACTCGGGTCCTCTGCCGGAGGAGATCGTCGCTGCGATCGACGAGGGCAACCTCGTGGCCGCGTCCGTGCTCAGCGGCAACCGCAACTTCGAGGGGCGCGTGCACGCGAAGACGCGCGCGAACTACCTGGCCTCGCCGCCGCTCGTGGTCGCGTACGCGATCGCCGGCGACGTCAACATCGACCTCGCGACGGATCCGATCGGCCGCGCGGACGACGGCTCGGACGTGTTCCTGAGGGACGTCTGGCCTACGAACGCGGAGATCCAGGAGATCGTCGGCGGGCAGGTCACGCGGGCGATGTTCGAGGAGAACTACGCCGACGTCTTCGAAGGGCCCGCGGAGTGGCGAGCGATCGAGACGACTGCGTCGAGCACCTTCGACTGGCAGGACGAATCGACCTACGTGCGCCTGCCGCCGTACTTCGAGGGGATGGGACCCGAGCCGGGCGCGGTCCACGACGTCGAGGGTGCGCGCGTCCTCGGCCTCTTCGGCGACAACCTGACGACCGATCACATCTCACCTGCTGGCGCCATCCCGGAGGACAGCCCGGCCGGCCGCTACCTCGTCTCCAAGGGAATCGCGAAGCGTGACTTCAACTCGTTCGGATCACGGCGCGGCAACCACGAGGTGATGATGCGCGGCACGTTCGGGAACGTGCGGATCAAGAACCGCCTCGTGCCCGGCGTGGAGGGCGGCGTGACCGTGCACTTCCCCAGCGGCGAGCGGATGTCGATCTACGACGCCGCGATGAGGTACCGCTCGGAGGGCGTGCCGTCCATCGTCATCGGAGGCCGCGAGTACGGCATGGGCTCTTCACGCGACTGGGCGGCGAAGGGGCCGTCGCTGCAGGGCGTGCGCGCAGTGCTCGTGATGAGCTACGAGCGCATCCACCGCTCGAACCTGATCGGGATGGGCATCCTCCCGCTACAGTTCGAGGACGGCCAGGGTGCGGACTCCCTCGGGCTCGACGGCAGCGAGACGTTCGACATCAGCGGCTGCGCCGAGAGATTCGCGTCGGAGGACGCACCGACGGGCGGAACGGTGCGCGTCACCGCGCGCAGGGCCGACGGTGCGGAGATCGCGTTCGACGCGCTCGTTCGGATCGACACGCCAGCCGAGGCCGAGTACTTCCGCCACGGCGGGATCCTCAACTACGTGCTGCGGCGCCTCGCGGCGCAGGGTTGAGCGAACAGGCGCGGGATCGAGCGTGCCCGCGCCGGAAGGAACGGGCCCGCACCGGGCGCTGCCGCCGCCCGGCGCGCCCCCGCGGCTACCAGCGTCCGTAGTAGTAGTAGCCGGGGCCGAACGTGAACGCGGGACCGGGGTCGTAGATCACCTCGGGCTCGTTGCGCTCCAGCGTGACGCTGAGCTCGAGCGTTCGAGACGGGCGCTCGAGTTCGAACTGCAGGTTGACGCCCGTCAGCAGCGGCGCGTCGAGGTCGCGGGTGTCCCGCGGGAACGGGAACCGGAGCAGCGCACCCTCGGCGGCACCCGGCGCGACGCGCAGCGGGCCATCCGGCGTCGCGCGCGCACGTCCGAACTCGGCGAGATCGGGTCCGACCAGAACGGCGCGCGCCGGGTCGAACACGAGCTCCTCGTCCGCCTTGTTCTCGACGCGCACCCGCACGACGAGGAGCGGGTACCCGTCGGTGCGGCGACCCTCGCGCTCCGCTCCGGGAACACCGACCAGGACGCGCGCGACGACCGGGCCGCCGCTGCCGTCCTGGACGATCGCCTCGAGCGGACTCGGCGTGAAGCGGTACGCCACGCTCGTTGCCCGGCATCCGGCGACCAGGGCCAGGAGGCCCAGACCGAGGAAGGTGCGCCCGAGGACGGCCCGACCGAAGAGCGCGCGCGTGGGCGCGGCGGAGGACGGACGCCGCATCATGCGTTCACGCTCTCCGACTTGCCGAGGAAGCTCCGGAGCATCCAGGCCTCCTTCTCGCCCTCGACCGCGAAGTCCTCGAGCATGCTCGCGGTCCCGATGTCTCGGGCGTCGTCGGCGACCTGGATCGTCTCGCGCGTCCACTGGTTCAGCTTCTTCAGGTCGGCGTAGAGCTCCTCGACCATGCCCGGCGCGTCCGGCATCCGGTCCGCCTCGGCGAGCCGCGTCGCGTCGAGCACGGCCTGGTAGGTGGGGATCGGCTCTCCGCCAAGCGTGAGCGCGCGCTCGGCGAGGTCGTCCACCTTGACCGTGAACGCGCTGTAGAGCGCCTCGAACTTTGCGTGGAGCGTGAAGAACTGGGGCCCGCTCACGTTCCAGTGGAAGGCACGCAGCTTGCGGTAGAAGACGGAGTAGTCCGCCTCGAGCTGGCGGAGTGCTTCGATGATCGGCGTCATGGCGAGGGGGGGAGTGAAGTGTGGCGGCCCGAGCGGGGCCTCGGCCGGAACGACGCAGAGGGGAGCTTCGACCGGAAAGGATTTCCGGGGATCGCCCTTCTGGGGGCGCTCTGCGCCGCGGAGAAGCAATGTGGGTCAATCCGTGCTCGAGGTGTATGCGAGTTCCTCCGATTGGACTCATACGCCCGGCTCAAGATGACCCCGTCCCGAGAGCCGAAGAGCGGAGAGCCGATCGCCCATCGACCCGTCCATGAATGCCCCGCCCCTTCTGATCGCTCTCCGCGACGCTGGCCTCCTGCGTCGTATCTCTGCCGAGTTCGCTGCAAACGGCCGACCGCACCACGTGACGGCGGACGGGACGCAGCTCCTGGGCGCGATCGCGGGTCCCACCGACCTCGTCGTGGACCCCGCCCTCTTCCCCGAGGGAACGACGCCCGACGGCTTCGTGTCGCAGCTCGTCGAGCTCAGCGCCGGCGGCCGGGTGCTTGTGCAGGCGGCGGCCGACGGCTCCGACGAGGAGCGGCTCATCCAGCTCGGAGCGAACGACCTCTTCACCGCTTCCACGAACCCGGCGCTCGTCGTACGCCGGCTCGAAATCACGCCCCCCGCGGAGGTTGCCGAGCCTGCACGCGCTACGGAGGCCGAATCGTCCGCGGACGATCCGGTCGAGGCGCCCGACGAGAGCGCGGAGGACGAACACGGCGCCAGCGCCCCGCAGCCCGCTTCCGAGGCCGCCCACGCACCGCCCATCGACTCCCTCGACGGCTTCACCGAGCGCGTCGCCGTCCGGCTGGCGCGCGCGCGCGACCGCGAACGCGGAGTCGCGCTGTTCTGCTTCTCGGTCCGCGGAAGCGTCGACGGAGGAGACCCGCGGCAGGGCTTCATGGGGGTCCTCGAGGGCGTCCTCGAGGATCTGGACCGCAGCGAGGAGATGACTTGCAGCGGTTCGCGGATCGCCACGGCGCCCGTCGGCGAGGACCTGTACGCGGTCCTCGTTCCCGACGTCGAGCGCGTGCAGGATGCGGCGCGCCTCGCCGTCCGCTTCCACGAGGCGATGACGTCCTCCACCGGAACCGTGACGCACGTCGGCATCGCGTGCTCGCCCGATGACGGCACGATCGCGACGGAGCTGATCGAGCGCTCCCGCGAGGCCGTGCTCCGTGCGCGGCGCGAGGGCCAAAACCACGTCGAGTTCTTCTCTTCGTCGATGAGCCGCTGGGCGTTCGAGCGCCTCACGCTCGAGCAGTCGCTGCGCGACGCGCTCCGCAATCGCGAGCTGGTCGTCTACTACCAGCCTCGCGTCGACGTCGAGACCCGCGCCATCATCGGGATGGAGGCGCTCGTGCGCTGGATCCATCCGCAGTTCGGCCTCGTCTCGCCGGGCCAGTTCATCCCGCTCGCCGAGGAGACGGGGCTCATCAACCCGATCGGCGACTGGGTCCTCCGCGAGTCGTGCCGGCAGAACGCGGAGTGGCGTCGCATGGGCCTCCCGCGCATCCGCGTGTCGGTCAACCTCTCGCCGGTCCAGTTCCGCAAGACCTCGCTGCACGAGAGCGTCGTCGCCGCCCTCCGCGACGCAGAGCTCGAACCGGACGGCCTCGAGCTCGAGGTGACCGAGAGCCTCCTGATGAACGACCCGTCCGAAACGGCCGCGGTCCTCGGTCGGCTGCGCGGTGAGGGGATCCACATCTCCATCGACGACTTCGGCACCGGGTACTCTTCGCTCGCGTACCTCAAGCGCTTCCCGATCAACTCGCTGAAGATCGACCGCTCGTTCGTGACGGACGTCACGAGCAACCCGGACGACGCTGCGATCGCGACGGCGATCATCCTGATGGGGCACAGCCTCAAGCTGTCGGTCGTCGCCGAGGGCGTCGAGACCGAGAACCAGCTCGAGTTCCTCAAGGTCCTGCAGTGCAACGAGGTGCAGGGCTACCTCTTCAGTCCGCCGGTGCCGCCGGACCGCGCGCAGGGGCTGCTCGAGGAGCAGCTCGCGCAGCGGGCCCGCGACGCCGCCTGACGTTCGCGCCCGCGCCGCATCGCACGCGACGCAAAGACTGCATCCACACGGCCCGGCCGCGTTCCGCTGGGACGCGGCCGGGGCCGTTTCACGCGGCTGCGCGCGCGGCGCGGCGGGTGCGTCGGCGCTCGGTCCCGCGCGCAACCGCGACGTGAGCGGCGGGCACCAGGGTCACGGCGATCAGCGTCGCGCCCGCGACGCCGCCGGCGATCGCAACCGCGAGCGGGGGCCAGAAGCCGCCGCCGGCGAGGATCAGCGGCATGAAGCCGGCGATCGTCGTGAGCGAAGTCGAGAGCACGTGCCGCGTGGCGTGCCGTACGACTTCGATCATTGCGTCGACGTCGCCCGCGCGCGCCGCTCGGTCATCGCGCAGCGCCGCCAGGACGACGATCGAGTCGTTGATCGCGATGCCGACGAGGCCCATGGCACCGACGATCGTCATGAACCCGAACGGGGCGCCGTACGTCGAGACTGCGAGCAGCGCCAGACCGACGGAAAGAACGCCGACGAGGCCGACGATCCCGGCCATCCGGAACGAGTTGAACGTCAGGACGAGCGACGCCGCCATCAGCACCAGGAGCACCGCAGCCGAGCCCGCGAGATTGCCGACCGCCTCGTCGCGCTTCGCGCTCTCGCCGCCGACCTCCAGCTCGAAGCCCTCGGGCAGCTCGAGTCCCGACGCGTCGAGCCGCGTCCGCAGCTCCTCGAGCACCTCGCTCGGCAGGACGCCCGCCCGCAGGAAGCCCTGCACGGACGCGACGCGCCGCCGGTTCCGGTGCGCGACCGCCGCGGTCTCGGGCACGAGCTCGAGCGTCCCGATCGACGCGAGAGGGGTCCACCCGCCGGGCGTCGGCAGGGCGAGCGTCTCCAGCCGGTCGACGTCCTCGCGCGTGCCGTCGCCGAAGCGCACGCGCACGGGGAGCTCCTCGTTCGCCTCGACGAGCGAACCGCCCACCGCGCCCGAGAGGCCGAGGTCGAGGCTCCGCGCGATCGAGCGGTTGTCGGCGCCCAGGAGGCGCGCGCTCGCGTCGTCGAGCGCCACGCGGAGCGTCGGCAGGACGGGCTCGAGCGACGTGCGCACGTGGGTCACCTGTGGAATCTCGGTCAGCGTCCGCCGGACGGAGTCGCTGATCTCGCGCAGGCGCGCAAGGTCGGGTCCGTAGACGTGCATTTCGACGGGCGCGTCGAACGGCGGCCCCTGTTCGATCTGCTGGGCGAGTACGACGGCTTCCGGAAACGCCGCGTCGAGCGCGTCCTGGACCTCGCGGACGACCGCGATCGACCCCTCCGCCGACTTGAGCTGGACGAACGCCTGCGCGTAGTACGGCGCGTCGCGCTGGTTCTCGACGAGGTTGTAGTAGTACTTCGGACCGCTCTCGCCGAGGAAGATGTGCACGCGGTCGACGGCGTCGTTCTCGAGGATCTTGGCGCGTGCCGCCCGCGCGAACTCCTCCGTTGCCTCGAGCGAGCGCGAGGGCTCGAGGTAGAACTGGACGTTGAACTGGTCGCGGTCCGCGGGTGGGAAGAACTGCTCGGACATGCGGCCAGCGGCCATGAAACCCGCCATCGGCAGCACCGCCGCCACGGCGACGCCGAGCAGGGGGAGACCGTAGAGGAAGCCGAGCACGCGCCCGTACAGGCGGTCCAGGAGCTTCGAGGAGAGCCCGTTCGCGAGGAAACCGCTGCGCTTCTTCGGCGGGAACGCGCGGTCGAGCAGCCCGGCGAGCGCGGGCGTCACCGTGAGCGCGAGGAAGAACGAGCTCGCGACGGCGAGGATCACACTGATCGAGATCGGACCGACGAACTCGCCCGCGCCCCCCGGCATGAGCGCGATCGGCGCAAAGGCGAGACACGTCGTCAGCGTCGACCCGAAGAGGGGGACCGCGAGGTGCCGGACGGAGCCCGCCACGGCCTCGCCCGCGTCGTCGCCTTCGGAGAGCCGTTTGCGCACCTCGTCGACGACAACGATCGCGTTGTCGATCAGGAGACCGAGCGCGATGATCATGCCCGTGATGGACATCTGGTGCAGCGGCACGTCCAGCGTGCGGAGGCCGTGCAGCACCATGAGCGTCGTGAGGGGAACGGCCGTCCCAACGATCACCGCGGAGCGCCAGCCCATCGTGAACAGGAGGACCAGGATGACCAGCCCCACGCCCGTGCCGAAGTTCGTCGCGAGCGCGCTGAGGCGCTCCTCCGTGTAGCGACTCTGGTCGAAGAGGACCTCGCCCGAGATCCCGGACGGGAGGGCCGCGAGGGTCTCGTTCGTGACACGGAGCGCGTCGGCTGCCCAGAGATCGACGCGGCGACCGACCTCCATGCGGGCGGCGACGACCACGCCCGCGTCCCCGTCGATGAGCGCACGGTCGATCCGCGGGTCTCGCTCGCCCTTCGTGATCGTTGCGACGTCGCCGAGGCGCACCAGTCGCCCCGCCTCCGCGCCTGTACCGCGGTCGACGACGAGGCTCCGAAGACGCTCGAGGGACTCGATCTCTCCGGACACCTGCAGCTGGAGTTCGCGCGTCCCGCTCGTCCACTCGCCTGCGGCGACCTTGGCGTCGCCGGCGACGACCGCCCGGCTCACTCGCTCGGGGTCGAGGCCGCGAGCCGCGAGCGCGCCGGGGTCGAGCTCGACGAGGATCTCCTCCGCCGGCTGACCGCGCAGCACGACGTCGTGGGTGCCGGACACGTCGCGGAGCGCGTCGGCGAGCTCGTCGGCGGCCCGCCCGAGGATCGCGCGCTCGGGCGGAGCGTCGAGGTCCCAGCGGAGCCCGACCATCAGCGTGTAGGCGGCGAGTTCGAACTCGACGAGCTCGGGCGTCGCGGTGCCGGCGGGCAGGTCGGGCGCGAGATCCGCCAGGTCGTCGCGCATGTCGGTCCAGATCGGATCGACGTCGACGATCGCATCGAGAAGCTCGATCGCGGTCGTCGAGAGCCCGGGCCGCGCGTAGCTCTTGATCTCCTTGATCTCCTCGAACTCGCCGAGCAGGTCCTCGATCCGCTCCGTCACGAGCGCTTCGACGCGGTCCGCGTCGGCGCCGGGGAAGGCGACGTAGATCTGCGCGTTGCGCGAGGTGAGCTCGGGATCCTCAGCGCGCGGCAGCAGCTGCAGCGCCGCAAGGCCGGATACGGCGATCAGCGCGAGGAAGAGGACGAGGAGGCGCGGGCTCCGGTAGAAGAGGTTCGAGAGCCTCATCGCTCGGCTCCGGCGCGCGGGTGGACGCGCACGGTCTGACCTGCGACGACGCGGTGCGTCCCGTCGGTGACGATCTCGAGGTCGCCGGCGAACGTGCCGCGCACGTACGCCCGCGCGCCGTCGGTGCGCAGCACCTCGACCTCGACGCGTTCGATCACGCGCCTGTCGCCGCGCTCGCCCTCGGGGGTGGTTGCGGCGTAGAGGCTCCAGAGGCCGCGCAGGCTGGTCGTCAGGGCGGCGACGGGGACCCACGCGCCGCGCTGGTCGACGCGGCTCTCGAGCGTGATCTCGGCGAGGTCTCCGGCGCGCGGAGCGCCGGGGGCATCTCCGTCGAGGTCGAAGACGGCCGTGACCGTGCGGGTGGACTGTTCGACGACGGGGAGCAGTCGCGGCGGACCGAGCGCGAGCGGCGCGCCCTCGAAGGTCGCGCGGATCTCAGCGCCGAGGTCGACCTCGCGCGCGAGCCGGGACGGGAGCCCGACGCGGAGCTCGAGCGCGCCGCTCTCGACGAGGCGGAGCGCGGGGGACGGGGCCATCGAGGAGACGTAGGCGCCCTCGTCCATGAGCCGCGCCGAGACCGTGCCCGAGAACGGCGCGCGGAGGGTGGTCTTCTCGATCTCGACCCCGATCGTCCGCAGTGCGGCGTCGACCTCTCCGAGCGCACCCCGCTGCGCGGCGATCACCTCGTCCCGGGTCCCGTTCTCCAGTTCGGCGAGCCTCGCTTCGGCGGCGGCGAGCGTCGCGGTGAGCCGCTTCACCGTGGTCCGGGCGGTCTCCGCCTCTTCCGGTCCGATCGAGCCGGACGCAACCAGCGCGTCCCGCCGGTCGCGCACGGCGACCGCGAGGAGAAGCTCCTCGCCGAGGGCGTCGACGTCCGCGCGGGCCGCCTGGACGCGCTCGGTCCGGGGTCCCGCGAGGAGTTCATCGAGCTGCGCCTGGAGCCGCTCGCGGCGCGACTCGATCTCGGCCCGCCGCGCCTCCAGGGCGTCCGTGTCGAGCGTCGCGAGGACCGCGCCGGCCTGGGCCGCGTCGCCCTCGTCCACGCGGAACTCCGCGACGCGGCCCGACCCGTCGAAAACGAGGTCGACCGTGCGCCGCGCGACGATTTCGCCCGTGAACGCCCGGGGCACGGCATAGCCGCCCGTCTCCTCGACGAGCGCCGTGCGAACGAGGAGCGGCGACCCGGGCTCGCTCGACGCGGCGCCGTCCTCGGCGGCGCGGGCGGCGAGTGCACGATTGAGTCCGAGGGTGAGCGCAGCCAGGACACCCAGGCCGAGCACGGTGACGAGCAGCTTCTTCATGGCGGAGTACCGGGCGTGCCCGGATCTGACGGCTTGTTCGATTTTCTGGCGCGGCGGATGCGAGGAGCCCCGAGCAGTCCGGCGCGGCGGGTCGCGGGCGATCAGCCGGCGTCGACGAGACCGAGCTCCCGCGCCTCGTCCGCGAACACCTCGCGGAGCACGCGCTCGCGCAGCGCGCCGGCGTCGTGCTCGGACGACAGCGGCTTCCACCCGAACCCGTCGAGCAGCACGCTCGCGTTGGCGTGGATGATCGGCATGGGGTCGCGCAGCAGCGGTTCGTCCAGGAACATCTCGAGGTCGCGCATCACCGACGCCCCGATGTAGAGGTTCCACAGCCCGACGCAGAGCTGCTCGGGAGGGCTGCTCTCGGGCAGGGCGAGGTCGCCGGACGCGAGAGCGTCGCGGACGATCCCCATCGCAGCGCCGAAGCAGCGGAAGCTGCCGTTCGCGAGCCCCTGAGCCCGTTTAGGACTGATCTTGGAGGCGAATGACGTGCTCTTGATCGTGCGCTCGGCCTGCTGGTGCTCGGGGTAGAGCCCCCAGAAGACCTCTGCCGCGATCCCGACGGCGGCCATCCGCTCGCGGCTGCTCCCCCGGAACAGCGCGGCGCGCTCGAAGAGCGACGCCCGGAGGTCCGACGTCCGGAGGGCGACCGCCGCGAGCAGATCCTCCTTGCTCGTGTAGTGCTGGTAGACGGTGCCCCGGGAGACCCCGACGCGCTCCGCGACACGCTCCATCGTCAGAGCGGCGAGGCCACCGTCGAGGAGTACGCGCTGCGCCTCGTCGAGGATCAGCGCGTCGCGCGCGCGGATCTCGCGCTGCTTGGGGCTCAGGGGACGCATGGGGGAAGACTAGGTCAGAAAGCTGACGCAGTGTCAGGAAATTGGACAGCGCCGCGCGGGACCGGTGGCTCTAGGGGTTCATTCGCCCTCGATTCGTGCAACCGGGCGAGGGGCCCGGTCATTCACTGCCTGCTGAGCGGCGCGCTGCGCCGCTCGGTGCCCCAGCGCGCTCACCGACTCACTCAGCGCCCCCTCTCTCCGACTCCAACCGACTCCCTTCAGCATGCTTCGAATCGCCACGCTGACGACCCTCGCCCTGACCGCAGCCGGACCGGCCGACGCCGCAATCCATCGGCGTGGAGGACACTTCCCCGGCGGAAGCCTCCGGATCACCTGCTTCGGCGCGGAGCGCACCCCGGGTGCTGTTCGCGGCGCACAGGCCCTGCACTTCGACCAGGACGACCGGCTCGATCTGATCGCCCATGTGGGCGGTGACCTCGTGTACCTCGCCGCCCCGGATCCGCTGCAGTACTCGATGATCTGTGGCCTTCAAGGGGTGACCTCGTTCGACGGGCTCCGGCTCGACGGGAGCTGGGTGCACGGCGCGGTGGCGGCCGACGCCGAGGGGCTCCGGTTCGTGCACCGGACCGGGATGACGACGGGGTCCCTCGTCGTCGACAGCGCGCCCATCGCGGGTGCGACGTGGGCGCGCGCGCGCTCTCTCGTCGCGGTCGACTTGGACGGTGACGGCGACGAGGACATCGTGGGTCTCGACGCGACCGGCACGCAGCTCCTGCAGCTCACCAACGCGGGGTTCGGGGTGACCGAGTCGGTGACCTGGGTCCCCGCGCCGCCGATCGACCTCGGGATGGAGCTCGCGGGGCTCGACGTCGCCGACCTCGCGGGCCTGCCGGCATTCGTCGGTCTGGTGCCCGATGCCGCAGGGGACGCCGTCGCGGCATTCGACGCGGATGGCGAGCTCTTGCTCCTGGCGAGCGTCGGCGGACGTGCGGCCGACCTCACGGTCCTTCGCGACGGCACGGGCGACGATTCGTTCGCGCTCCTCATCGGGGCGCGCGTGACCGTGATGGACGCGGCCGGGCAGCTCGAGCCGGGCGTCGAGCTGGGGCTGGACGCGCCGACGGCGATCAGCGCCGCCGACGTGGACGGGGACGGCCGTCAGGACGTGCTCGCCAACAGTACCGCCGCGGGCGCGGTGACCGCGCTCCTGCGCGTCGCGGGCACGGCGTACTCACTCGACGCCGCGAGCCAGATGCGATTCGACCTCGGCGCGCCCGATGCGGACTGGTCGATGCAGCGCTCCGCCCCGGTCGGCGCGGACTTCGACGACGACGGCGACATCGACGTCCTCCAGTTCGTCGACTCCGATCGCACGGTCGCTCTGCGCCGCTCCGGGCGCATCGACGAGACGGTTTGCCAGGCCGAGCTGCTCGACTCCGCGTGGAACATCACGCCAACGGGCAACAGCGCCGACCTCTGGGTGACGGTCCCTCAGTTCGCCGACGGCACGACCCCGGACCTCCTCGAGGTGATGCTCACTTCGAACCCGGCGGACCCCGCGACCGGGGACCCGCGGCATCGATTCATGACCACGCAGGTCGCCGACGTCTCCGACGTCGGAGTGGGGGACATCGCGCACGTGAGCGTGCAGTGGTCGGGCGATCTCGGGACCGAGGCGAGCGTGAGCTTCCGCCCGCTCGGGGTCGACTCGACGGGGCTCTACGTCGACCGGACCGGGGTCGAGCTCGCGTACGTCTACGCGGGCACGGGCGCGGGTGCGGGGCGCGGGACGGACAACCCGATCGAGTTGCCTCCCACGCCTGGCCCCGTGCCGCCGTCCACCGTGCCGCCGCCCGCTCTCTTGGACGTGGCCGTCCCGATCGACGTGCAGCCCCAGTGAACTTCCAGCGCGGCCCGCGCCCCGCCATCGACACGAGTCGGAGTCGACGGATCGTTGGGACGGGCCGCGCGTTTCTCCCTTCTTGCGCCGCGCGCCGCGGACGCGGCGTTCACCGACCGTAGAGCGAGAGCGGCCCCCAGTAGTGGGGGTCGTCGAAGCGCTCGTCGCGCGCGACGGCGCGGCGTGCCTCCAGCAGGGCGCGCGCCGTGTCCGCGCCGAGCGACCGGTGCTGGCGCGTGAACTCGGTCAGCAGCGTGGCGGTCGCGTTGCGGTGCAGCTCCCCCCGGGCGGCCACGACGCTCCCGATGCCGCTCGCCAGCAGGACGCCGGTCGTGCGGCCGGCGATCGGATCTCCGGCGCGCCGGTGTCCTCGGTCCGCGCCGCACGTCGCCAGGAAAACCACGCGCGGCACGCGCTCCAGCGGCACGCCCTCGAGCGCGTCGGCAAGCTCACCGGCGTCCACGCTGCCGGACCCGTTCCCCGCTCGCTCGAGCAGGAGGCGCGCGGGCCAGCGTTCCCCGGCGGTGAAATCGCCGTGCGTCCAGAGTGCGAGGACGTCGGCGCCGCACGCGAGCGCGCCGGCGAAGCGCTGGGGCGTCGCGTTGCGCCCAGCGATGTGCTGCGCATTCGCGCCTGCCGCGCGCAGGAGGTCGGCGGCCTCCCGGTTGGAGAGCTTGATCTCACCGCGCTGCGCGTCGCCTGTGAGGCTGAAGAGCACGAACGGGTCCTCGGTTTGGCCCCGGGCCTGGCGAGCCGGCTCGCCGGACCAAACGAGCTCCGAGCACGTGGCAGAGTGCACGAGGGGAAAGCGGAGCCCGACGGGCGGCCCTGTCCCCGTCAGCAGGCTCGCGAGCGGAACGAACGGCCGCGGCTCCCACCCGACGACCCAGAGCGGGCGCTCGTCGCTCCCGTCCCGAGCGAGCGTCGCGAGCAACGCGTCCCCGAGGGCCCGAGCGGGACCTGTGGGGTCGTCGCGCCGTTCGGCGCGTCGCGCAGGGGCCTGCGCGAGCCATCGAGCGTAGGCCCGCAGTGCGCCTCCGCCCTGCGCCCCCTGACCGAGCGCCTCGTGCTCGGGTGAGCCGGCGTCGAACCGCGCATGACGCACGTCCTCTGGACCGTCCACGACGAAGAGGTCCGTCCACGCACCGGAAGGTGCAAGTACGAGGAGCTGAGCATCCGCATCCTTCACCACGGCTGCGACCGACGCGAGGTCGACCGCGTCCGCGCGCAGTCCCGCCGAGGCACGCAGATGGCCCAGCCGCTGCGCCGTCGTGTGGCAAGGATCGAACTCGATCAGGCGCTCCAGCGCCCCTGCAGCGCCGCCGTTTCCATCGAGCTCGCTCTCGATCAGCTCGGCGAGTACGAAGCGACGGCCCGCGTGCTGGAGGAAGCCGACCCCGCCGGGACCGGAGTCGATCTCAGCCCAAACGCGCATCGAGGCACGCGCCGCTTCCAAGAGGTGCTCACGTGCGTGCTCGCGGGCAGGAGCATCCTCGATCCGCCGCGCGAAGGCGTGCACTTCGGCGGCGACGCGCGCGCGCGCGAGGGGGGAGGAGAGTCGAGCCAGGTCCGCGAGCAGTCTCTCGACCGCAGGGCGCGCATCGCCGCCGAGCGCCTGCTCGAGGCGGGCGCGCTCGAGTTCCAGCGAGAGTCGGTCCGCACGACGGGCAGCGGTGTCCCCACGCTCCGCGAGCGAAGCCTCGACCCCGGCGAGCGCCGCTCGCATCTCCTCCGGCGAGCCGGCGGCACGGGCGGTGCCGATGGCGCGCAGCGCGTAGGCCGTTGCGAGCGCGCGCACGGCGCGTGCGTCCGTCCGATCGACACGGACGAGCGCGCGTTCGAGGTCGGCGACACGGGCATCGAGCTGCCGCGGGCGGTTCGACGCATGGGCGAGCCGAACCTCGGCCAGGCGCCGGCAGAGGGCGACATCGAGGTCGTCCGGATGGCTGCGCTCGAGTTCGATGGCCGCGTCGACGTGCTCCCCGACGCGGTCGAGGCGCCCCAGATCGATCTCGGCCTTGACGGCCACGGAGAGGAGCAGCGCTGCGATGGAAGGTGCGCATGGCCCTTCTTCCAGCGCGAGATCAGCGGCTTCCAGCGCGTCCAGCGCTTCGTTCAGCCGACCCTCCACGCGGAGTGCGTCCGCTCGCATCGCTTCGACGTAGACGACTCGTGTCGGCTCGCCTGTCGCGCGCAGGCGCGCCAGGGCCGTAGGGCCGACCGACCGTACCAGCGTCTCAGGGGGCGCGTGGTACGCGCTGAACCAGATGCGCCACTGGACGGCCTCCGCGAAGAGCGCATCGGACACGGCCTCGCTCGGTGCGCTCTCGAGCCAATCCAACCAGCGCGCCTGCAGCGCGTCGACGGCGCCCCGCTCCGCTTCGAGGCTCTGCAGCAGCACGACGAGCCGGTCCCGGACCGCTTCGACCTCGGCCGCGGTGGGGACCGCGTTCGGCGCCGCGTGGTCGTCGATCCAAGCGTTCAGCGCCGCCAATTCGTGAGCCGCCGACGGAGCGTCCGCCGCGGGGGCAACGGCGGCCTCGTTCGAATCGCGATGCGCGACCGTGGTCCCGAGCCACGCGAGTGCGATCAAGAGCACGGCCGCGCCAGCGGCCGCGCACGCTCGATCGAACCTCGCGGACCGAGGCCTCAATGCCGCGTGTAGTGCCTGTGGAGCACGATGCGCTCCTCGTCGGAGAGCATGCACCAACCCGCGACCTGGACGACGAACGTCGCGGGCAGCTCGCGTTGGAATTCGGCCGTACAGATCCACTCGGGCTCCAGGAGCACGTCGGACGTCCAGAGCGAGCGCTCGACGCCGTCGTCGATCCCGAAGACCTCGACGGTGTATTCGACGGCGCCCGCCGTGAAGTCGCGCTCGTGCGCGACCCTCCAGTCTACGGTCCCCGTGAAGAGCGACGCGCGGTCCTTGGCCGGGGTCTCGGTCGACGGTGCCCCGAGGTACTGGTCGTGGGCCGGCGCACTGCCCGCGCCCTCGGTCCCCCGGTCCCGTAGCGCCAGCGCCGTCGCGCCCGTCACCGCGACGAGTGCGGCAGCGGCCCAGCGGAGGCGCAGGCCGCGGTCGTCGCCCGCGGTCCGGCGTGCCCCCGCCGTGAGCAGGGCCTGCCGCGGCCGCGACCCAAGCGCGGCCGGAAGCTCCTCGATCTCGCTGGCTTCGGCGAGCGTCGCCCGCGTCCGCTCGAGAAAGGCGTGTTCCTCGGGACCGGTCGGCGCGGGGTCGGCCCAGGCGATCTCCTCCTCGCGGGCCGCCTCGGCGAGCGCGCGCCGCACCGAGGCTTCGATCGGATCGAGCGCGCTCCCGCGCAGGCCGGCCGGCGCTGCGCGGTGCGACGCGGATCGCGCGGCGCCGGCGGGATCTCCGTCGGAGCCGCTGTCGGGAGAGGAGTGTCCGGGCAGGCGATTCATGTCTGACGGGCTCTTTCCGGGGAAGTGTCGTCGGCGCCGCAGCGGCGCCGCAGGGAGCGGATGAGGCGGTAGTAGCGAGCTTTGAGCGTGTTGGCCGGACGACCGAACTGGAGGCTGAGTTCGCGGAACGACATTCCGCGCAGCAGCTTCTCCGTCAGCAGCGCGCGGTCCTCCTCGGAGAGGTCGTCCATGGCATTCCGCACGCGATCGAGCTCCAGCTGGAGCCCGACCGCGGCGAGCGGGTTCGGTGCGCCCGGGTCCACGGGCCCGTCTCCGTCGGTGAGTTCGGTCCGGCGCTGGCGGTCGTTCGCGCGCCGACGCAGAGCCTCGAGGAGCACGTTGCGCGTGATCCCGATCATCCACGTCTCGAGCCGTGCAGAGCCGTCGTAGCGGGCGCGGTTCGCCCAGGTCCGGAGCACGGCTTCCTGCGCGAGGTCGTCGACCGCCGACGGGCCGAGCCCACGCGCGGCCGTCGAGGACCCGAGGTAGCGGTGGATGCAGACCATGCGTGCGGCGAAGGCGTCGGAGGCGCCAGGTCGGTCGTCGAGGGTGGCTCGAACGAGCTCCTCGTCGGTCCGACCACCTCCTGCCCCCGCCGACGTGGATGATCCGGGCGGGCCGGTGGTTGTCGCCGATCGGCGGAAATTCTTCACGGCGCGGTCGCGTCGCTCGCCCGCCGCACACCCCACTCGGTCCGGTAGGCGTCGATCCGCTCGAGCTCGGCCGTCGAGAGGGGGCGCGGCGCGCCGCCGTTCGGACCGAGCCGGGCGACGATCGCGTCCAGGTCGACGATCGCGGCGGTCGGCATGGAGAACTCCTCACCGACGGCCTCGAGCGCGGTTCGATCGGGGCTCGAGCCGCGCTCCATCCTGTCGACGCTCACGATGAGGCCCGCCAGGCGCACGTCGGCGGCCGCGCGGAGCAGCGGCACGGTCTCGCGGATCGACGTGCCGGCGGTCGTCACGTCCTCGACGATGAGCACGCGGTCGCCGTGCGACGGCGCGTGTCCCACGAGCCTTCCGCCCTCGCCGTGGTCCTTCGCCTCCTTCCTGTCGAAGCAGAACGGGGCGTCGATCCCGTGGTGCTCGAGCAGCGCGAGGGCGACCGTCACGACGAGCGGGATGCCCTTGTAGGCCGGCCCGAACAGCACGTCGAAGCCGTCCGATCCGAACCGCTCGACGATCGCGTCGGCGTACGCGCGCCCGACGGTCCTCATCTCGGCTGCGGTGGTGTAGGCGCCGGTGTTGAGGAAGTAGGGCGTGCGGCGCCCGCTCTTCGTCACGAAGTCCCCGAACCGGAGGACCCCAGCGTCGACCATGAAGTCGATGAACTCGGCGCGTCGCACGTCGCTGGGGGCGGTTCCGCTCATGGGTCCAGCGTAAACGCGGCGCGGACACCCGTGGGCGTCCGCGCCGCGATCGAGACACTGCGCGGATGCGCCGTCCCAGGAGCGCGACGCTGCGCCGTACTCCCAGGGGGTCGACCCGCGCGGAATCAGAAGCTCATGTTCATCTCTTCCGCGGCGAGACCCATCGCCCCGGCGGGGATGATGAGGCCGATCAGGTACTCCTCCATGAAGCCGAGGAGGACCGCCGTCTGGACGAGCATCGACGAGTCACCGACCGACACGGAGACCATGTCGTCACCGAGGATCTCGGTGACGGTGACGATCGGCGAGATGCCGCTCTGGAACTCGTTCCAGAGCGGAACGATCGGACCCGCGTCGCGCGAGGCGTCCATCGGGGAGCGGACCGCGTTGGCGACGGCGCCCGCAAGGATGCACGTTCCGCCGTAGCCGGCCTTCGCGAAGTGCTCGGCGTCCACGAATCCAAGGGCGTTCTTCGTGCCGTCCGCCAGCGAGGCCAGGTCGGCGCGCGCGCCGAGGCCGGCGTTGCCCGACTCGATCTGCGCCATCGCGGAGAGGGCCGCCTGCGGCGTCGCCGCGATGACGAGCCAGCCGTCGTTCATCGCGATCGTCGGCTCGAGCGGCACGGGGATGCCGGGGAACATCAGGCTCGTGTACTCGACGTCACCGGACTCCCACGGGCGGATGCTCACGTAGCCGCGCGTCTGCGGCGCGAGGAGGCCGTTGATGAGTCCCTCGATCTGCTCCTTCGTCTCGGTCAGGGCGTCGACGTCGCGCAGCGAGGCGAAGAACACCGTCGAGGTCAGCCCGCCGCCGCCCGTCGAGAGGGACGAGTAGTAGCCCACGGTGTCGCCGAGCGCGCCGAAGAGGCCCGCCTCGAGGTCGATGCCCATCGTGGCGCGGACCATCTCGGCGGGGTCGCTCCCCTCCATCTGGAACTCGGCCATGATCTCGGACGCGAGCCCGTTGAGCGCCGAGAAGGCGGCGCCCGGGTCGAAGCGCTGGACGCTCGCCATCGTCGCGTCGACGGGGATCGGGGCGAGATCCTGCGGGCGAATGCCCTCTTCGGGGAGGATGCCCGCGGCGCGGAGGCCGCCGGCGACGCCCGTCATCACGCTCGTCGTGCGGGTGAACCGCTCGCCGGTGGTCTGGGCCACCTCGATGCGGAGGTCGGCGAGCCCGAGCCGCTCGACGAGGCCGAGGACGTACATCGCCTCGGGCGGCGCGCCCTCGGCCTGCATCATCGCCCGAGCGACGCCGACCGCCGCGCCGACGTCGATCTCCATCTCGAGGCCGAGGTCGCCGTCCCCGGCGAGCTGGCGAGCGCGCGGCGCGATCTCGGTCGGCGGCTCCATGCCGAAGCGCGTCACGATCGCGTTGCCTTCGACCGTGTACAGGCCCGGCGGAACGGGGGCCTCCATGCGCTCCAGCAGCCCGCCCAGCGAACCGGCGAGCGCCGCGGCGCCCTCCGCGTCCGCCTTCTCGAGCGCGACGGAGAAGACGAACGGCGGCATGTCGCCGCCCATGCCCGAGCGCAGCATCGACGGGGAGATGCCGAAGGCCATCGACTTGCGCATGCGCAGCAGCTCGAGCCACACGGGCAGCGACTCCTGCGTGAAGAGTTCCTCCGCCGGGCCAGGCATCGGGAACTCGCGGGGCAGCTCGGCCAGGCGGTCGTCGAGGAGCGCGAAGGCGCGGCGCAGACCGGCGTCCTTCGGATGCTGGATCCCGTCGGCGAGGTCCCCGAGGCGCATCTTCATGAACGAGGTCGCGTCGGGGAGGGTGCGGCCCAGCGGGGGCGCCTGCCCCTGGTCGCCGGAGCCGAGGTAGCCGAGCCCGCCCTGCTGGGCGGCCTGGGGTGCGGGCGCCGGATCGGCGGGGACGATGGGTTCGGCGGTCGGAGCCACCAGCGGGAGGGCCAGAGAGAGCAGTGCTTCGTGCAGCATGGGAGGGAACGGGATGGGGCCGAGGGAGAGCAGTTCGGGCGCCTGGAGGGTCCGGGGCTCGGGGAGCCCGGCGCTCGAGGAGCGCGTGGGAGGAGCGGGATCAGGGGGTCCGATCCTCGTCCTCCGGCACGTTCTTCCGTAGGGGGACCGGGGCCTTCCAGTCCCGGAATCGGCCGCGTGCATCGAGGGGTGGTCGACAGCGGCGCGCCCGCAGCGCTACGCTCGCGGGCCCGCGATCTTCGCGACGTCGACAGGATTCTGCCCTTGCCCGCCCCGGATTCCTCCTCCACCGGCTCCGCCGACCGCGGTGCCGCTCCCGCGGACCCCGACGTGGGCGGCCCTTCGCCCGCCGCGGGGGGGCCCGAGGAGAGCGGCCGCGTGCCCGAGCTCGACCCCGCCGTCCGCGCGGCGCTCCCTGCGCTCGATCCGGACGCGCTCCAGCAGTTCTTCGACCGCTATTTCGACCGGGTCTACGGCTACGTTCGGCGCCTCGTGCGCTCCGACCACCTGGCGGAGGACCTCACCCAGGACGTGTTCCTCCACGTCCACCGGTCGCTGCCGAACTACGACCCGGAGCGCCCGCTGGCGCCGTGGGTGTTCACCATCGCTGCGAACAAGGTCCGGGACCACTGGCGCAGCCGCCGCGCGCAGGAGGATCGTCGGGTCGTCAGCATCGACGAGGACACCGCGCCGATGCTCGCCGACGAGGGCGCCGGGCCGTCCGGCGAACTCTCGGCGGGGGAGCGCACCGACGCGATCGCGCAGGCCGTCGCCGACCTCCCGGAGATGCTCCAGCAGACCTTCGTCCTCCGGTACTACGAGGAGCTCTCGTTCGCCGACATCGGGCGGATCGTCGACCGCAACGAGACCGCCGTCCGCAAGCGCTATTCGCGGGCGCTGGCCGAGCTCCGGGCGGCACTGACCGCCGACGACTGAACGACGGGAAATCGCCGGTTTGACCGATCACAGGATCGGGCGTCCCGCGTAACCGCCGCCGAACGTGAAGAGCCACGACGAACACCACCCGAGCGACGCCGAGCTCGAAGCCGCGGAGAACGCTCTGCGGGACGCCCTGTCGGCCGCTGGCTGCGGCGATGGGGCGCACCCGCTGCGTGGGTCGGGGGCGAGCGTGTCGAACTCCGGGGCGCGAAAGGATTTCCGTGACGAGCTCCGGAGCGCGTTCGTGGACGGGAGCCTCGCGGCCGAGCCCGATCCGCGTGAGGTTCTCGGTCCGAGACTCGACGATGCCTTCCGGGCGTGGCCCGCTCCGACCGCCTCGGCCGCAGCGCGCGATTCGATCCGCGCGCGGTTCCTGACGGCGGGTGCAGCGGACGCCGAACGAGGGGACTCCGTTCCGGGCGAGAGGGACTCCGGAACCGGACACCAGCTCCGGCCGGTCGCGGCGCGCGGCCCGCGCTCGACGCGCCGCCACGGCGCCGGCGCGCGCTCCCGCGCTGCAGAGTCCAACGCTCCTGGCCCGGCGCGGGCCCAGCGCCGCCGGCTCCAGCTCGTGGCCGGCGGGGGGATCCTGCTCGCCGCGGCCGCGCTCCTGTTCACCGTCGTCGTGCCGCTCGGTCGCCGGGCGGGCGACGACGCACCGACGACGACGACCGTCGCATCCGCCGCCTGGACGGTCGAGCCCGTCGCGGCGGGCGACGCCCCGATGACGGGCCTGCTCGTCGACGGAGAGTCGCGCGGCCCGGGCACCCCGGCGCTGGACGGCTGGCGCCGGCTCGAGGCCGGGCCGGACGGGCTGCGGATCCGCCGCGGTGAGGACTACGTGCTCGAGCTCGGACCGCGTTCGGTCGTCGAGTTCAGCGAGGGCGATGGCGCCGGCGTGGTGCGCCTCTCCGAGGGTGAGCTGCGCGTCGCGACCGGACCCGCCTTCGAGCCCGGTGCGCTGGTGCTCGAGTCGCCGCACGTGCGCGCGGAGGTCACGGGGACGATCCTCGGCTTCGACGTCGGTGAGGACTACACCTGTGTCTGCTGCCTCGAGGGTGAGGTGCGGACCGAGCCCCTGCTCTCCGGCGCCGACGCGCGCTCGATCGGGGGCGGTTCGACGCGGGTCGTTGCGGCTGCGCTCGGCGGTGGCCACCCATTCGACACGATGCCCCTGGTGCCGCACCACGCCGAGCCCCTGCGTGGGCTCGCCGACTACTGGGGCTGACGGCGGGGTCTGACCCTTGGGGCTGACTCGCGGGGCTGATTCGCGGGGCTGGCTCTCGCGGGGTCGGTCGCCCACCGACCGATCGGGTCGTGCCGCGGAGCCCACGCGACTCAGCGCGCCCGACCGGGCGCCTCGATCGGCGGCGGCCTCCAGTCGGGGTCGGGAAGCGGGCGCCCTCGCAGGCGGTCCGGGCGAGCCGCCAGCCGAGCGACCTCCCTTCTTCGCACCGAGAGGACGCGCGCGATCCAGCGCCCGTCGTCGTCCACCGGACGGCCCTGCGCCGCGCGGGCCGAGGCGTAGCGGCCGAGCAGGAGGCCCACCTCCTCCGCGTCGAGCCAGTCCGCGGCCTCGGTCAGGAACGTCCCGAGGTCACGGGCGATGGGGGCCGGCCGGAGCCTCGTCCACGGAGCCGGTCCGCCGGCCCAGGAGTCGAGGAAGACGAGCGCGCGCCCGAACCCCGGGTCGGGCGCAGCCGGGCCCAACGAGCCCTCGCCGACCGGAGTCGCGCGCGGCGCGACGAGGACGTTCCGCGGATAGAGATCCGCGTGCACGAACGCGAGCGCGTGCATCCTTGCGAGCTCGGTCCCCAGTTCGTCGAGCCACGCCCGTCGCTCCTCGCGCCCGGCCCGCGCCCAGGCGGCGTCGAGGGGCTCGGCGCCGAGCACCCGCGCGCTGGCGAACAGCTGCGCCACGGGCAGCCCCCGTCTCCGGACCGATACGGCGGCGACGGGCTCGACGCAGCGGAAGAGCCGCTTGCGCAGCCACGTGAGGTGCTCGAACTCGAGCTCGGCGGGCGTCCGGCCGCCCGCAGCGAGCGATCTCAGACCGGAGCGGACGCGGCGCCGGATCGGGCCCGCCTTCAGAACGACCTCGTGCCCCGAGACGACCGCGTTCCGACCCGAGACACGGCCGTCGATCGGGATGGCAGCGAGCCAGGCGGCGACGTCGTCACGGGCGGCGCCCCTCGCGCGGACCCGTCCGGCGTTGGGTGAGCGGCTCACGCCCCGCTCGGGACGCAGGTGCCGGCGCTCGAGGCCGGGGACGCCGCCGTCGACGGGCCGCGGTGGCGCGACCCGCGCATGGTTCCTCGCACGGCTCTTACAAGCTGCGGCGTAAGAGCACGCAGAGCGCAAGTGCGGGAGCCAGACCGACTCGCGAGCGGCCGCGCGCGGCCGACATGGGTCCGAAGTGCGGCGAACCTGGACTCGATGAACATTCCTATGGGATGGGGATTCCTTCTCGGAGGGCCTGTCGCTTTACTGCCCGCACCAAAGGAGAGCACCCCGGGCACCAAATGGCGAGCAGGTGTCGGGGTGCGCAGACACTCCTATTGTTCGGGTTCCGATCACTCGGGTTTCTTGGCAGGCGACCCGTCTCTCCCGATCGGTTCCCAGCCCCCAGGCTTCGTTTCCCGCGAGCCTGGGGGTTTTTTTCGAGCCGAACCCGGTCGTGCCCCGGACGACGTCGCGAGCCGCACGGACCCGTGACGCCGGGAACCGAGTCGCACGAAACGGGGCCTCCGCGGCGCCCGGCCGTGCGATCCTGCCGCCATGGACCCGTTCCTCCTGGCCGGCGCACGCGAGACCGCCGACGCGACCATCCCCGTCCTCGACAAGCACCGGGGAACGCCGCTCGCCGAGGTCGCCCGCGCAGACGCCGGGCACTTCGACCGGGCCCTCCGTGCCGCCGACGGGGCGCGGAGCGCGATGGCATCCCTCCGGCCGGACGAGCGCGCGGGCGTGCTGGAGCAGGCGCGCTCTCGGCTGGGCGAGCGGCGCGACGCGCTCGTCGAACTCCTCGTGGCGGAGGGGGGGAAGCCCGTCCGCGCTGCCCGCGTCGAGGTCGACCGCACGCTCACGACGTTCGCGGTCTCGGCGCGGGAGGCCCTCGCCGCCGCCGACGAGCCCGTGTCCCTGGGGGACGCGTCCGGCCAGGCGCGGGGCTACGCGGCCCGTGTCCGCCGCGTGCCCATCGGCGTCGCGGGCTTCATCACGCCGTTCAACTTCCCGCTCAACCTGGTCGCACACAAGGTCGCGCCCGCCGTCGCGGCCGGCTGCCCGTTCGTGCTGAAACCCGCGTCCTCGACCCCGCTCTCGGCTCTCGCGATCGGCGAGGCGCTCCTGGACGCGGGCCTTCCCGAGGGCGCCTTCTCCGTGCTCCCAGCGCGGGGCCCCGTCGCCGAGGTGCTCGGGACCGACGACCGCGTCAGGAAACTCTCGTTCACCGGCAGCGACGCCGTCGGCTGGCGTCTCGCGCAGCTCGCGTGGCGCAAGCGCGTGACGCTCGAGCTCGGGGGGAACGCGGCCGTCGTTGTCGACGGCACGGCGGATCTCGACGACGCCGCCGCGCGCATCACGAACGCGGCCTTCGGCCAGGCCGGCCAGAGCTGCATCAGCGTGCAGCGCATCGTCGCGACGGCGGACGTGGCGGACGCGCTCCGCGAGCGCCTGGTCGAGCGCGCCCGCGAGGTCCGCGCAGGGGATCCGCGGGACGAGGAGACGCTCGTCGGCCCGATGATCAACGAGCGCGAGGCCGAGCGCGTGCTGGCCTGGGTGGACGAGGCGGTCGCAGGCGGCGCCACGGTCCTGGCGGGGGGCGAGCGCGACGGCGCGGTCGTCCAGGCGACGCTGCTCGAGGGCGCGGCGCCAGGGTCGCGGGTCCTCGACGACGAGGTCTTCGGCCCCGTTGCGACACTCGTGCGCGTGCCCGATTTCGAAGCCGCCCTGCGCGAGGTGAACCGGTCGCGCTACGGCCTCCAGGCCGGCGTCTTCACCGCCGACCGCAGCCGAGCTGCCCGCGCCTTCGACGTGCTCGAGGTGGGCGGCGTCGTCATCGGCGACGTCCCCACGTGGCGCGCCGAGGCGATGCCCTACGGCGGCGTCAAGGATTCCGGTGTCGGACGCGAGGGGCCTCGCTACGCGATCGAGGCGCTCACCGAGCCGCGCCTCCTCGTCGAGCGGACGTAGCCCTTTCAGCTCGGGTCCGCGCGCGCGCGGGCATAGACTGCTGCTCCCATGGACTGGCTCGATCTCAAGGACGCGCAGGAAACCCCGGCGGGCGCACCGCTGCCCGACCTGTGCGAGGGGCTCAACGAGGCCCAGCGCGACGCCGTTCTCTTCGGCGACGGTCCGCTCCTGATCGTCGCGGGCCCGGGTTCCGGCAAGACGCGCGTCATCACGACGCGCATCGCCCACCTGGTGCGCGAGCGCGGCGTCGCCCCCTGGGAGATCCTGGCGATCACCTTCACGAACAAGGCCGCCAAGGAGATGCGCGAGCGCGTCGAGCGCGCGATCGGCGGCGGCGACGGTGCGGCCGGGAGCGGCGCGTGGATCTCGACGTTCCACTCGATGTGCGCGCGCATCCTCCGCCGCGAGATCGAGGCGCTCGACGGCTATACGCGCGACTTCTCAATCCACGACACGTCGGATCGGAACGCGCTGCTGAAGGCGATCGTCAAGGACCTCGGCTACGACCCGCGCGAGTTCCGGCCGCAGGTGCTCGGGGGCTGGATCAGCGCGCGCAAGAACGGCCGGCGCGATGCCTCGGACGGCCTCCTGGAGGAGAGCCCGGACGGCGACGTCTACGTCCAGGTCGAGCGCACGTACGCCGAGCGCATGCGCGCGCAGAACGCGCTCGACTTCGACGACCTGCTCCTCAAGGTGCTCGAGGTCTTCGACGCGCACCACGGGATCCGTGACGCCTACGCGCGCCGCTTCCGCCACGTGCTCGTCGACGAATACCAGGACACGAACCGCGTCCAGTACCGGCTCGTCCGCCACCTCGCGTCGTTCCACCGGAACCTCGTGTGCTGCGGCGACCCGGACCAGTCGATCTACGCGTGGCGCGGCGCGGACATCCGCAACATCCTCGACTTCGAGGGCGATTTCCCCGATGCGCACACCGTGCGCCTCGAGGAGAACTACCGCAGCACGAGCCGCATCCTCGACGCGGCCAACGTGCTGATCTCGAACAACCAGGGTCGCAAGGAGAAGGAGCTCTTCACGACGACCGCGGAGCAGGGCGAGCCCGTCACCGTGATCGAGTGCGGGGACGAGGTCGACGAGGCGCGTGAGATCGTCAACCAGGTGCGCGGCTGGGTCGGGCACGGTGGGCGCTACGGGGACTGCGCGGTCCTGTACCGGGCGGGATACCTGCAGCGCGCGATCGAGACGGCGCTCGCGCAGGAGCGCGTGCCGTACCAGGTCGTCGCGGGGCTGGAGTTCTACCAGCGCCGCGAGATCAAGGACCTCGTCGCGTACCTGCGGCTCGCGCTCAATCCCTCGGACGACATCGCGTTCGCGCGGGTCGTGAACACGCCGACGCGCGGGGTGGGGGACACGAGCCTCGGCCGACTGGCCGAGTTCGCGCGCGGCCGCGGTACGAGCATGGCGAAGGCGCTCGAAGACCCGGAGGCTCTGTCGGCGATCCGCGGGCGGGCCAAGAAGGGCCTGGCCGAGTTCGGCGCGCTCCTCGAGGAACTCGGCGCCGCGCGCGAGCTCGACGCCGCCGTCGCGCTCGATCTCGTGATCGGCGCAATCGACGTCGATCGCTGGCTCGCCGAGATCGACGACGGTACGACGATCACCGACCGCGCTGCGAACATCGAGGAGCTCCGCGCGTTCGCGGCGGGCTACGACGAGCGCGCAGCCCAGGCGCCCGCGGTCGCCGCAGACGGTCGGGCCGGCACCGCGCCCGCGCGCAGCGGCCTCGGCGGCTTCCTCGAGGAGATCGCGCTCGTGGCGGATGCGGACGGCGGCGACGCCAGCGCGGACGGCGTCCGCCTCATGACCCTCCATGCGTGCAAGGGGCTCGAGTATCCGTTCGTCGTCGTCGCGGGCGTCGAGGACGAGCTGCTGCCGCACCAGCGCGCCGTGGAGGAGGCGCTCGACCCCGAGTTCGCGATCGAGGAGGAGCGCAGACTGCTCTACGTTGGCATGACCCGGGCCGAGCGGCAGCTCCTCCTGACCTACACGACGTTCCGCTCCGCGTTCGGCGGCGGACGCCCAGTGCTGCCGTCGCCGTTCCTGCGCGAGCTGCCGAGCGGAGACATCTCGGACGTGGGACCGGAGGAGCGCGAGGCCGAGGCGCTCGGCGCGTTCGACGCCGGTGCCGGGCCCGGCGCCGGTCTCGAGGTCGGTGACCTCGTCCACCACGACCACTTCGGCCGCGGCCGCATCGAGCGCCTGTCCGGTTCGGGGATCAACGCCCGTGCGACGGTCGAGTTCGCGGGCTCCGGGCGGCGCGAGCTGCTCCTGCAGTACGCCGCGCTCGAGCGGCTCGACGGATGAGCGGCGCGGACGACCTCGAGGCGGCGTTCGACGCGCTCCTCGAGCGCGCGGATGCTGCGGGCGTACGCGCTGCGTTCGCGGCGCACGTGCGCGCGCAGCTCGCTGCGGCGGAGACTCCGGCGGTCGCTGCGGCCGGGCCGGCCGACGTGCCGGGCGCCGACCGCTTCGGGATGATCGGAGCCTCGCCGAAGATGCTCGAGGTGTTCGATCTGCTCGAGCGCGTCGCGCCGACGGACGTTCCCGTGCTCGTGCAGGGCGAGACCGGGACCGGCAAGGAACTCGTCGCGCGCGCCCTCCACGAACACGGTCCGCGCAAGAGCGCCCGCTTGCTCGCGGAGAACTGCGCCGCCGTCCCGGAGAACCTCCTGGAGAGCGAGCTCTTCGGGCACGTCAAGGGCTCGTTCACGGGGGCGACGCAGGATCGGGAGGGTCATTTCGTGGTGGCCGACGGCGGAACCGTCTTCCTCGACGAGATCGGCGATATGCCGCTGCCGATGCAGGCGAAGCTCCTGCGCGTCCTGCAGGACGGCGAGGTCCGCCCCGTCGGCGCGAATCGCTCGCGTCGCGTCGACGTCCGCGTCGTCGCGGCGACCCACCGCGACCTCGTCGCGGCGTCGCGCGACGGTGCGTTCCGCGAGGACCTCCTTTTCCGGCTCAATGTCATCACCGTGCACCTCCCGCCGCTGCGCGAGCGCGCGGGCGACGTCGCGCGACTCGTGCGCGCGCTGCTCCCGCGGATCGCGGACGACGTCGGGCGCGAGGCGACGATCTCGCCGGACGCGCTCGCGGCCCTCGAGGCGTGGTCCTGGCCGGGCAACGTGCGTGAGCTCGAGAACGAACTCCAGCGCGCCGTCGCGCTGTCGTCCGGCTGCATCGAGCCGGCGGACCTCTCACCGCGCGTCGCGGGCTGACGCCGCCCGCGCCCGACCCCAACCGCGGCCGCGCCCCTACAATCCGCGCATGGCCACCCTGACCCTGACCGAGGGCGGCGCGTCGCGTCGCTTCAAGCTCACCACCGGCAAGGCGACGGTGGGGAGCGGCCCCGACGCCTCGCTGCAGCTGAGCTCGGACGACGTGGCGGCGCTCCACGGCGAGTTCGAGATGACGGAGGAGGGGCTCGTGCTCCGCACGGCCAAGGGCGTGCTCCCGCCGACGGCGGGCGGCCATCCCGTTCCAGCCGAGTACGTCCTCGAGGACGGCGTGCCGCTCCAGCTCGGGGACGCGATCCTCGCGGTGACGTACGACGAGGGCGAGGGACCTGCGCCGAAGGCGTCTGCGCCCGCCGTCCGTGCGACGCCCGTCGTCAAGCGCGCCGGCGCGTCCGGGGGTGCTCGACGGGTCAGCGCGCGCAGGCGCGACCGCGACGACGAGGACGACGACGACCGGCCGCGGCGCCGCGTGCAGCGCAAGTCGGATCCCTCGGGCATCCTCCTCGGCGCCGTGGTCCTCATCGGGCTCCTCGGCGCGGGGTACTGGGTCGTCAGCACCACGGCGTCCGGCCTCGCGGGGCAGAACTTCGACTTCGAGAACGAGTTCCGTCGCGCGCGCCGGAAGATGGAGGAGGACAGCAGCCCGCTCGCGGCGCGGCGCGCGCTGGAGTCGATCCTCAAGGAGGACATCACGCCCGCGCAGCGCAAGGACGTCACCGCGCTGCTCACGGAGCTCCAAGGGCGTTCGGCGGAGACCTCGAGTCTCATGGCGAACTCCGAGGGCACGAAGTGGTTCGAGCGCCGGCTGCAGACGTACATGGACCGCTTCCCGGTCACGCGCGAGCGCGGCTTCGCGCGCGCGTTCCTGTCGCGGGCGGACTACTTCCTCGAGCGCTGGCCGAACCATCCGGAGGAGGGTCGACTGCGCGGGATGATGGACCGCGTCGCGAGCGTCGCCGAGACCGACGAGCCGATGACGACCGACGATCTCGAGACCGTCGTCGCGAGCTGGGCGGATACGAAGCCGCCGGAGTTCTACGAGGCGTACGAGCTGCTCGACGACTTCGCGCGCGCGTCGACGGACGAGTTCGATCTTCAGCAGGTCGAGTACATCCGCGCGCAGACCGCTGAGAAGGAGCAGGCCTACTACGACAGCCAGCTCAAGAAGGCGAAGGCCGTGTACACCAAGCAGGGCGCGCTCGCGAGCAACGTCAAGCCCGGGCAGGCGTACCACGACCTGGCCTCGGTCATCGCGCGCTGCCAGGACGCCGAGCTCAAGGCGGACGCGGCGCGGCGCATGCTGCTGATCTCGGAGGTCGGGCCGAAGTTCGTGCGGGACCAGTACCAGGTCGGTCGACCGCTGTTCTGGAAGCGGATGGTCGCCGTGCCCTCCTTCGAGGCCTGGGCGCGCGAGCAGGGCATGCTCTGAGCGACGCGCCGCAACCTCTGGCCAGCGCCGGGCGATCCCCGGCTGCTGCCGCGCGATGCGCGGACGCCGCCTGGCGCCCCGCGGATCGCGCGGGCCGCTGACCGCCGGCGGAATCGCCCGCGCATTCTCCCGTGCTGCTCCCTTACCGCGACGCGCCGAACCCCGAGGGGCGCCCCCTCGTCACGTGGCTCCTGATCGCGGCCAACGTGCTCGTCTTCGTCGCGGTGACGCTGCCCCTCGCGGGCGCGCAGCTCGATCTCGCCGACCCCGTCGTGCGCCGGGCGATCGCAGCGCACCCCGAGCTGCTGGCGTCGCTCGCTCGAGGCGGCTCCGTCGGTCCCTACGACCTGTTCCTCTTCGACTGGGGCTTCATCCCCGCGGAGGCGAGCGTCCGCACGCTCTTCGCGTCCATGTTCCTGCACGGGGGCTTCATGCACCTGTTCGGGAACATGCTGTTCCTCTGGATCTACGGGGACAACGTCGAGGCACGGCTCGGCCGCGTCGGCTATCTCGCCGCGTACCTCGGCACGGGCGTCGCGGCGACGGCGACGCAGGCCGTGTTCGATCTCTCGTCGACGACTCCGATGGTGGGGGCGTCCGGCGCCATCTCTGGCGTCCTGGGGCTCTACTTCGTCTTCTTCCCGCGGAACGTCGTGCACGTATTCGTCGCGCTGTTCCCGTTCTTCCTCCAGACGATCCAGGTGCCCGCGCGGCTCGCGCTCGGCTTCTACCTCGTCTTCCAAAATCTTCTCCCCGTCTTCTTCGGGGCGGGCGGGAGCGTCGCGCACGGCGCCCACATCGGGGGCTTCGTCGGCGGACTCGGACTTGCGTACCTCGTCGGGGCGCGGGGAGCCGAGCGTGCGCCGCACGCCCGCGTTCCGGCGCGCCCGGGTGCCTCCTCGCGTCCGCCGCGCGACGAGGACGACGTCGAGGCGCTCGTCGCGCGCGGCCGGATGCAGGAGGCCGCGCAGCGCTACTTCGCGCTCGACGGCCGCGTCCCCCTCGGGCCGCAGCGCGCGCTCGCCCTCGCGCAGTGGCTCGCCGACGCGGGCCATCCCACCGCGGCGATCCAGGTCTTCGAGCGCGTGGCTTCCGACCCGTCCACGCGCCCGCGCGACGCAGCGTGGGGGCACCTCGGTGCGGGCTTCGTGCTCGCGCGCGACGTCGACGACCCGGAGGCGGCGCGGGAGCGCCTCGAGCGCGCGGTGCGCCTCGACCCGCGGGGCGAGGCGGGGGCCCGCGCCGCGGAGCTCCTGGCGCGCCTCGACGGGGCCGCCCCGTGACCCGCACGGGCGGTGCGCCCGGCGCGGACGGCCGGGGCGTGGCGGGCGCGCTCGGGCTCGGGTGGCTGATGGTCTCGACGTCCGCGGTCGTCATCGTGCTCGCGGCGCCCGTGCCGCCGCTCGTCGTGGCCGCGGGACGCGTCGCCGTCACGGCGCTGCTCTGGTGCGCGATCGCGGCGCTGCGATCGGCACCCGCGCCGCTCCACGCATCGGGGCACGTGCCCCACGGTCGGATCGTGCTCTCCGGCGTGCTTCTCGGCGCGCACTTCGCTGCGTGGATCGCGAGCCTCTCCCTCACTTCCGTCGCGCACGGAGCGGTGCTCGTCGCACTGCAGCCGCTCTTCGCCGGTCTGTTCGGTCTGATGCTCGGGGACCGGCCGCCGCTCGTGCGCCTCGCACTCGGCGTCGCCGTCGCCGGGGGAGGCACGCTGCTCATGGCGACGGCCGGCGAGGCGACGGAGGGGACCTCGTTCGTCGGCGACGCGCTCGCCGTGCTGGCCGGCGCGCTGTCCGCGCTCTACCTGACGATCAACCGGGGCATCGGCGGAGCGCTCCCGCTGGGCTCGCTCCTGGCCCGCGTCAACGGGGTCGCCGCTCTGTTCATCGCGCTCCTCGTCCCCGTCTTCGGCGGAGGCTGGTGGCACCCCGCAGCGGAGCCCCTGACGCACGGCGCGGCGATCGTGTGGCTCGGCCTCGGTCCCGGCCTCGTCGGGCACGGACTCATGAACTGGGCGGCGCGGCGCGTCCCCGTCCACGTCGTTTCGCTGGTCGTGCTGCTGGAGCCGATCGGCGCAGCGCTGCTCGCCTGGTTCGTGCTCGGCCAGCGCTTCGGCGCGCGCGAGGCGCTCGGCGCCGCGCTCCTCCTCGCGGGCGCCGGGCTGGCCTCCGCCCGCGGCCGGTCGAGCCCCGGGGCCGATGGGCCGACGGGCGAGCCCGCGGACCCCGGCGCGGGGTGAGGCGTCCGGGCCCGTCCCCCGGGTCTGGGGTGACGTCGAGGGTCCGTTCGGGTCTCGAATCGAGGATGTCCCTAAGCCGTTTCGACCCGCGTGCCGATCCGGTGGGTGGAGCGATGGATGTGTACCCCGAGTTCGCGGCCGGCGAGGGCCAGACCCACGACTGGACGGTCGACACGGTCGTCGTCACGCAGGCGAACCTCGTCTTCCTCACGACCGGGCCCGCGGCCTGCGCCACGCTCGGGCTGCTGCCGAACCAGGTCGCGCTGACCCCGCTCGTGGCGCTGCGCGTCGCGGACGTCCTGTGGCGCGCGCTCGAGGCGACCGACGAGTTCTCGCGTGCCGACGTCGTGCGAGAGTGGCAGCTCGAGGAGCGCGTCGCCGTCCCGCACGGCCGCGTGGTCGTCGAGCCTCGCGCTGCCCACATCGGCATCGAACCGCTCGGCTCGGGCGTTCTCGTCAGCGTGCTCTGGGAGCACGTGCCCGCGCTCGCCTGGCAGCTCGAGGCCGTCGCACGTCCGCTCTCGGGCGTCGCCTGACGCCGGCGTCGCCCGAGAGGGGCCGCGCGGCTCAGCGCGCGACCGCAAGGCGCTCCTGGTGCCACGCCCACTGCTCCGGCGTTTCGGCGATCCAGCGCTCGAACGTCGCGTTCTGCGCGCGCAGGAGCTCGACCGCCGCGTCCTCGCGCGCGACGTCCTCGCGGAGGGAGAGGGGCGGCTCCGCGTGCAGCACGAAGCGGCCGGACGGAGCGCGCACGCAGCGCATTGGGACGACCGGTGCGCCGCTCGCGCGCGCGAACGAGGCCGCAGCCGTCATCGTCTCGACCTCGACGCCGAGGAGGGGGAGCTTCGTTGAATCCACGCGGCGCGCGCGCAGATCGGTCAAGAGCCCGAGCACGCCGCCGCCGCGGAGCACGCGCAGCATCGCGCGCGGGGCGCCGTCCTGCGGGAGCGTCTCGACGCCGTAGGCGCGCCGCATCGTCACGAGCCACGAGTGGCTCGGATCGCCGCGCCGCACGCGCCCGACGACCGCGCCCGTGGTGCCGCGGCGTGCGAGCCGCGCGCAGAGCAGCTCCCAGTCGCCGATGTGACCGGTCACGACGATCGCGCCGCGGCCTTCGGCGAGCGCCGCGTCGAGGTGTTCGATCGACGGGTCCAGGTCCACGAGCGCGTCCACCCACGCGCCGCGCCGCTCGCCTGGCGCAGCGCCGCGGCTGAGCTTGAGCCAGTGGGAGAGCTGCAGCGCGCCGAAGTCGCCGAGTGCGCGGGCGAAGCGCGCTTCGCGAACGCGCGCCGCGGCCTCCGGAGCGTTCCGCTCGAGCCACGGCAGCGCCGCTTCGACGTTCGCCGCGACCGTGTCGCCGAAGTGCCTCGCGCGCGCGGCGCGAGCGATCGGCCGCGCCGCGCGCTCGAGCGCCCCGGCCGGCAAGCGCCCGAAGGCGCCCGCCGCCGCGCGGATGGCCCGCGCGCGGACGCGCCGGCGCAGCGGCGCCGGGCGCGCCGCGTCGTCCGCCGCTGCGCCGCTCACACGGGGCCTCCGTCCGTCCCGTGGAGCGTGCTCCGCGGACCGAGCCACGTGCGACAGCCCTCGTCCTCGAGCAGCGGCCCGCGGACCCCGAGCCCGCGCCAGGCCAGGGCCCGCGCGAGGCCGGCGGAGGGCGGACGCTCGACCTCGCGCGCGCCCGGCGGCACCGCGCACTCGACCCACGAGCGCCCCGTCGCGCGCGGGATCGCGGCCTGCAGTCCGTGCAGGTGGGCGCGCACGAGCGTGCCCCAGGCGGCGGGTCCAGAGTCCACGTGGCGCGTCTCCCAGCCCGGCGGCGCGTCCGCCACGCCGGGCCGCACGCGGACCGTGCCGTCGGCCTCGACGTCCGTCTCGCCGCTCGACCGGAGCCAGACGCGCACCCGACGCCGGGTGGCGCGCGCGCGGGCGACGCGGGCCTCGCGCGCGAGCGCGGAGAGGTCGAGTCCCGGGAGTGCCTCGGCGAGGGCGCGCGCCGCGGCCGCGACGAAGCCGGGGTGACGCTCGCGGAGGGACCCACAGAGCCCGGCGACGCTTCCGCGCCAGGCCGACTCGTTCGCCGACAGACCCGTCCCACGCACGTCGATCACCCAGGCGTCACCGGCTCGGTCGAACAGCACGTTTCCCGGGTGGAGGTCGGGGTGGGCGGCGCGCGCACGGTGCAGCTCGGTCAGGAGAGCAACGAGAGGCGGGACGAGCGCGCGCTTCGCGCCTGCGCCGAGGGCATCGCGCAGCGATCGGGCGCCCTCGACCCGCTCGAAGCGGAGCGAGCGGCCTCCGAATGCGCGCTCCAGGTGGAAGAGGGCCGGCGTCCGGACGCCGCGCAGCCGGAGCGCGTGCGTCGCCCGCGCCTCGCCCCGTGCTCGGAAGAAGTCGCGGAGCGCGCCGCCATGAAGGACCTTCACGACCTGCCCGGCGTCGGCCCCGAGGTCGACCACGGTGCGGCGCGCGCCGCGCTTCAGCACGCGTGCACCGGGAGGCCACGGTCCGGCTGCGTCGTCGCTCCTCCGAGGCGCGGGATCTTCTCCGATCGACTGCACGCGGGGGACTGTACGGCACCCCTGCGCGGACGAGCCAGGGCCGAGGAGCGACCGGCCGCCGCGCCCTTCGGGCGACCGCCTCATCGGAACTGGAGGCCCGGGACACTACCCTCTGCACCGGCCTCTTGAAGATCCACCTCTACATCCTGCGCCAGCTCTGCCTGGCGCTCGTCTTCGCCGTCGGGGCGCTGCTGTTCATCGCGCTCCCCGGGATCGCGGTGAACACGGTGCACAAGCTCCCGAACGTCGACGCCGGGGTTCTGCTGCAGTTCCTCCCCCTGGTGCTGCAGTCGCTGACGCCGTACGTCCTGCCGCTGTGCTTCATGCTCAGCGTCGTGTCGGTCTACGGGCGGCTCGCGGCGGACAAGGAGTGGATCGCGATCCAGATGGCGGGGATCCACCCGCTCAAGACCCTGTTCGCGCCGTTCCTGGTGGCGACGGGGCTCGGGCTCGTCACGTTCTGGATGGTCTCCAGCGAGCTGCCGCAGCTGAAGAAGCGGCAGAAGAGCTTCCTCGTCAACGCCACGGCGTCGGTCATCAAGAACGTGCAGCCGGGCAAGACGCGGCTTCAGTTCGACGACTTCCTGCTGCTCGCGAACGCCCGTGACCCCGAGACCGGCGCGTTCACCGGCGTCTACGTGCGCCGGCCGAAGGAGAGCGAGGACGAGCGCCCGACGGACATCTTCGCCAGGATCGCCACACTGGAGGTCGTTCGTGAGGGCGACGAGGACAAGCTCCAGGTCCGCGTCCGAGACCTTCAGGCGTTCGACCCGCGGACGGGAGAGTCGTTCCAGAAGGGCGCGACGGACTTCAAGGTGAACCTGTCGAACCGCCTGGAGCGCAAGACGACCAACTACGACCGCGCCAAGTACATGGTCTCCGGCGACATCCGCAGACGCCTCCGGGAGATCGACTCCGGCGAGAAGGAGGTCGAACCGAGCCTCTTCCGCGAGCTCCGGTACATGCTCCATTACCGCGCCTCGATGTTCGCGATCTTCTACCTGTTCCTCGGGCTCGGGGCGGCCACCGGGCTTCTCATGCGCCGCGGAACGCAGCTCGGCGCCCTCGCGGTCGCCGCGGGGTACGGCATCCTCTACTTCGTCCTCAGCCTCCGGCTCGGCAAGGAGCTCGGGAGGTCCGGCACCCTCCCGCCCTGGGTCGGTGCCTGGCTCGCCATCGTGCTCGGCGGGATCGCGGCCGTTCTCCTCCTCCGACGCGCCATCCGTCGCTGACGCCTGCAGCACCCATGACGACCCCCGAATCCTCCGACCGCCGGCTCAGCGCGCCGCGCCCCGGGTCCCGGCGCAAGAAGAAGGTCGTCCGCCGGTCCCGCGCGGGCCGCGGGTCGTCGGAACGCGTGCGGCCCGACGTCGGGCGGCGTCCGCTGCCGCTCTTCGGCCGTCTCGACCGCTACGTCGTGCTGCACTTCGTGCAGTCGTACCTGACGGCGATGCTGCTGATGACCGGGCTCTTCATGGTCATCGACATGGCGTCGAACCTCGACGACTATCTCGAGGCCTGGGACGACGGGACGACGGTGCCGGCCTCCGTCCTCGCGCGCTACTACGTCCTGAACCTGCCCTACCTCTTCCTGCAGGTAGGGCCGTTCGTGACGCTCATCGCCGGCATGTTCACCGTGTCGAAGATGCTGAAGGCGCGTGAGGTCACTGCGATCCTCGGGGCGGGCGTGAGCGCGCGACGCATGCTCGTGCCGCTGTTCCTCGCCGGGACCGGCCTCGCGCTCGGCATGTTCGGCCTGCGCGAGGCGCTCGGATACGGCGTCGCCGAGGCGCGCGACTCGCTGCGCTTCGTGCTGGAGGAGCAGCGCTTCGACGAGCGCTACGACTCGCTCGCAGTGCTGGAGGAGGGCGGCGCGACCGTCCTCATGGAGTCGTTCTACCCCGGGAACGAGAGCGATCCACCGCGTATCGAGGGCCTGACCACCATCCTCCGTCGCGACTCCGACCGCGGCGTGACGAAGTACATCCGGGTCGACGCGCCCTCCGCCGTGTGGAACGGGGAGACCTGGGACCTCACCGACGGGGTGCGCAAGATCATCGACCTCGACGAGCCGTCGCGGCAGCTCTCGCGCGAGCCAGTCGATCGGCTCGACGGCTACCGCTTCACGCCCGAGGTGGCGCTGACGTTCCGCCGCGCCTACGACGCGCCGCTCGAACTCTCCTTCGGCGAGGTCCGCGAGCTCATGGCCCGCGATCCGTCCGACACCTCGTACCAGACCCTCTGGCACTACCACCTCACGTTCCCGCTGGCGAACGTGATCCTGCTGCTCGTCGGGATCCCGCTGATGTTCACGTACGAGCGAGGCAAGGGCACCGACCGGATCGCGGTGGGGGGCCTCCTGTGCGTCTTCTACTACGCCGCCGACTTCGTGTTCCGGACCCTCGGGATCAAGGGGCAGCTCTCGCCCCTGCTCTCGGCGTGGATCCCGGTACTGGTGTTCGGCGCCATCGGCGTCATGCTCTACGACAGCCTGCGCTCCTGAGCCCGGGCCGCGGCCGAGCGGAATCCGCCCCGCGGACGAATCCGATCCACCGGGAAGACGGGCCCCGCCCGGTCGTTCCTCCGGAGTGACCCCGACCATGACCGACCGAAGCCCCCAGCGCGCGCCGCGCATCGCCGTCCTCACCCTCGTCCCGCTGCTGGGTTCCCTTCTCTTGGGGGCCTGTGCAGCGACCGAAGGATCCGAGACCAGCTTCTCGGCCGCCCAGCGCCTCTGCCGCGAGGGCCAGTACGAGCGCGCCGCCGCCGCCTCGGTGGCCCTCCTGGAAGGGCTCTCCGAGCAGTCCGAGCTGCGGCCCCAGATCGAGGCGCTCCAGGCGGAGATCTCGGTCGCTTCGGGCCTCGAGGCCGCGCGCGAGCTGAGCCTGGTCAACCGCGACGTCGAAGCGCTGCAGATCGTTCGGGAGCTCACCGAGGCGCATCCGACGACTCCGGTGATCGGCGAGTGGGATGCGCGCATCCGCGCCAAGCTCAGCGTCCGCTGGTTCGAGATCGCCCGCGAGGCGGTTGCGACCGAGGACTTCGATCTCGCGCGCATCGCGTACGCGAAGTCGGTCGAGTACCAGCCCGAGGCGAGCACCATCGCAGCCGAGCTCCTCTCGAGCCTCGACCGCATCGAGGAGTACCGCGCCGACGTCGCCGAGCAGCTCTACTACCGCGGGGTCCGGCACTTCACCGACCTCGAGATCGCCGAGGCCGTGAATCGCTTCGGGGCCGTGCGCAAGTACGCGCCCGGCAACGAGGCCGCCGAGCGGCGCGAGACCGAGGCCAAGCGAGTGATGGCCCAGGCGCGCGTCGACGCGGCGAACGCGCTCGTCGCGGAGGACCTCTTCGCCGCTGCGGCCAAGGAGTACGCGCGCGCGGCCGAGCTCGACCCCACGTCCGAAGAGATCGCGACCAACCTCGCGGCGCTCCGGATCGAGGCCGAGGTCCAGGAGACGATGACCCGCGCCGACGGGATGATCCTGCGCCGCGAGTTCGACGCGGCCGCCAAGGCGCTTGGCGAGGCTCTCGAGCGCACGACGCTGCAGCGCGACCTGGTCGAGGCCGATCTCGAGCGCCTGGGGGAGGCACGCGCCGCCGACCGCTACAGTCGCGCGCTCGACCTCGAGCACGACTTCCAGTTCGAGCGGGCGCTCGAGTCCTACGGCGAGATCCTGGAGACGCGCGAGTTCTACCGCGACGTCCGCGCGCGCGTCGATTCGATCGAGGGCTACGTCGCCGACGCCGAACGCCTCTACGCCGAGGCCGCCGCGGCTGAGGACGGCGCCGCGAAGCTCGCGCTCTACCGGCAGATCGAGGTGTTCTGGCCGGACTACCGGGACATCCAGAAGCGCATCGCCGCCCTCGCGAAGCCCTGACGGCACGCTAGAGGGCGGCGAGGACGTCCTCCGGCTCGATCGACTCGATCGGGCGGCGCGTCCACGGCGCGCCCGGGCGCCAGTCGGCGGGCGGACGGACGAGGCGGTGCGGTGAATCGACCGCCCCGCACACCGGCCAGGGGCCGGTGCGGGACGGGTCCTCGGGCCCGGCGAGCAGCCGGACGCCGAGGCCGACCGACGCCGCGAGGTGCGCCGGGCCCGAGTCCTGCGCCACGAGCACGCCGCCGCGCTGACGCGCCGCGTGGAAGAGCGCGCAGAGGGCGCGCACGTCGCTCTGTCCAACGAGGTGGGCGGCCGCTCCACACCGATCGAGCGCGTCGAGGCGCGCCCCGACGTCCGCCTCGGCCGGGCCCGTGACAACGATCGGCGCGCGGTCCGAGTGCGGCCCGAACCGCTCGAGCAGCGCGGCGTAGCGCTCGCTCGGCCAGGTGCGCGGGTCGCCGGGAACGCCGGGGTGGAGGAGCAGCGGGGCGCGGCCCGCCCCGGGGCTGAGCGCTTCGAGCGCTTCGAAGCCCGCGCGCAGCTCGTCCCCGGTCAGCGCGGGATCGAGCCGCGGCGGCGCGGCCGGGGCGCCGACGCTCGCCGCAACGGCCATGAGGCGGTCGACGAGGTGAGGGGCGTCCGCCGCCGTTGCTCCCGAGACACCGAGGACGCGCGCCGCCAGCGGCTCCTGCCACGCCGCGCGCGCGCATCCGACGCGCCGCTGCGCGCCGGACAGCCGCACGACCATCGCGCTCTTCCAGTTGCCCTGCGCGTCGACCGCCAGATCCGCTCCGAATGCCCGCATGGCGCGCCGGATCCGCGGCCACGCACGGGCGCCTCCGTCGCGCTCGAACGGCACGACGGCGTCGACCAGTGGCGCGACGAGCGGTGCGAACGCCGGCTGGATCGCCCACGCGACGCGGGCGCCGGGGAACGCGCTGCGCAGCGCATGAACGAGCGGGATCGTCTGCGCGACATCGCCCAGGTGCGACGAGCGCGCGACGAGCACGCGCGCGGGCGGCGGAGACGTGCTCAAGCCCGGGGCGCGGGGCGGCGACCCTCCGCGACCGATGTTCTGCTGCTGTTCACCTGCATCGTCCCGCGCTGACCCGAGGGGACCGCGCGCCGCCATCCTAGCGCGGCGCGGGATCCTAGAATGGGAGGGATGCTCCGCCGGATCTCGACCAAGTGGGTGCTCGCCGTGCTCGCGGTCGTGGTGCTGCCCTTCCTCGGCTTCGCCTGGTACGTCGACGCGTTCGTGTCGAACCGCTTCAGCGAGGACGTGGTGCGCTACCACCTCCTCAGCCACGCGGCCGACCTCTCCTCGCGCATCGACACGATCGCCGAGCAGCGCCGGCGCGACACGCTCCTCCTCGCCAGCGTGCCGAACGTCTCGCGCACGCTCGCGAACCTCGACGGCGACATGGCGAACCCCGAGGGCGACGCGGAGCTCTTCAGCGTCGAGGTGGGCGAGCTCTTCGACGACTTCGTCGCCCGTGCGGGCGCGGGCGAGTTCGTCCTGGCGGTGGACGCGCGGGGCGAGGTGCTCGCGACGAACCAGGTCGACTTCGCGGGCGACGCGCTCCCGCGCGAAACGATCGCGGCCCTCGAGGAGCGCGACTGGAGCGCGGAGCCGTGGTTCGCCGAGGCGATGAGCAAGGGCGAGGCGCGCATCGACGTGTTCGAGAGCGGGCTGGTCGATCCGGACGCGGTCGTGCCGAAGCCCGCGCGGCTGCACTTCGGGTTCGCGCACGCGGTCCGCGGACGCGCCGCGCTCTCCGAGGGGCGCACGACCAACGTCGGCGTCGTGATCGTGCTCGAGTCCTGGCAGGTGATCCAGGCGCAGATCAGCGACTACGGGATCCGCCGCGGACGCGAGCGTGCCGTCGACCTCGCGTCCGAGGAGCTCTACGACTCCAGCTACGCCTGGATCTGGGCGAGCGACGCCGACACGATCCTCGCGCACGACGACACGGCGCTCGTGGGGCGCCGCGTGTCCCAGGCGCCGATCGAGCTCCCGCACCTCGTCGAGGCGGCGCGGAGAGGGCGCTGGGCGATGTACCCCGATTACGAGTTCCGCGGCGAGCGCAAGCGGGCTGCGTTCAAGCACGGCCGCCCCGTCGACGAGAACGGCTTCGGGTGGATCGTGGGCGTTGGCGTCGACTTCTCGGACATCTTCGGGCCGATCCACGAGATGACGGGAACGATCGCGAAGGCGACGGCCGCCGTGCTGCTGCTCGCCGTGCTCGTCACGATCGTCGTTGCGCGACGCACGACGAGGCCGATCCAGGAGCTCGAGGGCTTCACGCGCCGCGTGGCGTCCGGCGACCTCGACGCACAGGTGCCCGTGCACGGCAAGGACGAGCTCGGAGACCTCGCGCGCTCGTTCAACAGGATGACGACGCAGCTCAAGGAGAACCGCGCGCAGCTCGTCAAGGCCGAGAAGGACGCAGCGTGGCGGGAGATGGCGCGCCAGGTCGCGCACGAGATCAAGAACCCGCTCACGCCGATCCAGCTGTCGGCGTCGCTGCTCGAGCGGGCGCACCGCGAGGGAAGCCCGGAGTTCGAGTCCATCCTGGCGCGGACGATCGACGTGGTGCAGCGCCAGGTCGAGAACATGCGCGGGATCGCGCGCGACTTCTACCGCTTCGCGGGTGAGCACAGGGCGCCGGCGCTCGTCGACGCGCGCGAAGTGCTCGAGGAGCAGTTCGCGCTCCACGCAGCGTGGGCCGAGACCGAGGGGCTCACTCTGCGCCTCGAAGAGCGCAGCCCGTCCGGCCACGCGCCCGTCGTCCGCGCCGATCCCGACGAGCTGCGGCGGGCCATCCTCAACCTCGTGAGCAACGCGATCGAGGCATTCGCCCTCGTCGAGCGGGAGGGCGGCGGTCCCGTCGACGACCCCGCCGTTCGCGGGGACGTGCGGGTCGAGGGCCGACGCGTCGTGATCGAGATCGCCGACCCGGGCCCCGGGATCACGGACGACGTGCGGGAGCAGCTCTTCGAGCCCTACTTCACGACCCGCACGAGCGGCACGGGCCTCGGCCTGGCGATCGTGCGACGGATCGTCGAGGACCTCGGCGGTTCCGTCGCGCTCGACAACGCCCCGTCCGGGCGCGGGGCCGTCGCGCGTCTCGAGCTGCCGCTCGTGGAATCCGAGCCCGAGGCGCGGTCGAACGGCGGACCGATGAGCGCGACGAAGACGGACGGCGAGGGGGCGAAGTCGTGAGGGACAGGGCCCTGCTGCTCTGCGCCGTGCGCGAGGCCCGTCGCGGCCGCGCGGAAGCTGGATCCGCGGCGATGGCCCGCTCGGGTCCATGCCGAGGCCCCGCTCCGTCCCGAGCGGGGCGCGCGGGGACACTGGTACTCCTGGGCGCCGCGGCCGCTCTCGTCCTGGTCGCATGGTGGGCCCTCGGGCGGAGCGGTGCGCCGGCCGCAGACGCCGTGCGCGACGCGCAGCGGACGGCAGCCGAGGTGGCGCCGCCCGACGGTCTCTCGGCGGACCGCGGACTCGACACGGTCGCGGCCCCGTCGGTGCGGCGCGACGACGGCGCGTTCGCCGGATCGAGCGTGCGACTGACCGGCCCGGGCCGGTTGACGGGGCAGGTGCTCGACCGAGACCGAGGCGGCGCCCCCGTTCCGGACGTCGTCGTACGACTCCTGCCGACGCCGCCCGTCGGCTCCGAGATCGGCCCGCTGATCGCACGCTTCACGGGCCTCGGCGACGAGCTCGTCACGCGCGCCCGCGAGGTGGCTCGCACGCGCTCCCGGGCCGACGGTTCGTTCGCGTTCGAGGGCGTTCGGGAGGGGCGCTGGTTCCTCGACGTGGTCTCGGATGCCGTGCGTGTGGACGGTGCGCCGCGCGCGCGCGTCCGCGCCTCCGGTTCGGGCGGGCCGGTCGAGGTCTGGGTGCGCGGCGGCGGGCGCGTCGTCGGCCGGGTCGTCGACGCGGACGGAGCCCCGGTGCCCGGTGCGGACGTCGCCATCGGGACGGGGGCGATGCGCTTCCTCGAGGCGCTCGGGGACGGGGACGCCGCCTTCCAGGTGGTCCGCTCGGACTCCGACGGGCGCTTCTCGTTCGGGGGGCTCCCAGCGGGGGAGGGGTACGACCTCAGCGCCCTCGGACCTGGCATCGCGATCACCCACGTGAACGGCATCGACGTGGCGCTCGACCGCGCGACCGAGGTCGTCGTCACGGGGCGCCGCCCGTCGAGCGTCCGCGGCCGTGTCGTGGGGGCCGTCGATGGGGAGGAGCCCGTTCCGATTCCGGGCGCGAAGGTCGCGGCGCTCCCGCGCGGTATCCGCAACCTGAAGCTCGCGCGCGAGCTGCTCGTGCGAACGCACGCGGTCACCGGGCCGGACGGTTCCTACGAGCTCGAGGGCGTCGCGCCCGGGACGTCCGACGTGCTCGCGATCGCCGACGGCCACTTGCCTGGCCGCGGGCCCGCGGTCTTCGTGCCCGAAGCAGGCTCCACGACCGCGGGCGATCTCGAGCTCGTTCGTGGTCCCATGGTGGAAGGCGTCGTGCTCGACGCGGCCACGCGCGAACCGGTGTCCGGCGCACGCGTCCTCTGGACGCTCCTCGACGTCGACGAGATCGACGGCCAGCCGACGCTGGCGCCGCTCGTCGTGGGCGCGATGGAGTCGTTCGAGTTCCCGACCACGGGCGACGACGGCCGTTTCCGCGCCGGGCCGTTCCCTGACGAGTCGCCGCACGCCGTCCGCGTGCTGTGCCCCGGATACGCGAACGGGAGCTACGGCTGGGATCCGGGTTCGGACGACGCGCAGATCGTCGTGGAGCTCTCGCGCGGCGGCTCGGTGACGGGAACCGTCGTCGAAGCGGCGACCGGCGAGCCCGTCGGAGTGTTCGACGTCAGCCTCCAGGGGCGGATCGAAGGCACCCGCGGCGGCCCGACGACGCTCAATCCCTGGGCGACCGACGTCCTCTTCGAGAACGCCGAGGGGCGATTCACGCTGCCCGCGGTGACACCCGGATCACAGACGATCGAGGTGCTCGCGGACGGATTCTTGCCGGAGCGGTCGGACATCTTCGTCGACCCGCTCGCCGGCGCAGAGGTGCGCGTCGCGCTGCGGCGCGGTGGCCGCATCGTCGGCCGCGTCATCGATCCCGCGGGCGAGCCCGTCGGAGGTGCGCAGGTCACCACGGACGCCCTCATCCGCGGCAGCTTCGAGCGCATGGAGAGCATGCGACCCTCGATCGAGGACGCGCTCGCGATCCGCGGCGAAGACCGTCGCCCGACGCCGCCCGTCGGGTTCCTGCGCTACGCCGCGGCGCTCGGGTTCATCGAGCGGGGACTCACCACCACCGAGGCCGACGGCACCTTCGAACTCGCGGGGCTCGAGCCCGGCGTGCACGACGTGCTCGTCTTCCACCGCGACTTCGAGACGGGGCGCGAACGTGCGTCGCTCGTCGGCGGCACGGATCCCGTCGCGACGGTCGAGATCGAGCTGAGCGCTGGAGCGACCGTGTTCGGGACCCTCACGGACGGCGCGGGCCGCCCCATTCCCGAAGGCACGGTCGTGCTCGCTTCTCCGGGGCTGATGGCCGGAGCGAAGGGCGGGGACTTCCGTCAGGCCCGAACCGGCAGCGACGGTTCCTACGAGGTCACGAATCTCAGCGGCGGCCCCTACGTCGTGGTCAGCGCGCACGCCGACGAGGACCTCGACGTCGCGCTGCTCGCGGGCTCGTTCAACTTCGGCTTCGTGTTCGTTCCGAAGGGGGGCCGCGTCCGGTACGACGTCGTCGACGAGTCGCGAGGCGGGTGCCGCGTGGCGGGCCGCGTGCTCCGCGGCGGTGACGTCGTCACCGATGGCCTGCTGGTCGCGAACGCAACCGGCGGCGGCGCGGCAGTGTTCGGTCTCGAGTTCAAGGTCGCGACGATCGAGAAGGACGGCGCGTACGCGTTCGAGGGGCTGGAACCGGGCGAGTACCGCATCACGTACGAAGAACGGGGGCAGCGCCGCCGCGGTCGCGTGGGGGAGGGGCGCGGGGGCAGCGTCGAGCTCGTCGTGCCCGACGCGACGGACCTCGCCTACGACATCGAGTTGCCGGAGGGCGGCGTCTTCGGCGTCGTCGCCGCCGGGGACGACGGGTCGCCGCTGTCCGGCGTGCGCGTGGTGGTCGAGCCCGTGGGCTACGACGCGCCCGAGGGCCGAACGCGGCTCTTCGGGGTCGACCTCTCGGACGCCTCGAGGGCGCGCGTGGCGCGCACGGACGGCGACGGGCGCTTCAGCGTCCTGGACCTCGCCGAGGGCGAGTACATCGTCGAGGTCGAGCGCACCGAGGTCGAGCGCGATGGACAGCGCGTCGCCCTCATGGCGCCCGAGCCGGTTCGGGCGCAAGTGATCGAACGCAGGCGGACCGACCTTGGGCGGATCGAGCTCGAGCCGGGTCTCGAGCTCGAGGGCCGTGTCGTCGACGGCACAGGTGCCCCGGTCGCAGGCGCGAGCGTCGTCGCATCGTGGGCCGGCGGCGCGACGACCTTCGCGCAGTCCGCGCGCGGGGAGTGCGACGAGGAGGGCCGGTTCGTGCTGCTCGGCGTCCGCGCCGGGGCCTGGCGCGTGCGGGGCTCCGCGGACGGCTTCGCGCCCAGCGCGCCCGTCGACGCGACCGTGGAAGGAGCGTCGGGCGCCGAGCCCGTGCGACTGACGCTGCGGCGGGGTGCGTCCGTGGAGCTCGTCGTGACCGACAGCTCGAGCGGCGCGCCGCGCGTCGGCGTGGCCGTCACGCTCAGGCGCGCGTCCGAGTCCGGCGCCGACGGGGCCGGCGCGTTCCTGAAGCGTTTCTTCAGCGGTCAGGCGACGACGGGTGGCGACGGCCGCCTCGAGCTCGGGCGACTCGAGCGTGGTGTGCCCTACGTGCTCGAGCTCAGCGCGGACGGCGTCGTGCGATCGTCCGATCTGGTGCTCGCTCCATCGGGGTCGGGCGCCGAGCGCGTCGAGCGCGTCTTCCCCTGACGCGCGCGCGGCAGGACCGCGCTGGGATTCAGACGCGCGCGCGGCAGGACCGCGCTGGGATTCAGACGCGCGCGCGGCAGGACCGCGCTGGGACTCAGACGCGCGCGACCGCGTCGGCCCAGCGCTTACGCTCGACCTCACGCGTCCCGGCGTCGAGCGCGGGCTCGAAGCGGTCGGCCTGCGGCCCGTGCGCGGCCCACTCCTCTGCGGTGATCCAGCCGAGCCGGATCGCCGCCAGCACGGCGGCGCCCAGCGCCGTCCGCTCCGTGAAGTGCGGGCGAACGACGGGCGTCCCGGTCAGATCGGCGAGCCGCTGCATCAGCCAGTCGTTGCGCGCCATGCCGCCGTCGACGCGGAGTTCGTGGACGGGGGCGCCGTCGCGCGCCATCGCGCCGAGGAGCTCGTCGGTCTGGAAGCAGAGCGCCTCGAGCCCGGCCCGCACGATGTGCTCGGGCCGCGTCGCGCGCGTGATCCCGAACAGCGCGCCGCGCGCGTCGCTCCGCCAGTGGGGCGCGCCGAGGCCGGTGAACGCGGGCACGAACACGACGCCGCCCGTGTCGGGCACCGAGCTCGCCATGCGCGCGGACTCTTCCGCGCTGGGAAGGATCCCGAGGTCGTCGCGCATCCACTGCACGACCGTCCCCGCGTTGAAGATCGAGCCCTCCAGCGCGAACTGCCGCGGCGCTCCGTCGATGCCGTAGGCCACGGTCGACAGCAGTCGATGCGTCGAGCGGGGGACGGTCTCGCCCGTGTGGGCGACCAGGAACGCGCCGGTCCCGTACGTGATCTTGGCCCGTCCGGCGGACAGGCAGCCGTGGCCGACGAGCGCGGACTGCTGGTCACCGACCATCGAGAGCACCGGAAGCGGTGCGCCGACGAAGTCCGCTTCGGTCTCGCCGAAGTCGGCCGCCGACGGGCGCACCCGGGGCAGCGCGCCCTCCGGCACGCCGAGCAGCGCGCAGAGCTCGGGCGACCAGCCGTCGCCCGACGCCTCGAGGTCGCGCAGCATCGTGCGCGACGCGTTCGTCACGTCCGTCGCGAAAGAGCGCCCTCCCGTCGCGCGCCACAGGAGCCATGCGTCGATGGTCCCGATGCGCAGGTGCCCGGCGCCACTGAGGTCGCGCGCTCGTTCGGACGCGTCGAGGATCCAGCGCGCCTTCGTGCCCGAGAAGTACGGATCGAGCTCGAGCCCGGTGCGCGCGCGCACGTCCGCGGCGTGCCCCGCTTCGCGCAGTATCTGGCAGCGGTCCTCGGTGCGTCGATCCTGCCACACGATGGCAGGTGCCATCGCACGCCCGTCGCGGGCATCCCAGGCGACCGTCGTCTCGCGCTGATTGGTGATCCCGACGCCGGCGATCGCACCGGGGCCGCCTGCTGCGCGAACGACCTCGCGCGCAACGTCGCGCGTGCGCTGCCAGATCTCCTCCGCGTCCTGCTCGACCCAGCCGTCCTCGGGGTACGCGGTCGCGAGCGGCGCCTGCGCGACGGCGGCGATCTCCTCCAGCGCGCCCCGCCTCAGGAGGAGCGCGCGCGTCGAGGTCGTGCCCTCGTCGAGGACGAGGATCCCGTCGGGCTCGGCGGCGCTCATCGGCGTGGGGCCGGGCTACTCCTCGACGTAGCCCCAGGTGCCCGAGATCGACGCGCGGCGCACGCCGATGATCTCGAGGACCCAGTCGAACCAGCCGAGATCGGTGACCGAAACGTCCTCGATGACGGTGTTCGGGAGGCCCTGGTCGGAGACGTTCTCGCTCGCGATGAGGATCGCGGACCGCGGCAGGTCCCACGACAGGAGCGTGAACGCGTAGCCGGTCGACTTGAACGTGCCGCTCGTCTCGGTCGTCCGCCGCGCCTTGAGGTTGGCGCACGACGCGAGCGCGGCGAGGAGGGCGGCGGCGAGGAGCGTTCGGGAGTTCACGGGGAAGCGTTGAGCCGTGCTGTGCGAGGGCCGATGGAGGGGGCGGGCGCCCGGTCCACTCATCGGCGCGTGCCGTCCGAAACCATACCCGGAACCGGTCGGGGTTCGTCCGCGCGCCGCTATCCTCACGTCCACCGCCATGTCCCGGCCGACCACGCACCCCACTCCGCGCCTCGTCCGGGCGCCCGAGCTCGGTCTCGAGGAGGCGCTCGCGGCACACGCCACTGCCCACGTCGAGCGTTTCGGGCCCGGTGAGGTCCGGACCTTCTTCTCGCCGGGGCGGGTCAACCTCTTCGGCGGCCACCTGGACTACAACGGCGGACCGGTGATGCCCACGGCGATCGACCGCGGGACCTTCGTGGCGCTCCGTCGCCGCGACGACGGCGTCGTGCGCATGGTCTCCGTGTTCGACGACGAGGCCTTCGAGGGGGCACTCGACGCGCTCCCGGACGCGCCGTGCGGCCGCTGGTTCGACTATCCGCTGGGCGTCGTGCGCGCGCTGCGGTCGATCCCCGAGACGTTGCTCGACAGCGGCTTCGAGATCACCTTCGGCGGCAACCTCCCCGTGGGCGCGGGTCTGTCCTCGTCCGCCTCGATCACCGTCGGAACGGCCTTCGCCCTCGATCACGTGTTCGGCCTCCGGCTCGAGCCCGTCGAGCGCGTCGCCGCCGCCCTCGACGCCGAGCGAGGCTTCGTCGGTGTGCAGTGCGGGATCATGGACCCCTACGCGGTCGGCTTCGCGCGGCCCCGGCACGTGCTCTGGCTCGACTGCAAGGACGAGTCGTTCGAGCACCTACCGCTCGACTTCGAGCGGCTCGTGATCGGCGTGTTCGACACCGGCGTCCAACGCGAGCTCGCGCGCAGCGAATTCAATCGGCGCGTCGCGGAGTGTCGGGCGGCGTTCGACGGCCTCCGCGCCCATGCGCCCGACGCACGGGTTCTGCGCGACGTGCCTCTGGAGACCGTCGAGGCCCACGCGGACGCGCTCGAGCCCAGCGTCGCCAAACGGGCGCTGCACGTCGCACGCGAGGTGCGGCGTACGTTCGCCGCACGTGACGCGCTCCTGGTCGAGGACTTCGAGGCGATGGGGCGCGCGATGCTCGAGACGCACGCGTCGTTCCAGGATCTCTACGAGTGCTCGTGCGCCGAGCTCGACGCGATCGTCGACGCGGCGGCCGGAGTGGAAGGCGTCTTCGGCGCGCGACTCACCGGCGCGGGCTTCGGCGGCTGCGTCGTCGCGCTGATGGAAGCGGGGGCCGAGGACCGCGCGCTCGCCGAGGTGGGCGCCGCCTACCAGCGCGCGCACGGACGCCGTCCCGCAGCGGCGTTCTTCCGCGGGGACTCCGGGCCGCGCGCCGTCTCCTGAACAGCGCGCGGGGCGCGGGTTCGAGGATCCGAACCCGCGCCCCGCACGTGCCGTCGGAGGGCTCCGTCAGCGGTCGCCCTCGACCTCGCCCTGCGCGACGCGCAGCATCAGATCGCCGAGCTCCGTCCCGCGCAGTTCCTCCGAGAACGGGTTCTCGAGGACCTCGAGCGCGAAGCCCGGGCGCCCCCCGAAGAGGTAGTTGGCGCTGAGAACGAGGCGCGCGTCGACGTCGAGAACGTGGTCGCGGACGTAGCGCTCGAGGACCGCGAGCTGCGTCTCGAACTCGCCGGGTTCTGCGTAGAAGTCGCGCTTGTCGACGACGTTCTCGAACAGCGCGGGCTCGCGTTCGGCGGCCTGGCGCAGGGCGAACGCCGCGTAGCGGTAGTCGCCCGTCGCGAACAGCGCGTCGGAGAGGACGAGGTACAGAACGCCGCTCTCGGGCGCGAACTCGACCGCCTTGGCGTAGGCGTGCACGGCGTCGCCGTAGCGCGTCTCGCGGAACGCCCGGTCGCCCTGGCTCAGGTAGTACGCGGCCGCGCGGCTGAGCTCGCGGTCGATGCCGTCGCCCTCCGCGGCGTCCGCGGCGGGCCCGTCGAAGGGGACCGCGGGGGCCGGAACGGCGCCGGTGCCGCCGACGACCGAGACGTCCTCCGACGGTGCGACGCCGTCGACGTAGATCACCTCGGGCTCGGACGCCTCGATGTAGATGACCTCCGGCTCGGGATCGGGATCGTCGTAAACGACCACCGAGACCGCCGCCGGGAGCGACGGGCCGTACCAGTAGCAGTTGCGCCACGGGGACCAGAGCCCCCGGTTCCAGCCGTTGAAGCCGAAGCCCCACGAGCCGCCGCGCCGCCAGTAGCAGTCCCACCAGAAGCCCGAGAGGTAGAGCGGCGAGCAGAACCAGCTGCCCCACGTGTTGCCGTAGCAGCCGCCCCAGGTGTTCCAGTAGCAGTTGCCGAAGTAGCTGCCCTGGCCGGACCAGCCTCCGTTCGTCCAGACACCGCCGACGTGGGTGGTGCCGCCGCGCGGGCGGTCCGGTCGGCCGCCGGCGACCTGGAGCGGGCCGCCGGTCACGCCGCCGACGGGACGCGCGGTGCGCAGGCGCTGGTCGTAGCGCTTGCCGGCCTGCCCGCGTCCCGCGCCGAGCGGGTCGCGCGCGCCGCCGCCACCGATCGCGATCGGGCGGCCGCCGGGGCCTCCGGAGCCGGACCCGTTCTTGGTGCCGGGGCGGCCCGTGCCAGGCTTACTGATCGTAGGACCGCCTTTGCCCTTGCCCGGCCGCCCGGCGACCGTGTCCTTACCAGGTCGCCCAGCGACCGTGTCTTTTCGAGGTCGCCCAGCGACCGGGCGCTTGCTGTCGACCGAGCCCTTGCCGGGGCGGCCCGCGACGGGGCGCTTGCCGCTGCTCTTCCCGTCCAGGCTTCCCGGGCGGCCGAGGGTCGGTCGGCCGGCGGTGGGCTTGTCGCCCGCGACGGGGCGGCCCTTCGACGGGCGCCCGACGGACGGGGGCACGGACTCGGTCTTGTCGCCCGCGACGGGCGCGAGGGGCCGGCCCGGGCGCGCGCCGGTCTTGCCGCGCGTGTTTCCGCGCTCCTTCGAGAGGTGCGGGAGCTGGGAGGCGTGGCCGTTCGTGCCACGCGTGGATCCCTCGCGCACGCCGACGGTGTCCGGGCGCTTCTTTCCGTAGCGCTCGAGTACGTCGGAGGGGCGGATCGGACGGGCGCTGCCCGTGCTGCGGCCCCTGCCGAGCGCGCGCCGCGCATCGTCGAGGTCGCGCTTCGAGCTCACGCTGCGCGCGCGCTGGCTGAGCGAGCGTCCGCCGGACCGCGCGCTCGGGCGCGAGGGGACAGCGGGCTTCGGGACCGGACGTGTGCGCGGGCGGGAGGGGACCACGCCCTCGCCGCGCGTCGTCGTGGGCCGCGCCGGGCGCGTCACGGAACTGCCCGCGCTCGCGCTCGGACGCGACGTGCCGCGCGGCGTGGTCGGACGGGGCGTCACCGTGCGGCCGGTGACCGTGCGCGTCGACCCGCGCGTCGCGCCGGGCCGGGCCGTCGGCTGGCCCGGGCGCGCCGTCGGGCGGCTGGGGCGCGCGGTGGGCTGGCTGGGTCTCGCCGTCGGGCGACTGGGCCTCGCCGTGGGACGACTGGGCCTTGCCGTCGGCCGACTGGGCCTTGCCGTCGGCCGACTGGGCCGCGCGGTGGGCCGGCTCGGGCGAGCGGTCGGACGACTCGGTCGCGCGGTCGGGCGACTGGGCCTTGCGGTCGGGCGGCTGGGCCGCGCGGAGGGCCGGCTCGGGCGCGCGCTGGGGCGGCTGGGCCGGGAGGTGGGCCGGCTCGGTCGGGAGGTCTGGGTTCGGCTCCGCTGGGCGCTGGCCTCGGCGGAGGGGGCGGAGGCCTCCGCGGCAGTTCCCGCGTGGACCGTCGTCGCGTGTGCGGCCGGGGCGAGGAGAGCCGCGCTGAGCGCGAAGAACGCGCCGCATACGAGGGCGCGGGCGCTCGACGCGAAGCGACGCGTGCGGCGGAGGAAGGGGGTTCGCGGGTGCATGGACATCTCCTTGGGACCGGGGTTGCCGGAACGAGCGCAACTCGCGTGCCTGAACCCAAGAAGCGGCCTGGGCCAGCGGGAGGGGGGTCTCCAGCGGCCCTGTCCTCGATCTGGGCCCCGTCAGCGCGGCGGGCCGTCCTCTCGAGTGGACTCGGACTCTGCGGGCCGTCCCAGGGTGAGGAGTGCCCTCCCGGAGCTCTCCTGTGACGTCGAGTCCGACGATTCGGCGCGGCGTGCCGGCGAGCGGAGCACGAGCGGACCGACGCTCGCGCGGCCGCGGACCGCCTCCAGCGCCGCCGCCGGGAGCGGCCCGTCGCCCGGGATCGCATGCCGCCAGGTGAACTCCTCCGGCACCAGCGTCCAGCCGCGTCCCGCGACCTCCGGGGGCGGCGCCGTGCCCGGCCGCGCGGAGAGTCGCAGGTGGGTGGGGGTCTCGTCGGAGCCCAGGACCAGGTCGACGTGCGCGTCGAGCCGGGGCCCGAGCCGCGCGCCCGCCTGGCCCCAGATCGCGCGACCCGCCGCGAGCGCGTCGTCGAGGGTCAGGTCCGCGCGGATCGGGGTCTCGAGGCGGTAGTGGGTCGGCTCGACGACGGCGCGCAGAGCGGCGAGCTGCGACCCCGTGGCCGCGCTGAGCACGTCCGGCGGCACGAAGCTCGGGTCGCCGTGGAACCAGTCGGTCTCGAAGGCGGTCGTGGTTTCGGTCCACACGGTCTGGTTGCCGTCGAGCAGCCGCACGCGCGCGGGCCAGCGCCGCCCTTCGCCCTCGGCCCACGTGTCGACGACGAGACGGACGACCGTCCCGCCGCTCGCGTCGAAGGCGCGCATCTCGACGAGCTCGTCGGTTCCCCGCGCGAGGGTCGCGACGAGCACGCCCGCGCCCGGGACGGGGCACGTGCGCGTCGTGCCCTCGCCCTCGAACGCGCCCCCGTGAGGCCACAGGAACGTCGCCCGGCGCGCCGCGAGGTCCAGCGCCACCGCCGCGCGGGTCTCGCCCTCGAGCTCGGTGCTGCGCGGACGCTCCCCGCCGGGCGCCGCGGGACGATCGAGCGCCCAGTAGTGGGCCCCGAGCCGGTAGCGCGCCTGGACGCCGCTCGGTCCCTCGACCTCCAGGCGCGCCCGCTCGGGGAACGCACATACGAAGTCGAGCACGTGCGGCTGGTCGGGGACGCCCGCGAAGACGAGCTCCGACGATACGGCGACGGAGCGGATCGAGCCGAGCTTGACGCGCGGCGGGGCCTCCTCGAACACGCTGCGTGCTGCCGGGTCGCCCACGGCGACGGTTCCGGGCACGGGGGCGGGCGGGTCGTCCTGCGCCGAAGGGCCGGGGACCGTTCCGTCGAGGGCGCGCGCGGCGCCGTCGGTTGGACCGGTTCCCGGCTCCTCGCCCGCGCCAGCCTCCGCCCCGCAGCCGGCGGAAACGGCGCCCGCGAGGCACCACGCGACGGCGGCGAGCGCGGCGGGGCCGGGACGGGAGCGCGGGGGCGCGGAGCGGGCGTCGTTCGATCGGGGGCGCGGTTCGAGCACGCCCTCTCTTAGCACGGCGCGCCCGGTCCCGCCCCTCTTCCTGTGCCGCCCGCTGGCCGGACGGCGCGCTCCGGCCTCAGTTCAGCCGGTTCGCGTACTTCAGCCAGGCGTCGTCGTCGTCGAAGTTGCGCTTCGTCAGGCGCCGGAGGTCGCCGAGCACCGCGGAGCGGAACGCCTGCGAACGCGTGTCGGAGAGCGCGCCGACCAGCGCGCGCGTCGCTCGGCCGAACGCCTCTCCCTCGACGTCCCCGAGGTAGGCGACCGCCCGGCTCGCCGCCAGCCGCACGAGGGGCGTGTCGTCCGTGAGGAGGGTCGCCATGTCCTCGAGCGACTCCGCGTCGGTCAGCTCTGCGAGCAGCATCAGCCCGTGGATCCGCACCCACGGCTCCTCGTCGCCGATGGCGAAGCGCGCCGCGCCGAGGATCGCCTCGCGTTCGGAGCCGTTCAGGACCAGCGACGGCATCGCGCGCAGGACGCGCCCCGCGTTGTTGCGGACATCGGGGTCGGCGCCGCGGTCCTCGAGCATGCCCGCGATCCGGGTCAGCGGCGTCGTGGGCTCCGCGAGCACCGAAAGGCCGAGCAGCGCGTTCGCGACGACCTGTTCGTCCCGGTCGTCCAGCGCGGCGAGCAGCGGTCCGAGCGCCACGTCGGAGCCGACGAAGCCGAGCGCCGCCGCCGCGATCATTCGGTTGCGCGGCGCTCCGACGTCGAGCTGGTCCACGAGGAGAGCCGCATTCTTGGACGCGTCGTACCCGAGCGCGCTCTCGACCTGGGTCAGCGTGCGCGCGTCCTTCTTGGGATCGCCGCGCAGCGTGAGGTTCGTCCAGATATCGAGCTTGCGGTGGATCTCGGCCAGGAGGACGCCGGTCCGTCGATCGTCCGCTGCGGCGTGTGGGTCGTACGGAACGGCGTCGCCGCCCTCCACCTTCAGCTCCTTGAAGAGCGGGTCCTGCTTCTCGCCGGAGGAGGCGCAGCCCGCGAGGAGCAGCGCCGAGGCGAGCGCGAGGAGCGCGGGGCGGCCCGGCGCGACGCGGGGGACGGGGGCGTGACGGTGGGTTCGCGTGGAGTGCATCGAGCGGTGGATGGGTGTCGGGGGCCCTTCTGGGAGTGCGGCGGGGCGCTCCGCGGGCGGCCGGTGACGGTCGGGGCCAGGTCGGGTTCGGGCGGATCCCGCCGCGGGCGCGTCCCGGGCTGGGGACGACGCGCGACGGCCGGGGCTCTTCCCGCCGATCCATGATCGTGGACGAGGGGAGCGGCGCTACGCTCCCGCGCCCCATGTCCGTGCACATTCTCGACGCCATGACCCGCGAAGGGTTCGAGGAGACGCTGGTGATCCACCACCGCCGCTCCGGACTCCGCGCCATTCTGGCCATCCACGACACCACGCGGGGCCCGGCCTTCGGGGGCATCCGCAGGCGCGAATACCGGGACGAGCGCGAGATGCTGCTGGACTGCCTGCGCCTGTCGCGGGCGATGACGCACAAGGCGGCGCTGCTGGACCTGCCGATCGGCGGGTCCAAGATCGTCCTCGCAGAGGACGAGGACGTCGACTGGGACGAGGCGTACCGTCACATCGGCGACCGCATCGAGGAGATGGGGGGCCGCGTCTACACCGGTCCCGACGTCAGCACGGGCCCGATGGAGCTCGCGCGCGTGGCCGAGCGCACCCGCTACGTGACGGACCCCGGAGAGGATGGGCCGGGCGAGCTCGCCGAGGCCACCGCCGAGGGCGTGTTCCAAGGGATCGCGGCGGGCCTGCGCGCCAAGTTCAGCGAGACGGACTGGGCGCAGCGGCGGATCGTCGTGCAGGGCCTCGGCGCCGTCGGGGCGGCGCTCGCGCAGCGGCTCGTCGCGACCGGCGCCGAGGTGATCGGCGCGGACATCGACGAGGACCGCGCGCACGAGGTGTCGGAGCGGCTCGGGTTCGAGTGCGTCGACGCCGCCGTCGCCATCGATCAGGTCTGCGACGTGTTCAGTCCGAACGCGCTCGGCGGGCTGCTGCACGACGTGACGCTCGAGCGACTCAACTGCGAGGTCGTCGCCGGGTCCGCGAACAACCAGCTCGCGCACGCGCTCGTTGGCGACGAGCTGTTCGATCTCGGGGTCCTCTACGTTCCGGACTTCGTGATCAACGCGGGCGCGCTCGTGCGCGGCGCGCTCTTCCACCTCGAGGGGCGCCGCGAGCCCGTCGAGGCGATCGGGCTGCGCATCGGCGCCGCCGCGGAGCGCGTGCTGCGTGCCGCCGTCGACGAGGACGACGCGCCGGACCGAGTCGCGAAGCGCCTCGCCGCCACGCGCATCGACGAGTGGCGCGCGGCCGCCGACGAGGCCTGACGGCAGCTGGAGCGCCCGCGCCGCCGTCCGTGCGGCCGGGCAGCGCCGAGGACGCGCACCCGATCGCGCGCTCAGTCGCGCAGCGTCGCCGTATCGCCCGTGCCCTCGAGCTTGAACTCGGTCCCCGGCTCCTGGTGCTTGCGCTTGACGTAGCCGAGCACGACGCCGCCGTCCTCCTCGAACGAGTACGCCCAGGACGTCACCACGCCGAGGTCGCGCTCCTCGCCCCGAACCTCGCGCACGAGCCGCGTACCCGGCGGAACAGGGTCATCGCTCGACACGCGCAGCCGATGGAGCCGCTTGTTGAGGCCGCCGTACGTGTCGATCTTCGCGACGACCTCCTGCCCGATGTAGCACCCCTTCTCAAGCGAGAACGCGTCCTCGAGCCGCGCCTCCTGCGGATACACGTCGTCGGTGATCTCCTGCCCGAACGCGCCCGCGACGCGGTCTGCGCGCAGGCTGTCGTAGGCGACGAGGCCGCCCGCGCGCGCGCCGGCGGCGAGCAGCGCTTCGAAGAGCGCGGGCACCCGAGCGGGCTCCGCCTCGACGCGCCAGCCTTCCGCACCCGCGACGTCCACCGGGACGACCCGCACGGCGGAGCCGCCGAACGACGCGAGGGTGTGCGCGTGCGCTTCGCCGCGTACCTCGGGCGCGCCCTCGAGAACGTCGCCAAGAACCTTCAGCGACTTCGGACCGACGAGCTCGAGCGGCGCGTAGGACTCCGTCTCGTCGGTCACGGCGACGTCCTCCGCGAAGAGGTACATGTCGAGCGCCGCGCGCAGCGCCTCGCCTTGTCCCGTCTCCGCGCTGAGCAGGTAGCCCTCGCCAAGGAACGCCAGGTCGAACACCTGCACGACCTTGCCCTTGCCGGTGAGCAGCAGGTTGCGGTTGCCCGTGCCCGGCTCGAGCCCCTTGATCCGGTTCGCGAGGATGCGGTGAAGGAAGTCCTCCGCCTCGGTGCCGCTCACGGAGACGAGGCCGCGCGTGGTGCGGTCGAGGACGAGGACGCCGTTCATGCCCGCTTCGACCTCCTCGGGGACGGACCCGTAGGTGAGGACGCGGCCGAGGTGGGCGGCGGCGTCGGAGAGGCGCGCGCCGGCGGCTTCGTGGGATCGTAGGAGGGGGCTGTCCTGCATCGTTGCGTGGCGCGTGGGGCCCGTCGAACTCCGCGGGCGGCGCGGGCGACGGGCTCGGTCCGGATCGCGGCCGGGGAGTATGGACTCGATCGCGCGCGCCTCGACGGTCCGTCGCCCAGGAAAGGACCTCCGGACGGGGGCAGCAGGCGGGGACCGGGCGAGGGACGTGTCGCGCGCAGACCGGCCTGTGGCGGCGCCGGAGCGGGGAGCGGCGGCGCGAGGGGCGCGGGGCCGGCCGACGGATCGGCGACCCTCCGACGGGGCCACGGACGCCGGTTCCGGCCGCGCGCGCGTCGAGATTCGAGACGGACCGCCCCGGACGCCCCCGCGGGGCCCGACGCGCCTCGACGCGCGGGCGGACGCGCGCCTGGGGAGGCGCGGGGTCGCCTCTCCTCGGCTACCTTGGGGACCCCTTCAGCCCCGCTGCTTTGCGTCGGATCCCCTTCCCCTTCCTGCTCTCCCTCGCCGCCGCGCCCCTCCAGGCGCAGGACCTCGGTCCCGCGCGGCTCCAGTCCGCATTTGCGCCCTTCCGAGCGCATGCGGTCACGGTGGACGTGGACCTCGACGGGGACGAAGACCTGCTCTGGTGCGAGTCGCTCGGATCGACGGTCCTGTGGATGGAGAACGACGGTGCGGGCCGCTTCCTCGGCGTCCGCTGGGTCGGCGCCGCGGACGCTCCCTCCGACGGTGTCGGCACGGCGGCCGTCCCGTTCGACGTCGACGCGGACGGCGACCTCGACGTCGTGGTCGCCCGCTTCGGGCTGTTCTCCGACGACGGGCTCGGCTGGCACGAGAACCTCGGCGCGGAGCGTTTCGCCCCGTACGCCACGCTCGGCTACGCGGTTCCCTCCGCCTCCGTCCTGCGCGTGCGCGACGTCGACGGCGATGGGGACGACGACCTGCTGTTCTCGATCGAGGGCTCCGGTCCGGCCTGGATCGAGTTCGGCGGCGGCGCGCTGGGCGCGCTCGGCGCGCTGCGGACCGTGCGCTCGTGGCCCTTCGCGCTCTTCGAGCTGGAGGCCGCGGACCTCGACGCCGACGGCGTGGTCGACGTCGTCTGGACCGAGTCGTTCGGGGCGGGCACGCGTTGGTGCCGCGGCCTGGGCGGCGGCGTGTTCGACGCGCCCGTCGAGCTGTCCCCGTTCGGTGCGAGCGCGGCGGGGCTCCGCGTGGCGGACGCCGACGCGGACGGTGACCTCGACGTCGTCGTTGCCACGCGCGCCCCTTCGGAGGTCATCGTCGTCGAGGCGCTCGGCGCGGGCACCTTCGCCGCGCCCGTCGTCGCCGCCGCATCGGCGGCCGACTTCGTCGGGCTCGACCTCGTCGACCTCGACGGGGACGGCGATCTCGACGTCGTGACGGCGACGCTCGACACCGCGCTCGCCGAGGCGCGCGAGAACCTCGGCGCGCTGCAGCTCGGACCCGCTTCGCCTTCGCAGCTCAGCGACGTGGTCGGGCCCGGTGCGAGCGTCGGCAGCGCCGACTTCGACGGCGACGGCCTGCTCGATCCCTGGATCGCGGGCGGCACATTCCATTGGATCCCGGGCGGCGGGAGCGCCGCGCTCGGCGATCCGTTCCGGCCGGGGACGCGCGTCCTTCCCGACATCCGCGCCGAGGCGGGCGACGTCGACGGGGACGGAGTCTTCGAGTTGGTCACGGCCGACGCGGGCTCGCTGCACGTGTTCGAGGGGCCGGGCGATGGGCTCGCCCCGGTCCAGTCGATCCCACTGGGATTCCCGGTCACCGACGCGCCGCGGATCGTCGATCTCGACGGCGACGGAGACCTCGACGTGGTGGTCGGAGGCGGGTCTCTCGCCGCCGGCGCCGCGCGGGTGGTCTGGCTCGAGAACGACGGGCTGCTCGGTCCGCCGGCCCTCGTCTGGACCGGTCCCGCCGCGGGGGGCGCGACGGTCCGCACCGGCGACGCGGACGGGGACGGCCTCGTCGATCTCTTCGTCGCGCGCCCGGATTCGGGCGGCAGCGGTCTGCTCGCCGGCGGCTGGCTCCTGCAGGGGCCGGCCGGGACGTTCGTCGAGTCGCAGCAGACGGTCCTCCTCCCGGACGCCACCTTCGAGGCCGCAGACCTCGACGGCGATGCGCTCAGCGACGTCGTCGTGCTCGACGACGGCAGCGCGCCGCCCGGCGTCGTCTGGTTCGCCTCCGAGGGCGCGGGCACCGTGGGGGCCGGTCTCACGCTCTTCTCCATCGACGTCGGGACGAGCCAGGCACCGTTCACGGCCGGCGACCTGGACGCGGACGGGGACGACGACGTCGTGTACTTCGACGCTGCGCTGGGCGAGGTGGTGCTCCTGATGAGCGAGGGATCCGGAGCCTTCGGGTCGCCGACCGTCGTGGGGCCGGTCACCGGCGCGCCGCGTGTCGTCCTCGGGGACGTGGACGGCGACGGGGACGACGACGTGATCGCGCACGACGACGCGACGATCCACGTTCACTTGAACGACGGCGGGGGGTCTTTCTCCGCACCGGTCTCGCTCCCGAACGACTTCGGGTCGGGTGCGGTCTTCGTCGCCGACTTCGACGGGGACACCGACGGTGACCTGGTCCAACTGGGCGCGCGCGGCGTGGTGCTGCGGTCGAGCGGAGCGCGGCTCGGTCGCGCCGCGTGCCTGTCCGAGACCTCCGGATCGAACGGGCTCCGCCCGCGCCTGACGGCGACGGGCAGCACCGCGCCGGGCGCGGGCGACCTCGAGATCGTGTGCGACCGCCTCCCGGAGAATCAGTTCGGCCTCCTGCTCGTCGGGAGCGAGCCCGACAAGGCGCCGCTCGTGGGGGGGATCGGGACGCTCTGCCTCGGCGGTTCGATCGGGCGCTTCACGGGCCCCGGTGAGATCCAGTCGTCGGGCGCCTTCGGGCGGATCGCGCTCGCCGTCGACCCGCGCCACCTGCCGACGCCGTCCGGATTCGAGTCGGTGTCCGCGGGGACGACGCGCTGGTTCCAGTACTGGACGCGGGATCTCGACGCGCAGGGCGCCGCGACCTCGAACTTCAGCAGCTCGATCGAGCTCGACTTCGACTGAGCCGTGCGCGGTGGGGCCCGGCTACTGCGGGGCTTCTCGTGGGCGGGGCTTATCGTGGGCGGAACCACTGCGAGGACAGCGCCACTGCGGCGCCGCGTCCTGGCCCCGGTGCGGCACGCGGACCCGCTGTCGCCGCTCGCATTCACCGGAGACACACCGCCGCGCGGCCGTCGGGCGCGCGCCCGGCGCGACCGCCAACTTCCGCGTCGTACGAGGTCGGTCGCGCGCCGCTGGCGAACTATTCTATTCGCCCCAGACGCGCGGCCCAGGCCGCGCGACGCGCCATGACCCACGCCGAGTCCGCCATGCCGCCCGCCGCGGCCGTACCCGATCCCGGGCGCCCGCGCCCTGCCGGTGCGCTTCGATCCGACGGTGCGGCCGACGCCGGGCCGAACCGGAAACTCCGCGCGCGGCTCACCGCGCTGCTCGCAGTGCTCGTCGCGCTGTCGGGCCTGCGCGATCCGCAGTACTTCCTGTTCACGCCGATCCCGCTGCTGGTGATCTGGCTCACACCCCGCGGCGCGACGCGCGTCCTGCTGGGCTTCGCGCTCGCCCTCGTCACGATCGGCGGCCTGCTCACGACCTACCGCGAGGGCATGGCGGTCCTCGAGTGGCCACGGACGCAGAAGGACGGGATGTTCGAGTACCCGCTCTCGCAGATGCTGGCCGACGGCTGGGGCGTCACGCTCGAGCACACGCACCGGCTCGTCGCGTCGGCGCTCGGGCTGGTCGCGATCGCGGTCGTCATGTCGACCTACGTGCATCGCTCGCGGCCGGCTCTGAAGGCCGCCGCGTGGATCACGCTCCTCGCGATCATCGGCCAGGGCATCCTCGGCGGCTTCCGCGTCCTCGAGGTCAGCCAGAACCTCGCGTTCCTCCACGGGACGATCGCGCAGGCGGTCTTCGCGACGATGGCGGTGCTCGCGGCGATGGCGAGCGACGCTTGGCGGCGCGGCGAGCGCCTCCCGACCGAGCGCGCCGCGCGCGGGCTGGGCCCGTGGGTCGCGGGCCTGCTCTACCTCCAGCTCGGGCTCGGCGCGTGGCTGCGTCACCACGGCCACGTCGAGGCGCTCCTCGTGCACGGCACGTTCGCGCTGGTCGTCGTCGCGCTCGTCGTAGTGTTCGCGAAGGAGCTCGGCGCCGCCTCGCGCGAGGGCGACGGGGCGCTCGCGGGTCGCACGCCCCTCGCCCGTCTCCAGCACGTCCTGCTGGGCAGTCTCGGCCTTCAGTTCACGCTGGGCGTCCTCGCGACGTACGGCATCTACGGGCTCTCGGGTGGCATGACGAGCGAGGTGTCGCTCGGCGAGGCGATCTTCGCCAGCTCGCACGTCGTCGTCGGGACCGTCCTCTTCTCGAGCACCGTCGTCGGCGCGGCCTGGGCCCGCCGCACGCTCCAGCCCCGCGCCGCCGTCGGTGCGCCGGGCTCCAACCGTGAGGCCGTCGCATGAGCCGTACGAACGAAACTCGAACCGCCGCTGCAAAGGCGACCGAGCGAGGCCCCGTCGGCGCGTGGGTCGATCTCCTGCGCGTCCGCGTCGCCGTGATGGTCTTCCTGACGGCCGCCCTCGGGGGCTGGCTCGCGACGCGCGAGGCGACGCTCGTCAACCTGGCGCGCTGTCTCGAGGCGGGGCTCTACGTGCTCCTCGTCACCGCCGCCGCGAGCATCCTGAACCAGGTCATCGAGCGCGAGACCGACGGCCTGATGGAGCGGACCAAGAACCGGCCGCTCGTCACGGGCGAGGTCACGCCGCTGACCGCGATCGTGGTCGCCATCGTGACCGGCGTGCTCGGCACTGCGGGCCTCGCGCTGAGCTTTAACCTGCTCTCCGCGGTGCTCGTCCTCGCGACGCTCGTCACCTACGTTGCCGTCTACACGCCGCTCAAGCGCGTGAGCACGATCAACACGGTGGTGGGAGCGGTGCCCGGCGCGGCGCCGGTGCTGATCGGCTACGCCGCGCTCGCGGGCGAGGTCGGCCCGCTGGGCTGGGCGCTCTTCGGCACCGTCTTCGCCTGGCAGTTCCCGCACTTCATGGCGATCGCGTGGATGTACCGCGAGGACTACGCACGCGCCGGCCACCGCATGGTTGCGTCCGAGCCCAACTCCGAGGGCATGGCGGGCCGCTACGCGCTCCTCTACTCGCTCTCGATCGTGCCTGTGACGCTGATGCCGGCGCTCAGCGGGATGGCGGGGGCCGCCTACGTGATCGGCGCGCTGCTGCTCGGCGTGTTCTACATCGTCCCGTCGATCCGCTTCGCGCGGGAGGAGAACCTCGCCAACGCGCGCAAGCTCCTCCTCGTGTCGATCATCTACCTCCCCGCGCTGATGGCGCTGCTCTTCATCGATCCGGTGATGCGAGGGCAGTGACGCAGCCGGCGAACCCACGCACCCGGATGCACCGCGCACTCATCGTCCTTCTCGCGCTCCTCCTCGCGCCTGCTGCGGCGTTCGCCGCTTTGTCCTCTGCTGGGTCTCCGGCCGGGCCTTCCGCCAGGCCCGCGCAGGGGGAGGCCAGCCGCCCGTTCCCGACCAGCAGCGGCGCTCCGGCGCCGAGCTCCGACGCGCGCTTCGAGCGCGTGCCGGACTTCGCCTTCGCGAGGGCGGGCGGCGGCGAGCTCACGCGCGCCGACCTCGAGGGCACGACCTGGATCGCGGTGCCGTTCTTCCTGCGCTGCGCGGGCCCGTGCCCGAGCATCACGCGCGACGTCGCCGAGCGCATCTACCCCGCGCTCGAGGGCACAGGCGTCCGCATCGTCTCGTTCTCGATCGATCCGGCGTTCGACACGCCCGAGAAGCTCGCCGCCTACGCCGAGGGCCTGGACGTGAGCCTCGACCGCTGGAGCTTCGTCAGCGCGCCCGACGAAGAGACGATGCACACGTTCCTCGGGGAGGGCCTGAAGTTCGCCGTCGACCGCGACCCCGACGCCGACGACCCGGGCCTCGCGATCACGCACAGCACGCGCATGCCGGTCGTCGACGCCGAGGGGAAGATCGCGGGCTGGTACGAGATCGCCGACCCGGGCCGCGACAACCCGAAGGGTGCGCCCGCGCTCCCGGCGGAGGAGGCCGGGCCGATCCTCGACGCGCGGATCGGGCTGCTGGTGAACCGAGCGCTCGCCGTGGCGGGCCTCGACGCCTCGGACGGACCGGCTGCGCCGTCCGCCGCGCGGTCGCGGATCCCGCTCCTCAACGCGTCGCTCAACGGACTGTCCTTCCTGATGCTCCTCTGCGGCATCGTCGCCATCAAGAAGGGCCAGAAGGAACTCCACCGCATGTTCATGCGCGCCGCGTTCGTCGCGAGCGCGCTGTTCCTCGGCTTCTACCTCTACTACCACTTCGCCGTTCTGCCGATCAGCGGCGGCCCGACGAAGTACAACGGCACGGGCACGGCGAAGACCCTTTATCTCGTGATGCTCGCAAGCCACGTGCTGCTCGCCATCGTCAATCTGCCGATGGTGCTGCGCACGTTCTGGCTCGCGCACAAGGAGGACTGGGACCGCCACAAGCGCCTCGCGCGCTGGACGTTCCCGATCTGGCTGTACGTGTCGGTGACGGGCGTCGCGGTGTACCTCGTGCTGTACCCGTTCAACCCGCCGCCGGTCTGAGCGCGGGTCAGAAGAGGCGCTCGACCCGCTCCGCCCAGTCCGGGAAGAGCTCGTTGACGTCGCGCTTGAGGATCTCGGGGTCGTCCCCCTGGAACCACTGGACGGCGCCGCCCTGCACGCGGACGTTCGCGGGCACCTCCTTCGGCGAGGAGAGGATCTCCTCAAACGTGCAGTTGACGAACGCGAGAGTAGCGCCGTCTCGCACGTACCTAAAAGGGCGCGTGGCACGAATGCGACAGCGATCGAAACGCGCGACGAGCCCGTTCGTGCGCACGTCGAAGATCTGGCCGGAGCGCATGCTTCGGCAGAATGAGCCGTCGATCTCGCTGTCCTCGACGCGCAGCGCAAGCTCCTCCGTCCCGAACAGGCAGCTGGATCCTGCACCGCTCGTCCAGCCGATCAATCGCGCCCGCCGGACGGTCACCGACATGGGCTCCGTGCGGACATCGAAGAGGTAGTTGTTGTTGGCGTGGACCGTGCAGCGTTCGAGCGTGAGATTGCGCACGCGCGCGTACGTGGACCAGTCGCTCGAGACCACGATCAGGGTCGATTCACGGCCGGCCCCACGGATCGTCAGGTCGGTGGGGAAGTCCACCCCGAGTTTGCGCCCGAGGTCTCCGAGCACGTAGACGCCGCTGGGGACGTCGAGGGTCGCTCCGTCTTCGATCGGGTCGTCCGATCTCAGTGCCGTGAGCCCGTCGCGGACGGACGGAGTGCTCGAGCGCTCGAACAGCCCGTCGAACGTCTTCTGGTCGAGCACGACGTCGAAGACGGGCCCCGCGCGCTTCGAGTCCAGTCGTTCCAGGAGCGCGAAGGTCCCGCCGAGCCTCGCGTCGGCGGCGAGTTCTTCCTGCGTGTTGAGCTCGCGCGCCGCCTCGAGGCCGATCGCGACGGGGAGTTCGAGCACGCCCTCGCGGAAGGCCTCGACCCCGGCCTCGATCCGCGACTCGTCGGGAGAGTCTTCGCGCGCGAACGACCAGCCGCGCTCGAACCCATCGCGCGCATGTTCGAGCAGGCTGTCGCTGAAGAGTGAATCGATGAGCGCCGCGCGACTCTGCGCGTCTCGATCCGGAGGTGCCTCGCCTCCGGATGGACGGCTCTCGGGGGCTTCCCGCGCGGCGTTCACCGGCTCGAGCGTCTCCGCGGGGGACTCGTCCGAGTCGGATGCACGGGTCGCGAACGTCTGCGACGTCGATTCGCCCGACGGAGCGGCTTCGGGCGCGCTCAATCGTCCGAGGAAGAACGCGAGTGCGAGAACGACCGGCAGGGCGAGCAGGATCGGGTTGCGCATGGGCGAGGGGAGCGCGGGCGAGCGGATGGGGGTCTCACTCTACGCGCTCGCGGCGCCGCCCCGGACTTCACCCCCCGAAGCGCTCGCCGCGCCTCGCGCGCTCGGCCTCGAGCCGCGCGATCCGGCGCTCGACGCGTCGCCAGAGGGCGTCTTCCCGGCCGATGCCCGCCGCCCGCGCGTAGCGCGCGCGGAAGCGAAGGCGCTCCGCCGGCGTGAGCGCGGCCGCCTCCGCCGAGAACCCGAGCGCGCCGAGGTCCTTTGCCCGCCAGCGCGGCGGGACCTGGTCACGGACCCCCGCCCTGTGCAGGTCCATGAGCCCGAGCCGCGGCGCGCCCGCATCGTCGACGCCGAAGTGCGACACGTGCACGAGGTAGCAGTCGCGATGGTTCACCCCCGCGCGATGCATGCGTCCGATCAGGTCCGCGACGGCGTCGATGAGGGCACGCCGCGTCCGTGCGTCCCGCACTTCGAGCGCACCACGCGCGAGGAGCGTCCCGATCGTCTCCTGTGTGCCGACGTCCTCCGTGACGATGAACGACGCACCCGCGCGCTCCGCCCACGCGGCCACGCGCGGGACGCGCAGGCCCGCGCGCGCGAGCGCCGCGAGCGCGCGCGCTTCCTGCCGCGCGCCCTCGGGCGGGCGGCGCAGCGACGACCATTCCTTCACGCGCTCGGGAAGGCTCGGCGGCGCGTGCACCTTGAGGAACCACGACCGGCCCTCCAGCTCGAAGCGCACGGTCCGCCGGCCACCCGCCTCGCGGAAGACCTCGCCCTCGACCGAAGCGGACCACCCGAACGGGTCCGTTCGCTCGAAGAGCGCGTCGAACGGGGCCTCCGCGAAGATCGTCATCGCCCGCGCCGCTCCTCCGCCGCGCGCTCCAGCGCGTCGACGATCCTCGCGTGCATGGTGAAGAGCTCGGGGTGCGCGTCGACGAACGAGAGCGCCCGGTCCGGCATCTCGTGGTCGGAGAGGACGCGCTCGAGCGCGCGGGCGGCGTCCGGCGCGTCGACGTTCGCACGAAGCACGGCGCCCGCGCCCGACGCCGCGACCCAGGGCGCGTAGCCGCAGACGTCGGTCGCGACGACGGGGACGCCTGCGCTGAGCGCCTCGAGCAGCACGGCGCCGCCGGCCTCGCTCCTTGCGAGGTGCACGAGCGCGTCGGACGCGGCGAGGAGCGCGCCCGCGTCGTCGCGCGGACCGGCGAGGTGGACGCGCGCGCCGGGGGCGGGGCCGACGACGAGCCCGAGCGCGCGCGCGGCCCTCTCGATCCACCGCGCGTCGCCCGCGCCCGCAACGACGAGGTGGTGGTGGGGCGCGTCGGGGAGCCGCGCGAGGGCCGCGAGGGCCCTGTCCGCGCCCTTGCGCCGGAAGTCCGAGCCGAGGAAGAGGATCAGCCGCGCGTTCTCGGGCACGCCGAACTCCGCGCGGATCCGGCGGCGGTCCTCCGCGTGGTTCGGGCCGCGCCGACGCGACGGATCGATGCCCGGGGGCAGGACCTCGAAGCGATCGTCGGGCGTTCCGTACCAGCGCTGGAACACGGCGCGGTGGGCCTCGGCCAGGAGCAGGATCCGCGGTCCGCGTGTTCCGCAGAGGACCTCCGCCTCGAGGGCCGCGAGGGTCCGGTAGCGCGGCGTGAGCCTGACCCACGGACCCCGCGATTCGTGGACGCGGTCCGTGTAGCAGCGGTCGCCAGCAAAGAAGAGATCGAGGCCGGCGGACGCGTTGAAGCCGATTCGCGCGTCGTAGTCACTTGCGCGCGCCGCGACCTCGCTCGAGAAGGCGCGCGCCCTTGCGTGGTTCGTGCGGCCGCGTGGTTCGAGCCGCACGACGTTGAGGTCCGAGAGATCGAGACCTTCCGCGACCTCGCCGGAAAGGACGGCGACGCGGTGCCCGCGCCCGACGGCCTCGCGCGCGACGCGCAGCGCGTCGCGTTCGAGCCCGCCCCAGGGGGACAGCCGGTGGATGGCCAGCGCGACCGAGAACGTCGGACCGCGGCCTCGGGTCGTCGGGCTGCTCACGCGGCCCGAGTGTGCCACAGGCCGCGAGCGCCCGGAGCGGGCGGGGGCCTCCTTCGAATCGGCCCGCGCTGGCGCGTCGTTCCGGGATTCTTCGCCACCCGGAGCGCACTCGCGAGGTCGTGTGGGCGTGGATCGAGACGAAGAGGACGGCCGGCCGCCGGCGCCAGGGGAGTCGTGGGGGACCGGAGGGGATCGAGCGGGAGCGGCTCCGCGGTCCGTACCGCCGCCGCGAGCCCAGCTGCGGCGAACTCAGCTGCGGCGAGCCCTGCTGCGGCGAACCCTGCTGCGGCAGACTCTGCGGCGGCAAACTCTGCGGCGGCAAACTCTGCTCCGGCCCGCGCTCGCGGCGGTCCTCGGGGCCGCCACCGGGGCGTGGGTCGACGGGCTCGCGGGCCCGGTCGAACCGCGGGCGCCCGGCCCGCCGCGCGTGTGGGTTGCCGACCGTGCCGGGGGCGCCGTGCACGCCGTGGACGGCGACGGGATCGTCGTCCGGACCGCGAGGGTGCCCAGGCCGCTCCGCGTCGCCGCGCGGAAGGACGGCGGTGTGCTCGTGACGGCGGACGCGGAGCCGCTGCCGCTCGAAGTCGCCCTCGACGCGGAGGGCCGCGTGCGCTCCATCCGGGCTGCGCCGCGGAGCTTTGGCGGAAGGGAGCCGAGCGCAGGCGCCGCGATAGACCGCGCTCGCTGGCGGACGCGGCCCGCGCGTGGCCCGAAGGCGACGTACGTCGACCGCGTCGTGCGCGGGGAACCGGGGCACGCGGCCGCGACACGCCTTGCGTTCCGGATCCGCGTGCCGTTCGACGTCGCTCTCCTGGCCCCGGACCCGGCGGGCGGCGTCTGGTGCGTCGGCCGACGCACGCTCCGGGTCGTGCACGTCGGGCCCGACGGCACGCGGAGCCGCGTCGCCTCGTGGCCGGACGCCGAGGGCGCGGCCGCGGCCTGCGTCGGAGGACCCGCGCCGGGGGGAGACCGCGTGGACGTGGACAGCGCGCGCGGCACGCTCTGGGTCGCAACGCCCGGTGCGCTCGTGCGGATCGCCCTCCGTCGCTCGGCGCGCGCCGAACCCGTCCGGCTCCCGGGACAGGGCGGCTTCCACCGGCTCGTCGACGTCTCCGCCGTCGCCACGTCTCCGCACTCGATCGCCGGCGCCGAGGCCAAGCTGCGCGCCCGGTCGCCTTCGCGCTGAGCCATCCTCGCGCGGATTCGCCTTCGCGGAGGGCTGTCTCCGCGCCGAGCCGTCTCCGGGCAGGGGCGCCTCCGCGCCGAGCCGTCTCCGCGCGAGGGCGCTCGCGTCGACCGCCGGCGCCCGCACTCGTGGCGGGGCGCCGACACCGGGCCCGCGGGCGCTATTCGACGTCGGCCTTGACCTGGCGCTCGGTCGTGTTGAGGAGGCCGAGCACCGAGTTCGCGATGTCGTGCCGCTCGTGGTCGACGCAGCTCTGGACGAACTTCGCCGCGTGCTTCTTGAAGCGCTCGAAGTCCTTCGCCACGGGAGACTGGCGATGCTCTTTCCGGCGCTTGCGCTCCTCGATCGAGCGGATCTTCTCTTCGAGCTCGGCGATCATTTCGTCCTCCGAGCGGCGCGGCGAGCGCCCCTTTCCTTTTGCGGCCATCTGGGTGTCTTGGCGTTCGGTGTCTGGTCGACCCGTGCGCCTGCGGCGCGCACGTCGTTCTTCTGGCCTCGGGGACCCTGCTCCACGGAGGGGGCAGGGGCCCGAGCCCGGTGGAGCCCACGATCTTGGAGGCTCCGATCTCCCCGCTCGGCGCCGGGGACGTGAGCGCCGATCGGGCACCTGCGTCGACGGGGCCGGGCGGGCCCTCCGGCCGGCCCCGCCCCCGCAGGGCGCGGCACCCTACCAGCTCGCACGGGGCGATCAAGGAAGGGGGGTCCCGGGGCGGGGGCGTAGACCCGCCGTGGGGCCCGGCGAAGTCCCCTCTCCGGTCGCGGCGCGGTTACCCTCCTGCCCCCCGGCGCGGTCTCCGCCGCCGACCGGTCCCGGCGCGGGTCCAGGTCCATCCACCCCTCCTCCCCCGACCCGCGCGCACCCCGGGACGCCATGCCGTTCACCAGGTCCATGCCTTCCGTCCACTCCGACATCGACAAGATCCTCTTCCCGGAGGAGACCATCCTGAAGGGGATCGATCGCGTCGCACGCTCGGTCGTCGAGCACTTCGAGGACCTTGGCGAATTCACCGTCGTGTCGATCCTCAAGGGCTCGTGCATCTTCTCGGCGGATCTGATCCGCCGGATCCCGGTCCCGCTCGAGCTCGCCTTCGTGTCGGCGTCCTCGTACCGCGACGGCACGACCTCCGGCGAGCTCGAGATCAACTTCTTCCCGACGGGAGAGATCGAGGGCCGCAACCTGCTCCTGGTCGACGACATCCTCGACACGGGGCGCACGATGCACGCGCTCAAGAAGGAGTTCCTCGCGCGCGGCGCGCGCGAGGTCGCGACCTGCGTCTTCCTCGACAAGCCGAGCCGCCGCGCCGTCGAGCTCGAGGCCGACTTCAAGGTCGTCGAGGTGCCCGACCTCTTCGTCGTCGGCTACGGCCTCGACTTCGCCGGTCGCTACCGGAACCTGCCGTACGTCGGCGTTCTGAAGCCCGAGATCTACGAGGGCGCCCTCGCGGCGGGCAGCGGCGCCGCCAGCGGCGACGACGGCGAGCGCAGTTGACCGAGGCCATGGACACGTTCGTCGTGACCGGCGAACGCGCCGGACTCGAACTCGACGAGTATCTCTGTCTGCAGTACCCCGGTCTGCCGAAGGGGTTCGTGCGCCGTGAGATCTCGGCGGGGCACGTGCTCGTGGACGGGGTCGAGTGCGCGCCGAACAAGCGGCTGCGCACGAACCAGGTCGTCATGGCGACGATCGACTGGGAGAACGCGCCCGACCGACCCGTCGACCCCGGCGTGGACATCCCCGTGCTGCACGAGGACGATCAGGTTCTGGTCGTCGACAAGCCCGCGGGCCTCGCCGTCGAGCCGGAGCGCTGGCTCAAGGGCCTCGGCTCGCTCGCCGGCGCCCTGCTCCAGATGGTGGAGGAGCGCGCTGCCGGCGCCGACGCGGAGGAGCTGCCGTTCCGCCCGCGCCTCGTGCACCGGATCGACAAGGACACGACCGGTGCCGTGCTCGTCGCGAAGTCGCTCGAGGCGGAGCGCGCGCTCCGTACCGCGTTCGAGGCCGGTACGGTCGGCAAGCGCTACCTGGCGCTGGTCGAGGGCGACCTCGGGCTGGGGCCCGACGGCTCGATGACGCTCGACGATCCGATCGGGCCCGCGCGCTCCGGGCGGATGCGGATCGCCGCGGACGGGAAGCCCTCGCGGACCGACGTCGAGGTGGCCGAGTCGTTCGACGGTTACACGCTCGCGCGCTGCAGCCCGCGCACGGGCCGTACGCATCAGATCCGCGTGCACATGGCGCACGCCGGTTTCCCGCTCGTCGTCGATCCGCTCTACGGGCGGCGCGACGCGCTCCGGCTGTCCGAGTTCAAGAGCGGCTACCGCGCCAAGCGCGGCATGCCCGAGAAGCCGCTGATCGATCGGCTCACGCTGCACGCGCACGAGGTCGACGTCCCGCCGCTGCCGGGCTCCGACCGCGACGCCGCGCTCACCGTGACCGCCCCCGTCCCACGCGATTTCGAGCGCGTACTCAAGCAGATGCGCAAGGTGCGCCCGCCCCGAACGCGGAGGTTCGGTTGAAGCTCAAGGTCAGGCCCGGCGACTTCAAGGTCGACGAGCAGCTCGTCGAAGGCGTGCTGCAGAAGCACGGTGCGCACCGCGTCTATCGCGTGCGCAAGGAGAAGGTGACCTCGCTCGAGGCCGCCTCGACGCTCGCGTCGGCGCTCGGCGTCGCGCCGAACGACGTCTCGATGGCGGGCCTCAAGGACCGCCAGGGCGTCACGGTCCAGTACATGAGCGTCGAGCGGGGCCCGACGATCAGCCTCGAGGAGCCGGGCCTCAGCATTCGCGAGGTCGGCTTCGCGGGCGCGCCACTGACGGCGGACGCGTCCGAGGGCAACGCGTTCCAGATCGTCGTGCGCGACCTCGGCGAAGAGGAGATCGCGCACACGCGCACCGCGCTCGAAGAGGTCCGTGCCAACGGCGTACCGAACTACTTCGACAGCCAGCGCTTCGGCAACCTGCGCCACGGTCAGGGTTGGATCGTGCTCGACCTCGTCAAGGGCGACATCGGCGGCGCGCTCCAGCGCCTCGTCGCCAGCGCCTCGCCTTTCGAGCCGCCGGCGCGCCGGCGGCTCAAGGACGCGCTCTGGCGCAACTGGGGGGACTGGCACGCGTGCCGCTCGATCGCGGGCAAGCTCGGGCGCTACCACTCGATGTTCGAGCACCTGAAGCGTGACCCGAACGACTTCCACGGCGCGTTCGAGCGTGTCGCGACGCGCGAGCGCCTCATCCACCTCTACGCGTTCCAGTCGCACCTCTACAACCGGGCTCTGGCGCTCCTCGTGAAGGAGTCCGGCGTGCGCTCGTTCACCCACAAGGGCGTCGAGGGGCCGCTGCGTTTCCCGCGCGAGGCGCTCCCGGTGCCCGACGCCTGGAACGGCGCGCTCGTCATGCCGGGCGAGGCGCTCGACGGCGTCGAGGATCCGCAGCAGCGCGAGCTGTACGGCCGCGTCCTCGCCGGGCTCGGGCTCGAGCCGGACCAGCTCCGCCTGCCCGACATCGCCGGCCTGCGGCTCAAGCCCGAGTCGCGCGCGCTGGCCTTCACGCCGGAGGAGCTCCGCGTACGCCCGGCCGAGCAGGACAACCTCTTCCGCGGGCGGCGCATGGTCCGCGTGCGGTTCGCCCTCCCGCGCGGCGCGTACGCGACGCTCGTCGTCCGGCGTCTGGTCGGGGCGTCCAGCCCCGGTGAGAGGGCGCACGGCGATCGAGGGCACGACGATCGAGGGCGCGGCCACGGCGGTCACGGCGGGGAGCGGGGCGACCGGGACGGCCGCGGGCACGGCGCGTTCGAGGACGAGCGCGGCGGCACGCGGCGCGGCGGCGGCCGTCGCCGGGGAAGGCGCGGTCGACGTGGCTCCCGCGGCGGTCCGCGCGGGGGCCCGGCCCGGGGCGCGCGGGGCGGCCGCGGGCGCGGGCGCGGCCGCGGCGGCCCGCGGCGCTAGCGTCGGACGCGCTGGACGAGCCGCCGTCGTTCGCCGCGCGTTCGACGGGGCGCGCAGCCCGAAGAGGCCGTGAGCCCGCCGCTCGCCGGCCGTATCATCGGGCCGATGAGCAACCAGGCGAACGGCGGGCCCGCCGTCGGTGTGATCGGCGGGTCGGGCCTCTACGAGATCGACGGCCTCGAGGGCGTCGAAGAGGTCACGCTCTCCACGCCCTTCGGCGACCCGAGTGACGCGTACGTCACCGGCACGCTGGACGGCGTGCGGATGGTCTTCCTCCCGCGCCACGGCCGCGGCCACGCCATCTCGCCCAGCGAGATCAACTTCCGCGCGAACATCTGGGGCCTCAAGTCCCTCGGCGTCACCAACGTCCTCGCGATCGGCGCGGTCGGTTCGCTCAAGGAGGAGATCCCGCCCGGCGACTTCGTCGCGGTCGACCAGTTCATTGACCGGACCCGCCACCGGGCCGACACGTTCTTCGAGCGCGGCGTGGTCGCCCACGTCATGTTCGGCGATCCCGTGACGTCCGAGCTCAAGGACGCGCTGCGCGACGCCGCGCGGGACGCCGGCGTCAACGTCCACGACGGCGGCACCTACGTCTGCATGGAGGGGCCGGCCTTCTCGACCCGCGCGGAGTCCCAGCTGTACCGCTCGTGGGGCGCGTCGGTCATCGGGATGACGGCGCTCCAGGAGGCCAAGCTCGCCCGCGAGGCCGAGCTCGGCTACGGCCTCCTCGCGATGTCGACCGACTACGACTGCTGGTACGAGGGACACGACGACGTCACCGTCGGCGCGATCCTGGAGGTCATGCGGAAGAACGTCGGGCACGCGCGCGAGGCGGTCCGGCTCGCGGCGCCGAAGGTGGCTGCGCTCGGCGAGCTCCCCTGCCACAAGGCCCTCGAGACGGCGGTCCTCACCGCCCCCGAGGCGATCACCGAGGAGGCCCGCCTGCGTCTCGGCCTCCTCCTCGCGCGCCGCGAAGGCGCTCACCGCTGATGACGACGATGAACCGAGCTCCTCGCCCCTTCCCGGTCCGCCCGGCGCTCCGCCTCCGCGACGGCGCCACTCTTCTCGCGCTGGTCGCGGTCTCCTGCGGCGGTCCCCGCATCCCCGACGCCGCGATCGCAGCCGCGCCGCGCGCCGGCGGGCACACCGGCCCCGCCGTCGACGGCGACGAGACGGGCACGAACCGCTTCGCCCAGCCGCTGCTCTCGATCTTCGAGGCGCCCGCTGCCAAGCGCGTCGCAGGCAGGCTCGACGGCTTCGCGCGCCCGCCGGGCAGCGACGGCTACGAGAAGGCGATCGACTACCTGTCCGGTCAATTCGACGAGGCCGGCTTCGGCGACGAGCCGGGCTTCAGCGCGCGCGTCCTCGAGACCGGCAGCTCCTCGACCTGGACGCCGCAGGCCGCGTTCCTGAGCGTCGTCGGTGAGACGCCCTCGGGCCAGGTGCGCCGCGTCAAGATCTCGAAGTTCGCCCTGCCGGGCGACGCGGAGCGCGCGATGCTCCCTCTAGGCTCCCCTTCGTACGAGGTCGCGGGCACCGTTGTCTTCGACGTCGAGGACATCACCGAAGGCGTGATCCTCCTCACCGACCAGACGGTGCGCAGCGTTGAGCAGGAGGCCGCGGAGCGCGGCGCCGCCGGCGTGATTTCCACCTACCTCCTCCCGTACGCGGTCGACCCGACCGGCGAGGACCGCCACTTCGACGCGATCTTCACCGGCTCCATCCGCCCCGGATCCGAGCTGCCGAGCATGTACGTGTCGCCGCGCACGGGCGAGAACGTCCGCCAGGCGCATCGCGCGGGCTCGACGTTCGAGATGGCGGGCTCGGCGACGACGACCGTCCGGCCGCTGCGCACGATCGTCGCCGAGATCGAGGGCTCCGAGTTCCCGGACCAGGTCGTGTACGTCGTCACCCACGCCGACGGCTACGGCGCGAACGACAACGCGGCGGGCGCCGCGGGGATCCTCGAGCTGAGCCGCAGCATCAAGCGCCTCGTGCTCTCGGGCACGATCGAGCGTCCGCGGCGCACGATCCGCTTCGTGATCGGCGCCGAGTCCAGCGCGGGCGAGGTGATCCTCGAAGAGCTCGACGGCGAGCCCGTCTGCGCGATCGTCGCCGACATGATCGGTCAGAGCTACGAGCGCACGGGCGCCATCTGCCTGCTCGAGCGCGGGTGGGACCCCGGCGGGCTGCACCTCCTGCCGCCGGACCAGCACACGCCGTGGGGCGCGGGCGAGATCGTCAAGGAGGACATCGTCCCCGACGGTCTCGCGATCGTGCTGCGCGAGGCGCTCGTCGACGTCGGCGGCGCGACCGAGCGCAAGGGCAAGCCGCCCTGGCCGACGTCCGAGCACCCGTGGGAGGGCGGGAGCGACCACGACGCGTTCCTCGACGCCGGCGTCCCGGCGGCGCTCGTGTGGCACTTCACGGACTTCTCGTACGCGACGAGCCTCGACCGCATCGAGCACGTCGACGCGGAGGAACTGCGTCGGACGTCGGTCGCGATCGGAGCTGCGGCGCTCGCGATCGCGGACGCGCGCATGGGGGACCTGGAGCGCCACCTCGACACGCTCAACCTCGAGCGGCGCGTGCGTCTCGGAGCGGCCGAGCGCGCGGGCTCGGACCCCGTCGTCGCCGACGACTGGGCGCACTGGTTCACGGGCGCCCGTCTCTGGCTGCGCGCGCTGTGCGCGGGCGAGCCGCTCGACGACCAGCGCACCCTCGACGAGTACGGGGAGTAGCGGCCGACTCGAGGTCGTGCGGCCCGCGCCCGGCCCCGGCTCCGAGTGCCGGGGCCTGGATGCCGTGTCCAGGGCCCTGGGCCCCGGGACACGGGCCCCGGGACACGGGCCCCGGGACACGGGCCCCGCGCCCGAGAAGCCCACGGCCGCGAGTGCGCGGCGCGGCCCTCGGCCCCCGTAGGATCGGGGGCATGGAATCGAACGACAGCGCGCCTCTAGGCGCACCGGGGGCGGCGCTCGACCGCCGCCGCCTCCTCGGATCGGCCGCGCTCGCAGCGGTCGCCGCACCCGCCGCCGCGCGTGCCGCCATCGGGAGCCGCGCCAAAGGGCCCGCGATGGTCGGATCCGCGAACGCGCTGCGCGGGATGAAGGCGCAGTTCGCTTCGCTCGGCGAGGGGCGCGACCCTCTCGATGCGGCCATCGACGTGGTGAAGATCGTCGAGGCGGACCCGAGCGACCACTCCGTCGGGCTCGGCGGCCTGCCCGACGAGGACGGGCACGTCACGCTCGACGCCGCCGTGATGCACGGACCGACCCACAACTCCGGCGCGGTCGGCTGCATCGAGAACATCCTCCATCCGTCGGAGGTCGCCCGCCTCGTGATGGAACGCACCGACCACTGCCTGATCGTGGGGCCGGGGGCGTACGAGTTCGCGCGCAGCCACGGGCACCCGCACACCGAGCTCCTGACGGAGGAAGCGCGGCGGATCTGGATACGCTGGAAGGAGTCGATGAGCGACCGCGACGATCGTCTCGTCCCGGCGGTGCCCGGCGGCGAGCGCGGGGGCTCTGCGCCCCGGCGCACAGACGACGAAGTCGCCCACGCCGAGCTCGTCTGGGACGAGCGCGTGACCGGCACGATCCACTGCTCGGCCCTGTCGTCTACGGGCGACGTCGCGTGTACGACGACGACATCCGGGCTGGCGTGGAAGATCCCCGGGCGCGTCGGCGACTCGCCGATCGTCGGCGCGGGGCTCTACTGCGACCAAGAGGTCGGGAGCGCCGGAGGCACAGGGCGCGGCGAGTCGGCCGTGCTCGCGAACGCGAGCTTCGCCGTCGTCGAGCGGATGCGCGCGGGCGACGCGCCCGTCGACGCGCTGCGCGAGGTGCTGAAACGCGTGCAGCGCCAGGCGAAGCGCGCGTCGGCCTGGCAGCCGGGTCTCGTGAACGCGGAGGGCAAGCCCTCGTTCGATCTGCAGCTCTACGCCGTCGATCTCGAGGGGCGCACCGCGGGGATGAGCCTCTCGGGCCGCGGGAAGTACGCCGTCGCGGACGCCGCGGGCGGTCCGCGGCTCGAACCGCTCCTGGGCGTGGACGGGGATTGAGCACCGAGCGCGGTGATTCTCCGTCACCCCCCAAAGCGCAAGAAGGCCGCTCGTCGGAGCGGCCTTCTTGCGTCGGTGGGGACGGAGAATCATCGCGCTCGGTCACCGTTTTTCGGGACGGTGCGCCACTTCGGGCGCGCCCGTCGGTCGGGGGGGCGAGGGGCCGGGCGGGCCGCCGCCACGGGGGCGGCGGGGCCCGATGCGCCTCACGATCAGAAGGGAGGTACCTCCATGCGAGGTCAATGGACCCTCGTGGCGCTCGTCGGCGCCCTGACGCTCTTTGCGTCGGGCGTTGCGCGTGCGGCGCAGGAAGAAGAGCCCCGGGAACTCGAGGGCTGCTACGAACTCGGGACCGAGGCCGAGGCACGGACCGAGCACTCCGGGGCGATGCGCTGTTCGTGCGGCGGCACGGTGATCGTCGACGTCATCGTCGTCGACGGCGTGACGATCCGGCCGCAGCTGCCGACCTCGTCGGACGTGCGGCCGAACTGCTACCTCACGAAGACGCTGACCCCAGCGCACCGCGGCGTCGAGACACCGGGCCGGTTCAGGGTCGCGGCGGTCGACGTTCCGGTGCGGGTCGACCACTTCTACTGCAGGACGTCGGGCTGCTACCTGTTCGGGTTCATCGGCTCGGCGTCGTGTCGGTACGACCGGACGACCCAGAACGGGCACGTCACGACGCATCGGATCGTCGGCACCTGCAGCGGCGGAGGCGTTCAGGGCTGACCCGGTCGCGCGGGCGGTGCGCCGACGCGGCGCACCGTCCTCGCGCCGGGGTCGCCGTTCTCGCCATGCACCTCTCACTACCTCTCGCCGGACCTTCGCTCGGCGCTGCAGCCCTCGGTCTTGCCGCGTTCGCCGGGGCCGTCCCGGCTCGGCCGCCCGTGCCCGCGACCCAGGAGCAGGCCCGCGCCGCGGTCGAACCGCCGGCGTGCTCCGACCTTCCCGCGGGCCTCCACCCCGCGGTCGCTCGTGCGCTCGGTCCCGTCCACGCCTTCGAGCGTCGCTGCATCGAACTCGGGATCATCGGGCCCGGCGGAGCGCTCGACGAGACGCCGGCGTTCGGCGCCGACGACGCGCGCTTCGAGTCCCTCCGCTCGTTCCTGTCGGGGGACGACGAGGTGTTCCCAGGTGTCTCCGCGTTCCGGTCCGACGGCGCGCCGACCACGCTCCAGGACATCGTCGCCTGCGGGCGCTTCCACGCGGGCTGGCGCGGGGCGCGGGCGCTCGCGGACGATCCGAGCGTCAACGGTGACGTGCTCCTGCGCGCGCTCGAGGCGGACGTGGTGACGGCGGAGCCGATCGAGGGGTCCGAGGACGCGGTCCGCATGCACCGGCGCGCGCTCGAACAGGGCGCGTTCGCGCCGCTCGGCAACGGCGGGGTCACGTGTGTCGTCTGGGGCGCGCTCGTGGACGGCGGGTTCTGGACGGAGGCGCGCGGTGGCGCGGCCGCACGCGCCGGCGTCCTCCATCGGATCCTCGAGCGTGGGGCGAACGGCGACGGGTGGGCGCGGCGGGCCGCCCTCGAGACGCTCGTCCTGCCGCTCGCGTGGAACGAAGTGCAGCCCGGTCGCGGGGTGGCCGGATCCAGCCCCCGGGCACGCGGGACGCTCGGCTTCACGGCGCAGGACCAGCGGCTCGCCGTCGAGCTCCGCGACGGTCTGCTCGCGGTCGATGCGACCGCCGACGCAGACGCTCTCGACGAGCGCCGCGCGCGCCTCGAATACGCGGCCGTCATGCTGCAGCGGATCCTGCGCGACCGCGGGACCGTCCTCGCGGCGGACGAGGCTCTCCGACGCGGTTCTCTGCCGGAGCGCCTCCAGTTCTGGCGCGACCTGGCGCGGCGCTCGTCGTTCGAGGACTTCCGCGCCGCGTACCTCGACGAGCTCGTCGCCGTCGGCGTACGCGCGGACGGCCTCGGGGACGCGGCCCGCATCGCCGAACTCCGTTCGCGGGCCGACGATCTGTCGGACGCGGAGATGCAGGAGCTCGCCCGGCTCGAGCGCGCGGCCGACGTCCAGCGTCGGGGTCTCGTGGCGGCGATGGGGGACCTGCTCGTCGACCGCGGCGGCCCGCTGCACTTCGCGGCGGTGGCGTCGACCCTCGCGGGCCCGACCGAAGCGCTGCTCGCTGCGGTCGTGCCCGAGGCGAATCGCAATAACGTTCTCGGGGGCGCGTGGCGCCGGCTCGCTCTCCAGAGCAGCGAGCAGTGCCATTGGATCGTCGAGGACCGGCTCGAGGGAACGATCGAGCTCCCCGACTACGGGTACGAGACGATGGTGATGTCGGCGGCGTCCCATGCGCTGCCCGGGGCGGACGCGGTGCTGACGCGCGTGCTCGAGGAGGGTTCGCTGACCGAGCGTGCCGCAGCGATCACGAACCCGGGCTGGCTGGACGCGGACCGCTTCGAGGCCGCCTGGCGCGACCTCGACGGCGACTTCGGCGAGGCCCGGGGCGCGAACACGCGCGCCCGCGTGCGGGTCGCCTGGTGCCTGGTCGGTGCGCTCGGACGTCGGCCGCCCGCCGAGCGTCGTCCGCTGCTGCTCGAATCGTTCGAGCGCGGGCGCTGGCGGGACACGGATTCCCCCGACTGCTGGTGGAACCTCGACCTGGGCGGCAGCCGCGACCGGATGCTCGAGGTGCTCGGGCCCGCCGAGCGGGCATCCCTCGTCGAGCGGGGACTCGCGCCCCCTGCGCTCGCGGAGGACGGTTGAGGTACGGAGTGCGGTGATTCTCCGCCACCCCCCCTGGAAGGAGGCCGCACCCCGGCGCGGCCTCCATGCAGGGGGGGTGGCGGAGAATCACCTCGCTCCGTACCTCGTACCTCCGTCCGCGCCGGCGCGTCGGGCGCATCGCGCGGAGGAACTCGCCCTCGTCGACGCGGCCGTCGTAGTCGGTGTCGAGGCTGCGGAGGATGCTCCCGAGGCTGCTCGCCGAGAAGGCGCGCGGCTCGAGGCCCTGCAGGTCGGACACCTCGATGGCGCCGTCGCTGTCGAGATCCAGCCTTCGGAACAGCGGAACCGGTCCGTCGATGCGCGGGGGCGCGCCGTCGCCGCGGTCGACCGTGACGCCGAAGAGCTCCTCGGGCGTACGCGCGTTCGGAGGCGCGTTGTACGACGCGCGCGTTTCGACGCTCAGCGGCATCAGATAGTTCGCCAGGCGCCCGAGCTCCGCGAGGCCGAGCAGCGCGTCGCCCGAGAGGTCGTACTGCTCGATCATCGTCGATGCCGTGACGTTGCGCCGGTTGTCGCGGTAGTCGAGCAGGATGCGCTCCATCTCGACGCGACCGATGTGGCCATCGAGGTCGAAGTCGTACGCCATGCGGAGCTGCTCGGCGTTGCGCGGAGGCTGGCGCCGCTCGAGGTCCGGCCGGAGCGGGACCGAGGGCTGGCGGCCGCCCGCGAGCTCGCGCTGGAGGAACTCGGTGTACTCCTCGAAGCTGAACCGCCCGTCGTGGTCCTGGTCGAAGACCCGGAAGCGCGGGCCGTCGAAGGAGAGCGCACCGCGGGCCTCGCGGTAGGAGAGCCAGCCCGTGCCGTCGGCGTCGGCGATCTGGAACCAGCGTCGGCGCTCGCGTTCGGGCGGGACGCCGAAGGGGTTGTCGAGCGTGCTCTCGTCTGCGCCGAGCGCCGTCCGTCGGTCGTTGCCGGTCGGCCGGGTTAGCGGGCCGTCGGTCTGACGGTCGTTCGGCCGCGCGTTCGTCCCGCCCCGCGGCGTCGAGCGCGGCCGGATCCGTGCGGCGCGGCCCCTCTGGGGGAGCGTTGCCGGGGAAGCCGAAGGGTCGACCCCCGCCGAAGGGGACGAAGGGGTCGCCTCGGCGGTGACGAGGAGCGCGGTGCCCGCGAGGGCCGCCGCCAGGGAAGCGCGCCTGGGTGCCATGACAGAACTATCGACCGGGCCGCGGCGGAACTCCACCCGGGGGACCCACGAGCGCGCGCAGGGCGGCCGGGGGGGCCATCGAGTGCCCCTGGGTGGGGCCCGGACCGTCCGCTGCCGCAGCCCACCGGGCTGCCCGGAGCGAACGGGGGGCCGTGGACCAGGCTCGCTGACGCGGACGGTCGGGGCTCACATCTGCCCCGTGCGCTTGAGCTCGAGGTACTCCGAGAGGTGCTCCTTGACCTTGCCGGACAGGAGCACGACCCCGATCACGTTCGGGATCGCCATGCCGAGGATCATCAGGTCACCGAACTCGAGGACCGCCGTGCCCGTGACGACCGAACCGATGAAGGTGAACGCGAGGAAGAGGACCTTGTAGACGATCCCGAGTCCATCGCCGAATAGCCAAGCGAAGCAGCGCTCGCCGTAGTACGACCACGAGATCATCGTCGAGAACGCGAACAGCGCGACCGCGACCGCGAGGACGTATCCGAACCAGTCGCCGATCTCACTCTGGAAGGCCGCCAGCGTCAGTCCGGCGCCGTTGTCGCTCTCGATGAACGGGCGGTAGATCGTGTCCAGCCCGGTCTCGGGATCGACCTTCAGGTAGCCCTGGCTGATCACGATCACGAGCGCGGTCATCGTGCAGATGATGACGGTGTCGATCAGCGGCTCGAGCAGCGCGACGATGCCCTCGCGTACGGGGTACTTGGTCTTTGCCGCCGAGTGCGCGATCGCCGCCGAGCCGACGCCGGCCTCGTTCGAGAACGCCGCGCGCTGGAAGCCGACGATCAGCACGCCCAGCGCGCCGCCGAGCCCGGCCTCGGGCGTGAACGCGCCGTCGATGATCGTCCCGAAGGCCGGCCCGATCTCGTCGCGCGCCATGAAGAGGATGTACAGGCAGGCGAGGACGTAGATGCCGCACATGGTCGGCACGACCGCGGAAGCGACGTCGGCGATGCGACGCAGCCCGCCGAGGATCACGATGCCGACGGCGGTGGTCATCACGATCCCATAGACCCACGGGTAGTCGCCGAGGAACGGCGCCACGCCCTCGATCGCGCCGAGCGACTGGTTGACCTGGAAGCTGTTGCCGCCGGCCATCGAGCCGCCGATGCAGAGGATCGCGAACACGATCGCGAGGGGCTTGCCGAGGAAGCCGAGTCCGCGCTCCTTCAGTCCGTCGGACAGGTAGTACATCGCGCCGCCCATGACGCTGCCGTCGCTGCGCTCGTGGCGGTAGATCTGGCCGAGCGTGCACTCCGTGAACTTCGACGCCATCCCGAGCAGGCCGGCCACGATCATCCAGAACGTCGCGCCCGGACCGCCGAGCGAGATCGCGAGCGCGACGCCCGCGATGTTGCCGAGCCCGACCGTTGCGGAAAGCGCCGCCGAGAGGGCCTCGAAGTGACTGACCTCACCCTCGTCGTCGCCCTCGTCGTACTTGCCGCGCGTGATCTGGATCGCGTGGGGCACCATCCGGAGCTGAACGAACCCCATGCGGACGGTGAAGATGAGCGCGCCGATGATGAGCCACAGCACGGCGAACCTGATCGTCTGCTTCTCGGTCTTCGCGCCGCCGGTGAAGGGGAGCTCGGTCGGGCTGTCCGCCACCGTGAAGGGGATCGGGATGGGATAGAAGATGACGTCGGCGACGCTCTGGTTGACGGCCTGCATCTTGGCGTCGATGCGGTCCATCCAGCCCTTCCCATCGGCGCCGGCGTCCTCCGCTGCCTCCGAAGCGGCTTCCGCCGCGCCCGCTGCCGCGGCCTCGACGGCTGCGGCTGCGCCCTCCGCGGCTGAATCTGCCGCCGCCGAAGCTCCCTCGCCCGCACCGTCCGCGGCGACGGGCGCACCGTCCTCCTGCGCGGGGAGCGAGCTCGCCGCCGACGCGGCACCGGAGCCGGCCCAGAGGAGGGCCAAGAGGACCAGGAGGAACGTCGGGAGACGGCGTGTGCTCGGGATCATCCGCGCAGTGTGCCACATCGCGGCGTTCGGGCGCGCACGCCCGGGGCGCGCCGGCCGCCGACCGGACGCCCGCACCTGACTCAGCCGAAGCGGTCGCCCGTCGTCCCGCGCTTCAGCCCGCCCGCGATCCGGCCCGTGAACAGGAACGTGCCCTCGACGCGGAGGCCTGGCCGCGGCCGCTCGTGCCCGTCGCGGTCGAGCTGCCACGGGCTCAGGAGCAGCGGGATCGGCCGGTCGGGCGCGTCGCACAGCGCCACGACGACCACCTCGTCGGTCACCGCGTTCACGAGCCGGCGCACGCTCTGGATGCGCAGGGACACGTCGCAGCCGCCGCCGGGGTCGTCCGGGGCGCCCAGCGGGCGTACGTAAGCGCCGCTCGGGCGCTCGAGCACGGACGCGGCGAACGCGGCGTCGCCGGCCACGATCCGCTCGACGTGCAGTGCGAACCCCGCCGCCTCGACGGCGAGGACATGCCCCGGTAGGAGCCTCCTCCCGATGCGCCGCGCATCGCTGACCCAGGCCGACAGGCGGTAGGCGCCCGGCGGCCCCTCCGGGTCCTCGCCCGGAGGCGGCGGGTGCGCCCAGCCGGTCAGGAGCGCGTCGAAGGGCTGGTCCTGTGGACGCACGATCGACGTGACCGCGAGCCGGCGCGGGCGCGTCCCCCGGAGCTCTGGCGTCAGGGACCACTGGCCGCCCGGCCCGTCCCGGTCCGCCCGCACGACCAGGCTCTGGCCGTGGAGGCCCTGCCCCAGGGCGAGCACCCTGTGGTCCTCACCCGCGCCGCGCCAGGCCGCGGCCTCGCCGCGCGTTCGGACCAGCTCCGCGACGTCGTCCTCGCCGAGGTCCGGGGGGAAGCCGATGCATTCGAGGAGGAAGTCCATCGGGTGCCGCGGGAGCTAGGATCTCCGCCATGGAGATCGCTCCCCGGAGTCTACGGATCGACGCCCGCGTGGCGCAGCGCGAGGTGCCCGACTCCGGTGTCCGCGCGCCCGCCGTCCGCCGCTCTGCCGCCGTCCGTGCCGGGCGCGTCGGCGCCGGGGGGCCGGCGCGTGCCCCGAAGGGGCGCGTCTCTGCGGCGCTGCTGGCAGCGACGCTCTGCGCGGTGGGCGTCGCGCCATCGTGCTCGACCCCCGGCACGGGAACCGGTCCCGCCGACGAGCCCGCGCCCGCGGCCGCAGTTCAGACGTTCGACGTCGAGACCGTCGAGCTGGGCGATCGGAGCGCGACCGTCCGCTTCCACGTGCGCACCGTCGACGGTCCCGCGGACGCCTGGCGCGACCCGCTCGTGCTCAGGGCCTCGGAGCGACCGTCGGCCGTCTGGCTCGACGGCGACGCGCTCGCTCGCGTCGAGACGCGCGGGGACCGCGTGCGGATCACGCCCGCGGCGCCGGTCGACGGCGCACTGCACACGCTGGAGCTCGAGTTCCCCGAGCGCTCGGGCGCCGACGCGGCCCTCGGCGCTGGACCCCGCTCGATCCGGGTCGGTCCCGACGACGCGGCCGATCGCGTGACGCTCGTCGGTCCCGCGACGGGCTTCGCGGCCGGCGCGAGCGCCCGCGGCGCGCGCGTCGTGCCCGCTTCGGCCGACCTCGCGCGGCGTGCGGACCCGTCCGTCCCGGAGGCCGCGGTCGCGTTCACGCTCTGGTGCGAGCGCACGCTCCTTTCGCTCTTCCCGGCCGACGCGGCCGAAGCTCCCGCGCGACCGGCCACGCACTGGTTCGGTGCGCTCGTCGCGCCCGTCGACGGTCCGGAGGGTGCCGGGGTCGCGGCGCTGCCGTCCGTGCTCGCGGCGCTCTGGGCGGAGGATGAAGCGGTCGCGCGCGGCGGCGCGGACGCGGCGCTTCGGGAACTGGTCGAGGCCGGCGCACACACGGAGCGCATCGACGACGCCTGGGCGGTCCCACGGCACCTCGCGACCCGCCGTATCGCGGGCGCTGACCGCTACCGCGAGGCGCTGCGCGCGCTCGTGCTCGAGCACGGCGGCGGGGCCCCGGTCGGCGCGAATGCGCTCGGCGACGCCCTCGACGCCGCGGGCGCCAGCGAGGCCGCAGCGCACGCCCGCGCGTGGCTCGCCGGCCCGGGCCGCCCGCGCGTGCGCACGCAGTGGCGCTTCGACGGCGAGCGCGGCCGCGTCCTCGTTCGCGTCGACCAGGTGCACGCGATCGAGGGCGGCGCGCCCGCCGCGTACCCGTTCACGCTCCCGATCCGCCTGATCACGACCAGCGGCGCGCTCGAGGACTTCGACCTCGAGGTCGACGCGCGGCGCGAGCTGCTCGAGGTTCCCGCGACGCTCGAGCCGCTCGCGCTCAACGTGGATCCGGACGGGACGCTCGCCGGGCTCGTGGACTTCGAGCCGTCGGACGAGCGCTGAGGAGCGGACTGTGGCCCTCCGGTCGGGACGGAGCGCGCGCCCCGCGCCGCGGCTTGAGGGCGAGCAGCCATGAGCGGTCGTCTCGAAGGCGCCGCGCGGACGAGCGCGTTCCGGTCGCTGGGCTCCGACGTGAAGCTGGCGCTCCTCAGTGAGATCGGCGCGCGGGCGGTGTTCGACCACATCGCGCGGCGGGCCAGCGACCCGGACCTCGCGGGCCTCGCGGCCGAGATGAACCGCGAGGGGATCGAGCTCGTCCAGGAGGTGCAGGACCTCCTGCGCACGCTCGGCGTGCGGCCGCGGAGGACGAGCTTCCGGCGCCGTGCGCTCGCGCGATTCCTCGTGCACGGCTCGCCGATCCTCGGCGTGCGACGCGTTCTGCGCGTGATCCGCGACGCGGAGATCACGGTGTCTCGCTGGTACGCCGAGTACGCGCTGTTCCTCCTGCGCCTGGGCGAGGTCGAGCTCGCCGAGCGGTTCGAAGCGCTGCGCGCGGCCAAGGTGCGGCGCGCCGGGAACCTCAGCGCGTGGGTCGACAACGTCGCGCGCTCGAGCGCGCCGCGCCTCTGAGCAGCGCGCTCCGGCGGTCGGGCCGCCGGAGGGGGAGGAGTGCGCGCCGCCGGCGGACCGGCGGCGCGCCGCGTCAGGCGACGATGTCGACCTGACCGCCGGCTCCAGTCATCTGGACCTCGGCGGCGGAACGCAGCAGCTCCTGGTTGGCGGCGCCTTCGGCGCGCTCCTGGTCCTGCTGCATCTTCATCACCGAGACCTCCATCGCCTGGCTGGCGGAGACCCGGATCGGCGCGCTCTGGGGCACGCTGCTGGTGATTCCCTGCATCCCCCGTGCATCGGATTCCACGGGGGCCGGGAATGCAGCGAAACCCGCGGTGCCCGGGCGAGGCTCGACCTGGTTCACCGACCGCGCCTCGGCGCGAGGCACGGGTCGTCCGCGCGCCCCGTATCCTCGGGCGCATGCCCTGGATCCGAACGATCTCACCGGACGAGGCCACAGGCCGCCTCGCGAAGACCTACCGCGCGGCTCTCCAGCGCGCCGGCCGCGTGTTCGGCATCGTGCGCGCCATGAGCCTCGCGCCGGACGTCCTGGACGCGTCGATGGGCCTCTACCAGCGCGTGATGTTCCGCACGGACGGCCTGTCGCGCCGCCAGCGCGAGATGCTCGCCGTCGTCGTGAGCCACGCGAACGACTGCCACTACTGAACCTGCTCCCACGTGGTCGACCTCCGTGCCGAGGTCGAGGAGGAGTGGGGTGATCGGGGTGTCGACGAGCGCGAGGCCTGGGTCCAGGCCATCGAGGCCGGCGCATGGCGCACGTTCGGGCTGACCGACGTCGACCGTGCGCTGTGCGGATTCGCGGCGAAGCTGACGGAGACTCCCGGCGCGATGACGGAGTCGGACGTCGAGGCGCTGCGCGCGGTCGGCCTCGACGACGTCTCGGTGCACGACGCGGCGCAGGTCGTCGCGTACTTCAACTACATCAACCGCGTCGCCGACGCGGTCGACGTCGAGCTGGAACCGGAGTACCCGCCGCACCCGCGGCGCGCACGCTGAATCGCTGCGGGAGGGGGGCCGTCAACGAACGCGCCGGCCGACCGCGCGCTCAGTCCTCGCGGCGTACGGTGATCCAGCGGCCGGGTGCGCTCCCGAGCGTCGACACGAGACCGTCGGGCCAGCGGACCTCGACGGTGAGCGCCGGGGACTCGTTCGCGCTCTTCCCGAGGTCCCCGAGGCCGAAGTGGGCCTCGGGAGCGTTGCCCGTCAGGTAGCCGCGACCTGCGCGGATCCATGCGACGCGCTCGGCGCCATCGGGCGTCTTCACCGTCACGCGGGCGCCGATTCCGAAGCGGTTGCCGCCAGTCGCGCGCTCGAGGCGGACACCGAGCCAGGCGCCGCCGCGCTCCGAGCGATTCGCGAGCAGCTCGAGGGGCCCGTTGTTGTTGGTAACCAAGAGGTCCAGGTCACCGTCGCGGTCGTGGTCCGCGGCGATCGCGCCGCGCGACGAACGGGCGCCGAACGGCCCCGACGGCGCGTGGGGGACCTCCGCGAAGCGCCCGCGCCCGTCGCCGCGGTACAGCATGTTCGGCTGGCCGACGCAGATCCCGGTGCTCTCGTAGTCGGGGCTCGTGTAGCCGTTCGCGACGTAGAGGTCGAGCGCGCCGTCGAGGTCCAGGTCCACGAGTTCGGCGCCCCACGACGTCCTGCCGATCGTGTTCTTGCCCAGCCCCGCCTTCACGGTCGCGTCGTGGAAGTTGGCGCGGCGGCGCTTGCGCGCGCTCCGCTGGAAGTGGCTGTTCGTGTAGAGCGCGTTCGCCTCGAGCTGCCAGTTCGTGAGGAACAGATCCTCGTCGCCGTCGCCCTCGACGTCGCCGAGCGCGAGGCCCATGCCGCCGCGCGGGTCGTCGAGGCCCGCGGCGAACGATACGTCCTCGAAGGTCCCGTCGCCCTCGTTGCGGAAGAGCACGTTGAACGATACGTCGTTCGCGACGTACAGATCGTCGTCGCCGTCGAGGTCGAAGTCCCAGAAGACCGCCTGCATCCCGCGGCCAGCGGCGTCGGAGAGCCCGAGCTCCTCCGTCGCGTCCTCGAAGCCGAGCGCACCGTCCTCGACCAGCCGGTTCCGGAGGAACACGTTGCGCTCCGCGGGGAAGGCGAACGGGAGCATCTCGAGCGGATCCTCGCGCTGGTACCGGTCGAGCTCCGCGGCGTCCGGCGTCTTCTCGAGGTCGTAGTCGAGGTAGCTCGTGATGTAGAGGTCGAGATCACCGTCGAAGTCGGGGTCACCCGCGATCACGCTCGCGCTCCAGAGCTCGTGGGCTGGGAGCAGCGCCGTCGCCTCCGCGAACGTGCCGTCGCCGCGGCCGAGGAAGAGCCGGTCGCGTCCGCGGTTCGCGCAGTAGAGGTCGAGATGCGCGTCGCCGTCGACGTCGACGAGCAGCGCGCCCATGCCTGGGTCCCCGGAGCCCAGCCCCGAGCCGTCCGTCGCGTCGACGAACGTCCCGTCGGCGCGTCCGAGCCAGAGGCGGTCGGGCAGCGGAGCGCACTCGGGGCGACCTCCTCCTTGGAGCACAACGAGGTCGAGCAACCCGTCCTCGTCGACGTCGCCGAACGCCGCGCCGGGGCCCATGGTCGGGCGGATATCGAGCTGCTCGGCCGGGCCCTCCAGGTGCACGAAGGAGAGGCCTGCCTCGGCTGCGACGTCCTCCAGTCGTAGCACGGGAGCCGCGTTGGACCCCGCAGCGGAGGCCTCGACCGCGCGCTCGGCTGCCACGGGCGCGTCACCGAATGCGAGGACGAGCGTGACGCTCTGACCGGCCTCGAGGGCCTCGCGGGCGGTCTTCGGAAGCTCGAGGGAGAGCTCGACCGGTCCGGCGTCGGCGTCCGAACGATCGATCTCGCGGACCGTGGCGTCCGGCGCCGCGTCCGGCGTGCGGTGGGTGACGAAGGCGAGCGCGTCGAGGCGCGCGGCGTCGTCGATCCGCAGCGCGCCGTTCCTCTCGAACGGCGCATCCACGAGCTGGACGAGAGTGGAGGTCGGCGCACCGCTCGAGGGCGGGCCCGGGAGGCCGAACATCAGGAGCGCGTCGTGGGCTCCGCCGGGGACCGCGACGTCGACCGTTTGGACGCCGAGCGGAACGCCGTCGCGACGCGCTGCGCTGCCCGTCACGTCGTGCGCGCCGTCCGCGGCGCGCACGCTTCGCGGCAGCGTGCGATCCCCGAACACCAGCGCGCCGCGTTCGTGCATCGCCACGAACTCGTCCGCGCCGTGCACCCAGGCCTGCGCGTGGATTGGAAGCAGAGCGCGGTTCCGGAGCTCGATCCGAATCGTTCCGTCGGGTTCGATCCCTGGACGGACGGGCGTGTCGTCGAGCGTGGTGAGCGGGAGGATCGCGCGGCCCGGCTTCGCGCCGTCCACGGCGGTCCAGTGCCCGTGCGGGTCGAGGACACGTAGCGGATGTCCCGCCTGCGCCGACGCCGTGGAGGTTGGCTCCTCGTACGGCGCGGAGACCTCAGGTGCGGCGTCGCCGGTGAAGGGGCGGACGGCGTACGCCGCGGAGGCGCACGTGAGCGCGAGGAGCGCGCGAACGGGAAGGGAGGTGCGCATGCCGCGGATGATATTCGGCGGCGCACGAGGGTGCCGAAGGAGCGCCCCGCCCGGAGGGTTCTCCGGACGGGGCGCTGTCGTCGGTCCCGCGCCGTGCGTTGCGCGGGGCCCCCCTCATTGTTGAGCGCGTCGTCGATCCGGGTGGGACGCTGCGGAGGGCGCGCTGCACGCTCGAGTCCCTCCCTGGGGACCTCCGTGTGCGGCGCCTTCCGCTGCTTTTGCGCGACTCCTGCGGTGTTGTGCCCGCCCGTGGGGCGGATTTGCGACCGGGCCACGCCGGTGCGGCGGCGCGGTCTCGGTGCCTCGTGCGTTGTTCTTTCGCGGCGTGTGGGCGAAGTGTTCTGCGCGGCGCTCGTACGCGCCCTTCGACTGCGGCTTCAGTGTCGCTGCGGCCCCAGTGTCACTGCGGCCCCAGTGTCACTGCAGCCCCGGTGCTACTGCAGCCCCGGTGCTACTGCAGCCTCAGTTCGCGGATGCCTTCGATCGCGAAGTCGATGGAGGTCTCGCGGTCGACGTCGATGACGCGGCCGCTCCCCTTGAACGGGTTGAAGATGAGCGCGCCGGTCGCTGCGCGACCGTCCTTGAAGTACACGGTGACCTTGTCGGCCGTGCGCGCCGCCTGGAGAACGTCGTAGATCTTCTCCTGCGTCATCTGGCGGGCCTTGCGGACGGAGGTCGGTGCGGGTGCGGTGAATGCCATGGGATTGCGCGCGCCCCTCGGCGCGCAATGTGATTCGGGTTGTGCGTGTGGTGATACGGCCACGTCGCCGTGCGCTGCTTGCGCGCGTCGTCGTGTCGGTCGGGCTGTGCGGGCCGTTCCGTGCCGTTTGTTGTCCCGCGAAGAGTGTCCTCGATGCTCCACGTCCGTGGGGCATCGGCGTCGCTTCCTTCGCGAGGGAAGTTTTCAGTTGTTCACAGAACCGCCGAGTGCGCGTGCACTCAGCGGGCGCTCGACAAGGTCGAGCCGTCGTGGGTGGGGTTCCCGCCGTGCGTGGAGTTCTTCTCGTGCGTGGAGTTCTCCTCGTGCGTGGACGGCACGGCGGAGCGGTCCGACGCGGACCGCGCGGAACGATCCGCGATCTCGAGAATGCGCTCGAGCTCGGGGACGAGGAGCGCGGACCACGTCTCGAAGTTCGCGCCGTTCTCCAGCCGAGCGCGGAGCTCGGACACGGACGCGAACGCACCGCGCAGCTGATCGACCTCGCGAACACGCGCATCGCCCTCGATGAGATCGAGAACCTGCACGAGCCCGACGTGGACGGCGCCGACGGCGTTGGTGTCGTCGTTGATGAGGCCGATCTGCGTCAGGCGCGTCGCGCCGGTGACGAAGAGCTCCTCCTCCATGACCTCGCGCCGCGTCGCCGCGGGCAGCGGGTCGAGGGCTCGACCGGACGAAGCGTCCGCGCCCTCGCGATCTATCGCGTCGGCGCCTTGGGCGTCGACCGGGTTGACGTGTCCGCCCACCCCGATGGAGAGCTTGCCGTGGAGGCGTGCTTCGCCTCCGGCCTTCGTGCGCTCGAGGCAGAGGATCTCTCCTCCGCGGCGCACGAGGGTGTACGGGATGATCTGCTTCAGCGTCGGTGTGCGCTCCGCGTGGTCGCGCTCGACGAAGAAGCCCTCCTGGCGCACCAGCTCTCCGAACCGCCGTCCATCCACGGTCGCACCGTCGTTTGGCGCGGCCGATGACCCGTCCCCGAAGAGCGAGAGCCCGTGCGGGGCGCACTCGGGGAAGAGCGCGAAACGCGGAAGGACGAAGACGAATTCCATCGTCGTGGTGCGGTGGGTGGGGAGTGGCGGTTCGGTTCAGGCGGGGCCGTCCGTGCGGGGAGCGGCCCCCCGTGAGCGCCGGTGCACCCCCGGTGAGGGATCGCCAGCGGCCTGGGGAAGGGACGTGCCGGAGGTCGTGCAGGACGGCGATCCGGGACGTTTTCGGGCACGTGGAGTGCGAGGGACGCACCGCCTCGAGCCTTCGAGTTGGTACCGCTGCGGTCGATCCCTGGGGGATCACCCGCGCCGGTGGTTCGTGTCGGCGGGCGTTCGGTCTTCGCGTCCGTACGAGGTGGCTTCGTCGCGCCCACACGGTTCGAATGTTCGCCTCGCTTTGAAATAGCAGCAAGGGGCGGTTACGCCCGATGTTGTGCGGAATGATCCTAGGTGCACACCATCTTGCGTCGCCCGTGTGCTCGCGCGGGGCCTGGGTCCCCGAAACGAGCGCGCCGACTACGGGAATCCACCATACCACTGGTTGTGGTCGTCCACCGTCGAAGCGGACGCCTTTCGCGGTTTTCTTCGCCGTCCGAGTCGTAAAGGCGTGGTGCGAGAGACCTTGTAAGCCGGGTCCTGTACCTCCGCCGAAGCGGAGGCAGCAGTCATTTCTCTGGGTCGCGCGTCGCCGCGCGCCTCGAACGGCCGACCCGAGGAGCCATGGGCGAGGGCCATCGCCGCTGGGCCCCTCCTATTTGGCCTTTCTCCGGGTGGGGTTTACCTAGCCGCCCCCGTCACCGGGGGCGCTGGTGCGCTCTTACCGCACCGTTTCACCCTTACCACCCGCCCGAACGGGCGGGTTCGGCGGTCTGCTCTCTGTTGCACTTTCCCTGGCCTCACGGCCGGTTGCCGTTAGCAACCACCCTGGCCCGCGGAGCCCGGACTTTCCTCCCCGCGTGGACCGAACGGCCCCGCGGGACGACTGCCCCGGTCTCTCGCACCACGCCGGGAGGCTAACCCGCGGGCACCGGACTCGCACGAAGACCGGTCTCGCTCGGTGTGAATCCCGCGGGTGTAGCGTGCTCGGCGGCAGGGAATTGCGATCGGTCCCGCCGTCGTGGGCGCGCCCCCTGCGCGCCGCAGCGCACCCGGCCCTTCCATCGAGTGCCCGCCGCACCCGTCCACACGGTGCGAGACGCGTCGGGCGGTCCGCGGGCGCCGATTCGAGCGCGCGGCGCGATCCGAGGCCCTGGTGCGACGTAGACTCCCGCCGCCATGGCGATCGAAGACGACTTCTTTGTGACCAACCTGGAGCTCCGCGAATCGACCGACACCGGTGAGGTCGCCGCGGGACTCAGTCACGCCTCGATGAAGGGGATGGTGCTGCTGACCGTCCGCGAGCTCGCAGCGCGGGGGGAACCGCAGGCGGTCGTGACCGTCGTGCACGACGCGGGCGACACGGGGGAGCGCTACGGCGCACTCGCCACCGACCTCGCCGAGCGCGGGTTCGCGGTGGCGCTGCCGGACCTGCGCGGCCACGGCCGCACCGAGGGCGAGCGCGGTCACTCCAACGGACTGCTCGAGGTCGAGCGCGACATCCAGGAGATCCAGGATCACCTCGCGTACATGATGCCGGAGGGCCCGAAAGTGCTCATCGGCGTCGGGCTCGGCGCCAACTACGCCGTCACGTTCGCAGCGCGCAATCCGGGCGCACTCGCCGCGCTCGTGCTGCTCGCGCCGCTGTTCGAGCCGGGCTTCGTCGAGCCCGAAGCGCCCGGAGGCCTCAAGAAGTTCTTCAAGAAGCTCACCCCGCTCTCGCCCGGCACGACCGGCTACGAACCCGATGCGCTCACGAGCGCTGCCGGCCAGGCGACGGCGTGGTCCGCGAACGAGCTGACGCACGACGTGATCACGCTGCGCGCGATCGAGGAGGCGCGCCGGAGCGCCCGCGAGGACCTGCCGCGCGTGGGGGAGCTCGGCATTCCGGTGCTCGTCCTGCACGGCGACGACGATCCGATCACGCCCGCGTCGCGCTCGACCGCGCTCGCGGGCGGGACCGTCGACGTCGAGACGTTCGAGGGCCGGCACCACCTGCTGCACGACAAGCGCAGCGCCGAGGTGCGCGCGCGCATCGTCGAGTGGCTCGGCCAGCGGATCGGTACGGCGGACTGACCGCGCCGGGCGGCCGAGGAAACTTGGGCGCGGAGCGGCCCAGGGGCCGTGGCTCCGTGGCCGTCGGCTCCGTGCCTTTCGGCGCTGGGCGTCTCGACTCTGGCCCCTCGATCCCTGAGCTCCCCTGCGCGCGATCGGCGCGCGCGCGCGTCAGAGCCCTTCGGGCTCGCCCGCCGCGATCCAGTCCTCGAGCAGCACCATCGCGCTCCACGCGTCCTTGCGCGACTTCCGCGCGTCGCCGAAGTGCCCCGCCTCGCGCAGGCGCTCCTCGGCCTCCTTGGTCGAGAGCCGCTCGTCCTGGAGCACCACGACGATCTCCGGGAAGCGCGCGCGCAGCGCGTCCACGAAACCGTCGACCTGACCGGCGCGGCCGCCCTTCGTCCCGTCCATGTTGAGCGGGTAGCCGACGACCACGTGGCCGACGTCGCGCTCTTCGAGCAGCCCGGCGAGCGCGTCGAGTGCGCCGGCGTCGCCGCCCTCCGCGGCGAAGAGCGGAGTGACGAGCAGACGTCCCGCGTCCGTCGCCGCAAAGCCGCACCGCTTCGTCCCGTGGTCGACGCCAAGGGCGCCGCGCTTCCTCCCGTCCGCCATCTCGAGTGCCTCGGAAGAACGCGGCGTCAGAAGCGCGCCGGGCGGCGCGACAGGCCGGGCAGAGGGAGACGGTCGCGGTCCACGGAGGGCGAGAACAGCCGCGAGACCAGTCCACGCAGGATCACCGTCGGACGTTCCATCGTCCCCCGGACGGAGACGCGCAGCAGGCTGTTCTGGACCCAGTACAGGAGGCGCGTGAACGGGCCGAGGCGGTCGACGATCGAGTACTTCACCTCGAGGTTGCTGCGCACGTCGCCCTCGAACGAGATCCTCCCGTCGCCCTCGAGCGAGAGGAGGTCGCTGTCCACGCGCATGCGCTCCATCGTCAGCGCGCCGTCCTCGATGCGGTAGTCGCAGCGCATCTCGCGGAAGAGGACGGACGTGTCGACGCCGAGCGTGCTGCCGAGCGCGCGGAACACGGGGATCGACCACAGGGCCGAGTCGCTGACGACGATCGTGCCGCCGCCGGCGAGCCCCGTGAGCTGGTCGAAGTCGCCCATCAGCATCATGTCGAGGTCCATGCGTCCGCGGTCGGCGAAGTCGGAGTCGAACACGCCGCGCAGGAACCCGCCGACGTCGACGTCGCGCAGGGCGGCGCGCAGCTCGAACGGGAAGGGCGGCTCCAGGTCGATGCTGAAGAGGTTGGCGGCGGGCGAGGTCGAGGCGCCGAGTGCACGCATGCGGCCGCCCTCGAACGCGCCGTCGAAGGCCTCCAGGACGAGCCGCGGTTCGACGTACGTGAGTTCAAGCTCCGCATCCTCGAGCGAACGGCCCGCGATCGCGCCGAACGCGCCGCGGATCCGGCCGCGTGCGCGCAGTCCGCGGCCCTCGTGCACGAGGCGCAGGTCCACCGCCTCTACGCGCGTGAGCTCGATCGGCATGCCGAGGTCGACGAACGCCGACTCGACCCCGATCGTGCCGTCGAGCGACACGGACGTGGATCCGTCGGTGCGACGCTTCAGCACGAGCTCCGCGCCGTCCACGTCGAAGCTCCCGCGTGCGCGCAGATCGTCGAGTACGACCCGCCGGGTCGTCTCGTCGAGGAAGAAGGACAGGTGCTCCTCGTCGATCGGGAGACCGCTGGCGGACAGACGCGTCCGGAACGTCGAGCCAGCCCCGTCCGGGGACCACGCGACGTCGGTGAGCTGGACCGGAGTCTCGCCGAGCCGCGCCTCGATCTCGGTCCCGACCCAGCGCTCGGTCACCGGGTCGTAGCCGAGGTGCGCGGACACGCCCCGCAGGACCTGGGTGCCGCCGACGGCGAGCCGGTCGAGGCGCGCCTCGACGTCGACGGAGAGGTTCTCCACCTCGGCTCCCGGGGCCGTGGGCAGGAGCGCGCCGGCCGCAAAATCGAGTCGCCCTGCGAGGTCCACGCCGTCCGTGTCGATCGGATCGCTCCGTCCGACCTCGTCCTCGCCCGCCCGCCGCACGGCGTCGATCACGGCGCCGATGAGTCCGTCGTTCGCGATGTCCAGCCCGGCTCCGAGGGCCTCGAGCTCGATGCCCTCACCGCCCTCCGCACCGCGGAGCCTCGCGGCGAGCGGCACGGACGGGCCCGCCTGGCGCCACTGCCCCTGCAGCGACGCCTGCACGTCGACCGCGGCCTCCTCCGGCACCGGTGGGGACTCGCCTTCGATCCCGGCGAGAGCGCGCTCGCGCGCGACGGCGCCCGCGTCCGGCGGGAGCGTCACCGCGACGCGCAGGCTGCCCTCGACGTCGCGCGTGGCGACGGCGAACTTCGCGGGCTGCACGGTGACGCGGCGTCGGAGCTCGCCGGTCTCGCGCTCGGGCTCGGGGAGGACGCGGATCCAAACGCGGTTCCCGCCGGCGAAGGCCTCCTCGCGCGGCCGTCGCTCGCGCAGCACGCGCGCCTCGGGCAGCGGGAGGTCCGCGGCGGTGTCGACGGCGAGGTCGAAGAACCCCTTCGCGCCGGCGCCGTCGAGGGCCGCGAGCACGCCGGGCTGTCGGCGCGCGAGCGCCTCGCGCAGCGCGGAGCTGCGAGGATTGACCGCGCGCGCTCCGACCTGGATCCAGCTCAGGCTGCGGGCGAGGCCTTCACCGCGTATGCGCCCCTTGACCGTCAGGGGCTCGGCCGACACGTCGGTGCGCGCCTCCAGATCGAGCACGACGGCCGCGCGCGTCCCGCGAGACGTCCGGACGCGGATGGAGCCCCTGGCGTCGCGCACCGGCACGGGCAGCTCGCGCCAAGATAGGTCGAGATCCTCGACGCCGAGGTCGATCGCGAGCGACGTCCGTACGCTCTCCGTCGTACGCCACAGCTCGAGCCGGAAGTCCAGGGAACCGCCGCGCGGACCGTACGTGGGCAGGAGCTCGCGCAGCTCCTCGAGCCCGTGCAGTCCCCGCATCGCCGTCTCGAACTCGTCGTCGACGACGAGGTCCTCGGCGTCGACGACGAGATGGAACGGAGCCGGAGTCGCGAGCGCTTCCTCGAGGGAGCCGAACTCCCACAGGGGCCGGAAGTGCAGGCCTCCGTACACGTCGACGGGGCCGCGGGTGTGGAACCCGCGCGCGCCGTAGATCCCGAGCTGTCCCGCGTACTCGACGCCCGGGACGATGCTCCAGGTCACGTCGCCGTCGACGCGGCGGACGGCGAGGGGGAAGCCGACGTCGCGGACGCCGCGGCGGCGGTCGAAGGCGCCCGCGTAGGCGAGCGCGGTCTCGCCGCGCGGTTCGATCAGGACGAGGCGCTCCAGCGTGCGCCCGATGCGGGCCCCCTCGGGCCGGTCACGGGGGAGGCGCACCGCGAGGCTGACGTCCGCGCTGCCGCGCGGGCCGAGCATCGACTCGACCTCCACGATCCCACGCTCGCCCGCGGCGAGCTCACCGATCTGGGGGCCGAGCGGCGCGCCGGGCAGCGACGCCCAGAGTTCGAACGCGTGCGACGCGGGCGCCGCGTCCCCGCCGCGGAAGCCCGCCGTCGCGTCGATGTTCTCCCAGTTCGCGTCGAGGGTGCCCTCGACGCTCCAGCCGGACCGGCGCGTGCCCGTGGCGTCGCGCTCGTTCGGCGCGAACCCGAACTCCGCGCGCAGCTCGACGTCCTCGACGCGGCGTTCCTCGGCGCGGGGGAGCCAGGGCAGGGTGAGTGCTCCGCCGGTGACCGCGACCGTGCCGCGGACCTCCGGGAGAACCGAGCGGGCGAGGTCGATGCGCGCGTCGGCCACGAGGTCCATGCGCGCGGTCGGGTCGTAGCGCAGCGCCTCTTCGAGCGGCGTGCCGCGGGCGGACTCGGGGTCGACGGCCAGCAGCAGCGAGCGCGCGACGCCCTCGAGCTCGACCACGTGGCCCGCCGAAAGCGCGCCGGAGAGCCAGATCACGCCGGCTGCGCCGTCGCCGCCCTCCAGGTACGAAGGCACGAGCCGACCGACGATCCGGGACACGTCCGCGCCGTCGCGCGAACCGTGCGTCATGGACAGGTCGACGCGGCCGACGGGCGCGACACGGCCCGGTCCGAGCTCGAGGCCGATGCGCGCGTCGCGCACGACGACCTCGGGGCTGCGTGCAACGAGGTCGAGCACTCCAGGACCCTCCTCGTCCGTCGGAGCTCCCGCGCCGAGCGCGGCCGAGAGCGCGTCCGACAGCACGATCTCCGCGCCCCGCACCGTGATGCGGTCGAGGCGCGGCTTGCCGGCGCCGCCGAAGCCGAGACGACACACGATCTCGTCCGCGCTGACCTCCTCGACGCCGTCGCCGGCGCGAACGCCGCGGAGCGCGATGGAGCGCTGCATCCAGCGGACGTCGATGTCGTCGATCTCGAGCGTCTCGGCCAGCGGCCCGCCGACCTCTGCGCGGGCGGCCTCGACGGCCCAGCGCTGGACTCGCGGGTGGTGCTCCGCTGCGAGGGCCAGGACGATTCCGGCGAACGAGACCCACCCGGCGCCGAGCGCGGCCGCGCCGAGGACGCGGCGCGCCCTGCGGCGCGACGCGCCCGCTCGGTGCCCCGCGGCGGGGCCGGTCCTCTGGTTCTCGTATTGCACGTGGAGCTCGGTGAGCCGGTGGGGAGCCGGCGGGCTGGGGCCCGCGAATCGGTCGGATTCGGGCTCCATCCGGCGATTCTCCCCTGATTCTCGTCGTTGACATCGGCAATTGCGACCGTCAACCTGCGACCAGCGTCACGGAACGACTCCAACCACCGCACAACACCAACCAAGAACCCCCCCTCCCGCGCACACCGTCGCGCGGGGCCGACAGCCATGGCGAAGAAGAAGGCCAGCCGCAAGAAGAAGGCGACCCGCAAGACCAGCGCGCGCAAGACCACGGGCCGCAAGAAGAAGGCCACGCGCAAGAAGGCGCCGGTCGACATGATCATCAGCAAGAGCCGCACCAAGAACGCCGCCGGCATCAACGTGTCCGGCGACTTCTACGCTGCGCTCGACGAGAAGGTCCGCGAGCTCATCGCGACCGCCGAGGCGCGCGCCGAGGCGAACAACCGCCGCACCCTGCGTCCGCAGGACCTGTGATCGGCGCGGCGTCCTCGCCGGGCGCGGCCGTTCACTGATCCCGGCCGTTTCCTTCGGGGAACACCGGGATCCATTGCGGTCACGGCCCTTCAGAATGCGCGGCGCTCATCGCGACGCCCCACGGGGACGAGCACAGCGAGGAAGCCGACGGAGCGGGCGCTCGTTCGAAAGAACGGGCGCCCGCTCTCGTGGGGAGCCGCTTCAGCGCGTGCGGACCTTCGCCTCGAACGCGCGCAGGTAGAGCGGTGACACGTCGGACGCGTCGCGATCCTCCGCGCGCGCCGCGAGGCCGAGCGCGAGAACCGCTGCGGCCGACGGGACCGCGCTTCGCACGGGCGGCCCGTCGGCTCCGAAGACGGCGTGCGCGATCGCCGTGTCGCCGAGCACGACGTCGACCGCTCCGATGAGCTCAAGCGCGTCGGACACGCGGGCACACGCGGCCGGCACGCGCGTGGACAGCGTGCCGTCGGAGTCGCGCTCGTGGACGGCCACATATGCGGCGCCTCCGAACGCGTCGCGCACGACGGCGCCCCGCTCGCCCGGCTGCAGCGCCTCGAGCGCGAGCGCCTCGAAGGACGGAACGCCGACGAGCTCGGCGTCGCTCGCGCGCGCGAGCCCGAGCGCCGTCGCCGCAGACACGCGCAGCCCCGTGTAGCTCCCGGGTCCTCGACCGACGACGACGAGCCCGACGTCACCGGGCGCGAGCCCCGCGTCCCGGACGAGCCCGTCGAGGGCGGGGACGAGGTCCCGGCCGTGCGACGCGGAGGAGTCGAGCCTCTGCACGACCGTTGGCGCACCGGGCGACGGCCGCAGCGCGACGCTGCCCGAACGGGTCGAGGTCTCGAGGGCCAGGACCGCGCCCGTCATGGGCTCCGGATCGCTCACGCGCCCCCGATCTCGGCGCGGAGCTTGTCGACGAGCTCCTCGGCCATCGCGCGGATACGCGCCTCGTCGGGGCCCTCGACCATCACGCGTGCCTTGGGTTCGGTGCCCGAGTAGCGCACGTTGACCCGGCCGTCGTTGCCGAGCTCGGCCTCGAATGCGCCAACCAGCTCACGGAAGCCGGCGAGGGTGTCGAGCGGCGGCTTCGCTGCGACCGGAAGGCCGAGCAACACCTGCGGGAACGGGACGAACGGCGCAGCGAGGGCCCCGAGCGGCTGCCCGGTACGGGCCGACACGCCGAGTACGTGCAGAGCCGTCAGCAGCCCGTCGCCGATGAACACGCCGTCCTCGGCGAAGATGATGTGCCCGGACTTCTCGCCCCCGAGCACCAGACCCTCGCTCTCGAGCCCCTCGACCACCTGGCGGTCGCCGACGCCGACTTCGACGACACCGATCCCCTTGGGTTCGAGCGCGCGGTGCAGGCCGCGGTTGCTCATCACCGTCGCGACGATGCGTGGGTCGCTCCAGGCGCCGCGGTCGGCTGCGTCGCGCGCGAGGATCGCCATGATCGCGTCCCCGTCGACGAGCGCCCCCGTCTCGTCGACGAGCAGGCAGCGGTCCGCGTCGCCGTCGAGCGCGATACCGAATGCCGCCGAGGTGCCCGCGACGTGCTCGCGGAGACGCTCGGGCGACGTCGAGCCGCAGTCCGCGTTGATGTTGCTGCCGTCCGGTGAGCCGAAGAGCACGTCGACGTCCGCTCCGAGCGAACGGAGGACCCTTGGTCCGACCTCGCTCGCCGCGCCGTTGGCGCAGTCGATCGCCACGCGCATCCCCGACAGGTCGAGCCTGTGTCCGCTGCCCGCGGCGAGCTCCGAGAGGTGCGTCGCGTAAGCGTCGGCGAGGGCGGCATCGACGTGCGCCTCGGCGTCGGCACGCGGGCCGCCGAGGCGGACGTTCTCCAGCTCGGGCCGGATACGCTCCTCGATGGCGCGCTGCTGGTCGTCGGTGAGCTTGCGCCCGCCCGGGCCGAACAGCTTGATCCCGTTGTCGTGCGCGGGGTTGTGCGACGCGCTGATCATCGCGCCGAACGCCACGTCGTCCCGCGTCGTCGTCAGCCACGCGAGTCCGGGCGTGGGGAGGAGCCCGGCGGACGCCGTCCCGAGCCCGGCGTGAGCGAACCCGCGCGCGAGCGCGGAAGACAGCGGGGCCGCCGACGCGCGGCCGTCGTGCGCGAGCAGCGCGCGACGCTCCGTCCCGTCGGCTCCGCCGAGCACGAGTGCCGCCGCGCGCCCGAGCGCCTCGACGGCGTCCTCCGCGAGCCAGCCCTCGAGCGCCCGCCCGCGGACGCCGTCCGTGCCGAAGATCTCACCTTCCATCGTTCCCATCATCTTTTCGTTTCTCCTCGAGGGCCACCGTGCGGTCCTCCTCGTCGATCTCGAGCGTCAACGACGCGCTCGGGTCGGTCTTGGCCAGCGCGAACGCCGGCCCCAGCTGTTCGCGCCAGAGCGCGTCGAGGTCGCCGATCTCCACCGCGATGCGGCGCCCCGGCGAATCGTCGTAGCGGTCGACGTCGACGAACACGCGCGCGTGCTCGCGGACGAAGCCCAGGATCTCCTGGCGCAGGACCACTTTGGTCGACTCGTCCGTGCCCTCCGGGATGAGGCCGCGCGTCAGGATGGACGCGCGCACTGCGCGGGTGGGGGGCTCGAAGCGCGCGATGCGTGCCGGGCCGCCCGCGGCCTCGAAGGACACGAGGGCGACGTCGAGGTCGACCTGTGCGACGAGCGTCTGCGCGCTCCGGAGCGAGCCGCGCAGGAAGAGCGGCTCCATCAGCTCCAGGTCGCGGCCGTCCTCCTGGGAGAGGGAGAGCGCCATCGTGAACGAAGGGCCCGACCTGCGCGACAGATCGACCGGCGCGAACGGGAGCCGCGCCGTCGGACCACCGAGCGCGGCGATCTGGTCGGCCGGCCCGCGCACGCGCGCGACGGGCGGGTCGAACTCGAGGGAGCCCGCGTCGATCTCGAGGCCGCGGGGCGGGAGCAGCGCGGCCCCCTCGTTCTCCGGCGCCGCGATGGCGAACGAAGCGACCGCGGGCACGACCTCGGCCTCCGCGTAGCGCTCGACGATCAGCCGGGGCGGTCGCCCGTCGGTCCATTCGATCTCGAGGTTCTTGGACGCGCGTTCGCCCCCGACCACGAGGTCGTCGACGCGCAGCTCGCGTTCGCTCCCGATCCAGGTCTCGTCGACGCGCACGAACGCCCCGAGCTCGGCCCCGAGCGCGTCGAGCTCGACCTGGGCCGCAGTCACGCGCAGCGACACGCGCGCTCCCAGGGCCGGGGCGGCGACGTGCAGGTCGTCGGAGGGCAGGAGGATGCTGAGCGTGCCGCCCGTCGGGGCGCTGCGCTCGAGCGACTGCGGCTCGGCCGCGACGCGCAGCGTGAACGTCCGGGTGTCCTGGACGGAGCGGTGCGCCAGCAGGAAGATCCCGATGCCGAGCACCAGCGCAAACAGCTTCTGGCCGAGGCCGCGCAGCAGCGGTTTGAGTGTCGTCCGCGGGCCTGCGGCGCCCTTCGGAGTGCGCCGCGATGCGCCCTCGCGGCCGAGGCGCGCACGCAGGTCGTCGGCGAGCTCGTCCTTGAGCACGCGACGCTCCATCTGGCCGTCCTGGCAGACGGTGATGAGGCCGGTCTCTTCGGACACGGCGACGACCACGGCGTCGGTCTCCTCGGACAGGCCCAGCGCCGCGCGGTGGCGCGTCCCGATCGAGCGCGCCAGGTTCTCCTTCTCCGAGAGGGGGAGGATCGCCTGCGCCGCCGCGACGCGCCCCTCGCGGATGATCACCGCGCCGTCGTGCAGCGGGCTGCCGGGGAAGAACAGGTTGTCGAGCAGGTGGCGGTTGACGCGGCTGTCGACGCGCACCGCCTTCTGCGTCCACGCGTCGAGGGCGACGCGGCGCTCGAACGCGATCAGCGCGCCCTGGTTGCGCTTCGCCATCGTGACGCACGCCGCCGCGACCTCGTCCACGACGTCCTTGCCGCCCGCGCCGATCACGGTCCGCAGGAGCGGGTTGTCGCCGAGCGAGATGATCCCGCGCCGGAGCTCGGGCTGGAAGACGATGGCGAGAATGACGACGACGAAGCCGGTCAGGGCGTCGACGATGAAGCTCAGCTCCGCCAGCGCGAACGACCGCGCGAGTCCGAGCAGCAGCCCGAAGACCACGATCAGGACGATCAGCACCCCGCGGACCATCCCGGTGCCTCGCGTCGTCCTCAGGAACGACAGGACGATGTGCGCCCCGACGCTGAGAATGACGATCTGCAGCAGCGTCCTGGGGTCGATGGGCATCGGTCGGTGGGGGCGGGGCCCCAGGGGATCCGGATCGTTGGATCGAGACCGGGGGCGATGATCGCGCGTACGCCCCTACGAAACACCCACGGGGGCGGCGGGCGGAAGGAATTTCCGGCCGCGGCGCGCGGCGCGCGCTCTCCTCATCGGATCGACGCCCGCGGCGCCCCGGGTGAAGCCTCTCGCGTGCCCGGCTGCCGCGCGGCCCGGGCACTCCTGTTTCGGGTCACGCGCGGGCCCCGGCGATCGCACGGGCGACCGCCAGTGCCTCGACCATGACGCGGACGTCGTGGACCCGGTAGATGTCCGCCGAACCCTCCGCCGCCGCGAGAGCGATCGCCGCTGCGGTCCCTCCGATCCGGTCCGAGGGCAGATCCTGGCGCTCGCGCGCGAGGTGATCCCGTTCGTGCTGTGCCCCGGTCACGTGCCCGATGAACGACTTGCGCGAGACCCCGAGCAGGATCGGACGCCCCAGGGAGCGGAGCTCTCCGAGGCGCGCGAGCAGGGCCAGGTTGTCCTCGAGGCGCTTGCCGAAGCCGATCCCGGGGTCGAGCACGATCCGGGCGGGATCGACGCCCGCCCGAGCGGCCGCCTCGACGCGGGCCTCGAGATACGCGGCGACGTCGGCGACGGCGTCGTCGTACCGAGGGGCGACCTGCATCGTGACGGGGTCGCCCTGGCGGTGCATCAGGACCAGCGTCGCGCCGGCCCGGTTGGCGACGAGCCCCAGCATCGCGGGGTCCTCGGTGGCCGCGCTCACGTCGTTGACGATCGTGGCACCCGCGTCGAGGGCGGCCTCGGCGACCGAGGCACGCGTCGTGTCGATCGAGAGGGTGGCGGACGTACGGCCCGCGAGGCCCTCGATCACCGGCAGGACCCGATCGAGCTCCACGGCGGGATCGACCGGTGCGGCGCCCGGCCGGGTGCTCATGCCGCCCACGTCCAGGATCGACGCGCCCTCGGACGCGAGCTCGAGCCCGTGCTCGATGGCCCGCGCTGGATCGAGGAACAGCCCGCCGTCCGAGAAGCTGTCGGGCGTCGTGTTGATGACGCCCATGACGCGCGGCGGGGGCGGGAGCGCGCTCGCGCCCCCGCCCCCGCCGTCGCCGCAACGGGCCCGGCCTCCCGGGCTGCCGTCGATGCGGCCCGCGTCCGTCACGCCGGCGAAAGGCCCGAGAACGATCCGTCGCCCGGCAGCTCGCCGTCGGGGTTCTCGCGCGGCGGGCGGGCAGCGGCGGGCTCGGCGTCGCTCTTGCGCTCCTCGCGGAGCTCTTCGGCGGTCTTCTCGCGTAGACCCTCGGGCGAGGAGCCCGCGATCAACGACTCGATCTCGCCGCGGTCCAGCGTCTCGTACATCAGGAGCGCGCGCGTCAGGCGCTCGATGCCCTCCTGGTGCTCCTGGATGATCGACTTCGCGAGCGAGTACGCCTCGCGCAGGAGCCGGCGGACCTCTTCGTCGATCTCGCGGGCGGTCTCCTCGGAGTGCCACTTGCCGCTCATCAGCTCGGTCCCGAGGAAATCGGAGCCCTGGCGCTCGGCGTAGTTGATCGGGCCGATGGCCTCGCTCATGCCGAGCTCGGTCACCATCGCACGCGCGAGCTCGGTCGCGCGCCGGATGTCGTCCGAGGCACCGGCGGAGATGTCCCCGCAGAAGATCTCCTCGGCGACGCGGCCGCCGAAGGCGATCGCGAGCTGCCCGAGCAGGCGCTTCTTCTGCATGTGGTAGCTCTCCTTCGCGGGGAGCATCGTCAGCGAGCCGAGCGCGCGGCCGCGCGGGACGATCGTGAGCTTGTGGGGGACGTCCTGACCCTCGAGCTTCGCCGCGACGATCGCGTGCCCCGCTTCGTGGTACGAGGTGATCTCCAGATCGTCCTGCTCGATGGTGCGCGAGACCTTCTGGCGGCCGTAGCGCACCTTGGCCGCGGCCTCCTCGAGGTGCGGCATCTCGATCTCGTCCTTCTTGTCGAGGACCGCCATGATCGCGGCCTCGTTCACGATGGCAGCGAGATCTGCGCCCGAGTAGCCGGGCGTCGCCCGGGCGAGCTCGGCGACGTCGATGGACTCGGCCGTCTTCACCTTGCGCAGGTGCACGCCGAGGATCGCCTCGCGGCCCTCGAGATCGGGGAGGTCGATCGTGACCTCGCGGTCGAAGCGGCCCGGGCGCAGGAGCGCGGGGTCGAGGACGTCGGGGCGGTTCGTCGCCGCGACGACGATGATCCCCTCGTCGGTGCTGAAGCCGTCCATCTCGACGAGGATGGCGTTGAGCGTCTGCTCGCGCTCGTCGTGCCCGCCGCCCATGCCGCTGCCGCGGCGCCGGCCGACCGCATCGATCTCGTCGAGGAAGATGATGCAGGGCGAGTTCTCGCGCGCCTGCTTGAAGAGGTCGCGCACGCGGCTCGCGCCGACGCCGACGAACATCTCGACGAAGTCGGAGCCCGAGATGGACAGGAACGGCACCTCGGCCTCGCCCGCGATCGCCTTGGCGAGCAGGGTCTTGCCGCAGCCCGGCGAGCCGACGAGCAGCACGCCGCGGGGGATGCGACCGCCGATGCGCGTGAAGCGTCCGGGGTTCTTGAGGAACTCCACGACCTCGCGCACTTCCTCCTTCGCCTCCTGCGCGCCCGCCACGTCGTCGAACGTGATGCCGGTGTCGTTCTCCTTCGTGTAGAGCTGCGCGCGGCTGCGACCGAAGCTCATCACGCCCGCGCCGGAGCCCTGGCCGCGCATCTGGCGCATGAAGAACAGGAACAGCGCGAAGATCAGGATCCACGGCGTCCAGAGGAACAGCATCCCGAGCAGCGACTCCTTCGCCGGCCCGTGCGTGACGCCGCCCTCCTTGTCGAGGTCGAACGAGAACTCGTCGATCGGGACCGAGGCGCCGCCGAGCGCGGCGTACAGCTGGGGCAGGTACGTGCCGGTCTTCGTGACCTTGAGGCCGATGCTCTGCGCCGGCGCGCCCGAGCCGAGCGTGAAGGCGAGGTCGCTGTCGGACTTGCCGTTGTCGAACCCGGGCAGCGCAGTGCCGAACACGTAGAGGCTCTCGACCTGCGAGGGACTGCTGCGCGCGTAGCGACGACCGGAGGGCTGCTTCTCGGGCTCGCCGTCCTCGTCGGTCTCGGCGTCCGCGCCGCCGGTCGTGGGGGTGCCGCCGCCGGTGGTGACGAGGTGCCACGCCGTGCGAGGCGTGAACGTGCGCTCGCTCGCCGCGAGCAGCTCGATCAGCCGGTCCGCGTCGATCGTCTCGTAGCGCGCGCGAGCGTGCCACTCGCGGTAGACGTCGATGTCCTCGCCGGCCTTCGGCGACGACGCGCGGAAGCGCTCGGTCTGCTTCTGCGGACCGTAGTACTCACCGACGATCGTCGTCTCGCCCTCGATCTCGAGGTTCTTGACCTGGCCGGTGAGCAGCGCGTGGGTGAATTCGTCGAGCGTAAGCTCCTCCGGCTTCGTCAGGTTGCCCCCGCTGAACGCGATGAGCACCACGACGATGATCGTGAGGAACAGGACGAAGGATCCAAAGGGGCGCGGCTTGCGCCCTTTCTCTCCCGGTTTCTGCGGTTCGGCCATGTCGACTTGGTTATCGGCCCGACTCCGGTGAATCTCCAGGGGCTGCGTCGGAGCGCGCCTCGGCGGGTCCTCCCGCTCGCGCTCCCCCGATTCGCGCACTGGGCCTCGGCGGATCGTAACTCGGGGTTCTCTCCGCGCCTGTGAGGATCCAGGCTTCCTAGAGCCCTGTCGCAGGGCCCGGGAGGCCCACGGTGGCGGCCGGTCGCGCCCTGTGATCGGTGCCCCCGGAGGCCCCGCGCTCGGCCCTCCGGCCAGCAGGGGGCCGGGCGGCGAGTACGGCGTGCCCGGAGCCCCGGGACGGGCGATCCCTCGCCGGCCGTGGCTGCTCCCTGCGGCCGGTGCGCTCAGCCGCCGCCGTTCGACGCGGCGCCGTCCGCCGCCGCCGTCGAGGCGTCCTCGACCGGAGCGTCGGGGAGGGGCGGACGGACGATTCCGTACTGCACCTCGGCCAGCAGCGTCAGCAGGATCCGGTCCGCGCTGTTGCGGAGCGCGTTCGCGCGCGCGGCGGGCTCCCGACCCGGCACGTCGATCGCGGTCCCGAATCCAACCTCGAAGTCGGTGCGCGCGATCCGCGGGCCGCCGTCGCCGTCGAGAGCGAAGGCCTCGACGGTCAGGATCTCACGGGTCTCGACGAAGCGGTTGCCCGTGGTCCGCGCACCCGCCTGGCGGCGGAACGCCTTCACGCGTCCGTCGATCACGATGTCGGCGACCTCGGGCGCGACGAGCTCGAGCGACGTGTGCCGGCGCGCGGCGTCGCTCAGCGCCTGGTGCAGCTGCCACTCGAGGTTCGGGAGGAGCGACTCGTTGCCGAACATCGAAATGCCGATCGTGCGCGACGGCCGACCGTCGGGGCGCGGGGGCGCGAGCCCCGTCGTGTATCCGCAGCCGGTGGCGGCGAATGCGGCGACGAGCGCGCAGCGCGCCAGGAGCGCGCGCCGAGCGCTTTCGAAGTCCCGAGCGCTCATTGGCCGCCTCCGGCCGCTTCGGCCTCGGGCGCGGGCTCGACCCGGCGGTCCCGTCGGCGCGAGTCGGGGTCCAGCGGTTCGGAGGGCGCGAGCGGCGCGGGCCCCGACGTCCCCGTCCCTGCGGGATCGAATGCTTCGATGCCCGGCGCGCCGCCGGGCAGAAGCGTCGGTGCCTCGACGGCCTCGATCTCGTCGATGCTCGCGAGGAACTCGACGAGCTCGGCCTCCTGCTCCGCGTTGCCGGCGCGGCGCGCGAAGCGGATGCCGCGCTCGGCGTGGTTGCGCGCGCCGGTCGGGTTCTTGACGCGACGGTAGAAGCGCGCCACGACCAGGTCGTTGTCCGCCAGGCGCTGCAGGCAGTCGACGAGCGAGCGGTCGACGTCCGGCCGCAGCGGGTGGTCGGCCCAGCGCTCGACCCACGCGTCGAGCTCGGAGAGCGCGCGCAGCATCTGGTCGCGCCCGTATGCGGGCCCGTCGAGGTCGGCGAGCCGCAGCATGGGGATCGTGGCCTCGCTCTCCGCGCGGAACGGCGAGTCCTGGGACCAGAGCAGGAGGTCCTCGTGGCGCTCGATCGCGAGGTCGAAGCGACGGGCGTCCTCGTACGTGCGGGCGAGCTCGCGGAGCGCGTCGTCCGTGCGCGCGTGGGTCGGGTACTCCGTGGACAGGTACTCGAAGACCGCGGGCGCGCGCGCGGAGTACGGGAATAGGAACAGGCGCCGCCCCTTGTCGTCGCGGTAGGAGGCCGCGATCGCGTAGAGGATCTCGCCGGTCTCACCCCCGAGCGCGTGCGACGGATAGCGCTCGTCGAGGCGCTGGATGACCGCGAACGCGTCGGAGCGGTCCTTGTCCTCGAGCCAGATCCGAGCCGCGCGCAGGCCGGCCGGGACCGCGATGCGCGCGGGCAGGTCGACCTGGATGAGGTCCTCGAGGACGTCGGGGTCGTCGCCGCGCTCCGCAAGTTCGGTGGCAGCGTCGTCGAGCAGGGTCTGGACGGCGACCCGCTCCGCTGCGTCGAGCTCGGAGCGCGTCGCGCGCAGGAGGTCGCCGACGATCTTCGCGAGCTCTCGCGGGGCCGCGTTCGCGGGCGGGGTCGCGCGCGCGGCCTCGATGGCCGCCGGCACCTCGGCCCGCGAGAGCGCCCCTCGGTCAGAGATCGGGCTGGCGCTGCACGCGGCGGCCAGGAGCAGCCCGGCCAGGCAGAGCGCGGCGCGGAGCCGGGGCGCGCCTTCGAGAGGGCGGTATCGAGCGCGACGAGCGCCCGGGGCGGGCGCTCGGGTCGGTGCGGATTCGGACGTCGTCATCGTGGGGCCCGGTTGCGGTCCGGGGCGGCCAGGAATCGTGCGCGACTCTTGGGGCGCGTCTCCAGCTGACGGTCGAGAAATCGTCCGGTGAGGTCGAGGACACGCGGAGCCAGGCGCTCGGCGTCGGGTCCGAGGGCCTCGAGGGCGCGGGCGATGGGCGCCGCTCCGAGGCGCGCGGCGGCCTCCAGGGTCGTGACCGGCAGCGTCCCGACCCGCACGGCGCGGGCGCGGGCCTCCTCCGCGTGCTCGCGGCAGAGCCGGCCCCCGAGGGTCGCGGAGAACGCGGCGCGCGGGGCGGCCCCTCCGCGGACCGGGGGCGCGGGCTCGCCGCAGACCGCGCACTGCTCGAGCGCGGGGAAGAGCCCGAGCTCGCCGGCCAGGGAGAGCTCGAACGAGGCGAGGGCCGCGTGCGCCGCGGTCTGGGCGCCCGGGCCGTCCTCCGGCGGCAGCGCGTCGTAGCCCGCCGACAGCAGCTCGAAGTGCGCGCGCTCCGCGGCGCCGTGGCGCGTCGCGACCTCCATCAGCTCGGTCATGGCCGACGCGGCCCGGTACGCGGCAAGTGAGCGCGTCGGGCCGCGCCGCCGGACCTCGAGCGCGCCGGTGCGCACCTGCCCGAGCGCGTTGCGCTGCACCGTTCCGCGCCGGCGCGAGCTCGGCGCCGCCTGTTCGGTCCACGACAGCTCGAGCTCGTCGAACCAATCGAGGACGCCGGAGAGCCGCGACTTCGGGCGGTAGGCGCCCTTCGCCATCAGCTCGCGCCGCCCGCGTTCGCGGAAGAGCACGTGGACCACGAGCGACGTGTTCCCGAACGGCACGCGCCGGAGCAGCAGGCCGCGGTCCTTCACCGCGCCGCGCGCGCTCATCCGGCGCGCCCGACCGTGCGCCCGACCGTGCGCCCGTCGGGTCCCTCGTCGCGGGTCTCCGACCGGCTCCCGTCGCGCTGACCTTTCCCGGTCGTCGATCTCGTGCCCGGCGCGGAAGGCCGCGCGGGGAGGCGCGGTCCGCTCGGGCGGCGGACGGCGACGCGCACGATGCGACGGTCGCTCGCGTCGAGGATCTCGTAGGCCACGCCGTCACGGTCGAACGCCTCGCCCTGCGCCGGGATCCGGCCGAGCTCGGAGAGCACGAAGCCGGCGAGCGTCTCGAAGTCCTCCTCCTCGGGCAGCTCGAGGCCGAGCTCCTCGTTGACCTCGGACACGTGCAGGCCCGCGTCGACGGACGCGCCTCCGCACTCGAGGCCGGTGATCCGTTCGTCCCGCTGCGCGTATTCGTCCTCGACCTCTCCGAGCACCTCCGCCATCACGTCCGCGAGCGTCACCAGGCCCGCCGTGCCGCCGTACTCGTCGATGACGATCGCCATCTTCTGGCGCTCGCGGCGGAAGTCGGCGAGCAGCTCGGGGACGAGCTTGGTCTCCGGAACGAGGAGCGGGGGCCGCATCACGGCCTGGATGCGCGTCGTCGCCAGGCGCCCCTCGGCGACGGCGCGCGCGGCCTCGAGCGCGGTCAGGGTGCCGACGACGGTGTCGATCGTCTCGCGGTAGACGGGAATCCGCGAGTAGCCGGACTGGGCGAAGGCGGCGATGGCGGCCTCGAGCGGCTCGTCCTCGGCGATCGCGCGGATCTCGGTGCGCGGAGTCATGACCTCGGCCGCGTCCGCGCCGGTGAACTCGATCACGTTCGCGATGAGCTCCTGCGTGCTCTGCCCGAGGTCGCCCTCCAGCTCAGCCTCCTCGACGAGGACGCGGAAGCCCTCGACGAGCCGGCGCGTTTCGTGGCTCGCGTCGGGCGTCGACACGAGGCGCAGGAACGGGAGCCGCAGCCAGCGCAGCGCGTCGCTGATCCAGCCGAAGGGCAGCAGAGCCGGTGCCACGACCGGGAGGACCCGGGGGAGGAGCCGCTCCGCGTGCGCCTGCGCGATGGCGAGCGGGATCGACTGGGTCGTCACGTGCACGAGCGCGCCGCCGGCGAGCGCCGTCGTCAGGACGTGCACGACGGGGCCGGGGGCGTCGGCGCGTGTGCCGTCGGGTCCGGCGCCCAGGAGGCGCCCGACGAGCTCGTGCACCAGCGCGATGGCGCCGGCGCGCAGCACGAACGCAGCGACGCTGGCGTGCGCCGCGAGGCGTTCGGTCCGCTCCAGGGACTCGCCGAGGTGGCGGCGGAGATCGGCCCGCGTCCCGGTGTCGACGGCGTTGCCGTCGAAGCTCGTCGGGAGCACGCGCAGCAGCGCCGCCGAGAGCGACGAGCAGAGCGCGGCGAGGAACAGCGCGCCAGCGAGCCCGAGCAGCGGTCCGGACACCGGGCCGAGGAGTGCAACGGCGGTGCTGCTGCCGGCGAGACGTGCGCCCTCCGACCCGAGCAGGCCCAGGGCGGCCAGGGCGAACAGCGGGACCGCTGGTGAGGCGAGGACCGCTCGTGGCGGTGGGTCGCAGTCGGCGCCGGGCGCGGAGGGGTCCGCGGGGCGTTCGTCGACGGAACGGGGTTCTGGCATCGGTCGGGTCGGGCGCGCGAGGCACTCTCAATGTAGCCCGCTCCGACCGCCTTCCCGCCCGTGACGTTCGGGGGATTCCCGTTACGCGCCGGTAACGGGGCGCGACGCTTCGCCCCCTGTGGCGAGGCGCCGGATCCCGTCAAGTGGCCGCTGCAGAGGGGTTTGGGGGCGCGCTCGCGGCGCGGTGCGACGTCCGGCACGGCGCTCGCACTCTGGCTCCCGCCCCGCTTCCCCCCCGACACGACACCCCATGGTCCAGGCATCCCCGATCGAAGCTCCCCGCGCCCCCGAGGCGCCCTCGTCCGCCGCCGTCGCCGAGCCGGCCGGACGCTGCACCCGAGCACCCGCGCCGACCACCTCGGCGGACGCGACGGAGCTCATGCGCACCTTCGCGCGGACGCGCAGCGCGCTCGCTTTCGAGGAGCTCTACGCCGCCACCTCGGCCGACCTCGTCGGCTGGATCCGCGGCCTCGCGCGCAACCGCCGCCCCGGCGCCGATCCGCACGACCTCCTGCAGGACACCTTCGTGAACATCTACCGCTACGCGGGATCGTTCAAGCCGGACGCGCCCGGCGGCTTCGGCGCATGGTCCCGCACGATCGCTGCGAACGTCGTCCGGCGATCGGGCGTGCGACCGCAGAGCGCGGGCACGCTCTTCGCGGACTGCGACGGCGCCGAGCGCTTCGTCGCGGACGCGGCGGGGACTCCGGCGCGCGCCGCCGAGGACCGCGAGGAGACCGGGCAGCTGCACGCCGCCTACCTCGTGCTGCTCCAGCACTACGCGCACGCGTTCGGCGCGCTGAAGGAGCGGGACCGGCGCGCGCTCGAGCTCGTCGAGGTCGAGGGGCTCGACTACGCGGAGGTCGGCCGCCGGCTCGGGACCCGCCGCTCGAACACGAAGATGATCCTGTTCCGCGCGCGCAAGCGTCTGCTCGCCGCGATGGAGACGTCACTCGCGGGACCGGACCGGGCCGCGGAAGCCGCCTGACGGCGGACCGCAGCGGGACCCCGGGGTCCCGCAGGGGGGCCCCAGGACGAATCTGTCGCGGCGGACATGAAGTCGGGCCCCTGGTTGACCCGCGGGTCGGGCCCGTCGCGGTTCGGTGCACGCGGCCTGCCCCGCCGCGCGTGCGCCGGTCGCTCTCGGCTACGCTCTCCACGTGAGCCCGAACGATCGACCGAACGACACGAATCTCCGCCCCGGCGGCCCTTCCGCCGCGGCCCGCGCGGGCGAGAGCGCGGGCGTCGCGCTCGTCGTCGAGAACATCGGCGTCCTCGCCACACCGCGCGGGGACGCAGCGCACGGCGGAGCGGAGCTCGGGGCGATCGACGTCGACGAACGCGGCGGGCTGGTGCTCGTCGCGGACGCGGCCGGCCGGATCGCCGCCGTCGGGACGCCGGACGAGATCGGCCCCACGCCGACGGACGCGCCGCGCCTCGACGCCGGCGGCGGCCTCGTCGTGCCGGGTCTCGTGGACCCGCACACGCACCCCGTCTTCCTGGGCACGCGCGACGAGGAGTTCGAGCGTCGTCTCCGCGGCGAGAGCTACGTCGAGATCGCGGCCGCCGGTGGCGGCATCCGCTCGAGTCTCGCCGGGGTCCGAGGCGCGTCGGCCGAGGAACTCCTGGCCGCGCTCCTCGTGCGCCTCGATCGCTTCCTCCAGCTCGGCACCACGACGGTCGAGGCGAAGACCGGCTACGGCCTGACGGTCGCGGACGAGCTCAAGGGGCTCGACGTCATCCGGGCCGCTCGGTCCAGCCACGACGTCGACCTCGTGGCGACGTGCCTCGGCGCGCACGACGTTCCGCCCGAGTACGCGGGCGACGCGGACGCGTACGTCGAGATCGTCTCGAAAGAACTCTGGCCGCTGGCGGTCGAGCACGGTGCGCAGTACGCGGACGTGTTCACCGAGGCGCACACCTTCGACATCGAAGCGTCGCGCCGACTCATGCTCGCGGCCCGCGACGTCGGCCTGACGCCGCGCATGCACGTCGACCAGCTCACGCCGCTCGGCGGAGCCGAGCTCGCGGCGGAGGTCGGGGCGGCGACGGCCGACCACCTCGAGCACGTGTCCGAGCGCGGGATCGAAGCGCTTCTCGGTGCCGGGGTCCAGCCGGTGCTCTGCCCGCTCGTCCCGCTGTTCCTGCGTGAGACCGACGAGGCGCCGGCGCGGCGCATGGTCGAGGCGGGCCTTGCGCCCGCGCTCTCGACGGACTTCAACCCGGGCTCCTGCTACTGCATGAGCCTCTTCGAGACCATGAGCTGGGGCGCGCTGCGCTACGGCCTCTCCGCCGCGGAGGCGCTGACGGCCGTAACGCTCAACGCCGCGTGCACGCTCGGGCTCGGAGCCGACCGCGGGACGCTCGAGGTGGGCAAGCGCGCCGATCTCGTCGTGACGGACCTGCCGGGGGTCCGGCACCTCACGTACGAGCTCGGTCGCTCGCCCGTCGTCGCGACGGTCAAGGACGGCCGCGTCGCGTATCGCGCCGGAGGCGTGCGGTGAGCCGCGCCCGCGCCGCGGTCGCGCTCGGCCTGGGCGCACTCCTCGCCCCGTCGTGCGGTGGCCCCGAGGGCGCGCCGACGAACATCGACGAGAGCGGCGGCGCCGCCGGCGCGTCGCCGGGGTCGCACGAACTCGTCGAGATTCCGGCGGGGACCGTCGAGATCGACGGGCGCACCGTCCGCGTCGAGGCGTTCGAGCTCGACCGCTACGAGGTCGACAACGACGCGTTCGCAGCGTTCGTCGAAGCCACGGGCTACGTCACGGAGGCGGAGCGCATCGGCAACTCCGTCGTGTTCCTTCACGGCTGGCAGTCGCTCGGCGCGCAGCCGTTCCGCATCGTCGAGGGCGCGGACTGGCGCCACCCCGAGGGTCCTGAGTCGAACCTCGTCGGCCGCGGCGACCACCCCGTCGTCAACGTGTCGTGGCGCGACGCCTCGGAGTACGCGCTGTGGCGCGGCCTTCGCCTGCCGACGTTCGAGGAGTGGACCCATGCGGCGTCGGGCGGTCTCCCGTCGCCGGAGTTCCCGTGGGGGGACGAGCTCAATCCCGGCGGGCGACACGTGATGAACGCGTGGCAGGGCGTCTTCCCGCTGGAGGACCTCGGGCTGGACGGCTACCGGGGGACGGCTCCCGTGGGTACGTTCCCGCCGAACGGGTACGGGCTCTTCGACGTGGCGGGCAACGTGTGGGAGTGGACGGCCACGACGCTGCGCACCGGGCGGGCGCGCGGAGACGTCGTTGCGCTGGCGGTGGGGGGGAGCTTCCTCTGCCGCGAGGAGGCCGCAGAGGGCTACCACGCGTGCGGCGCCTACCGCGTCGGCCGCCGCGAGGCCAAGCCCCGCGAGGACGGCAACAACCAGGTCGGCTTCCGCTGCGCGCGCTGACGCGGCCCCGTGGGGCTGCGGTCGAGCTCGGACGCGGGTCCGCTCGGGCGCGCCCCGGGAGCGGCTCCCGGTGCGGCCCTCAGGGCTGGAACGTGATCGCCAGACCGTTCGTGAAGTTCGATCCGACCGGAGTCGAGTCGCGGTGCCAGAGCTGGAACGACCAGGTCTCGCCGGCCTGCACCGAGTCGAAGCTCGTCGGGCGCGGCACGGCGCCCAGGTCGATGGCGAGCTGGATCGTGCCGTTGGTGTCCGCCGCGAGGATGTCCTCGGAGTAGCGGCCGATCTCGCCCAGGACGCAGAGGTTGCCCCCGCTGCCGCCCGGGTTCGGGACGAAGCCCTGGACGTCGCTCACGATGAAGATTCCGAACTGGAAACGCGGGATCTGGATCGCGCGCAGCGTCACGTCGTTCGCCGCGACGCTCAGGCTGCCCTGACCGCGCATGAGACCGATGCGGCCCGTCGAGTTCGGGTTGGCCTGGCAGAAGTTGGAGCCGATCCCGCCGCCGCCGACGTCGACGTCGAGCGAGTACGAATTGCAGTCCTGTGCGTTGAACACATCGACCTCGAGGATGACGTCCATCGGGGAGCCCGACGTGTTCGACCAGGTGATGCGCTCGTTGTCCGTCTGCGTGAAGCCGCTGACCAGCTCACCGGACTGGAACCCGCCGCCGCAGGAGCCGTTCGCGGCGTAGAGGAACAGATCGACGTCCGCGATGCTGTCGACGAAGTACGCCTGCACGTCGAGTGTGCCGCCCGCCGCGAGCGTGTACGAGTAGAAGTCGCTGTCGTTGCGCTCGGCCCACAGGCCGTTCGTGAGCCCGAGCGGCAGCGGAACCGCCGCGCCGCACGAGTCGTTCGGCTCGAACCCGTCGTCGCTCAGCACGGGGTCGCACGGATCGAGCGGCGGGGCCGTCGTGATCGTGAGGTCGTACTCGTTGCACGGCGTGAGCTCGCCCGGGAAGAGCAGCACCTTGATGATCACGTCGCGCGGCGAACCGCCGAGATTGGTCCAGCGCAGGCTCTCGTCGTCGTTGCTGGACGTGCTCGAGTCGAGGTGCTCGAACGGGTCCCCGCACAGCGGGCTACCGGCGTCATAGAGGAACGCGTCGATGTCGCCGCCCGAGTGCGAGAAGAGGACGTTGACGTCCACGACCTCGCCGGGCGGAACCGTGACGCGGAAGTGGTCCTCGTCGGTGAGCTTGAAGACCGAGAGTCCGGTCTGCACGAAGGGAGCGCCCGTCACGAACGGCGAAGTGCACGCGTCGTTCGGTTCGAACGAGTCGCTTGCGCACTGGGCGGCGGTCGGGGCGGTCAGCGCTGCGAGCGCGATGGCCGCGGCTGCGAGGGCCGAGGCGCGTCGGGTGGAGCGGGCGGTGCGCATATCGGGGAAGATACCGACGTATGGGGATGAGGGAGCCCTGATCCCCGTCCGAGGCGTCCTTCATGCGGGGCTCTCTCCGCGTCTCGGACGCCTCCTGGCATCGAGCCAGCGGCCCGCCGCCTCGATTCGGGACGTCTCCTCGTCGGCGAGCGGGCGTGCGCCCGTCGCGGCGGCTAGGAGCGCCTCGACGGCGTCGACGACCAGGCCGTCCGGCGCGTCGAGGAAGCGCTCCGCGCGCCGCGCGAACGCGAGCGGCGTCTCGGCCTCGCCGCGCGCGACGCCCGTCGCGCCGAGGGCGGCCGCGAACCTCCGTGCGAGCGAGGCGTCCGCGGGCGGCACCGCGCGTCTCGGGCCCGTGGCGGCCTCGGGCCCCGGACGATTCGACGCACGCCGCTGGATCCGACGGAGCAGGAGGCCGAGCACCGCGGCGGCGAGTGCCCAGGCGACGACGGCCGACCGCACGGGTGCGAGGGCGGACCACGCCCTGCCGAACAGCGCAGCGAGCGGCGCGACCGGTGCACGCGCCAGCTCGACCGGCGCCCACGGTGCCCGCGCGCCGCCCTCGGCCGGCGGCGTCGGGTCGAAGGGCAGCCATCCGTAGCCGTCGAACCAGACCTCGATCCAGGCGTGGCCGTCGCGCATGCGGACGAGCCAGGCGCCGTCGTCCGTCGCCTCGTGCGCCACGTAGCCCGCGACGACGCGGACGCGTAGCCCGAGCGCGCGGAGCATGAGCGAGGCCGCGGAGGCGAAGTGCGTGCAGGAGCCGGTGCGACGTTCGAGCAGCTCGAGGCACCCCTCGGGATCCTGGAAGCGCGTGTCGAACAGGTCGTACGCGTACGCGCTCCGGAAGTGCTGGACGACGCGTACCACCCGGTCGAGGTCCGACGACGCGCGCCGCGTGAGTTCCTGCGCACGGCCGCTCAGCCGCCGGAGTGCCAGAGACGCGGCGCTGCCCTCGGGCGCGCGCGGGAGCGCCGTGCGCTTCTCGGCCGCCGAAGGGCTCGAGCGCGCGCGCTCCAGGTCGCGTCGATCGACGATCGGTCGCTCGACGCGCAGCGTCCAAGGCGCGGGCGAGCGGGTGAGCACGACGCCACGCGCCGATTCTATGGACGCGCTCGGGACGTCGAGCGTCGCGAGCGGTGCGGGGGCGAAGACGATGCCGTCGTGCTCGCCGAGCGGGAGGATCTCGAGGCCCGCCGTCGGTGTGTCGCCCCGCGCCTCGTCCAGCGGGTTCGACAGGCGGCCGCCGCCGCTCCGTACGACGCGCCGCACACCGCGCGCGCTGGCTGGACGCCCGGTTTCGTCGTACGCGTTCAGCGTGAACCCGCGCAGGAAGAGCGCGTCGCGCCCGGGCTCCAGACGTCCATCCGTCGAACGCACCTCGAGCACGGGCGCCGTCGAGATCAGACGGACGCGGCGCGCGAGAGAAGCGTCCGAGCTCCGGTCGGGATCGAGGAGCTTGCCGGCGCCGCCGCTCCCGTCCGACTCCGCAGTCGGTGCGTCCGCCCTGGGATCGGTCCTTCGCTCCTCCGCTGCGGGCGGTGGCGGCGACTCGCCTCCTGCGCGCAGCCCACCCGCGCGGGCCAGCGCGTCCAGGCCGACGGAGATCATCGTCGCGAGGACGAGCAGCGTCACCGCGAGGACCGCAGCGCGGCGCGCGCCGGGGAGACCCGCGGGCTCGGCGGCGGGCCTCCCTGCGAGCGCCTCGAGCGGCGCGCGCCGTTCGCGCGTGAGCTGCTGCGTGCGGAGCGCCGCGATCTCGAAGCCGCCGAGCGCGGCGCCCGCCAGCGCGAACAGGGCGGCCAGGACCAGGAGCGTCGCCTGGGTGCCGGCCGGCCACGCCGACGCCTCTGCGAGCAGCGCGGCCGCGGCGCCGCCGCCGACAGCGACGAGCAGGAGCGGCGGGCCGAACTCCTGCGCGAGGCGCTCGTCGCGCGGCGGTTTCAAAGTGCCACCTCGCGGGCGGGCGGCTCTTCCCGGCCCTCGTGCCTCGGGCGCGTGGCGCTCGCGCCCGAGACGATCCGCTGACGCGTGGGGGAGGCGATCTGCACGAGCGCGAGGGCGTCGCGCGGGCCGGGCGGACGCGCTTCTTCCGAAGAGCCTCGCGTCAGCGCGAGCGGCGCGGTCGGGAGGAGGACGATCGTGGCGGCGGCGGCGTCGCCGCGCGCGCCCCCCCGCGGCGGCTCGGACGAGGCGCGTTCCGCCCCGTGGCCCGTGCGAGCGACGCCTACGAGCACGCGCCGGATCGTGCTGCGCGTGGTCGCGTACGTGCCGGCCGCCGCGGCGTGCGCGGTCGCCGAGGCGTCCGGTGCAGCGCCCGACAGCGCGAGGCGCGCGCGCACGTCGCGCTGCGCGAGCGCGTGAACGAGCGCCTGTGCGAACGCGACCGTCGCCTCGAAGGCCTCGTCGTCGCGCCGCCGCGGGCCTCGTTCCGGTCCCAGGACCGAGGTCACCAGCACGACGTCCACACGCGTCGGCCGCGGCGCGGCCCGCCGCTCGAGTGCGATCGTGCGCCCGGCGCGTGCGCTCGCACGCCACGCGATCTCGCGCGCGGTCTCGTCGCCCCGCGCCTCCCGGAGTCCGTCGGGGAGATCGCGGACGAACCCGTCCGTCCGCGGCACGAGTTCCGCGGCCAGGACGGTGCCACGCCCCACGGCCCACCGGGCGAGCTCGGGGACGCGCGCACCGGCTGGCCTGGGGCCGACGGCGACCTCGCACGCGACGGAGAGCTGCGCGCGAGCCTCCACGAGTCCGAACGGGAACGACGTGGCGACCTCGAGAGCGATGCGCGGAAGCGTCCCACGCCGTCCGAAGCGGGCGAGGACACGCGTGCGCAGGCGCGCACCGGCGTGCAGTCCGGCGAGCTCCACGCGGCTCGCCGCATCCGTAGCCGACCTCGACGCTCTCTCCTCGAGCGCGGTCAGCGTGACAGGCGGTGTACGCGCCGTGACCCGCAGCTCGACGGGCAGCGTGGAGGTGCGGCCGACGACGGCGCGCGCCGTGGCGGGCGCCTCGACGAGCTCGAAGGCCCTCACCGCGCGCGCGGCGGCCCATGCCGACAGCAGCAGCGCCGCGCAGCCCAGCGCGACGACCAGCCACGCGAGCTCGAGTCCGAGGACCCCGGCGGGTACGGCGCCGAGGACGACGGCGAGGACGACGCCGGCGCCCGTCGTGGGTCGCAGGCGGGCGGCGCGCGGGTTCACCGGACCAGGTCCCCGTCGGGCGAAAGGCGGGGCACGGACACGCTCGCGAGGACCGCGCGCACGGCGTCCTCCTGGGCCTCGGGGTCACCCGGCTCCGCGTCGAGCGGCACGACACGGTGCGCGAGCGCCGGCAGCGCGGCGCGGCGCACGTCGTCGGGGGCGACGAACGCCCGACCCGCGAGCACCGCGAGCGCGCGCGCGAGTCGGTCGAGATCGAGCGTGGCGCGCGGGCTCGCGCCGAGTGCGAACTGGCGCGCGTCTCGGGTCGCTCGCACGAGGTCGAGGAGGTCGGCCTCCACCGCCTCCGCCATCGGGAGCTCCGTCGCGCGCGCGCGCAGCGCCGCGAGGTCCCCGGGCTCGAGCACGGCGTCGAGTGCGTCGGACGGATCCGCTCCGCGCCGCGCGCGCAGCATCCGCTCCTCGGCGGAGCGATCGGGGTAGCCGGGCCGGAGGCGCACGGTGAAGCGGTCGAGCTGGGACTCGGGCAGCGGGTAGGTCCCCGCGAACTCCAGCGGGTTCTGGGTCGCGACCACGAAGAACGGGTCAGGCAGCGCGTGGCGGGTTCCGTCGACCGTGACCGCGCGCTCCGCCATCGCCTCGAGCAGCGCCGACTGCGTCCGGGGCGGTGTGCGGTTGAGCTCGTCGGCGAGGACGACCGAGGCGAAGAGCGGCCCGGGCCGGAACACGAGGCCGCCCGCGCTCCCGCCGGCTCCGCCCCCGTCCGGATACACGGCGCCCGTCACGTCCGAGGGCAGGACGTCGGCGGTCATCTGCACGCGCGAGAAGCTGAGTCCGGACACCCGCGCGAGGGCTCGAGCGAGCGTCGTCTTGCCGGTGCCGGGGGCGTCCTCGAGGAGGAGGTGCCCGCCCGTCACGAGACAGGCCAGGGCGAGTTCGACCGTCTCGGATTGGCCCTCGAGGACGGTGCGGAGCGCCGCCTGCGCCGCGCCGAGACGCTGCTCGGCTCCGTCGGAGCCGCTTCCCAGGGGCCCCTCCTCCCCGGGCACCGGGGCTCGGGCACCGGAACCGGTTTCCGCCGTCCCCTCGGTCGGGTTCCCGGCGTCGGGGCTCCCTGCCACAGGATTCCCGGCCGCTTGGGCCCCGGTCGTGGGGGGCCCCGACCCCTCTGCGGCAGCTCGCGCTTCGTCCATGCGGTCGACTCTATCCAGCGGAGCGGCGCGGGTACCGATGCGGTGTCCTCAAGCGACCCCGTCCGGTGTGCCGATCCCTCCGGGGCGACCCCCCGCCCCATGCCCGGACCCCACCACCCGACGGCACGCCCCCCTGGCGCGCCGAGCCCGATCCGCGTCCGCAAAGCGGCGAGGAGGCGGACGTGAGCCTCAGAACGAAGCTGATGCTCATGCTCTTCGGGGGCAGCGCGGTGTTCCTGGCGGCGACGGCGGTGATCCGCGGCGCGCTCGAGAGCCGCTCGAGCTCGATGCAGCACTCGCTGAGCGCCGACATCGCGTGCGAGGACGCCCAGTTCGAGATCCAGCGCCGCCGCGACGGGCTCGTCGCGCGACTGACGTCGCGGCTGACGCAGGCCGCGGCCACCGTCGAGGAGTCGACGGCGCCGGGGGACCGCAATGTCCAGGTCTTCTGGACCACGCTCGTCGAGGCGGTCGCGCCGGGCGCCGACGAGACGCTCGTGCTCGTGTCACCGGGCGGCGAGGTGCACGCGGCCGACGGGCCGCTCGCGGCGGACGTCCCGTCGCTCTCCGACGGCCTGCGCTCGCGCGGCGTCACGGGCCGTGGCGGACCGAGCGGTCCGCGCACCAGCGTGCTGAGCGCGGGCGAACTTCCGCTCGTCGCGGCCTCCGTGACCGCGCCCGAGTCCATGACGGCCCACGCCGAGCTGGTCGGCGCGGTGCCCGGCACCGCGCTCCGCGTCGTGCTCGTCGAGACGATCGATCTGCTGCGGACGGCGGAGCGCGTTCCCTCGTCCAGCATCACGCTCTACAACCTGAAGGACGAGGAGCTCCCCGAGGAACTCCGCGGCCTCGCGTCGGACCTGTGGCGCGCTGGCGGCGTCGAGCGCAGCGTCCTCCCGAGCGGCGCGCGCGTCGTGCGTGCGATCGACGACGCGGTCGGCCGCCCGTCGTTCCTCATCGTCGTCGACGCCGTGTCCGAGAACCCGGGCCTGCTTCCGCCCAAGGTCCGCGAGGCGCTGGTGTGGGAGTTCCTCATGGCGGCGCTCGCGATCATGCTGGCGCTGCGCTTCCTGGACGCGCGGGTGCTCAGGCCGGTCGAGGCGATCCAGGCGCGCGCGACGCGCCTCGCGCGGACCGAGCACGGCACGCTCGCATTCCACACGAACGAGACCGGCGAGTTCGGCGAGCTCGTCGGCGCGCTCGACCAGATGCTCGCGAAGATCCAGTCCGACCGCTCGGAGTTCGTCCGCAGCGCGAGGATCGCCGGCATGTCGGACGTCTCGATGGGCGTCGTGCACAGCGCCGGCAACATCCTCAACAGCGTCAACGTCTCGACGAAGCTGCTCTCGAAGGAGATCGGCGCGATCGGCGTCGAGGACCTGCGGGCGATGATCACCGAGCTCGAGAAGCACAAGGACGACCTCGGCCGCTACGTCAGCGAGGATCCGAACGGGCAGTTCTTCATCCCGTTCCTGCTGGCGATGACGGAGACGCTCGACGACATGCGGGCGCGCTGCATCGTCGAGCTGGAGTCGGTCGAGCACGGCGTCGCGCACGTCATCGACCTGATCCGCAGCCAGGAGAAGTACGCCATCGGCGCTTCCGTCGTGGAGGAGACCAACATCGGCGACGTGATCGACATGGCGGTCAACGTCGCGATGCTTGCGAACGAGCGCTCGAGTGAGATCGTCGTGGACCGCTCCTACGACCAGCTCCGCGACGTCCACGTCGACCGCCACAAGCTGACCAGCATCCTGATCAACATCGTCTCCAACGCGATCGAGGCGCTGCTCGCCGAGGGCGTCGAGGAAAGACGCCTCGAGCTCAGCGTCTACCCGATGACGGACGATCTGTTCGTCGTCGAGGTGACCGACTCGGGCATCGGGATCGCGTCCGAGCACCTCGACCTGATCTTCAACGCTTCCTTCTCGACCAAGGAGGACTCGTCGGGCCAGGGGCTCCACACGACCGCCAACCTCTGCAAGGAGCTCGGGATCGCAATCGGCGCGGTCAGCGACGGCGTCGGACTCGGCACGACGCTGAAGCTGCGTGTCCCGTACATGCCGCCGCGCGCCGCCGAGGTGGTCGGCGAACTGGACGGACTGCCCGCCGCGCTCCCCGCGGGCGCTCTGGCCCCGGACCCCGGACATCTGTCGCGGGGCGTCTGACGCTCGGTGCCCGGTGCCCGGTGCCCGGTGCCGGGTGCCCGGGTGCCCCCCGCGCGCCGTCCCTCTCGCGCGGGGCTCGACGGATCGAAGGGGCCGAACAGCGGCCGCCTACTTGTCGAAGACGTTCGTCTCCGACGGGCTGATGCGCTCCTCGGCCGTCTCGACCGACAGGTCGAGGTCTTCGAGGTCGAGGTCGTCGGTGAGCTGGTCGGCGTCGTCCGCCGCCTGCGCGGCGCGGCCGGCTGCGTTCTCGGCGTTCTGTTCGGCGGAAGCGTCCTTCTTCTCGTCGGGCACGTCGGTCCTCCGTGGGATGGCTGGCGGGTGGGGGCGGGCTTCTTCGGAGCGGCGTCTCAGGCCTCGGCCGCGATGAGCGCGCGGCGCGCGTCCTCGGTGAGTGCCGCCGCAGACTCGGACTCTAGCAGGCCGAGCGCGAGCAGGCGGGCGAAGAAGGCGCGCGCGCGCTCGAGTCCGGCGGGCGACGCGTCGCTGCGCGCGGCGAGGCGCGTCAGGAGGGCGCCGACGGTTCCGGCGCGCCGGAGCGCCTCGACCATGCGCAGCCCGTCGCGCCCGAGCTCGACGAACTCGGCCGTGTGCGCCGCATAGACGAGCACGCGCCCGCCGTCGAGTCGTTCGAGCGGGGGGAGCTGCTCCTCGGCGAGGCGGTCCGCCGCTTCGACGAACCGCCCGGTGAGGAAGTCGGGCCGCGCCGCGCGCGCGAGCGGGTGCCCGAGCGTCTCGACCGCGCGCACATAGCTGAAGTCGAGGTCGACCGGCACGAGCTCCGCGCCGGCCGGGAGACGCGCGTCGTCGAGGCCGGCGCCGCTCTCGCGCACCTCGGTCCGCGCCGCGCACGCGGCCGCGAACGAGTCCGGCGTTGCGCCGCGCGCGAGGTGCAGGAAGTAATGGCTCTTCTGCATGAAGTAGAAGATGTTGTCGCCGCCGAACAGCGGCAGGTTCTGCCGGAACGAGGACATCATCTCCTCGAACATCTCGGCCGCTTCCTCCTGCGTCATGCCGCTCGACGCCTCGTAGTCGTGGTAGAGCGACAGGTCGCCGTCCGCGGGCAGGATGCGGATGCCGAACTCGTCGGGCTGGCGGTAGGTCTTCGCGACCTCGTCGATGTGGAACGTCTGCAGCGAGACCTCGCGCACGACGTCGCGGTTCTCCTCGATGTAGCGCAGCGTCTCGCGCGCCTCGTCCCGCGTCTCCGTCGGGAATCCGACCATCGCGTAGAACGTGACGCTGATGTCCGCGGCTGCGCAGTTCTCAGCGACCTGGCGCACGCTCTTCAGGCTCTGGCCCTTGGACATCATCTTGAGGATGCGCTTGACCGCGGATTCGAAGCCGAACAGAAGCTTGCGGCACCCCGACTCGTAGAGGCGCTCGGCGCCCTCCTCGGTGTAGGCCTTCGGCTCGATGCGCGCGTCGGCCCACCACGTGATCCCCGCGTCGCGCGCGATCAGCTCGTCCGGGAGGTCCTTGATCATGCCCGGCGGCATGCAGTCCGTGATGAAGTTGAAGTGCGTTGTCCCGTACGCGTCGCGCAGGTGCACCACGTCGTTCGCGATCGTCTCCGCCGAGCGCGTGCGGTAGCCCGGGCCGATCACCGTCGGCAGCGTGCAGAACGTGCACTCGCCGTAGTAGCAGCCGCGGTTCACGTCGTAGGGGATGACGAGCTCGGGCGAGAAGTACTTCTCGAAGGGCAGCCCGTCGAAGCTCGGCGGCGGCGCCGCGTCGAGCTTGATCGGATGCGCTGGCAGGTTCCGGACCCCGAGCGCCTCGCCCGAGCGGCGGTCCCACCACGCGAGGCTGCCGATCTCGGAGAGGTCCTCGTCGCCGCGCTCGACCGCACGGCACAGCGCCTCGAGCGGACGCTCGCCCTCGTGGAACACCATCGAGTCGAAGCAGCGCGCCAGGCCCGGCGCGGCCATGACCTTCGCACCGATGTACGCGAGGTATCCGCCGCCCATCGTCACGTGGCAGTCGGGGAGCGCCTCCTTCACGAGGCGCCCGAGCGTGAGCGCGGGTACGAGCTGGCTCCCGTACAGGACGCTCAGGCCCAGGACGCGCGGCCGCCGGACGACGAGGCGGGGGAGGATCTCGTCTCGGTAGAACGCGATGAACGGGTTCTGCTCCTCGTCGAGGGTCGCCGCGAGGACCTGGTCCGAGCTGTCGTTCGAGTACCCCATCGTGAAGTTGTGGGGCGTGAGCTCGGACGGGAAGTGCGCCGCCGAGACCAGGCGCAGGCCGTGGTACAGCGTGCGGGCCGCGCGGACGTAGCGGTCCGTGTTCCAGAACCCGCTGGGCGCACCGTCGGGGACGTCCTTGCCGCGCAGGAGCGCCTTGGCGCCGTCGACGCGCTCGATCAGCGCGTCCGCCGAAGCGGCGCTCTCCGTCGCGGCGCGCCACGCGCGCATCCGCCCGAGCGGGAGCGTCGCGCCGTCGAGCTCCTCCGAGCGCTCCGCGACCCGGTCACGCGCCCGCATCAGCGACTCGGCGGTGAGAAAATGGTCGAAGGCCTCGACGGACAGGTCCATTTGCTCGACGTCCTCGAACCCACGCGCCTCCAGCCAGGCCTTGAGCGAAGGGATCGCGAGGTGCGGCTGCGTCCAGTGTCCCTGGGGCGGGAAGGCGAGCGTGACGCGAAGCGAGCTCGGCGCCGGCGCTGCGTCGTCGGCGCCGGAGGGGCGCGGCTGGGCGGTCTGGATCATCGTCGTTCGGGAAGGGGGTCGGAGAGTTCTCGCGCGGGGCGCTCGGAGGGCGCAGCCCCGTCCGGAGCGCGCGCGCCGCCGGGAGGGACGAGGACGCCCGCGGACACGAGGGCCGCCACGGCGTCGTTGGGTGTGCGGAGGGCGCGCTCGGCGCGGGCGCGGACGGCGGGGTCCTGCGCCTCGAGCGCGCGCGCGAGCTGCGCGGCGCCGGCGCCGAGACGCAGCGTACGCACGCGCGGCAGGCCGCCGGGCCGCACAGGAGCGACGGCGACGGCGAAGGTGAGCGCGGCGCCGTGTTGGCCGGGCAGCTCGTCGCCGTCTAGGAGCGCGGCCCCGGCCGCCGGCAGGTCGCGGTCGGCCTCGACGAGCTCGCCGCCTGCGCGCCAGCGGTCCGGCAGAGCGCGCCGGGGACCGCGCGCGGCCACGCGGACGAGGGCGACCTCCCAGTCCAGGAGCGCGCGTACGAGCGACTCGTCGGGCGTGCCGGCCGCCGCGGCGCGCGCGAAGGTCTCGAACGTGCGGCCGTCGTCCCGCCAGCGCAGCGCGACGTCGAGCGCGCGCGCGTCGTTCCCCCGGCCGGACCCAGGCCCGTCCGGCGCCGCCCCCAGGGTCCTGCGGAGGGCCGCGAAGGTGCGCGGGAAGCGCATCAGGAGCTCGGACAGCTCGTCCTTCAGGAAGCGCAGGAGCGCGAGCTCCTCGGGCTCCATCGGCAGGAGCGCCCACGTCGAGAAGAGGTCGGGGTGCGCGTCGATCAGCGCGCGCTCCTCGGGCGTGTCGCCGGCGCCGAGGGCCATGTCGGGCGGTACGCCGACGACGGGACGGCTGACGTCCCCGAGCTCCTCGCCGAGCGCGCATCCCGGCTGTGGGTTCACGAGGTGGAGCGACACCTGCACGCCGCCGTGGAGCGCCGCGCGGGCGCACAGGTCGAGACTCGCCTCCAGCGCGTCCTCGTCCTCGCCCGGGAGCCCGAGGATCAGCGAGAGGATCGGGGTGACGCCGTTCTCGACGCACGCCGCGATCCGCGCCGGTACGTCGACGTCCGCGCGCATGCCCTTCTGGTTTCGGTCGCGCACGGCGCGCGCCGCGGACTCGATGCCGAGCAGCACGCGGTCGCAGCCGGCGCGTCCCATCGCGGCGAGGAGCTCGTCGTCGAGGTGGTCGACGCGCGCGCGGACCTCCCACGGGACGTCCGTGCCGCGCGCCTCGAGTTCGGCGCAGAGCTCGAGCGCGTGACGCCGGTCCGCGCCGAAGATGTCGTGGCACAGGTACGCGCGGCGCGCGCCCTCGATGCCGCGCAGCGCCTCGATCTCATCGGCCAGCCGCGCAGCGGGGAGCGGCCGCGAGCGGCGGGACCACGTGCGTCCGATCGAGCAGAACGAGCAGTCGTAGACGCAGCCGCGCCCCGAGTCGAGCGGCACGAGGCCGTCCTCCTCCCCGCGCAGCGCCTTGTAGTCGGCGATGGGGGGGAGCAGGTCCCACGCGTAGTCGGGCAGCGCGCCGAGGTCCCGGATCTGCGGACGGTCCGGCGTGCGGAGCGCCCGCCCGTCGGGGGCGCGAAGGACGAGGCCCGCGACGCCTTCGAGCGACCGCTGCGCCGTGAGCGCGGCGACGAACTCGACGAGCGTGATCTCGGCCTCTCCGCGCACGACGACGTCGACGGCGGCGAAGCGCTCGATCAGGCGCTCCTCCACCCCGTGCACGCCCGGGCCGCCGAGCACGAACCGGGCGCCGGGGAGGAGCGGGCGGAGGCGCTCGAGGGTCGCGAGCGCGATGGGCAGCGTGGCTCCCATCGTCGACAGGCCGACCAGCAGCTCCGCACCGTCCGCGCCCGCGCAGCGCGCGGCCAGGTGCCGGGCGCAGCGGTCCGCGAGCGAGGCGTCGTTCGGCGGCTCGCCGGTCCCGAGCTCTCCGGCGCCGAGGCGGTACGAGAGATCGTCGAGCGCGACGTCGATCCCCGCGTCCCGCGCTGCCGCGCCGAGGCGCAGGAGGCCAGGCGGAGGCATCGAGTAGCCGAACGTGTCGGCGTGGGGGGCGGACGCGATGAGGACCTTCAAGCTCTCCGGCAGGATACGCTCTCGCGCTCGGATGGAGCCCTCGGAGAAGTACCCACCGGCCGGGCGCGCCGGGATCACGACGGGCGGCGAACGCCGCGCGCTGCGCGTCGCCCTGCTCTGCGCGTTCGCCGCGCTCGTCCACGCGCTCCTCCTGAGCGGCCGCGCGGGACCCGTCGACGACGACTACATCGTCTGGCGGTACGCGCGCAACTGGCTCGAGCACGGCGTGTACGGCTTCAACGTTTCCGGCGGCGTGAGCGACGGAGTGTCGTCGCCGCTCTGGTTCGTCGCGTGCGCCCTCGCGCTGCGCGCGGGCCTCGCGCCCGAGCTGTTCTCTCCGCTCGTCGGGATCGCGTCGTTCGTCCTGCTCGCCTTCGTCGTCGCTCGGGCCGCGGGACGGCTCGCGGAGGACGCGTCCGGCGCGCGCGCAGCGCTGCTCGCCGGCGGGCTCGTCGCGCTCCAGCCCGCGCTGGGCTGGCACGCGTGGGCTGGCCTGGGCACCGTCCCCTGCGCGCTCTTCGTCGGCCTCGGCGCCGCAGCGCTCGTCTCGGGAAGGGACCGAACGGCGGGCGCCTGGCTCGCCGTGGCCGCCGGATTCCGGCTCGAGGTCGCGCCGGTCGCGATCGCCCTCGCGCTCGCGGGATCCCGCCCGACGGCACGGCGCGCGCTCGCCCTCGCCGGACCCTCGGTCGTCGTGGCGGTCCTCGTGACGGCGGCCCGGCGCGCGGCGTTCGCGACGTGGCTCCCGCACACCGGTGTCGTCAAGGCGCTCCCGCTGGGCGACGAGCTCGCCTACGGCGGACGGTACCTGGTCCGCTCCCTCGGCGAGGGCGGCCTCGCGCTCTCCCTGGCCGCGGCGGCCGCGCTGGCCCTCGGTCGCACGCGGGCGTCCGCGGGCCCGGCGGCCCCCGATCTGCGCGGCCTCGGCGCGGCGGCCGCCGCGGCGCTCGCGGCGGTGCTGCTCGTGGGCGGTGACTGGATGGTGTTCGGGCGCTTCCTCGCTCCCTGGGCGCCCCTCGGCGCGTTCGGGTGCGCGGCGCTCGCCGTTCGGCTCGGTGGTCGCCGGGGTGCGCTCCTCGTCGGAGCGCCCGCCGTCGGCGTGGCGCTGCTCGGCTTCGCCGCCCTGCCCGGAGCGGCCTCCGAGCGCGCGGGGTTCGAGCGCTGGTGGCTCGCGGTGGGGGACGCGCTCCGTGAACGTGCCGCTCCGGACACGAGCGTCGCCCTCTCTCCGATCGGCGCCATCGGCTGGCGGAGCGAGCTTCCGATCGTCGACGTGCTCGGTCTCACCCACGACGCGTTCGCGGGCCGTCCGGCGCGCACCGACGTCGTGCGCGTGAAGGGGCACCACCGTTTCGACGGCGCCTGGGTGCTGGACCAGGAGCCCGACTACCTCGTGCTAGGCAACGGGATCCACTTCGACGACGCCGTGCCCGTGCGCATCAATCCGTGGGAGGCCGACATCGTCGCCGACCCCAGGTTCGAGCGCGACTACGTCCGCCGCACCGTGTGGATCGAAGGCGGCGAGGGACGCGCGCGCCTCCCGTACGCGCGCCGACGGAACGCTCCGGACCTCTGACGCGAACGCGCGTGGCCCGCCCGAATGGCGGAGGCCCGCGGCCCCTCTCGGGACCGCGGGCCTCCGCGCGCATCGGACCGAAGTCCAGGGATCACATGTGCGGCAGCGGCGCCACGAAGCTGCGGCGCATCTCGATGCCGGCCTCCGACGTGATGGAGAGCGCGCGCGCCCCCCTCGCGTCGTAGTTCACCTGCGTCCCGCCCGGGGCGAGGATGCCGACGTCCGCCGCCACGATCGAACCGTTCACGATCAGCTTGCCGTTCGTGTACTGGCTCTCTCGCGAGGGCACCGTGCCGAGGATGCTGTTGGCGCTGTAGAGCGTCGCATCGATCTCGATCGTCTTGTCCGAGGCGCTGCGCGCCTGGAGCGTTTCGATCAGCGACTGCATCTCGCTCGCGCGCATCCAGTCCGCGGTCGGTGCGACGGTCGAGACCACCGCGATCGGCTTGCCGCTTCCGTCGTACAGGTACGGATCCTGCCCGTTGTCGACGTCCGCGAGAGACAGCGCACCGCCGCTCCAGCCGCCGGGGCGCTCCTCGCTCTTCCAGTGCGCGGTCTCCGGATCGAAGTAGCCGTGCTTGTTGAAGATCGGGACCTTGGTGCCCTCCGCGAACGAGTAGTAGCGCGGCAGGTACTGAGGCACGTGGTACGGGTTCTCGACCTGCGGCGTGACCCAGCCCATGATCGGCGTCTCGACCTCGATCTTCTCGCCGGTCTTGACCCACTTGTACTTGGTCACCTTCTTCGTGCCGGTCTTGACCTTCTTCTTGGTCTTGACCGTCTTGAACCCGTTCGGGACCTTCTTCTTGGTGGTCGTCTGGTACGGCGCGACGCCGGTCGTGGTCTTGACCCACTTCCACTTCTGCACCTTCTTCGTGCCGGTGACGACCCACTTCCAGGTGTTGACCGTCTTCTGGTACGGCACCTTCACCTTCTTGTCCTTGAGCGACACCTTGACGCCCGTCTGCTCGTAGTTCGCCTTCCCCGGCAGCGTCGGCTGCGTCTTCATCCACTCCTGGCGGTTGAAGATCGCGAGCTCGTCCATCGTGAAGTTGAAGCTCGAGCCCGGCTCACCGGTCTCGACGTTGCCCTCGCCCCAGGCGGGGCGGTAGAAGTCGCCGACGACGATGTTGCCGCCCGCGGCGACCGCAAGGCTGTTCGTCGAGCCGTTGGCCGCCGTCCCGTAGGTGCGGTAGCCGTTCGTCTGCCCGTCGAGGTACTTCAGGTCGCCCGGGACGTACACGTTGCCGCGCGCCATGATCGAGCCCGTGCCGATGACGTAGCCGCTGAGGACCACGTCGCCGTCGATCGCCACCTCGCCGTCGAGGATGATTGGGTTCGCCTCGGTGCCGATCAGGACGGCGCTGCCGTCCGTGTGGCTGGCGAGACCCGTTTCCTTGCCGATCAGGACCGACGCGAGCTCACCCGCGCTGTCGATGCGACCGCCCTGGCCGACGACGGAGATCGCGCCGCCCGAGATGGAGCCGACCGCGCCCTGCGTCTTGGCGTAGAACTCGGAGTCGTCGATCGTCCGGTTCCCCGCGTTCGCGCTGACCGGCTGGCCGGTCACCGGGTCGAGTCCGCCCGAATCCGGGTACGGCGACGGGAAGGACGTCGGCAGGTTCTCGTCGCTGTGGTCCCCGTGCTGGTAGAAGTCGAGCCACACGCTGGCCGTGTCGGCCGAGTGCGGGTCGTCCGGGTTGAACAGCTGGAGCTGCTCCCAGTCCGCGTTCAGGAACCCGTCCTCGACGATCATCTCGTCGGCGAGCTTGGCCGTCTTCAGGTTGAAGTTGCCCCAGTTCGTGATCTCGGAGCCGTCGCCCTCGATCGCGTCGCCGCCGATGAGGGCGCGCCCCGCGATCTTCGAGTCGGGATCGGCGCGGAAGTGGATCGAGTCGATCGACCCGATCTTCACCGCGTCGAACGTCCCCGCCAGCGTCGTGTTGTTGTTGTACACGCGCTCCGCGTTGTCGATCGTCGTGTGGCACAGGAGGCAGTTGATGTTGTTCGCGAGCATCGCGAAGTCGAGCCCCTCCCAGTTGGGCGGAGCCACGACGAACACCTCCTGGATGGAGCTGCGCTTCTCCGCGTGCGAGCCGTCCTGGCCCCCGCGCACGACCGCATCGACCTCGATCACGATCGTCGTCGCGTCCCAGTCGTCGACGCGGTACACGTCGAGGCGCTCGATCTCTGCGCCGTCGACCGAGTCCCGGTCGCGGGCGTCTCGCGCGAGACCCATGCTCTCCAGCATGTCCTTGCGGTCGGCGTTCGCGCCGGACGTCCCCTGGTCGACGAGACCGAGCCCGTCGAGGTGGGTGCGGAAGCGCCACAGCTCGCCGGCGTCCGCGGTGGCTCGCGAGAAGTCACCCCAGATCTTCGTCGCTGCGAGCGCAGCGGCGTTCTCCGCGGCAGCTCGTGCGCGGAACGAATCCATGTCGGCGACGCTCGCGCGGCTCGTCTCGACCGTGGTGCCCACGAAGGCCACCATCATCGCGAGCACCGCGATCGCGACCGGTACGATCGCGAAGAGCGCCGTTCCCCGGCGCGCGGGGCCGGAGCGGATGCGTGCGCCCCTCGGCGCCCACCTCCCTCGGGCTCGATGTTGAACGGCTTCCACTGGGACCAGCCCCCTGGTTCTCGGGTCTCGGATCGGACGGTTCCGGGGAGCACACTTCCCCGGCCGATGGGGCATCGGCTGATAGGAGGTCGCAATTGAGTGGGTCCTCGTCGGATTCCCGAGCCGGGACGAAGATGCGGGCATGCCCCGCTCGGGTGCGCCCGTTGCGGGACAGGGCCGCCCCCAGCCAGCGGCGCGCGGCGCGGCCGAACGGGCGAGTGGCGCGCCGCGTTCGGGCGCGGCGGCGCCTCAGGAGGCCTCGGCGCGGCCGTCCGAGGCGTCGGTGTCGAGGGCGCGCCGCAGCAGGTCGCCGAGCCGCGTTCCGGCGCCCGGCACGGGGGGCTCTTCGCTCCCACCGCCTTTCTCCGACGGCCCGTTCGCGCGCTCCTGTCCAGCTGCGCGCTCGAGCTCCGCCTGGAAGTGCGCGAACTGCTGCGCGGCCTCGGCCTCGTCGGGCAGCACCGGCGCTCCGCTCGCGTGGCGCAGGGAGAACGCGATCCGCTTCTCCTCGGGGTCGAGGTCGAGGATCCGGGCGGTGACGCGCTCGCCCGCGCGCGGCCCTCCGCGCGGGGGCGGAGCGCCGAGCAGCTCGGACGCGGGGAGGACGCCCTCGACGCCGGGAACCAGGCGGCCCACCGCACCGAAGGAGCCCGCGCGAACGACGTCGATCTCGACGACCTGGCCCTCCCAGCACTCGCGCTCGACGCGCAGCCAGGGATCCTCGTGCATCTGCTTCAGGCCGAGGCCGATGCGTCGCCCGCCGGCGCGCACGTGCAGGACGCGCGCTTCGACCGCCTCGCCCACGCGCAGGCACTCGGAGGGGTGAGCGACGCGCTCGACCGAGAGATTCGAGATGTGGCAGAGGCCCTCGCGTCCGCGACCGAAGCGGATGAACGCGCCGTACGGCTCCAGGCGCGTGACGCGCCCGCGCACGGTCTGTCCCGGGACGATCGAGTGGGGGTCGCGGCCCTCCTTCTGCATGCGGAGGACCGCCTTGCGCGACACGATCGCCCGCTGCTTGTCCGCGTCGACCTCAAGCACGAGGACCACGATCGCGCGCCCGACCAGTCCCGCGCGCTTCGACGACTTGCGTACGCCGCTCTCCGAGTACGGCATGTACGCGTGCAGGGGCCCGAGCTTGACCTGGAACCCGTCGGCCGCGGCCTTGAGCACGCGCGCCGTCTGGAGGCTGTCCTCCTCGAGCTCCTCCCACTGGTCGAGGGGGCGCTCCTCCACCAGGTTCAGGACCCAGAGGCTCTCCTCGCGGCCCCGCAGGGTGAAGCTGTGCGTGTCCCCGACCTTCGGCGTGTTCTCGAACGCGTGGCGCGAGATGACGCCCTGCTTGCGGGGTCCGAGTCCGACGAAGACGTCGTCGCGGTACACGCCCTCGATCGTGCCTTCGACGATCTCGAGCGTGTGCGCGCCGCGCGGGCGTTCTTCCTCGTCGGGCGCGCTCCTGTCGTCCTGCTGCATCGTGGCGTCGGTGGGGCGTGCGGTGGGAACGGCGAGCTCGGTCGGGGAAGGTCGCTCAGTGGCGTCCGGCGTCGCGGCGCGACCGCGGGGTCCAGCTCTCCTGCTCGTAGACCCCGACGCGGCGCAGTTCGTCGCTCCGCACCACGCGGTTGATCGTCATGTAGTGGAACCCGCTGCGGGCGAGGCCCTCGGCGGCCTCCTCGGCGTTCATTGGAAGGTAGCGGCCCGCGAGTTTTTTGAGTCCGAGGAGTCGGACGAGGCGCAGCACCGGCGTGAGGACCGTTCGTGCGAGCGTCTCGCCCGGACGCCGCTCGTCCCGCCCCGGCCCCGAGATCAGCGGCGCGCGGCAGATGGTGAACGGTGCGCCGGACGAGCGTACGACCTCTTCAGCGCGTCCGCGGGCCGCGAGGTAGGCGCTGCGCGACGAGGCCTTCGCGCCGACCGAGGAGAGTTGCACGACGCGGGGTGCGACCGCGAGCCGCGCCGCGGCCTCGCAGGCGGCGCGCGTGATGCCTACGTCCACGGCCTCGTACGGATCGTCGATGCCCTCGGCCTTCGCGCGGGCAGCGGTCGTCCCGTGGCAGAGGAAGACGTGGGTGATCTCCTCGGCGCGCAGCGCGTCCTCCAGCGCGTCCGCCTCGAGCGCGCACTCGACCACCGAGGCCCCCGCGCGCCCTGCGAGCCGGCGGCGGAGCGCGTCCGCCCGCGGCGACCCGGGCCGCACGTGCGCGACGACGCGCTCGATTCCACGTTCGACGCTTGCGCGCCGGACGAGCTCGTCGACGAGGGCGCGTCCCACGTAGCCGGTCGCGCCCACGACCAGCGCCGCGAAGTCGCGCGCCTTGGGCCGTTCGCCGATCGGAACTTCCCACGGGGCCACGGCGCTGCCGCCCTCGTTCGACCCACCCGGCCCGTTCGACCCACCGCCGCCGTTCGACCTCGCGGCGTCGTCCGATCCGCCCGCGCCGGCGCCGCGCGGCTCCGGCGACGCTCCCCCGGGGCGCTGCTCCATCGCCGGATCGTAGGGCGCCGGCGCCCGCGATCCACTTCGAACCGCGGCAGGGCTCCTTCGGTCCACGGCGCGGCCCGCTATCGTCTCGGCACGATGCCCGACGCGTACCTCCCCTGGCTGCTCCTGCCCCTCGTGGGCGCGCTCATCGGCTACGGCACGAACCGCCTCGCCGTGCGGATGATCTTCCGGCCGATCGAGCCCGTGCGGATCCTCGGGTTCCGCGTGCAGGGGCTGATCGGCCGGCGCCAGGCGGAGATCGCCCGCAGCATTGGCGGCGTCGTGGGGGACCACCTCGTGACGCAGGAGGATCTCTCCGGCGCGCTCGACGCCGTGGATCTGGAGGGTCTCCTCGATCGCGCCTTCGAGCGCGGGCTCGCGCCGAAGATCCAGGAGCTCCGCGCCCTGCCCCTCGTCGGCGGTTTCCTGACCGACGAGCGCGTCGCGGACCTTCGGACGCACGCGGTGGCGGGCATCACGAAGCACCGCGAGGAGCTGCTCGGCGCGCTCCAGCGCGGGGTCGAGGACGGCGTGGACGTCCACGCGCTGGTGGAGGAGAAGGTCGCCGCGTTCCCCGTCCAGCGCGTCGAGGAGCTCATCCTGCGCGTGGCGTCCCGCGAGCTGCGGGCCATCGAGGTCCTCGGCGGCGTGCTCGGGGGGCTCGTCGGGCTGGCCCAGGCGGGCGTGCTCGCGCTCGTCTAAAGGCGGCCAGGCGGGCGCGCCGAGGGTCTTGGGGCGAGGCCCTCGAGGCGAGGTTCCGGTGGCGCAGGCTCGGAGGGGTACCCTTCTCCGGATCGCCGCACCACGGGCTGCCGTCCCCCGACCGCCATGGATCAACCGCACCACACCGCGCTCTTCGCCGGACTCTTCCTCGCGCTCCTGTGCGCGGGGTGCGGCGGCGCGTCCGAACCGGCGGACGGTGGCGCGCCGTCCGGGACGGCCGCCCGGCCGGTCGAGCTCGCGCGCGCCGCACCCACCCGCGTGGAGGTGCCCGAGCCCACTCGGCCCATGCGCGGGCCGATCGACAACGAGGCGCTCTCGGAGACCGTCGACGCCTGGTTCGAGGGCCTCGGGAACCGGCTCCGCATCCGCGACTTCGACGCGTTCGAGCGCGCGCTGCACCCGGACCTCGCGGCCGAGCGCATCTTTCCGTCCGCGTCGTCGACGGGGCACGTCCTCGAGCGCCTCCCGCTCGGCGTCGAGCGGATCCGGCTCGCCGCGCCAACCGAGGTGCTCGACCGGGACGCGTTCGTCGGCTCGCTCGAGGCGACCGTTGGGCCCTGGGCGCGCGTCACCCAGGCCAAGATCCGCGTGCGCGGAGCCAAGTTCGAGGAGGACCGCGCGACCGACCTCGTCGAGTCCGCCTACGTCGACCTCGCACTCCACGTCGTCGGCGACGAGGTGGACGGCGGCACCGTCGTGCTCGACGGCCTCGCGCGGGCGCTGCTCGTGAACGAGGCGGGCGAGTGGCGCATCCTGCGCCTGCGCCTCACCGAGCGCTCGCTGCTGCGCCGCGGGCGGCGCATGTTCTCCGAGGTCAGCCGCGCGGCCGGCGTCGCGTTCGACGGCAAGCGCTTCGGCGAGCCCGGCAACGACGGGGACGGCTGGAGCGGCGTCGCGTCCGCAGACGTCGACGGCGACGGGCTGCTCGACGTCTACGTGCCCGGTCCCGAGGGTTCGTTCCTCTACGTGCAGGACGGAGCGGGCGCCTTCGTGGACGAGGCCGAGGAGCGCGGGCTCGCCGCGTTCACCGGCGGCACCGGCGCGGTGTTCTTCGACTACGACCGCGACGGCGACCAGGATCTCGCGGTTGCGTTCATCGGGTGGATCGGGCTCGACGATTCGCTCTTGGGATCGCCGGTCCGGATCTTCGAGAACGACGGCGAAGGGCGCTTCGCGGACAGGACGGAGTCGCTCGGGGTCGCCGAGGTGCGCATGCCGGCGTACTCGCTCACGGCCTTCGACGCGGACGGGGACGGCTGGACCGACCTCTTCGCGTGCGGGTACGGCCGCATGGAACACGAGGTCAACGACTCGTGGCTGAGCGCGAGGAACGGCGCGAGCGACCTCCTTCTCGCCAATCGCGGAGGCGAGGCGTTCGAGGACGTGACGGTTGCCGCGGGCCTCGACGACCGGAGCTGGAGCTACGCCAGCGCCGCCGCCGACTTCGACGAGGACGGCGACCTCGACCTCTTCATCGGCAACAACTTCGGCCGCAGCCGGCTCATGCGGAACCGCGGCGACGGGACGTTCGAGGACGTCGCGGCCGCGCTCGGCGCCGAGGTGCAGGGGAACGTGATGGGGGCGGTGTGGACCGACCTCGACGCGGACGGGCGGCTCGACCTCTACCTCGCGAGCCCGACGTCGACGTCCGGCTCGCGGCTCCTCTCCAGCGTCGAGGGCGAGCGCGGCCGCGGTTCGAGCCTCTCGATGATGCAGATGGCGAACGGCAACAAGGCGTTCTTCGGCCGCGTCGAGGACGGCAGGTCGACGTTCGCCGCTGCCGACGTCGGCGGGACGCGCGCGGGCTGGGCGTGGTCCGTCGCGACGCCGGACATCGACCTCGACGGCGCGCGGGACATCGTCTGCGTGAACGGCTTCGTCACGGGCGAGATCATCGGCGATACGTGAAGCGCGTTCTGGCGCCACGTGGTGGCGACGACCCTTCTGGAGGGCGCCGAGGCGGCGCCCGGCGTCGAGCAGCATCCGGGACACGACTCGCGGCCCGAGGACTTCATGCACCCGTGGGCGCGCGAGATGTACCGCCGCGGATTCTCGTTCAACGGCGGGGAGCGTACGAAGGTCTTCCTGTCCGGCGCGGGGCGCTTCGCCGACGTGTCCGACGTCAGCCAGGCGGACTCGCCGCTCGACGGCCGCGGCCTGATCGCGGCGGACTTCGACGACGATGGCGACGTCGACCTGTTCGTGCACAACATCCAGCGCGAGCGCCACCACCTCTACCGGAACGAGCTCGACCCGGCTCCGGGTACGGCGTTCCTTACGGTCGATCTTGCGAGCGACCGCCGCGAGCCGATCGGCGCGACGGTGCTGGTACAGCCGGAGGGCGCCGCCGTACCGACGGCGCAGGCGCTCCAGCGCGGCTCGGGCTACGCGTCGAGTCAGCCGGGGCGGCTCGTGTTCGGCCTCGGCACCGCACCCTCCGCGCGCGTCCAGGTCCGCTGGCCGTGGGGCGCGCTCGAGGACTTCGGCGAGGTCGCCGCGGGCAGCCGCGTGCTCCTCGTCGAGGGCGCCGGAGAGGCGGCGCCGCGCGCGCGCGCCGGAGCGTTCGAGCTGGTCGCGCCGCTGCCGCCCGGGCTCAAGCTCGCGCCGGGCGCCGCGCTCCCGCCGCTCGTGTTCCAGGACGGCGACGGCGTGCGCGCGCGCATCGACCCGGCCGCGCTCACGGCGGACGGCCCCGTCGCGCTCGAGATCTGGGCCAGCTACTGCCGGCCGTGCGTCGAGAAGCTCCCGGGCCTCGCGCGCGCGCACGCCGCCGGCGCCCGCGTCGTCGCGCTCAGCGTCGACGTGCCGACCGAACGCGACAAGGCGAAGGCGCTCCTGGCGCGCGCCGGGGCCGAATTCCCCGCGTACTACCTCGTGCTCGACGACGCGGCCAACGCCGGGTTCGACGACGTGGTGGACCTGATGCGGCTGCCGGTGCCGACGACGCTCGTTATCGGCGAGGGCGGAGTCCTGCAGGAGGTCCGGACCGGGCGCGAGGACGCCGGGACCGGGCCCGAGGGCGACTGACGGTTCGGCGCCGAGGGGAGGCCGCCCAGCGCCCGAACGACCCGAGCGGCGCGCCCTTTTGGCCTCCCGGCCCGCGTTCGGGCTTCACCGGGCCATTGGGTCTCATGCCGGGGCGCGGATCGGCCGAGGTAGGAGCCGGGGGAGCCCGCCGCTCCCCCCGCTCACCCCGAGGAGCCCGGCGCGCAGCCGTGGTCCTCACGCGCCCCTGGCCTCCGCCCCGGTCCACCCGCGCCGATGCTCCGCCTCCTCCAGCCCCTACTCCTCGCCGGCCTCGCCGCCGGATGCTCGTTCGCGCACGGACCGCGCCTCGCCAAGATCGCTCCGGAGATCAACGCGACGCTCCGCTCGGGGGAGGACACGATCCAGCCCGGCGACCTCATCCAGGTCAAGGTGATCGCGGACCAGGTGCCCGGCATCGCGGGGATCACCGACGACAAGTCGTTCCAGCTCAACCAGGACGTGCGGGTCCAGGCCGACGGACGCGCGTCATTCATCGGCCTCGACGACCTGCCGGCGTCCGGCCTCCTGCCCGCGCAGCTCGACGAGATCCTCACGGAGCGCTACACGACGCTGCTCTCGAAGGAGCCCGTCCTGAGCGTCGCCGTCGCCGAGCAGGCCCCGCGCACGGTGACCGTCTTCGGTGAGGTGCAGCTGCCGGGACTCGTGATCGTTCCGCCCGACCAGCACCTGACGCTGATCGACGCGCTCGGTCGCGCGGGCGGCCCCACGACCGACACGGCGTGGCTTTCCAACACCCTCCTCATGCGCTGGGACGCCGATGCGGGCGTCCACCGCACGTGGAAGATCGACGCGCGGCGCAGGCACTGGGTCGACGAGGAGACGGTCTTCCTGCAGGCCCGGGACATCGTCTTCGTGCCGAACACGAACATCGACCACGCCAACATCCTCGTGGATAAGTTCATCCGCCGTATGATCCCGGTGCCGAACATCTTCGCGCCGGTCAACTGATCCGGGACCGTCCGCGCGAACGATTCGCCTCGAGGACCCTTCCATGGACGACTTCGCGCACGCACGACTTGCGGAGGACGAGCCGCGCAACCCCTTCGATCTGAAGGTGCTCGTTCTCTATGCGCTCGCCCGCTTCAAGACCCAGATCGTCGCGCTCGGGATCCTCGGCGCGCTGCTCGGGCTGATCGCGGGCGCCGCGCAGCCGAACAGCTACGCGGTGATGAGCCGCCTGCGCCTGAACGAGAGCGTCCGCCTCGGCATGCGCAGCGACGAGGCCGTCTACGGCGCCGAGTCGGGTGAGCCCGTCCGCTACCGGATGTCGAGCGCGATCCTCGAGGAGCTCGAGCTGCTCAAGGACCCCGTGATCCTCGACCGCGTCGTCGAGGTCTTCGGGCCGCGCTACATCCTCACCGTCGCCGACCCGCGCGCGGGCGACGGCGCCGGGACCTCGATGCCGGTCAAGTTCATGCACGGTCTGCAGGCGGGCCTGATCCACCTGAAGGGGCTCGACGATCCCGTGCCCGAGGGCGAGGACACGCCCGACGCGCGGCTGGCCGCGCACGACCGGCTGAAGGCGAACCTGACGGTCGGCAACCAGCGCAACACGAACATCCTCAACGTCAAGTACACGGACTCGTCGCCCGCGCGCGCGAAGAAGATCGGCGACGAGATCGTGAACCAGATGCGCATCCGGCACCGCGAGGAGTTCGCGGCCGCCGGCTCGCTCGAGAAGCTCCAGGACAACCTCGACCTGGCGCTGCAGGAGTTCCAGAAGACCAAGCGCGAGCTGCTCGACTACAAGGAGCAGTGCGGTTTCAAGGACCTGCCGAACGACCTGCTGACGACGAACGAGGTGATCAACACGCTCGAGAGCGACCTCGCGCTGAAGCAGATCGCGCTCGCCGCTGCCAACAGCCGGGTCCAGAGCATCGAGCGGGACCTGCGCATCACCGCGGGCGTCGACTCGGGGCAGGGCGCGGACGACGCGAACACGCCCGAGAACATGCGTCCCAACCCCGAGCGCATCAAAGCGCAGGGGCTCCTGACCGAGCTCGAGACGAGCCTCAAGGGGCACGAGCTCCAGTTCGGTGCGAACCCGACCGGGGTCGAGCTCACGAAGCGCCGCGAGTGGGAGCGCCAGGTCGCGGCCCAGAAGCGCGTGCTGGGGGAGACGCCGCGCTACGTGTCGAACGCGGACATCGACGAGATGACGCTGCTCGGCGAGGAGTTCGCCGAGGTCAAGACGCTCCTCCTCACCGAGCGGGGCATCCGCGACGGCCTCAAGAGCGACGTCGAGGGCATCACCGAGTACCTGCGCAATCAGCGCGACCGCCTGCGTGACATGGAGGAGTGCGAGGTCGAGTACGACTCCCGCGCCTCGCGCTTCGAGAACGCGCGCCTCAAGAAGGAGCGCCTGCAGCAGCAGGAGCTCTTCCTCGCGGGTCTCGACGACATGGACAAGGAGGGCGGCTCGAACCTGACGCTCTTCCGCGGCTCGATCCTGCCGACCGACAAGGAGGGCCCGCAGCGCAGCAAGCCGCTGCTCATGGGCCTCATCGGCGGCATGCTCCTCGGCGCAGGACTGTCGGTCCTGCGCCAGGTCCTCGACCGCCGCGTGCGCTACGAGGAAACCGTCGAAAACGGCCTCGGGCTGCGCGTCCTGTGCGTCGTCCCCGACCTCTCCGGCAAGCCCGGGTTCCAGAAGAAGCAGGGCGTCGCCTGACGCGCCGGGAGAGCACTGCGATGGCCAAGCGACCCTTCTCCGCCGTCCCCGAGCACGCGTTCGGCGGCAACGTCTTCGAGGACCAGCTCGAGTCCGTGGCTCCGCTCGTCGACGCGGTCTGGACCCAGATCGCCGCGCTCGCGGAGGGCAACGACCACGTCCGCGTGCTTGTGACGAGCCCGCAGCACGAGTCCGGCACGTCGCTGCTCGCGTCGGCGACCGCGTCGTCGCTGGCCCGCCACATGCGCGCCAAGGTGCTGATGGTCGAGGCGCACATGCGCCAGCCGAAGGCCGCGTCGTTCCTCGGCGTCGAGGGTTCGCCCGGCTTCTCGGACCTCCTGCTCGGCCACGCCGAGATGGACGACGCGATCCACACCGTCCCTGGGACGCCCGACCTCGAGCTCCTGCCCGGAGGCACGCCGCGCCCCGCGATCGCCGGTGAGTTCGCGACGCGCACGGCGCGCGAGCTCCTGAGCGTGCTCACGACGCGCGCCAAGTACACCGTGTTCGACGCTCCGCCGCTGACCGAGCACCGCGAGGCCCGCGGCCTTCTCAGCCACGTCGACGCCGCCGTGATCGTGCTGCGCTCGCGGCACTCGCTGAAGAGCCGCACCGCGGCGCTCGCCGAGCTGATCGAGAACGCGCGCGTTCCGATCCTCGGGACCGTGCTGAACCGGCATCAGTCGGACCTCGGCTTCCTCCAGGGCGCACTGGGCGCGGACTGAGTCCCGCCCGGACGCAAGGAGCGGACGAAAAAGGAGCCGTGGGGGCCGAACGCGACGAGGGACCCGCGGGGGCGCCGAAGAGGGGCGATCGTGCCGCAGACGCCGCCGCTGGTGAGCACCGGGCGAACGTGCGCTCGGGCCTGCGCTGGACGACGGTCTCGCTCCTCGCGCTGAACGTCGTGCGCTTCGTCACGATGGTCGTGCTGACGGCCATTCTGACCGAGGAGGACTACGGGCTCGCGACGATGGCAATGGCCTTCGTCTTGTCGTTCCAGGCTCTGCGCGATATCGGCCTCGGGCCGGCGTACGTGAACCGGAAGGACCTCGCACCCGCCGAGGAGCGCCTCTACCAGAGCACGATGTTCTGGATCGTGCTGGCGATGAACGGCGCGATGTTCACCGCGGGCTGGTTCCTCGCGCCGATGGCGGCGGACTTCTTCCCGAAGCTCGACGGGCTCGAGGGCGTCCTGCGCGGGATCTTCGGGCTGCTCCTGATCGAGGCCTTCTCTACGACGCCGACCGCGATCCTTCAGAAGCGCCTTCAGTTCAGCCGCATCGCCGCGGGCGAGATGGTCGGGATGGCGCTCTACGCCGCGTTCTCCATCGGCTACGCCCTCGGCGGGCTCGGCGCCTGGGCGATCGTGCTGGGGACGCTCTCGAGCCGGCTGTGTCAGACGCTCTACGTGCTTCGACTCGCGGCCTGGAGTCCGCGGTTCGAGTTCTCGCGCGGCGCCGCCGCGAACCTGTTCGGATTCGGGCGCTACCTGTGGGGCAACTCGCTCTTGATCGCATCGACGAAGGTCGTCGACAAGTTCGTCCTCGGCAAGCTCCTGGGCGACGTCGTGCTCGGCCGCTACGGAGTCGCGTACAACCTCTGCACGACGGCCTCCAAGCCGATCTGGTCGATCATCCTGCGGGTCACGTTCCCGACCCTGTCCAAGATCCGGGACGATCGCGCCGCCGTGCGCGCAGCGGTCGTCGCGGCGATCACCAACGTGGGCCTCCTCGTCGTGCCCTTGGCCGTGGGGCTCGCGCTCGTCGCGCCGGACTTCGTGCGCGTCGTGTACGAGCCCAAGTGGTGGAGCATCGTTCCGCTCGTGCGCGTGCTCGCGTTCTTCGGGCTCGTGATGTCGCTCGCCGCGATCACGGCGCCCGTGATGATGGCGCTCGGCCGGGTGAAGCAGCTCTTCCACTTCGCGCTCTTCGGTCAAGCGCTGATGTTCGGCCTCTTCGCCGCCCTCCACTCGCGCGGGGCCATCGGGATCGCAAGCGCGCTCGTCGCGTCCGTCTCGATCGCCGAGACCGCGGCGTTCCTGTACCTCGCGCGGACGATCGAGCTGTCGCTCCGGAGCGTCGCAGTGCCGCTCGCGCGCATTGCGGCCGCGACCGGCCTCATGGCGCTCGCGGTCGTGGGAGTGCGGGCGGGCCTCGGCGACGCTTCCGAGCTCGTGCGCCTGCTGGCAGCGGTCCTCGCGGGCGTCGTCAGCTACGGCGCCGCGCAGTTCGTGACGAACCGCGAGCGCTTCCTCGAGTCGGCGCGCGGCCTGCGCGACGTGGCGGGCACGCGGCGCGCGCGGACTTGAGTCCGGGCGGTCGGTCGGGCCGGGTCCCGTGTCGGAGTTTCGTCCGGTGGGCCGCGCACCCGCCGCTCTTCGCGGTTCTGTCGTACGCTCGGCCCATGCTCGTAACCGGAAGGAAGGCGAGCCGCGCGCTCGCGCTCGCGCTGCTCGTCCCGCTCACCCACGCCCGCCCGAACCCGCTCCCGCTCGTCCAGGGCGTCCGCCCGACCGCCTACCTCAAGGCGCCGGAGGCGGACCCGATCGACCAGTTCGGGGCCGCCGTGGCGGTTTCGGGCGACTTCGCCGCGGTCGGCGTGCGTCTCGACGACAGCGGTGTCCCCGGCGATCCGACCGACGGCTCGGTCGTGGACGCGGGGGCGGTGCGCGTCTTCGCCCGATCCGGGGCGGGCTGGGTGCACGACGCCTATGTCCAGGCGCCCGCGATCGATCGCGACGACGTGTTCGGGAGCGCGGTCTCGATCGACGGCGACCTTCTCGCGGTTTCCGCGATCGGCGACGACGGCGCGTTCGGCGCGCCGCCGGACGACAACTCGGTCGACGGCTCCGGCGCCGTGCACCTCTACCGCCGGACCGCGGGCGTCTGGGCGTACGAGGCGACCCTCAAGGCGTCGAACGCCGACCCCGGCGACACGTTCGGGCAGTCCGTTTCGGTCTCGGGCGACACGGTCGCCGTCGGCGCACCGCGCGAGAGCGCCGGCGGCGCGGCGGGCCCCGCCAACAACGGCCTGCGCAACGCGGGCGCCGTGTACGTGTTCCGACGCTCCGGTAGCACGTGGGCCGAGGAGGCCTACCTGAAGGCGCCCAACGCGGCCGCCGATACGCAGTTCGGCGGCCGCGCGCTCGCGCTCTCCGGTGACCAGCTGCTCGTTGGGGTCCCTCTCGACGGGAGCGCCGGCTCGGGGATCGGTGCGCCGCTGCCGGGCGCGGGCGCGCTCCAGTCGGGTGCCGTCCACCTGTTCGAGCGCTCCGGAGGGAGCTGGTCGATCTCGGAGACCTTCAAGGCATCGAACGCCGAGACGCTCGACCGCTTCGGAACCTCGGTCGCCTGGATCGAACCCGACCGCTTCGTCGCGACGGCTCCGAGCGAGGACGGCGCCGTCGGCGCGGCCCCCTCCGACAACACCGTGTCCAACGTTGGTGCCGCGTACGTGTTCGTGCGGATCAGCGGCGCGTGGAGCGAGGAAGCGCGGCTGAAGCCGCTCGTCGGCGACGCGGGGGACGAGTTCGGCGCGTATGCAGCGGGCGGCGACGGGAGGATCATTGTCGCCGCGACGAACGAGGACGGGGGCCTCGGCGGGGAGGGCGCCGACCCGCTGGACGGCGGCGCCGACGCGTCCGGCGCCGCGTACGTGTTCCGGCGCGGACCGGACGGCTGGCGCCAGGTGCACTACCTCAAGGCGTTCAACGTGGGTCAGGACGATCAGTTCGGCGTGCAGGTCGCGCTCGACGGCGGAACGGCGGTCATCGGCGCGCGGCTCGAGGACGCCCCGGCGGGTGGAGCGGAGCCGTTCGCAGACACCGTCTTCAACGCGGGCGCTGCGTACGTGTTCGAGCTCGACGCGCTCGCGGAGGTCGATCAGCTCGGCTACTTCAAGGCGAGCGAGATCGACGCCGGCGACCGGTTCGGTCGGGCCGTCGCGCTCGATGGCGACACCCTCGTCGTCGGCGCGCCCTTCGACGACAGCGGGACGGGCGATCCCGCGGACGGATCGCTCCCGGACAGCGGGGCCGTGTACGTGTACGAGCGAAGCGGCACGGAGTGGGTCCTCGACGCGTTCCTGAAGGCGCCGGCGCCCGACGTGTGGGATCACTTCGGCTGGTCCGTGGCGATCGACGGGGACCTGATCGTCGTCGGGACACCGTTCTACGACGCGGCGCCCGGCGCACCGCCCGACGACGACTCGGTGCCCGAGGGAGGCGCCGGATTCGTCTTCCGGCGCACGGCCGCGGGCTGGGCGCTCGAGGAGGTCCTGCGCGCGGCCTTCCTCGATCCCACGGACGGTCTCGGCAGCTCCGTGGCGGTCGACGGCGACCGGGTCGTTCTCGCCACCCTGGGCTCCGACTTCGCCGCCGGCGGCCCTCCCGGGAACGACGCGCTGCCAAGCTCCGGTGCGGTGCACGTCTTCGAACGCGTCGCGGGCGCGTGGATCGAGGCCGCGACGCTCGCGCCGGTCGCTGGCGGAAGCGGTGACTTTTTCGGCTCGTCCCTCGCGCTCCGCGGCGACGCGCTCCTCGTCGGGGCGAGGAACGAGGACAGCAGCGGTGCGGGAGTGGGTGGTGCGGGTCTCGACGACGCGAGCAACGCGTCCGGCGCGGCCTACCTGTTCGAGGCCGCGGGCGGGTCCTGGTCCGAGGTCGAGTCGTTCAAGGGATTCGAACCGAACGCGTCGGACGTCTTTGGTGCGAGCGTCGCGTGGCTCGACGACGATCGATTCGCGGTGGGCGCCGAGAACGAGGCCGCCGGGATACCGGGCGCGCGCGCGGACGGCTCCCTGGTCCAGGCGGGCGCGGTCTACTTGTTCGAGCGCCAAGGCGACGGCTGGTCCGAGTCGCAGTATCTCAAGGCGCCCGTCATGCAGCCTGCGCCGGACGGCGCGCTCGCGTTCGGCCGCTCGGTCGCGGCTGCGGGCGGCCGTCTACTCGTCGGCGCGGTGGGCGACGTCGGAACGAGCGCGGGGCCCCTCGGCGATCCGCTCGTGCTCGGTGACACGCTCGGGGTCGGCGCCGCCTACCTCTTCGAGGAAGGCCTCGGCGGCTGGGCGTGTACCGCGTACCTCAAGGCCTCGAACCCAGAGGCCTCCGACTCCTTCGGCGAGGTCGCGCTGGGGGAGCGCTTCGCGCTGATCGGCGCCGAGCTCGAGGACTCCGGCAGCCTCGACCCGGCGGACAACTCGAGCACCTTCGCCGGCGCCGCCTACGTCTTCGACCTCGGCCCGTCCGACGCGGTCAGTGAAGAGATCTGCGCAGCCCAGCCGAACAGCACGGGCTCTCCCGCGACGCTCACGGCGTCGGGCAGCACCGACCCGCTCGCGAACGACCTCGTCCTGTCCGTGCGCAGGCTCCCGCCCGCGCAGAACGGCATCTTCGCGACGTCGCTCGGCGTCTTCACGTTCCGCCCGCCCGGCAGCGCCGGGGACCTCTGCATCGCCGACTTCGCGACGCTGGGCCGCTACTCCTTCGACGTTCTGAACAGCGGCCCCGCGGGCGTCGTGATCTTCGAGCCCGACCTCGCGAACACGCCGCAGAGCAGCGTCATCGGCGGCGTCTCCGTCCTCGCCGGCGAGACGCGCTACTGGCAGTTCTGGTTCCGCGACGGCGCTTCGAGCAACTTTTCGACGGCGGTCCGGGTCGCGTTCGACTGACGCTGGCGCGCCCCTCGCTCACGCGCCGAGGATCGAGTCGATCTGAGCGGTGACCGTCTCCTTGATCGACGGCAGTGCCGCCGCGAGGCGCGCGCGTCCAGCCTCGCGTTCGGTGAACGATGCGCGGAGCGTCCGGAGCGCCGTGCGCTCGTCCATGCGCGTCGGGTCGGCGAGGCCGTCCGCCTGGTCCGCGCGCTCGAAGACGCCGCGGAACTTCGGGCTGTAGGCGATCGCCGACGTCGGGACTCCGGTCGAGAGGGCGGCGATCGTCGCGTGCATGCGCGTCCCGTCGAACCAGTCCATGCGCGCGATCTCGGCCTTGATCTCCTCGGGCTCGAAGGGCGGCGCGAGTGCGACAACGCGTTCGCGCACGGCGTCTCCGCGCGCGGCGACGAGCTCGGCGACGAGCGCGTCGTTCGCGCCCGGGTCCGACTCGTAGTGGCCCGGGGGCGCAACCACGTGAGGGACCAGCGCGATCCTCGCGTCCGTCGCGTCCAGGAGCCAGTCGACGAGAGCGCGCACGAGCGAGCGGTAGTCGAGGACGAATCCGTACGACTGGGCGCGCTCGTCCGAATGCCAGACCAGGCCCGACACGTTGAGGCCGACGACAACCGGGCCGCTCTCCTCGTCGCGCTCGAGGACCCAGCGGTCCAGCGTCGGGTCGAGACCGCCCGGGCGGCGCCGGGGCTCCATGCCGAACGCGACGTCGACGCCGAGGCGGTGGCGCCCGGGGTCGAAGTCGTCGCCGAGCAGTTCCTGGAGCACCTGGAAGCTGCGCGCGTCGCGCGCCCAGGCGCTCGTCGCGCCGCGGCAGAGCCGCGCGGCCTCCGCCCGCATCGACGCGTCTTGGAAGGGCCCGTAGGTTTGCGGCGGCAGTACGAGCGGCGCGCCGACCTCGAGCGCGAGGCGCTTCGGCATCGACACCGTCTCGAAGCGATGGGGGCCGTAGAGGTCGGTGAACGAGTCGCCCCCCGAGAGGTCGAGCACGCAGCGCGCGCGTTTCAGCGCCGCGACCGCGCGGTTCCCGAGTCCGCCGAGACGCGCCGCGAGGCGCATCGTGGCGAGCGTGTCGCCGCGCCACAGGCGCCGCGAGTGATTGGCCCCGAGGAGCTCGTAGGAGAGCTCGCGGTCCGGCAGCGCGAAGCCGCCCTCCCGCGCGCCGCGGCGGTAGTCGAAGACCGTGAACGTGGCGTCAGGCACCCGCCGGGCCAGCCCCCCGAGGAGGCCCCTGGAGAGCGCGTCGACGCCGAGGTTCTGGGTCCCGGGCGCGGCGCCGAAGAGGCAAAAGTGGTTGCTCGTCTCGGTCACGCGGCGAAGGCTACCCTCTCGTCCCCCGGGAGCGATGCACCCCGCCCCGGAGGGCCCCGGGCGGGCCTCCGCGGAGGGGGGGCCAAAGCCCCCGATTCCTGCCTCACCTCCGGGCCGGATCAGCCGATCCGAAAGAGGGCGACCGCCGTTCCTCGGCCGGCCACCCTCCGGTCCACCCCTGCCCCGCCTCCCTCCCGCCCGGTCCGCGATCCGCGCCCGATGACCCCCTCGATCCGCTCCATCCGCGACGTGGCCGAGCGCCACCTCTGCAGCGGCTGCGGCGCCTGCGCGTACGCGCAGCCGGACGCGGTCCGGATGGTCGACGACCTCGAGCGCGGGCGGCGCCCGGTCACGGCGGACGGCGCGGACACGGGCGAGGCGCTCCGGATGTGCCCGGGCGTCGAGCTGACCCACGACTTCGACCGGAGCGCCGGGTTCACCGAGCTCGCCGATGGATGGGGCCCGGTGCTCGAGATCTGGGAGGGCTGGGCCGCCGACCCGGACGTGCGCTACGAGGCGAGCTCGGGCGGCGCCGCGACGGCGCTGGCGCTCTTCGGCCTCGAGGAGGACGGCGCGGGCGGCGTGCTCCACATCCGCGCGCGCGCCGACGTCCCCACGCTCAACGAGACGCACCTCTCGACGACGCGCGACGAGGTCGTGTCCGCCGTCGGCTCCCGCTACGCGCCCGCAAGCCCGTGCGACGGACTCGCGCTGGCGGAGTCCGCCGATGCGCCCGTCGTGTTCATCGGCAAGCCCTGCGACGCGGCCGCGGTCCGGAAGGCGCGGCGCCTGCGCCCCGCGCTCGACGAGAAGGTCGAGGTCACGATCGCGATCTTCTGCGCCGGCGCGCCGAGCACCGCCGGCACCCACGCGATGCTGCGCGAGATGGGCTTCGACGATCCGCTCGACGTCGACTCGGTCCGGTACCGCGGGAGGGGCTGGCCCGGCCGCGCGCGCGGCGAGCAGGGCACGCGCGAGGAGTCGCTCAGCTACGCGGACTCGTGGGGGCGGATCCTCCAGCGCTTCGTCCCGTGGCGCTGCCGCATCTGCCCGGACCACACCGGCGAGTTCGCCGACATCTCCGTCGGCGACCCCTGGTACCACGGCGAGATCCCCGAGGGCGAGGTCGGGCGCAGCCTCGTGATCGCGCGGACCGAGCGCGGCCGGGCGTTCCTCGCGCGGGCCCGCGCGGCCGGCGCGCTCGAGCTCGAGCCGCGCGGCCCCGAGGCGCTCACGCGCTCGCAGCCCAACCTGCTCGAGGTGCGCGGCGCGGTCTTCGGGCGCGTGCTGACGAGCCGGCTCTTCGGCGCGGCCGCGCCGCGGTACCGCGGCTTCGCGACCTTCAAGACGTGGGCGCGGCACCTCTCGCTGAAGGCGCGCGCCCAGAGCTTCTACGGCACGGCCAAGCGTGTCTTCGTGAAGGGCCTTCGCCGGCGGCGTCCGGTCGTCCCGTACGAGCCGGCGCCGCGGCCCGACCAGAGCGGCCCGGGCTCCCCAGACTCGAGCTCCCGCGGGCCGACGTCCCGTGGACCCGAGGAGGCCGCGTGATGCCCGACGCGCTCCTCGCCCTCCAGGCCCTCGTCGGGCTGCTGCCGCTCGACCTCCTCGGCGGGCTCCTCTCCGGGCCCCTCGGGTTCCTCGCTGGCTTCGACCTCTCGATGCCCCTCGGCCTCCTCCCGGAGGACGTGTACGTCCGCGACGGCTTCGGCACGCGCGACTACTTCAATCGCACGACGGTCCACCCGATCGGCCTCGCGATGCTCGTGTCGCTGAGCGCGATGGGGCTCCTCTGCTCGCGGAAGTACATGCTGCTGCCGCTGCTCGTCCTCGCGTGTCTCGTGCCGCAGGGGCAGCGCGTCGTCATCGCGACGCTCGACTTCGGCTTCATCCGCCTGATCCTGCTCGTGCTGCTGGGGCGCATCTTCCTGCGCGGCGAGTGGGGGCACATCCGGCCGAAGGCGCTCGACAAGGTCGTCTTCGCCTGGGTGATCGTCGGCGCGATCGGGAACGTTCTGCAGGTCGGCAACTTCGGCGCCGTCGTGTACAGAGCCGGCCTGGCGTTCGACATTCTCGGCATGTACCTCGTGTGCCGGGTCGCCTTCCGCGACTGGCGCGACGTCGACCGCGCGGTGACGTGGCTCGGCCTGCTCGCCTGCGTCTCGTTCTTCTTCTTCGCCCTGGAGAAGCGCACCGGCCGCAACCTGTTCTCGGTGATGGGGGGCGTCCCCGCCTTCACCGGGATGCGCGACGGCAAGCTCCGCGCGCAGGGGCCCTTCGTGCATCCGATCCTCGCCGGCTGCTTCTGGGCGGTCCTGATCCCGCTCGTCGCGTCCAAGGTCATGCGCCGGAGCGGCTGGCAGGTGACGCTCGGGGTCGTCGGAACCTGCGCCATGCTGGCGATCGTCGTCTTCAGCGCGTCGAGCACGCCCCTGATGGTCCTCGGCTGCAACGGCGTCGGGGCGCTCGTCTACCGCTACCGCAGGCACATGCGCTTCATCCGCTGGTCCGTCGCGCTCGGCCTTCTGTCGCTGCATCTCTACATGAAGCAGCCCGTGTGGCACCTGCTCGCGCGCATCGATCTGACGGGCGGCTCGACGGGGTACCACCGCTACAAGCTCATCCAGAGCTCGATCGACAACTTCCACGAGTGGTGGCTCTGCGGGATCCCGTCGACGGCGCACTGGGGCTACTTCATGTTCGACGTGACGAACCAGTACGTACTCGAGGGCGTGCGCTCCGGCGTCGTCGCGATGCTGGCGTTCATGTGGCTCCTCGTCTGGTGCTTCAAGCACGTGGGGGAGACCTGGCCCGGAGTCGAGCGCAACCGCTACCTGTGCCTTCTCTCGTGGGCGCTGGGGGTGTCGATGTTCTCGCACATGAACGTGTTCCTGGCCGTATCGGTCTCCCACTCCGCGCAGAGCCTGCTCGCAATGCTGCTCGTGCTGGCAGGGATCGCCGCGACCGCGCCGGTCGAACCGGTGGGCCCGCTGGGTGATCTCTTCCGCCGTCGGCGGTCGCGGATGCTGCGCCCCGCGCCTGCGCTCACAGGGGCCGCGGCGGCGTGACGTCGTCCAGGTCCGAGGATCCCGTCGACGTCACCTGCGTCGTCGTGAGCTACGCGACGCGCGAGGAGACGCTCGCGTGCCTGCGCTCGTTCGCCGATGAGCTCGGCGGGCTGCGGGCGGACCTCGTCGTCGTCGACAACGCGTCGCCCGACGGATCGGCCGCGGCGATCGCCGAGCTGTTCGACGGGATCGACGCACCGGGCCTCCGCACGACACTTCACGCGTCCGACGAGAACCTGGGTTTCGGCGCCGCGTGCAATCTCGGCGCCGAGGGCGCCCGCGGGCGGTACGTGCTCATGCTCAACCCCGACACCGTCGTGCTCCGCCGCGGCGTCGAGCGCCTCGTCGCGTTCGCCGACGAGCACCCGGAGGCGCGCGTGTGGGGAGGGCGCACGCTGCACCCCGACGGGTCGCTCAACCCCGCGTCCGCGTGGCGCCGCCCGACGCCCTGGAGTGCGCTCGCCTGCGCGCTCGGGCTCAGCGCGGCCTTCCCGGACTCGGGTCTCTTCAACCCCGAGGGCTACGGCGGCTGGGCGCGTGACACGGTCCGCGAGGTCGAGATCGTCTCGGGCTGCTTCGTGCTGGTCGAGCGGGCGCTCTGGACGGAGCTCGGCGGCTTCCACCCCGACTTCTGGATGTACGGCGAGGACGCGGATCTCTCGCTCCGGGCGCGCGCGCTCGGCGCCCGTCCCTTGATCGACCCGACGTCCGAGATCGTGCACATCGGCGGCGCGAGCGAGGGCGTGCGCGAGCACCAGATGGTGCGGCTCTTCAAGGGCAAGGCGCAGCTCTACGCGAAGTTTGCCGGGCCGCTCGAGGGCTGGTTCGAGCTCCGTTGCCTCGACCTCTGGGCGCTCGTGCGCGCGGGCCTCCTGTCCTGCGCGGGCGCGGTCGTGCCGGCGAAACGCGGGAGCGCAGCGATCTGGAGACGCATCCTCGCGCGACGCGCGGAGTGGCGCGGCGCCTACCGGAGGACCGAGCGCTACGGCGACGCACGGCGCGCGCCGGCGGCCGTTCCGGCCGCCGAGGGGGACGCTGCGTGAAGATGCGCGGACGCGTTCTGGCCATCGCCTCCGGCGGCGGCCACTGGAAGGAGCTCGTGCGCCTGCGCCCGCTCCTGGAGGAGTACGAGGTGACCTTCGCGTCGACCGACCGCGCGTACGCCGCCGATCTCGGCGACGGCCAGCGCTTCCGCGTCGTGACCGAGGCCAGCCGCTGGGACCGGTGGCGGCTCATGCGCTCTGCGCTCGAGGTCCTCTGGCTGATCGTGCGGGAACGTCCGCGCGTCGTCATCACGACCGGCGCGGCGCCCGGCTGGTTCGCGCTGTTCTTCGGGAAGAAGCTCATCGGCGCGCGCACGGTCTGGATCGACAGCTTCGCCAACGGCGAGCGCCTCTCGATGAGCGGCGAGCGGGCCGGCAAGCTCTGCGACCTGTGGCTGACCCAGTGGCCCGAGCTCGCCCGCGAGGGCGGCCCCGAGTACGCGGGGAGTGTCCTGTGATCCTCGTGACGGTGGGGAGCCAGCTCCCGTTCGACCGGCTCGTGCGGGCGGTAGAGACGTGGGCGCGCGCGGCGGGCCGGACCGACGTCGTCTTCCAGGTGGGGGACGGGGGGCACCGCCCCGACGGGTTCGAGGCGGTCGAGCGGCTCGAGCCGGACGCCTTCGACGCGGCCGTGTCGGAAGCGGAGCTCGTCGTCGGGCACGCCGGAACGGGCACGATCATGGCGGCCCTGGAGGCGGGCCGGCCCGTCGTGTGCCTCGCGCGCCGCGAGGCGCTCGGCGAGACGCGCAACGACCACCAGGTGGCGACGCTGGAGCGCTTCCGTACCCGGGACGGGGTCACCGGTACGGCCGACGAGGCCGATCTCCCCGCGCGCATCGACGACGCACTCCGGGCCGGTCCGCCCGCCGAGGCGCTCGGACCGTTCGCGCGCGGTCCGCTCGTGGACCGGCTGCGGTCGTTCCTCGAGGAGTACGTCCAGCGCCCGGGGGGCGACCGATGACCATGAGCGGATCGACGCGCGCCGCGGTGGCGCCCGCGGATGCCGTAGACGGCCCCGAGCCGCGCACGTACGACGGCGTCGTGTGCTTCGGCGGCGAGGACTGGTGGTACCACAACCGCGCGCACTACGACATGCAGATGATGCGCGAGCTGAGCGCGGACCTGCCCGTCCTCTACGTCAACTCGATCGGCATGCGCGTGCCGACGCCGGGCGAGGGGGGGATGTTCCTCCGGCGCGTGGTGCGCAAGCTGAAGAGCTTCAGCCGCGGCCTCGTCCGCGTGCGGGAGCGCTTCTGGGTCCAGAGCCCGGTGGTCGTGCCGGGCCGGCGCGGGATGAAGCTGTCTGGCTGGCTGCTGCCGCGCCAGGTCCGACGCGCGGCGCGGCGCATGGGCATGCGCCGCCCGCTCGTCTGGGTGGCGTGTCCGCCGGGGATCGAGGCGGTCGACGGGCTGGGCGACGTTGCGGGTCTCGTCTACCAGCGCACCGATCGATTCGAGTGCTACGAGGGCGTCGACCAGGCGCTGATCGCGTCGTTCGACGCCGAGCTGAAGCGTCGCGCCGACCTGACGCTCTACTGCTCGCGGCATCTGTTCGAGGCCGAGGAGGGCGCGTCACGCGCCGCGGCGTTCGTCGACCACGGCGTAGACTTCGACGACTTCGTGCGCGCGGGCGACGACCCGGACGCGCGCGGCGCTGCCGCGCCCGAGGCGCTCCGTGCGATCCCCGGCCCCCGCGCGGGCTTCGTCGGCGACATCGACGCCGCCGTGTTCGATCACGAGCTGATGCTCGAGGTCGCGCGGCGCGCGCCCGAGGTGCAGTTCGTGCTCGTGGGGGGCTGCACGCTCCCCGAGGGCTGGTCCGATGGTGCGCCGAACGTGCATCTCACGGGCCGGGTGCCGTACGAGGAGGTCATGCACACCATGGCGGCAATGGACGTGCTGCTCATGCCGTGGCACCGCTCCGAGTGGATCGAGGCGTGCAACCCGATCAAGCTGAAGGAGTACCTCGCGACGGGCCGCCCGATCGTGTCGACGGAGTTCCCGGAGCTCGCGAGCTACGAGGGTCTGGTCGACGTCGCGAACGACGCCGAGGGCTTCGCGCGCGCGGTCCGGACCGCGATTGCGGAGCCCGACTCCGCACGGCTGGAGCGCGGCCGCGCGCGCGTCGCGGAGGCGAGCTGGACGGCGCGCTCACGGTCCGTTCGCACCGAGCTGGAGCGGGTCGCGCAGATACGGTGCCAGGATCACCAGCAGCTCTAGAAGCAGCCAGGGACGTCCATTGAATGGACGTCCCTGGCTGCTTCTAGAGCTGCTGGTGATCCTGGCACCGTATCTGCGCGAC
>JBCBNC010000009.1:0-184523 GCA_039821985.1 Planctomycetota bacterium
CCTGCTGCTGGAGCCGCGGTTGAGGTCATTTCATTGGTCGTCCCGGGGGGCTCGTGCTGTTGGTGTACCTGCCACCGTTTCTGCGCTCCGTATCTGCGCTCACTCGTACCCGATCGTCACCGCGAGCACGAGCGCCGCAGCCGCCACCAGGTACAGCTTCAACATCAGCGGGAGAACGAACCGCAGCCACTTCGGATACGGGATCCGCCCGAGCCCGAGCATCCCCATCAGCAGCGCGTTCGTCGGCACGATCATGTTCGTGAAGCCGTCGCCCATCTGGTACGCGAGCACCGCCGTCTGACGCGACACGCCCGTCAGGTCCGCCAGCGGCGCCATGATCGGCATCGTGACGTAGGCCTGGCCCGAGCCGGACGGGATGAACAGGTTGCACACCGACTGGACGCCGAGCATTCCGATCGCCGCGACCTCGGATCCCATGCGCTGCAGCGGCTGCGCGATGCCGTGGATCACGGTGTCGATGACCTGCGCGTCGGTGAGGACGAGCTCGATCGTCCGTGCGAAGCCGATGAGGAGGGCGGTCGTGGTCATCTCCGCGGCGCCTGCACAGAACGTACGGGACGTCTCATTGGCCGAGAGCCGTCCGAACAGAGCAGCGACCAGCCCGAGCCCGAGGAAGAGCGCTGCGAGCTCCACCAGGTACCACTCGTGGACCTTGGCGCCCCACACGAAGAGCCCGATCGCGCCGACCGACGCAACGAGCACGGCCATGCGGCCCGGCGTCAGCGCGGTGTCCTCCGGCATGTCGAAGCCCTGCGCGTAGTCGACGTCAGCGACGAGGCTCCTCGCCGGATCCGCCTGGATCCTCGATGCGTAGCGGAGGATGTGGTGCACGCCGACGAGCGTGCACAGTCCGAGGAGCGACCAGCGCAGCCACGCGCCGGACGCGGGCTCGAGCCCCGCGATGTCCTGGCCGATCATCACGGTGAACGGATTGAGCGCCGCGCAGCCGTACCCGACGCCGGCGCCGATGTAGATGATCCCCATCGCGACGATCGCGTCCATGCGCATCGCGATGGCCATCGTCACGAGGATCGGGATGAAAGGCATGTACTCCTCCGCCATGCCGATCGTGGAGGAGCCGACGGCGAGGAGCAGCGTCATGCCCGCCACCAGCACCGTGGGCCGCCCGCCGAGCTTTGCGATCGCCGTCGCCAGCAGCGCGTCGATCGCCCCGGTCCTGCGGATCACGGCGATCACGCCGCCGATGAGGAAGACGAAGAAGATGATGTCGGCGCCCGCTTCGAGCCCCTTGGGGACACTCAACAGAACCGCCGGCACGGACCAGAGGACCTTGCCGGCGGTGGTGTCGAAGAAGCCCGATTCCTCGGCCGCCGCGTCCCCCTGGGCGGCGGGTCCAGACTCTTCGACGAGCGAGTAGGTCCCCGGGATCACTCGCCTGCCGTCGCGCTCGAAGGTCCCCGCGGGCAGCACGAGCGTCGCGAGCTGCGCGAGGAGGACGAGGCCGAGGATCAGGACGAGGGACTCGGGAAAGCGGCGGCCCGGGCGAGGCTCGGGCGGGGCGGCTTCGGGGGCGTCGGAACCGGTCATCGGGGCCGAGCATAGCCGCGTCGGCCCGCGCCGGTCCCCACGGCGCGCGCGTCGGCCCGGGGACGTCAGCGCAGCGCGTGCGCGGGGCCCGCGCGTCTCGGTGGGATCGGGGCGGTCGGCGGGGGCGACGTGCGCGCGCGATCGCGCGGCCGCGTCGGTGCGGGCGAGCGGACTCCTAGGGGCGGGGGCATGGCGGGCATCGAAGCGTCGCGCCGTGACGGAGTCGTGAAGGCGCGCGCGAATCGTGCTCATGAGCGGGCGCCCAGCCCGAGCGCGCCGCGTGCACGATCGCCGGAGGACCGGGCCCGCGCGCGAGGCGGCCCGCGGATGATCACCCTCAGAACAGGAACAGCACGCCGTCGAGCCCGCGCAGGGCTTCGTACAGCGCGAGCACCGACTGCGCGTCGGGACACACCGGCTCCACCGTGACCGCCTCGTGGCGGCCGCCCTCGGCCGTGCGCACGCGGGTCTGCGGGGGCGCGTCCAGTCCCAGCGAGCTCTGCACGCACTCGACGACGCGCGCCTCGAGCGACGCGCCCGCCGCCCCGATCACCTTGAAGGTGTACGGGCAGGGGAAGTCGTGGCGGTCCTCGAGGAGCTCGGCGCTCTGGGGGTGGTCCATGGGCCCATTGTGGACCGGATCGCGCCCGATGGAACGAGCTTCATGGGGTCTCGACTAGGGTGCCGTGCATGCAGACCCTTCCCACTTCGGTCCTCCCCGCTCCGGCCCGAACGCGGAGCGCCGTGCCGCTCGTCCTCGCAGCCCTCATCCCCGCGACGTTCGCTCTCGCCGCGCCGCGAGCGCTCGCGCAGACGCCGCACATCCGCGTCGACGCGCTCGGCTACGAGCCGATGGCCCGCAAGGTCGCCGTGCTCCGGCGCGCCGTCCAGGGGTTCGACGCGCCCGACGCCTTCACCCCGGGTGCCGCCGTCGAGGTCGTTCGCGTCTCCGACGGTGCGGTGGTCCTGTCGGGGCCCGCGTCGCCCTGGAACGGCGGCGCGGTGCACCCGAGCTCCGGCGACGTGGCGTGGACGTTCGACTTCACGTCGCTCGGCCCGGGCGAGTACCGCGTGCGCGACGCGGCCTCCGGCGAGACGAGCGAGGCCTTCGTCGTCGCGGAGGATCCCTTCGCCGGCGCGCGCCGCGCCGCAGCGCGCGTCTTCTTCCTCCAGCGCTCCGGCTTCGCGAAGTCACCCCCGTACGTCGACGTGCGCTGGAGCGACGGAGCCTCGCACCTCGGCCCCGAACAGGACCTCGACTGCCGGCCCGTCCTGGACCCGAGCGCGCCCGGGCGCGATCTGTCGGGCGGCTGGTACGACGCCGGCGACTACAACAAGTACGTCAATTTCGCCGACGACGCGGTGCTCCTGCTCCTCGCCGCGTACGAGGCCAATCCGTTCGTCTGGTCCGAGGACCTCGGGATCCCGGAGAGCGGGGACGACTCGCCCGACCTGCTCGACGAGGTGCGCTGGGAGCTCGAGTGGCTCGCGCGCATGCAGCTCCCCGGCGGCAGCGTGCTGCACAAGGTGTCGGTAACGGACTTCGCCGCCGCGAGCCCGCCGAGCGCGGACACGGCGCCGCGCCGGCACGCGCCGGCGACGGCCTCCGCGACGGCGTCTGCCACGGCCGCGTTCGCGCGCGCGGCGTACGTCTACGGACGCGCGCCCGGCGCGTCGAACGCCGCCTTCGCGGCCGAGATGGAAGCGCGCGCAATCGACGCGTGGACGTGGCTCGCCGCGAACCCGGTGTTCTCCAGCTACGACAACGCGGGGTTCCAGAACGTCGCCGCCGAGAACACGCCCGACCAGCAGGGAATGCAGCGCGTCGTGGCGGCGGCGTGGCTGGCGCTCCTGACCGGCGACCCGCAGTTCCACGCGTATGTCGCCGCCCAGTACGACGCCTACCCCGAGTACCAGCTCACCTCCAGCGGCTGGACGTCGCCCTACCAGTGGGACTGGACGGAGTCGCTCCTGCGCTACGCGGAGCGCGCGACCGCGAACCCGGCGGTGCGAGCGGACATCGAGGACCGCTTCGTCGCGTCGATGCGCGGCTTCTGGCTGCCCGCGGCCCTCGACGGCCGCGATCCCTACCGCGCGTGGCTGCCGGACGGCGACCACGTGTGGGGCAGCAACCGGACCCGCGCGTCCATCGGAGCGATGCACGCGGAGGCGGCGCGGCTCGACCCGTGCAACGCGGGCGTGTTCATCGAGGCCGCCCGCGACCACGCGCACTTCTTCCACGGCCAGAGCGCGCTCGGCCTCACGTTCCTGTCGGGCGCGGAGACCTTTGGCGCCGAGAACGGCGTGCGCGAGATCTACCACGCGTGGTTCGCGGACGGGACGCCTTGGGACCGCGCGGTCGGCGGTGCGCCCGGGCCCGCGCCCGGCTTCGTGACGGGCGGACCGAACCGCACCTTCGCGCCGAGCGCCGCCTATACGGGGCCGCCGCTCGACCCGCCGATGAACCAGCCGCCCGCGAAGAGCTACCGCGACTGGAATACGAGCTGGCCCGAAGAGTCGTGGGAGATCACCGAACCTTCGATCGGCTACCAGTGCGCCTACGTGCTGCTGCTCTCTCACCTCGCGCCGCGCGGCGGGGCCGACGCGCGCACGTTCTGCGAGGCCTCGCCGAACGTCGCCGGTCGCCGCGGGCACGTGCGGATCGTCGGCGGGACGTCGCTCGCGGCGACCGCTTCCGCGCTCGAGCTCAGCTGCGCGCCGCCCTCGGCCTTTGCGGTGCTCGTCGCGGGCCGAAGCTACGCGCGGACACCGTCTGGAAACGGTTGGCTGTGCCTCGCCTCCCCGCTGCGGCTGCCCGGGATCGTGCAGGCGGACGCCGCCGGAGCGCTCACCGAGCCGCTCGACCTCTTCGCCTACCCGTTCTCCGGGATCGCGGGCCCGATGGTCGGCGACAGCTGGGGCTTCCAGGCGTGGCACCGCGACGGTCCGAGCGGGTGGAACTTCAGCGACGGCGTGTGCGTGACCTGGACGCCCTGAGCACGGGCGTTCCGTTCCACGAACGGGCGCGGCCGCGGTCCGGATCCTCCGGGCCGCGGCCGCGCCGCTGCAAGCGCACATCGTGCGCGCGCTTCAGACTCGACTCAGCGCGCCTTCTTCGGTGCGACCGAAGCCAGGACCTCGGGCAGCCGGCGGATCAGCTTCTTCTTGCCCGACTTCGTGATCGGCTTCGCACCGAGGTACACGTCGAAGAGCGACGCCGCGAGGTCGGGCGCCACGAGGTCGGGCTTGCGCACGCCGTTCACGACGGTCGAGAGCGTGCCGTCCGGATGCCAGGTGAAGCGCAGCTCGTTGCCCTTCTTGAGCTGGTCGAGCGAGAAGAAGCCGCGGAAGCGGTTGAGCGTCGCGAGCTTTTCGGCCTCGCTGCCCTTCGCGGCCTTCTTCCGCGCGAGCATGCGCGGCTTCAGGCTGTCCTCGAAGGCGGAGACGATGTCCTCGGTGTCGACGCTGCGGCAGAAGCGGAGCCGGAGCTCCTTCGTCGCGTTCTGCTGGAGGAGCAGGTCGAACAGCTCCTTCTTCTTCTCGAGCTTCGACAGCTTGAGCCCGGCGAACCGCGCGAGCTTCTCGGCGGTGAACGCGCGGTCGACGTACAGGACGTACGAGTAGACGTTCACGTTGAAGATCGTCTTCTCGCGGATCGCGAGACCGAACAGGTCGAGGACCGGCGGCGCGGGCTTCTTGGCCTGTTCGCCGCCCTCCTTCGCGGTTTCGTCGGCCTTGGCCGTGCCCTGGACGGTGACGGGGTAGCGGTGGCCGCTCTCCGACTCCTTCGCGGACTGCGCGGCGGCGGGGGCCGCGAACGGCGCGGTCAGGAGGAGGAGTGCGAGGAGAGCGAGGAAGGTGCGGTGCATCAGGAGACCTCTTCGGGTCGGGAAACGGCGGCGGCGGCGTCGTCGCGCGCCTGGCGCCACTTGTTGGGGCTCTCGTCGGTCTCGCGCTTGAACGCGCGGTAGAACGTCGAGAGGTCCTCGAAGCCGCACTCGAAGGCGACGGAGAGGACGGTGCGGTCGGTGGACTCTAGGAGTTTCTTCGCGTGGTCGATGCGCAGCCCGCGCACGTGGGCGAGCCACGAAGTGCCGGTGATCTCGCGGAAGAGCTGGGTGAAGCGGCGGCGCGACAGTCCGAGGGACGACGCGGCGGCGTCGAGGTTGGTCGCCTCGAAGAAGTTCTCGGAGAGGTCTTCGACGTACGCGCGCATGCGCGTCGTGCTGTCCGAGCCGCCCGCGACGCGCGAGATGACCTGGGCTTCATTCGCGGCTTCGGCGGGCGCTGCGACGAGGCGCGCCAGGTCGACCAGCAGGCGCAGGGCGAGCGCGACCATCTGCGCGCCGGTCACGGGCGACTCGAGCGTCTGCTCGAACAGGAGCCGCCGCATGCTGCGCTCGACCTTCTCGGCGGAGTGCGCGTCGAGACGGACGACGCCGGCCGGGAGCTGTGCGCGGTCGAACGACGCGAGCTCGAGGACCTCGGGCCGGACGCTCACGACGTAGAGCGACAGCGGCTCCGAGTCGTCGTCGACGATGCGATGTCGAACTTCGGGGTGCACGACGAGCACGTCACCGCGCGCCGCGGGCACCGCTCCGTCGTGCGTCTCGAGCTGTCCTCGCCCGTCGTGCACGAGCACGATCTTCAGGAAGTCGTGCGCGACTTCGGGCATCTGCCAGCCCGAGGCGTGGTGGCTCTCGAACACGTCGACGCCGAACGTGGGGAAGACGTGCTCGACCGGATGGGTCGTCGGTTGTTGTGCTCGGGGTCGCAAGGCCATGACCCTGCGAAGGTAACACGAGTCAAACAGCCCGTCGGCGGCGCGCCAGCGCACCGCGCTGCTGCTCGAGCACGAACTCTCTCAGCTCGTTCTCATTCTTGGGTTCCCAGCGGATGCCGGGGCCGCCCGCGGCCATACCGAGGCGCACGCCTCGGATCGCGCTGGAGCGGTGCCGGACCGTGCCCAGGACAACCAGCAGCGGACGCACCTTGCGCGCGCCCGGCAGCGTCACCGGGTCCACTTTGACCCGGACCATGGCGCTGCCCTGGAGCGCCTCGTCCGTCTTCGCGCCCACCAGCAGCCCCACGCCCTCGAACGACGCATCGACGAGGAAGGCCTCGCGCGGCTTGCCCGAGAGGTTCCCACCGGTGGCGTCGAGCCCCGTGACCCACGTCCGGCCGACGGTTCCGGCCTGCACGGGGGTGCGGAAGACCTCGCGCTGGTTGAGGAGGTCGCGGAGCGTGCCCACCTGCATGCGGGCGAGCTGTCCGCGGCTCACGAGGTCGAGGGTCGCGAAGACACCGAGGTCCTCGCGGTCGTCCACGGAGTCGACGACGGCCGGCGTGTCCGACTCGGGGTCGGCGATCGCCAGTCCCAGCGCGAGACGGGAACCCTCCACGAGGCCCAGCCGATTCCCGGGGGGCAGGACCACCGTCAGATCGGTGGCGTCCGCCGAGAGGAGCATGCCGAGCTCGGTCGTTCCATCCGCGAGGGCCAGCCGGACCTCCGGCTGTGTGCTCTCCCCATGGGCGTCCATGACGACCTTGGGATCGGGTGCATCACGCCGGGACTTGAGCGCAGGGGGCGGTGCTCCACGGACCTTCCCCAGCGTCCGGACGGGACGCGCGGGCGCTCGCCCGCTGTGGGGGAGGCGTGGAATGGGGCCCGCGGGCGCCCGGGGCGCTGGCTCGGCCAGCGTGGAGAAAGGGCGCTGGCTGCCCGTCAGAGGCGTTTCCGAAGGGGCTCCACCGGACGGTTCTGATTTGGGGCAGAACTTTCTGCGGTGTGGATAACGAGAATGCTGTTGGTGCAGGATTGGGGTGACGCGGCCGTTCTCCACATGCCTTGCCAGATCAGAGCGGCTGTGTTGGGATCTCGCCCCGATGGTTCTTGGAGAGCCCAGATTCCTCGGCGTGCACGCCGCCACGGTCGACCCGGAGGGACGCTTGCAGCTCCCCGCAGCGCTGCGGGACGAGGTCAACGTCCGTGCCCCCGAATTCGGCTTCGTGGTCACGCTGGACGGCTCCGGGAGCCTGTGCCTGCGCGTCCGAGAGCGATTCGAGGAGTGGGCCGCCGCGCTCCGCGCCCGCGCGGGGCAAGGCCAGGGGGACCGCGGGACGCTGCTCACGGTCGCCGCCCACACGGCGCCGGTCCGCTGCGACAAGCAGGGGCGTGTCCGGGTCCCCGACCCTCTCTTGGCCCTCATCGGGGTGACGCGCGAGGACCGCGCGCGGCGGGAGGTCGTGCTGGTGGGGGCCTTCGACGAGCTGCACCTCTGGAGCCCGGCCGGCTGGGAGGAGTGGTCCAGCGGTGCGCGCGGACGCCTCGCGAGCGGCCTGGACGCCCTTGGAGGGCCCTCCGACGGGTCGCGGGCAATCCCTGGCGCCTGAGGCCCGAATCTTCTCAACGGCGGGGCACGCGCGGTCCGATCTGGGACTTGTATGCCCGCAGCTCGCGCTCTTCTCGCCCTCCTGCTCCCCGCCCTCGCGACGGGAGCCGGCATCGCCCTCGGTTCGGGGGACGCTCCTTCCGTGGCCGCGTCCGGCGGGCCGGGTGAGGGCGCGCGCGGAGAGACCGACGCGATCCTCGTCGTCAGCGCAAAGGAGCACGCGCTCATCGTCGCCGACCCCGAGTCCGGCGCGCGCGACGCGTTCTTCCGCGTCGGCATGAGCCCGACGACGGTCGCCGTCGCGGCCGACGGACGGACCGCCGTCGTCACGAACACCGGCGAGCGGATGTCCGGCACGACGATCTGCGTCGTCGACCTCTACGCGACGAACCTGGTCCGCACGATCCCGCTGCGCCTCGACGAGTCGCGGCGCCGACCCGACCTCGAGCCGCGCGACTACCACCGCCCGACCGGCGTCACGTTCATCCAGGACCAGCCGCGCGCGCTCGTCGCCTGCGCGATCGAAGGTGCACTCGTGCTCGTCGACCTCATCGAGGCGCGGGTCGTTTCCGCGTGCGATCTCGAGGGCACGGACAGCCACGACGTGGTCGTCGACCACTCGGGCCGCTTCGCCTACGTCGCCAACCGCGGCTCGGGGACCGTCAGCGTCGTCAACATCGATCGCATGGCCGTCGTCCACACGATCGAGGCCGGGGGTGGCCCGCACGGAATGGCGCTCCATCCCACGCGGGAGGAAATCTGGGTCACGAACCTCGAGACCAACTCGATCAGCATCATCGACTGCGAGGAACGCGAGGAGCGCCTCGAGTTCGCGTGCGGCGCGATGCCGGTCGACGTCGCGTTCACGCCCGACGGACGCTTTGCGCTCGTCGCCAACATGCAGGAGGGCAACGTGTCGGTCATCGAGACCCAGGACCTGCGCGTCGCCATGCTCGTGGAGCTCGAGCGCGTCTCCGACGCCCAGGCCAAGCTGCGCCCCGTCGAGTTCCCCGGACACTTCGGCCGGAGCCCGCTGCCGACGCAGATCGTCGTCGACCCCGAGGGCGCCGGCGCCTACGTGTCGACGCGCCGGGACGACCGCATCCACCGGATCGATCTGTCGACGTTCGACGTCACGCTGACTCTGCCCGCGCCCGTCGCGCCGCAGTGCCTCGTGTGGTCGCGTGTCCCGGACGACGCGGAGACCGCGCGCATCGTCCCGGTCGCGCGCGTCCGCTGACGACGATCGGCGGTGCGCGCCGCGCGCTCCCGGGGACTTCGCGCTTGCGCTCACGGCGCCGCGTCGACGAGCCTTGCGCGTCCGCATGATCGCGCCCTACGCACGACCGTGCGCGCCCCCGCTCTGGGCGCGCGGAGGCCAGGCCCAGACGCTCCTCGGGCACTTCCTGCCGGCGGGCGGAGCGCCCCTCGGGTCCGGCGTGGCCGGGGTCGAGCGGCGTGAGCTCGAGGTCGGCTCGCCGGCCGGCGACCGAATCGTCGTCCTGGACGCGGGACCGACCGGCGGGGGACCCCTCGACGGCGTCACCGTGCACCTCTTCCACGGGCTCACGGGGTCGTCGGACTCGAGCTACGTCCGGCTCGCGGCCGACGTCGTCCGCGCCCGCGGCGCGCGCGTACGTCTGTTCAACCACCGGGGCCAGGGGCCCGGTGAGGGGCTGGCGCGAGGGCTCTACCACTCCGGCAGCTGGCCCGATCTGTTCGCTGCCGTCGCGGACGCGCGTGCACGCGAATCTGCGGGCGAGCGCGGGCGCGGGCTGCACGTCGGCGTCGGCTTCTCGCTCTCGGCCAACACTCTCCTCCTCGGTGCGGCGCGTGCGGCGGGCGACGCTGGCTGCCCGGACGCCGTGCTCGCGGTGAACCCGCCGGTCGACCTCGCTGCGACCGCCGACGCCATCCGGGCTGGCTTCAACCGCGTCTACGACCGCAACTTCGTCGCCGGGCTGAAGCGGGCGCTCGGAGAGCGCCGCGCGCGCGACCCTGCGACGTACGGCGGGCTCGAGGTCCCGCGCGGCGCGTCCGTTCGGATCTTCGACGAGCGCGTCACCGCTCCCCTCGCCGGCTACGCGAGCGCGGACGCCTACTACGCCGACTGCTCGAGCGGGCCGGAGCTCGCCGCGCTCGGCGTGCCCTCCGTCGTGCTTTCGAGCGCGGACGATCCGTTCGTGCCCGCATCGACGATCGCCGCGGCGGTCGAGCGGGCCCGCGCCGCGCGGCAGGACGCATCTCCGCCGCTGCACCTGCACCTCGAGTCGACCGGCGGACACCTCGGCTACCTCGCGCGCGGCGCGGAGCGTCGCTGGCTCGCGGGCGCGCTCGGCTGGTACGTCGAAGAGCTCGTGCGTGCCGGGCGATCCCGCTCCACGTCGGGGTAAACCACCGCGCGCGGTCTGGCGTCCCCGCCCCGCACCGCGAACCGCGCGCACGGACGTCCGGGATTCCGGCGGATTCGAGCGGGTAACTCCAGCCGGCCGAAGCGCGATCGCCGCGCGAGTCCGCGGTCGCTCCGTGTCGAGACATAGGGTGCGGAGGAGTGCCGGTGCCTTGTCGGGGGCGCCGTCCACCGCGACGCGAAACCGGGCGATTCTGGAAGAGGTCGCTCGAGCGAGGTCACCGGAACGGGCTGCGCCCCCCCGGCCGAGTCTTGGCTCGGCCTGCAGCCCCGGAAGGCCCTCGCACGCCGGGCCGGCGGACAGGTGTGCAGTCCGCCGGCCTCCCTTTTTCCCACCGGGCTCGGGACCTGCGGATCTCGCTACGCGGATCCCGATGGAAGCGCCCGCTTCGCCTCGGGTCGCGGTGACACCGCGAGCGCGGCTCCCCGCGCGACGTTCCGATCGAACCGAAGTCCCTCCCCTCGCCGGGGCTACGCGCGACGGACTCACACCGCGCGAGCCGAGTCGGCACGTGGAGCACGGGGGCCTCGGCCGCGCGCGGCCGTCGAGGCCCACCACGGATGTGCTGCGGCGATGGGTCGCGGGTCCTGGGTGCGGCGAGACGCCCCGCCGCACGAGCTTCCGCTCCCCTGCGGATTTGTCGAAGCTGTGTCCAAGCCCCGGTCGCCGCGCGCTCTGCACGCGACCTCCGCGGGTCCGGGTCGTTGGCGCCCGGTCCCAAGTCCCCGCGCATCCGTGAAGCCGAACTCTCCCATCGACGCGCTCTTCGAGGAGTACCTCGAGAGCGGGTCCGCGCGTGCTCTTTCCGCCGTGTTCGAGCGCGCAGCGCCCGTGCTCCTGCGCGTCGGCGCGTCGGCGGGCCTCGACCGTCCGAGCGCGGAGGACGCGCTGCAGGAGTGCTTCCTCGTCATCGTGCGGCGGCAGGCGAGCTACGACCGCGCGCGACCGTTCATGGGCTGGGCGTCGGGGATCATGGCGCGGCAGTCGCGCCAGGTGCAGCGGCGGCTGCGGCGCGAGCAGGACCTGGTCGCACGGCTGACGCGCGATCTGGGATCCGACGGCGTGCCCGACGTCGAGGCGCTCGACGACGAGGCGCGCGAGCAGGTGGTCCGCGCGCTGCGGCCGCTCCCGCGCGAGCAGCGCGACGTGCTCCAGCTCCGCTTCGTCGAGGGGCTCGCGCCGGCGGAGATCGCGCGCCGCCTGGGGATCCGACCGAACGCGGTGTCCGCGCGGATCGCGCGCGGCACTCGGCGGCTCCGCGATGCGCTGGCCGGGCCCGCGCTCGGCGCGCTCCTCGGCGTGCTCGCCGCCCGGCCCGCGCGCGGGCTCGAAGCGGTCCGCACCGCGGTCCTGCGCGACGCTGCAGACGGCGCGCGGACCGCGACCGGGGCGGCGGCGTTCTCACCGGCGGCCGCACTCACGGTCGCCGCCGCGGGGATCACGGGCATCGTCGCGGCGGGCTGGGCCCTCAGTGACCGCGCCGCGCAGGCCACTTCCGTGTCGCCCGCTCCCATCGTCTCGGTGGCGGACGCGGACTCCGTGCGCGCTCGGCCGGTCGAACAGCTCGACGCGCTCGCCGAGGCTCCACGGTCGCGCGGCGGCGTGCGGGTCGAGGAATCGGTCGCCGGTGCGATCCGGGGAAGGATCGTAGACGGCTCCGGGGCTCCGGTCCCGAACGCGTCGATCGTCGCGCTCCGCTACGACCGGCACGTCCACCTCCCGACCGAGCCGCCGCGCGCGGCGGCGGTGAGCGACGCCGACGGCCGGTTCCGCATCGATCCCGCAGCGCTCGAGGACCCGACGCCGCTCCTCTTCGCGCGCACCGGGGACCTCGCCGGCGTGCGCATCGTCCAGGACTCCGACGCATCGAGCGACCCCTTCGAGCTTCGCGTCGAGCCGTCGAAGGCGATGGAGCTCCGCGTGGTGGACACGGACGGTCAGCCGGTGGAGGGTGCGACCGCATCGGCGTTTCCCTTCGTCGAATCGATGATCTCGCCGGTCGACTCGGCGGGCGACATCTGCGACGCCGTCGATGCACTCGCCTACGTGCACCTGTTCGGTGCGAGGACCGACGCCGCGGGCCGGGCGCGCATCGAAGGTCTCCCTACGAGCGTGGCCGCCGACGCGTTCGGCGTGCTCGGCGTCACGCATCCTGCCTTCGTCCGACACTCGGACATCGTTCGCTGGGACCGCGACGAATCCGTCGTCGAGCTGAGGGTGCGTCTCTCACCCGCTCGCAGCTTTCCGCTGGCGGGTCGCGTGGTCGACGCGCGCGGCCGCGGGGTTTCGGGCGCGCTCCTGACGGTCGCCGCCGAGGAACCGGAGGCCGTCGCCGACGGTACGGGGGCATTCACGTTCGACGGGCTCTCCCCGCACGCGTTCCCAATCTCGGTCCGCTGCGCAGCGCAGGGGTTCGAGGGGGACGTGCGCAGGATCACGTTCGCCGACGTCGGCGATCCGTCGTTCCGGCTCGAGTTCGCTCTGCGCCCGCTTGCCGTTCGGCACGGTCGTGTCGTCGACGAGAGCGGGCAGCCCGTCGCCGGCGCCGAGATCCTCAGCGCCTCGACCGCAAGCACGCAGCAGACCGTGACCGGGGACGACGGGACGTTCTGCGTCGAGGCCGGCGACGGACGGGCGCTGTCGATCGTCGCTGCGGTGCCGTCCGAAGCGGATTCACCGCTCGCGGGCGTGTCCCGCGCCGTCGACGTCTCGCCGGGCGCGTCCAGCTTCGACGTTACGCTCGAGACCCCGCGCGCGCGCGTCCCCCGCGTCGTGTTCGAGCTCGTCGAGGCGACGACCGGCGCGCCCGTCGACATCGAGCGCGTGGCGCTCTGCTCGGAACGCGGGACCGTGTGGACCCGCGTCGAGGTCGGCGGGCATCGAGTCGTCGCTGAAGATGTACCGGCCGGCCTGTGGTCCGTGTTCGCCAGCGTCACAGCGGCGGAATCCGAGGGGCTCCTCCGCCTCGGGCACATGTCGTTCGAGGTCTCGAGCGAACCGGGCGGGCCGCTCCGCGTCCCCGTGTTCGCTCCCGGCTACATCGAGCTCGACGTGTCGGACCTCCGCGCGCGTGGGACCGATGGGGTCAGCGTATTCGCTTGCTCGCACGGCACACAGCTCGCGCCGCTCTGGTTCTACGCCGGGGAGGCGAACTGCGAGACGGCGCAGCGCTCTGCGTTCCCCGAGAGCGGGCCGCTCGTGCTCGGTCCGCTCGTGCACGGCACGTACACGATCACCAGCGAGGGGCGGAGCGTTCTCGAGGACGGCTCCGGGATCGATCCGATCCGCGTCGACGTCGTGGGCGGGGAGACCGTGCGTGCTCGGCTCGTGGCTGGCCCCTCGGGGGTCGTTCGTCTCGATGCGCCGAAGAGCGCGCTGCGGGGCAGGCACGACCTGGAGGCGCGGCGCCTCCCCGGTGGGGAGTGGTTCGTTGCGGCGCGCTTCGGGCGTCGGGCCAACGAGGAACGCTCCAACGAGCAGAGCATGCCCGTGGGCGAGTACGAGTGGCGCTACAGCCAGCTCATGCAGGACGAGCACGGCGACCTCCGCGCGGTGTCGCCGGAGGCGCACGGGAGGTTCATCGTCCGGGAGGGCCGGACGACGCGCGTGCGTCTCGGACCCGCCGACCAAGTGCGACCGCCGAAGTCCTCGGCCGAGTAGCGGACCGACGCCGCGGGCCGCTCGGTGCCCCGCGCTCGAAGCGACGCAGTGTTCGGACCGACGCAGTACTCCAGCCGACACAGCGCTCGAACCGACACAGCGGTCGAACCGACACAGCGCTCGAACCGACACAGCGGTCGAACCGACACGGCGCTCGAACCGACACAGGGCTCGAGGCGACTCCGCGCCCGGCGCGATCCGTGGACGACGTGGTCGAACGCGTCAGCCGAAGAGACGCCGCACGCGGCTCCGCATCGTGTGCCGCTTGCGCACCGCCTCGAGGCCACGCGCGGCGATCGCCTCCGCCTCGTCGCGCGCCTTGCGGTAGTGCTGAACCATGTCCTCGAGCTCGGCGAGGGTGCGGTACGCGACGATCTCCTCTCCGATGCGGAACTCTTCGGCGAGCGAGTTCGAGTACTCCGCGATCATGAAGCCGCCGCACGCGAGCACGTCGAAGACGCGCGCCGTGATGACGTCCGGCTGGTAGATACGGTTCACGTCGACGTTGACGTCGGCGCCGGCGTAGATGCGCGTGAGCTCGGACCCGGAATCGGCCTTGCCGCGGTAGACGACGCTCGGGTGCGTCGCGGCGACGGAACTCCAGCCCTCGTCGCCCCAGATCTGCACGCGCTCCTCGGCGAGCGCCGACACGTAGGCGACGCGCTTCTGCGAGGCCACGATCTCCGCGACCCACTTGCGCGGGTCATCGGGTGTCCCGCTGCGTCGCGCGGCCTCGAGGAACTCGCCGAAGCGTTCTTCCAGGAGTTCGTTCGTGACGTAGCGCGAGTAGTCGGCGCGTTCGGCCCGGAGCACTTCGTCGAGGCGCTGCTCGGTCTCCTCGAACGACTCGTCGCCGCAGCAGTCGAAGGACGCGTAGAGCTGCAGGAAGAGCCGACGGAAGCGCTCGGCGCGCCCGACCAGACTGGAGCCGACGAACGTGACCGGGGACGCGTAGTCCGGCTCACCTGGGGCACTCGTGCGCGAGGGGGACCGGGTCTCGACATCCACGCCGAGCGGCAGGTACGACACGTTCTCGAAGCCGGCCTTCTCCAGGTCCGCGACGTGGTCCTCGCGCAGGGTGAACATCTGGATCGAGCTCGACTCGGAGTCCTCCGGCGGCGAAGGCATGCGGTCGGTCGTCGGGTCGACCTCCCAGACGTAGAGCGGGATGTCGAGCGCGCCGCAGCTCGTTGCGACCGTGGCCGAGTAGTTGACGGTGACGACGCGCTCCGGTCGGAGCTTCTCGATGGCGATGCCGACCTCGTCGGGGTGCCAGCGCTGCAGCTCGAGCGGCATCACCGAGAAGCCCTCCTGGCGAAGCGCGGATGCGATGTAGCGCACGGGCGTGCCGCCCATGCCGAGCGCGACCCAGCGGCGGCCGTCGTTCGGGGCCGTGCCGCTGATCGCCTCGGAGACGAGCGTCATCTCGTCCTTGTAGATCGTGCGGAACGTCGGGTGGAACACGACGCGGCGCTCGTGCAGCGTCGGCAGGTGGTCGACGATGTCCGCGCCCATCGCGATGCGCAGGCGGCCGGTGCTGAGCGCTTTCCGGTAGTCCTGGCGCGTGAGCGCGAGGCGCACCAGCCACGGGTCGCGGTCCCACACGACGAGCTTCGCGTCGGGGCGCGTGCGCAGGAGGTACGCGACCTCCTCGCCCAGGCTGATGCCGAAGAGGAACACGTCGTCGCCGTCGCGCACGTCGCCGAGCAGCTCCTCGAGCTCTTTCTCGTGCACGACGAAGCGCCGGAGGCGTCCCTGCGAGCGGTAGAGCGGCGGATTCGGCCCACCGATCACGACGTGGTCACCCCGGTCGGCCAGGAGCACGCGGCGGACGAGTTCCTCGGCTGCGCCGCCGGGTTCGTGCTCGGCGCGCTCGAGCAGCGCGCAGAGGTTCTCCTCGAGCGTTGCCGCGAGGCCGGACGCGCGCGGTACGTCCTCGCGCGGGGTGAGCGGGAGGCCGGTGTCGTCCGTCTCGTCGAAGAGGGCGGGGGAGGTCATGGCCCAAGGGTATCCACGGGAGCGCGCGGGTTCGCGCGGCCCCGCCGGCGAATGTCAGTCGTCTGTGTCCCGGCGGGGTCGATCGACCGTGATCCGGTCCATGCGCCTCCGCCCGCTTAGGATGTCGCGCCACGAACCCCGACCGCTCCATGCTGCTCCTCTCACTCGTCCTTCACGCGGCCGCCGTCGGCGCGCCCGAGCCCGCCTCGGTCCCCGCGAACGGAACCGCTCCCCAGAACGAAGCCGCGCTCGAGCGCGCCCTCGACACGATCGACGCCGACGAGATCCGCTCGGACCTCACGTTCATCGCGTCGGACGAGATGGCAGGTCGCGACTCGCCGTCGGACGAGCTTCGTATCGCGGCGCGCTACATCCGCGCGCGTCTGATGCGGCTGGGCTTCGAGGCGGGCGGACCGGACGGGTCGTACTTCTACGAGTGGCAGATCCACCGCGTCGGCTTCGACCCCGAGCGCACGGGCGCGACGCTCTCCGGGCCGGGGGGCCTCGAGATGGAGCTCGCGCACGCGGAGGACTACTTCTTCCCGGGCTACAGCGCGTTCGGAATGCGGAGCGCGAGCGGACCCGTCGTGTTCGGCGGCAACATGTCCAAGGGCACGCTCGCGAAGATCGACGTCGAGGGGCGCTGGGTGCTCGACGACGGGACGAGCAAGGGGCTTTCGAAGCGCCGTCTGCGCGAGCTCGAGGAGCGCGGCGCCCGCGGTGTGATCGTGCTGCCGCGCGCGAACGCGGAGGAAACGGTGGCCGAGACGCTCGGCCGGCGGAACAGCCGCGCCGGACGCGCCCGCCTGCAGTGGACGCCGCGGGAGAACGAGCCCGGATTCCCGGTCCTGCACCTGAGCGAGGGCGCGACCGCGGGCTCCGGTCTCGTGGACGCGGCGGCAGATCTGGACGCGGGCGACGTCCTCGAGGATTGGACCCTCGATGAGCGCTGCACGCAGGGCGACCTCGGCGAGGTGACGCTCGAGAACGTCGTCGGCGTCTGGCCGGGTTCCGATCCCGAGCTCGGCAAGGAGACGATCATCCTCTCGGCGCACTACGACCACGTCGGCGTGAACCAGAAGGGCGAGATCAACAACGGCGCCGACGACAACGGGTCGGGCACATGCGGGATGCTGGCGATCGCCGAGGCGCTCGAGGCCTACGGCCCGATGCGCCGGACCGTGATGCTCATGTGGGTCAGCGCAGAGGAGAAGGGGCTCCTGGGCTCCGAGGCGTGGGCGAAGGATCCGTACCTGCCGGGCGGGCTCGAGCCGATCTGTAACGTCAATATCGACATGATCGGGCGCAACGCACCGGACGAGTTCCTGATCACGCCGACGAAGAAGCACCCCGCGTACAGCGCGCTGACGAAGGTCGCCGAGGCGAACGCGAGGACCGAGGGATTCACGAAGGTGAAGTCCGCGGACGCCTACTGGGAGCGCTCCGACCAGTACAACTTCAAGGAGCACATGGGGCTGCCGGTGGCGTTCCTCTTCTGCGACGTGCACGAGGACTACCACCGGCCGAGCGACACCCCCGAGAAGATCGACTACGACAAGATGCGGCGCATCTGCCGGCTCGTCGTCCGGATGCTCGATGCACTGCAGATCGACCGGCCGAAGTTCTGAGGGACGCGTCGGTCCGCAGGAACAGGAAGAGGGCCCCGCCGTTCGCGCGCAGCGATCGGCGGGGCCCTCTTCCTTGGCAGCGGCAGCGGCAGGAGCCGGGGCCGTTGCAGCGGCGGGCGCGGAATCCGGTTCCGTCGGCCCTGCCGCGGCCGGCCTACTGCAGCGTCACCTGGATCGCGTTCGTGAAGTTCGATCCTCCGGGCGTGTCGCGGTACCAGCACTGCCAGTGCCACGTCTCGCCGGCGACCGCCGCGACGACCGTCGAGGGGCGCGGCAGGTCGGTCAGGTCGAGTTCGAGTGAGCCCACGCCGCCGGCGCCGGCCCCGAAGATCTCTCCCGCGCGGTTGTGCCGGCCGATCGCGCCGCCGAGGCACAGATTGCCTGCGCTGCCGCCGGGCCCGACCACGAGGCCGGTCTCGTTGGCGTTGAGGAAGAAGCCGAACTGATCGGGCGGCAGGTCCTGCGCCCAGAGCGTCAGCGCGTTCTGGGATGCGCGGAGCGAGCCGACCGCGTGCAGGGCGCCCGGGGCACCGGTGCTGTTCAGGGCGGCGACGCAGGTCGCGTCCCCGACGACCCCGCCCGGCACGCGCCGTGCCTTGAAGGTCCGCGGCGGGCCGCCGAGCGCGTGCGTGAGCGCCCAGACGAGCTGTCCGCTGGGATCGAGTTCGATGAACTCGCCCGTGCGCCCCGCGACGAGCAGCGTGTTGCCGTTGGCGAGCCGCTGGGTTCCCGAGGTCGTCGGCGAGAAGAACGACGTCGGCACGGGGTGGAACAGCTCGAGGGCGGGGAGCGCGGGGCCGTAGGGCGCGCCCGGGAGGAGTTCGTAGGTGCCGTCCGCGCGCAGCGGCGGCGCGAGCTCGACCGCGCTCGACGCGTCGCCGATGGGGCGACCGACGCCGTTGTTGAAGACGAGCAGATGCCCTGCACCGGGCAGGCCCGGCGCGATCCACTGCGGGTCGTGCTGGCTGAAGAGCTGCTGGTCCGCCGCGGTCCCGCGCCCGTAGGCGGCCGGATTGCCCCAGCGGTAGAGCAGGTCGCCGCCCCGTCCCGCGTCGCCGCCGATCGAGCCCGCGGCCTCCGCCGTCGTCGTGCTGTGGTCGATGACCCAGATCTCGCTGAACGTGCGGAGCGAGAGCACGATCTGGTCGAGGTCGGGCTCGTAGTCGATGCCGTTCGCGTGCAGCCAGTCGCCGTCGAAGCCGGGTCCGGCCTCGGGGTAGTTGATGTCGATGCGCTCGGGGTGCGCGCTCGGGTCGCCGAAGTCCGGGAGCGCCGCGTCGAAGTCCTGGACCACGTGATCGATCGCATGCCACTCCCACACGACCGACGCGCCGCCGGCGCCGTCGGGCTCGATCTCGATGATCTCCTCGGACCAGAACTGCGTGGAGAGCGTCGCGGGGTCGTGCCCGAGCGCCGTCGCGCCCGCCGCGCCGATGGACTCCCACGCGATCATCAGCACGTTCCCGTTCGGCATCAGGGCGATGTCGTGGTGGGAGTGGTACGTCGCGCTCGTGTAGTTGAACTGCCAGAGGAGGTCGCCGTCCCACGTGAGCCGTTCGATCGCGCCTCCACCGCCGCCGCCGCCGGGGCCGTTCGCGATGAAGCGGGTCCGTACGAGGTCGCCGTTCGGGGCGAGGTAGACGGCCAAGCCAGGGCGGGTCGTGCCGGGCCAGCTGTGGACGACGTTGCCGGCCAGGTCGGTCACGTAGGTGGTCGTGCCGCTCGACGGCTGGAAGACGTGAACGCCGGGGGCGGGGGTTTGGGCGGTGAGGGGCTGGGTCGAGAGGGCGGCGGTGGCGGTGAGGAGGGCGGTGAGGGTGAGGGGGGCGGTGCGGAGGGGCGAGCGGCGAGGCGAGCGGCGAGGGGTCGAGCGGTGGTGGGGCGATCGGGAGGTGCGCATGGGTATGGGATACACGAAGACCCCGGGCTTTGTGGGCCTGGGGTCTTCGGGGTGAGCCGGTGGGGGCTCGGGTGTCGCGGGGGGAGGCAGGTCTTTGGGGGAGCGGGGCTCGGGGGGGCGGGAGCTCGGGGTGGGGAGGACTGCCTTCCTTTCTGGCCCAACCGCTGACGCGGTTGGAGCGTGACGCGGTTGGAGCTAGAAGGACTCGTCGAACGCCACGTCGCCGGAGACGCTGACCTGGTACGCGCTCACGCGGCGCTCGAAGAAGTTCGACAGCTCCTGCACGTCCTGTAGGTCCATGAACGGGAACGGGTTCTTGGATCCGAAGTACGGCTGCATGCCGAGGTTCTGCAGGCGCTGGTCCGCCACGAACTCGAGGTACTTGCGCATGTCCGCCTGGCTGAGCCCGGCGACGCCGCCCGAGAGGAGGTCTTCGGCGAACTGCATCTCGCACTCGACGGCCTCCTCGAGCATGCGCAGCACGTCCTTCTCCATGCGCTCGTCGAAGAGCGTGGGCTCTTCCTGGCGCACGGTCTTCACGACCTCGAACGCGAACGCCATGTGGCAGCTCTCGTCGCGGAAGACCCAGTTCGTGCCCGAGGCGAGGCCGTTGAGAAGGCCCTTGCTGCGCAGGAAGTAGACGTACGCGAACGCCGCGAAGAAGAACATGCCCTCGATGCACGTCGCGAAGCAGATGAGGTTGAGGAGGAACTTGCGGCGGTCCTCCTCGGTGCGGCACTCGTCGAGCGAGTCGACGGTGTCCATCCACTTGAAGCAGAACTCGGCCTTGCGCTGGATCGACGGGATGTTCTCGATCGCGGCGAAGGCGGCCTCGCGCTCCTTGAGGTCGGGAATGTAGGTGTCGAGCAGCGTCAGGTAGAACTGCACGTGCAGCGCCTCCTCGTAGAGCTGACGCGACAGGTACATGCGGGCCTCGGGAGCGTTGATGTGCTTGTAGAGGCTGAGCACCAGGTTGTTGCTGACGATCGAGTCGCCGGTCGCGAAGAACGCGACGAGGCGGTTCACCAGGTGGCGCTCGGCGTCGCCGAGGCGCTTCTGCAGGTCGACCGTGTCGGTGCTGAAGTCGACCTCTTCCACCGTCCAGGTGTTCTTGATGGCGTCCCGGTACATGTCGAAGAAGACCGGGTACTTCATCGGACGGAGGGTGAGGTCGAAGCCGGGTTCGAGGAGCATTGCGGTGGTGGGGTCTCGGAGCGCTGGGCTCGGGGTGGGGTGTACGGGGTGCGGTGCGGGGCTCGACCGACCGGTCGAGCGGGTGCGCCGCGCGGCGTCGGGGCCGGCGCGAGAGGGGGTGGCCCCCGGCGGAGCCGGGGGCGCGGGGGGCCTTTGGCCCCCCGCTGTCGGAGCTCGGGGATTCGGAGCTTCGACGATGGGGGTTGGGTCAGCGGCACTCGGAGCTCACGTCTTCAGCGCGGAGGCGCTGAGGGGTGGGCGCTGAGGGGCTGGTGCTGAGACCGTGGTACTGAGAACTGGGCGGCGGGTCTGCTTTCCTTTCTGGCCCAACCGCTGACGCGGTTGGAGCGTGGAGCTACTGACAAGCCTCACAGCTCTCGGGGTTCTCGAGGCTGCAGGCGACGGCCTCCTGGTCGGTCGCTTGCGCCGCGCCGCCGCTCTGCGTCTGACGGATGCGGGTCGCCGGACGAGAGCGCAGGTAGTAGGTCGTCTTCAGACCCTGCTTCCAGGCGTAGAGGTACATCGACGACAGCTTCCCGATCGTCGGCGTCGCCATGAACAGGTTGAGCGACTGGCTCTGGTCGATGAACGGGCCCCGGGCGGCGCCCATGTCGATCAGCGCGCGCTGCGGGAGTTCCCACGCCGTGCGGTACAGCTCGCGCACCTCGGCCGGGAGCTCTTCGATCCCCTGGATCGAGCCCTCCGCCGCCTTGATCTTGCCGCGCATGCCCTCGTTCCACATGCCGGCGTCCTTCAGGTCACCGACGAGGTAGCTGTTGATCTGCAGGAAGTCGCCCGAGAGCGTCTCGCGCTTGAAGAGGTTCGAGACCTGGGGCTCGATGCACTCGTAGCAGCCCGCGATGCTCGCGATCGTCGCGGTCGGCGCGATCGCGATGATGAGCGAGTTGCGCAGCCCGGTCTTCGCGATCTTGGCCTTCACCTCGGCCCACTCCTCGGTGAGCGTCGGCTCGACGTCCCACAGGTCGAACTGGAGCTTGCCCTCCTTCGCCCACGTGTCGTCGAACGCACCGTGCGGGCCGGCCTCCTCGGCGAGCTCCGCCGAGGTGCGCACCGCGTGCAGGTACATGTGCTCCTGGATCAGCGCGGTGAGCTTCTGCGCCTCGGGCGCGTCGAACGGGATGCGCAGCTTGAACAGCACGTCCTGCAGTCCCATGCAGCCCAGCCCGACGGGGCGCCAGCGCGAGTTGGACGCTGCGGCCTCGTCGGTCGGGTAGAAGTTGATGTCGATGACCCGGTCGAGGTACTTGACCGCGGTCCGGACGACGGCGCCGAGCGCCTCGAAGTCGAAGCCGAGCTTCCCGTCCGCGCCCTCGACGACGAGCTTGCCGAGGTTGACCGAGCCGAGGTTGCACACCGCCGTCTCGTCCTTCGACGTGATCTCGAGGATCTCCGTGCAGAGGTTCGACAGGTGCACGACGTTGCCGGCGACCTTCGCCTGGTTGCACGTCTTGTTGCTCGTGTCCTTGAACGTCATCCAGCCGTTCCCGGTCTGGGCGAGCGTCCGCATCATCCGTGCGTAGAGGTCGCGCGCCTTGACCTGGCGCTCGTACTCGCCCTTGGACTCGGCCTCGAGGTAGAGACGCTCGAACTCCTCGCCGTAGGTGTCGGTGAGCTCGGGGTGGCGCTTCGGGTCGAAGAGCGACCACATCGCGTCCTGCTCGACGCGCTGCATGAAGAGGTCGCTCACCCAGTTCGCGAGGTTGAGGTTGTGCGTGCGGCGCGCCTCGTCGCCGGTGTTGTCGCGCAGCTCGAGGAACTCCTCGATGTCCGCGTGCCACGTCTCGAGGTACACGCAAGCGGCGCCCTTGCGCCGGCCGCCCTGGTTGACGGCGGCGACGGAGCTGTCGAGGGTCTTGAGCCACGGGACGATGCCGTTGGACTCGCCGTTCGTGCCGCGGATGAGCGAGCCGCGCGAGCGCACCCGGTGGTACGCGACGCCGATGCCGCCGGCAAACTTGCTGAGCCGCGCGATGTCCTGGTAGCGGTTGTAGATCGACTCGAGGTCGTCCTCGGGAGAGTCGAGCAAGTAGCACGAGCTGAGCTGCTGGTGCTGGGTGCCCGAGTTGAACAGCGTCGGCGAGCTCGGGAGGTACCGCAGCGACGAGATGAGGCGGTAGAAGTCCCGCGCTTCGCCGGCCGACTTCGCGAGGCCGCACGCCACGCGCATGAAGAAGTACTGCGGCGTCTCGGTGACGTGGCGCTCCTGCGGGTGCTTCAGCAGGTAGCGGTCGTAGACCGTGCGCAGGCCGAAGTACTCGAACAGGTTGTTGCGGTCGGCCTCGATCGTGTCGTTGAGCTTGCGCGCGTTCTGCGCGACGAACTCGGCCGTGCGGTCGTTGATGAGCCCCAGCTCGTGCCCGATCTCGATCGACTGGCTGAAGCTGTAGATGCCCTGGTTCTGGACCTCCTTGTCGATGTAGTTCGCGAGCAGGCGCGCCGCGAGCTTCGAGTACTGGGGCTCCTCCGCGGTCAGCGACGCCGCGGTCTGGATCGAGAGCCGATCGAGCTCTGAGGTGGTGGCCCCGTCGTAGAGGCCGCTGATCGTCCGCGTCGCGATGCGCATCGCGTCCACCGAGCCGAGGCCGTCCGCGCAGCGCCCGACGGCGCGCACGATCTTGTTGAGGTCGACCGGCTCGAGGTCGCCGTTGCGCTTCTTGACCTTCATGCCCGGAGCCTCCTCGGCGACGGGCCGGGCGGCGGGGGGAGCGGGGGAGTCACCGGAGCGGGCGGCGACGGCGGCGGAGTCGGCGGATTCGGCGGCGTGGGTGCGGTCCATGCGTTCGAGCGGGGGGCTGGAGAGTTCGGTGGCGGGGGGTGCGGTACGGGAGAGGATTGCGCTCGCGGTCTCCTGGCTCTCGAACCCCCCGGGGCCGCGGAGCGGCCCCGTCGAGCGCCTGGATGCGGACCCCGGTCGTGGCCCCGGCGATCGATCCAGAGGTCGATCCGGGAGCTGATGGCCGAGGGCTCGCAGCGGGCGCGGTCCCTCGGCGCGCGGCGGGGCGGAGGCGTTCCAGCGGAGGGGCACCTGCAGAGCAGGGGGCCGTCGCCGGACCGGCTCGTTCCGCCTTCGGACCCGGATCCTCGGATGCGCCGCGCGGCGGTGCGGGGGGCCGAGGAGGCCGTGGTCCGAGGGTGATGCGGAACCGAGGGGAGTGCGGGAGAGGGGTCGAGGCAGGGCGGAGCGCGTGCGGAACACGCGAGACCGCCCGGAGTGGCTTGCGGTGGTGCGGAGAGTGGCTTGCGGGTTGTTGCGGGGGTGGTTGCGCGTTCTCCCGAGTTCAGGCTCGGCTGCGGCCGGCGGACCTGTCGGGCGAATCAGCGCGCGGCGTATCCGGGCCCTGATCTCCGTACGACCGCATTGTATTGGGGCTCGTTTCGATCTCCACCACTAAATGTAGTGGTCCGACGGCGGAGGCCCACTTGCGACCGTGGGCCGCTTCAATCCCGCTTCGGGACCCCGTGAGCAGGGGTGGTGGCGCTGCGATGGAGGCTCTGCTCCCATCGGGCCGCGCAGGAATCCCATTCTGGGGCACGCCATCCGTGGGGGGGGCGGTCCATCGCGACCCCAAGGGCTCGTACCTGATCGGCGGGGTCCGAGGGGTCGAAGAAGGCCGCCGCGGCCCCCGCGACACCGCGGTGGGCGGGCAGGTCCGACGCCGCGACGGGGCACCCCGCCCGCAGAGCCTCGGCGACTCCGATGCCGAAGCCCTCGAGGCGCGAGGGGAACACCGCGCAGGCGGCGCGCGCGTAGAGACCGGCGAGTTCGCCGTCGTCCGCGGGTCCCCGGAACTCGATCCGCGCCAATACCCCGAGCCGGCGAGCGAGGTCCAGGAGGCCCTCGAGGGCACCGGGCTTTGGCGCCCCGACGAGGACCGCGCGCGGGAGCGCGGGCTCGAGGGCGAGCGCGCGCACGAGCGCTTCGAGGTTCTTGCGGGCCTCGACGTGCCCGACGTGCAGGAGGAACGGCTCGGGGTCCGGCGCGCGGGGCACGACGGGCAGGTGGTCCGCGCCGTTGCCGACCAGGTCGATGCGGCCCGAGAGCGCGGTGAACTCCGCGTTGAGCGCCGCGCCGACGGCCTCGGACACGACGCAGACGCGCGCGGCGCGCCGGGCCGCGCCCGCGAACGCGGCGCGCGCGAGGCGTCCCCTCGCCCCCGAGAGGGCTCCGGCCGGGCTGAGCTTCCGGAGGTCGTGCACCGTCCAGGAGAGCGGCACGTCGAGTCCGGCCGGGACGGGCAAGTGCCCGGTGTGGACGACGTCGAACGGCCGGCCGTCGCGCGCGGCCTCGCGCAGCGCGCGTCGTACGGCTCGGCCCTCCACGAGTGCGCGTCGGAGCGGCGGCTGCGCGGGCACTTCGCCGCGCAGGACCTCGACGTCCGGGCCGGGTTCGAAGGCGAGCGGCGCGCGCCCCTCGAGTACCGCGAGCCCGCCGCCGCTCGCGCGCAGCCGCGCCGCGACCCGCGGCAGGAGCTCGGCGTTGTGCCGCCGCACTCCGCCGACCGGGTCGCCCAGCACGGTCCCGACCACGAGCACGCGCGGCGCGCGCCCGCCCGTCAAAGGACCGACCTCCACACCTCGACCAGCCGCGCGGCGGTGCGCTCCCAAGTGTGCTGCGCGGCGAAGCGGCGGCGCTCGGCGTCGATCTCCTCGTCCTCGTCGTCGCCCCGGGCGAAGAGGACCGCGCGAACCGCGTCCGCCAACTCGTCGGCGGGATCGACCTCGTACGCGAGACCTCCTGCCGTCGCGGCTTGCACGGTGCCCTTCGGTACGATCACGCCCGTCCCTCTCGCGAGCGATTCGAGTACGGGCAGTCCGAACCCCTCGCTGTCCGCGAGGACGAACGTCGCCGCGGCGGCCTCGTACAGCGCGGGCATGAGGTCCTCGTCAACGTGCCCGAGATGCACGTCGTCCGGGTCGTCGCGTTCCGTGGAGCCGGTGATCACCATCGGGGTCCCCGCGTCGCGCGCCGCATCGCTGGCAAGGTCGATCCGCTTCTTCGCGCGACCGCCTCCCGGCGCGAGCACGAACGGCGGCTCCGGCAGCTCGGGGATCCGCTCGCGGAGCTGCTCCACCGAGACCTCCCCGAGGAACTCCCGCGATACGCCCCACGGCACCACGTGCACGTTCGGCCCCGCGAGGTCTCGCGCGACGCCCTCCGACGGCACGCACTGCGCCCGCGCGCGCCGCTTCCCGAGCCAAGCCCACGCGCGGTGCACGATCCCCGCGTTCTCGTCCACTCCGTGCTTCCACGGCAGCTCGTGCACCGTCTGCACCACGGGGACCCTCGAACGCAGCGGGAACGCCGAACAGAAGGTGTGCAGAAGATCCGCGCCCGCTTCCTCGGCGAGCCACGGAAGCGTCCGCTGGCGCCAGCGCCGGAGGCCGCTTCGCGTCAGGTCTTTGGGATCCGACGGCGCGAGCTCCACGATCTCGACCTCCCGCGACGCGAGGAGCGCATCCCGCGCCCCGCGAGCGACACGCTCGATCGAGGTGGGGAAGCGGCCCACGAGGGGCGTCAGGTCGAGGGCGATGCGCAAGGCGGGGGAACGCGAGTCTGGATGGGATCTAGGACGAGGGATCTTTCGGCGGTTCCGGGGCGAAGAGTCGGACCCGCGGCCGAAGGGCAGACCCGTCCCCTCGCCGGGGTGGCCGGGTCGCCCCCTCGCCGGGGTGGCCGGGCGACGCTCGCGCCCATCCCACAGCCGCCGCGGCGGACGCGCCACCGAGCGTAGACTTCCCCTCCGATCCCAGCCCATGCAGACCCCGACGCACCTCCTCCGCGCCGCCGCCGTCCTGGCGCTCGGCGCCTCGCTCTCCGGCTGTTTCTTCAGCAAGTCCACCGCGAACCCTGCGCTGCCGCCCGAGGCCGTCGCCCGGATCGTGCCCGGGACCTCGACAGCGGACGACGTCGTCGCCGCCATCGGCGCCCCGAACGAGGTCGTCCAGCTCGGCCGCCGCAGCGCGTGGAAGTACGAGCACACGGTCGAGAAGCAGGCGGCCGTCTTCCTCGTGCTGCTCGGGCTGCGCGGCGTCGACACGCAGGCCGACCGCGTCTGGGTCTTCTTCGACGAGGACGACCGCGTGCTGCACGTCGGGACCCTCTTCCAAGCGGGCGCCGCCGAGTACGACGTCCCGGTCTTTTGAGCGCGCGGCTACGCGGCATCGCGGCGCCTGCCCTCGGCGCCGCGCTCGCGCTCCTCGGCGCCGGGTGCGTCGACGGTGACTACAACCGCCGCCGCATCTACCAGGAGCCGCTGGCCGAGTCCGTCGACGCTCTCACGGTGGGCACGTCCGACGTGGGCGCGGTCGTCGACTCTCTCGGCGCGCCGCTCTTCGTGATCGAGGTCGGCCTCGGCCTCGCGCTCGCGTGGGGCTGGGAGGACGTCACGAACTGGAACATCGAGGTCTCCGGCCCGATCGGCGACGCCCAGGGCACGGTCCGCTACACGAGCGAGACGTCGACGATCCGCGGGCTCGTGCTCTTCTTCGACGAGGCCTGGCGTCTCACCTCGGTGCGGCGCGGCTTCCTCGGCGACCTCCTGCCGAAGCGGCTCCCGCCGCGCGACGTCGACCTCGACATCTCGGCCAAGTCCCGGGACGATTGAGCCCATGATCGACCGCGCCCCGGCCCCCGGCTCGCCGCCGCACCGCACGAGCTGCCCGCTCGACTGCCCCGACGCGTGCGGCGTTCTCGTCGAGACCGACGCCGAGGGCCGCTTCGTCCGCCTGCGAGGAAACAAGGAACACCACTGGTCGCGCGGATCCCTCTGCGGGAAGACCGCGATCTACCACGAGCTCGTCCTCGCGCCGAACCGGCTGACGCAGCCACTCGTGCGCGAGGGCTCCGGTCACCGCGAGGCGACGTGGGACGAGGCGCTCGGCGTCATCGCGAAGCGCATGGAGGGACTCGCCGGTGACGACGTCCTCGCGCTGAACTACGCGGGCAACATGGGCCTCGTGCAGCGCCGCTTCCCGCTGCGCCTCATGCACGCGCTCGACGCGACGTTCCACGATGGCGGCGTGTGCGACGCGACCGCCGAGCGCGGCTTCCAGCTCGTGATGGGGCGCTCGATCGGGCCGGATCTCGACGTGGAGACGACGCCGGAGCGCTGCGATCTCTTCGTCCTCTGGGGCAGCGACGCCAAGCGCACCTCGCCGCACCTCATGGGTCGCCTCAAGGCGCTCTGCGCCGCGGGCGTCCCCGTCTTCGTCGTCGATGTCTACCGCACCGAGACCGTGCGCACGGTCGAGGGCTGGGGTGGGACCGGCGTCCTCGTCGAACCCGGCAGCGACGGGGCGCTCGCGCTCGGGCTCGCCGCCCGCGCGTTCGACGAGCGCGCCGCGGACCTCGCCTATCTGAAGGATCACTGCACGGGCGCCGCCGAGCTCCGCGCCGAGCTGGCCGGGGCCTGGCCGAAGGCGCGCGTGCTCGACGCCACGGGCCTCGACGGTGACGCGTACGACGCGCTCTTCCGCGCGCTGATCGGCGCGCAACGACCGCTCGTGAAGGCGGGGATCGGCTTCGCGCGCCGCCGCAACGGCGGCGACAACATGCGCGCGATCGCGTCGATGACCGCCGTGCTCGGTCACGGCGACCGCATGTTCTTCCAGACGGGCGACCACTTCGGTCTCGAGGACGAGATCGTCTCCCGGCCCGACGTGCGGCCCGGGCCCGGCCGGCCGCCCGTCAGCCAGGTGGGCGTGGGGAAGGAGCTCGAGGGCGGCCGATTCCGGTCCGCGTTCGTGTGGGGGCACAACCCCGCGTCGGTGCTGCCGGACTCGGGCGCCGTCCGCCGCGGGCTCGCGCGCGATGACCTCTTCCTCGTCGTGCACGAGCTGTTCATGACGGAGACCGCGCGCCTCGCGGACGTCGTGCTGCCCGCGACGGCCTTGCCCGAGCACTCCGACCTTCTCCGCAGCTACGGCCACCGGACGCTCCAGGCGGGCTGGCGCGCCGTCGAACCCCGCGGCGAGGCGCGTTCCAACGTCGGGACGTTCTCCGCGATCGGCCGCGCGCTCGGTTTCGTGGGCGAGCGCGGCTTCCCCGACGAGGTGACCGGGCCGCTGTTCGAGCAGGACGAGGACGCCCTGGTCGGCGCGCTCCTCGCGCAGAACCGCGCCCGGTTCACGTCGGACGAGTACCGCCGCCTGGTCCACGGCGACCCGGTCAAGCTGCGGGACCGCGCGCTCGACGGCCGCGGAACGCCCTCGGGCAAGATCGAGCTCTCGTCCGAGACCGCCGAGGCCGAGGGCGTGGCCCGCGTCGCGCAGTACACGCCCGACGACGGCGCTGGCGGCAAGGGCACGTTCCGCCTGATCTCCGCGCCGTCGACCGCGACGCACAACACCACGTACATGCACGTCTCGCGCCACGCGCAGCGCCTCGGGGCGCCGCGGGCGTACGTGCATCCGAAGGACGCGGCCGACGTCGGCGTCGAGGAGGGCGCGCCCCTGCGCCTCGTGTCCGAGCACGGCGCGATCACCCTCGTCTGCGCGCTCGACGAGGACGCGCGGCGCAAGACCGTGCGCGTCGACGGCTTCGTGGACGAGTCCCTCGTGCCCGAGCGGATCGGCGTGAACGCGCTCGTCAGCCCGGACGTGTCCGACCTCGGCGGCGGCAACGTGCTCTACAGCACGCGCGTCGAGCTCGTGCCCGGTTCCGCCGACGCTTTCGCCGACGGGGGCGCCTGACGCGCGCGATGGAGCTCGGGCTCGAAGGCCGCGCCGTGCTCGTCACCGGCGCGTCCGGCGGGATCGGCCGTGGGATCGCGGCTGCCCTCGGGGCGGAGGGGGCGGTGCCCGTTCTCCAGGCACGCTCGGGCGCGGCCGCCCTCGCCGAGTGGGTGGCCGCGCAGGACTGGGGCGTGCGGGCCCGCGTCTTCACCGCGGACGTGCGGGACGCGTCCGGCTTCGAGGCGGCGCTGGATGCGGCTCTCGGCGACCTCGAGCTCTTCGGCTGCGTGGTGTGCGCGGGCATCTGGCCCGCTGCGGACACGCCGCTCGTCGACCTGGACGAGGCCCGCGTGCGCGACGTCGTCGAGACCAATCTGCTCGGCGCGATGTGGACCTCCCGCGCGTTCCTCCGCCGCGTGCGCGCGCAGGGCGCTGCGTCCAGTGCTGAGTCTGCCGCTGGTTCCGCCTCCGAGGGCGTCGGGCGGCATCCCGGCCCCTCGCTCGTCCTGATCGGCTCGACGGCCGCGACTTTCGGCGAGGCCGGGCACTCCGACTACGCCGCTTCGAAGGCCGCGCTCGTCGGCCTCGCACGATCGCTCAAGAACGAGATCGTCGCGCTCGACCCGTTCGGCCGCGTCAACGTCGTCCACCCGGGCTGGACGGTGACCGAGATGACGCGCGCGAACCTCGACGCGCCCGGCGCCCTGGAGGGCGTCCTCGGCACGCTCCCGCTCGAGCAGCTCGCTGCGCCCACCGACGTCGCGAACGCGGTCCTGTGGCTGCTGTCGCCGCGCGTGAGCCGTCACGTCAGCGGCGAGTCGTTGACGGTCGCCGGCGGCATGGAGGGGCGCGTTCTGCGCGCGCCCGAGGACGTCGACGCCGCGCGGGTGCGCGCGCGGCTCGACGCCGAGCCCTGATCGAGCTCCTCGGGCGCTGCGCCGCGCCGGCGGGGCGCCACCGTCAGAGGATGTCGAGCACGCCGCGGCCGCCGCCCCACAGGCTCGTCGTCGGGGCGAAGTAGGGAACCGCGTGTGCGAGCGGCACGCGCCACGGGAGCGCGCGGTCCTCCGCCAGCGTGCCGAGGCCGATCACAGCGAGGGAGCGCGGCAGCGTGGGCGCGCCGTCGTCCTTGGCGAGCGCGAGCAGCGGCGCTTCGGCCCGCGCGTCGCCGACGCGGCCCACAGCGAGCGCGGACGCGCCGCGCGCGACGTTCGGGTTCTCGGGACCGAGATTCTTCAGGAGGAGCCCCGTCACGTCGCCCACGTCGAGCATCGACAGCCCGACGGACGCGTTCCACAGAAGCGTGGGCTGGAAGCGCGAGCCGCGCGCGGTGGCCTCCATCGGCGCCTGCGCCGACCGGACGCCGAGCAGGCCTGCGCCGAGCGCCACGTGGCCGCGCCCCGCCGGGTCCTGCACGCGGTCCACCGCGTCGACCAGCGAGGCGCTGAGGTCCTCGCGCAGCCGCGCCTCGGCGCGCACGCCGGCCAGCGCCGCGCCGAGGGCGTACGCGCCGATCGTCGACGCGTTCCGGCATGCGTCGAGCTCGTGGCGGAGCGCCGTCAGCGTCGAACGCGGCGGTTCGTGGCCCGCCGCGCGCGCGCGGTGCACCTGTACGCCCAGCGCGAGCGCGTACCACGGACGGTCGTTCGAGCGACCCGCGCCCATGCCGCGCTGCAGCACCTTGCGCACCCTGTCGGAGCGCGCGAGGTCCGCCTCGCCGAAGCCCTTGCGGCTCGACGCGTGCGCGAGCGCGATGATCGCCATCCGGCGCTCCATCGGCTGGCCGTACTTGAGCTGAGCGCGCAGCGCGTCGAAGCCCGCGGCGTCGACGTCCTCGTCCGTCGACGCCAGGAGTTCGCCGAGGCCGATCGCTGCGGCGGCGCGCTCGCGTGCGTCGAGTTCGCGGTCCTGGGCGGCGCGGGTCAGCGCGCGCAGCGCCCGGTCGCGGGTCTCGGGCGCGGCGTCGTGCGCAAGTCGGGCCGTCGCCACGAGCGCGTGTGCGCGCACGGTCGGAGCGAGCCCCTGGCGCGCGAGCACGCGCTCGGAGAGCCAGCGCGAGGCTGCGTCGCGGGACACGACGGACTCGGCCCGCGTGCCAGCTCGCACGTCGGCCGGCGGCGTCGTGAGCGCCGGGGGAAGGGCGCACTGCCCGAGCGCCATCGCGGCCGCCGACTGCACGTCGACGTTGGCCTCGGTGCGGTCCACGACCTCGACGGCCGCGGCGGCGATGCGCTGGATCGTGGCGGGGTCGTCGCACTCCGCAGCGAGGGCTGCGAGGCCGTAGCCCGCGAACGCGCGGGTGCGTGCGCGCACGTCCGTGCGGCCCGCGTCTCCGTCGGTCTCCGTCAGCAGCGAAACGAGCAGCGGCGCGTCGCGCGCGTCGCCGAGGATCCCGAGCGAGAGGACCGCTGTCTCCGCGACTTCCTGGACGGGGTCGTCGACGGTTCGCGTGAGCAGGGCGCGGGCGGCCGTTCTCTGCTCCGGGCCAAGCCGTCCGCCCATCCGAGCGAGCCCGACGAGCGCGGCGGTTCGGAGGTCGTCGGACCGCTCGGTCTCGAGCAGCGCGAGGAGCGCCGGCGCGATCCGCTCCCGGACCGCGGCGTCCGTCACGGCGAACCGCCCGGCCACGCGGATCGTGTCCCCCGAGACCGCGGCGCGGACCTGGCGCTGCTTCGGGTCCCACAGGTAGAGGTCCCGCTCGAGGCGCCACCAGTGGGCCCAGTCGAGACCGTCCTGTACGGGGCCTCCGCCCGTCACCGGAGCGCTTGGACCGATGCCCGGCCCTGCGCCGGGAGCCGGGCCCGACGCGGGAACCGGACTCGCGGGTCCGGCGGGTCCGGGGGAGCTCGGCCCGGGGCTCGCCGGGCTGGGAGGGCGATTTCCGTAGGGGGACGGCGTCCCCGATGTCGGCCCGGTCCAAGGCGGCCGCACCGGTGTGGGCAGCGGAAGCGGCACCGAAGCCCCGGGCCCGGTCTCGGTCGGGGGCGGGGGCGGCGGCGGGGGGAACACTCCGCCGTGGATCGGCGCGAGGGTGGCGGCGGCTGCGAGCAAGAGCATGGGTCACGCCGCCCGATCTCGTCGGACGGTCGATGGGACAGGGGTCGAGGGACGCGTCCGTTCGGACCTGGAGCGGATCCGAGCGCGGACGGGGCGAGGCGGGCGGCGCGCCTGGCGGGCGAACGAGCGCCGCGTCGGGAGATACCGCGCCGTGGCGTCCCGGTCACCGTACCGTCGGCCGCACATCCTGCTCCCAGAGCCCGGCTTCCGCGGAGAAGAACGGCGTCGTGCGCGCCAGCGGGGCCGCCCAGGGGGTCCGTGCCGCGCGTTCCCCGAGGGCCTCGATGGCGGCGATACGGACGTCGTAGGGCGTGGGCTCGTCGCCTGCGAGCGCGAGCAGTCGGCCGTCGAGCCCCCGCCCGTGCAGCTGCGCGGCGATCCGCGCGCCCCAGCGCTGCTCCGGCCTGCTCTTCGACGCGAGGAGCGTACGCGCCCTCTCGAGCGCCGGGGCGTCCGCGTCGAGCCGCAGCGCGCGCAGCGCGTGCCAGCGCGCGACGGAGCGATGGCGCGCTCCGTCGAGCGTCCGTTCGAGCGCCTCCTCGGTGTCCGCGGTGCGTCCGCTCCCGAGGATCGCGAGCGCCGCGCCCAAGGGCGCGCGCGCGTCCGCACCGTCGATTCGTTCGAGCGCCCGCTCGATCTCCCGGACGGTCCGCCCGTGCTCTCGCGGAGCGCGATTCGGACTCGATCCGAGCGCAGCCGCGAGTGCGAATGCGCCGGTGTCCCCCGGTCCACGGGCCCTCTTCAGCGCGCGGACGAGCTTCCGCTGCGCGTCCTTCCGGTCCGTCGCTCCGAGCGCCTCGCTGCGGCGGAGCTGGTCGCCGAGCGCGAGCGCGAACCACGGGCGGTCGCTCGCACGGCCGCCGAGGACCCCGCGCTCGAGGAGCCGGCGGACCGCGACGGACTCCTCCGCCGGCGAGGTACCGGGCTGCGTCGACGAGCGCGCGAGCGCGATGGCAGCGGTGCGGCGTACGAGCGTCCCGCCGTCCTGGAGCGAGCGGCGCAGCGCTCGGTCGGCCCGCACCCCGTTCCGACCCGCCGTGCCGCAGCGCAGATGTGCGAGGCCGAGGACCGCCGCAGCCCGCGCGCGCGGCGCGTCCTGGTGCGCGGACGCGGCCTCGACGAGCGCACCGAGCGCGACCGCCTGCGCCTCTTCGTTCGCGTCGCTCGCGAGCGCACCGAGAGCGCACAGCGCGTGTGCGCGGACCGTCGGCCGATCCCGATCCTGCGTGAACGCCGTGAGCCAGCCGATCGCAGCGCTCCGCGAGCGCACGCGCGGATCGACGCCCTCCGCTCCCCGGGGGAAGAGCGGGAGCGCGCAGTGCCCCAGGAGCGACGCTGCTGCGGCGCCCAGCGAGACGTCCTGGTCCGTCTCGTCGAGTGCCCGCATCGCCCCTTCGGCGATGCTCGTCACGACACCCGGGTCGGAGCACCCCTCAGCGAGGAGCGCGAGTCCGCGCGCGGCGGCCGTCCGGGCCTCGGGCCCGGGCACCGTTCCGTGAAGAGGATCGAACGGCGCGCGTCCGGCGAGGAGCCCGAGGAGCGGGCCCGCGTCGCGCGGATCCCCGAGCACTCCGAGCGCTACGGCGGCGGCGCGCACGAGCCGGGGTGAGCCCTCGTCGAGCGCGGCGGACAGATGGCCGCGCAGCGCGGCCCGCTGCGCGTCGGTGGCGAGCTCCGCGCAGCGGGCGAGCGCCATGAACGCGGCGGCGCGTTCCCCGTCGGAGGCCGACCGGCCGAGGACCGCGAGCAGCGTCGGCGCGACGCGTCCGCGGACGGTCGCCCCGTCGATCGCAGGGGTGGAGGCGCGCGCGCCCGAGGTCCGCACGAGCGCCGGAAGCACCTCGGAGTCGAGCGCGAAGCGCCACCACCGCGACCACGTCTCGGCGTCCTCGGGTGCGAGCGTCGGATCGAGGGCGACCTCGTCCGGGAGGGGCATCCCCGGCGAGTGTCCCGGCAGGACCAGCGGACCGAAGAGCCCCGGGACGACGGGCCCGTGTCCGAACGGGTTCTTCGGGGGCGACTCGGGGCCGATCAGCGGCGCCTGGCCCGGCGCGGGGGCCGTCGTAGAGCCCCCACCCCCGACGGGCGCCGCCTTCGGCTTCGGCGGAGGCTTGGGAGGGACGGTGTCGGGCGCGGGCGTGTCGGGTGCGGCGAGCGCGGCGGCGAGCAGAAGGGCGAGCATGGCGGCGGGTGGGCGGGTCCAGGGACGGGGCCCGTGCCTAGGTCCGCCGCGGCGGAAAAGTCACAGGGCCGGCGACCCGACACGACGCTCGCGCCGACGAGTGCGTCAACCCCTCGTCGGAATCGCCCCCGCCCAGAATCGATTCCACACGGAGTCGATCCCACACGGCGCCGACCCCACTCAGGGCCGACCCCAAACAGGGCCGACCCCACTCAGAGGATGTCGAGCACCCCTCGACCGCCGCCCCAGAGGCTCCTCGTCGGTGCGAAATAGGGGACGCCGTGCGCGAGGGGTACGCGCCACGGCAGCGGTCGGTCCTCCGCGAGCGTGCCCAGACCGATGATCGCGAAGGAGCGCGGCAGCGTCGGAGCGTCTTCGTCCTCGGCGAGAGCGAGGAGCGGCGCTTCGACCCGCGCGTCGCCGACGCGTCCCGCCGCGAGCGCCGCACCGCCCCGCACGACGCTCGGGCGATCCGGCCCGAGGCTCGGCAGCAGCAGCGCGGTGACGTCGCCCACGTCGAGCATCGAGAGCCCGACCGACGCGTTCCAGAGAAGTGCGGGCTGGAAGCTCGATCCGCGCGCGGCGGACTCCATCGAGGCCTGCGCGCCGCGGACGCCGAGCAGCCCTGCAGCGAGCGCGATGTGACCCCGTGCCGACGGGTCCTTCATCCGTTCGGAGGCCTCGACCAGCGACGCGGAGATCGCCTCTCGTGCGCGCGTCTCGGCGCGCACGCCCGCGAGCGACGCCCCGATCGCGTACGCACCGATGGCCGACGCGCTGTGGCACCCGTCGAGTGCACGGCGCAGCGCGGACAGGGTTCCGCGCGGAGGTTCTGCGCCGGCCCTCCTCGCCGCGTGCACCTGCACGCCGAGGGCGAGCGCGAACCACGGCCGGTCGCTCGAACGTCCCGACGCCAACCCGCGCTGCAGGACCTTGCGCGCGGCGTCGAAGTGCGCAAGACGCGAGGCTCCTCCGTCCGGTCGACTCGACGCATGGGCGAGAGCGATCATCGCCATCCTGCGCTCGATGGCCTGTCCGTAGTGCAGCTGCTCGGTCAGGGCGTCGATGCCATCGCCGTCACCCTCCTCGTCCGTCGACGCGAGCAGTTCTCCGAGCGCGATCGCGGCCGCCGCCCGCTCGCGCGCGTCGAGTCTGCGTTCCGCCGTAGCGCGCGTCAGTGCCTCGAGCGCCCGCTGACGCGCCTGAGGGGTCGCGCCGACGGCGAGGCGCGCGGTCGCGACGAGGGCGTGTGCGCGCGCGGTTGGCGCCAGACCCTCTCGCGCGAGGACGCGCTCCGTCATCCAGCGCGAGGCCGCGTCGCGCGACACGACGGCCTCGGCGCGCGCCCCCGCGCGCACGTCGGCGGGAGGCGGCCGCAGCGAGGCCGGAAGCCTGCAGCGCCCGAGGGCCATCGCAGCCGCGGACTGCACGTCCGGGTCGGCTTCGGCGCGGTCGAGGACCGCCATCGCCGCAGCCGCGATCCGCTGGGCGACGGCCGGTTCTTCGCACTCTTCGGCGAGCACGGCCAGCCCGTAGCCTGCGAACGCTCGGGTCCGTGCCGGGACGTCCGCCCGCGCGGCGCCCGCGCCCGGACGCTTCGACTCCAGGAGGAGCGCCACGAGCAGCGGCGCGTCGCGCGGGTCGCCCAGGATTCCGAGGGAGAGCACCGCGGTCTCCGAGACCTCTTGCACCGGGTCGTCCACGGTTCGGAGCAGGGCCGCGCGCGCTGCGTCGCGTCCCGTCGGTTCGAGCCGCAATCCCATCCGCGCGATCGCCACGAGCGCGGCGGTCCGAATGTCGTCGGAGGTCTCCTCCTCGAGCAGCCCGAGGAGCACGGGCGCGATCCGCTCCTGCACGGCTTCGTCCGAGACGGGGGAGCGTCCCGCGACCCGCAACGTGTCGCCCGAGAACGCCGCCCGCACCTGGCGCTGTCCGGGGTCCCAGAGGTAGAGGTCGCGCTCGAGCCGCCACCAGTGCGCCCAGTCGAGCCCGTCCTGGCCGACCGCGCCCCCCGTGTTCGGCGCGCTCGGAGCCGTGCCCGGACCCGGGCCCGCGCCGGGCGCCGGGGTCGAGGGGGCCGGCGTGGCGGGGGGCGGGGGCGGCCGGAAAACGCCCCCGTGCAGCGGCATCGAAAGGGTGACGGCGAGCAGGAGCATGGGCGTGCGAGGTCGATGGACCGGGACCCTTCGGGGGAGAGGAGCGGCGCAGCGGGCGCTACCGCGGCGCCGTGCTCCAGTCACGCGGAGATCCCGTCACGCGGGGATTCGGCCCCGCTTCGACCGCGCGAAGCGGTCAGCCGCCGTAGATCTGCGCCAGCCCAGGGAGTGCGGCCGCCGCGGCGGCGCGGTCCCACTCCGGCGCGCGCGTCGAGTGCGGCTCGGCGCGCTCGGTGCCGGCGAGCTGCGCGTTCGCACGCGCTTTGTACGCGCGCTTCGCCGCGTAGCCGTAGGGCTCGAGCGCCGTGACCTCGCGCGCGCCGAGCGCGGCGATCGAGTCCGGGTCCTTCCGCGCGCGCTCGTACACGTCGCGTCCCTCCGAGATCAGCCAGTCGCGCACGTGACCGAACGTGACCTCGTCGGCGCCGCCGCGGATCAGGTGGGCCGCCGTCCGCAGCGCGTCGGTGGCGCCCTTCGAGCGCACCTCGCGGTAGCGCGCGTCGAAGCGCGCGATGTCGTCAGGGTCGAGCTCCTTGAGAAGCCGCTGCAGAGCCGCGGGGCGGTGCTGGGGGTCGGGGCCCGCGGCATCCTTCGCCTCCTCGACGAGCGACCAGAAGCGCGAGGTCGACAGTGTCGGTGCGGACTCCGCGCCGGAGCCCTCGGCCGCGCGGCGCTCGGCGGCGATGCGCCGCCAGCGCGCGAGCAGGATGGCCGCGAGGAACGCGGCTCCGAGCCCGACCAGGTACGGCGTCGCGGTCGAACCGCCCGCGGCGGCGAGGAGTGCGAGGGCGTGCTGCATGCCGGACATCATCGCCCGGCGCGCGGCGTCCACGCAATCCACGCGACGGATCGCGCTCGCTCGGGCTCTCAGGGGAGCTCGAACGCGAACGTCTTCGTCATCGTCCGCGGAGCGCTTGCGCCGACCTCCGCCGGCTCGAAGCGCCAGACGCGTACGGCGTCCAGCGCGGCGTCGTCGAGGAGCCCGTGCCCGCTCGAGCGAAGCACGCGCGCGCGGACCACGGCGCCGCCGGCGTCGACGGTGATTTCGACCGCGACCTCTCCGCACCATCCGAGCCGAACGGCGCGCCTGGGGTACGCCGGCGGCGGGCACGCGCCGTCGATCGCGACCGGCGGCGACGACACGGCGGCGTCGGCGTCGGGCACGGGCACGTCCCCGTGCCGGTCGGCCGCGTCCGGCGGAGTCTCCTCGGCCGGAGCGTCGTCGGCAACCTCGGCCGCGCGCTCCGAATCGGGAAGCGGCTCGGCCCGCTCGTCCGCACTGAACGAACGATTGCGCGGCTCTCGGTCGGGCGAGTGCGGGGCCGCTTCGAACAGTCGCGGATCCTCGAGCAGGAGCGCGTCGACCGGCGCCTTCTCGGGCGCCTCCGTGAGGACCCAATCGATGGGATCGAAGCGCTCCGGGTCGAGGTCGAGCGCGTCCGCGGCGGGCTCGTCGACGGTCGGATCGAGGACCAGCTCCGGTTCGGCCGGCGGCGGCGGGACGCTCGCGTCGGGCGCGGCGGCGGTGACCGTGATCAGGGCGCTCCGCTGCGCGCGGCCGCCCTCGACCTCGGTGCGGTCGAAGCTCTGCGCGAAGAGGAACGACGCGACCACCGCGCCGTGGAGACCGAGGGACACGCCGAGGCTCGACGCGCCCAGGCCGGATCCCGAGGCACCCGAACTCGACGCACCGGGAGCGAGCGCGCCCTTCGTTCCGGCCCCCGGCGTCCCCGCGCCTGGACCGCCCGTCGCGGCGCGGACGTGCCCCCGCGCAGCGGGCAGCTTCGCCGCGGACAGCAGGTGGGCCGCGGCGGGCTCGGTGGGGGGCGAGGTCGGAGTCACGGGCGCGGGAACGGCGGGGCGTCCCGAAGGATCACCTGTGTGCGCGAGGAATCGGCCACCGACCCCGGGGATTCTCGGGGCCAGCCCCGGCCGGGCGCGGGCGAAGCGCCTCCCGGGGCCCGAAATCCGGTCGTCCCGGGATGAACCGGGTACACCCGCACCCGTTCGCGTCCGCTGCCGGGCAAGCTCCCGGCGACGGTCCCACGCCTCCTCCCGGGCCCACCGGCGCAGCCGGCCGCCCCTCCCTCCTCCCCAGCCCCTCCCGGCCACCGGCACAGCGCCGGCCGCCCGTCTCCGCCGTGATCCTTCGCCCGCTGGCCCTCGCGCCTCTCCTCTCGGTCCTCGCCCCGCTCCCCGCCCTGGCCGTTCAGACCGGCGGCGCGACCCCGCCCGAGGACCCCCCCGCGAGCGCGCCCGCCTCGCGCCAGGACGGAGCCTCGGTCCGCGCGACCCCGAATCTCGACCTCGGCACGACCGTCGTCACGCCCACGGGGAACGAGGAGTCGATCCTCGACGTTCCCTACACGGTTCAGCGCGTGGACCGGGAGCGCATCGAGTTCCTCCGGACCGTGCCGCAGACGCTGCGCGACGTCCCCGGCGTCCTCGTCCAGGAGACCGGCACCGGCCAGGGCTCGCCGTTCATCCGCGGCTTCACGGGCTTCCGCACGCTCTTCCTCGTAGACGGGATCCGCATCAACAACTCGACGTTCCGGTCCGGTCCGAACCAGTACGCGGGCACGATCGATGCGCTCGGCCTCTCGGGCGTCGAGGTCGTGAAGGGGCCGAGCTCGGTGCTCTACGGCTCGGACGCGATCGGCGGCACGGTCAACCTCCTCACGAAGGACCCGTCGATCCGCGACCGGCCGTTCGGCGGGCGCGTCTTCACGCGCATCGCGGACGGCGCGAACTACAACATTCAGCGCGCGGAGTTCGGCGGCGCCGTCGCCGGGGACACGTTCTGGCAGCTCGGCGTGACGCGCAAGGACTTCGGCGACATGGAGTCCGGCGACGGCGAGCTGCCGAACACCGGCTACGACGAGTGGGACGGCGACCTCAAGGTCCAGCACCTTCTCGACGAGCGCTCGCGCTTCACGTTCATGGCGCAGCGCGTCGACATCGACGACGCGCCGCGGACGCACCGCACCGTCTTCGCCGTTCCGTTCGAGGGCAGCGGCGTCGGCAGCGACCTCCGGCGCGACTTCGACCAGGACCGCTTCCTCACCTACGGCCGCTACGAGCGCGACGCGGTCGCGGTCGACGACTGGAGCATCCAGGCGACCCTCAGCTACCAGCGCCAGGAGGAGCTCCGCAACCGCATCACGTCGGGTGGCGCGCGGCGGGCGCGCGGCTTCGATGCGCAGACGTACGGGCTGCTCCTGAAGGGAGTCCGTGAGACGTCCTTCGGCCGCCTGACGACCGGCGTCGAGTGGTACCGCGACCACGTGGACTCGTTCCAGAACCGCTTCGCGGCGCAGACCCCCGTGCTCGACATCCAGGGGCCGGTCGCCGACGACGCGCTGTACGACCTCGGCGGCGCGTACGCCGACCTCGCGTTCGACGTGACGGACAGCACGACGCTCACGGCGGGCGCGCGCTTCACCTACGCGGCCGCGGACGCGAACGAAGTGCTCGACCCCGAGACCGACACGCAGATCTCGATCGACGACAGCTGGACCGCGTTGACCGGCTCCCTGCGCTTCGAGACGCGCATCGTCGAGGACGCGGACCGCACAGTGGCGCTCTTCGGCGGGATCAGCCAGGGGTTCCGCGCGCCGTCGCTGTCCGACCTGACGCGGCTCGACGACTCGCGCTCCAACGTGTTCGAGGTGCCCTCGCCCGGCCTCGAGCCCGAGGACTTCATCGCGTACGAGCTGGGCGTCAAGCACGAGGCCGGCGACATGTCGTTCCAGCTCGCCGCGTTCCTCACGGAGGGCGACGACGTGATCCAGCGCGTCCGCACGGGCGACGTGATCGGCACGGACGACGAGACCATCAAGGCCAACTCGGGCGAGATCACGATCGGCGGCGTCGAGTTCGGCTTCTCGTACGACGTGACCGAGGAGATCACGGCGTTCGGGAACGTGACGTGGCTCGATGGCCAGCAGGAGATCGTCGACACGGTCGGCCAGCCGTCCGAGACGGACGCGCCGTCGCGGCTGATGCCGCTCACGACGCTGCTCGGCGCGCGCCTGGCTCCGAAGGACACAGACTGGTACGCGGAGCTCCGCTGGACGCACGCCGAGGACGCCGACCGTCTCGCGAACTCGGACGAGCGCGACACGACGCGGATCCCGCCCGGCGGCACGCCCGGCTACGACGTGCTCGACCTCGTCGGGCGCTGGAACGCGACCGAGGACGTCTCGCTGCTGTTCGGGGTCGAGAACATCACCGACGAGAACTACCGCGTGCACGGGTCCGGCCAGAACCGGCCCGGCCGCAACCTGCTGTTCGGCGTCAGCGTGGCGTTCTGAGAGCCACCGCCCGCGCCGGGCGACGGCGCAGCAGGAACCCCAGCGCCGCCGCTGCGACCCAGGCCTCGGTGGCCACGGTCGCCGCGGCGGCGCCGGTCATACCGTGGGTCGGAACGAGCCACGCGTTGCCCGCCAGGTTGATGGCCAGGCCGCCCGCGGCGATCCCCAGTACAGCGCCGCCCGCGCCCGCCGCCACGACCGCGGTGAGGAGCGGTGCGCCGACGTGCACGAGTGCGCCCGCGACGAGCAGCCAGCCGAGCGCCGCCTCGGCCTCGAGGAATCCCGGGCCGAACGCGCCGAGGATCGTCTCCCGCAGCGGCCAGAGCACGAGCGCGCCCGCAGCGCCGACGGCCGCCGTTCCAAGACAGAGCGCGCGCGCCGCGACGAGGAGGCGCCCGTTCTCCTCCGCGCGCGAGAGCCACGGCAGCGCGGCCGTGGACGCGAACACGCCGCCCATGATCGCGAGGCTCATCACGCGCACGGCGACGCCGTAGTGCCCGACCGCGTCGTCGCCCGACAGCGCGCGCACGAACACGTGGTCGACGTGGAAGTAGAGCTGCTGGCAGACGGCTGCGGCCCCGATCGGGACCGACGCGCGCAGGAATCCGGCGAGGGGCTCCGGCGTCGCTCCGGCCGTCGTCGGGAGCCCGCGCCGACCGAACGTGTGCAGCGCGACGTTGCCGAGCGTGCTCCCGACGGCGATGGCGAGCAGGTAGGCGAGGGGCCGGCTCTCGCCCGTCGAGCGGAGCGCCAGCACGAACACGAGGCTCGCGAACGAGGCGCCGGCGCGCACGAGGACGGGGGACCGCCAGCGGATCGCGTTGCGCCAGCCGAGCGTCGAAAGCTCGAGCACGTGGCTCACCTGGTAGAGCGCCGCCACGCACAGGAACGGCGCGTCGGCACCCTCGAGGCTGAGCGCGGTCGTCGCGACGAGCGCCACGACGAGCGCCGCCATCGCGAGGCGCGCGCGGCGGGCGGTGACAAGCAGTCCGGGGAGCCGCTCGGGCGACGCGGACGAGCGCTGGACCGCAACCTGACCCGCTCCGAAGTCGACCACTCCGTCGAGTACGAGAAAGACCGCGAGCCAGAACGTGAGCCGGCCGAACGCGCCCTCGGTCAGGTGCTGGCTCGTGACGTAGAGCGTCACGACCGTGCACGACGCGCCGAACAGCCGGCCCGCGACGAGCCAGCCCGCCGAGCTGAGGACCCGCGCGGGGATCGCTCCGAAGGTGCCCCGTGCGCGCTCCATTCCGCGCATCATGGACGAACGCGCGCCCGCGATCTTCCTTCCTCGCGCGTCGTCCGTCCGTCCGTCCGCCGCCCGCGCGACCCGTGCGAGCGGCGCCCGCGCCCCGAACCATGGCTCCCCCGACCGGCTCCGCCCCGGACAGGCACCCGCTCCTCCCGCTCGATCTCGCGGTGTCGCGCGGCGGGACGGGCCTGCGGCCCACGCTTCCGTCGGACGTGGATCCGCTCTTCGAGCACGTCCATGGGCGCGAGGACATCCTCCGTTGGCTCTGCTGGCGCGGACCGGCCGACCTCGAGCAGCTCCGCGCCCGGTACGTGCCCGCGACGTTCGGCGAGGCCGGCGCGACGTTTGGCGTGATGCTCGCCGTCGTGGACGAGGCCGCGGATGCACCGATCGGCGAGTGCTCGCTGACCTTCGAGGGCGACACGGGAGCGTGCGAGATCGGCTACTGGCTCGGTGCGGAAGCGCACGGGCGCGGCCACGGGTCGCGGCTGGTCGAGCTCGCGCTCGAACTCGGCTTCGAGCGCGTCCGGAGCCACACCGTGACCGCCAGCGTGAAGCGCGGTAATGACAGATCCCTGGCCGCGCTGCGCCGGTCGGGCTTCGACGTGCGCCCCGCCCTCGGGGCGGGCCCGGGCGGTGGGGCCGTCACGGGCGGCGGGATCGATCCGGGACGCCCCGGGCGCGCCGACGGCATCGCCTGGTACGCGAGTCTCACGCGACGCGCCTGGGCCCGCCGCGCGGAGGAGCGCCGTTCCTGACCTCCGCTCCCCGCGTCCGGCCAGGTCGGGCCAGCCAGGTCGGGCCGGGCGGTCCTGACCGGTCGACCCGGTCCGCAGCGTCGAGTCCGGGCCGCGCGCGGCTTAAGTTCTGGTCCGGCCCGCCGGCCCCCTCCTCCCCGATGTCGCTCCGCAACGTCTTCCTCCTCACGCTGACCACGGGTCTCGGCGTACTCGGGTTCCTCCTGGCGAGCGCCGACGTCGTGCTCAGCCCCGAGGAGGGACGCGGCGGCGATCGCCCGCTCGCGCCGGGCCGCGTCGTCGCAGCGGCCGACGACCCGCCGCCCGTCGTACGGCCGATCGAACTCGCGCCGCTCGACGCGCGCGAGCGCGAGATCGCCGCGAACGCGGTGCCCTCCGAGACCACGGTCATCTATCCGCTCGAGGTGGATCTCACGCTGGGCCTGAGCCAGGAGCTCGACCTCCCGGACGGAGCCGAGTCGATCAAGAGCGGCGCGAACGCGCGGCTGGTCGGTTCGCTCAAGGGCGGCCGCGGCCAGGCGCTCACCGGGTCCGTCACGTTCGTCCACGGGCCGAACGAGGGGCGCGTTCTGCGCACGGACTCCGAGGGACGCTTCGGCGCCAGCGACCTCTGGCAGGGGCTCTCGGTCGTTCGCGTCGAGGCGGGCGGCAAGACCCTGCAGCGCGAGGTGCCGCTCGCGACGCTCTCCTCACGCGAGCTCCACCTCAACTTTGCCGGCGCGTCGACGCTCTCGGGCAAGGTTCAGAACGTGCGCGGCGAGCCAATCTCGGGCGCGGAAGTCGTTGTCGACGGCCGCGTCTTCTACTCGAACTCCGAGGGGCTCTTCACCGCCGCGAACGTGCCGGCGGGGACGCCGCTCGTCACGGTCACGAAGGCCGGCTACGCGCACGCGCGGCGCTCGTTCGGGCTCGGGATCCGGACGACGGTCCTGCCGGAGAACTTCGCCATCACGCTCGAGGAGGAGGCCAAGCTCGCGCTCAGCGTCGGCCGCCGCGCGGGCGCGAAGGGGCCGTCCTACGCCGTGCTGCTGCCGTCGGGCGGGCCGGCGTACGGGGGCGGCGGCGCGGGCTTCCCGTGGTTCCTCGTCAATCCGGTCGAGATCCCCGCGTCGGGCAGCGTCACCGTCGGCGGCCTCCCGCGGGGCCCCGTTTCGGTCCGGGTGTTCCACCGGGGTGCGCGCGTGATCCCCGCCGGACGGACCGCGCATCTCGACCCCGGCCGCACCGTCTCGGCCGAGGTCGACCTCGAGCCAGGCGCGTCGATCGTCGGACGCGTCGTCGACGCGAACGGACCCGTCGCCGACGCCTTCGTGACGATCGAGGCCGCCAATCAGCTCGTCGCGACGACGCGCGGCATCGGCGAGACGAACCCGCGCGCGACGCTCGGGCTCGTGCTCCCGCGCATCCCGACGGCCCGCGACGAGCTCCACACCGACTCCAAGGGTCGTTTCACGTTCAGCCGCGATCCGCGCGGGAAGTCGACGTACTACGTGCGCGCCCGGACGCGCGGTGGCGACCGCGTCGGCGCGGCGGTGGTCGGGCCCGGGCGCTCCGAGGTGCTCGTCACGCTCGCGCCGCCGGAGGACGCGTCCGGGTCGCTCCGACTCGAGCTGCCCCGCCGCACCCAGGGCCTGCCGATCGAGCTGACGATCAACGGCGTCCCGAACGAGCGCGAGATCCTGCGCCCGACCGAACCCCTGGTGATCGAAGGCCTCGAGCGCGGGATCTGGACGCTGTCGGTGCGCTGGCGGGGCCGGATCGTGCGGATGCCGGAGACCGTCACGATCACGGACGAGGAGACGGCGCAGAGCGTCGGAGCGCTCCCCCGAGGCGCGATCGAGGGGCAGTCGGCGGAGGAGCGCCGGCGCGCAGGTCGCGGCCTGCGCTGATCCCGGCCGCGGGCCGCGGCGAGTCGATCCGCCCGCCGCAGCCGGACCTTGCTCGGACCGCGGCAGGGGCGAGTAGACTCCCGCGCATGACGACGCTGCGCCTCGACGGGAACTCCCTCGGACTCGCCGACCTCGCGCCCCTGGTCGCGGCGGGCGAGGCCGGCTCGCCGCTCCAGGTCGAGATCGACCCGAGCGTCCACGAAGGGCTCCGCGCTTCGCGCGCGATGGTCGAGGGGCACCTCGCCGCCGGGGACGTGGTCTACGGGCTCACGACCGGGTTCGGGAAGCTCAAGAGCGAGGTGATCCCGACCGATCAGATCGCCGAGCTCCAGCGCAACCTCGTGCTCTCGCACTCCGTGGGCGTCGGCGAACCCATGCCGCTGCGCGAGGTGCGGATCGCGCAGGTGCTGCGGCTCAACAGCCTCCTGCGCGGCGTGTCCGGCGTGCGACCGGCCCTCGTGGAGCACCTCGCCGCCGTCGTGAACGCCGGCTTCGTCCCCGTCGTCCCGCAGCAGGGTTCCGTCGGCGCCAGCGGCGACCTCGCGCCGCTGTCCCACATGGCCGCGGCGATGATGGGGTACGGCGAGGCGTGGCTCGGCGGGCGCGTCCTCCCTGCGCGCGACGCGCTCGACGCGGCGGGCCTGCCGCCGCTCGAACTCGAGGCGAAGGAGGGCCTCGCGCTCATCAACGGCACCGAGATCATGAAGGCGTCCGCGGTCGTCAGCGTGCACCGCGCGCAGAACGCCTCGAAGGCCGCCGACGCGATCTGTGCGCTCACGCTGGAAGCGCTCAAGGGCACCGACCGTCCGTTCCAGGACATCCTTGCGCGCCTCAAGAACAACGAGGGCCAGCGCCGCACCGCCGCCAACGTGCGCGCCTGCCTCGCGGGCTCCGAGATCCTGAATAGCCACGCCGGCTGCAACCGCGTCCAGGATCCGTACTCGCTGCGCTGCGTCCCGCAGATCCACGGCGCGGTGAAGACGGCGCTGCTGCACGTCACGGAGGTCATCACCGGCGAGCTCAACGCGGTGACCGACAACCCGCTCGTCGTGCCCGAGACCGGCGAGGTGTTCAGCGCGGGACTGTTCCACGGGCAGCCGCTCTCCGTGGTCCTCGACTACCTCGGGCTCGCGCTCTGCACGTTCGCGAACGTGTCCGAGCGTCGGATCGAGCAGCTCGTCAACCCCGACCTGTCGCGCCTGCCCGCGTTCCTGTCGCCGAAGCCCGGTCTGCACTCCGGCCTGATGATCGCGCAGTACACGGCCGCGGCGCTCGCGTCCGAGAACAAGGTGCACGCGCACCCCGCCTCCGCGGACTCCGTGCCGACCAGCGCGAACCAGGAAGACCTCGTCTCGATGGGCGTGACGGCGGCGCGCAAGGCGCGGACGATCCTCGACAACGTCGAGCAGGTGCTCGGGATCGAGGCCGTGTGCGCGGCGCAGGCGCGCGAGTTCGAGGAGACCGCGAAGGCGGGCCGCGGCGCCGAGGCGCTCTTCCACGCGGTGCGCGGCGTGGTCCCGCGCATCGAGGACGATCGCTACCTGCACCCCGACCTCCAGGCGGCCCGCGACCTCGTCGCTTCCGGCGCGCTCGTCGAGGCGGTCGAGGCCGAGGCCGGGCCGCTGCTCCCCTGACGGCGCCCGCTACGCGGCGGTGAGCGCGTCCCGTCCGCGGGTGCGGCGCTCGATCTCGACCGCCGTGGCCGTGCCGAGGACGACGCCGCCCGCACGTGCGAGGATCCCCGCCACGTCCGTCGGGGTGAGCGCGCCGCGCTCCGGCACGTGCACGAGCGCGAAGCCGTCCAGCGCGTGTGCCGCAGCTTCCGCGTCCGCGCTCGCGGCGGGCGAGGGCAGCGACACGACGACGGCGTCGTAGCGCTCCTCGAGGGCAGCGACGAAGTCGGCGAACGCAGCGCTCGCGAGCAGGTCGGACGGCGCCGCGAGCGAGTCGCCCGGTCCCAGGACGTCCAGGCCCGGGACGCTCGTGGGGGACGCGGTGGCTCGGTCGCCCTCGGGCCCCGCCATTCCGCGCGCGGCGAGGGCCTGCGCGAGACCGGGCCTGCGCGCGTCGCGCTGCACCGCCCGGCCCCGGCGGAGCCTCAGCGGGTCGGGGTCGACGGCCTCGATGAGCCCGACGCCGGCCTCCTGGAGAGCGGCCTCGATCATCGGGCTCGCGAACTGCGCGTCGACGAGCGCGACGCGTTCCCCGCCGAGCGCGCGGGCGAGCGCGAGGTTGAGGGCCACGGTCGACGCGACGTGTCGTTCGTCGTCTCGGGCCGACGCCACGATGCCGATCGATCGCGCGCGTGCATCGCCGGTCGACCGCAGCGCGGACACGCGCGCGCGCAGCCGGCGGTACGCGTGGGCGGCATCCGACCCGGGCGCGCCGAGCACGGGCGTCCAGAGGGGCGCACCGGAGGGGTCCTCGTTCCGGAGACGGAGGAGCGCGCGCGGCGCTCCCGCAGTGGGGGGCAGCGCGCCGATCGCACCGAGCTCCACGCCAGCAGTTCGCGCGCCGGAGGGGCCCGCCCGTCCGCGGAGGGCCTCGCTCGATGCGGTGGCCCACGCGAGGGCCACGAGCAGGCCGAGGAACAGGCCGGCCGCGAGCCCGAACGACGCGCGCGGCTTCAGGCGTCGGCGCGGAACGGTCGCGGCGTCGACGACCCGGGCGGAAGGCTCGATGCCGGCCGCTGCGATCCGCGCGTCGTCGGCGTCCTTCAGGAGATCGGCAACGACGGACTCGAGCTGCGCGAGCTCTGGCGCCATCCGCTCGAGCTCGCGCTGCGCCAGCGCGATGCCCTGCACCCGCGTGCGCAGCCGGTCGCGCTCCTCGAGTGCTGTGTCCTCGGCGGCGCGTCGACCCTGGACCCAGCTCGCGAACGCGCGCCGAACCTCGAGGGACAGCACGGCCGTCGACTCCTCGATGACGCGCGCCTCGTCGTCCGGGTAGCGGTCGTACAGCTCGCGCCAGAAGTCGGCGTACTCGGCCTTGCGGCGGCGCGCGGCCTCGATGCCATCGAGCTGGGCGCGCAGTCCGGCGACGAGCGCGATGCGCTGGTCCTCGATCGCGCGGTCGAGGTCGAGCACCGGCGGCGCGGTCGGCTTGAACTCGAGCAGGAGCTCCTCGCGGGCGACGAGCGCCTTCGCGAGCCCGTCGACGCGCGCGCGTACGCTGCCGTCGACGAGGACGGAGCCGTCGCGCGCGCCGGTGTCCGCGAGCCGCGCGAGCGCCGCGTCGTCGCCGCGCTCGAGAGCGTGCACTGCCGCCGCGAGGTCCATCACCCGCGCGTCGATGGCCTGCGCGGCGACGGTCGCGTCGTCCGACTTCAGCAGGAGCGTTCTGCGGTAGCCGTTGTCGAGCGTTCCGCGACCGACCTGCCGGAGCTGCCCCAGCTCCGCCTCGAGGGACTCGAGCAGCGGGACGAGCTCGGGCGGGATCCCGCCCGGAAGCGACGCGAGCGCGACGCGCGGAGAGTCGCCTTCGTCGAGCCGCGTCTCTGCGCGCTCACCGGCGACGCGATCGCCGTGCGCGCGGCGCCACGCGTCGTCCCACGCGCCCTCGCGCTGCGCGAGCTCGATCCCGACCGCGTCGGGTGCGACGGCATCGGGGTGGCGCACGAGCAGCGCCGCCCGTCGGCCGTAGAGCGCGTCCAGCTCTTCGCGCCGGCCGTCCAGTTCGCCTTCCACGTACTCGGCGCGCCCGCGCGCGCGTTCCTGCGTCCGCGCCAGGTCGGTCCCGACGAACGCGTTGGCCAGACCGTTCGCGATGCGCGCGGCGCGGACGGGATCCTCGTCGGTGACGGTGATCCCCAGCGTCCCCGTCTGGTGCTGCTGCTCGTCGACGCGGACCCGCGCGAGCACGCGGTCGATCGCGACGTCCTCCTCGAGCGCTTCGATCCGCCAGACGCGGTCGTCGGGCGCGCCGCGGATCACCTGGAGGTCGATCGCGAAGCCCTCGTACAGGAGCGTCTCGCCGGGCACGTGGACAAGCTCCTCGAGGCGCTCGTCCGGCCACTCGACGCCCGGGCGGCCCTTCGCGACCGACAGCCGGACCGTCGCGTCGTCGACGAAGCGGAGACGGACGGCGCGGGGGGCGTCGTCCCGCAGCCGGAGCGCCTGCGCCTCGACGCGGAACGATCCCGTCCCGCGTCCGCTCGCTCTGCGCAGCGCCCGCGACAGCGGCGAGGCGTTCTCGTCGGTGACCCAGGTCGTGAGCCCGAGCCCGAACGGCGCGTCCTCGCTCCGGGGACGGACGAGCTCCGCGGCGAGAGTGCGCGAGCGCAGCGCGGTCAGCGCTTCGTCCGCCGTCGTCGCTCCCGCGGGAATGCCCCGGTGCCCGAGCTGCGGCGTTTCCGCAGCGACGTCCTCGACGCGCACCTTCACGTTCGAGCGGTACACCGGCGCGGACGACTGGCTCCACCCGAAGAAGGCGCCCGCGACCAGCGCGGCCGTGAGTCCGAAGCGCAGCGGTCTCCGCAGCACCACGCCGCGCAGGTACGCGAAGAGGTCGCCTGCCTGCAGCGCCTCGCGGGCCACGTCGCCCACGGCCGCACGCTCCTCGGGCGGCTCGAACGTCGGCTGCCCGCTCAATCGAATGCTCCTGCGGCGCCCGCCAGGGGCAGCGCGATCTGCCACGGCGCGAGCAGCGGCAGGAACTCCTCCTGGAAGCGCTGCGTGCCGCGCCGGCGCACGAACACGATGTCGCCCGGGAGCACTTGGACGAGGCCGTCGACGCCGGGCGTCTCCGCGCTGAACTCGTGCACCTCGAGCTCACCGGCGCGGGGCCGCACGAGGAAGACGCGGGAACGGTCCGCGGCGTTCAGGAAGACGCCGCCCTCTCCGAGCGCCTCGAGCGCGGTCCGTGGCCCGCCCATCGAGTGGGGGCCTGGATGCTGGATCTGGCCGAGCACGAAGAAGCGCGTCGAGCGCCGTTCCTCGAGCGCGACGGCGACGGCCGGGTCGAGCATGTGCTCGGCGAACGCCTCCGTCGCGATGGTCTGCGCCTCTGCGAGGCTCGAGCCGCCGAGGACGATCGCGCCCGCGATCGGCAGGTGCAGCGCACCGCGTTCGTCGAGGGGGGTGCCGTCCGGCGGCGTCGAGAGCTCGGGATGTCCTGCGACCGTCACGCGCACGACGTCCTGGGCTCCGAGGTAGAAGAGCTCGGGGGCCGGCTCGAGCGAGAAGCTCGACGGCCCCTCGTACGTCGCGAGCGGGGCGGGCGGCGTCCTGCACGCCGCGCACACGAGGAGCGCTGCGCACACCGCGGAGCGGAGGCGCGTGGAGACAGCGACGCGGCCCGTCCGGGTGGAGAGCGGGCGCGCGCGCCCTTCTCGGGCGGCGGGGGGGCGCATTGGGGGGGGGAGGCACGCTGCACGGGCGGGCCGGAGGGGTCTTCGGCCGCGGGCGGCGCGCCGCCTTCAGCCCGACTCCCGAATCGCGCGCGGCGGTCCCGGGCTGAGAGGCTCCGCCGGGGAGACCGGCGACGTTTCAGACCGAGGCGCCGGGAGGTCGATCCGCCCAGCACCCCTGGGGTCCGCCCGTGTGCGACGGCGACCCCGCTCTCCCCCCGAAGAGCGCGCCCGCGGTGCGCTCGCCCCCCCATGCCCCCCCAAGAGTCCGGTTCCTCCGGACCCGCCCGCCCCCGGATCGCGTTCCTGGGCGCGCGCGGCGTCCCCGCCCGCTACGGCGGCTTCGAGACCTTCGTGGAAGAGCTCGGCGCGCGCCTCGTCACGCGCGGCGTCGACGTGACCGTGTTCTGCGAGGCCGAGCGCGGCGCGCCCCGTCCGGCCGTCCACGACGGGATGCAGCTCGAGTACGTGCGGCCCTGGGCGCCCGGTCCGGCGCGCACGATCCAGGTCGACGTCGACGGACTCTGGCGGGCCGCCCTCGGCCGCTTCGACGTGGTCTACCTCCTCGGCTACGGCGCAGCCTTCGCGGCGTGGCTGCCCCGGCTGACGGGAGCGCGCGTCTGGATCAACCCGGACGGGATCGAGTGGCAGCGCTCCAAGTGGGGCTGGCCCGCGCGCGTCTGGCTGCGCGCCATGGAGTCGATCGCCTGCCGCGCCGCCAGTCGCGTCGTCTTCGACAACGGCGCGCTCGAGGAGCACATCGCGGCGCGGATGGGGGCTCTGCTGCCGGAGACCAGCGTCCTCGCGTACGGGGCACGGACGCTTCCGGAACGCCTCGATCCCGCGCCGCTCGCGGAGCTCGGGCTCGCGCCCGGTGCGTACGACCTGCTCGTCTGCCGCTTCGAGCCCGAGAACCACGTCGCCGAGATCGTCGAGGCCCACGCGCGGGCCGGGACCGGCAGGCCCCTGGTCGCCGTCGCCGGGACGGACGACCCAGGCCCGTACGCGCGCAGCGTGCTCGCGTCGGCGGGCGACGGGACGCGCTTCGTCGGCTCGATCTACGACCCGGCCGTGCTGGAGCCGCTGCGGCAGCACGCGCGCCTCTACCTCCACGGCCACAGCGTGGGCGGTACGAACCCGTCGCTCCTGGAGGCGATGGGCGCCGGCAACGTCGTCCTCGCGCACGACAACGCGTTCAACCGCGAGGTGCTCGGCGCGTCCGACGTGTACTGGCGAGACGTCGACGAGCTCGTCGAGCGCATCCGTGGCTGGGGTGGCAGCGGAGCGGACGAGCGGAACGCGCTCGGTCGCGCCAACCTCGAGCGCGTGGCGCAGCGCTACTCGTGGGACGTGCTCGCGGACGACTACGCCGCGCTCGTGCGATCCGACGCCGCGCGGGCCAGGGCGCGGCGCGCGCACCCCGGAACGACGGGCGCCGCCGAGTGAGCGCACCGCGCGCGCACCTCACGCTCGCCGTTCTTGCGCAGGGCGTCGCGAGCAGCGGCGGCTTCGCCACGACGCTCGTGCTCGCGCGGACGCTCGGGCTCGAGGACTTCGGGCGCGTTGCGCTCGTGCTCCTCGGTGCGGGCTTCGCAGCGGGCCTCGTGCAGGCGCTCGGGGTCCAGCCGTTCCTCAGCCTCGGGGACCGCGCGCAGCGGCCGGCCAGGCCCGCGGCGCTCGTCGTCGTCACGGTCGTCGTTGCGCTGCTCGCTGCCGCGATCGCCTCTGCAGCCGCACCCGCCTGGACCGGCGCCGGCGCGCTGCCCGCCGCGCTCGCCGTCGGGGCCCGGGCCGCCGCGCCCGCGGCCCGCGCGCTCTCGTTCGGCACCGGGCGTCGGGCGCTCGCGGTGTGGGTCGACGCGCTGGTCGGTTTCGGCGGCCTCGCCGGCGCGCTCGCCGCGGCGCGGGTCCATGGGCCGGGGGTCGACGCGGCGCTCCTCGGGCTGGGGGGCGGCGCGGCGCTCGCGAGCGCGCTCGCCCTCGTCTCGACGGCGGGCGGCGCTCGCCGGGCGCGGCCCGCGGCGGTCGACCGTCGGCGCGTCGGAGCCGCTCTCGAGAGGAGCTGGCGCACGGGGCGCTGGCTCGCGCTGACCCAGGCGCTCTCGTGGTTCGGCACGGGGACCGTCCACGTCGCCGCGGCCGGAGCGCTCGGGCCCGCGGCCGTCGGCGCGCTGCGCGCCGCGCAGGCTCTCGTCGGCGCCGCGGGAGTGCTGCTCCAGGCCCTTGAGCTCGCGCTCCCGCGCGCGGCCGCGGAGGCGCGCGCGCGCGGCGGACTCCGCGCCTGGGTGCGCACGGCGGGCCTGCGCGCGGCTCTCGGGATGGCCTTGCTCGGCGGGGTGCTCGCGGCGCTCGCCGGCCCGCTCACTGCGTTCACGACGGCGAGCGCGGCCGAGGCTGCGCTCGCCCGCGGCGCGCTGCTGGTCCTCGCGTGCGGCCCCGCGCTAGGCGCCGTGACGTGCGTCGTGTCGGTCGGCTTCCGCGCCGCGGGCGACCGGGTCCGCGCGATCCCGGGCGCGTACGCGGCCTCCGCCCTCTGCGCCGCCTCGACGGCTCCGCCGCTCGTCCTGGAGCTCGGGGTCGTGGGCGCCGCGCTCGCGCTCGTCCTCGGACAGCTCGTCTACGCGGCGCTGCTCGTCCGCGCCTGGGGCGCGCGGACCTCCCAGAAACTCGTCTGCGTGACGACGGGACACATCGGCGCGTAGCCGGTGAAGCGCTGGCGCGCGTCGCGTCCGAGCCAGGTGACGGCCGCCCAGTTGTTCGGGTGGTCCGAGTTGTCGAGGCAGAGCGTGCCGCCGGGTGCGACCTTCGGGAGCGCCGCCTCGACGGCGTCGCGCCGCCACGTGTGCGCGTTCATGCAGTCGATCAGCGCGACGTCGAACGACGCGTCGTCGAGCGCGTTCGCCGCGGCCAGCGCCTCGGATCCCTCGGCGACGACCACCCGGAGGGGTGCGTCGGGGCCGTGGCGCTCGACGGCGGCCGCGCGGACGTGGGCGGCCCACTCCTCCGAGTGTTCGATCGTGACCACCTCGGCCCCGCGCGCGAGGAACCACAGCGTCGAGTTCCCGCCGCCGAACTCGAGGACGCGCGCGCCGGGACGCACGAGGGTCGCGAGGTGCTCGATCGCCTCGTGGACGAGGAAAGGAACGGGGCGCCGGAGGATGGGCCTGCGCCTCGCCTCGAGGTAGCTCCGCACCGTCGCCGGAAGGTGCCGGAGGGAGCTCCACGCAGGGCGGAAGCCCTCCATGTCCTCGAGTCGGTTGCGACGTCGGATCGTGGCGACGCGGCTCTCGGACTGCCAGGCGACGGTGTAGCGGCCGGTCAGGCGGTCGAGGAGCGGGCGACGGTAGAAGGTCCGGACGTTGTTCTCGGTCGGGTCGGGGGGGCGCTGGTCGTTCACGGTGGGGGGGCTCGTGAGAGGGGGCGGCGCGGTGGCCGCGCGGGGGGCGTGTCCTCAGGCGCTCCGGCGCCGGGGTTCATGTGGTTCCGCAGGGTCGGTCGGGGCCGCGAGCTCCGGGTCCTCGACGTCGTCGATGCCGTAGAGGTCGCGCGCGACGAGGGCAGCGATGCGGGGCCACGCGAAGTGCGAGGAGACGAGCCACGCGGCGTTCTGGCCGAAGCCGGCCAGGGTCCCGCGCCGCGCCTCGGCCTCGACCTCCGCGAGCGTGCGCGCGATCGCCTCCGCGGTCGGCTCGGGCACGACGAAGCCCGCGAGGGCGCGGCGGACGTCGCTGTCCAGGTTGGTCCCCGGGGTCACGAGGAGCGGGCGGCGGAGCGAGCCGGCTTCGAGCACCGCGGTCGGCATCCCCTCGTGGCGGGACGGGTGCACGAACGCGTCGGCGGCCGCGATGCGTGCGTCGCGCTCCTCGCCGAACAGCGCGCCGAAGAAGCGCACGCGCCGCGTGACGCCGAGGTCGTCCGCGAGGCTCTCCAGCGCGGCCCGGTCGCGGCCGTCTCCGACGATCCAGAGCGTGCCGGAGCCGCGCGCCGCAACGTAGCGCGCGAAACCCTGCAGCAGCGCGTCCAGACCCTTCGTGTGCGCGCACAGTCGCCCGCAGTAGGCGAAGACGGGCCGCGTCGCGTCGGCCGCGTCGGGAGGCGGCGCGGCGGGGAACGGAAGCGCGCGCTGGCCGTTCGGGACGACGCGCAGCTTCGAGACGTCGCAGCGCCTCTCCATCGCGACGAGCTCGCGCCCGGAGAACACCTGCACGGCGCGCGCGCGCGCCAGGTGGCGCCGACCGAACAGGCGGAACCAGACGGCTTTCTGAATCCGGCTGACCTGGAGCGCTCCGGGGAGATACGCGCCGTGGGGCGTGATGGCAAAGGGGACGCCGCGCTCGTGGAGGCGCTTGCCAACGGTGAAGAGCTCGGGGAGGAACGCTCCGTGCAGGTGCGCGACCGCCGTGGTGTCGAGCTCGGAGATCGCCTCAGAGAGGCCCTCGGGCAGCCGGAAGCGCGCGCGGCCGCGGCGGAAGAAGCGCGTCGCGTAGGGCCGCGTCGGCGTCGGCGCGTCGGGATCCTCCGCGAGCCCCCACACCTCGACGTTCATCCCGAGCTCGGCCTGCGTCGAGGCCAGCTCGTGGACGACCTTGTTGACGCCGTTCTGGCGGTCGGGGTTCGCGCGTCCGATCACGAAGTGCACGACCCGCGCGCGCGTCTTGGGCAGGACGAACTCGCGGCCGGACGTCGAGGACCAGACCCGGTCGATCTCGTTGCGGAAGCGCGCGAGGATGAACTCGGTCGCCGACAGGTCGGCCGCGGCCGCGGCCATCGCGGCGCGCCGGTTCGGATCGCCGGCCAGGGACGCGAGCGACCACGCGAGGCGTTCGACGTCGCCCGCTTCGTAGAGGAGCCCGTTGGCGCCCGTGCGAACGTACTCGTCCGCGCCGGGGTAGAGGGTCGACACGATCGGCCGCCGCGCGCCGATCGCCTCGAGCGCGACGGCGTGGAACGGGTCCTCGTCGTGGCGGGGCACGCAGACGACGTCGGCGGCGGCGTAGAGCGCGGCCAGGTCGCGCGCGGCCGGGACGCGCGAGACGACGCCTTCGAGCCCGCGCGACTCGACAAGCGCGTCGAAGGCTCGCCCGTGCGCGCGGGACGGATCCGTGGCGTCGTCGACGGCTACGACGCGGAGATCGGGCTGGCTGTAGCGCAAGGACTCGACCGCGTCGACGACGTCGGCGTGGCCGCCGGCGCCGCCCATCGGGCCGACGACGAGCACCAGCGTGGTTCCTTCCTCGACACCGAGCTTCGCCCGCGTCTCGCGGCGCGCGCCTTCCGGCGCTGCGACGCGACTCTCATCGACGGCGCTCCGGACGAGCCAGCATCGCTCGCCGAGGGCAGGGAGCGCCGCCTCGAGCGCGTCGCGTGCCGCGGCCGAGCTGCAGACGATCTGCGGGGCGAGCGCGCGGAGCGTGCGCGCGAGCATCCGCGCGTGGAAGCCGCGGCCGAGGACGCGGTGAACGTGCCAGACGTGCCGCGGCGCGAAGAGACGCGCGCCGAACGCGCCGCCGAGCACCGCCGTCGACGTCGTGTGGACGAGCGGCGCGCGGTGGCGGCGCACGAGGCGCCAGACGAAGAACAGGCAGAGCGGGAGGCGCGCGAGCAGGCTCAGCCAGCGCGTGCCGCCGAAGCCGTGGCCCACGACGCCCAGGTTCCCGACCTCGACGTGCGCGCCGAGCGCTTCGAGCTCACCGATGAGCGGGCCGCGCCTGGGGAGCGCGACGACGGGCTCCCAGCGGGTGCGGTCGAGGGCGGCGACGAGGTGCAGCAGCGTGCGGTCGGCGCCGCGGAACTCGGCGCTCGGGTGCAGGAACAGCACGCGGCGCGCGCCGGTCGAGCGGTCCTCGTTCACGTGGTCGGGGTTCGTCATCGCAGCGGAGTCTCGAGGGGGCGCGGCCGCTCGCCGGGAACGCGGAACGGCCGGGGGCGGAGCGCGTCGGGCGCGGGCTCCGAAGGAAAGAGCGCTGCCGGTCGGCTGGATCTGGCGGACGGTTCAGCCGCGCCGAGCGACGCGGTCGACAGCGCGTACAGGCCGTAGTGGAAGAGCATCGCGACGTTCGGGTACCCGCTCACGCCGAAGCCCGTAACGCTCGCGGCCGCGACGACGCACTGCAGCGCGAACACGAGGGTGAACGCGTGCCGCTCGCGCGCGTCGCCGCGTCCCATCGACCGCCAGGCTCCCCAGAGGGGCAGCGCAACGATCAGGACGACGCTGGCGAGGCCGGGGAGCCCCGTGGACACGAGCGCGAACAGGTACGTGTTGTGAGCGTTGTTCCAGCGGTGCCCGGCGTGCTCGAACGTGCCCTCGGGCCCGAGGTTGAGGTAGCCGGATCCGAGCATCGGTGCCTCGGGGACGCGCACCGCGAGGAGGTCGCGCCAGAGCCCGGTGCGACCCGTGCCGCTGGCGACGTCGGCCGCGTCCGCGCCGCGGAGGAACCACTCGACGGCGCTTCCCCAGCCCAGGACGAGGACGCAGATGACGAGCCCGAGCGCGCCCAGCGCCGCGCTGCGGGCGCGGCGCCCGTCCGCGCCCGGAGCGGCGAGCGCGTGGGGCCAGGGGAACCAGAGCATGGCCTGGCCGAGCGCTGCGGTCAGCGCAGCCGTGCGCGAGCGCGCGTGGTAGAGCACGTAGAGGGAGAGCGCGAGCACGAGGACCGCGAGGAGTCGCTCTCCGCGCGCAGGCCTGTCCTCGGCGCGCGCGAGCACGAGCGGCGCGCGGAGCACGTAGGTCGCCCAGAGACCCGCCGCCGCGGCGCAGAACCCGAGTACGTTCGAGTTCATGAACTTGTGTCCCATCCGGCGGATGCCGCCCGAACTCTCGTGGAACGCGATCTCGGGGAATGCGTGCGCGAAGACGACCGCACACACGAGCGGGGCGACGAGCGCAAGGGCGTGGACGCGTCCGGCCTCGTGCGCGCTGCGCCGCGACGTCACCTCGACGTACAGGACGGTCCCGGCGAGGAAGAACGTGAAGAGCTCGCCGAGGCGGAAGAACGCGACCCACGGGTCGGACGCGCGGGGCAGTCCGAGCGTCGCCCAGGCGATGAAGAACAGGATCGGGAGCGACGCGGGCCGCACGAGCACCGCAGCGACGTCCCGGGCTCGGGCGGCGGCGAGCGCCGCGACCCCCGCCATGCCGAGGGCGCGCGTCGCGAGCTTCCAGACGGCGTTGCCGCCGCTCGTCATCGCGCCGGCCTCCACGAGCCCGCCCTGCGTCGGGTCGAGCGTGGCGAAGGGGACGAAGGCGAGGAAGAACAGCAGTACGGCGAGGCCCTTCCGCGGGGAGCAGAGGTACGCAGCTGCCGTCGATGCGGCCATCACCGTGGCGCCGAGCGCGATCACGCCGCGTTCCTCCGCGGACGCGCGGCGCGGTCGGCCCAGGCGGGAATGCGCCGCTCGAGCAGCAGGCCGGCGATGCGGTGGCAGAGCTCCAGCCGCGCGCGGCGCAGCCAGCTCGCCTGGACGAAGGGCGCGGGGCGCAGGCGCTCGAGAACCTCGGCCGAGGTGCCTTCGTGGAGGACGTAGAGGCCGAGCGCGCGCACGACGTCCGAGGCCTCGAGATCCAGCCCGCGAACGATCTCGCCGGCGGGCCCGCGGAAGAAGGCGTCGAACGAGTCGAAGATGCGCTCGCCCGGGAACTGGCGCACGAGCACGCAGCTCTGGACGTGGAAGTGCACGAGGTCGTACAGCGCGGGCGCGGACGGGGAGAAGTACTCCCAGTCGAACGCGCGGACACCGGCGCGCGAGGCGCGGACGTTCCAGGGCGTGAAGTCGCCGTGGGCGGCCGTCGAGGGCAGCTCCGCGCCGTCGGCCGTGTCTTCGAGCGCGCCTCGCAGCCGCGCGTACTCGGCGTGCCAGTCCGGGTCGAAGTCGGGCTTCAGATTGGTGAGGTGCCGCGACGCGTCGGCGTACGCCTGCGTCTCCGCGAGCGTCTGGCTCCCGCGCGTCGCACGGCCGAGCTCGAGCAGGAACTCCGCGTGCTGCGGCGTGAGGACCTCGCCTGCGTGGCGGCCTTCGACGACCTCCTGCGCGAGCCACGTCCGCCCCGCCCGCTCCCCGCGGGCGAGCAGCCGCGGCGCTCGGCCGGGGAGCAGCTCGGCGACCGTCTCGAGCGCCTGGGCCTCGCGGTCGACGGCGTCGTCGGTGCGCTCCGAGCGTCCCATCTTCACGATGGCGCGCGCGGCTCCGCGCCGGTCGAGCGCGCGCGCGATGATCTTCTGGTTGCGGTCCGGGACGCCGGCCGCGACCGCGAGCGTGCCGTCCACGGGCAGGATCGCGAGGTCGCCCTCCTCGCGGCGCGATGGGCCCTTGGTCCACACCGACACCTCGGGCCGACCGAGCCGCTGTGCGACGCCGAAGGGCGTGAGCGAGCGCAGGAGCGTCCACAGAGCCCGTCCGCGCAGGCGTCCGCTCGGCAGCAGAGGGATGCCTCCGCGCAGCGCGGCGCTGTCCTCGGTGGAGAGGAGGGTGAAGCTGCCGCCGGTGCCCGGGAAGACGACGAAGCGCTCGAACGTGCCGTCGCCCTCGACGGCGTTCTCGAGCGCGCCGAGGTCGCTGCGGCCGCCCGTGCGCGCGGGGGAGGCGAGCAGCACCAGCCGCTGGCCGTCCTCGAGCTCCTCGCTCGCTTCTCGAGCGCGCTCCGGCGCGCGTGTGTCGCTCGTCGCGATCGTCGCGACGGGCGCGTCGCCGCCCCGGAGCACCGGGTACCAGACGTCGATGCCCAGGGGGCTGTCGGTGGGGTGGATCACGCGGCGCTCCTCGCGCTCGGGACGGGGCGGGGGGCGGGCGGCGCGGCCGAGCCGCGCGCGCGGTCGGACGGGAAGAGAGCGGCGAGAGCAGCGTCGACGGCGGGTTCGACGCCGCTCCCCGTCGGAACGAGGAACACGTCGTCCCGCGTCTCGGCGAGGCGTTCGTACGCCGCGAGCTGACGCAGGCTCTCTCGCGCCTCGAGCTCCTGCTTGCGCTGCCGGACGGTGCGCAGCGGAGCGGTCGTGACCAGGGTGACGTCGGGGCGCGGCGTCAGGCGCGCGAGGGTGCGCACGACCGGGTGCCCCGCGCGCATGCGGTAGCGGGCGGGATCGACGAGCCAGTCGTCGACCCAGCGGTCGAAGACGAGCAGCGTGTTGCGGCGGCGCAGCGGAAGAACGCGCAGCGCGTAGCCCGCGACGTAGTCGAGCCAGTAGTACGCGGCGCGCACCGCCGTCATCGTCCAGCCCGAAGGAGCGGCCCGGTGGGGGCGGGCGAAGTCGCTCTCCGTCGGGCGGCGCCCGAGCAGGCGGCCGAGCTGAGGAAGCAGGCCCGGTCGTAGCTTCACGATCCCGCTGTGCGAGGAACGGAACGACGGGCGCAGCTCGTCGAGGAGCCTCTCGCCGAGCGTGGTCTTCCCGGTGCCGTCGGTGCCGAGCAGCGCCACGACGCGTCCGCGGGGGCGGAGGAGCGGGCGCAGGCGGGCCGCCCACACGCACGCGGCGAGCCCCGCGAGCGCACGGTGCGGGCGCCGGAGCGCCGCGCGTGCGAGGAGCGCGCGGCGGAAGCCCGCGGCCCTTCGTCCGAGCGCCTCGCCGGGAGAGTCCGACCGGAGCGCAGCCAGGAATGCGTCCGCCCGCGCGCTGCCGACGAGCGCGCCGAGGAGCGCGCGGAGGCTGGACGCATGCCCGCTCGCGACGGCACGGAGCCTGGAGAGGTAGCCGGGGTGGACGTACAGACCCGAGAGGAACGGCGTCAGGAAGTCGATGAGCGCGCTCGCGGCGTCGTCGGGCCGCCGCGGTGCGCGCGGATCGACGGGCGCCGAGCGCACGCCGTCGAGGTCGAGGAACGGGACGCCGAAGCACGTCTCGCGCGCGTGCACGTCGACGCACAGGTGGTGGTGCGCGCCGGGCCCGCTCCGCGCGTAGAGCTGGAGCTGCACCATCGAAGGCGCGCGATGGACCGAAGCGACGGTCACGCCGTGTTCCTCGGACGCCTCGAGGAGCGCGCGCAGGACTGCGCGGAAGTGCGCGGGCGCGCACCCGAGGTCGAGGTCTCCGCCGTGGTGGTAGCGGGGGGCGACCTGGGCACCGCGGAGACCGACGACCTCGACGCGCGCCGCGGCGAGGCGCTCGAACGCGTCGCCGAGGGCGTCCTCAATGGCCGTCAGCCGGCGCTGCGCCGACCGGGACCGGTCCCCTCCGGGGTGCCGGGCGCGGCGGGGCTCTCGCCTCGTGGATTGGGGCTCGTCTGCCTGCACGGGGTGGCGCCGAGCGGGTCGAGACCGGAGCGCCGGGAAGGGGCATCGACCGGTTCGGCTCGGTTGCTTGAGGGGGTGGAACCCCGACCCGTGGCCGCCAGGGCGGGCGCCGGCTGCCCGAAGTGCCTCGGGCGGAGCGGCCGCAGGGCGGTGCGGGCGAGGATCCACGCGTCCGCGGCGAACGACATCCGGTCGAGGTAGACCCGGTTCAGACGCAGCTTCTCGCGGTAGAGGGCCTCGTCCAGGGGCGTCGAGTCCTGCACCACCTGCGCGAGTCCGGTGATCCCGGGTGCGATGACGAGCCGCTCGCCGAATCCGGGCACGCGAGCCTCGGCCCAGGCCTCGACCTCCATCGACTCGGGCCGGGGCCCGATCAGCGCCATCTCACCGCGCCAGACGTTCCAGAGCTGCGGCAGCTCGTCGAGGTGGGTGCGCCGGAGGACGGCGCCCAGGCGCGTCGGAACGAGCGCGCCGTCCGAGTCCTCGCGGAGCGTCCGGAACTTGAACATCCGGAACGGCCGACCGTGGCGTCCGGCGCGCTCCTGCACGAAGAGGATGCGTCGGGGGCTGCCCTCGACCGCGAGCTGCAGCGCGGCGACGAGCGCGGCCATCGCCGCCACGGGCGGGGTGAGAAGCGCAACGAGGAGAGCGCCGAGCACCGGACGGATGCGGCGGGCGTAGGAGCCGCGCGGTCCGGCGGGGCCGCTCCGCGGTCCGCCGTGGGATGCGGGGTCGAGCGAGCCAGCCGCGCGGTCGTCCCCGACGAGGGGCTCGGGCGCGGCGCCGGGCGCTCGGGTGGCGTCGTCGACGGCGAAGAGCCCGGCGCGCGACGCGGCGGGCGCCGGACGCGGCTCCGTGGGTACGGAGCCTTGGACCGGGCGGCTGGGGCGGGGGGGCGGCATCTCTGGAACCGATTTCGAACCCGCCGGGCAGCGCCCTGGAACGTGTCTCAGAGGGATGATCCCCTAGCGGTCCCGCCTCGCCCCGAGTGGATGGGTACCGCGCGAGCCCGGACCTCGCCGGGGCTCGCGTCGATGCCGGGCGACGAGGGGCCACCGGACCGGTGCGCGCGGCCCGAACCCGCGGGCGCGAATGCGCTGGAGCGTCCGCCCGCCGCCGCGGATCCACGCCGTGCGAGCCTGGTCCCTACGAGCTCGGTCCCGTGCCCGCTGAATTCCCGTGCCCGTCGAGGCCCCGGGCCGCCGCCTCGCGCACCGTTGCTCAGTGGTGCAGAGCCCGTGCGACCGCGAGGGCGAGGGCGTCGATCCGCGCCGGCTTCGTCAGGACGTCCAGCAGCCCTGCACCCTTCCACTCTTGCACCACCTCGGCGCGCGGGCGGGCCGTGAATCCGACCATCGGGGGGCCGTCGGGCCGCGCATCGCGCAGCTCCCGACCAATCCGAGCGACGCCAGCGTGCCCCCGTGAGTCGTCCAGCAGCACGAGGTCGAAGCGCTCGCGATGGAGTGCTGCGAGGGCCGCGCTCCCGTCGCGCGCTCCCCGCGCTTCGACCCCGAGCGTGCGCAGCAGCCGTTCCGTTGCGTGGCGCGAGACCACGTCGTCGTCCACGACAAGGACCTGCGCCCTCGGCAGCGCGTTGGCGCGTCGCCACTCGGGTAAGCCAGTCTTGGAAGGCACGATCGGACACGGAATCGTGAACGCGAATCTGGCGCCAGCGCCCGGTGCGCTCTCGAGTATGAGTTCGCCGCCGAGCTGTGTGACGAGGCTACGAGCAGTGTGCAGGCCCAGCCCGGTGCCGCCGCGCTCCCGCCCTCGCTCGAACGGCTCGAACACACGCGCTTGGTCCTCGGGTGGGATGCCGATCCCCGTGTCGGTGACCGAGACACGGACCCGACCCGCCCCGTGCTCCTCCACGCGCAATGCCACGGAACCCTCGTCCGTGAACCGCACGCCGTTCCCGACGAGGTCGTGGAGGACCTGGGATAGGCGAATCCGGTCGACGCGACCGAAGGCCGGCACAGCGACCTCTGCACGGAGTTCGATGCCCTTGCGTCGCGCCTCGGGCCTCCATTCGACGAGTGCTCGATCGACGAACGGTGCCCATTCGACGGCGTCCCGCGCGGCCGCCAGCGCGGTCGTGCTCGAGGCCTGGAGGAGCTCGCAGACAAGGTCGGCGAGGTCGTGGGCGGCTCGCAGCGCGGTGCGGAGGTCGTCCTCGTGCGCGGTCCCCGAGTGCTGCGCGTTTCCCAGAGCCAGCTTCAGTGTTCCCAGGATCGAGTGGAGCGGCTCGCGGATCTCACGCGAGGCTATGCCCAGGAAACGAGTGCTCTCTCGGCACTGCAGGAGCGCCGAATCGCGCGCGTCCTCGAGCGCGACCGTTCGCTCGATCTGCCGCGCGAGAGTCTCCAGCGCACGGACCTGACGTTCCTCGAGGACGCGCGGCTCGATGTCCAGCACGCACAGCGTCCCGATCGGATGGCCGCTCGGCGCACGGAGGGGCACTCCGTAGTAACACCGCAGGTGGGGTGCGCCCGTGACGAGCGGGTTGTCCGCGAATCGGTCGTCCTCGAGCGTGTTCGGCACGCGGAACACCCGTCCGGGGAACAGGATCGCATGCGCGCACAGCGCGAACTCCCGCGGTGTCTCCCGCACATCGAGGCCCACGCGCGCCTTGAACCACTGCCTGCGCTCATCGATCAGGCTCACGAGGGCCATCGGCGCGCCCGCGATCTCTGACGCGAGGCGGGCCAGTTCGTCAAACGCGGCCTCGGGCGGAGTGTCGAGGAGCCCGGTGCGCTGGAGCGCAGCGAGCCTCTCCGCCTCGTCGGCCGGCGTGGGGGCGGCGATCATGGGAATCGGAACTGGGCGTGAGCCGCAGTCTGCACGCCCCGGCGATGGGGACCGCACCGCGGAGAGGTGCGATCGACGGGAACATTCCCGACGGAGTACCGTCATTCCCTAGTTCGCGTCCAGGGAAACATGTGCGGCAAGTTGTCCTATGGGGCCCTGGTTTCGCCCTGGGGCCGATACCGACCCGGAATCGACCGGCCGCCCGTCGCTGCGTTGGGCCACCGCACGACGCGCGCCGGGAGTGCGACTTCGTTCATCCACCGGCGGGCCTGGCGCCGCGGCCGCCGACGGAAGGAGGGGCGGGAGGCGACGTGGCGGGGACCCTCGGTGGCGGTACGGGCGCACGGCCGAAGGCACCGGGCCCAGTGGGGTCGCCGGCGGGCCGCCGCGGCCGCTCAGGCCTGGAGCGTCCGCGCGACGGCGCCCGCGAGGACGTCGATCCGGATCGGCTTCGGCAGCACGTCCTGCATCCCGGCGCCGAGGCACTCCTCGACGACGTCGGGGTGCGCGCTGGCCGTGAATCCGATGACCGGGATCGCGTCGCCGAAGCGTGCGCGCAGGTCGCGGCACACATCGGCGCCCGACGCCACCGGCATCGAATAGTCCATCAGGACGAGGTCGAATCCGCCGCGCGCAAGAAGCTCGAACGCCTCAGCGCCGTTCGAGGCGCCGTGCGCTTCGAGCCCGAGCGAGAGCAGAAGGCGCTCGGTGACGCGACGGGATCCGGGCTCGTCGTCCACGACGAGGATGCGCGCCGACGGGAGTTCGTCCGCGCGCGGCGTCCGCGGAGCATCGGCCTCGATCGCCGACGTCGGGCACGGGATCGCGAAGGAGAACTCCGACCCGTGGCCGGGTGCGCTCTCGAGCTCGATCCTCCCTTCGAGCTGTGCGACGAGGCCACGCGTCACGTGCAGGCCGAGACCGGTGCCGCCGCGTGTGCCGCTGCGTTCGAAGGGCTCGAAGATCCGAGCGTGGTCGTCCTCCGGAATACCCGGGCCCGAGTCGGCGACCGACACGCGAACGCGCCCTTCCCCGGACGGCTCGACGCGCACGACGACAGCGCCTTCGTCCGTGAAGCGCACGCCGTTGCCCACGAGGTTGTGGAGGATCTGGGACAGGCGGGTCCGGTCGATTTCGCCGAACGGCGCGGCCGTCACCTCGGTCCGGAGTTTGATGCCCTTGCGTTCGGCCGCACGCGTCCACTCGACGAGCGTCTGCTCGAGGAAGGGTGCCCACTCGATCGTCTCGCGCACGCACTCCTGCGCCTCCGAGCGCGAGGCACCGAGGAGCGCGTGCACCAGGTCGGCGAGCCCGCGCGACGCGTCGAGCGCGGTGTGGAGGTCGTCGACGAGCGGCGAGCCGACGTTCGAACTCTGCGCGTCCTCGAGCGCGAGCTGCAGCGTGCCCACGACGGAGTGCAGCGGCGAGCGGATCTCGTGGCTGGCGATCGCCAGGAACCGCGCCTTCTCGCGGTTCGCGGCCAGGGCGTTGTCGCGCGCGTCCTCGAGCGCGACGATCCGCTCGACCTGACGGGAAAGAGTCTCCAGCGCGCGAACGCGCTTCTCGCTCAACTCGTGCGGACGGTCGTCGAGCACGCAGAGCGTTCCGATCGGGTGGCCCGAAGGAGCGCGGAGCGGGACGCCGTAGTAGCTGCGCAGGTGCGGAGCGCCCGTCACGAGCGGGTTGTCGGCGAAGCGAACGTCCTGGAGGGTGTCGGGAACGCGGAACACCTGTTCGGGCTCGAGGATGGCGTGCGCGCAGAACGCGAACTCCCGCGGCGTCTCGGCCGCGGCGAGTCCGAAGCGCGCCTTGAACCACTGACGGTCCTCGTCGACCAGGCTGACGAGGGCCATCGGAGTCTCTGCGATCTCCGATGCGAGGCGGACAATCTCGTCGAACCGATGTTCGGACGGCGTGTCGAGGAGGCCGGTGCGACGTAGCGCCGCTAGGCGCTCGACCTCGTTGGCGGGCTTCTGGGCTGCGATCATGGATCCGCGGGGACGGTGCTCACGTCTGGGGAGGACGTGGGACGGAAGGCGGCACCCTTCGATCGACCGGTGTCCGCTTCCCGCCTATCCGGAAACCCTACGAATCGGAAGCGTGTTCGCTCGCGTCACATCGCGGCTTACTGGCGCAGCGGCGTATTGCCGCAGCCTCGGTCGGGCGGGCCCCTACGGGCTGATTTCGGCCTCGGCGAGATCCGCCGGGGTGCGACGTTTTGACCGCGCGCTCCCTGTTCGGGATTCCACCTCAGGGTGCACCGCGCACGACGCTCGGGGTGCCGGTCGCCGACTCCAAGGGCGCGCGAGGAGGGCCCGCAGGCGGATCGCGGTCAACGCCGTCGTGCGCACCGGCCCGGCTCCGGCCGCAGGGAGCGCGCCGGGTGCGGCGCTGCACCGCACCGGGAGCGCTTCCGGCCGGGGAACCCGTCGGCGCACCCCGGGGCGAAAGGCCCGGCCGCAGCCCGCTACAGACGGTCCGCGTACAGGTCCTCGTTGAACCCGACGATCCAGGTCTTCCCGGCGCGGACCGTCGGCGCGCGGAGGTTGCCCGTCGGTCCGAGTGCAACGGCCGAGAGCTCCTCGAGGGCCTCGTCGGATCCGTCGAACTTCAGCTCCGTCAGCTTCTTGCCCTTCGCGGCGTAGACCTTCGAGCTGCCGTCGAACAGCTCGGCCAGGTCGTCGGCCCCGTAGCGGGTCTTCACTGCGTTCACCGTCTCACGGACGGTGTTGCCGTTGCGCTCAAGGAACGCGTCGGCGCGCTTGCAGCTCGTTCAGCCCTTGCGGTGGTAGTACCAGTCGATGCGTTTCGCCATGGCGGTGCTTTCGTCGAGTCTTGGTTCACGGACGCTCCAGCGGCGGAACATTGCCCACCAGCCGCGCGTACTCCTGGACGGCGAACCGGTCCGTCATCCCCGCGAGAAAGTCGCACACGGCGCGCTCGAGTCCCACGGCGTCCACCCAGCGCACGTACCAGTCGGACATTTCGTCCGGACGCGCTCGGTAGGCCTCGAACAGTCCGCCGATCACCTCGCGCGCCCACGTACGGAACGCCTGCAGGTAGGGGTGGCGGTAGAAGTGCTTGTAGAGAAAGCGCTGCAGCTCGGCGACGCGCGGCTTCATCGCGGGCGAGTGCCCGCACAGCATTCCCTCCGCCGCGCGCACGTCCCCCGCGAACTCGACGCCTGCGTCCTGCACGTTGCGCTCCGTCGCGTGCACGAGGTCGACGATGCACATGCCCATCATCTCGTTCGCCGTGCGGCCGATCCGCAGGCGCGGGTCGTCGTCGCCGGTCCCGCGCTTCGAGAGGAAACCCGGGTGGCGCTCCTCGACCCGCGCGCGCGCGACGCGCCAGAGCTCGACCTCGTTCTCCAGCGTCCCCTCGGTGAACATACCGGCCGCGAGCCCGTCCTCGACGTCGTGCTTGTTGTACGCGGTGCTGTCCGCGAGGTCGGTCACCTGACCCTCGAGCAGCGGCTGGCGCGGCTTCGGGCCGAACTCGTCGGGCCAGTCCTCGGACTTCTCGTGCTTCAGCAACGACTCGCGGAACTCGCGCGTCAGGTTCAAGCCCGGGAAGTCGGGGCTTCGCCGCTCGAGGCGGTCGACGACGCGCAGCACCTGCGCGTTGTGGCGGAATCCGCCGTAGGGCCGCATGAGCTCGTTGAGCGCCCACTCCCCGCGGTGCCCGAACGGAGGGTGTCCGATGTCGTGCGCGAGACTGAGCCCCTCGCACAACGCCTCGTTCAGTCCGAGCACGCCGGCGACGCTGCGTGCGACCTGGCAGACCTCGAGGCTGTGGGACAGCCGCGTCCGGTGGTGGTCGCCTTCGTCGTTCAGGAAGACCTGGGTCTTGTACTGCAGCCGCCGGAACGCCGTCGCGTGAGTGATGCGGTCGCGGTCCCGCTCGAAGAGGGTGCGGTGCGGGTCCGGGGCCTCAGGGTGTCGGCGCCCGAGCGAATCGACGCTGCGCATGGCCCATGGGCTGAGCTGCGCGGCCTCGCGCTGTTCGCGGAGCGCCCGCCCCGTGATCCTGCCGAGCGCCGCTCCGGACGCGGCCCCGTCGTCCGGGGGCGCTTCGTCCTCTAGGGGCCCGGTGTCCTGCGTGGGCCCGTTGCCCTGCGTGGGCCCGTTGCCCTGCGGGGGCCCGTTGCCCTGCGGGGGCCCGTTGCCACGCGGAGGCAGCGCGTCGTGCGGGACTCGGGTCTCGTCGAGATTCGTCATGGGAGCCCGCACGCGGCGGGGCGCGAGCGCGGCGGACCAGGGGGCGGGCCCGGGCGGGGGGAGGCGGCTTTGTGGGCGAGAGAGGAGCGGCGGACCACCGACGCGCGAAACGTCGGCCCGCCTGGGTATCGTAGTCACCGATGCGCGACGCCCCCAACACACCCGACGAACGGGCGGACACCCAGGTTGCACCCTGGTACGAGGAAGCGTTCCGGGACGACTACCGCGAGCTCTACGCCCACCGGAACCTCGAGGCGGCGCGCGAGGAGACCGAATGGCTCGCGCGCTCGATCCTCGCGCCGGTCTCCGGGCCCGTCCTCGACGACTGCTGCGGCTTCGGACGCCACAGCCTCGCGCTGCTCGAGCGCGGCGTGCCGGTCGTCGGGGTCGACCTGTCCTTCGACCTGCTCCGGGCCTCCGCCGAGCTGCCGCGGGCGGACGAGCTCCTCCGGGGACGCCTGGGCCGGGCGGACATGCGGGCTCTTCCGTTCGCATCCGGGACGTTCGGGGCCGTCCTGAACCTCTTCACGTCCTTCGGGTACCTCGGCGACGAGGACGACGCGCGCGCCCTGGCGGAGATGTCCCGCGTCCTCGCACCGGGCGGGACGCTCGTCATGGATCTCATGAATCCGGCGGTCGTACGCGCAGGCCTCGTCCCGCACTCCGTCGAGGAGCGAGCGGGGCACCGGCTCGAGTCCCGCCGCAGCCTCCACGACGGAGGCCGACGGGTCGTCAAGGAGGTCCGGATCACGCTCCCCGACGGCCGCGAGCGGGCGTGGGAGGAGAGCGTCCGGATGTACGAGCCCGACGAGCTCGACGCGGCCCTCGGCGGCGCGTCCCTCGCACCGCTGCAGCGGGTGGGGGACTTCTCCGGTGTCCCGTTCCGCCGAGGGGAGTCGGGACGTCAGATCGTCGTCGCGCGCCGGGCAGGGGCGTAGGCCCTCCCGGGCGGACCGCCTCTCGGCGGAGGCCGCGGCGTCGCGGCGCAGCCCGTCCGTGGACGCCCGCTGGCTCCCGCGCGATTCAGGGGGGCCCGCGCGCGGACCGCCGCTACGATCCCCGGCCGAACCTTCCCTACGAGGGGACCCACGGATGCAGCAGAACATCGTCTTCCACGACAAGGCCCGGGAGCTCCAGGCCATCGCGCGCAAGATCGCCGACGAGCACGTGCGCCCCGGCGCCGCGCACGCCGACAAGCACTCGGAATACAACATGGCCGCCGCCCGCGCGGTCGCGGACGCGGGGCTGTTCCGCGCCTGGATCCCCGAGCAGTACGGGGGCATCGACGCGGGCGTGCTCTCCCTCGCCCTCGTGGCCGAGGAGCTCGCCAAGGCGGACTCGGGTTTCGGCGTGGCCTACGCCGTCAACGCGCTCGGCTCGTTCCCGATCCTCCTGGGCGGGACCGACGAGCAGAAGCAGAAGTACCTGCCGAAGATCGCCGCGGGCGAGACCTTCGTCGCTTTCTGCCTGTCCGAGAAGTTCGCCGGTTCGGACGCGAGCGGGCTGGCCGTGCGCGCCGTGCGCGACGGGGACGACTACATCATCAACGGCGAGAAGAAGTGGACGACGAACGGCGGCGTGGCCGACGTCTACTCGGTCTTCGCCGTCACCGACCCGACGTCGCGCTCGCGCCGCATCAGCGCGTTCATCGTCGAGAAGGGGACCCCCGGGTTCACGATCGAGAAGGTCGAGGACAAGATGGGCATCCGCGGCGTTCCGGTCGTCGAGACGCACTTCAAGGACGTTCGCGTGCCCGCGGCCAACCTCATCGGCGGCAAGGAAGGCCTCGGCTTCAAGCACGCGATGATGACGCTCGACCACGCGCGTCCCGGCGTCGCGGCTCAGGCGGTCGGCGCCTCCCAGGGCGCGCTCGATCTCGCGAACGTCTACGCCAACCGCCGGCAGCAGTTCGGCGGGCCCATCAGCCAGCACCAGATGGTGCAGAAGATGCTGGCCGACATGGCGATGAAGACCGAGGCGGCGCGTCAGCTCACCTACTCGTCCGCGGCCGCGATCGACGAGCACGGCCCGTCGCCCGCGAACTCCAAGCTGGCGGCGATGGCGAAGTGCTTCGCCTCCGACGTTGCGATGGAGGTCGCCACCGACGCGGTCCAGGTCTTCGGGGGCTACGGCTTCATGGAGGACTACCCGATCGCGAAGTTCTTCCGCGACGCGAAGATCCTCCAGATCTACGAGGGCACGAACCAGATCCAGCGGATCGTCATCGCGCGCCACCTCGTTCGCGAGGCCAACGACCTCGAGCACCTGCGCGAGTTCATCCCGCTCGAGACGCAGGAGAACTACGGGGCACCGCAGCCGGTCTGAGTCGGCGCGGACGGTCTGATTCGATTCGGGCCGTCCGAGCCGGCAGGGCCGGCGGGCTGAGTCTTTTGGGGCTCGCCTTCCCGCGGCCCGGCCGCGACGCGGTGGGCGCGGCCGGTGCACCGCTCGTCGGCGCGACCACTCATCGCGCGACGGGAAGCAGCCGCGCGGATCCGGCCGGGTGCCGGACCGGAGCGCAGCGCGCCACAGAGCGCGCGCTCCCGCGCCGGGATTGCCCGCACGGGCCCGGTCCGCGCCGAGTCCGCTCACGGCGAGCGCCATCCCGTTCGGGCGGAGCCGGCGCCGGGGCGTGTCTGGAGGACGCGCTGCGCGAACCGAGACGCGCGCCTCCGCCCCCGCGGAGTGTCCTCCGGGGGCGCCCTTTTGACGGTGCCCGCACGGTCGAGGAGCCAGGATGGCAGTCCGGCCTGTCGAGGCGTCCCGGCCCGGGGCGCAGCGCTCCGTAACACCCGTGCAAGCGGCCCTGGGACCGCGCGGCGCCGCGGCCCGTCACGCGACGGAAGGCCTCGGGCGCGTGAGGGCCCATTGACCGTCCCGATCGCCGCGTCCGTAACGCTGTAAACCACTGCGGTGACACGGCGAACGACCGTTCGACAGGCGGTCGCGCGGCCACCTGCAGCAGTGATAAGTCCCTGTAATCACGCATGTTGCGGAAAGTTCATCCAATCGGTCGAGTCACTGGTCGTAGCTAGGGCGAACACGGGACCAGCGGCAAGTGTGCTTCGGCACGCCAGTCGCTGCGGCTCGGGTGTGGGGACCCGAGCCCCCAAAGGGCGGCTCCGGTCGCCCACCACCGGCCCACGGACGCCGGGCACGAATTCCACGCGGCCTTCAACCGCGGTCGTGCTCGACCCCGAGGCCCCAAGCCGAGAGCTGCCATGACCGCAACCCGCATCGAACAAACGCAGTCCGAGCTGGATCGGATCCTCGACCGCTACGCCGAGGATCCCGAGACGTTCGCGAAGAAGGCGAAGCGCCGCGCCCAGGAGTGGAACCGGGCCGGGCACGACCTCGAGCTGCGTGACCCCGCGTCGTGGCGCAAGGACTCCACCGTCGAGCGCGTCGACACCCGCGTCGCGACCATCGAGGAGCAGCTCCGTGCCGAGATCGACACGATCACGATCATGGGCCGCGAGGAAGAGGCGCGGCACGCGCGGCGCATCGAGTTCGCGCGGTTCCGCCTCGAGCACGCTCTCCAGCGGGCCGGGCTCACCGAGGAGGACGTCGAGGGCAAGGTCGACTACGACCCGACGACGTACCGCTCGGTGTCCGCGATCACCTGCTCGCTCCCCGAGCGCGTGTGCCGCCGGTGGGTCGAGCTGCACCATCTCCGCACGGAGCTGGTCGAGCGCAACCTGTACCTCGCCGTGATCAACGTCGAGCGCTACGCCCATCTGGGCGTGGGTCGCCTCGACCTGATCCAGGAGGGCTCGGCCGCGCTCTTCCGCGCGGTGGACGGGTTCGACTGGCGCCGCGGGCTCCTGTTCCGGACCTACGCGGTCCACTGGCTCAACCAGGCCTACCGGAGCTTCCTCTACAACAACGGCCAGACCGTGCGCGTGCCCGTCTACCTGCAGAAGGCGATGAAGCACGTGCGGGCTGCGCAGGACAAGCTGGGCCCGGACGCTTCCGTTGCGGAGATCGCGAAGGAGGCGGATCTCGGCGAGCACCTCGTGCAGAGCGCGCTGACCGCCTCGCGGTCGACGCTCTCGATCGACTCGCCGTTCAGCGCGGGCGACGACGGCTCGGGCGGCCTCGCCGAGGTCCTGTCCCAGGTCGACGACAGCAGCGTGTACTCCAGCACGATGGAGGACATGACGCTCGAGGACGGCATCCACGGTGCCATGGACCGGCTTTCCGAGCGCGAGCGCCTCGTCATCGAGATGCGCTTCGGGATCAACTGCGAGCGCGAGCACACGCTGAGCGAGGTCGCGAAGGAGCTCGGCGTGTCGCTCGAGCGCGTCCGCCAGATCCAGGTGCGTGCGATCTCGAAGATGCGGACCCCGGGGCTGCGCAAGGCGATCGACCCGTTCCTGTGATCGAGACGCGGCCGCTCCGGCGGCCGCCTCCGATACCGAATACGAGGACCCGTGGCGCGCTCGATCGCGCGCGCCGCGGGTCCTCTCGTTCCGGCGGGGCTCGCCCCGCACCTCGCCCTACTGGATGGGGGACGGGAGCGTTCCGACGAACGTGAGCCCGAGCTTCGAATCGTCGCGCAGATCGAGCACGTCGGCGCCGCGACGGTCGTAGAAGAGGTCCATCCCCGTCGGCCCGAGGAGTCCAACGTCGGCGCCGAGCAGCTGGCCCTGCACGCGGATCGAACCGTTCGTCCCGTCCGACGCGTCGTTCGGAACGACCCCGAAGACGCTGTTGGCGCTGTAGAGCGTCGAGTCGATCTTCAGCGACTCGGTGGCGTCGCGCGCCGCCAGCGAACTCGTGATGAGCCCCTCGAGCGCCTCCGGCGAGAGCCAGTCGCTCGTCGGCTCCAGGTAGGACACCACCGGGGGCTGGACGTCCGTCGGGTTCATGATCGACGAGCTGCTGTCGTTCTGCCCGACCTTCTCCAGGCGCCAGTCGTTCCACTTCTCGATGTGCCCGTCCTCCGACCGCACGCGCTGCGTGTCCGGGTCGAAGACGAGACCCTTCGTCTGGATGGGGATCTCGCTGTCCTCGCCGTACGCGTAGTAGCGCGGCACGTAGTCCGCGCCCATGTAGGCGGGATTGTCGTACACCGGCGTGAGCTTCTCCTTGTAGCCGACCTGGACCTTGGCGGTCTCGGGCACGTCCTCGTACGTCCCCGTCCCGACGCTCTCCCACTTCGACTTCCACACGGTGGCGCCGCCCGGGTCGTCGATCCACTGGTTCCAGGTCTTGCGGTACGGGGGCGGGAGTCCGTTGTCCTTCGGCACCGCGATCTTCTTCGGCTTGTAGCTTCCGTTGTCGACCCAGTTCACGATCTCGCGCTGGATCGTGTTGCCCGTCGGCTGCCACTCGTAGACGGGACTGCCCTGCTCCACGAGGAGTTCGGGCGTGGAGGGCGTCGGCGTGCCCGTTCGGTTCTCGGTCCACGTCGAGTCCCCCTCGACGCGCGGCAGCGTCTTCACGTACTCGCGACGGTTGAACTGAACGAGCTCCTCGACGACGAAGTTCCACTCGCCGTCGTCGTCCCCCGTGACGGTCCCCGCGTCGCCCCACGCGGGACGATAGGGGTCACCGACGACGATGTTCCCACCCGCGGCCATGGCGAGCAGGTTCTCCGTCCCGTCGGCCGCGACTCCGTACTGGCGGTCCGTCCCCGAAACCATGTCCTGGTACTCGAGGTCGCCGCGCACGTAGATGTTCCCGCGCACCCACAGTGTGCCCGTTCCGATCAGCGGTCCCGAGATCACGAGGTCGCCGTCGATCGCGACGTCGCCGTCGATCCGGATCGGGTCGAGGTCGGTCCCGGTGAGGATGACGTTGGCCGCCGTTCCCGTCGCCAGGCTGGTGGCGTTGCCCGCGGCCAGCGTCTCCGCGTCCGCCGGATCCGTGATCTTCGCGCCGAGCGCGGACACGCCGATCGCGCCGCCCGTGATCGACCCGTTGAAGCCCGACGTCTTCGCGTGGAACTCCTCGTCGTCGACGATCCGGTTGCCCTCACCGGCGTTCGTGAGCGCGCCCGTCGCCGGGTCGACCCCCCCGTCGTCCGGGAACGGCAGCGGGAACGTGTCGGGCATCATCCCGTCCACCTGGTCGGGGTAGTCGAGATAGTCGGTATACAGGCTCCCGAACGGCGTCGGCGCGCTCGGGTCGACCGGGCTCAGCGCGTTGAAGATCGGGTCGCCCAGGACGTCGAGCTCGATCTGGCCCGACGCGGTGAGGTCCGCCCCCAGGAGGGAGAGCGCGCTCCAGTCGGTGATCACGTCGCCGTCAGCGTCGAGCGCCGGACCGCCCATGTAGAGCGTCCCCGCGATCTCGGACTCGGGCTCGTGGAAGAACGTGAAGCTCTCGATCGAACCGACGCGCGCGCGCTGATAAGAGCCGGGCGCCGCGACGCCGCTCCCCTCGTGGATCCGGAAGACGTCGTCCACGCGCGTGTGGCACATGATGCAGTCGATGTTGTTCGCGAGCAGCGCGAACTCGAGTCCGGCCCACGCCGGCGGCTCCAGCGCGAAGACGTCGGTCTGGCACTCGGTGTGCGCGTGGTGTCCGACGTCGTTGTGCGTCAGCGAAGTGACGTAGAGGAGCGTCTGGTTGCCGCTGTCCTCCCGGTGGACGCGGACCCAGTCGACGATCGAGTCGCCGAGGACGAGCTCGCCGTGCTGGTTGTGTCCGAGCCCGAGCCAGCCGTCGACCGGGATCGGCGTCGGGGTCTGGTCGCTCTGGTCGACGAGCCCCTGTGAGTCCAGGTAGGCCCGCATTCCGCCCGTCGTGACGGAGACGCCGTCCGCGAGCGTCGCCTCGTACATGCTCCAGATCGCCTGGGCCGTCATGCGGTTGACGCTGCCCGTCGCTCGACGCGTCTCGAAGCGCTCGGCACGCGACGTCGCGATCTCCGAGGTCGCGACGCTCGAGTGGAGGAGCGACGCGAGGAGCGACATGCCAAGGCTCAGGAGGATCAAGGCCGGCATCAGCGCGCTGCCGGTTCGGTCGCCGCGCGCGCGGCGTCGCTGGATCGCACGCTTCGGGCGCGATCCGATCGGAGTCGGGGCTCCGCGGCGGGGACGGGCCGGGATCCGGGGGCAGGGTTCGGGCATCGGCGGGGCGGTGTCGGAGGCGGCAGGCGTACGGCGCGGTCATCGGCGCCAGCGGCGTCCGCGCTGCACGCCGAACGACCGCCGCGCCCGGGTGGCTCGTCGGGGGACCGTGTCCAGTCCCTCGCTGAGTCACCCGGGCGCGGCGTTGGCCCGCCCCGTGGTCACGGCGCCGCTGTCACGTCGCCGGGGCCGCGCTCGCCGGCGCGGGGCCCTTCTCCCGGGTCAAGGCCGCGCCTCGGGCACGGCCGCGCTGTGGTAGAGCTCGATCCGCGACTCGTCGCGGATGTCGAGCACGCGCGGGCCCCGCGGGTCGTAGAGGACCTCGGTTCCGTTCTGGGCCAGGAGCCCCAGGTCCGCGGCGAGGAGCGCGCCCTGTACGCGCAGCTCGCCGTTCGTCCCCGCGTGATCGCTGTCGGGGATCACGCCGAAGATGCTGTTCGCGCTGTAGAGCGTCGCGTCGACCCGGAAGCTCTGGTCCGCGTCCCGACCGCCGAGCGATTCCTCGATGAGGCCGCGCAGCGCGTCCGGTTCGATCCAGCCCGCGGTCGGGCCAAGGTCCTCGACGACCGCCGCGGTGCCGCCGACCGGGTACAGGGTCGGGTCCGACGGATCGTTCGGATCGGCCAGCGTCAGGGCGTCCTCGTCCCAGCCGCCCACGAACTCCTCCGAGCTCCAGAGCCCCGTGTCCGGGTCGAAGTGACCCTCCTTGTTCATGATCGGCACCGGCGCGTCGGAGTCGAACGCGTAGTAGCGCGCGACGTAGTCCGGGCCCCGGTAGCGCGGGTTCGCGTACATCGGGCGCACGGTCTCGAAGACCGGCTCCTCGCGCGACTCGTAGCGCGGCGGGTCGTAGGGGACGCGGCGCGTCCGCTCCACGTCGCGGTGCCCGACGAGGACGCGTTCGGTGATCGGTACGTTCCGGTAGCCGGCGACGCGCTCCTCGTAGACGGGGACCTCGCGCACGCCCACCTGGACGCGCTCGGTCTCCGCCGGACGGTAGTCCGTCGCGGGTCGCACGACGCGCCGCTCGAACACGGGCTCCTCGCGCGTCCCGACCTGCACGCGCTCAACGATCGCCTCCCGGCGCGTCTCCCCGGTCGGACGGTCCTCGTAGACCGGCTCGGACTCCGTGACGGTCACGCGCTGCCGGAGCTCGCGGCGCACGGTCCGGGTGCCCGTCTGCACGCGCGTCGGCTCGCCCGGGAGCTGCGCCTGGGTCTTCAGCCACTCGTCGCGGTTGAAGAGCGCGGTCTGCTCCAGCACGAAGTTCCACCGTGCGTCGGGCGTTCCGTCCACCGCGCCAGGAGCGTCCCACGAGGGGCGGTAGGGGTCGCCCATCACGACGTTGCCGCCGGCGGTCAGTCCGAGCGCATTGAGGGAGCCGCCCTCGCCGAGACCGAACTGGCGCTCGCTGCCGACGATGGCGTCGGCGTACTCGAGGTCTCCGCGCACGTAGACGTTGCCGCGCACCCAGAGCGAGCCGGAGCCCTCGATCGGGCCCGAGATCACGAGGTCGCCGTCGATCGCGACGTCGCCGTCGATGCGGATCGGCTCCGTGGACGAACCGGTCAGGATCACGTTGCCCTCGGTGACCCTGGACAGGTTCTCGGTGTTCCCCGCGGCGAGGTCGGCCGCGTCGGCGGCGGACGTCACGCGCGTGCCGCTCGGCGCGACGCCGATCGCGCCTCCCGAGACCGTGCCCGTGAAGCGCGCCGCCGTCGCCGCGAATTCGTTGTCGTCGATGCGGCGGTTGCCGGCGCCGTCGGTCGTGATGGCGCCGCTGGTCGGATCGAAGCCCCCGTCGTCCAGGAAGGGGAGCGGGAAGCGGTCCGGCAGCACGCCGTCGACGGGCTCCGGCAGGTCGAGGTAGTCGACGTAGAGGTTCTCGTAGGGCGCGGGATCGGACGGGTCCGCCGGCGCGAGCGCGTCGAGGATCGCGCCGCCGAGGCCGTCTTCGATGACTCGACCGTCGTCGTCGAGCCTGCCGCCCCGGAAGCTGAGACCCGACCAGTCGGTGATCGGGTCGCCGTTCGCGTCCACCGCGAGGTCGCCGATGTAGATCGTGCCGGCGACGTCGGAGTCGGGGTCGTTGCGCAGGTGCAGGCTCTCGATCGAGCCCACGCGCGCGCGCTGGTAGGCGCCCTCGGCCGCGAGCCCGCCGCTGTCGTAGATGCGGCGCGCGTCGTCGACCGTGGTGTGGCACATGATGCAGTTGATGTTGTTCGCGAGCATCGCGTAGTCGAGGCCGTCCCACGGCGAGGGCTCGACGGTGAACACCTCGGTCGTGATCTTGGTCGCGACTCGGCTCGTCGCAAGCGCAGCGTGCGAGACGCGGGTCGTCGTCGTGACGACGAGGCGCGTCGCGCGCGCCAGGTCGACGCGGTAGGCGTCGACGCTCACGACCTCGATGTCGCCGAGCACGCGCTCCCCGCGGCCGTTCCGCGCGAGCCCGAGGCGGGGGAGCAGGTCGGTGGATGCGTACGGACCGCCGTCCGGCTGGGGCGCGAGCCCCTGGTTCGAGAACCCCGCGCGCGCGCCGAGCAGGCTGACGTCCTCGTTCACGGGCACGTTCGCGCTGTAGGTCGTCCAGACGTGCCGGGCGGCCATCCGATTGACGCTTCGGCCCGCGCGGCGGGCCTCGTAGCGATCCGCCTCGTGTGTTCCGATCTCCGAGGCCTCCACCGTCGTGTTCAGGAGTGCAGACGTGGTCGCGGCGAGCGCGGTCACGAGCAGGAGCGAGGCGACGAGTGCGTTCCCGTCGGTCCGGGGGCCGCCGATGCGGTCCTCGGAACCGGTGCGGGCCGTTGGCCGGGCGTGGTTCATGGTTGTCGTGCGGAGCAGGCTTCGAGCGGCGAGACGTCCAAACGAAACGTACCCCGCTCCGGAGGTGCGGTCCGCGCGCCCCCGGTGGAGCGCCGGAGCCCCGCGCACGTCCGCCGTTCCGTCGGCCCCGCTGTGGGGGCAGCCGCGGGGCAGCCATGGGCCAGACCGGGACACGCCGCGCAGTTGCCCGGGCCCGTGCCGTGCGCGGCGTGCTCTCGCCGCGAGCGAACGCGGCGACCCTGGCTCGCCCGCGCAGCTAACCTGCCCGCCATGGCGACCGATGCGACCCCGAGCGGGACGGACTCCCTCGGTCCCGTCGTGGGCCTTTTCGTGGCGCCGGGCTCGCGGCTCCCGATGCAGACGCGCTACGAGGTCGTCGTGGAGGACGGGCGGGGCATCGTGGGGGACCGCTACCACGCCGCGCGGCACCGTCAGGTGACGGTGCAGTCGGTCGAGGAGCTCGACGCCGCCGCCGTGGAACACGGCGCGCCCATCGACCCGGGCGGCACGCGCCGCAACGTGACGCTCGGGTCCGGCCGGCTCGACCGCACGCCGGGCGCCCGGATGCGCATCGGCGGCGTGCTGCTCGAGGTGGTCCGGGACGCGGCGCCCTGCAAGCTCCTCGAGGACGCCCTCGGGCGCGACGCCCGGCTGGCCCTGCACCGCCGCGCCGGGGTCGTATGCCGCACCCTGGAGGGTGGCCGTATCGTGCTCGGCGACCGCGCGAGCCGGGTCTGAATACGGTCCCACGACAGCCCCGCTCCTCTTCGATCCCGGTCCGGAGCGGCTCCTGTGGGGGGCGGCCAGGGCCGGGACGCCGGGCAGGGAAGACGCAAAAGGTGCCGGGTCCGCCCCCACATCTCGGCGTCTCCATGGGACCCTCGGTCGCGCCCGGCGCCCCTGCCGGCGTTCTTCTTCCCCTGCCATCCCCCCCGACTCCATGCGTATTCACACCGCGCTCGCGCTCGCAGCGCTCGCCGCGCCCGCCTACTCGCAGGCGCTCCAGCCCTCCTTCATCACTTCCATCGGGGGCCCGACCTGCGGCGGCGGCGCGGACACGGCCGACCTCCGCATCACGCTGCCCGGCGCGTCGACCGCGAACAAGATCGACGTGTTCCTGCTCTTCGACGACACCGGCAGCTTCGCCGACGAGGTGCCCACGGTCGTCGAGATCTTCCGCCGCGTCGTGACCGCCCTGCAGGCGCAGGTGCCGACCGCCGACATCGCCTACGGCGTCGGCCGCTTCGAGGACTACGGCGGTCCGGGGCGTACGTTCTCCGGCGAGGCCATCGGCGGACGGCCGTTCATCCTCAACCAGGCGATCCTGAGCCGGAGCGTCGTCTCGTTCCTCCCGGACCTCAACGGCGCGCTCGCCAACCGCGCGCCCGGCTTCGGCGGCGACGCCTGGGAGTCGTCCGCCGGCGAGGCGCTCTACCAGCTCGCGACGGGCGCCGGATTCGACGGGGACGGCGACGGCTCGTTCCTCGGCTCGGGCCCGTCGGGCGCGCTCCTGACGCAGGTCGAACCGGGTACGAGCGGCGACGTGCCGCCCTTCTCGAGCTACGTCGGCACGGGCTCGGGTACCGAAGGCGGCGCGGGCTGGCGCCGCGACTCGCTCCGCATCGTGATCCTCGCGACCGACATCGCGCCGGTCGCCCCGTTCGAGTCGGGCGTCCCCGTGCCTCCCACGATCGTCGGCACGGGCAGCGTCGAGCCCTCGTCCGCGTTCCGCGCCTCCAACAACCTCGGGTCCGCGCGGTACGGCTTCGTCAGCGATGCGCTGACCTCTGCCGCCAACACGGTTCCGAACGCGATCGCGCCCCGCGGGGCCGCGACGATCCCGCAGGCGATCACCGCGGTCAACTCGGCCGGGATCCGGATCATCGGTCTCGCACCCGGCGGCGCTCCGACGAGCGCGCCCGGTCCTTCGAACGACCCGAGCGTCATGCTCTCCGCCCTCGCCCGCATGACCGGCGGCGTGGACTCCTCGGGCCAGCCGCTCATCTTCGACATCGACGATGGCCTCATCCCGATCGCCCTCGGGATCGTCGACGCCGTGCTCGAGATCTCGAACCTCGAGCTCGACCTGCAGCTGCGCGTCGAGGGCGCGCCGGCCGGCCTTGCCGTCGACGTCACGCCGAGCGTCGTCAACGGGGTGGGCCCGACCGAGAGCGCAGACTTCCAGGTCTCCATCACGGCCCCCCCCGGCTTCACCGGCGGCTCGTTCGACCTCCGCTACCGCGACCTGACGAGCGGCGGCGCGATCGCGACCGTGCCCGTCACGATCGAGTGCCTCGACGGGTGCACGACGGTCGACTTCGAGCGGCTCGGCGACTTCCCGCTGCCCAACGGCTACGACGCGCAGGGTGAGAGCTTCGGCGTCGGCCTCTTCGCGCCGGTCGTGACCGTGTCCGGAACGGCGGACTCGGGCCTTGGGGTTGCTCTGTTCGACACCGACCCGAAGGGGCCCAACTTCGCGTCCTCCGACCAGGACCTGCTCGTCGGCTCCGGCAATGCGCTGATCCTGCAGGAGGTTCCGGGGCTCGCCGGCGACGTCTACACGACGCCGGACGACGACGCCTTCGGTGGGGACATCGTGTTCGGCTTCAGCACGCCGATCGAGCTGTGCGCCGTCGACCTGATCGACGTCGACCTGGTCGATAGCGGCGACACGCGGATCGTCCTCAGCGACGAGGCCGGACGGGAGCGCTCCATCCGGATCCCGGGCGGTTTCACCGAGGACATCGAGTTCATGCCGGGCACGGGCGTGCGGCGCCTCGGTCTCGGCACGACCGCGCGCCAGCAGGGTTTCCAGTCGCAGGCCGTCGGGACCGACGAGGCCGGCTTCGATGAGACGCGCGTCGTGTCGATGCGGGTGGAGCTCGCCGGCTCCGGCGCGCTCGACAACCTGATGTACCGCGCCCCGCTCGCGGCGCCGTCCTTCGACCCGGGCGGCATCGTGCTCGGCAAGCACGCTCAGCTGAAGCGCTGACTCTGCGAGAGTGGATCGACCCACTCGACCATGCGCGGTCGAGTGCGTCCAGAGGAGCGGGCCGCGCCGAGAGGCGCGGCCCGCTCCGCGTTCCGTCCGTGCTCTACGCGCGAAGGGCGAGCACCAGCCCGTAGGACTGCAGCGCGCCGCACACTGCAACGATCCCGCCGAGCACGAGCTGAGTTGCGCCGCCGGTCCGCTGCCCGGCCCACGCGATGCGCAGGAGCAGCGCCGTCGCGATCGCCGCGAACACGAGTGGGACGACGGTCTGAGGGAGGCCACGACCGCCGAGGGTTTCGGTCAGTCGCGCACCGAAGAGTCCCCCGACCGCACCGGGGACGAGCAGGAAGAGGGCCCAGAACGTCTTCGTCGCGTGGCTCGACTCGTGCACGCCGGCCAGCACGCCGCCGGCGACGCACGGCAGGTAGAGGACCAGCATGCTGCGCGTGAGGATCCCCGCGAACGAGAGGCCGCCGAAGCGCGTCTTGCCGTCGTGGATCGCGGGCTCGCGCGGCGCGCCGTCGGCGGCGGGCGGCGGCGGACCCTCCTCGGTCCGGTCGTTCTCGCGCTCGATCATCGGGGGCTCCCGTCGCCGCGCGCGTTCTCGCGGTGCGCCCGAAGCTTCTCGAGAAGCTCGCGCGCCGGCTCCTCGGCATCGACGTCCAGGTCGATCCGCTTCTCGAGCGTCGATTGGATCGCGACACCCACGAAGACCCCCTCGGCGAGGACGAACAACGCCAGGAACGCTGCGAGCACGTAGCGTGCGGGCGGCCGGGCGCCCGCGCAGAGCCGGCCGAGCCCGACGAGGCCGAGGTGTCCGGCCGCGATGGCGGCGACGCCCAGATCCTTCATCAGAGCGCCCGACGTTTCTCCGCCGAGGGCTGCCGCGCCGCAGAGCCAGGCGTAGTAGACGGGCATCACGGGGCCGGTCAGGGCCACGTCCAGGAACTCGGCGCGGCCCGCCGGGGTCCAGAGCGCGCCGGTCACGAGGGCGCCCGCGAGAAAAGTCCCGTAGACGAGGAGGATCGCCCAATCGGTCCTTCGGAGGCCTCGGTGCGACGGGGCCGGTCCTTGCGCGGCGGGATGGTTGGAGGTCGAGCGAGTGCTGTTCATGCGGCTTGGGGGGCCAGGCGGCGACCCCCCCACGGTGCCATCCGCCGCACCCGACGACTTCGGGGCCTCCGGGGGTTGGCCGCGCCCGGAAGCGGCCGATGGAAGGGCGCCGACGGTCCGCTCCGCGCACTTCGCAGGAGAGGGGCGTCGCTGCGCCCGTTCTGCTAGAATCTCGCGCCATTTCGCCGCCTCGATGACCTCCACCGACCCCAAGTTCACACCCGCCGCGCCTAGCGTTCCGGGCTCCTCGGCGTCCGACGCCGCGACGTCGGCCGTGCGCTCGCGCGGCGACCGCCCGCGGCGTGAGCCGAAGCCGAGCTGGCTCAAGGTGCCGCTGCCCGGCGGCGAGGGGTACGCGAAGCTCAAGGGCCTCACGAAGGACCTGAAGCTCAACACGGTCTGCGAAGAGGCGCGCTGCCCGAACATCGGCGAGTGCTGGAAGGGCGACCACGCGACCATGACGATCATGGTGCTCGGCGACGAGTGCACGCGCCGCTGCCGCTTCTGCGCCGTCAAGACCGTCGACCGCGCGGCGCCCCCCGATCCGAACGAGCCCGAGCACGTCGGGACCGCGGTGGGGGAGATGGCGCTCGACTACGTCGTCATCACGAGCGTCGACCGCGACGACCTCCCCGACGGCGGCGCCGGTCACTACGCCGACTGCATCCGCTCGGTGCGCAAGCACGCGCCCGACACGCTCGTCGAGGTCTTGATCCCCGACTACGCCGGCGCGGACCTCGCTTCGCTGATGGACGCGCGGCCGGACGTGCTCGCGCACAACGTCGAGGTGGTGCCGCGCCTCCAGCGCAAGATCCGCGATCCACGGTGCAGCTACGAGCGCTCGCTCGACGTGCTGCGCGGGGCGAAGGAGCAGCAGCCCGACGTCTTCACGAAGTCGTCGCTGATGGTCGGCCTCGGCGAGACCCAGGAAGAGCTCTTCGAGGCGATCGGGCTCCTGCGCGACGCCGGCGTCGACTTCCTCACGCTCGGCCAGTACCTGCGCCCGACGCCGAACCACGCGCCGGTGCGCGAGTACGTGACGCCCGAGCGCTTCCGCGAGCTCGAGGTCGAGGCGCGCGCGCTCGGCTTCCTCTACGTCGCTTCCGGACCCCTCGTTCGTTCCAGTTACAAGGCGGGCGAGTTCTTCGCGACCCGCCTGATCCGAGGCCGCCGAGCCGCAGCCGGCGCGCCGCCGCGTTCCTGACCGGAGTGCCCCCCATGACCGACATGCTGACCGTGATCAAGCCCGACGGGGCGACGAGCAAGGGCTACGACGCCGGGTTCTCCGACGACGAGCTCGTGCACTGCTACCGCACGATGCTGCTCGTTCGGTCGTTCGACGAGATCTGCCTGAAGCTCCAGCGCGCCGGCCGGATCGGCTTCTCCATCCCGAACCGCGGGATCGAGGCGACGCAGGTGGGTGCGGCCAGCGCGCTCCGGAAGTCCGACTGGATCTTCCCGAGCTACCGGGACTTCGGGATGGCGCTGTACCACGGCATCTCGGCCACGGACATGATGCACAACATGTTCGGCAACGCGCTGGACTCCGCGAAGGGGCGCCAGATGCCGGTGCACTTCTCGTTCACCGAGCCGATCCACTTCTACAGCATCAGCTCGCCGATCGGCACGCACCTGCCGCACGCCGTCGGCGCCGCGCAGGCGTCGAAGATGCGCGGCGAGGACACCGTGCACCTCGTCAGCTTCGGCGACGGCGGCACGTCGAGCCTCGGCTTCCACAGCGGCCTCAACTTCGCCGGCGTTTGGAAGTCGCCCGTCGTGTTCCTGTGCCAGAACAACGGCTACGCGATCTCGTGCCCCTCCGACGAGCAAACGGCCTCGGACGGCTACGCGTCGAAGGCCTCCGCCTACGGGATGCCGGGCGTGACCGTCGACGGCAACGACCTGTTCGCGGTCCGCGACGCGATCGCGACGGCGGCCGAGCGCGCGCGCGCCGGTGAGGGCCCGACGCTCGTCGAGGCCGTCACGTTCCGCATGGGTGGCCACTCGACCTCGGACGACCCCTCGAAGTACGTCCCGAAGGAGCTCTTCGAGGAGTGGGAGAAGAAGGACCCGGTCGAGCGCTTCCGCCGCTATCTCGAGAAGCGTGGGCTCTGGACGCAGCAGCTCGAGGACGACCTCCGCAAGGACACTCTGGCCGAGATCGACGCGGCCGCGAAGACCGCCGAAGCCACCGAGAAGCCGGGCCTCGAGACGATCTTCAGCGACGTGTACGAGGACGTGCCCGAGCACATCCGCAAGCAGGGCGAGTTCCTGTTCGACCTCTCGAAGCGCCGCGGCGTCGCCGAGGCCGGCGACGGCGAGTTCCCGCTCTAGCTCCAACCGCGTCAGCTCCAACCGCGTCAGCGGTTGGGCCAGAAAGGAAAGCAGAGCCCCCAACGCCGCGAGCCCTCCCCGCCGCCCCGCCCCCCGCCCCCCCCGACGCTCGCCCCCCCAGCACACCCCAAAATGGCGAACCTCACCCTCATCCAGGCCGTCAACGACGGCCTCAAGACCGCGATGCGCGGCGACGACTCCGTCCTCGTCTTCGGCGAGGACGTCGGCCCCAAGGGCGGCGTCTTCCTCGCGACCGAAGGCCTGACGAGCGAGTTCGGCGCGGAGCGCTGCTTCGACACGCCGCTCTCCGAGGACGGGATCATCGGCACGGCCGTCGGCATGGCGATGAACGGCATGCGCCCGGTCGCCGAGATCCAGTTCCAGGACTTCATCTTCCCGGCGTTCGACCAGATCGTCAGCGAGGCGGCGAAGCTCCGCTACCGCTCGGGCGGCCAGTACACCGCGCCGATGGTGATCCGTACGCCCTACGGCGGCGGCATCCGCGGCGGGCTCTACCACAGCCAGTCGGGCGAGGCCTACTTCGCCCACACGTCCGGCCTCAAGGTCGTCATCCCGTCCACGCCGCACGACGCCAAGGGCCTCCTGCTCGCGTCGATCCAGGACCCCGACCCGGTGCTCTTCATGGAGCCCAAGGCGCTGTACCGCGCCGTCAAGGGCGAGGTCCCCGAGGGCGAGTACACGGTCGACCTCTCGACGCTCCGCACGGTCCGCGAGGGCCGCGACGTGACCGTCTACTGCTACGGCGCGATGGTGCCGGTGGTCGAGGCGGCCGCCGCCCAGGCGAAGGAGCAGCGCGGCATCGACTGCCTCGTGGTCGACCTGCGTACGCTGCTGCCGCTCGACGAGGAGGGCGTCCTCGAGGCCGCGAAGCAGACCGGCCGCGTCGTCGTCGTGCACGAGGCCCCGCGCTTCTGCGGCTACGGTGCCGAGATCAGCGCGCTCATCGCCGAGCACTGTATCGAGTACATGGAGGCGCCCGTCAAACGCGTCACCGGCTTCGACACTCCGTTCCCGAACACCCTCGAGCACCACTACCTGCCGGACGACCGGCGCGTGCTCGACGCCATCGAGGCGGTCTACGACTTCTGATCCGACGCGACGGACCCTCCCGGCCCACGCTGCCCCCAGGACTCCCGCACACCGAGAGACGACTCTCGACCCCCAGCACCATGATCGAGTTCAAGCTTCCCGACATCGGCGAGGGCATCGCCGAAGGTGAGATCGTCCAGTGGCTCGTCGCCGAGGGCGACAGCGTGGAGGAGCACCAGCCGGTCGTCGAGGTGATGACCGACAAGGCGACCGTCGAGGTCCCCGCGCCGGCCGCCGGCACCGTGACCAAGTTCCTCGCGGGCGAGGGCGACACGGTCCCCGTCGGCAACGTGATCTTCCACCTCGAGGACGCGGGGGGCGCCGCTGCTGCACCGGCGCCGGAGGCCGCGCCCGCGGCCGCGGCGCCCGCCGCGGGCGGCGGCGGCGCGCTCGTCGAGTTCAAGCTCCCGGACATCGGCGAGGGCATCGCCGAGGGTGAGATCGTCCAGTGGCTCGTTCCCGAGGGCACGAGCGTCGAGGAGCACCAGCCGGTCGTCGAGGTGATGACCGACAAGGCGACGGTCGAGGTCCCGGCGCCCGCCGCGGGCACGATCGTCAAGCTGCTCGCCGACGAGGGCGCGACGGTGCCCGTCGGCGACGTGATCTTCCACCTGCAGACCGGCGCCGGCGCGGCCGCTCCGGCTGCCGCACCGGCGGCTGCTCCCGCGGCGAGCGCCCCGGCGTCCGCCCCGGCCGCGGCGCCAGCGAACGGCCAGCCCGCCCGCGTCAGCAGCGCGGACGGCAAGGTGCTCGCCGTCCCGAGCGCCCGACGCGTCGCGCGCGAGCTCGGCGTGGACCTCCTGCAGGTTCCGGGAACGGGTCGCAGCGGCGTGATCCGCCGCGCCGACGTCGAGGCGTTCGCGAAGAGCGGGGGCGCCGGAAACGGGGCGCCCGCCGCCGCGACCGCGGCGCCCGCCGCAGCCACCGCGCCGCCCGCCCCGGGCGCCGCGCCGCCCGCCGCCGCGCCGGCCGCGCGCGCCGAGCGCCCGGCCCAGCCGATCCCGTTCCTCGGCGGTGAGGAGCGCATGCCGTACCGCGGCATCCGCCGCCGGACCGGCGAGGCGATGACCCGCTCGAAGCACACGGCCGCGCACTTCACGGTCGTCGAGGAGGTCGACGTCACCGAGCTCGTCGAGGCGCGCCAGAAGGCCAAGGCCCTCGGCAAGAACCACGGCGTCAACGTCACCTACATGCCCTTCATCATGAAGGCGGTGGCCAGCGGCCTGACGCGCTTCCGCTCGCTCAACGGCCATCTCGACGAGGAGGCGGGCGACATCGTGATGCCCGCCGAGATCAACATCGGCATCGCGACCGACACGCCGAACGGCCTCGTCGTCCCGGTCATCCGGAACGTCGAGCAGAAGAGCGTGCTGCACCTCGCGGCCGAACTCGGCGACCTCGCCGCGCGCACGCGCGAGGGCAAGGTCAAGCCGGACGAGCTCCGCGGCTCGACGTTCACCATCACGAACGCCGGCAACATCGGCGGCACGCTGGCGACGCCGATCATCAACTTCCCGGACATCGCGATCCTCGGCGTGCACCGCATCGTCAAGCGTCCGGGCATCGTCGAGACGCCCGAGGGCGACGAGATCGCCGTCCGCCAGTACATGAACCTCTCGTGCAGCGTCGACCACCGTCTCGCCGACGGCGCCGACGCCGCGCGCTTCCTCGCCTGGATGCGGACGATCCTCGAGGACCCGGCGCTCCTTACCCTTTGACCCACGCCGGTCCCTCTTCGACCCACGCTGGTGACGCTTTGAGCCACGCCGGTCACGCCTCGACCCACGAGGCGCTCCAGATCGTCGCGCCCGACGGGCAGCTCGTGGGGGATGCCCCCGAGCTGTCCGCGGACGAGCTGAAGTCGCTCTTCGTGCACATGCTGAAGATCCGCGCCGTCGACGGCCGGATGCTGAAGCTGCAGCGCGCGGGGCGGATCGGCTTCGTCGGTACGGCGACGGGGCTCGAGGCGGCGCTCGTCGGCGCGGCTGCACCGCTGCGCTCGACGGACTGGCTTTGGTCCGGGCTGCGCGAGGGCGGCGCCGCGGTCATGCGCGGGCTTCCGCTGTCCGAATACGTCGCGCAGATGTACTGCAACGCGAACGACACGGCGAAGGGTCGCCAGATGTGCAACCACTTCCAGCACAAGGGGACGAACTACCCCAGCTGGTCGAGCGTCATCGGCACCCAGATCCCGCACGGCGTGGGCGCGGCGTACGCCTCCAAGCGCCGCGGGGAAGACTGCGTGCACGCCATCCACTTCGGCGACGGCGCGACGAGCTCGAACGGGTTCCACTCGGGACTGAACTTCGCCGGCGTTTGGAAAGTGCCCGCGGTCTTCGTCTGCACCGACAACGGCTGGGCAATCTCCGTTCCCTCGGGAACGCAGACCGCGGCCGAGTCGTTCGCGGCCAAGGGCGAGGCCTACGGCGTCCCGGGCGTGACCGTCGACGGCAACGACGTGCTGGCGTGCCGGGCTGCGATGCAGGCTGCGGTCGACCACGCGCGCAGGGGCGGCGGTCCCTCGCTCGTCGTCCTCGAGACCTACCGGATGCTCGGCCACTCGAGCTCGGACGACCCGACCAAGTACCGCGACGATGCGGAGGTCGAGTCCTGGCAGCAGCGCGACCCCATCGCGCGCTTCGAGCGCTTCCTGGTCGAGCGCGGCGCGCTCGGCGCGGACGAGCGCGCGACCCTCGAGGCCGAGCTCCTGGAAGAGATCGACGCCGTCATCCACGAGCAGGAGGCCGCGGACCCGATGGCGCTCAAGACCCTCGTCGAGGACGTCTACGCCGAGGTGCCGTACCACCTGCGTCGCCAGTACAACGATTTCATCGCGGTCGCTGAGAAGCTGGGGCACGCCCAGCCGGGCGACGGCGCCTTCCCCCTCTGATCCCGAACGTCTCCTCATCGGACCCCACATGGCCCCCAAGCGCAAAGTCGTCGTCATCGGCGCCGGCCCGGCCGGTTACGTCTGCGGCATCCGTCTCGCCCAGCTCGGCCAGGACGTCACCGTCGTCGAGAAGCAGTACTGGGGCGGTACGTGCCTCAACGTCGGCTGCATCCCCTCGAAGGCGCTCATCGCCGCGGGCTCCCTCATGGAGAAGATCCGCCATGCGGACGTCATGGGGATCTCGGCGACCGGCGTCGACCTCGACGTGTCGAAGCTCGTCGAGTGGAAGACCGGCATCGTCGGCAAGCTGACGGGCGGCGTGGCCGGGCTGCTCAAGAACTACGGCGCGACGAACGTCTTCGGCGCGGCGCGGATCGTCGACAAGAACACGGTCGAGGTGACCGGCGAGGACGGCAAGCAGACGCTCAAGTGCGACGACATCGTCATCGCCACGGGCTCCGAGCCGATCAACATCCCCGGGTTCACGTGCGACGAGAAGGACGTCTGGTCGTCGACCGGTGCGCTCGCGCCCGAATCGATCCCCGGGCACCTCCTGGTCATCGGCGGCGGCTACATCGGGCTCGAGCTCGGGATGATGTACGCCAAGCTCGGCAGCAAGGTCACCGTCCTCGAGGGCACGCCGGGCGCGCTGCCCGGGCAGGAGCGCGACTGCGTCAAGGTCATCGAGCGCTCGATGAAGAAGATGGGCATCAAGCTCCACACGGAGACCTTCGCCCAGGGCTTCGAGAAGAAGGGCGGCAAGTACGTCGTCACCGCGAAGACCAAGAAGGGCGAGGAGAAGATCGAGTGCGATCAGATCCTGTCGACGGTCGGCCGGCGCCCGTACAGCGAGGGCCTCGGGCTCGAGAACGTCGGCCTGACGCCGTCGAAGCAGGGCTTCATCGAGGTCGACAGCCAGATGCGCACCAAGGTGCCGAACATCTACGCGGTCGGTGACATCGCCGGCCAGCCGATGCTCGCGCACAAGGGCAGCCACGAGGGACTCGTCGCCGCCGCCGTCATCGCGGGCAAGGACGAGCACTACGACGCGCGGTGCGTCCCGGCGGTCATCTTCACCAGCCCCGAGATGTCCTCGGTCGGCCTGACCGAGGACCAGGTCAAGGAGAAGGGCATCGAGTTCAAGACGGGTCAGTTCCCGTTCGCGGCGTCCGGCCGCGCGATGACGCTCCAGGAGACCGACGGCTTCGTCAAGATCATCAGCGACGCGAAGACGGACGAAGTGCTCGGCGTGCACATGGTCGGCCCCGAGGTGACCGAGCTGATCGCCGAGGCTGCGCTCGCGATCGAGATGGGTGCGACGGTCGAGGACATCGCGCGCACGATCCACGCGCACCCGACGCTGCCCGAGTCGATGATGGAGGCCGCCGAAGCCGTCCACGGCCAGGTGGTGCACATCTACCAGAAGCCGAAGAAGAAGTGACGGTCCCCGGACCCGACGCCTCTCGTTCCGGAGACGCACCGGAGCACCGCGCGCCGCTCGAGGTCCTCGACCTCGGGCGGCGCGCGTACGAGGAGACCCTCCGCATGCAGGAGGAGCGCCTCACGGCCCGCATCGCCGGCCACGTCGCGGACGCGCTTCTCCTCGTCGAGCACGATCCCGTGGTGACGCGCGGGCGCCGCTCGTCCGAAGGGGACACGGCGGACGTGCCGTTCCCGGTGGTCACGATCGGGCGGGGCGGCGAGGCGACGTACCACGGCCCGGGCCAGCTCGTGGCGTACCCGATCGTCCACCTGCCCGAGGGCCGCCGCGACCTCCACCGCTACCTGCGCGACCTCGAGGGCGTTGTGATCGACGCGCTCGCAGAGCTCGGCGCGGAGGGCCGCCGCGAGGACGGCAAGACCGGCGTCTGGGTCGGGGACCGCAAGATCTGCTCGATCGGGGTCGCGGTGCGGCGCTGGGTGACGTGGCACGGGCTCGCGCTCAACGTGACGACCGACCTGTCGGCCTTCGGCTCGTTCGCTCCGTGCGGGCTGAGCCCCGACGTGATGACGAACCTCGCGCGCGTGCTCGGGCGCGAGGGCGAGAGCGACGCGCTCATGGCCGAGACGAAGGCCGCGGTCGCCGCTGCGTTCGAGCGCCGCTTCCGCACCTGACCCGAAGTCGGACGCGGGACGAACGCGGGAAACCGCTTCGCAGGGCCCGCAAGTGCGAAGATTCTTCCGGGTCGGGGCCTCGGCCCTAGGGGCAACTCCTCTGCCCGCGGGGCAAGATCCCACGACCTCGGCAAAAGGCGCGGCTGGGCGGTCGACGATGAGGGAGCACGGCAAGGCCACGCTCCCGACACCCCCCGACCTCCCATGCATAGCCCGACATTCGGTCCCTACCAGTTCGACGCGGTCCACGGACCCGAGGTGGGTGGTGAGACGATCCTCGACCTCTCCACCTTCGGCGCGCTCCAGGAGCTCGCGGGCGACGACGACCCCGACCTGGTGAACGACCTGGTGCAGCTCTTCCTCGGCGACTCCGCCGGCCGCATGGAGGAGATCGAGGAGGCTCAGAAGAACGAGGAGGTCGATTCCGTCGGCCGCGCCGCGCACGCGCTCAAGTCGTCGAGCGCCAACATCGGCGCGCTCCCGTTCAGCCGCACGTGCGCCGAGCTCGAGCGCCTCGTGCGCTGCGAGGAGGTCGACATGGACGAGCTCGACGCGCTCATCGCGCGCGCTCTCACGATGTACACCGAGGTCAAGGACGCCCTGGGACAGGACGCCTGAACGAGGCTGCGCACACGACGATGGAACGCTCCAGCATCCCGGTCCAGTTCGAGGAACTCAAGAGCAGCGGCAATCTGCCGTCGCCGACGGGCGTCGGCATGCGCATCCTCGAGCTCACGCAAACCGACGACTACAGCGCGGAGGACATGGCGGAAGCCATCATGTCCGACCCCTCCCTGACGGGTCGGATCCTCCAGCTCGCGAACTCCGCCAGCGTGGCCGGCAACGAGGCCGTCACGACCGTGTCGGGCGCGATCATGCGCCTCGGCGGCGCGACCGTACGCTCGATCGCTCTCGCCTTCTCGCTCGTGTCCGAGCGTGAGGCCGGCGCCTGCCGTCCGTTCGACTACGAGCGCTACTGGTCGCTCTCGCTCGCTCGCGCCGTCGGGGCGCAGGAGCTCGCGAAACGCACCGGAGTCTCCAAGCCGGAGGAGGCGTACATCGCGGGCCTGCTCGCCGAGGTCGGCATGCTCGCGCTTGCGTCGGTGCACAGCACGCGGTACGGGCAGATCCTGATCGCGTCGCAGGGCAAGAGCCTCGGCGCGCTCCGCCAGGCGGAGCAGGACGAGTTCGACATCGACCACGCCACGGTCGCCGAGTGCATGCTCGCCGAGTGGGGCCTGCCCGACGTCTTTGGCGTTGCCATCGGTGAATTCTGCCGCCGCCGCCGCTTCGAGCCCGACCGCGCGGAGATCGCGTCCGTCGCCGACATCGTGCGCTTCTCCGACTCGATCGGCAGCGCGCTGCTCCTCGGCGAAACGACGCCCGCGCGGCGTCTCACGGAGATCGGCGACCAGCTTGAGATCCTCCGCGACGTCCTCGACGTCGACGAGCCCCAGGCGATCAGCTTCTGTGACTCCATCGGCGCCGAGTGGCGCAAGTGGGGCGAGGAGCTCGAGATCGAGACGACCGATACGCGCTTCAGCCAGGTGTTCGTGGCAATCGCCGCGGGCCGCGAGCGCGCGGCCGAGGAGGAGCGCCAGCAGAACTCCGAGCCCGCCGTCGAGATCGACGTCGACGCCGCCAAGGCGAAGCGCCGCCGGATCCACCGGCGCAACGCGCAGGGGCCGGCCCAGAGCGGTGAACTCGGTCAGCGCATCAAGGTGCTTGCGGTCGACGACGACCCGGTCTCGCTGCGACTCCTCGCGCGCCACCTCCAGAACGAGCACTTCGACGTCACGATGGCGCGGAGCGGCAAGGAGGGCCTGAAGAAGGCCCTGCAGGAGAAGCCGGACATCCTCATCGTCGACCACGAGATGCCGGACCTCTCCGGCCTCGAGCTGACGTCCGCGCTCCGCCGCTCGTCGGTGGGGGCGTCGATGTACATCCTGCTGCTGACGGGATCCGAGTCCGAGGAGCTCATCGTCGAAGCGTTCGACTCGGGCGTCGACGACTTCGTCAGCAAGCCCTTCATGCCGCGGCTCCTGTCCGCGCGGATCAAGGCGGGCGTGCGTATCGCGCACCTGCAGCGCAAGATCGAGCGCGACCGCAAGACGATCCTGGACCAGCTCGCCGACCGCAACGCGCTCAACCGCAAGCTCCGGACCGCGTCGCTGACCGATCCGCTGACCGGCCTGCCGAACCGCCGCCACGCCATGAGCCGCATCGAGTCGGAGTGGAAGGCGACCGCGCGCAGCGGGATTCCGTTCTCCGTCATCATGCTCGACATCGACAAGTTCAAGTCGGTGAACGACACGTACGGCCACGACGTCGGCGACGAGGTGCTCCAGGGCACCGCGAACGCGGTGAAGAGCGCGCTCCGCGGAGAGGACGAGGTCTGCCGTCTCGGCGGCGAGGAGTTCCTCGTCATCTGCCGCAGCGCGTTCGAGAAGGACGGGGTCGTGATCGCCGAGCGCATCCGCGAGGCCGTCGAGCAGAACGAGATCCAGTCCGGCGGCTTCGATGGCGCCGTCACCGTCAGCCTCGGCGTCGCCGGGACCCACGAGGGCGTGCCGTCGCTGATGGCGCTTCTGAAGGCCTCCGACGAGGCCGTGTATCAGGCCAAGAACGCCGGTCGGAATCAGGTCGTCGCATCCGGTGCGCCCGAACCCTCGCCCGAAGAGAGGGACAAGCTCCGCCGCTCTGCCTGACCCCACCCCGCGCACGAGGGAGACGACGCGCCGGGCCCCGCCTCCCCCCGTACGCCCACCGCCCCTCATGCACGCAAAGTTCGACGAGCTCCGCCTCTCGGGCCAGCTGCCCAGTCCGTCGTCGGCGGGCCTGCGGATCCTGGAGCTCACGAAGGACGACGACTACGACCACGACGAGCTCGTCCGGACGATTCTGGCGGACCCCGCGCTCTCGGGGCGCCTGATCAAGATCGCGAACAACGGGAGCCAGGACGGGCTCCCGAACGTGACGACGGTCGCGCAGGCGACCATGCGGCTCGGCCACCGCGCCGTCCGCAGCATCGCGCTCGGCTTCACGATGGTCGCCGATCATCGCAGGGGCCGCAGTGAGGCGTTCGACTACGACGGCTACTGGAGCGAGGCGCTCGCGACGGCCGTCGCGGCCCACGTCCTCGGCCAGGTAACGCGCGGTGTCGAGCCGTCGGTCGCCTTCACGTGCGCGCTGCTCGCCGACGTCGGGAAGCTCGCCTTCGCGAGCATCCACCCCGAGCGCTACTCGGAGATCCTGCAGGAGCACCCTGCGGTCACCGATGTGCAGCTCGCGCGGCTCGAGTCGCGCGTGTTCGGCATCGACCACTTCGAGGTCTCCGCCGCGATCATGGCGAGCTGGGGCCTGCCGCGCGAGTTCCAGGAGGTCGCGCTGCTGCGCTCGCAGGAGTCCGTCCAGACCGACCTCGGTGTCGGCGACGACTCGGAGCTCAGCGACGACAAGGGTTCGATGCTCACCGTCGTCCGCGTCGCGCGGACGATCGCGCGGATCCTCATCGGCTCGTGGGACACCGAGGACGCGCGCTGGCGCGGCACGTTCCTGTCGCTGCAGGTCGTCTGCCGCGAGGTCGCGATGGAGTACGACGCGCTGCTGTCGCTGTGCGACGCCATCGTGCCGAGCTGGCGCGACTGGGCGTCGATCATCGGCGGGCAGACGAGTCAGGTCGGCTCCTTCCACGACGTGGCGACCGAGCTCGACCGACGCGGTCTCCGCGCGGGCGTCGACGGCATCGGTGCCCCGCGCGCGCAGGGGGCGAGCGGCGAGGAGCAGGAGGCATCGCTCTTCCAGCCGGAGCTCGACCTCCCCGTGCAGGCGCTCGACCGCGCCGGTGCGACGGAGGAGCGCGAGCCGACGCGCGTGCTCCTCATCGACGACGACACGCAGATGCTGCGCCTGATCGGCCACCACCTGCGCCGCGAGGGCTACGACGTCCTGACGAGCGACTCGAGCCAGAAGGGCCTCGCGCTCGCGATGGAGCACCACCCGCAGATCGTCATCACCGACTGGATGATGCCGGGCATGAGCGGGCTGCAGCTCTGCGGGACGCTCCGGCGCAGCCAGGCCGGGACGAAGATGTACATCCTGCTCGTGACGTCGCGCGGCGAGGACGATCAGATCGTGGAGGCGTTCGAAGCGGGCGCCGACGACTACGTCGTCAAGCCGTTCAATCCGAAGATCCTCCTGTCCCGGGTGCGGGCCGCGCAGCGCATGATCCAGCTTCGCGAGCGCGTCGAGGACTCCGAGCGTGGGCGCCTGCGCCAGGTGGCCGAGCTCGGGATCATGACGCGCAAGCTGCGCGCGGCCGCGCTGACCGACACGCTCACCGAGCTGCCGAACCGGCGGTACGCGATGAAGCGCCTCAAGCAGGAGTGGGAGGCCGCGCAGCGGACGGGCAGGGCGCTCTCCGTCGTGATGTGCGACATCGACAAGTTCAAGTCGGTGAACGACACGTACGGACACGACACGGGCGACATCGTCCTGCGCGAGGTCGCGCACACGCTTCAGGCCCACGGCCGCGCGTCCGACGTGCTCTGCCGCCTCGGCGGCGAGGAGTTCATCGTCATCAACGTGGCGACGGACGTCGAGACGAGCGAGAAGGCCGCCGAGCGCCTGCGCTCGGCCGTCCACCGGCACGTCATCCGACACGGCGCGTTCCAGCGCTCCGTCACGCTCAGCCTCGGCGTCGCACAGATGACCGACGACATGGAGAGCATCGACGACCTGATCAAGGCGTCGGACGAGGCGCTCTACGACGCGAAGGAGTCCGGCCGCAACCGCGTCTGCGTCGCGGGCCAGGCGGAGATCCGGATCGACGACGACGAAGAGCCGCCGCCGGACGAGCGCTTCATCGCCTGAGCGGAGCGCGGCTCCGCCGGCGGGTCGCCGGCCACGCGGATCGGGGCCGCCCGCGCATCGCCGGACCCAGCTTTACGCTCAGCGCGGGACCCAGCGTTGCGCTCAGCGCGGGACCCAGCGTTGCGCTCAGCGCGGGACCCAGCGTTGCGCTCAGCGCGGGACCCAGCGTTGCGCTCAGCGCGGGACCCAGCGTCGCGCTCAGCGCGCGTCGAAGCGCAGGATCGCCTGGGTGCTGAGCGCGTCTCCGCCGGGCGCCTCGGCCTCGGCCGTCGACTGGTCGACCGGTGCGCTCCACAGGGACGACTGTCCTTGGCTGAGCGTTTGTCGGCTCCAGATCCGCGTCCCGTCCGGGCTCCACGCGAAGTCGAGGACGCGCAGCGCCGTCGGCCACGGGCCGGAGTGCGAGCGCTCGTCGCCCCCGGTCACGGCGTTCGAGAACAGCTCGTTCTCGCCGCTGACGGCCGTGAGGAGGCGTACGTCCGCGTAGGCGATACGCGTCCCGTCCGGGCTGAACGTGTAGTCGTCGTTCGTGTAGTCCGCTGGCGTCACTGCTCCGCTGATCCGCACGGCGCTGGTCACGATCCCGGACGTCGCGCACCACAGCTCGTCGACCTGGACCGCGTTCCGCACCCGATGGGCGACGCGCGCGCCGTCCGGCGACCACAGGCAGTCGACCACGCGCTCCGTGCCCGAGATCGACGCGCCGATCTGCAGCGTGCTCGAGCCGTCGGGCGCGACCTCGAAGAGCCGGATTCCGTCGCCGCCCGCGTCGCGCCCGAAGTAGGCGACGCGCGAGCCGTCGGGAGCCAGGCGCCAGCCCGCTTCGACGTCCTCGCCGAGGGCCGTGATCGCGGTCGGTGCGGCCGACCCGTCCGCCGGGGCTCGGAAGAGCTGCGCCGGCGCGCCGCCGGGCGCGCCGCGGAAGAGGACCGCGCTTCCGTCCGACGTCCAGACGAAGTCGGGCTCATCCTCGAAGGGTCCGATGAGGAGATCGCCGGAGAGCGTCCCCGGCGAGGCCCCGTCCGCGTTCGCGACGTAGAGCCCGGTCGCGTCACGGAACGCGAGGCGCGCGCCGTCGCTGGACCACTGGAAGCCGCCGCGGGTCGCCGTCGCCCCGACCGCGTCCGTCAGGTCGACGACGTCGCTGCCGTCGCGGTTCGCCGCGAACACGCGCTGCTCGGCGTCGACGAAGGCGGTGAACGCAACGCGCGAACCGTCGGGCGCCCAGGCCAGCTCGCCCGCGCCGAGCCCGAGGCTGACGTCGGCGTCGAGCTCCGCGGCGCCGCTGCCGTCGGCCTCGGCGACGTAGAGAGCAGCGGAGAGCCCCGACGGACGCACGGCTGCGTAAGCGACGGCGTCGCCCGAGGGCGACCACGCGAGCATCGTCCCGATCGGCCCCTCGGCACCGGACACCTCGAGCGGCGCAGCGCCGGTCGCGACCACGAAAACGCCGTCCGCCGCGCCGTCCTCGGTCTCGGCGACGAACGCCGCGGCGGAGCGGTCGGGGGACAGCGCGTGCTCTCCGATCAGCGCGCTCTCGTTCAGGCGCTCGACGACGCCGGAAACGTCCGCCGAGTACAGGCCGAGCTGGAAGTCGGCCGTCGTCCGCGTGAACACGACGTCGCGCAGGGTCGGGGTCGCGGGCGCGTCCTCGAGGGTCACGGTGACCGCGTCCGCCGCGCCCGCCGTGGCGCCGACGAGGGCGCCGAAGCCGAGCTCGAGCGTCTCGGCGCCCTCGGTCTCGCCGTCCGAGATCGGTTCGACGACCAGGTCGACGCGGGTCTCGCCCGGCGCGAGGACGACCTCTTCGGCCAGCGGCTCGACGTCGTCGCCGTCGGCGGTTCCGGCGAGGGTCACGGGCACGCGCACCTCGAGGCCCGACGGCGCGTCGAGCACGATCGGCACGATGATCGGTCCGCCGTTCTCGAAGGCGCTCGTGGGGCCGACGGCGAACGATGCGGTCGGCGCGGTGTCGTCGTCGACGATCTCCACCGTGAGCGTCCTGTCCTCGCCGATGTCGACGTTGCCCGCGGTCGCCAGGTTGACGATCTCGAGCACGAGCTCCTCGTCGTCCTCGAACAGCGCGTCGTCCCGGAGCGTGATCGTGAACTCCGCGCGCGTCTCGCCCGCGGGGATCAGGACCGACGGCGGAACGGGGTCGAAGTCGACGCCCTCCTCGGCGGTTCCGATCGAGTCGAAGATCACGCCGACCCCGAGGGCCTCGGGCTCGGGCAGCGTGACCGCGACCACCACGGAAGGAGTGGACTCGGACACCGAACTGGACGTGACCTCGAACTCGGCGCCGACGGGCGGCCCCGCGGGGGTCAAGGACTCGCCGTCCGAGCCGATGTCGTCGCACCCGGCGGCGAGGGCGAGCAGGGCGAGCGCGGCGGTCTTGTGGGGGAACGGGGTCGTCTTCATGTGCGCGGCGGAGCCTGGACGGGAGCGCAGGATATCCCGGGCTGGACCGCGGGTCACCGGGTCAGCGGACCAACGGTGCTCCCCTGCCCGCGGGCGCGCCCGGCAACACTGTCACCGGCGGTCGCTCGCGCGCCCGCGCCCGCGCGGCCAGAACGGCCCGACCCAGGCCGCGCTGCCGTCGTCCTGCTCGAGGCGCAGGTAGACGTAGGCGTGCCTCTCCAAGAGCGCGCCCTCGAGCACGAGCTCGTGGTCGGGCCGGTTGCCCGCCAGGAGATAGCTGCGTTCGGTCGCGCCGGTCTCGCCGGTGCGGATCCGCCCGTTCGCGGTCAGTCGCGGGCCCCGGACCTCGACGGCCCGCGTGAAGCGTGAGGTCGCCCGCGCGCGGACGACGAGGTCGCCGTCGGACCCACGCGGTGCGACGTGCACGAGGATCCGCGGCCCGCTCGTCGCGTAGGCGGCGCGGGCGCGGAGGCGCCCGAGCAGTCCCCTCCGATCCAGCGCGCCCCCGTCGAGCCACACCGCAGCGAGCCCGCCCCGGCCGGACCGCGCGGGCCCGCCAGCGGCCGGCCCGCCCGCCGCCGGCGCGCGCCATCCGACAAGCGGCGAGAGGTGCCCGAGCCCGGGGTGGCCGTCGTGTGTGTCGCCGGAGCCGACGAACCCGAGCCGGTAGCCGCGGTCGAGCTGCTCACGGACGAACTGTCCGGGCACGGAGCCGGCGACGGCGGCCGGCGGCGTGTCGCTCGGGAACTCGCTCTGCCCGTGGATCGACGAGACCTCGGTGAGGGGCTCGAGGACCGGGTCGGGCGGGTAGCTCCAGTTGACGGGAATGGGAGAGCCCGAGCTGTGGTGCGCGAGGGTCAGCGCGGGGAGACCCGAGAGCCGCTGCCAGAGTGCTGCGGGCGTCGCCGCCGCGCCCGACGCGGCGTCACCGATCGACGACACGAGCGGGCCCTCCGCGGCGAAGTGCACGACGTGCCGGTGCCCGTGGACCCAGCTCGTCCACTCGTAGCCCAGGAGCGCGACGAACTCCGGAGGCGCGTGCGCGTCCGCGACCGCGCGCTGGACGTCGGCCCAGGCGCCGGGGCGCGCGTCGAGGAAGCGCACGCCGAAGTGGTCGTGCTCGGTCAGCGCGCAGAAGTCGAGCCGCGCGGTCTCGCGCGCATACGCGAAGTAGTCCTCCGCGACGCCGGTGCCGTCCGACGCGCCGGTGTGTCCGTGGAGGTCGCCCCACGCGACGCGCGGTGCGTCGGCGTCGACGACGAGCGGGTTGGCCGTCGCTCGCACGACGCGGCCGCCGTCGAGGTCTGTGCGCGCGCGCAGGCGGACGGCCGCGGTCTGCGCGGCCCCGACGATGACTTCGATGGAGGCGAAGCCGCGCGCGTCGAGCTCGACGCGCGGCGGGAGGTCCCAGTCCGCGGGCGCTCCGGCCAGCTCGACCGTCGCTCCCGGCGCCGGCGCGCGGTTCGCGAGGTCGTCGAGCGCGCTGACGTGGTAGCGCACCGTCATACCGGGCCGCGCGACGGAGGGGCCGAGGAGGACGATGCGCTCGGCGGGCCGCGGCGCGACGTCGACGGTGGGGGAGCGCGGCACGATCTCACGGACGCCGTCGCCGTCGCCGTCGACTCCGAACCACAGCCGCGCGCCGCGTCCGGCGTAGCGGTCGACGCGGGCGCCCGCGGGCCCCGCGCCGTACACGAGGTCGATCGTGTCGCCCTCCACGAGCGCGGCGCCCTCGACGCCGAGGATCAGCATCCCGGCTTCCGCACCGCCGAACGAGCGCGCGTCCAGCCGCGCCGCGTCCGCGCGCGCGTCGAGGGCGACCTCGGTGTAGCCGGGCAGGTCCGAGCGCTCCACCTGGGGCGTCGACCAGCCCCAGTACGGCTCGGGCATCAGCAGCACGTACCCGCCCTCCGCCACGCCGTGGCGCGACACCTCGAAGCGGAGCCGGAACGTGTGGGCGCTGCCCGCAACGGGCAGCTCCGGGCCCTCGACGAGCGTTGCGCGCCCGGCGCCGTCGGCCGCGGAACGCGGCGCCGCGAGGTCGGCGAGCAGGGTCTCGTGCTGGGAGAGGCGCGCGGTGTCGGGGCTCGGGTCGGGGCGCGGCGCCGAGCCCTCGGACGGGTCGAGGCCGCCGCAGGCCGCGGCCGCCAGGACCACGGCCGCGCACGCGCCGCGCTGCCGCAGCGGCGCTCGCTCGTGCCGTTCCGCGCCCGTTCCTCGGCCCCTTCCGCGCATCGTTCCCGCACACTACCAGCCGCCCGCGCGCGATCTAGCAGGCCGTTCGATTCCGCCGCTACGCGCCGACACGACCAACGACATGACGACCACGACCCTCGACCCCGACGCCCTCCGAGCCCACGTCGAAAAGACGTGGGAGGACTCCATCCTCCCGGCGCTCTTCGACTTCATCCGGCTTCCCGCGAAGTCGCCCGCGTTCGACGCGGACTGGGAGGCCCGCGGCCTCCTCGACGAGGCGGTCGCGCTCGGCGCACGCTGGGCCGAGTCGCGCCCGATCGAGGGCATGACCGTCGAGACGGTGAAGCTGCCGGGCCGCACCCCGACGCTCTTCATCGAGATCGCTCCGTTCGCCGGCGGCGCCGCCGCGGACACGATCCTGATGTACGGGCACCTCGACAAGCAGCCCGAGGCCGAGGGCTGGGACGCCAACAAGGGCCCGTGGGAGCCCGTCGTCGAGAACGGCAAGCTGTACGGCCGCGGCGCGGCCGACGACGGCTACGCGCTGTTCGGCTCGCTCGGCGCGATCGAGGCGCTGCAGGCCCAGGGCGTGCCGCACCCGCGCATCGTCTGCCTCGTCGAGACGAGCGAGGAGAGCGGCAGCCCCGACCTCGCCGCCTACGTCGAGCACCTGTCCGAGCGCATCGGCACGCCGAAGCTCGTCGTGTGCCTCGACTCCGGCGCGGGCGACTACGAGCGCATGTGGCTCTGCACGTCGCTGCGCGGCAACGTGACGGGCGACCTCCGCGTGTCGACGGTCTCGGAGGGCATCCACTCGGGCGACGCCAGCGGCATCGTCGCGTCGAGCTTCCGCATCGTGCGCCAGCTCCTCGACCGGATCGAGGACGCGGGCACGGGCGAGATCGTGCTCGACGCGCTGCGCGCCGAGGTGCCGCCGGACCGCCTCGCGCAGGCACAGGCCGCGGCGGAGGTGCTCGGCGACGGCGTGCACGACAAGTACCCGTTCCAGTCCGGTGTCCAGCCGATGGGCGCGGACGGCGTCGACCGCATCCTCGGCCGGACGTGGCGGCCGACCCTTTCGATCACCGGCGCGGACGGTATGCCGCCGACCGCGGAGGCCGGCAACGTTCTGCGCCCCGAGACGGTGCTGAAGCTCAGCTTCCGCCTCGCGCCGACGACCGACCCGGACGTCGCGCTCTCGGCGATCCGCGACGCGCTGACGAAGGACGCGCCGCTGGGCGCGCACGTGTCGTTCGAGAACGCGGACGCGGCGACGGGCTGGAACGCCCCGCCGTTCGCGGACTGGCTCGAGCCCGCGATCGAGGAGGCCGGCCAGGCCTTCTTCGGCGTGCCGCCGGTGTCCCTCGGCGAGGGCGGCACGATCCCGCTGATGGGCCTGCTCGGCGAGTCGTTCCCCGAGGCGCAGTTCGTCATCACCGGCGTCCTCGGCCCGGGCTCGAACGCCCACGGCCCGAACGAGTTCCTGCACATCGACATGGCGCGGCGCCTGACGGCGTCGGTCGCCTGGATCGTGGCGAAGTCGTAAGGGAGGCCATCCGCTGACGCGTCAGTCGCCGGCGCCCCGTCGGGCGTCGGCGAACTCCAGCCCGAACCGCGCCAGGTACTTCCGCAGCCGCGCCGAGTCGTTCGTCGAGGCCTTCTTCGCGCGCGACGCGGCGAAGAGGGTCCGGCCCGCCTCACTCACCGTCGACGACGCCCGGCACACGCGGATCACCTCGGCGAGCTGCACCGCGTCGAAGAGGTCGACCTCGGCCGCAGCGTCCGCGCCCAGGACCTCCTCGACGAGCGCGAGGTCCGCGCCCTCCGCGCTCGACTGCGATGCGAGCTGCGACCAGCGCTCGCGCAGGAGGCCGGTCTCCTCCGCCACCCGCGCGCGGTCGATGCGCTTGCCTTCCGCGAGCGTCGCCATGCGTTTCACCGCGGCGCGCAGGTCGCGGAAGTTGCCGCGCCAGGAGCTACGCGGGTCGAGCGCGAAGCCGAGGAACGCCTCGCGCGCCTCGCGGTTGAACGTCACGCGGCGTCCCGCGTTCTCCGCGAAGCGCCCGAGCTCGAAGTCGAGGTTCGGTTCGATGTCCTCGCGGCGCTCGGACAGCGCGGGCAGCTGGAACGTCCAGAGGTCGATGCGCGCGAGCAGGTCCTCGCGGAAGCGGCCTTCGCGCACTCCTGCTCCGAGATCGCGGTTCGTGCCCGCGATGAGCCGGAAGGACGACTCGACGGCGCGGTCGCCGCCGACCGGAAGGAAGCGTTTGTCCTCGATCGCGCGCAGCAGCATCGCCTGTTCGTCGAGCCCGAGCTCGCCGATCTCGTCGAGGAAGAGCACGCCGCCGTCCGCCTCGCGCAGGAGGCCGTCGCGGGACGTCAGCGCGCCGGTGAACGCTCCCTTCTCGTGCCCGAACAGCGCGCTCATCGCCTGGTCGCCGCGCAGCGTCGCGCAGTTGACCTCGACGAACGAGCGCGGAGCGCGGGCGCCGTGCCGGCTCGTGAGCTCGAAGATGCGTCGCGCGAGCTGCGTCTTGCCCGCACCGGTCGGTCCGCCGAGCAGGATCGGCTCCTCCGATGCGAGCGCGACGCGCTCGATGCGCTCCATCAGCCGGTTGAAGCCCTCGTTGCGCGTCGCGATGCCCGACTTGAGAAAGTCGATGCCCTCCTGCTGTTCCTCCGCGAAGCGCGCAGCGAGGCGGTCGTAGCGCGAGAGGTCGAGGTCGATGACCGCGTACGTTCCGCCGGTGCCCTTGCGCGTGTCCTTGGGCGGCGACGACTGGATGAGTCGGCCCGGCAGGTGCCCGGACTCCACCAGCAGGAAGAGGCAGATCTGCGCGACGTGCGTACCGGTCGTCATGTGGACGAGCACGTCCTCCGACTCGGGGTCGAACCTGTGTGCCTCCGTGAAGTCGCGCAGCGCGCCGTACACCTCGGCGAAGTCCCACGGGTCGTCGAGTGCGAGCGGTACGCGCTCGATCTCGGTCGTGGGGGAGACCGAGCGCACGTCCTCCGTGACCTCGTCCGAGAGCTTCCCGTAGCGCGGGTCCGCGAGCAGGACGAGCCGGTCGGGCTCGAGGTCGTCGTGCATGAAGAGCGAGACCGTCGGGCGCCACACCTCCCAGCGCGTGCGCCCCTTCCGGCGTCGGAGGCCGGAGTCCAGGTTGGTCCCGAGGAGGGACACGACGGTCACGGAGCGGCTCATCGGATCGCGAGCGTACCGAGCGCGCGGGCTGGACCGCGCGGGCGGGCCGTGCGAACCTCGCGGCGATGACTGCGGGCGTGGAAGAGCGGGAGCGCGAGGCGGGCGCCCGAACGGACGCGCCGCGCGCGGACGAGCGGGCGCCGCACGACGCTCCGCGGTCGCTCGAGCTCGACCCTTCCGTCCTCGCCCGATTGGCGCGGATGACGCGGCGGCACGCTCCCGCGGAGGCGTGCGGGCTCTTGCTCGGTCGAAGCTCGGACGTGGTGCTCCGGGCCGTCCGGTGCCGAAACCGGGCCGCCGACCCACGCCGTGCCTTCGAGGTCGACGCGGGCCACTGGGTCCGGTGGGAGCTCTGGGCGGCGCGCCGCGGGCTGAGCGTCGTGGGGGTCTGGCACAGCCACCCGGAAGGTCCCGCGCGCCCGAGCCGGGCGGACGTCCTCGGCGCTCCCGATGGGCTCTGGTCCCTGATCGTGGCACCCGCCCCAGATGTGCCGCAGGGTGCCCCGGCCGCCCTTCACGCGTCGCACTGCGGGCGGATGTTGCCCCGATGCGTCACGATCCGAGCCCGGACTCCCATTGGGACGGAACGCGACGGGGCGTCACGCGCGTCCATCCGCCATCCTTTGTGCGCGCGCGCCCGCCCGGCCCTTCGGCCCGCGGAACCGCACCACGGTCCCGGCAGCGAGCTCCGGGGTCCCTTCTCTCCACTCCTCTCCCTTCCATCATCGCGATGACGCGGAACTCCCTCCTCCTGGCTGCCCTCTCGGTCGGCCTCAGCGCCGGTGCGTACGCCCAGGGCGCCAACAACTGCGGTTCGGCCCAGCCGATCAGCGGCGAAGGCACCTTCTCCACCGACACGACCAGCGCGACGCAGGACGGCCCCGGCAACTGTGCCCAGGGCTTCGCCCCCGACGTGTGGTTCAGCTGGACGGCGCCGGCGACCGACGACTACGACTTCTCGACCTGCAGCTTCGCGGACTACGACACCGCGCTGGCCGCGTACAGCGGCAGCTGCGGAAGCCTCTCGCTGATCACGTGCAACGACGACAGCGGATGCGCGAACTACCGCTCCACGATCACGATCAGCGCGATGGCGGGTCAGTCCTACCTGATCCAGGTCGGCGGCTGGAACGGGAACGTCGGCGTCGCCGACCTCGTCATCGAGGAGTCCTCGAGCGGCGGGGGCGGCGGCGGCGGCTGCGCGAACCCGACCTCGGGCCCGGACGTGATCGTCGGCGAGATCCCGAACATCTCGAACTACGGCGCCGTCGGCGGCATCGCGGGCTACTCGCTCGGCACGACCTCGTGCAACACGGGTGACGCGGAGCTCCTCTGGATCGCCAGCACGAACGACCACCCGGTCATCGGGCAGAACATCTACCGCCTCGAGAACGGCCGCTTCGAGCAGATCGGCATCAGCTGGCTCAAGCACGGCTTCACGGCGCTCCAGCAGGGCCTCTGCTGCACTTGCAACAGCTCGGGCACCGGCACGCGCCTCGGCGTCGGCTGCTCGGACCCGTACGGCTCCGGCCTCAACGGCAGCCAGGGCGGCCTCGGCCCGCGCAACCAGGTGAATGCCTACACGGGCTTCTTCCTGTACCCGTACCAGGCCCAGGGCCAGGGCGGGAACCGCGCGTACAAGCGCATCCAGGTCCAGAACTCGGACGTCAACCCGGCCCTGCACCCGAGCGCCGAGTACTTCGGCGAGGCGCAGTACATCGCGCCCGACGACGCTGCGGCCGGCAACGGCACGAACAACGTCTCGTGGTGCCGCCTGAACCGCACCGGCGGCACGGGCAGCGGCGGTTCGTTCTCGCTCAGCATCGGCGGCGGGACCGTTCGTGAGGAGCCCGCGATCCGCGCCTGGGAAGACAACGAGCCCGGCGTCTCCATCGTCGAGGTCAACGTCGCGGGCGAGGGCCAGTTCGTCGCCGGCTACAACGTCATCGACAACGGCGACGGCACCTGGAACTACGAGTACGCGATCTTCAACAACAACAGCGACCTCTCGGGCCAGAGCTTCTCGGTCCCGGTCGGCGCGAACGTGAACGTCACGAACGTCGGCATGTCGTTCCCGATGTACCACTCGGGCGAGCCGTACACGAACATCGCGTGGTCGAGCAACGTCTCGGCGAACGCGGTGACGTGGGAGACCGAGGCCTACGCGCAGAACCAGAACGCCAACGCGCTCCGCTGGGGCACGATGTACAGCTTCTGGTTCACCGCCGACGCTGCCCCCGAGGGCAAGACGGCGACGCTCGGCCTCTTCAAGCCGGGCGGCCCGGGCGACCAGTCGCTCGCGGTCGACGGCCCGGCCGACGGCTCGAACCCCGGCGCGCAGATCTCCTACTTCTGCCCGGCCAACATCAACTCCACCGGCCAGCCCTCGAGCTTCACGATCACCAACGTGGACCTCACGGCGCGCACGATGGACATGAACGTCGTCAGCCTCCCGCCGAACCAGTTCGGCATCTTCGTCGCGTCGCAGACCTCGGGCTTCGTCCCGAACCTCGGCGGCGGCTTCGGCAACCTCTGCGTCGTCGGCAACATCGGCCGCTTCGTCGGTGGCGGCATCTTCAACAGCGGCCCGGCCGGCCAGGTCTCGGCCGTCGCCGACCTCGACCTGATGCCGACCCCGACCGCGTTCGTGCAGGTCATGTCGGGCGAGACGTGGTTCCTCCAGTGGTGGCACCGCGACTTCATCCTGAGCGCGACCTCGAACCTCTCCAACGCGGCCGAGGTCCAGTTCCCGTGATCGGGACGCCGCCCGCGCTCCGGGGCCACCGGGGCGCGTGACGGCGCGGGAGGCCCCGCTCCGCCATCCGGCGGGGCGGGGCCTCCTTCGTTCCAGCCCGAGCGGGAGCCCCCGACGAGGGGAGCTCCGTCGGCCCTACGCGATTCGGTCGCTCCAGCCCGGTTCGAACTGGCGAACGACGGTGTGGATACGTCGAACGTAAACCCCTCGGAGGCCCGTGCTGAGGACCTGTTCGAGCCGACGATGGGCCCGTGTCGCTCGGCCCGAGATCCAAACTCCTGGCGCTGCCGCTGCTTGCGCCGTCTTTGAAGCGCCGACGTCCACAGCGTCGTTCCCCAGTGCTAACCCGGTTCGGGGCGCGATCCCGTAGCGCAGTTCACGATCCGTGGGGATCGCACCGCGCCGTGGCGGCGGAGGCTGGCGGCGGCCCGCCTCAGGGACGTTAGCGGCGCAAACACAGCGGCTTACGCCCGATCTCACGCCGCGCCGAGCACCCCTGGCACACTCGGTGCTTCCTCCTGGGCATTCCACCGCCGCCCCCGTGCGGCCCCCGTAGGGACCCTGCCACGAGGAACCATGACCGACACCACCTACGAGCTCCTCCAGTCGTCCGACCACGGCGCCACGCCCATCAAGGCCTGGACCCGCGGCGTCGGCGTCGAGGAGGGGGCGCTCCGGCAGCTCCGCCAGACCGCGGAGCTCCCGATCATCCACGGCCACCTCGCCGTGATGCCCGACGTCCACTGGGGCCTCGGCGCGACCATCGGCTCGGTCATCCCGACCCTCGGTGCGATCGTGCCGGCCGCCGTCGGTGTCGACATCGGCTGCGGCATGTGCGCGGCGCGCACGAGCCTCACGGCGAGCGACCTCCCCGACGACCTCAAGCCGATGCGCCTCGCGATCGAACGGGCGGTGCCGCACGGGCGCTCCGTCGGTCGCAGGAAGCGCGACGTCGGCTCGTGGGGCGACATTCCCACCCGCGTCGGGAACCTGTGGACCGCTCACCTCGAGGCCGGCTTCCGCGCCCTCTGCGACCGCTACCCGAAGCTCCGGAACACGAACCACCTGAACCACCTCGGCACGCTCGGGACGGGCAACCACTTCATCGAGGTCTGCCTCGACGAGGAGGAACGCGTCTGGTTCATGCTCCACTCGGGCTCGCGCGGCGTGGGCAACCGCATCGCGACGATCTTCATCGAGAAGGCCAAGAAGGACATGGAGCACGCGCTCGGCAACCTGCCCAACAAGGACCTCGCGTACCTGACCGAGGGCACGCAGCACTTCGCGGACTACGTGGAGGCGGTGCTCTGGGCCCAGGAGTTCGCGCGCATCAACCGCCAGGTGATGATGGAGGCCGTGATCGCCGCGGTGTCCGGGCTCCCCGGGTTCAAGCGCTTCAAGGCCGATGCGACGGTCGTCAACTGCCACCACAACTACGTCGCCAAGGAGCACCACCTCGGCGAGGACGTGTGGGTCACCCGCAAGGGCGCCGTCCGCGCCGGAGAGGGCGACATGGGCATCATCCCCGGCTCGATGGGGGCGAAGAGCTTCATCGTGCGCGGCAAGGGCAACGAGGACTCGTTCGAGTCGTGCTCGCACGGCGCGGGCCGCGTCCTGTCGCGCACGGAGGCGAAGCGCCGCTACAGCGTGGACGACCAGATCGAGGCGACGAAGGGCGTTGAGTGCCGCAAGGACGCAGGCGTGATCGACGAGATCCCGATGGCGTACAAGGACATCGACGCCGTGATGGAGGCCCAGAAGAGCCTCGTCGACGTGGTGCACACGCTGCGCCAGGTCGTTTGCGTGAAGGGTTGAGACCGTCCGAGAAGACCGAGGCGAACCGATGACGACCACGAGTCCGATCGAGATCGACGGCCGCACCGGCGAGGGCGGGGGGCAGGTGCTGCGCACCAGCCTCTCGCTCGCCGCCGCGCTCGGCGTGCCGGTCCGCGTCACCAACGTTCGAGGCGGGCGCAGGAAGCCCGGGCTCCTGCGGCAGCACCGCTCGTGCGCCCGCGCCGTCGCCGAGATCACGGGCGGTCGCCTGGAGGGCGACGCCCTCGGCAGCTCCGAGCTCACCTTCGCGCCCGGCGGGCCGCCCGTCGCGGGTGACTACGAGTTCGCGATCGGCAGCGCCGGCAGCACGATGCTCGTGCTCCAGACGGTGCTGCCTCCGCTGCTGCTCGCGAGCGGTCCGTCGCGCGTGACGGTGCGCGGCGGGACCCACAACCCGTCCGCGCCGCCGTTCGAGGCGATCGCCCACGCATTCCTGCCGGTCCTCCGGCGCGCGGGCGCCGAGGTCGAGATCGAGCTCGTCGCGCCCGGCTTTGCGCCGGCGGGCGGCGGCGAGGTCCGCCTCCACGTCCGGCCGGCGGCCGCGCCGACGCCGGTTGCGATCGAGCGTCCGCTCGACAAGCCGCGCCGCCGCGTGGTCGTACGCGTGCACGGGATCCCGGACACGGTGGCGGAGCGCGAGTGGATCGCCTTCGCGAAGAAGACCGACTGGCCCCGCTCGTGCCTCGACGTCGTCCGCACCGAGGGCGTCGGCGGCGGCAACGCGATGGTCGCGCTGCTCGAGGGCGACGAGGCGACGGCGGCGCTGACCTCGTTCGGCTCGCCCGCTCTCTCCAGCGAGCGGGTCGGCGGCGTCCTCGCGCGGAGCGTCCAGCGCTTCCTGAAGGCGGGCGCGCCCGTCGACGCGCAGCTCGCCGATCAGCTCATGCTGCCGCTCGCGCTCCTGGCGGGCGGCCGCTTCGTCACCGGCCCGCTCTCGCGGCACGCGGCGACGAACGCGGAAGTGATCGACCGCTTCCTGCCCGGGGCGGTCTCGATGGGGGACGCGGGCGCGGGCCGTAACCTCCGCGTGACCGTGCGAGGCGCGCGCAAGGACCCCTAGGAGGGGGAGCGTCTCGCTGCGAACCAGCTTCGGGCCCCATAGGGAGAACCTGCAACTGGATCGCATCCGCGACTGCGACGACGGGTCTCGGTGCGTCGATCGGGCGCAGTGTCTCCAGCCCTGCTCATCGCATGAACGACAAGACCCTTCCCGATCAAGACGCCCTTCAGCGCCTCCACCGAGTCCTCGACAGCGTGATGGAGGACCTTCCCGTCCTCGAGATCGGTGCCGACGGCAAGGTGCTGCAGGCGACCCCCGCGTTCGCCGCGCTCGCCGGTGCCACACCGAACCGGCTCGCCGGTCGCCTCGCCACCAAGCTCGTCCGGCCCACCTCGGGCAGCCTCGACGAGGACGGCGACGTGACCGTCACCGTCCTCGGCGCGCGTGGCCTCGAGACCACCGCGACGGGTCGCACCCAGGCCGGCGACGGCGGCAGCCGCGTGCTCGTCCTCTTCAACGAGACCCCCGAGGGCGGCGCCGAGCAGAACGGCGGCTGGATCGCCGCGATCGATCGCTCGCAGGCCGTCATCGAGTTCGACCTCGACGGGACGATCCGGAACGCCAACGCCAACTTCTGCGCCGCGACCGGATACGCGCTCGACGAGATCGTCGGCCAGCACCATCGCATCTTCTGCGACGCCGCCTACGCGGCCTCGGCGGAGTACAAGGGCTTCTGGGCCCAGCTCGGCAGCGGCGAGTTCAGCGAAGGCGAGTTCCGCCGCTTCGGGAAGGACGGATCCGAGATCTGGATCCAGGCGACCTACAACCCGATCCTCGACTCCAACGGCAACGCGACGGGCGTCGTCAAATTCGCCAGCGACATCACCGCGCAGAAGTCGGCCGGTGCCGCGATGGAGGCGAAGCTCCAGGCCGTCGACCGCGTCCAGGCGGTCATCGAGTTCGATCTCGACGGCACGATCCGCACCGCCAACGAGAACTTCTGCATGGCGACCGGCTACGCGCTCAGCGAGATCGTCGGCGAGCACCACCGGATGTTCTGCGAGCCCACGCTCGCGTCGAGCCCGGAGTACGCCGCGCTGTGGCGCCGACTGAACAACGGCGAATTCGTCGCCGGCGAGTTCAAGCGCGTCGGGAAGGCGGGCAACGAGATCTGGATCCAGGCGAGCTACAACCCGATCCTCGATCCGAGCGGGCGCCCGACCGGCGTCGTGAAGTTCGCGACCGACATCACGGAGCAGAAGATCCAGAACGTCGGCTACGCCGGGAAGATGGACGCGATCAGCCGTTCGCAGGCGGTCATCGAGTTCGAGCTCGACGGCACGATCGTCGACGCGAACGACAACTTCTGCGCGGCGACGGGCTTCTCGCGCGAGGAGATCGTCGGCCACCACCACCGCATGTTCTGCGAGCCCCGCTACGCCGAGTCCGCGGAGTACAGGGACTTCTGGGCCTCGCTCAACCGCGGCGAGTTCAAGGAGGGCGAGTTCGAGCGCCGTCGCAAGGACGGCTCCGAGCTCTGGATCCAGGCCAGCTACAACCCGATCCTCGACGCGGACGGCAACCCGTACCGCGTGGTCAAGTTCGCCTCGGACCTGACCGAGGCGCGCGCCGAGAAGGAGCGCGCGCGCCTCCGCGAGGAGAAGGAACGCGCCGAGTGGCTCGAGGCCCAGGTGGGCGGCATCCTCGAAGTCGTGGAGGCCGCGGGCAAGGGCGACCTGACGCAGACCTTCGAACAGGTCGGCATCGACGGCCCCGTGGGCGCCCTCGCCAGTGGAGTCAACTCGATGATCGCCGACCTGCGCGAGGTCGTCGGCAGCGTCGTCGACGGCGCGCAGGCGTTCCGTGCGAAGTCGACGGATATCAACGAGGCCGTTCGAGGCATGGCGAACCGGACCGAGCGCCTCGGCGCGACGTCCGAGGAGATGAGCGCGAACGTCGAGGAGCTCACCGCGTCGATCGCGTCGATCGCACGCAACGGCCGCGAGGCCGACGAGCTCGCGAAGGGCGCGCAGCGCGAGACCCAGGAGGGGACGCGCGCCATCCAGGACTCCATGCAGGCGATGGAGGAGATCAACCAGTCGTCCGCCGAGATCACGGAGATCGTCAAGGTGATCTCCGAGATCGCGAACCAGACGAACCTGCTCGCCTTCAACGCCGCGATCGAGGCGGCGCGCGCGGGGCAGCACGGGCGTGGCTTCGCAGTCGTTGCGGACGAGGTAAGGAAGCTCGCCGAGCGTTCGTACGCGGCGACGAAGGAGATCACCAAGCTGATCGGCGACTCGACCGCCCGCGTGTCGCGCGGGGCGAAGGTCTCCGAGAACGCGGCCGGCGCGTTCCAGCAGATCGCCTCGTGCGTCGAGCGCACGTACTCGGCGATCAGCCAGATCGCGACGGGTGCCGAGGAGCAGGCCGGCGCGGCGAACGACGTCAACAGCGGCGTGCAGTCGGTCTCCGACGAGGCCGAGCGCAGCGCCCAGTCCTGCGAGGAGATCGCGCAGACCTGTGGCGTGCTCTCGACGCAGGCCCAGGAGCTCGCGGCCCTCGTCGAGCGCTTCAAGGTCTGAGCCCCGGCGCGGTCCCGTTCCACGCGCGAGGCGTCCGCCTCGCGCGTGGAAGCCGCGCCTCGCGCCGTTCCCGGGCGCGCCGCGGCCGCGCCTGCGCAGCACCCCGATCCTCCTCCTCGCACCCCGACGCCCCGTGGCACCGAACCAGCTCACCGACTCCGACTTCTCGCGCCTCTCCGGGCTCGTCCACGATCTGACGGGCGTCACGGTGGACGGGACGAAGCGTTCGATGCTCTCGAGCCGGATCCGCCGCAGGCTGCGGGCGCTCGAGCTCGACACGTTCCACGAGTACATCCAGCGTCTCGCCCGCGGCGAGCTGGACGCCGAGGAGGTCGAGGTCTTCATCCAGACCGTCACGACGCACACGACCTCCTTCTTCCGCACGCCGTCCGTCTGGGACTTCCTCCAGGACGAGTTCCGCTCCGAGCGCTTCGACGGCAGGGACGTCTCCGTGTGGTCCGCGGCGTCCTCCACCGGTCAGGAGCCGTTCTCGCTCGCGATGCTGCTCCGCGCGGTGCGCGGGCGGGACGCGCGCCTCGGGCGCTGGTCCGTGACGGCGTCCGACGTCTCCGCGCTCACGGTGGAGCAGGCGCGGGCCGGCCGCTTCGAACGCGCGGACGTCGAGGCTGCGGACGCCGCGCGACCCGGGCTCGACGTGCTCGGCGGGTTCGAGTTCGAAGGCGAGTCGGCGGCGGCGAAGAAGGAGCTCGCGTCCGCGATCACCTTCCGCACGCACAACCTCCTCGACCCGATGCGCGGGCGGTTCGACGCCGTCCTCCTGCGCAACGTGATCATCTACTTCTCCGAGGCCGACACGCAGCGCGTCATCGAGCACGCGACGGCGGCGATCCGGCCGGGCGGCCTGCTCGTCATCGGCGAGGCGGAGTCGCTCGTCGCGCGCGGCGACGGGCTCGAGTTCGAAGCACCATGCATCTACCGGAAGAAGTAGCGGCCGCGCGCGCCGTGCGCGTCGGGATCGGCGAGTTCGCCGTGGGTGGGCCCGGTGACGCGTTCCGCGTCACGCTGGGCAGCTGCGTCGGCCTGTGCCTCGTCTGGGGCAAGGGCTCGCGTTTCGCCGTCGCCCACGTCCTCCTCCCGTCGAGGCGCCACGGCGTACACGCCGAGGCGTCCCTCGCGTCGCGCTTCGCGGACAGCGCCGCCCAGTTCCTCTTCGAGCAGCTCGGCGAACCGGAGCGCCCGCGCGACGTCGTTGCGTACGTCGCCGGCGGGAGCGCGCAGTTCGATCGCGAGCACGACGCGGCACCGGTCGGTGACCTGAACGTCGAGAACACCCGCGCGGCGCTGGCCGCCGCGCGTATCCGCGTCGTCCAGGAGGACCTCGGGGGCGCGGCGCCGCGTCAGCTCGTGGTCGACGGAACGGAGCGGCGGATCCTCTCGATCCGCTACGCGGACGAGCCCGAGTGCACCACGTGGGAGATGCCGACCCTCTTCGGCAAGCCGAAAGCCGCATGAACGATCCGACCCATCTCGACTCGCCCGGCGACTTCGCTTCCGACGCCCGCGTCGACGACTCACTCGTGGATCCGCTCGAAGCGCATGAGGCGCTTGATGCGACGCCGGAGCACGAGCACATCCTCGACGCACCCTTGGACGCCGACGAGGAGGCTCGTCGGGACGAACCGGACACGCGGGCGTACGGGACGTTCTTCGTCGGCGCGACCGAGTTCGCGTTCCCGACGCGCGCCGTCCGCGAGGTCGTGCCCTACCCCGAACGCGTCACCCCGGTCCCGATGTGCTCGGGCGCCGTGCACGGCATCTTCTCGCTGCGCGGTGAGGTGCTCCCGATCCTCGACATGGCTGCGCTCCTCGACCTGGAGGGGACGGTCGACAGGCGGGACCAGCGCGTCGCCGTCATCGAGATCGGCGCGTCGATCGTCGGGGTGGCGATCGATCGCACGGGCGAGGTCGTGCGACCCCAGCGCGAGGAGGTCCACCGCATGGACCATCGCAAGGCCGACAGCTCCGAGATCATCGACGGTGTGATCGAGCTCGCGAACGAGGAGCGCTTCATCCAGACGCTGTCCCCCGACGTGCTGGGCGCGATCCCCGGCGTGCCGCGGCACGCGGAGGGGGTGGCGACGGCCGAGGCCATCGCCGAGGCGAAGTCGTTCTCCAAGGCGATCGTGTTCCGCATCGGCGACGTCGAGCTCGCGCTCCGCATCGAGGACGTCCTCGAGATCCAGTCCGAGCTCGAGGTCAGTGAGTCGCCCGCCTACTTCGAGCACTGCGCCGGCGTCGTGCTGCTGCGCGGGAACACGTATCCGATCCTCGACCTGCGTGCCGTCTTCGGGAGTCCCGCGGCCGAGCCCGCGCGGCGCTACGTCTTCGTGGGGCTCGGGACCGACCGCGTCGGGCTCGCCGTCGATGCGCTCGTCGAGACCGTCGAGTACCCCGACGAGGCGCTGCTCGACGTCCCGCAGATCGTGTCGAACGACCTCGTGAGCGTCTGCCGCAACGTGCTCGAGCCCGAGCCCGCCCGCCATGTGCTCGTGCTGTCGGTCGAGAGCCTCTTCGAGAAGGTCGGCGTGGCGGGTCTCGCCGACCTGCTCGGCTACGAGTCCGAGGAGCAGGACACCGTCGAGGACGACGGCGCCGAGCTCGGCTTCTTCGCTTTCCGCGTCGGGGGGCACACGCTCTGCCTATCGCTCGACGAGGTCCGCGAGGTGCGCGAGATCGGCGGCGAGGTCTTCTCCGCCGGGCCGGGCGGCGGCGAGCTCGACGGTCTCATGAACCTCCGCGGGCGCGTCCTGCCCCTGATCGACGCGAAGCGCAGGCTGGGACTCGACGCGGAGGAAGCCTTCGACGACGGCGCCGAGGCGGACGCCGAGCCGGGCGAGCCGCGCGCGGAGAGCTGCGACGTGGCGCTCGTCGTCGAGGTGGGCGACGACGCCTTCGGGCTCGTCGTCGACGCGATCGTCGACATCAAGCGGACGAGCGCGGCGTCGGTGACCGAGGCGAGCGGAGCGCGCGACCTCGGTCCGCGGACCGGCTCCGGCGTGATGAGCTTCGTGCGCTCCACGCTGCTCGTCCAGGGGCGCGACGGCCAGGGCGAGATGCTCGTCGTCCTCGACGCGGAGCGCCTGCCGGTCGCCTCCTGACCGGTCGGTCCTGCGTCGCCCGTCAGCCGCGCGCCGCCGCGAGCACGTCGTCGACGATGCTCAGGTGGTGGTTCGCGTGCATGGTCGCGAAGCGCAGCCAGTGGGCGGCGGACAGCGGCCCGAGGATCTGGTGGGGGATCCAGTGCGGCGCACGGCGGATCGCGTCGGCGCTCCCGCGGAGCTTCTCGAGGCCCTCGCGGATCCCCGTGAGCTCCATCGCGAGGAACTCGGGGTCCACGTCCGCGTCCGGCGTCACCATGCGCGGCGCCTCGGCGACGCCCCGGCGGGTCGCGCGGTCGCGCAGCACCGCCGCGGCCTCGTCCCCGAGCTCGCCCTCCTCCACGATGAGCCGTCCCTTGCCCGCCACGAGCGAGCGCACGTTCCGGAACGCGAGGTCGGTCGCCAGGGCGATGTGGTAGAGATGCTGCTCGACGGACCAGCCCGAGACGGAGTCGGCGCGCACCTTCAGGGTCCCGGGACCCTCCTCGCGGAGCGCCTCGAAGCGGCCGATGGTGGCGGACAGGAGCTCGAACTCCTCCTCGATGTCGACGTCGGTCGGGTGCATCCGTGACACGGTATCCTCTGCGCACCGCCGGGACCTGCCCGCGGCGGCGCCGACGATTCGTGGCGCGCCGCCCGGAGGACGCGGCGCCTTCACAATCGGGCCCTTAGCTCAGTCGGTTAGAGCACGCGACTCATAATCGCTCGGTCGTTGGTTCGAGTCCAACAGGGCCCATTCCCTGCGTTGCGGGCCCATTCCCCGCGCCGCGGGCCCTTTCACTGCGCTGCGGGCCCGTTCCCCGCGCCGCGAGCCGTTTCACCGCGCCGCGGGCCCATTCCCTGCACCGCGGAACCGGATCGACCGCTTCGTCAGCGGCGGAGCGCCGCGACCTCGTCGAACACGTGGAAGAGCTCGCACGCGATCTGCGCGCACCTCGCGTCGTACGTCTCCTCCTCCGCGTCGGTGCCGTCCGAGACCTTCGGGTCGACGTAGGTCAGCGCCACCCGCTGGGACGCGCCCGCGACGACCGGGCACGCCTCATCGGCATCCGAGCAGGTCATGACCGCGACGAAGTCCGAGGACGGGTTCGCACCGTCATCGAACGTCTTCGACCAGCAGGCGTGCGGATTGCGCAGCCCGCCGCCGGACACCTCGTACCGGGGGTTCGCTCCTTCGGTCTGGGCCTCCACGGTGAGCCCCGTCCTCCGCAGCGCGGCCACGGCGCGCGGGTTGAACGCGGTCGCCTCTGTCCCGCCCGAGAACGTCCGAATGCCCCCGACCCCGGAAGCGTCCGCGGCGACCTGCGCCCAGACCTCGCTCAGCTGGCTGCGGCGGGAGTTGTGGGTGCAGATGAAGACGAGGTCGACGGCGCCGCGTTCGTCGAGCACGTCCGCGATCGTGCTTGCGAGCCGGTCGAGCGCGCGGAGGCGCTCCGCGTCGATCGCCTCGGCCTTGCGGGCAGCGACGTACGCCTCGATCGACGCGGTGGTCCGGGCGGGTCGAAGGGGGCCGGTCATGGTCGGGGCACAGGCGGCGGAGGCAGCAAGAAGGAGGAGCGGGGCAAGGGCACGGTGGCGCCGCTCGGGCCGAGCGGCGGGGACGATCTCGTGTCGCATGGTGCAGTGCTGAGGATGGCTCTCGAAAGGCCGCAAGTCTCCCCGCTGCACCACCCGCGGAGGCCCGTGCGCGCCGTGAAGGTCCCTCAGGATCGTGTGAAGGGTCCTCATGATTGCAGCAACAGCGCCAGCCGCTAGCTTCGGAGGCATGCGCGCCCCTCTCCTGACCCTCCCTCCTCCGACTTCCCGTCGTCTGGCCCAGAGCCTCCTCCTCGCGGGGAGCGTCGTTCTCCTCCCGGCCTGCAGCTCGACGTCCCTGCCGCGGATGAAGATCGACGGCGGCCCGACCAGCGCCGTCGGGCAGCGCGGCGGCGCCTACGCGCTCTGCGCGTCGTCGGCGGACCTCGAAGCCCTGATCGCCGAGGACCTCGAGGCCGGCCGCGCCGACCTCGTCTTCGACGGGCTCCAGGCCTTCGTGGGCGAGAACGACCGCCGTCGCACGATGACCGGAGCGCACCTCGTCTGGCAGCGCGTCCGGCCGGTCGCGATGCTGCAGTACGGCGGGGGCCGCTCGCAGATGACGGCCGTGCGCCAGCTCGGCCAGGTCCTCGCCACCGACGCCGCCGCGGAGAAGAGCGCGGCGCTCGACAGCCTGCGGGCCGGCCACCTGGGGGCCGTCGCCGAGTACGCCACGACGCCGCTCGGTCCGCTGCACCCCGCGACGGCTGCGCTGTCGGACGAGCTCGTGCCGTACTCGCGCCTCGCCGGTGCGCTGCTCGCTTACCGGGATCTCGCGGCCGCCGACGCTCCGGACGAGGCGGCGCTGAACGCGACCCTCGAGGAGCTCTCGGGTGCGGAGGTCGCGCTCGCCCAGGCGGGCGACGCGCGGGCCGCGTTCCTGGCGATGATCGCGGGCGCGCAGTCGCTCGAGCGCGCGGGCGACCTCGACGCGGCGGCGGAGTTCTGGCTCCGCGCCGCGGGGCACCCGGCGTTCGAGTCGCAGCCCGCGATGGTGCGCGACCTGGTCGCCGCGCGCATCGACTCGTACTCCGCGCGCGTGCGCGAGAGCCTCCTGCTGGAGGTCGAGGAGGAGCGCCGCGCCGAGCTCCGCGCGCAGGCCGCGTCGTACGCGCGGTCCGTGGAGGAGCTGGAGTCGCGCTTTGCGAGCTTCGACGAGTGGGCGGCCGCGGGCTTCGAGGCGATCGACGCGCGTGTGCGCGTCGCCCGCGAGGAGTCCGGCGAGGAGAACCGCGCGCTCGCGGCCGAGATCGCGCGGGCGCGGGAGGTGTCGCGCGAGCGCGGCGCGGCCGTCGCCGAGCGCATCGCCGACGTCGAGGAGCGCATCGGCGTGCTCGCGACGAAGGTCGCGCGCGGCGAGGACACCGACGGCGCGATCGCGCGCGAGGTCGCCGATCTGCGCGCGGCGCTCGCCGGGTACGAGGGCGAGCTCACGCGAGCGCGAGCGGACGCGTCGGCGCGCGCACAGGAGGTCGAGCGTCGCTCGGCGGAGCTCGAGGCGCGCATCGACCGACTGGCGGCGGACGTGGCCGCGGGCCGCGACGCGAACGGCGCGGCGGCGACGCAGCTCGACGAGCTGCGGGCGGCGCTCGCGGCGAACGAGGCCGAGCTCGGCGCGCTGCGGGCCGAGGCGGGGGCGGCCGCGGCGGAGGGCGCGAGCGCGCCCGAGACGGCGGCGCTCCCGGCGCGCTTCGCGCTGGACGCGTTCCCGGACGTGCTGGCCCTGCTCGACACGGCGAAGGACGGCGCCCAGCGCCTCTCGACGCTGATCGTCCCGGGGGACTGAGCGCAGATACGGTGCCAGGATCGCCAGCAGCAGGAGCAGCCAGGGACGTCCATTCGATGGACGTCCCTGGCTGCTCCTGCTGCTGGCGATCCTGGCACCGTATCTGCGCTTGCGCTGGACGTCCTGCGACGTTGAGCTGCTCCCGCAGATGACCACCGTTCCCCCGACAGCGCCCCCCGGCCCGACCGAGCCCTTCGCGTTCGACGCGAACGCGGACACGCTCCGCTACCTGACCGAGGGCTTCGAGCGCTGGGGCGACGTCTGGTCGATCCCGCCCGGCGGCGGCGCCGACAGCGCGACCAAGGGCGGCGGGCTGCCGATCTGGGTCCTGAACGACCCCGAGGCGATCCACCACGTGCTGACGAAGCGTCAGCCCGACTACGGCAAGGGCGTCGGTTTCGAGCGCGTCAAGATGCTGCTCGGCGACGGGCTCATCGTCTCGGACGGCGAGCACTGGCGGAAGCGCCGGCAGATGCTGCAGCCGGCGTTCACGCGCGGCGCCGTCGGGCGCATGACGGGGATCCTCGACGCCGCGATCGACGCGCGCGCCGAGGTGTGGGAGCGCGCCGCTTCGAGCGGCGAGCCCCTCGACGTGTCCGACGAGGCCAACCGCCTCGGCCTCCGCATCATCCTGCGCGCGATCTTCGGTCCGGACCTCGACGAGCTCGACGCGCGCGAGGGCGGCAACCCGTTCGACCTCGTCGTCGACACGCACACGCGCGACCTGATGTTTGCGATGCGCTTCCGCCAGCTCTGGCCGGTCGTGGGGGAGAAGGTGGAGGAACGCCGGGCGCGCGGCCCGGAGGCCGAGCCCTCGGACTTCCTGGGCGCCTACCTCGCGGCCCGGGACAAGGACGGCGCTGGGCTCGACCGCGAAGGGATCGTCGACGAGATCATGACCCTGCTCGTCGCGGGCCACGAGACGAGCGCCGCGACGATCGCCTGGGTCTGGTCGCTCCTGTCGCGGCACCCCGAGATCCAGGCCGCGGTCCGCGAGGAGGCCCTGGCGACCGACGGGCGCGTCCCCCCCGGCCCGGCGGCCCCGAAGGCCCTCGACCTGACCCACCGGGTCGTGCACGAGACCCTGCGCCACTACCCGCCGGTGTGGATGTTCACGCGCCGGGCGCTGGTCGACGACGAGCTGTGCGGCTACCCGGTGCCCGCCGGGACCCAGATCCTGCTTTCTCCGTTCCTCCTGCACCGCCACCCGGACCACTGGGAGGACCCCGAGCGCTTCGACCCGGGCCGCTTCAACGCCGCCGGCACGGCCCCCGTACGCGGCGCGTACATCCCGTTCTCATCTGGCCCCCGGCGCTGCGCGGGCGACCACTTCGCGATTGCCACCGTCGTCCGGCACTTGGCCTGGACGGCGTCCCGATATCATCTTCGGCCTTCCGACCAGGGAGCTCCGCCGCGCCTCGACCCGGGTGTCAATCTGCGCGCGCTGGAGCCCATTCGCCTGGTCGTGATGCGCCCATGACCGACGCGAAGACTCTTTCCGACCTGCTCCGCGCGCCCGAGGCCGCCGAGCACCAGCTCCACTTCGTCCCCGCTCCCGGCGAGCACACGTCCATGACGGCGGCCGAGCTGCGCGAGCGCGCGCTCCGGCGGCTGGCGGCGTTCGACGCTCCGGCGGGCACCGAGGTCGTGATGCCGATCGCGGATCCGGAGGTCTTCCTCGAGACCTTCTGGATGTCGATCCTCGGCGGGCACGTGCCGATGCCGCTGGCGCCGCCGACGAACGACGCGACCTGCGCGAAGATCGTCGACATCCTCGGGAGCCGCGCGCACGCGCGCCTCGTGATCGACGAGGCGGGGGCGGAGCGCCTTCGGAAGGCCGGCGCGCCCGACGAGTTCCTCGCGCGCCGCGTGTGGCCGGAGCCCGCCGCCGAGCCCGCTTCGGAGGTCGAGCGTACCCCCGACGACATCGCGTTCGTGCAGTACAGCTCGGGCTCGACGCGCGCGCCGAAGGGCGTGATCGTGCGCCACGGGCAGGCGCTCGCGAACCTCGCCGCGATCCGCGCGGGCGCCGAGCTCGGGCGCGCCGACCGCACGCTCTCGTGGATGCCGCTGTCCCACGACATGGGCCTCGTCGGCTTCCACCTCGCGCCGCTGTCGGCGTTCGCCGCCGAGCAGACCATCCTCCCGACGTCGCTGTTCGCGCGCAGCCCGCTCGTGTGGCTGCAGGAGGCCTCGACGCGCCGCTCGACGATCCTCTCGTCGCCGAACTTCGGGTACCGCCACGCGCTCAAGAGCATCGACCGCAAGGGCGTGCCCGACGGCGTCGACCTCTCGTCGGTGCGGCTCGTGCTGAACGGCGCCGAGCCGATCTCCGTCGACCTCGCCGAGGAGTTCCTCGAGCGCCTCGGCGCGGTCGGGCTCGCGCCCGAGTCGATGTTCCCCGTGTACGGCCTCGCCGAGGCGACCCTCGCGGTCACGTTCCCCGAGCTCGGGCGCCGCATCGGCGGCCTGCGCGTCGCGCGCGCTTCGCTCGGACGCGGCGAGACCGCCGAGGTCACCGAGTCGACGGACGACTCGCTGGTGACGGCGGGCTGCGGCCGTCCGCTGCCGGGCCTCGAGGTCCGCATCGCGGGCGAGGACGGCTTCGAAGCTCCAGGCGGCGTCGTCGGCGCGATCTGGATCCGCGGCGCCGGCGTGACCGAGGGCTACTACGACGACGTGGCCGCGACGAGCGCCGCGGTGAAGGGAGAAGGCTGGCTCGACACGGGCGACCTCGGCTTCGTGAAGGACGGCGAGCTCTACGTCGCCGGTCGCTCGAAGGAGCTCGTCATCGTCGACGGCCAGAACTTCTACCCGCACGACCTCGAAGAGAGCCTCTGCGCTGCGCTCGGACTCGACCCGCTGCGCGTCGCGGTCGCGCCGGTCCGCCGCGGTTCCGATCCCGAGGAGCTCGGCGTGTTCGTCCAGCACCGCGGCGAGCCCGACGCGTTCGCTGAGACCGCCCGCGCCGTCAAGGAGCACGTCGCCCGCACGTTCGGCGTGTCGCCCGCCTACGTGCTGCCGGTCGCGCAGGTCCCGCGGACGACGAGCGGCAAGGCGCAGCGCGGCAAGCTGGCCGCTGCGCTCATCGCGGGCGACCTCGACGACGCGCTGCGCGTCCTCAGCCCCGAGCTCCTCGCGCCCGCGCCCGCCGCGTCCGGCGAATCCGCCGCCGAGCAGGACACGAGCCCCGAGGCGCTCGAGACGATGATGCTCGGCTTCTGCGACGAGGTGCTCGACGGCCTGCGCTTCGGGCCCGAGGACAACCTCTTCGAGCAGGGCATGAGCTCGATCGACCTCGCTGAGATCCACGGCCTGATCGAGGCGCGCTTCCCCGGCGGCCTCGACATCCGCGACTTCTTCGATGCGCCGACCGTGCGCGCGCTGAGCGTGATCCTCTCCGAGCGCGCGTCGTCGGGCGCGGTCGAGTCCAAGGGCTAGGGGGGGCTCCCCGGCGCGCGCGATGACCGGCGAGTCCCCTCCGGACCGGCCCTCCGAGGGGGCGAGCGCCCCCGACGGGTCCGCGCCCACCCTGCCCGAGCGCCGCCGCGGCGCCCCGTCCGGGCAGAAGCCGATGCCCTGGTGGAGGAAGAAACTCTTCCCCCTCTTCGCCGGCGTCGTCGCGCTCCTCCTGCGCGCCTACTTCCGCTCGATGCGCGTCCGCGCCCACGGGATGGAGCACCTCGAGCCGCTCCTCGAGAAGGGCGAGCGCTTCATCCCCTGCGTCTGGCACCAGCGGCAGGTGATGGCGATCGCGTTCCTGCGCAGGCTCAAAGGCCGCGGTGTCAACCCGGGCGCGCTCGTCAGTCCGAGCAAGGACGGTGAGCTCGCCGCGAACGTGCTGCCGAAGATCGGCGTCACCGCCGTGCGCGGCTCGGGCAGGCGCAGCGGCGCGCTTGCGATGCGCGACATGTACGTGGCGATCAAGGAGGCCGACCTCTCGCCGCTGATCGCGCCCGACGGCTCCACCGGGCCGCCGAGGGAGTTCAAGCCGGGCGCGATCATGCTCGCGCGACTCTCCGGGAGCCCCGTCGTGCCGGTGAGCTACGCGGCGAGCCGCGGGATCCACCTCCGGACGTGGGACCGCCTCCTGCTCCCGCTCCCCTTCGCGCGCATCGACGTTGTGATCGGCGAGCCGATCCGGCTCGAGCCGCTCATGGCCATGAGCGAGTCGCCCGAGACGATCGAGCGGATGGGGGACGCGCTGAGCGCGGTCGAGCGGGACGCGGTCGCGCGGCCCTCCTAGCCAGAGGAGCCCGCGTCCGCGGACGGCGGTTCGAGCACACGGAGCTCGGCAGCGCGGGTGCGCACGCTCCGCCCTCGCCTACGCGGTCGCATGTCTCGGGAATCGGATCGGTCTCGCCCCTTGCCGCGGGACGTGCACCCGAGCTTGTACGCCCGTCGGCGAGAGTTCACCCTGCTCGAGCGATGTCGAGTCCGCCGCGTGGAGAGCGCCGCCGCATCGCCGATGTGTTCTGGTTCTCTCGCGTCGCGCTGTGCATCACCACCGCTCTGGCGTGCTTGTTCCTGACCGTCGGCGCCTTCGGGGGCGAGGATCAAGCCGAGGCGCCGTACGTCGTCGCATTCATGCTGCACCCGCTGATGGCGCTCTTCACCCTCCCCTGCGTCGCCGGCGCACTGCGCCGCGAGTTCGGCTGGTCGTTCCTGTGGGTCGTCGTCGCCTACTACACGTACGCAGTCGTCCTGGACACGATTCGTCCTTAGGAGCCCGTGACGTCGTTCAGGTCCCCCGCAGCGCGCCCGTGGACCGGCCACACGAGGGGCTCGTCGGAGTTCCGGCCCTCGGTGGGGACCGGGCTCGGGCCTCAGCGCCCCGTCGTCAGCGTCACGCGCACGACGCAGTCGTCCGCCGTTGCGTACAGAGTGCTCCCATCGTCCCCGAACGTGCAGTTGCTCGTCGCGCGGCCGGTGAGGATCGTCCCGAGGTGCCGTCCGTCCGGGTCGATCACCAGCACGCCGCCGGGACCCGTCGCGAAGAGGTGCCCGTGCCGGTCGACGGCCATGCCGTCGGGGAGCCCGCTCCGCTCGGCGGCGAGCGTTGTCGCGTCGAACAGCACGCGCCCCTCGCCGAGCGTGCCGTCGGCCTCGACGGGGAATGCGGTCCAGACCGGGTTCCCGCGGTCGGAGTTCGCGACGTAGAGCGTCCCCTCTTCGGGTGAGAAGGCGATCCCGTTCGGTCTCGACAACGCGTTCGTCAGAAGCGTCACGTCTCCCTCCGGCGTCACGCGGTACACGCCCTGGAAGTCGATCTCCTTCGCGGGGTCATCCGCCTGACCCGGGAGCCCGTACGGGGGATCCGTGAAGTACAGGTCGCCGTTCGAGCGATACACCGCGTCGTTGGGACTGTTGAAGCGCTTCCCGTCCCAGCGCGCCGCGACGGGCTCGAAGTCCGGCCGCGGGTCCGCCAGCGGGGCCCGCATCCGGCCGACCTGGCGCAGCCCGTGCTGGCACAGCACGAGGCGCCCGTCGGGATCGAGCAGGAGCCCGTTCGACCCGGGCTCGGCCTGACCCGGCCGCGCGTCGAGGGCGCCGCTCGGGTGGAGGTAGCGCTCGGCGCCGCGTCCGGGCCGCCACCTCCACACCTCGTTGGGTGGGATGTCGGAGAAGAGCAGGTAGCCGCCGTCCTTGTCGACCCAGAGCGGGCCCTCCGACCAGTTGAAGCCCTCGGCGACCACCTCGACGACGGCGCCCGGCGGAACGAGCGCGTCGAGCGCAGGGTCGAGGCGCTCGATCGAACCGACGGTGCGGAGGACGTCGGGCGTGCTGCAGGAGGTCAGCGTGCAGACGATCGGAAGAGCGAGGCGCGCGAGGTGCATGGGAGGAGCGTACGGATTCGTGCGCGCCGGCGTCGTTCGCGCAGCTCTTGCGGTGTCGACGCGCCCCGGTCAACCTCGTCAGGACGTGGGAGGCGGCGGCGCACGGCGTTCACCTTCCGGACCGGGCGGGCAGCAACGCGCGCGTCCGGATTCGACGATCCCCGGGGAGAGGTGGAGATGGCGGGCGAAGCACTGAGCCGGAACGAGAACGTCGACGGGGACTTCTTCGTCGACAGTACGTGCATCGACTGCGACACGTGCCGCTGGATGGCACCCGCGACGTTCGACCGATCGGGCGGTCGGTCCAGGGTCCACCGTCAGCCGGTGGACGAGGGAGAGGTGACGTCCGCGCTCCTCGCGCTCGTGAGCTGCCCGACCTCGTCGATCGGGACGCGCTCGAAGCACCCCGTCGCGGAGGTCGCGAAGCGGCTGCCGCTTCCGGTGGAGGAGGGGGCCGGCGTCTTCCACTGCGGCTACCACGACGAGTCGAGCTTCGGCGCAGCGAGCTACCTCATCGTGCGGCCCGCGGGGAACGTCCTCGTCGACTGCCCTCGTTTCGCACGCCCGCTCGTGCGCCGGATCGAGGAGCTCGGCGGCGTGGACACGCTGTTCCTGACCCACAGGGACGACGTCGGCGACCATGCCAGATTCCGCGAGCACTTCGAGTGTGAGCGCGTTCTGCACCGAGCGGACGCGCACACGGAGGAGCTCGCAGGCGTCGAGTGCCTGATCGATGGCGAGGGTCCCATGGCGCTCGACGACGAGATCCAGCTCATCCCCGTGCCCGGCCACACGGAGGGCTCCACGTGTCTCCTCTACCGCGGATCGTTCCTCTTCACGGGGGATCACCTCGCCTGGAGCGCCGACCTCGAGCAGCTCTACGCGTTCCGGAGCGCGTGCTGGTACGACTGGGACACGCAGATCGCGTCGATGAAGCGGCTCGCCGAGTACGCCTTCGACTGGGTGCTCCCGGGGCACGGTCGACGCGCGAGGGTCGGTCGTGCGAACGCGGCGGCTCGAATGCAGGAGTGCGTGGATTGGATGGCCGGATGAGGGAGGGTGTGATCCGCTCGGCTGCGTCGCTGGAACCCTCGGCACCCGCGCCACCTCGACGGGCTACAGCCGGATCCCTCGCACGAGCTGACCCACGAGCACCTTCACCTGGTTCGCACTGGGGGGGGCTCCGTCCACGAGGAGCCGGTACCAGACGGCGCCCGCGATGAGGTCGACGGTGCGCTCGAGGTCCGCCGACGGGTCGACCTCGCCGCGGTCCACACCGGACCGCAGAAGGTCGAGCGTCACGGCCCGTCGCTTCCCGAGGAACTCGTCGCGGAAGGTCGCGGCGACACGCGGGTCGGACTGGGCCTCCGCCAGGAGACCCGCGAGCGCCGGGCCCGCCGCCGTCCGCCGGTAGAAGCTGCAGAGCTGCTTCCACAGTGCGACGAGGTCGTCCTCGACGGTTTCGCCCTCCGGCGGCTTCACGTGGCGCTCGGCGAGGCTCGTGTAGACCTCCATGAAGAGCGCGGCCCGCGAGGACCACCAGCGGTAGATCGTCTGCTTGCCCACGCCGGCGTGCCGGGCGATCCGCTCGATCGAGGCCTTCTGGTAGCCGACGTCCGCGAGGACCTCCTGGGCGGCGGTCAGGATCGCCTCGTGGGCGCGTTCGCTCCGCTTTGGCCCTTCGGCGTGGCGGAACCGATCGCCCTCCTGGGCCTCTCCGGGCGGTTCTGCGGCGGTTTCGCTCATGGATCCAAGCTAGTCGAGACGATTCGTCTTATCAAGGGTTGAGGAGGCGAGACGGTGCGTCTAGTCTAGATCCAGCCCGGCGCGAGTGCGCCCCTGACCACACCGGAGAACGAGCCATGAGCCACGCGACCACATCCCAGAACGCCCCGTCCCGCACCGCCCGCCCGTCCGCACCCGCCACGTTTCGCATCGGGGGCGAACTCGAGGTCTCCCGCCTCGGCTACGGGGCCATGCGGCTCACGGGCCAGCCCAGCAACTTCGGGCCGTACCTCGACTGGGAGGGGGGGAAGGCGCTCCTGCGGCGGGCCGCCGACCTCGGCGTCGACTTCTTCGACACCGCCCTCCCGTACGGGCCCGGCCATAGCGAGCGGATCCTCGGTGAGACGATCGGCGATCGCCCCGTCGTCATTGCGACCAAGGGCGGGGTCGACAAGCCGGCGCCCGGCAACATCGTCACGGACGGCCGACCGAGCACGCTCCGGCAGCACGTCGAACGGAGCCTCCAAGCGCTCGGGCGCGAGACGATCGACCTCTACCAGCTCCACCGCGTGGACCCCGCGACGCCCCTCGAGGAGTCCGTCGGCGAGCTCGCGCGCCTCCGCGAGAGCGGGAAGATCCGCTTCGTCGGGCTCTCGAACGTCTCGCTCGAGCAGTACGAACTCGCGAAGTCGGTGACGGACATCGACTCGGTCCAGAACCGCTTCAACGTGGCCGAGCGCGGGGCGCTCGAGCTCGTCCGTGCGACGGCCCGCGACGGCGCCGCCTTCATCCCGTACGGCCCCCTCGGCGCGAACCCGATGAAGCACGGCGCCCCGCTCGCCGGCCCGTCCGGAGCGCTGGGCGAGATCGCGGGCGAGCTCGGCGTCCCCGCGGGTCAGCTCGCGCTCGCGTGGCTGCTGCACGTGTCGCCCAACACGATCTTGATCCCGGCGACGACGCGGATCGAACACCTCGAGGAGAACGTGGCCGCGCGCGAACTCGTGCTCGACGCCGAGCAGCTTGCCCGCATCGAGCGCGCCTTCCACTAGTCGACTCTTCGACCCATAGATCGACGTCGAACGGACCCGACCATGAACAACGACACGCAACCTTTCCAAATGACCGCGGACCACGTGTGCATCGGGGTTTCGAGCCTCGACGCGGCGATCCGCTGGTACACCGACGTCCTGGACTTCGAGCTCGACGTCCAGTGGACCGTCCCCGAGCTGCCCGGCTTCCGCCTCGCCTACATCCGGCGCGGAGACTGGCGGATCGAGCTGATCGACTCGGGGGCGCGCACGCCGGGCCCGGTCGAACCGATGGCGTTCGACGCATTCCTGCGCACGCCCGGTTTCTCGCACCTGTGCTTCCGCGTCGAGGACGTGGACGCGGTGGCCGGCGTCCTCTCCGACCGAGGGGTGACGTTCGAGGTCCCGCCGACCGACTTCCCCGACGTCCAGCGTCGCGTGGCGTTCTTCCGTGACTTCGACGGCAACTACCTCGAGCTCGCGGGCCCGATGGTCGGCGAGGAGGTGCGGGCATGAGCGGGCCGCGGACGAGAGCTAGCGCCTCGCTCGCGTTCGAGCGCTCCGGATCGGGCGACCCTGTCGTCCTGCTCCATGGCCTCGGCGCGGACCGAGGTGTCTGGCGCGAGGCTGCGCCACTCCTCTCCAGGAAACGGGACGTGGTCGCGGTCGACCTGCTCGGGTTCGGCGCCTCGCCGCGGCCGGCGGGGGAGCTGTCGCTGCTCGATCTCGCGGCCGCTCTGCGCGACCTGCTCGACGAGCTCTCGCTGTATGCCGTGGACCTCGTCGGCAATTCGCTCGGCGGCTGGCTCGCGCTGCACCTCGCGGTGACGGACCCGGCCCGCATCCGGCGCGTGGTCGCCGTGGCGCCCGCGTTCCTGTACGGACTTCCCGACTCCGTCACCGCCGCCGACCTCGCGGCGGCCGCCGCTCCGCGCGACTTCGAGTCCATGCGTGCCTACCTCGGTCGCGTCCTCCGCGCGGCGGATGCGAGGACCGACGAGGCCGTGCACGCCCACCTCGAGCGGCGCATCGCGGCGCGGGACGAAAGTTCGATCCGCGCTCTCGCGGAGTCGATCGTGGCGGGCGAGGGGCTCCTCACGGATCGGCTGGCCAGCGTCGCGGCCCCGACGCTCGTGGTCCACGGCCAGCACGACGGCGTCGTGCCGTTCGCGCAGAGTGAGCGCGTGTCGTCGGAGATCGACGGTGCCACGCTCCGCGTACTGGATGAGTCTGCGCACTGGCCGCAGCTCGACGAGACCGAGGCGTTCGTACGCGCCGTGGAGGAGTTCCTCTCATGACTGACTGCGAGACCAAACCCGTGACCGTTCTGCTCAGCCGCACGGTCCGGCCCGGTGCCGAGAGTGCGTGGGAAGCGGCGCTGACCGACCACCTCGAGCGGGTCCAGCGGCTCCCGGGGCACCTCGGGGTCAACGTGATCCAGCCCGTCGCGGGTGCGCGCCAGTGGACGTTCATCTTCAAGTTCCAGACCCAGGAGCAGGCGGACGCCTGGCGCGACTCGGACATCCAGCTCGCATGGAACGAGCGCGCCCGCGAGCTGACGGAGGGCGAGCCCCGCATCCAGGTCACGTGCGGCCTCGAGACCTGGTTCACGACCCCCGACCTGGGCGTCGTCGCGCCGCCGCCGCGGTGGAAGATGGCGGTGTCCACGTGGCTCGTGATCTACCCGACGATCACGGCCCTGCTCCTCGCCGTCGGGCCGCAGCTCCAGCCGCTGCCCGTCGCGCTCCGGACCCTCGTGCTCACAGCGGTGCTCGTGCCGCTGATGACCTTCGTACTCATGCCGTCGGTGACGCGCGCGCTCCGGGGCTGGCTCTTCGCCTGACCACACTCCCATGACTCGCTCTGCCATGAACCTCGCACCCCACATCGGGCTGAACGCCCCCGACGACGGCCTCTTCGTCGAGCACGCCGGTACCGACCCGCTCGCGCAGATCCGCTTCATCCACGAGCGCGGCTTCCGCGCGATCGAGGACAACTTCTTCAAGGCGCGTCCCGTCGAGATCCAGGACGCGATCGCGCGCGAACTGGAGCGCCTCGACATGCGGCTCGCCACGTTCGTCGCAACCTTCGAGACCGCGACGCCCATCGGAGTCCCCTACGGACCGGACGCGCTCAGCATCGGATCCGGGAAGAAGTCCGACCGCGAGGCCCTCGTTCGCATCGTCGAGGAGTCTGCGGAGGTCGCGAAGCGCGTGGGGGCGACGAACTGCACCGTCCTCTCGGGCCCGTTCGATCTCGCCGTGCCCCGCGAGTACCAGACCGCCAACGCGATCGAGAACCTGAAGCGGTGCGCCGAGGTCGCGGAGCGGAGCGGGCTCGTGCTCGGCCTCGAACCGATCAACGCGCGCGAGTGGACGGGCACGTTCGTGACCACCGTTCCGCACGCGTACCTGATCACGAAGGCCGTCGACAGCCCCGCGTGCCGCGTGATCTTCGACGCGTACCACGTGCAGATCGAGACGGGCAGCGTGCTCGAGAACCTCGACCTCGCGTGGGACCAGATCGGGTACGTGCAGATCGCCGATGCCCCGGGGCGCGATGAGCCCGGCACCGGTGAGATGAACTACCGGACGATCCTCCGCGCACTTCACGAGCGCGGTTACGACGGCTTCGTCGGCGTCGAGCACGGGAAGTCGAGGCCGGGCGTGGAGGGCGAGCTCGCGGTCCTCGCCGCGCTGGACGCAGTCACGCCTTGAGGCGGTCCGAGCGCCGGTCCCAGCGCGCCTCGCATGGGACCGGCGCTAGCGCGCCCGCTCCTCCGGATACCCCTGCCGCGTGCAGATCGGCACGTAGCCGACCTTGAGCCCCTCGGGCGGCTCGACGAGCAGCGCCGGGTCGAGCGACGCGAGCGTCCCGCGGGTCGGCGGCGGCAGGTACGCGCCGTCCTTGCGCCACTCGCGATGCAGGAGCTCCGCGCGGCGCTGCAGCTCCTCGCGCTCGGCCGCCGACAGGTCCGCGTTCTGGAGGGCGGGCTGGTCGGCGAAGCGGTACCACGCGTAGGTGACGACGCTGCCGTCGCCGAGGGTCGTCTCGAACGGTCCCGCCACCGCGCCCGGCTCCGCCCAGACTCCGTCCGTCGGCGTCACGTAGGGCTCGGGGCGGTGCGGCTCCTCGGGCGTCCAGGTCTCCGCGTCGAGCTTCTTGCGGGTTCGCGACGCGACCTTCTTGCGCGCGATCGGCGTCCAGCGGGGCGCGTCGCCCTTCTTCGACGGACGTTCCCGGGCGTACCACTCGGGCAGCGTGAAGAGCGGCGCGTCGCCCTTGCCCGGACGCGCGACCCACTCCTCGGACCAGCGGTAGCCAAACGTGGCGTCGTCGAGCTTGCACGGCGTCGCGAACGCGTCCCACGCGATCGCGCGCTGCTCGTCGCGCGGAACGCCGCGCGGGTGGATCTTCCACGTCGACCAGCCGTCGCCGCGGATCGTGTGGACGGCGCCCCGCGCCGCAGGAACCGCGCCGCTGGCCGCTGCACCGCCGTCGAACCACGCGCGGACGTCGTCGAAGAGCGCGCCGCGCTCGTACGACGTGATGCGGTGGACGAGCATCGACGCGTCGTCCGCGTTCTGCGGGAAGCGCGTCGGCGCGACCCGCGCGACCGTGCGGCGGCGTCGCGGGCTCTCCGCCATCGCGGCGGGGACGAACTGGGTCTCCATCTGCAGCGCGCGTCCGGGGTTCGCCGGCATCGCGTCGAGGAACACGCCGGCGAGGTCGGGCCGCTCGACCGTCGCCTCCGCGAAGAAGAAGGGCGTGAAGAACGCCACCGGTCCGCTGAAGTTCGCCGTGTTCAGGAAGAGCGTCCAGCTCTGGTCGCCCGTCGGCACCGGCGCGCCGGCCGTCGTCTCCTTCGCGTCGATCAGCGGCAGCGGCAGGTAGCCGTAGCCGAAGAGCTCGCCGCACGTCCCCTGCGCGAGATTGAGCCCGTCGGGCGGCCACACGACGTGCGGGCTGAGCTGCGCGATGCCGTACTTGCCGCGCGGCTCGTCCCAGTCGCGTCCCTTGCCCGCGCCCGGCCCGTTCGCCCACGTCGCGAAGTTGAGCGTGACGCCGCCCATGATGAACTTCGGCGTCGCGGTCGCGAAGCGCGTGTCGCGCCACCAGCCGAGGCCGCCCTCGATGTCGGAGTAGATCTCGCCCTCGGGCTCCTCCTCCGGATCCTGCGCGTGCATCCACGTGCCGAAGAGCCCGGTCTGGAACTCCGACCCCGGCCACTCCTCGAGGAGCGGCCACGCCGCGACGTACATCGAGAAGCCGCCGCCGTACTCGGGGCCGGGCGCGTCGTTCGGGACGCCCAGGTAGCCGTGCATGAGCTCGATCTCCTGGAGGAGGGGGGCGGGAACGGCCAGGAGAAGCGCGGCGGGGACGGCGAGGAGCATGGGTCGGAGCGTAGCGCGTCGGCTTCGACGGAGCGGCTCGAGAGGAGCGGCCGGCCTTGGTTCGCGCCCCCGCGGGAGCCTGTCGTTCCAGGGCGCGCGCGTTTCACGCAGCGGATTCGGGCGCTCCCGCTACGTTGTACTGGGGGCTGTCCGCCCCACGTCCCTTCCCGCCCGTCCGCTCCCATCCGGCCCCGCGCCCAGGACACGACCCCATGCCCCTCGCTCTCCTCGCGCTCGCCCTCGCGCCCGTCGACGTCATCGACGTCGGGCCCACCGGCGCGTACGCCGACATCCAGACCGCCGTCCTCGCGGCCGCCGAGGGCGACGTGCTGAGGATCGGGCCCGGCACCTACGACTCGTTCGCGGTCTTCGGCAAGTCGCTGACGCTCGTGCCCGCGGGCAGCACCTTCACCGTCGAGGGCGTCGTGCGCGTGCAGAACCTCGGGCTCGGCCAGACGTTCACGATGCAGGGCGCGACGCTGAAGCAGCTCCACACGAACTACGGCGAGGAGCGCCTGATCCTCGGCGGCAACGTCGGGAGCGTGCGGATCGAGGGTGTTCGCGCGGAGACCGAGCAGGCGGGCGGCTGGTTTCCCTGGCACTCTGCAACGTCTTCGGTGCGCGTCGTCGATTGCTTCGACGTGTCGTTCAACGACTGCGAGTTCGGGGTGGTGTGGGGCTATGACGACCTGAACGACATCATCGTCGGAGTCGGCGCGGTACGGCTGATCGATTCGACCGTCGCGATGTTCGGCTGTACCGCTCTGGCTGTTGGAACGAAATACGACGCCGCGGTCTCGTGCCTTGCATCGGACCTCCTCGCCGTGGGTCTGACGGCGCAGGGATCCAGGGGGAGTGACAGCTACATCGCCTTCAGCGGTCGTTGCGACGGGTCCGCGCACGGCGGTTCGGCGGCCGTCAGCGTAGACGCATTCTCGACGCTGACCCACGTTGGATGCATGCTCACCGGGGGCACGGAGGGAACGGACGGGTGCACCGGGAATACGTACCTTGCCGCTCCGCCGATCTGGGGGAGTCCCGCCAACGCGACCGAGATCGATGGGGACCGTCTCGGACTGTCCGCGGCCTACACGGCCACGGCGCTGGACACGATCCCGGTGAGGGTCGACGGCGGACTCGACGACCTCACGTTCCTGGTCATGGGACCGGCCGCGGCGCGCCGCGACCTGCCCGGCTTCGTCGGCGACCTGCTGCTCGGCGGACCGCACGGCTCGGTGCAGCGCTTCGTGCTCGGCACCGGCAGCCTGCACACGGTCGACCTGCCCGCGCCGGCGCTTGGCCCGCTCGGGATCGAGGCCCTGCACCTGCAGGCCGCGCACGTGCGCCCGGATCCGACCGCGCCGAACGGTTCGCGCGTGATGCTCGGACCGCCGCGCGTCGTGACGGTGCTCGGGTCCGCCTGGTGACCCGCTTCGTCTAGCGCTCGACCGTTGCGACCTCGCCCGCCGGCGGCGTGACGAACGGCGCGGTCGCGGCGGACCCCGCCCCGACGTACTCCGTCCCGGGCAGCGCGCCGTAGACGTGCGCGCCCTGGCCGACGTCCCAGGCGCTCCAGAGACTCTGCGTCTCCTTCGGCCAGCCTGTGGGGTGGAACGCGGCGTGCCGCGCGCTGGAGCGATCGGCCGTCCCCTCCGCGGGCGTCGGCTCGTGGACCACGGCCGCCGGTCTCAGCGCGACATCGACCCGGGCCTCGGACCCGTCGCCCGCGCCGCCGACGCGCACCTCGCCCGAGGCGCACCAGGACTCGTACGTCCCCGGGGTCGGCAGGTCGTCGATGTTCAGCACGTCCGGCACGAGCACGACGCACCACGTCCAGCGGCCTGGCGTCAGCGCGAGCGTCGGCTCGAACGACCTGGCCCAGGGCAGCTCCGGCACGTAGCCGACGCTGCCCGACGCAACCACCTCGCGCGTCGCCCGATTCCACCCGCAAGCGCGGAGCGCGAGCCGCCCGGCCGCCGCGCTCGGCGTGAATGCGGGCGAGGGCACGGAGAGCCGCAGCTCGGTGCACGTGACCAGCTCGAAGTCGAGCGTCACCGTCGTATCGCCGGTCACCTCGAGCGTCTGCGGACCCCCCGTGGAGTCGGTGCCGTTCCAGAGCGTTCGGACGCAGCGCAGGGATCCACCCGAATGCTCGCTCCCCTCCGAGTCCTCGAGCCACTCGAGGCTCAGCTTCGAGACGTGCGCCCGGTATCGGCCCACCGGGATCCCCTCCAGTGCGAAGGGCTCCGCGCTGCGTCGGGCGGTCTGGATCTGCTCGGCGCCGCTCTCCCTCGGCGGGAACAGGATCACCTCGAAGTGACAGCCCTGGAGCCGGAGCGGCTCGAGGCGGCCGTCAACGAGCACGCGCGGCTCGAAGCGCACCCGGCTTCCCGCGCTCCGCTCGAGCGTGCCGAGGTCCCGGATCTCGCCGGGCTCGAGCCCGAGACTGCGGCGGTGCTTCGCGAGGTTCGGCTCTCCGCCCGTCCACTCCGCGTCGACCTCGACGGGCCCGGCGCGCACGTCCTCGACGCGGAAGAGACCGTCGGGCCCGACGTCGACACGCTCCGCGAGGACGTTCACGGTGTCGCCCTCCGGCGCGGTCGGGTCGCGCGGCCGGAGCTCCCAGATCTTCACCGTCCCGCTCGACACGGGCGGAGCGAGGCGGCCGAGGACCGTGGCCGTCGGGAGCTCCTCGACGCGCACGGTCACCGTCTCGCCCGCGCGCGGCGTGACCGGAAGCGGCTCCCACTCCGTCCAGACTCCGAGCTCCGGGAAGCCCGCCCGCACGCGGCCCGCGCCGCCCCAAGGCGTGTCGAGGGCGAGCTGCAGCGGGAGGTCGGGCGTGAGCTCGTCGAAGACGACCGTCTGCGGTGGATCCTCTGGCGCGTCCCATCCACCCCAGAACATCGCGCCGGGGCTCCACGCGAGCGCGGGCATCTGGGCCTCGAGGTCGACGAGCAGTGGTTCAAGGGGGGCGAGGCCAGCGGCGCCGACCGTGGCCCAGTCGTCGATCGACTCCGTGGAGAGGACGGCCATCCCGAGCAGCTCGGCCGCGCCCGGCAGCACGCGCTCGGCCTCGAGGGCGTCGAGCCCCAGCGCGGCGCCCGCCTCCACGGGGAACGACTGATCCTGGGCCGCAGCTTCGAGCGACAGCTGCAACCCATCGAGCCCGTGCGTGCCCTCGACCACGACCCGCGCGCCGCGCCCGAGCCGGACCCGCGCCGGCGCGTCGGCGTCCAGATCGACCGCGGTCACCCAGAAGGGCCGGGCGACGTGCTGCGGCCCGTCGAGCGCCGCGAGCGTGCCCTCCGCGAGCTGCCACGCCGCGATAGACGCGTCGAGCTCGACGACGTGACGCCTGCCGCTCGGGCTGCGGAGGATCACGGAGGGGGAAGGGACCGCGCGTCCCGTCGTCGCGTCGACGGGGAGAACGAGGTCGCGCCAGCGGCGGGGCTCCGCGCGCGGATTCGACGGCGGTTCGGGCGTCGCCTCGACGCGGGCGCTCGGAACCCTCGCTCCGTCGCCGGCGGAGACGGGCTCGATCGCGCGCGTCACGCCGGCCGACTCGACGCGCGAGGCCGGCCCGGCGACGCTCTCCGCGCGCGCCGCACCGCGCTGCTGCCAGAGGAGGGCGGCGAGGAGGAGCGCAATGGCTGCGCCGGCGCCTAGGATCCGAACGAGCATTGTCTGGAGCCTACAGCGCGCACGCTTCCCCCTCCATGGCGCCGCCGCGCGGGACACTGCAGCCCGGGGCACCGCAGCCCGCGACACTGCAGCCCGAGCAACAGCAGCGCGAACCCACGCCGATCTCGGGTCCTCCGGCCGCTCCTCCGCCGTCAGCGTCGCGTCAAGCGGACGTAGTCGAAGCGGACCGTGCGCTCCTCGCGCGGCGCCAGCGAGATCTTCCACGTCACGGTCCGCGGCGGATCGATCGGGCTGCCGCTCGTCTCCTCCAACCGCACGACGGGCTCACCGTCCGACTCCGCGAGGAGCCCGAGGATCCTGCGCCGGACGATCATCACGACCGGTCGGTCCCGTGTGTTCGAGACCTTGATCTCGCCGCGGACGGTGTTCTGCACGTAGCGCGCTCCGCGCCGGACGAGGATCTCGCGCGACTTCTCGACGTCGAACTGAGTGAACTCCGCCGTGATCGCGAGCGCCTTCGTCACGGGGATCACGACCTCGGCGCCGGGCGCGGCCCATCCGACCACGCGCTCACCGAGGAATCGTCCGCCCTCCGTGATCGTCGCGGGCCCCGTCGACATCGGCCTCTTCAGTGGATTCGTGAAGCGCAGCGCATCCCAGGGCTCGTGCGAGTGGTCCTTCGGGTTGCTGGCCGTGTACCGCTGGTACCGGTCGCTCTGGGCGTCCTCGTCGGGGACCGTCCACTCGACGACGAGCTCGTAGTCGGCCGTACCCGTTTCGACCTCGACCTTCAGCGCGTCGCCCAGGCCGAGGTCGTGGCGGCCGATCGAGCGATGGTCGAGGCCGACGCCCTCGTCCGCTTCGGGCGGCGGCGCTGCGCCGCTCTCGGAGGAACTGCTGGAAGCATCGGGTGCCACCTGTGTGAGCATCCCGTCGACCTGCGCTGAGAACCTACGAGCGACGCTGTCGAAGAAGTCCCTCCAGCTCTGTTCGGGCGCGAGCGGACTCAGCACGTGCGAGAGCGGCGTGTTCGGATCGCCGGTCACCAACTCGAGCTCGACGTCCCGCAGCGGCGCGAGTTCGTTGCGGACGACGGCGGCCTGCGTCAGCGACAGCTTCCCGTCGGCTCCGAGGTCGATCCGGTAGCTCGGTGCCCACGAGAGACCCTTGGTGAGGTACGAGATCTCGACGTTCTGCTCCGTCGCTCCTTCTCGCGCGGTCAGGACGAGCCCCGGGCGAAGCTCCACCCTGGGCGGGGGCGGCTCGAGGATCCGAAGGAGGGCGATCTCCGACACGGGTACGTGCGTGGTGCCCCCGCGCTCGTCCTCCACGGCGATATGGCTGCGCCGCAGGTGCTGCTGCTGGTAGTCCAGGGAGCGGCGTCGGTGCCACCAGCCCCAGCCGTTCTGCTCGTAGCGGCTGTCGAACTCTTGCTCGGGTTCCTTCGGCGCGGGTGCGACGCGCCCCGTGACCGTGGGCCCGTCGCTGCGCAGGCGGATCGCGACCCTAGCGCCAGCCAGATCGACCTGCGGGTCGTCCTGCCAGCGGCCGTCGAACGGCACTTCCGCGGGAGCTCGGGTGGTGCGCGCCACGACCTGCGTCTCCGATCGGATCCAGAACGTGCCGTGGACGGGCTCGGGGGCACTCCCGAGGACGACCGGCTCGTCGCCGGGGAGCGTGGCGGCCGCGCGCACCCAGGCGAGGCCGTTCTTGAAGAGTGCGACCGACTCGATGCGAGCGATCCCGTCGGTCGCTACGGGTGTCGGTCGGGGGGCGGTGACAGGGACCGGATCGAGGGGAGGAACGGCCGCGGCGCCTGCGGCCTGTAGAGCGAGGAGCGTCGAGATCATGGCGAGGACCCTGACGACGCGACCCGCGGCACCCTTGTCACGCGAATGTATCTGCGTGTGGCGGGGGGGGACCGGCGAGGGCGGACCGCGGCCCGTCCGGTCCCAGCCGCCCCGGCTCCGGCGGCAGGCGTCCTCTGGCCCCACGCCCTCCCGCTTTCCACCAACCCTCCGCCCTCCGGCGGGAAGTCCGGCCCGTCCAGAGCCACGCTCCGTACCATCCCCGCCATGTGCGGCATCGTTGGCATCGTCGGCCGGTCGAACGTGAATCTCGCGCTCTACGACGCGCTCACCCTGCTCCAGCACCGGGGGCAGGACGCGGCCGGGATCATGACCTGCGAGGACGACGGTCGGATCGCCCAGAAGAAGGCGCTCGGTCTCGTCAGCGAGGTCTTCCGCACACGGCACATGCGCCAGCTCAGGGGCCGCGTCGGGATCGGGCACGTGCGCTATCCGACGGCCGGCACGACCGGGCCCGAGCTCGCGCAGCCGTTCTACGTGAACTCGCCGTTCGGGATCGGGCTCGCGCACAACGGCAACCTCACGAACGCGCGGCAGCTCAGCGAGGAGGTCTTCCGCGCCGACCTGCGGCACGTCAACACGAGCTCGGACTCGGAGGTGCTGCTGAACGTCCTCGCGCACGAGCTCCAGGCGCGTGGGCGGCTCCACCCCGAGCCCGCGGACGTCTTCGCGGCGGTCGAGCGCCTGCACGAGCGCGTCCGCGGTGGCTACGCGTTCGTCGCGCTGATCGCGGGGTACGGGCTGCTCGCCGTGCGGGATCCGAACGGGCTACGCCCACTGGTGATCGGCCGGAAGGAGACCGAGGACGGGCCCGAGTTCGTCGTCGCCTCCGAGAGCGTCGCGCTCGACATCCTCGGCTTCAAGCTCGTGCGGGACGTCGCGCCGGGCGAGGCCGTGTACGTCACCAAAGAAGGCGAGCTGTACGAGCAGGTCTGCGCCCCCGATGCGCAGCTGCGGCCCTGCATCTTCGAGCACGTGTACTTCGCGCGCCCCGACTCGATCCTCGACGGCGTTTCGGTCTACAAGACGCGGATCCGGCAGGGCGAGCGGCTCGCGGCGAAGATCCAGCGCGAGCGCCCCGACCACGACATCGACGTCGTCATTCCGATCCCCGACTCGAGCCGCGTCGCCGGCGATTCGCTCGCGCGCGCGCTCGGCGTGAAGTGCCGCGAGGGCCTCGTCAAGAACCGCTACGTCGGCCGCACGTTCATCATGCCGGGGCAGAAGCAGCGCAAGAAGTCGGTGCGCCAGAAGCTGAATCCGATCCCGCTCGAGTTCGAGGGCAAGAACGTGCTGCTCGTCGACGACTCGATCGTGCGCGGTACCACGTGCGAGCAGCTCATCCACATGGCGCGGGAGGCCGGCGCCAAGCGCGTCTACTTCGCGTCTGCGTCGCCGCCGGTCCGCCACCCGAACGTCTACGGCATCGACATGCCGACGCGCGCCGAGCTCGTCGCATCCGGCCTCGAGGTCGACGAGATCGCGCGGACGATCGGCGCCGACTGGCTCGTCTACCAGGACCTCGACGACCTCTGCCAGGCCTCGCGCGACGGCAACGAGCGCCTCGACGAGTTCGACTGCTCGGTCTTCGACGGGGAGTACGTGACTGGTGACGTGACCGAGGAGTACCTCGCGTGGCTCGCACAGACGCGCAGCGACGCGGCCAAGGAGAAGGAGCGCGGCGACGAGGACTGAGGGCCGGCGGCGGGGTCCCCCGTCCCGGGATCCTCCGCCCCGGGGGCTAGAGATGAGGGCGCGCGGGTCTCTCCAAGAAGCGCGTGGCTCGCCAGGGGTGCTGCGCAGGGCCCTGCGGCACGCGGCCGCAAGAACGTGCTACGGTCTCCTCGGCCGTCCCCGTTCCCGACCCCCTTCACCGACGGACGCTCACGCGCCCGCCCGGACCCATGACGCTCGCACTCCTCGCCCTCGCGGCGCTCGCTCCGTCCGACGTGATCGACGTCGGCGCCGGCGGGACCTACCCCGACATCCAGTCCGCGGTGCTGGCCGCGACGGACGGTGACGTCCTCCGCGTCGCACCCGGCGAGTACGACTCCTTCGCCGTCTTCGACAAGTGGCTGACGATCGTTCCGTCGAACGGCAGCTTCAGCGTGCGAGGAGTCGTGCGCGTGCAGGAGCTCTCGCTCGGCAAGAGCTTCGTGATGCAGGGCGCCGAGCTCCTCCAGGATCCGCTGAACTACGGGGAGGAGCGCCTCATCCTCGGCTTCAACGAGGGGAGCGTGCGTCTGGAGTCCGTCCACGCACGGCAGACCGACTCCGTGGGGCCCTATCCCTGGCTCGACGGGACGCGCCCCGCGCGGATCGTGGACTGCCGCGACGTGTCGCTCGTTGACTGCGTGTTCGGTCCCGTGACCGGCGTCGACCCCTCCCTCGAGTACTTCGATGGTGGCGGTGGCATGGCGATCATCGACTCGACGGTTGCGATGTTCGGCTGCACCGTGGACGCGGAGCACGCGCCCTACGACGCGGGGATCCACTGCACGCGGTCCGAGCTGCTCGGCGTCGGGCTCGACGTGTCGGGTTCGTCCGGGGGATTCTCTGCGCCCGGTGGCGGGTTCGGTCTTTCCTGCGAGGGGGATCCCCACGGCGGTTCCTGGGGCGTCTTCCTGGACGCCGACTCCTCGATGACCCGAGTGGGGGGGACGATCGACGGCGGCACCGACGGCTACGACTACTGCAACAACGTGCCCTACCCGGCACGTCCGCCCTTCGGCGGGACCGGGGCGCTCGTCGAGATCGACGGCGAACCGCTGCTCCTGACGGCGCCGCCGGTCGCCGTGGACGGAAGCACCGCGTCCGTCACCGTCCGCGGCGGGGCGGACGATCTCGTGTTCCTCGTGATGGGTCCCTTCGCGTGGCGCCGCGACCTCCCGGGCTTCGTGGGTGACCTCTTGCTGGGTGGACCCGCGGGCTCGGTGCAGCGCTTCGTCCTCGGGACCGGCAGCACGCTGAACGGACAGGTCCAGCTTCCCACCGTCGCTCCTTTCGAGATCGACGCGCTGCACCTGCAGGCCGCACACGTCCGCCCGGACGCAACGGCTCCAGGGGGCTCGCGGATCCTGTTCGGGCCGCCGCGCGTCGTGACGATCCTCGACGCCGCGTGGTGAGAGCACGGGCGACGCGGCCACCGGGGCGCTTTCAGTCGGTCCCGCTGGTGGTCAGGTTCGGGCGGTAGTCCATTCCGTTCGCGCTGCGCACGACGCCGCGCATCCACACCTCGAGAGCGGAGCGCATGGACGCTGCGCGCTCCGCGTGTGCCGGGTCGGCGATGAGATTGCGCGACTCCAGCGGATCCTCTTCGAGGTCGTAGAGCTCGTAGCGATCGCCGCCGACCCGGTGCAGCTTGAACCGACCGTCGAGCCACGCCGCGTGACCCGTCGCGCGTTCCTCGGAATGACCGGGGAACTCGAGTGCGTCCTTCGACATCCGCTCGGGGAGGTGAGGCAGCGGGGCGCCGGAAGACTGGAGCTCCGCCAGTTCCGCCAGGATGCGGTCGCTCCAGGTCGGGTCGCCGGGCGCGAAGCCGTGCCAGAAGCCGAGCGGCGCCGGCCGCGGCGCTTCGGGGTCGATGAGGAGAGCCGACACGTCCGCGCCGTCGAGCGGGTGACCGGCGCTCGAGCGCGCGCCCGTCAGCGCCAGCAGCGTCGGGTAGACGTCGACGCTCGACACCGGCGTCCGCGTGCGGCCGCGGACGCCGCGCGCCGGCCACTCCAGCACCGCCGGCACGCGCAGCCCGCCCTCGTACACGCTCCCCTTGCGCGCGCGCCCGCCCGACGTCGCCTCGACGAGTCCGCCGTTGTCGCTCGTGAACCAGAGGAGCGTGTCGTCGGCGACGCCGAGGTCCCGGAGCGTGCGTCGTAGCCGTCCGACGCCTTCGTCCAGCAGCGTGATCTCGCGGTAGTAGCCCGCGGCCTCCTCTCCCTCGTAGAGGGCGGGGCCGTCCGGCGCCTCCTCGTGCGGATCGTGGGGGGAGGGGAACCAGACGACGGCGAGGAACGGAGCGTCGCCGCGCGCGCAGCGCTCGATGAACGCGAGCGCGTCGTCGACCACGACGCGGCTGCCCATGCCGCTGCGCCGCTCGACGACCCCGTTCCGGCTGAGGTACGGGTCGGCGTCGAAGAAGTTGAGGCCGACGCACCACTCGTCGAAGCCGGCGGCTCCAGGGTTGCACGGGGAGTCCGGCTGCGCCGAGCCGAGGTGGAACTTGCCGAACAGGCCCGTCTCGTAGCCGGCGATCCCGAGCGATTCGGCGAGCGTCTCCTCGTGGGGCCGAATGTAGCGTCCGTAGCTCGAAGCGTTCGTCCGCACCGGGGTCCTGCCCGTCAGCACGGCGGCCCGCGTCGGCGAGCACACCGGCGCCGCCGCGTAGAAGCGGTCGAACACGAAGCCCTCCGCCGCCATCGCGTCGAGGTGCGGCGTCCGCACGAAGGGGTGACCGTTGTAGCCGACGTCGCCCCAGCCCTGGTCGTCCGCCATGACGAGCACCACGTTCGGGCGAGGACGCGGTGCAACGAGTGCGATCGCCGCGTGCGCGAACCGCGCGCCGAGGATTCGATAGCCCTTCGCAGAGTAGTGCAGATCGTTGGTGACCACCGCGCCGGCGGCGTTCGTTCCGTCGTTGAGGTCGTCCGTGTCGATCCACGCCGCGCGAGGATCGGAGTCCGCGAACTCCATCTGTGCGGCGCGCACCTGGTCCCAGTCGGGGTAGCGCGCGTCCTCGAAATCGGAGAGGCGTCCGACGACGCAGTGCACGCCCGAGTACCCGAGGTCCTCCTCGAGCTGCGACCGCAGCGCGACGAGGCTCGCCCCGTACACGCTGCCCCAGCCCATGCGCGCGTCGCGCTCGCCCTGCATCCAGACGAGGGTGACCGTCGCGAGGGCGCGACCGCCGAGGGCCTCGCGGGTCCGTGCCAGGAGTCGGTCGTACAGGTCCGCGCCTTTCTCGTGAGGGGTCCCGTCGGGCGCGCGCCACCCCCGGACCCAGCGTCGGACCGGCTGCCCGCCCTCGGCGTCCTTCACGACCAGGACGCGGTCCGCGCCGAAGGCGGCCTCGACGGCGGGCGTGAACGACGCCGCGGGGTCGAGCCCGACCATGTTCGACTGGCCCGACAGCAGGAAGAGGTGGACGGGCGGCGCGCTGGCGGCCGTGCCACGCTCTTCGTCCGGCGGCGCGGCGCACGAGCCGACCGTTGCAGCGATCAGTAGAAAGAGCGTGAGACGTCGGGTCCGGAGCTTCGGGGCGCGTGCCATCGGCACGAGCCTACGCAGAGCATCGGCTTCGTGCGGTCTCCGGGGATCCGGGCTGGATCCCACGCCCCATCGTACGGGCTCCTACTCGAGCCCCTTCGGCATCGAGAAGACGACCGTCTCCGGCTCGCCGTCGAGCTCGACCGTCTCGCCAGCTCCGAGCTCGGCGAGGCGCGCGAGCACGAGCCCAACCAGGCTCTCCGGCGCCGAAGCGCCCGCCGTCACACCGACGCGCGGCCGTCCCTCGATCCAGCTCGCCTCGACGTCGGCGGGGTCGTCGACGAGGTAGCTCGGGACGCCGGCGCGCTCGCCGAGGTCGCGGAGCCGGTTCGAGTTGGAGCTGTTCTGCGAGCCGACGACGACGAGCGCATCGATGCCGTCGACCATCGCCTTCACCGCCTCCTGGCGGTTCGTCGTCGCGTAGCAGATGTCGGCGAGGTTCGGGCCCGCGATGGACGGGAAGCGGGCCTCGAGCGCCTCGACGACCTCGCGCGTGTCGTCGACCGAGAGCGTCGTCTGCGTGACGTACGCGAGGTTGTCCGGGTCCATCACCTCGAGCGCGCGGACCTCCTCCGGCGTGGACAGCACGTGCACCTTGCCCGCGATGCGGCCGCGCGTGCCTTCGACCTCGGGGTGACCCTCGTGTCCGACGAGGACGACCTCGCGGCCCTGTCCCTCGTAGCGGATCGCCTGGCGGTGGACCTTCGTGACGAGCGGGCACGTGGCGTCGACGACGCGCAGGCTTCGCGCCTCGGCCTCGGCGACCACCGCGTCGGAGACGCCGTGCGCGCTGAAGATCGTGCGGCCGCCCTCGGGCACCTCCGACAGCGCCTTCACGAAGACGGCGCCCTTCGCGCGTAGCTCCTCGAGGACGTGCTTGTTGTGGACGATCTCGTGCAGCACGTACACGGGGGCGCCGTGGAGCTCGAGCGCGCGCTCGACGATCTGGATCGCGCGGTCCACGCCCGCGCAGAACCCGCGCGGGTTCGCGAGCCGGATCCCCGGCTGCGCGTCTTCGGTGGGGCCGCCCGCGTCCGGCATCAGTGGCTCTCCTTGGCGTGGTTGCGGTTCCAGCCGGGGATCTCGACCACGACGTCGGTCGAGCCGTCCGGGACCGCCTGGCACGCGAGGCGCGAGGTCAGCTCGAGGCCGGGCGCCTCGTCGAGCATGTCCTCCTCGTCCTCGGTCGCCTCGTTCATCGAGTCGAAGCCCTCGCGCACGATCACGTGGCACGTCGAGCACGCGCAAACGCCGCCGCACGCGTGGTCGATGTCGACGTGGTTCCCGTCCGCGATGTCGAGGATCGAGCCCGGCTTGCCCTCGCGGCTCATCGGGAGCGACGCGGGGTCGACCGTCACCTTCTTGCCCTCGGGCATGAACGTGATGGTGTAGCTCTTCGTCGGGAGCGGGGTCTCGGTCTGCTCGTGGTAGGGGTTGATGCCGCCCATGGGAGGATGCTGGGGGTGACGCGCGGGCAGGGCGCCCGGCGCGCGGGAGGGGGCTGGTGCGCTCCGGGGATCCGGCGCGTACGGGGAGCTCAGCGCCCTCGGGAGGTCCGGGGCTCGGCGGGGAGGATAGGGCGCCTTGCGACCGGATTGGAGGGGGCGGTCGGCGTGGGTCGTCGGCGCGAGGCGGGATCGCGGTTGCCGCATTCCTTGCCCGCCGTCCGCCTCGGCGTACGCGCGACCCGCCAGGGCGACCGGCCTATCGAGGACCCGTGATCCCGCCTAGGATGCGGTTGTCTGCCGCACTCGCAAGTTCGCAGCCCCAACCCTGGAGTCTTCCCATGCTGAGTCTTTTTCCCGGAGTCTCGCTCCTCTGTTCGTTCGCCGCCGCGCCGGCGCTGGCGCCCGCCCCACCGGCGGCCCAGTCCGTGAACACCTCGCCGGCGACGCCCGTCCTTCGATACCGCGCCCCGGACGTTGAGCTGGTCGCGGTTTCGCCGCGCGACCCCGACCTCGTTGTCGCCGTCTACGACACGTCGATCTCGCACGGCCCGTCGGGCGTGGCCTTGGTGCGCTCCGAGGATGGAGGCGCCACGTTCCAAGCGCTCGACGCACAGGCGATCTTCCCCGTGGTGGCGCGCGCGCGCCATCTCGAGTTCTCCTGGACAGGAGCGCTGTACCTCGCGGACGAGACCTCGCTCTATCGGAGCACCGATCGAGGCGCCTCGTTCGTCCAAGTCCATGAGATCCCGGGGGGCGAGATCCGCGACCTCGCGCTGGATCCGTTCGACGGCGACCGAGTGTTCGTCGCCGCTGTGGCGAGCGATGGCTCGAGCGCTGATACGCACTCGACCGACGCTGGCTCGACCTGGGCCTCGACGCCGCTGCCGCCTGGCACGCCAGCCCACCACACCACCGAGTTCGCCGTGTTCGACGTTGCAGCGCCGAACCGGCTGCTCCGAGCTCGGCACTACGGCCGTTTCTCCATCACGGATGTCAGCGGCCAGAACGTCCACGCGTCTTTTCCTTGGACGCTTGGTCTCGGGGCCGGACTCGGGGGAGTTGCGTTGATCGGCGACCGGGTTCTCGTCTCCGGCGGCAGCCTCTACGTGTCGGAGGACTGCGGTGCGTCCTTCACGGCCGTGCCCGGCCTCGAGCGGATCCGCTCTTCCGTGGTCGTTCACCCGCTGCGCCCGAATCAGATGGTGGCGCTCTCCGAGCCGTACTACCTGGACCCCTACTCTTCGACCGCAGACAGTCGACGATTCGGGTCCAACGATGAAGGGCGGAGCTGGTTCCAGCTCGACGCAGGGCGCTTCGACAACGATCTCAACTCGAACGCCGTGGTGATCGCACCGCGACAGTCGGTCGTGGACGACGTACGTGAGTGCACTCTCCTGACCGGACACCCCGGCGGATTGACCATCGGTCGCGCGGGCACGGAGACGCCCGTCAGCGTTCCGCTACCGGCAGGGTCGTTCCCCGTGGACAATGCCTCGATCGACCGCGAGAACGCCGACGTCTGGATCCACCCGCCGCACGGCAACGGATACCGGAGGTTCTGGACCTACACGCTCGATCGCGGGGCGACGTGGCGCCGGGTCTCGGCGCCGATGGCCGCTGGCTGCCATGCCGTACGCGTGCAGGGAGACGGTGGAGTGGTGCTGCGCTGCTACGGTGAGTTCTTCAGCGTCGATTCAGGCGGCGTCCTGACTCAGGGCCCTCTCAGCGCCTCGGGTCTGGGGCACCCCATTGCCGGGTTCGACGAGGTCGATCTTCTGTCATTGAACGGGCACCTCGCAGTCACACTCGACATGTGGCAGAGCTGGTACTGGGTGGACGATCTTCCGCCGCTCGGGTTCTCCATCGATCGCCAGTGGATCGACGGGAAGATCCGTCGAGTGCCGGGCGGCGTCGAGGTTCTGAGCCGGAAGAGTCAGATGCTCTACCTGATCGGCAATCGCTGCACGCATCAGGTCACGAGCGACCTCGGGGTCACATGGCGCGTGATCCCCGAGGCGGGATCCATGGGCTCCATGACGTGGAACGAGATCGAACCGGACGTCGTATACGCGTCGGACAACGATCCGACCACCTCCACGCGACGCTCGGTCGATGGGGGGGTCACGTGGACGCCGGTAGGGTCTGCTGCGAGCGCGCCCTCGATCGCGCGAGGGAATCTCGATCCAAACCTCGTTGTGAGGGGCATCGACGAAAGTGGAAGCTCGGCCCTGGGGAACGAAATCGCCAATCGCTACGAGATCTCGCGGGACGGAGGCCAGACCTGGACGGATCTCGGCGTGGACCTTTCAGGGACCTCCCTGGCTCAATTCAGACTCGGCCAGGGCAGCATCGCGCAGGACGACACGTACCTGTTGATCGGTCCATACACGATCGAGCTGGCAGAAGAGATCGGTGCTCCCGAGTGCACCGCGAACCCGAACAGCACCGGTGCTCCTGCGTCGATCTCCGCCATCGGAAGCACGTCGGTCGCGCGCGGCGATGTGCTCCTGCGAGCGACCGACGTGCCGCCGTTCGCCTTCGGCCTCTTCTCGACGAGCCAGGACGCGGGCTTCGTGCCGAACGTCGCCGGTAGCGACGGGAACCTGTGCCTCGCCGGCGCCATCGGGCGGCTCTGGCCCATGCCGATCCGTGCGAGCGGGGGCGGGGTCGCGACGCTGCGGGTCGACGTCGACGCGATTCCGCAGGGCGTGCAGCTCGTCCCGATCCAGGCGGGCGAGACGTGGCGCTACGAGCTCTGGTTTCGCGACGGGACCACGAGCAACCGTACGAACGCGGTCGCGGTCACGTTCGTGCCCTGACCGCGCTCTTCCGCGGGAAGCGGCCGGCGACGGACGCGCGGCGCGACGCCTTGGGGGCGCCGCGCCGCGCGCTCCTTCCGGTCACGGGAACTGGATCTCGATCGCGTTCGAGAGGTTCGACGTCTGGCCGAGCACTTCGTCCCGGTGCCACCACTGCAGGTACCAGGTCTCACCCGGCATCACCGACACGAACCCGGTCGGGGTCGGCATCAGGTCCAGGTCGGCGGTCGCGCTCACCTGGCCGACGATCCCGCTGTTGAAGATCGTCCCGCCGAGCTCGCGCCCGACCGATCCGACCACGCAGACGTTGCCGAGGCCGCCGCCGAACGCCGGCATGAAGCCGAAGCTCTGCGACGCGATGAAGATGCCGAAGCGCTCCGAGGGCAGGTCCGTCACGAGGAGGTCCGCCGTGCGCGCCGTCATGTCGACGCCCGTGACCATGAAGCGCGACGGCAGGCCCGTCGAGTTCGCGTTCGCGGCGCAGAAGGCGTTCACGGCGACGCCGCCGCCGCCGTCCATCGGTCCCTGCGCGGTAAAGAGCTGGTCGCCCGGGCCGCCCGGCTTGAAGAGGCCGAGGCTCGCCGTCGCCGGCTGGGGCCCGGCGTCCGCCGTGAACCAGAAGCTGTAGGTCGTGCCCCAGCGCAGGGCGTTGGCGTCCGGGTTGTCCGCGTACGCCTCGGTCTCCCAGGTCACGGCGCCGCCGGCGACGCCGCTCGTCCAGGCCTCGTTCGTGTACGGCTCGCCCGAGTGGTAGTGGGGGAACGACATCCCCACGTCGGTGACGTTCACGCCAGCGCCGATGCGCACGGAGAAGCGCTGCCCCGACAGGTCGCTGTTGTTGTTGAAGATCGCGTACTCGTAGCGCCACGTCCCGTCGCCGTTGTCGATCGCGTTCGAGCCGGCCACGAACTGCCCCTCGCCAGAGACGTTGACGTCGACCACCGTCACGCTCGGGTCGCTGTCCTCCCAGGCGCGGATCGCGGGCTCCTCCTGCACAGTCGAGCCGCCGATGTTCAGGGTCCAGGCGCCCGTCGTCTCGCCGCCGGGGCGCGAGAGCCGCACCCACGAGACGTTGTTGAAGCCGTTGCCGGCCGCGGCGTCGTCGGGCGTCACGTACTGAGCCTCGCCGAAGTACTCGGCGGTGGGGTGCAGCGCCGGACTGACGTCGTCGTTCGGGATCTGGATGCGCTTGAAGGCGCGGTCGCCCGTTTGCCCTTGCGCGAAGTACGGGAACGAGAAGCCGCCGGTGTACGCGTTGACCTCGAAGCGCGGCCCGAGGCCGCCCTGGCTGCCGTTGAGTCCGGAGCCGTACGGGTCGGAGCAGCCGACGCCGAGGGTGCTCCCGTTCGCAGCGGGGCTGCACGTGCAGCAGAGGTTGCCCTGCAGAGCGAAGAAGCCGTGCTTGAGCCAGCTCATTCCGACCTGCTCGAAGCGGCCGTTCTCGAGCCGGTAGATGTTCTGTCCGATGACCGGGTGGTCGGTCGTGTTGGAGATCCAGAGCAGCTCGACGTCGCCCGTGTTGCAGGACGTCGTGCCGAGCGAGTAGCCGGCCATGCCGTCGGGGGTCGAGCCGTAGTTCGAGATGCTCGGAATGGCGCCGACGATCACGTCGGGACCGGTCGCCGGGTTCATGCAGCCGCCGCTGCCCGTGCCGCCGAGGCGGACCTCGAGCGTCGCGGTGCCGCGGTCGCCGGAGTAGCCGCCGGCCTGCAGCAGGTAGGTCTGGCCCGCCATCGCGCTCACCCCGACGAGCGAGCGCAGGCCGCATGAGTCATCGTTGCAGGACTCGAGGGACAGCGCGCCGCATGTACCCGAGTAGAGCGCGAGCGCCGTGTCGTAGTCGGCGAAGGAGCAGGTCGTGAACTCGTAGTTGTCCGTCGTCGGCGCGGTCCAGGCGAACCAGACCTCGTTCGTGAGGAGGCCGCAGAACGACGGGCCGTCCGGCGTCGCGGTCCGCGTGTCGATGCTGAAGGTGCCGACGCCGGCGATCGCCTGAGCGCTGCCGCAGTCGTCTGCGCCCTGGGCCAGCGCGGATGGAGCGGCGAGCAGGCCGAGGGCGATCGGGGCCAGGGCGCGGGAGCTCCAGGTCCGGGGTCTCTCGGCGCGGGACTTCCGCGCCAGAGTGGGTGAGCAGGTCATCGTGTTGTGAGGGAAGGGACCGATGGTCGTCGTCGGCGCGGGCAGGCGCGCCGCACGCGGCGGCGCCGCGTCTCTCCGAGTCTGCGACGGTGCGTCCGGACCGCTAGACCGGAAACGACGTCCTGACGCGGTCGTTGCATTGCTGCACTCCGAGTCCGCAGCTCCGCTCCCCTCCGCTTACCTTGGGGACGCGATGGGAGTTCCTTCCGAGCCCCGACCGGCCCCCGCGACCGGTCCCGACGCCGCTTACGACGTCGTGATCATCGGCGGCGGCGCGTCGGGCCTCGTCGCCGGCATCCGGGCGGGCCGTCTCGGCCGGCGCGCTCTCGTCATCGAGCGGTCGCCCTCTCCGGGCCGCAAGCTGCTCGCTTCAGGCGGCCAGCGCTGCAACCTCTCGAACACCCTCGACGCGGACACGTTCATGGAGCGCGTCGGGCGCGAGGGGCGCTTCATGAGCACCGCGCTCGACGGCCTCGGCGGACCGAAGCTGCGCGAGTTCTTCCACGGCATCGGGGTGCAGACGGTCGTGCTCGACGGGTTCCGCGTGTGGCCCGAGACGCGCAAGTCGTCGACGGTGCTGAAGGGGCTCCTCGCCGAACTCGAGCGCCTCGGCGTCCCGATCGCGACCGACACCGAGGTCACGGGCACGGAGTTCGAGGACGGCACGTTCCGCGTGCACCACGCGGGCGGGACGTTCCACTCGACCGAGCTCGTGCTCGCGACGGGCGGTCTCGCGCTGCCGAAGTCCGGCGCGTCCGGCGGCGGATACGGCTTCGCCGAGAGCTTCGGGCACAGGATCACCGCGCGGCACCCCGCGGGCGTCCCGGTCGTCACCGCCGAGGACTGGCCCGCGCGGCTGACCGCGCATACGATCGGCAAGGCGCACCTGCAGGTCGCGCTCAAGAAGCACGCGAAGATCGCGCGCACCGGCGACCTCATCTTCACCAAGAAGGGTCTCCGCGGTCCCGTCGTGCTGGACATCAGCCGCGAGCTCTCGCCGCTGCTCGAACGCTACGAGGAGGTCCCGCTGCACCTGAATCTGTGCCGCGGCAGGACCCAGGAGGACTGGCAGACGATCCTGAAGGCGTGGCGCACAGGGCCCGAGCGCGGCCTCCTCGACTGCATGGAGGAGCACCTGCCCCGCGACGTCGCAGAGGTGCTCGTCGAGCTCGCGGGCGGCGACACCCGGGCGACGGTCCAGTCGCTCAAGGGCGAGGCGAAGGACGCGCTGATCCGCACGCTCGTCAAGACGCCGATCACGGTGACCGGACACACCGGCTACGACGGCGCGTTCGTCACGCGCGGCGGCGCGCGGCTCAAGGACGTGCGGCCCGAGACCCTCGAGAGCAAGCACCAGCCGGGCCTCTACCTGTGCGGCGAGGTCCTCGACATCGACGGCCCCTGCGGCGGGTTCAACCTGCAGTGGGCGTTCGCCAGCGGCTACCTGGCGGGCGGCGGCCGGGCCGCCGCCTCCGAGGCGACGTCGCCCGCCTGAGCGCCGCCCTCTAGATCCGCGCCTGCAGCGTGTAGAGCCGGTGGTAGCGGCCCTCGGCCGCCATCAGCTCCGCGTGCCTGCCGCGCTCGACGATCTCTCCGTCCTCGACAACGAGGATCATGTCGGCGCGCTGGATCGTCGACAGGCGGTGCGCGATCACGAACGTCGTCCGGCCCTCGAGGAGCTCCTCGAGGCTCGCCTGGATGAACGACTCGCTCTCGGTGTCGAGCGCGGAGGTCGCCTCGTCCAGCGCGAGAATGCGCGGCTCGGCGAGGATCGCGCGCGCGATCGTCACGCGCTGGCGCTGGCCCCCGGAGAGCCGCACGCCGCGCTCCCCGATCACGGTCTCGAGACCGTCCGGCATGCGGTCGGTGAACTCGGTCACGAAGGCCTTCTCGGCCGCGGTGCGGATCGCTTCGTCGGTGGCGTCCGGACGCGCGAACGCCAGGTTCTCGCGGATCGTCCCGTCGAAGAGGAAGTCGTCCTGCAGAACGAGCCCGAGCTGGCGGCGGTACGTCGCGAGCTCGACGGTGCGGAGGTCAACGCCATCGACGAGGACACGACCCTCGTCGGGCGCGAGGAAGGACACGGCCAGCGCCGCGAGCGTCGACTTGCCGGAGCCCGAGCTGCCGACGAGCGCGACGACCTGGCCGGGCGCCGCCTCGAAAGAGACGTTCTTCAGCACGCGCTCGCCGTCGACGTAGCCGAACGAGACGTCCTCGAACACGACGCGCCCCTCGACGCGGGGCATCGTCTCCGTGCGCAGCGGGTCGTCATCCTCGCCCTCCTGCTTCAGAAGCTCCGACGTCCGGTCGAGTCCCGCGAACGCCTCGGTCATCTGCGTGCCGATGTTCGACATCTGCACGATCGGTCCGACGAGGAAACCGAGGAAGAGTGTGAACGAGAACAGCTCGCCGACCGTGAGCTCGTCCTCGAGCATCAGGCTGCCGCCGTAGCCGAGGATGATGACGCTCGCGATCCCGACGAAGAACGTGCCGAGGCTCGTCACCGCCGCGCTCGTCGTCATGGTCGAGCGGATCTTCTCGTAGAGACGCATCACGCCCTCCCGGAAGATCTCGTTCTCTTCCTCGAGGGCGTGGAAGCCCTTGATGATGCGGATGCCCCCGAGCGCCTCCGTGAGTCGCCCGGTGACCTCCGCCCGGATCTTCCCGCGGTCGCGGAACGCCGGGCGCAGCCGCTTGAAAGCCGTTGCGGACACGAACGCGAAGAGCGCCATCGGGATCAGCGCGAGCCCCGTCATCGTCGCGTTGATCCGGACGAGGTAGAAGCCGGCGATCACGGCCGTGATGACGCCGCCGACGAGCTGCACGAGCCCCGTGCCGACGAGGTTCCGCACGCCCTGGACGTCGTTCATGATCCGGGACACGAGCTCGCCAGACTTCGAGTCCTCGAACGCGCGCACCGGCAGCCGCAGCACGTGCCCGTGCACCTGCGCGCGGAGCTGCGCGATCATGTGCTGCGCCTCGACCGCCAGGAGCTTCGTCTGCGCGAAGGACGTCAGCGCACCGATCGCCGTCGCGGCCACGAGGCCGGCGAGGATCGGGTAGAGCATCTCGGAGTCCTTCTTCACGAGGACGTCGTCGATCAGGTACTTCGTCGACGCGGGCAGCACCATCCCCGCGACGCGGTTGACGAGGATGAGCACCAGCCCGACCGCGACGAGGCCGCGCCGCGGCCAGATGATCTCGCGGAACACGGCCTTGAGGCTGGCCGAGCTGATCTTGGTTCGGGTCTTCTTCATCGCGGAGGGCTCATCTTGCCGTGCCTCGAGTTCGGCGTGACGGACTCGGGACGATCAGGCTCGCCGGAACGAGAGGTGGGGGCCCCCTCCAGGGAGCCCCCACCTCTCGATACGAATCTCGGGCGCGCGCGTCAGATCCCGCTGCCGAAGCCGCCGGAGGGCGCCTTCTTCGGCGCGGGATCCTCCTTGCGCTTGGGCCGCTCGTCGCGGCTCTCGCGCTTCGGCTTCCTGCGCGCGGGGCGCTCGTCCTCGGAGGCACTCTTCCGGCCGCCGCGGGACCCGGACTCGAGGCCCAGACCGAAGCCGCCGTCCGTCTTCTTCGCCGCAGGCCGCTCGTCCTCGTCGCGATCCGGGCGCGCGCGGCGCGGCTTCTTCCGTTCCTCACGCGGGCCGTCGCCGTCGTCGCGGCTCCGTCGGCTGCGACGTGGCCGATCTTCGTTCGAGTCCTCGGTCCGCGGGCGGCTGCGCCGGGGACGGGGCTCGTCGTCGGAGCTCTCGTCGCGGCGCGGGCGGCGGCGCGGGCGCTCTTCTTCGGCGGGGCGGTCCTCGCGGCGGGGACGCCGGCGCGGACGCTCGTCGCTGGAATCGCGCTCTTCGCGCTCGGCGCGCTCGCGGCGGGGGCGCCGTTCCTCGCGCGGCCCGCCGCTCTCGTCACGGTCTCGCTCGGCCCTGTCTCGATCGGCCCTGTCTCGCTCGGCCCTGTCTCGATCAGGACGGGTCCGGCGCTTGCGGCGCGGGGTCTCGTCGAGATCCGGCGCGTCGTCGCGATCCGGCGACCCATCGCGGTCGCTTCGAGCGCGGCGGCGCGGGCGTTCCTCGCGCTCGCGTTCGTCGGAGCGCTTCGGCCGACGCGGGCGCTCTTCGCGCTCGTCGTCGCGATCGCGCCCGCGCGAACGGCGGGGCTTGTCCTCCCGCTCGCGCTCCGCGTCGTCGCGTCCGCGGCCGCGTCGACGGGGCCGCTCCTCGCGGTCCTCCCGCTCGTCGCGGCGCGGCCGGCGGCGCGGCTTCTCGTCCCGATCGTCGTCGCGCGCGCCCTCGTCCCGCCGCGGCTTGCGCTTCGGCTTGAAGAGGTCCCGCGGGCGCTCGATCTCGGTGATGTCGAAGCCGGAGCGGTCGAGCAGGTCGCGGTAGCGGCGCTCGTCCATGCGCGACACGAACGTCACCGCCGTTCCGGTGCGGCCCGCGCGGCCCGTGCGGCCGATGCGGTGCGTGTAGTCCGACACGTCGCGGGGCACGCCGAGGTTCACGACGTGCGTGACGTGCTTGACGTCGAGCCCGCGCGAGGCGACGTCCGTCGCGACGAGGCACTTTACCTCGCCCGTGCGGAACGCGCTCATCACGCGGAAGCGCGCGGCCTGGTCGTAGCCGCCGTGCAGCGCCTTGACGCTGAAGCGGCGCCGCTCGAGCTGGCGCATCAGGCGGTCGACGTCGGTGCGGCGCTCGCAGAACACCAGGAACACGTCGTCGTCGCCCGAATCCTCGATGAGGTGGCCGAGGTTCCGCGCGCGGTCGTCCTCGCTGCAGCGCAGCACGTACTGGTCGATCGTGTCGACGGTCGCGACGCCGCTGGCGGTCGCGATCTCGACCGGGTCGGTCGTGTAGCCGCGCGCGAGCTCGAGCAGCGGCGGCGGGAACGTCGCGCTGAACAGCAGCGTCTGGCGGTACTCGTTGCACGCGTCGAGGATCTTCTTCACGTCGTCGATGAAGCCGATCTCGAGCATCTTGTCCGCCTCGTCCAGGACCGCGAACTCGGTCCACGGGAACTGCAGGAAGCGCTGGTTGAGGAGGTCGAGCACGCGGCCCGGCGTTCCGACGATGACCTGCGCACCGGCCTGGATGGCGCGGACCTGCGGGCCCATCTGCTCGCCGCCGACGACGAGCGCCGTCTTGACGCCGTTCGCCTTGCCGAGCTCCTCGAGCACGTCGTGGACCTGCTCGGCGAGTTCGCGCGTGGGGGACAGCACGAGACCCAGCACCGTCGAACGGTCCGGGTCGATCTTGCTCATCATCGGGGCCCCGAACGCGAGCGTCTTGCCCGTGCCCGTCTCGGCCTTCGCGATGACGTCCTTGCCCTTCAGGACCGGCTCGATGGCCAGCGCCTGGATCGGGGTCGGTTTGGTGATGCCCATGCCCGCGATCCCTTGCTGGATCGTCTCGCTCAGCGAGAACTCGGTGAAGTTCTCGATGTCGGGAGGTTCGAGCGTGGGCTCGAGGGGCTTGATGTGGGCGTAGCTCTTCTTGGGGGCGGCGGAATGGGCTCCACGGGAGCGACCGCCGGATCCGCGGCGGGGACCGCCACGGCTTCTTCCAGTCTTCTGCGGCACGATTTGTGATCGCTCAGGGCGCCTGAGCGGGTTGTGGCCTTGCGGCCTTCGGATTCGGGCGCCCTTTTCGGCAATCGTCCACGACGCCCGGCGCTGCTGGGAAGGGGCCGCGGCTTCCTCGGAGAGTCGTCTCTCCGGCGGGGGAAGCCTCCGGTCGCGCAGGCCAGCGGTCCCGGGCATATTTCGCCGGGGATCCTCGCCGGGGGCGGGAGCGGGGCCGTTCGCGGGGCGGCGGGGCGTATCTGGCCCGGCCGGTCGCCTGCGATGCAGCGTCTTCGTTGCGGGGAGCCTAAGCCGATCGAGGCGCAGCCCCCCATTTGGATGTCGAGATTCTCTGCCCGGACCTTGAGGGGTTCCCCGGGCGAGGCGGCTGCGGGGGGCTCCTCGCCGCGTCCCGAGCCGTACACTCCCGCCCGCTGCCCGCCGGCCCCGCCTCCCCGCTCTCCCGCGCACCGGCCCCTCTCCGCCGCACGCCATGAAGATCGTCACCTGGAACGTGAACTCGCTCCGGGCGCGCATGCCGCGCGTACTCGAGTTCCTCGACCGCGCCTCCCCGGACGTCGTCTGCCTCCAGGAGACCAAGGTCGTCGACGAGCTGTTCCCGGCCGAGCCCCTGGAGGACGCCGGGTACCGCGTCTCGTTCCACGGCCAGAAGACCTACAACGGCGTGGCGTTCCTGTCGCGCGAGCCGGTCGAGGAGGTCGTGTGCGGGATCCCGGGGACCGAGCACCCCGAGGCGCGCGTCATCGCTGGGATCGTCGGCGACGTCATGCTGCTCAACCTCTACGTCGTCAACGGCAAGGAGGTCGGCTGCGACAAGTACGACTACAAGCTCGCCTGGCTCAAGGACGTCGCCGACTACGTGAAGGACGCGTTCCCGATGACCGAGAAGGTCGTCGTCACCGGCGACTTCAACGTGACGTTCGACGACCGCGACGTCTACGACCCCGAGAAGTGGCGGGACAAGATCCTCTGCAGCCAGCCGGAGCGTGACGCGCTGGCGCGGATCATGGAGCCCGGGCTGTCCGACGCGCTCAGGAAGCACACCGACGAGGCCGGCATCTACACCTGGTGGGACTTCCGGACGCGCGGCTTCAAGCGCGGGAACGGCCTGCGCATCGACCACTTCCTCCTGTCCGATCCCGCGCTCGACGCGTGCACGTCGGTCGAAGTGGACCTCGAGGCGCGCGACGGTGAGAAGCCGAGCGACCACGCGCCCGTGATCTGCACGCTCGAGGACTGAGCGTGCGAGGGGAGGCCGCCGCGCCCGCGTCTCCGCTAGGGGGCAGCGCCGAGGAGCGTGCCGCCGAGAACCGTCGGTTCCGGCGCGCCGCGCTCGCGATCGTGGTGCTCGCGCTCCTCCTGCGCCTCGGCGCGGCGCTGTTCCTCGGCGACGTTCTCGGCTACCACCAGCGCGTGCGCTCGGGCGACCTCCAGTGGGACTGGGGCTACGAGCAGGCGTCGATCGCGCAGGCGTTCGCGCGCGGCGAGGGCCTCGCTGATCCGTTCAACCAGGGCACGGGCGCGACGGCCTGGGCGGCGCCGGCGTACCCGGTGCTCCTCGGCGGACTCATCCGCGCCTTCGGCGGCATCACGGTCGAGGTCGCGTGGATCCTGTTCGGGATCCAGGTGCTCGCCGCGTCGCTGACGTGCTACGCGCTGTGGCGCCTGGGCCGCGACCTCTACTCGCAGTGGGCGGGCCTCGCCGCCGCGCTCCTCTGGGCGGGGCACCCGATGGCCGTCTACCTCCCGATCGCGCTGGTCTGGGACTCGACGCTCGTCGCGCTCACGATGACGTGGTTCCTGGCCGCGATGCTCGAGCGCGGCCGCTGCGCGCCCTACGGCGCCGTCGCAAAGCTCGGCGTCCTGCTCGGGCTGACGCTGCTCGTGAACCCGGCGCCGCTCGCGCTCGTGCCGATGCTCTGCGTGTACTACCTGCGCCGGCGCGGCAGCGGACTCCGGCTGCAGCCGCGCGGCGTGCAGCGCCTGGCGATCCTGCTCGGAACGGCGGCGCTCATCGTGAGCCCGTGGGCGGTCCGCAACGCGGTGGTGCTCGGCACTCCGCAGATCCGCTCGAACCTCGGCGTCGAGGTGTTCGTCGGCAACAACGACGGCGCGATCGGGCTGTTCAACGGCCGCATCCACCCTGCCTACAACGAGGCCGAGATGCAGCGCTACCGCGAGCTCGACGAGGTCGCGTACTCGAAGGACTCGCTGGAGCGCGGACTCGACTGGATCGAGCAGAACCCCGAGCGCTTCGGCTGGCTGACGCTCGAGCGCTTCAAGCGCTTCTGGTTCGGCCCCGACCCGCGCGACGAGATCGTGCTCGGCACGGGATTCGTGCAGCGGCGCGATGCGATGGGCTGGATCAAGTGGGGGACCCACGCCCTGATGGGCCTGCTCGCGATCACGAGCATGATCGTCTGGCGCGGCCGGCCGGGCAGCCGCACGGTGATGCGCGGCGCGCTGTTCCTGTTCCCGCTCGTCTACTACGTGACGCACGTGTTCGAGCGGTACCGCTTCCCGATCGAGCCGCTCGTGACGCTGGCGGCGGCGGTGCTGCTCCTGCGGCTGATCTTCGGTCCGAAGAGCCGCTTCGCGGCGAGGGAGCTCGACGCGCCGACGCTCCCATCGGGCTGATCCTCGCTCACGCTCGTGAGACGCTGCGGCGGCGTCAGCGAACCGGCGCGTAGAAGTTGATCAGCTTCTTCGTCGCCGGGTCCCGCAGCACGAGGCTCCCGTCGGGTTCGAAGCCGTAAGCGTTGCGCCAGCGGCGGCCGTCCTTCCAGCGGATGTCGAGGATGCCGTTCATCGCCGTGTAGCGGCCGCGCTCGACGCTACCGTCCGTGAGGCCGGAGGCCGTCCACTCGAGGTTGCCCTCGTAGTCGCGCTTCGAGGCGCTCATCGCGCTCTTCGCGCCGTAGAGCAGGGTCCCGTCGGGGTTGAACGCCCAGACGAGCTGGGTCGTGACGCCGATGCCGTTGCTGCGGTGCACGTTCTCGCCCTGGAAGCGCTTGCCCGCGATGCGCGGGTCGATGTCGCCCTTCTTGGGGGGGCTCTCGTCGAGCTCCTCGCGCGCGAGCGAGACGAACATCCGCTCGACGTCGGCTGCGCGGCGCTCGAAGAGGGACGGCTCGGCCATCAGCGTGAAGCCGCCGACCGTGCCGTCCACGATCACGGCGAACACGCGCGCCTTCACGTCCTGGCCGAGCGGTGACTTCCCGGCGTAGTCGTACACCGCGCCCTTGCCGACGCCGGTCTCGAGCACGCGCGGCTCGCCCTGGCGGCGGAGCATTGGCATCGACTGGCGGACGAGCTGGTCGAGCGCGGCCTGCGCGCGCTTCGACGCCGGGTCCGTGATCCCGTTGGCGGGCGAAGCCGTGCCGAGCACGAGCTCCTTCATCGGGTCCGCGCCGGGGGCCGAGAGGAGGAGCCCGCCCGGCGTCTCCTGCACCGTCCAGCGGGGCGGGTGGAGGAACTGCGCGCCGTTCCCCGCGGCGAACGTCTTCCAGCCCTTGGTCTTCGGGTCGCGGGGGCGCTCGGCGGTGCCTCGGTCCTTGTTGTTCCGCTCCTCTCCGTCCGCCGGCGCGTCGCCGGGGACGATCGCGCCATCCGGCGCGGTTCGCTCGCCGCCGGGTTCATCGAGGGGGGCGCGCTCGTCCGGCGCCGCCTTCCCGCGCTCGGCGCGCTTCTTCCGCCGACGCTCCTCGGTGCGCTCGCGCATCCGGCGCCGCGCTCGCTCGGCGTGGGACTCTCCGGGCCGCGCGTCCTCCTGCGCCGGCGCCTGGCGCGCGCTCCCGTCTCCCTCGACGCGGGGCTCGCTCACGCCGGAGCGAGCGTCTGGGGCCACCGCCGGGTCGTGCACCTCCGGAGACGGTGCGGCGGCGGTGACCGGCGTGCCCGCGGCGCCCTCGGGTGCCCGCTCGGGCATGCGCGGTTCCTGGCCGCTCGCTTCGGCGCCTGCACCAGGCGCCGACGCGACCGTGTTGGAATCCGCCGGAGGGTCGCTCGCTTCCGGTGAGCCGCCGCAGGCTCCGAGCGCGGCGGCGGCGGCCAGCGCGACGGCGCGCGCGAGGGAGAAGGCCGAAATCGGGGGACGCGTCGAGGCACGTCGGTCCACGGCTCGCAGTTCCATGGCAGGGGGCGCCGCGTGGGCGCGGGCCGCGGCGGGGACGGGGTGACCGCGACGGATCCAGCCTACGTGCGTGTCAGCGATCCTTCCCGGGATTCTCGAGCGGACGCACCGCAACGTCGCCGAAGGTCGCGTCGACGTGGTGCGCGACGAGCGCCACGCCGCCCGCGCGGAGCGCCGTCTCGGACACCTGCTGGATCTTGAACGCCCAGTCCGACGGCTCCTCGACCGGAGCGCCGCTCGCGTCCGCGACCGGCCAGGCCTTGAAGCGGTAGGTCGTCGTCCGCGAGTCGTCCGGGTCGGTCGCGCACTGCGCGCGCACGCGGATCGCGCTCCGGGCAGTCACAGCGCCGAGCGATGCCGCGCCCCACGACACGCCCTGCGATTCGTTCCGATCGCCGCGGTAGAACTGCAGCTCCGGCAGCGCGCCGGGGCCCTCCGTCCAGCGCAGCCAGAGGATCGCGCCGAACGGCTGGAAGCCCCACTTGGGCTGCGCGTCGGGAAAGCGCGGCGGGTCCACGCTGTGGCCGGCGAAGCGCAGGATGAGCCCTACGCCCGGCGCGCCCGAGTGCGGACCCGTCTTCGCGGCGACGTCGTTCACGCGCACGGTCGTCGTGACGTCGTAGTCGGTCCAGGTGCGGTTGCCGAGGAGGAACAGCCGGTCGTAGAGCGCGCGCTCGTTCGAGAGTCCCGCCGCGGCGCCCGTCCCCTCGAGCTGCCACTCCCCGTCGACGTACTGCCCGACGTCCTGCGGATCCGTGACCTCCGACCAGCGCACCTCGAACGGCAGCGGGAGCTCGTCGTACTCCTTGCGCAGCGTCACGCGCGCGGTCACGGACCCCTTCGACCCGCGCGCGACGAGCTCGAGCTCGTTGTCGCCCGCGCGCAGGGAGTCGAGCGGGATGTCGGCGTTGAAGTGCCCGACGTCGCCGAGCCGCCGGAAACCGAACGTCTCGTCGGCCAGGGTGAGCTCCATCGGGGGGCCGCCGTTGATGGAGAGCTCGAGCGCGTTCGCGCTCGCGTAGCCCATCAGATTGAAGTCGTCCTGCGCGTCGCCGAGGTGCCCGACGCGCTGGGCGCCGCCGTGCCAGACCTCGAGAGCGGCGGTCTCGACGCCTCCTCCGCAGGCGGAGAGGATCGTCAGGAGGGCGGCTGCGGCGACGTTCGAATGCATGGGCGGAGCGTACCAGTCGGTCAGCGGAGGGCGAGTGCGGCCCGTCGTCCGGTCCTGCGGGTCGTCGACCGGCCGGAGGGCGTCACCTGAGGCGATCCCGCCGGATGGGCCCGAGGGCGGTCTCGTCCGCGGGAGGCCGGCGATGCGGAGGCGACCCGGGTTCCCGGCGCAGCGGTCCGGCGTCTTCGATCGTGGGGGGGCTCGGCTGCAGAAGGGCACCGCTGCGGGGAATCGGGCCGCCAGGACCCACGGACACGGCGCTGGAAAATCCCATCCGGCTGTCCCGCCTCGGCTCCGTCGTGCGTTGGCTCAGAGCGCGCTGCCGGCGTCGCGCAAGCGGTGACCGGGTCCCCCTCGCGCACCTTCGAACGGGCAGGGTCGGGCGGGCGACGCCGCTCGGCCCGGCCTCACCTCCCGGGCTCGGCGGATTCTGCGCCGGGCCCGGCCGCGCTCCTGCACAGCCACGCGCCGCCCAGGCCGCCCAGTCCGTCGCTCAGGGCGTGCACGAGCTCGGGGTGGCGCGTCTCGAAGAACAGCTTCCCGAGCTGCAACAGCACCCCGAAGAGGAGGCAGCCGAGGCTGATGAGCGCCAGGGAGGGTCTTCGACGCGCGCGCGCCAGCCACCAGAGTCCGCCCAGCGCCGCGAACGCCGCGAGGTGCGCGCCGGCGACGACCGCGAACCACGAGGGGTCGATGCGCAGGAGCATCCGCGCGTGCTCGGGCACGTGCGTAAAGCGCTCGGGGACGTCGAGCGAGCCCGGGTCCGCGAGCGGGCGCCAGGTCTCTTCCCCGACCGTGAACGAGAGGTCCTCGATCGACCCCTCCCAGCCGCGCGCGCCGTCGGTCTCGTCGCCGATCGCGAGCCGGTACGCCGGGTCCCAGAGCTCGAACGGCGGGCTCGGCTGCTTGTCGCGGTAGCGCGGTTCGCCGTCGACGAGGATCTCGATGAGCTCGGGCCCGAAGCGCACCTCGAGGTCGACCGGACGCGGCTCGGCGAAGACTCCGTCGACCTTGAGCGGCGGCGCGCCGTTCGCATCGCTCTCCGCGCGGCGCGCGCGCACGAGCAGGTCCGGGCCCTTCTGCGAGACCATGAAGTTGCGCAGGAGGCGCCCGTCCGAGACGGTCACGATGCGCGCGGGGCCGCGCTGTCCCGCGCGCGCGGGGTGCGCGAGCAGGCGGACGACGAGCGACTCGGATGCGATCGCGGGCGCGAGCCAGGCGGGCGCGGCGGGGCTGCGAACGACCGACGGTCCGTCGAGCTCGACGCGCTCGCCCGGGCCGAAGCGCGCGCCGTTCGGGGCCTCGCGCGGACCCTGGTAGCGGTACGCGAACGGGTAGAACGACCCGAGGACGAGCGCGAGGGCCGCGGCCGCGGCGCCGAGGCACGCGAGGCGTGAATCGGCGAGACGCGCGCAGATCGCGGTCAGGAGCGCCATCGGAGCGTGCGGCGGCTCAGCCGCCCGCGCCGGGGCTCTCCGACGCGCCGAGCGGCGTACCGCTCGCGTCGGTGGGGGCGGCGAGGGGCGGCTGCTTCTCGCGGATGTCGTCGGGGCGACCGCGCCCGATCGCCTCGCGCAGGAGCGAGCCGCGCTGGCGCAGGGCCCATTCGGCGATGACCGCCTTCGCGCGCATGCGCACGCCCGGCGGGACCTCGGCGCGGCGCAGCGCGTCGCGGACCTCGGCCAGGCGCTTCCAGTTCGGGCGGAAGTTCTTCGACGGGACGCCGGTCGCGAACCACTTCTCGCGGTCGCGCTCGGAGCGCATCCGGATCGAGCGCTGCGGGTGCTCGCGCGACAAGAACAGCTTCTCCGGCACGCGGTGGAAGCGGCCCATCAGCGCGAGCTCGGCGAGCAGCACGCGGTCGGAGCCCAGGTACGGCGCGATGAGCTTCGTGTTCGCGAGCGCGGGGCGACGCACGAGTCCGAAGACGTCGAAGCAGCCGTGACCGAGGTCGATCGCGCCGCGGAAGCGCCTGACCGGGTCGGCGTCGTCCATGCCCGGCACGTGGATGTCGAGGTCGCGCAGGACCTCCGAGCGCTCATCGATCTCGACCATCTTCGAATGGGCGAGCACGACCGTCGCGTCGCTCTCGAGCACGTCGACGCAGCGCTTGAGGTAGGTCGGCTCGATCAGGTCGTCGTGCGCGACCCACTTGAAGTAGTGCCCGCGCGCGAGCTTGAAGGCGCGGTTGAAGTTGTGCGCGGCGCCCGTGTGGGCCTCGGTGCGGGCCCAGCGGATGCGCGCGTCGTCCGCCGACCAGCGCTCGCAGATCTCGCGCGTGCCGTCCGTCGACGCGTTGTCCGCCAGCACGAGCTCGAAGTCCTCGTGCGACTGGCCGACCACCGCGCGGATGGCCTCGTCGAGGAAGGCCTCGCCGTTGAAGACCGGCAGGCCGATGGAGACGAGCGGCGCGCGGCCCGTCACGCCGCCACCCCCAGGACCTCGGCGCGCGAGCCACGAGCGCGCGCCATGCGCTCGATCTCCTCGGCGTACCGGGGGTTCATGACGACGATCGTATCGACGTCGGTGTCCACCAGCGCCTCCGGGCCGACGATCGAATGGCCCGTTCCGGCGACGTGGAGGCCGTGCTTGCGGTCGTTGACGTCGATCGCGAAGCGGACGAGCTCGGCCGCCGGGTCGAGCTTGCGCAGGAACGTCGCGCCCTTCGAGCCGGCGCCCCAGATCGCCGCCGCTCGGCCCTCCCGGCGCCACGCGTCGAAGCGCGCGCCCCAGCGCTCGGTCTCCTCGGCCTCGGCCGCGCGGAAGCGCGCGAAGAGCTCGACCTCGGCGCCCGGACGCTCCGGGGCCGCGTCGGGATCGGCCGCGCCGACCGAGCGCGCCGAGCCGCCGAGGAACTGCCCGCCGTAGTCCTCGCGCACGTCGGCATGCGCGCCGTGGCGCGCGAGCAGGAGAGCGAGCGAGCGCGGCGTGAAGTAGGAGCAGTGCTCGTAGATCACGTCCCAGACGCCGAGGTCGCGCAGGGTCCAGAGTCCGTTGGGAACCTCGACGTAGAGGCCCGCGCACGCGGCGCGCGCGCCGCCGGCCAGCGCTTCGACGAAGGCGTGGGGCTCGGGGATGTGCTCCAGCACGTGGCGGGTCAGCACGAGGCCGGCCGCCGGGCCGCCCGCGGGCGTCGTGTCGCCGGGCTCGAACAGGCGTCGCTCGATCGTCACGCCGTCCTCCGCGGAGCGCAGCGCGTCGTCGGGTGCGCTCGGATCCATCACGAGCCCCCGCGCGACGCCCGCCTCGACGAGCAGGTCCGTGAACTCACCGCGTCCGCCGCCGACCTCGACCGTGGCTCCGCCGACGAGTCCGTGGGTCTCGACGAGCTCGGCGGCCAGCCCGCGCGCCCACTCCTGGAAGGCGGGCGAGCCGTGCAGCGAGTTCTCGTAGCCCGGTGCGTAGGCCGTCAGCGCCTCGTCGAACGCCACGTTGTGCACGAACCCGCAGTGGGGGCAACCGCCGAGGCGGACCTCGCCCTGGGCCGCCGCGCGCGCCGCGTCCGCCGCCTCGAAGAGGACGTTCACGAACACGGGCACGTGCCCGCCTTCGAAGAAGACCTCGAGCTCGGCGCGCTGGCAGACGGGGCAGATCACGTTCGGTGGGGGAGGACGCTTCCCGCTTCGGGGATCAGAGCGCCGCGATCGTGGGCTCGAGGCCCATCTCGCGGATGTCGCGGCCGATCTCGTCGACGTAGATCGGGTTCATGATCAGCACGTGCGCGGGCCGGATGTCCTTCAGTGCGTCGGGCGCCACGATCTCGTGACCGGTGCCGGCGAGGAACTTGCCCCACTTGTGGGGGTTGATGTCGACGACCGCGGTGACGTCGTCGGTGATGCCGAGCGTCGTCAGGTAGCTGACCGCCTTCGAGCCCGAGCCCCAGAGCACGACCGGACCGCGGGCCCTCGCCTCGGCGAGGTCACGGCGGAGCCCGGCGAACTTGTCCTCGATTCCGGCGCGGAACGAATCGACGCGTGCGAGCGTGCGCGCGAGGTCGTCCTCGGCCTCGAACGTGCGACCACCCGTCCCGCCGGAGCGGCCCTCGATGAGGAGGTACTGGTCGTCGTAGCCCGTGTAGAGGTCGAGCAGCGGGAAGCCGTGGCGGCGGAACGTGCGCGCGAGGCTGCCGAGCGTGAAGGCGCTGCAGTGCTCGTAGTAGAAGTCCCAGAACGCGCGCTCGTCGAGGATGCGCTCGGTCCCGGGCAGCTCGAAGAAGAGGATCGCATCGTCGCGGCCTTCGACCGATCGCGCAACGGTGTCCATGAAACCCGCGACGTCGCCGATGTGCTCGAGCGTGTGGCGGCACGCGATGTAGTCGGCGCGCAGCGAGCTGTGCTCGGGCGTGTAGTGCTCGACGCGGAACTCGATGCGCTCGGCCGCGGGGCTGTCGTTGCGCTCGGGCCGGTAGCCGGGGTCGATCCCGATGCCGCGGCCGCCCGACAGCTCGCAGAGCTCGGTCAAGAACTCGCCCTTGCCGCAGCCGATCTCGAGGCTGAGCTTGTCCCCGAGGCCGTAGCGCGCGACCTGGTCGGTGCAGAGCTCGGTCTGGAACGCGCGGAACGTGCCGCTGAAGCCTTGGGTCTCCTCGTAGTCCGGCGAGTAGTTCTGGAGACTGGCGTCGTACGCGCGGTTCTGGATGAAGCCGCAAGCCCGGCAGACCGCGAGGTCGAGCGTGCCCTGCGGGAACGCGAGGGCCTCCTCGCGGCTCTTCACCATCAGGCACGAGTGCACGGGCACCGACTCGAGGCGGTAGAAGCCGTCGAGGTCCGTCGAGCCGCACGCCGCGCAGCACTCGGTCGGCGCGTAGGGCTTGGGCGTGTAGAACTTCACGCCGCCTCCTCGCCGAGCACGGCCGGCGTCGGGACCGGGACGATGAACCGCCCGCCGCGGGCCGCGTACTCGGCCTGCTGCGACATGATCTCGTCCTTGAAGTTCCAGGGCAGGATCAGGAGCGCGTCCGGCTGGTCCTCGAGGATCCGGTCCGGCGACACGATCGGGATGTGGTTGCCCGGCATGTGCCGGCCCTGCTTGTGCACGTTGCGGTCCGCGACCCACATCAGGTCTTCGCGGCCGAGCCCGACGTACTCGAGCATGATCGCGCCCTTCGCGGCGGCGCCGTAGCCCGCGAGCTTTTTGCCCGCGGCCCTGTGCTCGGCGACGATCTCGCGGAGGCCGTCACGCACGGCGTTCACGTCGCGCGAGAAGCCCTTGTAGTACTCGACGTCGAGCATGCCGAGCGCCTTCTCCTCGGCCATGAGCCGCAGCGTCGACTCCTCCTTCGGGCGGTCCTTCCCGACGAACAGCCGGAGCGAACCGCCGTGGATGCCGAGGCGCTCGACCCGGAACAGCTCGAGTCCGTTCTGGCCGAACAGCCCCTCGAGCGCCGTCACTGAGAAGTAGCAGAGGTGCTCGTGGTAGATCGTGTCGAACTCGGCGTGCTCGATCAGGTCGCGCAGGTAGGGGACCTCGATCACGGCGACGCCGGTGTCCTTCAGCACGCGACCGATCCCGCGCGCGAAGGCGTTCGGGTCGGGGACGTGGGCGAGGACGTTGTTCGCGTGGAGGACGTCGGCGCGCACGCCGCGCGCGGCGAGGTCGCGGCTCAGGTCTTCGGTGAAGAATGCGTGCTCCGTCGGCACGCCGCGCTCGCGCGCGGCCTCGACGGGGCCCTTCGCCGGGTCGATGCCCTGCACCGGCACGCCGGCGGCCTGGTAGTGCTGCAGCAGATAGCCGTCGTTGCTGGCCAGCTCGACCGCGAGGCTCTCCGGACCCAGCCCGAACTCGGCGACGCGCGCGTCGACGTTTGCCTTCGAGTGCGCCACGAGCGCGTCCGAGAACGACGAGAAGTAGGGGTAGTCGTCCGCGAAGAGCACCTCGGGCGCGACCGTATCGAGGATCTGCACGGCGCCGCACGTGTGGCAGAAGCAGACCTCGAGCGGGAAGCGCGCGTCCTCTGCGCCGACGCGGTCCGCGTCGACGAGACCGTCGGACAAGGGCATCGCGCCGAGGTCCAGGAACGACTCGATGTCGTTGCTGCCGCAGAGGCGGCACTCGGTGATGCGCTCCACGGCGCCCTTGATGTCGACGCTCGAGCTCATGCCGCGTTCGTTCCCGTGAAGCGCAGGTCCGTACCGAGGGCGCCGCTCTCGATGAGGCTGCGGACGTGGCGGATCCGGAGGTAGCGGCCGCTCTCGAACTCGTCGAGGGTCAGGCCGTGGTCCTTGTAGGCCGCGTAGAGCTCCTCGACGCCCTTCTTGACCGTCCACTCGCACTCGAAGCCGAGCTCCTTCGTGATCAGGTCGCAGTTGACGCGGTAGCAGCGTTTGTCGGGACCCGCCCCTTCGGCGATGGTCACGCTGCTGTTGGGGACGACGCTTGCGACGATGTCGGCGACCTCGCGCATGCGGTAGTTCTCTTTCGTCGAGCCGACGTTGAACGCCTTCCCGTGGATCTTCTCCCGCGGCGCTTCGAGCATCGTGAGGAACGCGCGGCTGATGTCGCGGATGTGCACGAGCGGGCGCCACGGCGTGCCATCGCTCTTGAGCAGCACGTCTCCCGTGGTGAAGGCGTAGCCCGTGAGGTTGTTCACGACGAGGTCGCCGCGGAGCCTGGGCGAAACGCCGTACGCGGTCGAGTTCCGGAGGAACGCCGGCGAGAACGTGTCGTCCGCCATCGGCGTCACGTCGCGCTCGACGAAGACCTTGGACTCGCCGTACGGCGTGACCGGGTTGAAGTCGGCCGTCTCATCGATGGGGGCGTCGCCCGCCGCGCCGTAGAGGCTGCACGAGCTCGAGTGCAGGAAACGCGGAACGCCTGCGGCCTTCGCGGCCTGGGCCAGGCGCACGCTCGCCTCGTGGTTGATGTCGTACGTGCCGCGCGGGTTCAGATCGCCGAGCGGATCGTTCGAGATCCCGGCGAGGTGCACGACCGCGTCGAACCCGGCGACGTCGCTCGGCTCGACGTCGCGGATGTCGAGCTGGACCGTCTCGCAGTCCGTCGCGGGATCGTCGAACTCGCAGCCCTGGAAGAGCCCGTTGTCGAGCCCGACGACCTCGTGGCCCGCCTCCTGGAAGAGGGGGACGAGAACGCAGCCGATGTAGCCTTCGTGACCGGTGACCAGGACTTTCATTGCCAGCTCCTCCACGGCGCTTTGCCGCTCTCCCAGAGGTCTTCGAGGATCTTCTTGTGACGGAGCGTGTCCATGCACTGCCAGAAGCCGTCGTGTTTGTACGCCATGAGCTCCCCGTCGCGCGCGAGGCCCTCCATCGGGGCCTTCTCCCACATCGTCTCGTCGCCGTCGACGTAGTCGATCGCGCCGGGCTCGAGCACGAAGAACGCGCCGTTGATCCAGCCCTCGCCCAGCTGCGGCTTCTCCGTGAAGCTGACGACCTGGTCGCCGTCGAGCTCGATCAGGCCGAAGCGCGCGGGCGGGCGCACGGCCGTGACCGTCGCGAGCTTGCCGTGCGAGCGGTGGAACTTGAGCAGCGCGTCGATGTCGATGTCCGCGACGCCGTCGCCCCACGTGAGCATGAACGTCTCGTCGCCGACGTACTCGCGCAGGCGCCTGACGCGGCCGCCGGTGCCGGTGTGCTGACCGGTGTCGATCAGCTGTACCCGCCAGTCCTCGAGCGACTCGTCGGACTCCGGCTCGACCTCACCGCTCTGGGTGTGGACGGTCAGGTTCGCGCTGAGCGGCGCGTAGTCGATCATCCACTTCTTGATGACCTCGCCCTTGTAGCCGAGCGCGATCACGAAGTCGTTGAAGCCGCGCGTCGCGTAGCCCTTCATGATGTGCCAGAGGATCGGCCGTCCGCCGACCTCGACCATCGGCTTGGGCTTGACGACGGTCTCCTCCGAGAGGCGGGAGCCGACGCCGCCGGCGAGAATGGCGACCTTCATGTGGGGTGGGCTGGGGAGCCGGGTGGAGGGGCGGGCCGGAGCGGGCCGTGGGATGGGAGCGGGCGCGCCGTGCCCGCCCTGCGTAGCGAGAGGGGCGAGCGGACGGGCCCATTGGCAGTCCGAGGCGTCCGGGACGGAGCCCGCGCGCGCTACGATCGCTCGTATCGGCGAAACCAGCGGGGCGACTGAATCCATCCGGGAGCGTGACGGCTCCATAATGTGCGCGGGGGCCCGGCCCCATTCTGCCGATGAGACGGGGCGAGTGGCCCTCCCCGCGCGTGTTCCAGCCCGGGACGCTTCCCACGCCCGCATGACCGACGTCCTCGACCTGCCCTTCGACCAGTTCCAGCGCTACGAGCTGGTCCGAGCCCTCCTGGACGACGTCCGGAGCCCCGGGGAGACCTATGACGTCCTCGACGTGGGGGGCCGGACCGCGCTCCTGCGCCGCTTCCTGACCGAGGACCGGATCCAGCTCGTCGACGTCGACCCCTCGGACGCCGACGGGCTCGTGCTGGGCAGCGGCGCACGGCTGCCCTTCGCCGACGGCTCCTTCGACGCCGTCGCGGCCTTCGACACCCTCGAGCACGTGCCGCCCGCCCTGCGCGAGGCCTTCGTGGCCGAGTGCGCCCGCGTGGCGCGACGCTACGTGATCCTCGCCGGGCCCTACGACAGCCCGCGCGTGGCCGAGGCCGAGGAGCTCCTCCTGGACTTCCTGCGCCGCAGGCTGAACTGGGAGCACCGCTACCTCAAGGAGCACCGGGTCAACGGGCTGCCGGACCGCGAGGAGACGACCCGCGGCTTCGAGGCCGCCGGCGCGCGCGTCGAGTCGTTCGGCCACGGCGCGCTCGACCGCTGGCTCGCGCTGATGGCGATCGAGCTCTACGTCGAGCACGAGGAGCTCCTGCGCGCGATCGCGCCGCGCATCTACCGCCTCTACAACGAGCACCTGTTCGCGAGCGACCACGGCGACGACGTCTACCGCCACGCCGTGGTGGCCGCGTTCGACGGCGCGCCGATGCCCAGCCTGGAGCGCGCGCTCGCGCCGGCCGCGCGCGTCCCGGCCGAGGCCACACGTGCCTTCCTGCGCGCAGGCTTCGAGTTCGCGCGCTACGACGCGCTCCGCGACACGTACGAGCCGGAGATCGCGCGGATCCACGGCGTGGTGCACAGCCTCGAGGACGACCTCGGGCAGCACAAGCAGTCCCTCGGCGCCGTCGAAGCGGACCTTGCGGAGAGTCGGAAGACCATCGAGGACCTGACGGGTGCGCTCGCGCGGGAGCGCGAGGCCGTCGGCCAGGTCGCCGCCGACAAGGACCGCGAGTTCGAGGCCCTGCGCGAGCTGCACGAGGCCGGCGCGCGCGAGATCGAGGTCCGCGGCACCGAGCTCGATCGGCTGCGCGCCGAACAAGCGAGCATCCACGAGAGCCTGCACGACGCGCTCGCGCACGTGCAGCAGCGCGACCACGCGATCGAGTCGCTCCGGACCGGGATCGCAGACGCGCTGTCCGGCACCGAGGACGACGCGGCTCGCGAGCGCTTGCTCGCCGCGGAGTCCCTCTCGCTGACCGACGAGCTGGCGCTCCTCATCGACGCGCGGGACCGCCGCCGGCGGGAGCGCGACGAGGCGCGCGACCAGATCCTCGCGCTGTCCGCCGAGATCGCCCGTGAGCGCGACCGGGTCCAGCGGCTGCGCGGTTACGCGCTGTCGTTCGGCGCGCGTCTGTGGCGGCTCCTCACCTTCCAGCGCCTCGACTACGACCTCGGCCCGGACGAGGACTGAGGCCACCCGGCCGCGCGCTCGCCCGTCACTCCTCGGACAGGTACTGCTCTCCGCCGCGCACGGTGACCTCCCAGCGCGAGGGCAGCAGCAGCACGCCGTGCTGGCGGTGGTCCGCGTCGAGCACCTGGAACACGGCCGCGTGCTCCCGGTGGTCGATCGGCGTCGGCGCCGGCTTCGAGTGGTCGTAGCAGAAGACCGTGATGTAGTAGTGCCCCTGCAGGATCGGGAGCGATCCGAAGGAGAGGTCGGCGTAGCCCTTGTGTCCCTTCTTCAGCGTCGGGATGTCGATCGGCGATTTTCGCCAGCAGTGGTTGCTGCCGTTCACGTACGTGCCGTCCGAGCGGTACACGCCGAGGCCGAACACCGGCTGCTTGCAGTCCTCGAGGACCTCGAAGTGGATGCGCGCCTGGAACGGAGCGCCGGGTTCGAAGACGTTCGTGCGCTCGTCGCCGCTGAAGAGCTCGACCTCCTCGGTCCGGATCTCGCCCGACCCCCAGCGCGGGTACGCGTCCGTCGAGCGGTTCGCGGCCGACATCTTGTCGTTGCCGCGGACCTTGGCCCGCTTGAGGTACTCGTCGGCGACGTCTTCGGCGGCACCCTGCTCGAGCACGCGGCCCTCGTGCATGAGCACCACGTGCTTGCACATCGACTTGATCGAGCCCATGTCGTGGCTGACGAACAGCGTCGTCTTGCCCGACTCCTGGAACTCGTTGAGGCGGTTGATGCACTTGCCCTTGAAGTGCTCGTCGCCGACCGACAGCGCCTCGTCGATGATGAGGATGTCGGGGTCGACGCTCGTCGCGACGGAGAAGCCGAGGCGGATGTGCATGCCCGAGCTGTACGTCTTCACGGGGCGGTCGATGAACTCTCCGAGCTCGGAGAAGTCGACGATCTCCTGGAAGCGCGCCTCGGTCTCCTCGGCGGACATGCCGAGGATCGAGCAGTTGAGCCGGATGTTCTCGCGCCCGGAGAACTCGGGGTGGAAGCCTGCGCCGAGCTCGAGGAGCGACGCGATCCGGCCGTTGGTCTCGATCTCGCCCGTCGTCGGCTTCGTGATGCCGGTGAGCAGCTTGAGGAGCGTGCTCTTCCCCGCGCCGTTCTCTCCGATGATGCCGACGGTCGCGCCCTGGGGGATGTCGAGGTAGACGTCGCGGACCGCCCAGAACTCGCGCCCGCGCGGCCCGCCCGGCAGGACGAGGTCCCACAGCCGCTGGCTCGGCTTGTCGTAGATGCGGTACGCCTTGCCGGCGCCGCGCGCGACGATCGCGGTGCCGCCCATGGCGCCCACGTCGCTCGATCGGGTCTTCTCGTACATCGAGGCCAGACGGTTCAGTCGGTCAGAGGAGGTCGGCGAACTTCTTGCGCTGCGCGGCGAAGAACGTCGTGCCGAGGAAGAACACGACGGCTGCCGCGATCCCGAAGCGCACGAGGTCGATCGGCTCGGGCCAGAGGTTCTTGACCATCGCGCCGCGGTACATCTCCATCAGCCAGTGCATCGGGTTGACGTCGAGCGTCCACCCGAAGCCCTTCTGCACGACGTGGTACGGCGGATAGAAGATCGGCGTCAGGAACATCCAGACCATCAGCGCGACGCCGATGACGTGCATCGTGTCGCGCCAGAAGAGGTTGAACGCGGCCAGGAAGTAGGCGAGCCCGAGCGTGAACAGGCCCTGCAGCACGATGAGGGCCGGAACGCACAGGGTCGCGAGGCCGACCTGCACGCCGAGGTTTCCGGTCTCCGCGGCGCTCGCGAGGACCGACGGGTCCGTCGTCGGGTTGAGCATCGCGTACACGAGGACGAGCCCGACGACGGGGATCGCGATCGCCATGTTGACGAGCGCGGATCCGACCACGAACGCCGGCAGGATCGCCGACGGGAACACGACCTTCTCGATGAGGTTCGCGTTGTCGACGAGGATGTTCGCGGCGCGCGAGAGGCTCTCCGAGAACGCGCTCCAGGCCACGATCCCGACCAGCATCAGGAGAACCACTTCGAGCGGGCTCTGGTCCGGGCCCCAGGTCGTCTTCAAAACGATGTTGAAGACGAACACGTACACCGCGAGGTTCATCACGGGGTAGATGACCGACCAGAAGAACCCGAGGCTGGATCCCACGTAGCGCGCCCTCAGGTCGCGCGACACGAAGTCGAGCAGGAGGCGCCGTCCCGCAATGAGGTTCTTGAGGAGGGAGATCACGTCGGGGCGCGCGGCAGCGAGGGAGGGGCCCCGCACGGCGCGGAATCCTACCCGTTCACGCCCTCGGATGCGTGGCCCGCTGCGCGGCCCGGGCCGGCTGCGGGACCCGGCTCGTTCGCCGCGCGTCGAACCGAGACGACGACCAGCTTCGAGGCAGGTGTGTGCGATCGGTGGGCGCGCGCGCCCAGGGGCACGAGCACGTTCGCTTCCGGGAAGTAGGTCGCGGCCGCGCCCCGCGGCAGGTCGTAGGGGACCGCGAGGAACCCTCGGGCGACCCGTCCGGCCGCCTCGCCGCGCCCCTCGATGTCGACGAGCGTCTCGGGGGTGAACCCGCGCTCGGCCAGGTCGTCCGGGTGCATCATCACGACGCGCCGCTCGCCCTTGAACCCGCGGTAGCGGTCATCGAGGCCGTAGACGGTCGTGTTGAACTGGTCGTGGGTCCGGATCGTCATGAGCCGCAGCTCGCCGTCCTCCACCGCGATCGAGGGCAGCGCGTTGACCGTGAACTTGGCCTTCCCGGTGTCCGTCGCGAAGCGTCGTTCGCGGGCGCCGTTCGGGAGAGCGAAGCCGCCCGGACGCGCCGCGCGCGCGTCGTAGTCGTCGAAGCCCGGGATCGTGCGCTCGATCGCGCCGCGGATCCGCGAGTAGTCGTCCGCCAGGCCGCGCCAGTCGACCTTCGTGCGCTGACCGAGGGTCGCCTCGGCGAGCCGCGCGACGATGCGCGGTTCGGACAGGAGCTCGGCGCTCGCGGGGGCTCGCTGGCCGCGGGACGCGTGCACGATCCCCATCGAGTTCTCGACGGTCACGAACTGCTCGCCCCCGGGCTGCTCGTCGCGCTCGCTGCGCACGAGGCAGGGGAGGATCAGCGCGGTCCGGCCGTGGACGAGGTGGCTGCGGTTGACCTTGGTCGACACGTGGCACGTCAGCGTGCAGCGCCGCAGCGCTTCCGCGGTCACGTCCGTGTCCGGCGTCGCCGAGAGGAAGTTCCCGCCCATCGCGAAGAACACCTTCGCCTCGCCGTTCGCCATCGCCTCGATCGCGTGCACGACCGAGTGCCCGTGCTCGCGCGGCGGCTCGAAGTCGAACTCCTCGCCGAGCGCGTCCAGGAACTCCGGCTTCGGCTTCTCCCAGATCCCGACGGTGCGGTCGCCCTGCACGTTGCTGTGTCCGCGGACCGGACACGTGCCGGCGCCCGGCTTGCCGATCGCGCCGCGCATGAGCAGCAGGTTCACGACCTCGCGGACGTTGTCGACGCCGTTCCTGTGCTGGGTCAGGCCCATCGCCCAGGTGACGATCATCCGCGGACGCTCCGCGACGAGGTCGCAGAACGCCTCGATCTCGTCGTGCCGGAGGCCCGACTCCCGGACCAGCGCTTCGAGGTCCTGGCGGTCGAGATCGAGGGTGAGCGCGTCGTAGCCCTCGGTGTGTTCCGCGACGAAGTCCGCGTCGACGACGGTGCCCGGCGACCGTCGCTCGCGCATCAGCAGCGTCTTCAGCGCCGCCTTCAAGAACGCCACGTCGCCGCCGATCTGCACCTGCAGGTAGAGGTCCGCGAGGTCGACGCCGCCGGTGAGGAGGTCGCGCGGCGACTGCGGGTGCACGAACTTGAGCAGGCCGGCCTCGCGCAGCGGGTTGACCGCCACGATCTTCGCGCCGCGCCGCTTCGCCGCCTTGAGCGCGGTGAGCATGCGCGGGTGGTTCGTCCCCGGGTTCTGACCCATCACGACGATGAGCTCGGCCGTCTCGACGTCCTCGAGGGTGACCGAGCCCTTGCCGATGCCGACGGTCTCCGACAGCGCGACGCCGCTCGACTCGTGGCACATGTTCGAGCAGTCGGGCAGGTTGTTCGTGCCGTACTGCCGCACGAACAGCTGGTAGAGGAACGCCGCCTCGTTGCTCGTGCGCCCGGACGTGTAGAAGAGCGCCTCGTTGGGGCTCGCAAGGCCGTTCAGCTCGCCCGCCACGAGTGCGAAGGCGTCGTCCCACGCGATTGGCTGGTAGTGCGTCGCGCCCGGGCGCAGCACCATCGGGTGCGTGATGCGGCCCGTGCGGCCGAGCTCGAAGTCGCTCATGCGGCCGAGCTCCTCGACGGAGTGCTGCGCGAAGAACTCGGGCGTCGCGCGCTCTTTGGTGCCCTCCTCCGCGAGGGCCTTCGCCCCGTTCTCGCAGTACTCGGCGAGAGCACTGCGGTCGTCGGGGTCCGGCCACGCGCAGCCCGGACAGTCGAAGCCGTCCTTCTGGTTCATGCGCTGGAGGGCGCGCGTGGCCTCGATCGGCCCGTAGCCCTCGCGCTTCATGTGCTGGAGGGCCACGGTCACGGCGCGGACGCCTGCGGCCTTCTTCGCAGGTTCGCCCCGCTTCAGCCCCGTCAGGTGCTCGGGGCCGCGCGCCGTCGCATCGTCCCGGGCCGCGCCGCCGGGGCGCGCGTCGCGTTCTTCGCTCAAGGTTCGCTCCTTCGGCTCGAGTGGGTGGGCGGCCGTGCGCGTCAGCCCTCGTCGGGCGGCGGGAAGGCCTCGTGTGCGCGCAGCACCATCCGCGCGCGGCGTTCCACGTCGGGCTCGGTGAAGATTGGCTCCATCGCGGCCTGGGGAAGGTGGAGCTTGCTCGCGAGCGCGTCGGAGAGGAGCTCGACGGGGACGTCGTCGCGGAGCTGCAGCGGCTCGTCCGAGCGCGTCTCGAGCGCGCCGCGCAGCGAGTCCGCGAGGGACTCCGCGGTCTCGGGTCCGCACGACTGCTCCTCGAAGGGGCGGATGCGGACGCGCCGGTAGAGACGCTCGGAGGGGACCTCCTCGACGTCGAAGCGCCCGATCCCGAAGAGCCAGATGAAGTACCGGCCGTCCGGCGTGCGCTCGTGCCGGGCGATCTCGCCCACGCCGGCGACGGAGAGCACGCGCGGCGGCCGCTCCTCGGCGTCGGCGCTGCCGGTCGCCTCGCCTTCGAGCACCGTGCCCATCGCGAGCCGGCCCTGCGCGTCGAGGACGTCGTCCACCATCTGCCGGTAGCGCGGCTCGAACACGTGCAGCGGCAGGACCTGCCGCGGGAGAAGGAAAACGCCGCGCAGCGGGAACAGGGGGACGACCGTGGACGGGCGCGGGTCCTCCTCGGGAGGCCAGACGTCGGGGATCTCGCTCATGCTTCCCACGCAGGGTAGCAGAGCACGGGCGACCGCCCCGGCCGCTGCCGGTCGGGCCGCCGGCGCACCGGCTGCCGCGCCCCGCGCCGGCGCGGCGCGCGAGCGCTCAGCGGATCGCGGCGTCGAGCAGGAGCCGCAGGCGCCGCGCGTCGCCGATCCGATCGTGGCGCTCCATCGCGCTCACGAGGTTCCGGATCTGCCGCACCACCATGTCGCGATCGGTCGCGGGCAGGAGCCACCGGGGTGAGGGCGGCGCGCCGAGCTCGGCGAGCCTGCGCTCGCAGGCTTCCCGTGACACCTCGTCCCCCGACGCGAACGGGTCGAGCACGACCCGCCCCGGGCCGTGTCCGATCGCGACCAGGACATGGCCCGGGAACGGGAGCAGTCCGGCCTCCACGCCGACGCGCCGTGCGACGCCCGCGTAGACGGCGGACAGCGTGAGCGGAAGGCCCTGCCTCGTCTCGACCGTCCGAGCCAGCGACACGCGGTCCACGAGGTGGTAGTCCTGCGATGTCCCCCGAAAGCCCTCCTCGGCGCCGAGGAGCCGCGCGAGCGCCCGCCCCGCGTCGGCGAACGCGGCCTCCTCGCCGAGCGAGGCGCGCAGCTTCTCGGCCAGCGCGTCGAGCGCAGGCCCGGTGCTCTCGTGGCCGAAGCCGAGCAGGCGGTCGATGACGCCGAGCCCCTCCTCCAGGTCGATCGCCGGGCGGCGCACGAGCGCGGAGAGCTCGACGAAGCCACCCTCACGGGTCCACTCCGCCAGGAGCTGCCTCGCGCGGGCGCGTACGCGCGGCTCGGCGCCGGCGGCGGCGGCCTCGAGCGCGCGGCGGCCGGCGTCGCCGCGCGCAGCGAGCTCCTCGCGCACCGCGGTGCGGACCTGCCGGGAGTCGTCGAGCAGGAGTTCGATCAGCGCGCCGAGCTGTCCCTGGCCCGGCCCGGAGCCGTCCGGCACCCGGCGCGGGCCGTGTCCGTCGGCGCCGCCCGGGCCGCGGCCGGGGCCGCCCTCGGGTTCGGACGCGTCGGACTCGGCGGCTCCCATGCGTGGAGGTTCGCCCCGGACCGCCCTTCCGTGTGCAGCCGCCTCCGATTCCGGGGGGTGGGTCTTTCCGCCACCCCGCCGGCCGGGCCCGGGCCGCGGACGCGGTATCTGAGGCCCGGCCGCGTGGAACGGCCGCGCCCGAAGCGGGCCGTGAACGCGGAGTGAGCGGTCCAAGTTCAGATACGACAGGGTGTTGCGCTTCTGTTGGGGTCCCGAACAACACGCCCGACCGCGGGTCCTCCCGATTGCCGCGGGAGGCAGCGCCCCCTATCCTCTTTGCCCCAAATCCGGGCGGAGTGCGCACGCGCCGCCCGAGAGCCCCGCACCCAGGCCCCACCGCACCCCCCGACCGACCCGATGGAATCGAGCAAGAGAGCGCCCCGCGTCGCCGTCGTCGCGGCCAAGCGCACGCCCATCGGCCGCTACCTCGGCTCGTTCGCCGACCTGAGCGCCGCCGACCTGGGCGTCGTCGCGGCGGAGGGCGCGCTGCGCGCCGCGGGCGTCGAGCCCGAACGCGTCGGCGAGGTCTACGTCGGGAACGGCCGGCAGGCCGGCGGCGGCCCGAACGTCGCCCGGCAGATCTCTGTGCGCGCGGGCGTCCCCGAGTCCGTATGCGCCACGACGCTCAACATGGCGTGCGGGTCCGGCCTCAAGTCGATCGTGCTCGCCGCCGACGCCGTGCGCCGCGGCGACATCGACGTCGCGCTCGCCGGCGGCACCGAGTCGATGAGCGGGCTCCCTTTCTTCCTTCCGAAGATGCGTCGCGGTTACCGGCTCGGGCACGCCCCGCTCGTCGACGCGATGTACAAGGACGGCTTCGTCTGCCCGCTCGCCGACATGGTGATGGGGGAGACGGCCGAGGGACTCGCGCAGGAGCTCGGCATCACGCGCGACGCGCAGGACGCGTTCGCCCTGCGGAGCCAGCAGCGCGCCGGAGCCGCGCTCGAGGCCGGGCGCTTCGCCGCCGAGCTCGAGCCGGTCACCGTTGAATCGCGCAAGGGCTCTATCGTCGTCGAGGCGGACGAGCACGTGCGCCCGGACGCCACGCTTGAGAAGATGGGGCGGCTGCCCGCCGTCTTCGCGTCGAAGTTCGAGGGCGAGGGCACGGTGACGCCGGGCAACTCCAGCGGGATCACCGACGGTGCGTGCATGCTCGTGCTCGCCTCCGAGGCCGCGTGCGAGAAGCACGGCTGGACGCCGCTCGCATTCGTCGGCGAGGCGCGCCAGGGCGGCGTCGATCCGCGCCGCATGGGCGTCGGGCCGGTCCCCGCGTGTCGCGCGCTGGAGGAGGCGACCGGGCGTCGCGTCCGGGACTACGACCTCGTCGAACTCAACGAGGCCTTCGCGGCGCAGGTCTTGGCCTGCGACGCCGAGCTCGAGTTCGACCACGACCGCCTCAACGTCAACGGGGGCGCGATCGCCCTCGGGCACCCGATCGGCGCGACCGGCGCGCGCATCGTCACCACGATGCTGCACGAGCTCCGCGCACAGGGCGCCGAGCACGGCCTGGCCACGCTCTGCATCTCCGGTGGAATGGGGCTCGCGGTCGCGTTCGACCGCACCGGCCTCTGACCGCCCACCCCGATTCCCCGCACACCTCTCCGAACGGGCCCCGACGCGGGCCCACACCCGCGGCCGACCGGGCCGCTCGCCTCCATGAAGATCAACAAAGTCGGCGTCGTCGGATGCGGCCTCATGGGCCACGGAATCGTCCAGGTCGCAGCCCAGGGCGGGTGCGAGGTCGTCGCGCTCGAGAGTGAGCAGGGCGCCCTCGACAAGGGCCTCGCCCGCGTCGACAAGAGCCTCTCCAAGCTCGCCGCCAAGAACGTCGAGAAGGGCAAGATGGAAGAGGGCGCGGCGCGCGCGTGGGTCGAGGAGACCCGCGGCCGCATCACCGGCACGACCAACAAGCAGGACCTCGCGGACTGCGACCTCATCGTCGAGGCCATCGTCGAGAACCTCGACGTGAAGAAGGCGCTGTTCGCCGAGCTCGGCGCTCTCGCCAAGCCCGAGGCGGTCTTCGCGTCCAACACGTCGTCCTTCCCGATCGGCGAGATGGCGACGGCGTCGGGCCGCCCGTCGCGTTTCGTCGGGCTGCACTTCTTCAACCCGGTCCAGCTCATGCGCCTCGTCGAGGTCGTGCGCACCGAGGACACCGACGCCGACGTCTTCGACGCCGCGCGCGACTTTGGCAAGGCCTGCGGCAAGACGCCGGTGTCCTGCAAGGACACGCCGGGCTTCGTCGTGAACCGCCTGCTGGTTCCCTACATGGTGCAGGCGATCGAGATGCTCGATCGGGGCGACGCCTCCAAGGAGGACATCGACGCCGCGATGCAGTTCGGCTGCGGCTATCCGATGGGCCCGCTCACGCTCACCGACTACGTCGGTCTCGACACGACGCTGTCCATCCTCGAGGGCTGGACCGAGCGCTACCCCGACGAGCCCGCGTTCAAGATCCCTCAGTCGCTCAAGGACCACGTCGCCGCCGGCAAACTCGGCCGCAAGACGGGCGAGGGTTACTACGCCTGGGACGGGGACAAGAAGGCATGAGCCGAACGGGGCGAACCTCCCGGGTCCTCGTGGCGGTCTCCGCGGCGGCGTCGGCGCTCGCGCTCGTGCCGCGCGGCGGCGCGCCCGAGCCCGCCGTCCAGGACGGCGACCGCTACGTGGGCATCGTGGCCGAGGCGGCGACGCCGCCGCTGTACATCGAGGGCCAGCCGTTCATGGGCGAGCTGAGCATCGTCCCGGAGTCCGGCGACCGCCCCGCGGAGGTCCCCGCTTATCTGCTCGAACCGTCCGGCTGGTCGCTCGACGGCAAGTCCCTCGTGCGGCGCCGCGCCGGGGATGCGCGCGTCGTGCTGCAGCAGGGGCAGCGTCTTGAGACGAGCATTGACCTCGCGCCCTTCATCGAGGAGCGCCTCGACGGAGACGGCCGCGACTTCCGTATCCAGTTCGTCGAGACCGCACGCGTTCTCGAGGACACCGTGCACCTCGCGCTGCCCGAGGCCGGCATCGACTTCATGGAGCTCCCGCGCGAACAGCTCGGTGGCTACCAGGTCGTGCTCGACACGGACGGCGGGCTCATCTGGCTCGAGCTCTGGCCGGACGTCGCGCCGAACCACGTGCGCAACTTCCTCGACCTGTGCGCGACCGGGTTCTACGACGGGCTCGGGTTCCAGCGCGTCATCCCGGGCTTCATGATCCAGGGCGGTCGCCCGAAGGCGGGCACGGCGGCGCCGCGCACCGTCGACGCCGAGTTCAGCGACCGCGCCCACGACGCGGGCGTGCTGTCCGCGGCGCGCAACGGCGCCGACATCAACTCCGCCACGTCCGAGTTCTTCATCATTCATCGCGCATCCCGCGAGCTCGACGGCAAGTACAGCGCGTTCGGGCAGGTGCTCCTCGGCATGGACGCCGTGGAGTCGATCGTGCGCGGCGCCGACGTGCACACCGAGCTGATCCGGAAGATGCTCGAGAAGGAGATCGACGTGGAGACCGGCGACAGCTGGTTCGACTTCGTCGTGAACGAGCCCAACCCGCCGCAGGTGATCCGCCAGGCGCTCGTCGTGAAGGCGACGAAGTCCCGCCGCTGACCGCGCGGTGCGGCCCGGGCGCGCTTCGCCTCGAGCGGGGTGCCGCCCGCGCCGCCCACCATCCGACACGAGCCGAGGCCGCACGCGGCCCCGCTTCCTCTCTCTCTGCACCCCAAGGACCCCGGCCGCGCACACCGCGCGACCTCCTCCATGACCGAAGACCTGACCGGCGTGCGCGTACGCCTCGAGACGACCGCCGGCGACATGACCCTCGAGTTCCTCTCCGACGTCGCCCCGAACCACGTGGCGAACTTCGTGAAGCTGAGCCGCGACGGGTTCTACGACGGCACGCGTTTCCACCGCGTGATCCCCGGGTTCATGATCCAGGGAGGCGACCCGAACACGAAGGAGGACGACTCCCGTCGCTGGGGGACCGGCGGCCCGGGCTGGACCGTCGACGCCGAGTTCAACGACGTGCACCACGAGCGCGGCGTGATCTCCATGGCGCGCTCGACGGATCCGAACTCGGCCGGCAGCCAGTTCTTCGTGGTGCACGGCGAGGCCGGCTTCCTCAACGGTCAGTACACCGCCTTCGGGCGCCTCGTCGACGGCTTCGACGTGCTCGACGAGATCGCGGGCGCGCCGACCAAGCCGGGCGGCGAGGGCTCGACCCCGGTCGCACCGGTCTCCATCAAGGCCGCCGTCGTTCTGCCCACCGAGGGCTGAGCGCTCCCGCCGCCGGCCGTACCTCTCCGCCGGAGCCGGGCGCCGACGCGCCCATTCCCTGGCGGCCGGCCCGCGGCGGCCCCGTCCATCGCATTCGTCGCCCTCTCGAGGGCGACGTCCGCTCCGCACACCGAAACCTCCCACCGATCCTGAGCCCGCGTCCGGGCTCGACCGCCATGGCCTACGAGAACATCGAGTACTCCGTCGACGGAGGCGTCGCCCGCGTCACGATCAACCGTCCGTCGAAGATGAACGCACTCAACCACGCGACCATCACGGAGCTGGGCGAGGCGTTCGATGCCGCCAAGGCGGACGACACGGTGCGGGCGCTCGTGATCACCGGATCCGGCGACAAGGCGTTCGTCGCGGGGGCTGACATCGGCGAGCTCCTCGAGCAGGCCGGCAACAGCGCGGGTGCGCAGGAGCTCGCGGCGTTCGGCCAGCGCGTGTTCCGCAAGCTCGAGGATCTCGGGAAGCCGTCGATCGCGATGATCAACGGCTTCGCGCTCGGCGGGGGCTGCGAGCTCGCGCTCGCGTGCACGCTCCGCACCGCATCGACGAACGCGAAACTCGGGCTGCCGGAGACGAGCCTCGGGATCATCCCGGGCTACGGCGGCAGCCAGCGTCTCGCGCGCATCGCGGGACCCGGCGTCGCGCGGGAGTGGATCCTGACCGGCGACATGTTCGGCGCCGACGATGCGCACCGCACCGGTGTCGTCAACCGCGTCTTCGCGCCGGAGGCGCTCGAGGAGGGCACGCAGAAGATGCTGAAGAGCATCCTGGCGAAGGGCCCGATCGCGCTCCGCTTCGGCATGGAGCTCGTGCAGCGCGGCTGGGACATGGACCAGACCGCGGGCGAGGAGCTCGAGACCGAGTACTTCGGCAAGGCCGCCGCGACCGAGGACATGCGCGAGGGGATGGCCGCCTTCCTCGAGAAGCGCCGCCCCGAGTTCACCGGCAAGTAGCCCGCGGGCGCGCCGCGCCCGTCCCGGTCGAGCCACCCACCGATCCAACCGCGGCCCCACGCGCGCTCCGCGCGCGGGCCGCAAACCCACATCCACGGAGAGCAGAGAACACATGTCGAAGGACGTCGTCATCGTCGGCGGGGCTCGGACCCCGATGGCCGAGTACTCGGGAACCCCCGGCTACGGCAAGCTCAAGGACGTCAGCGCGATCGACCTGGCCGCGCACGCGTCGAAGGCCGCGCTGACCCGCGCGAAGATCGACGCGGAGACGGTCGACCACACGGTCGTCGGCAACGCGCTCCAGACGAGCAACGACGCCATCTACGGCGCGCGCCACGTCGCCCTGAAGGCGGGCGTGCCGCAGACCATTCCGGCGCTGACCGTCAACCGTCTCTGCGGCTCCGGCATCCAGTCGATCGCCAGCGCCGCGCAGCTGATCGCGCTCGGCGAGGCGGGCACGGTGCTCGCCGGCGGCATGGAGAACATGAGCCAGGCGCCGTACGTTCTGCACGGCGCGCGGAACGGCTTCCGCTTCGGCGTCCAGCCGCAGCTCGAGGACCTCCTGTTCGCGAGCCTCTACGACCCGTACGGCGACACGTACATGGCGCAGACGGCGGAGCGCATCGGCAAGCGTCTCGGGATCACGCGCGAGGAGCAGGATGCGTACGCGCTGCGCAGCCACCAGCTCGGGACGGAGGCGGTCCAGTCGGGCCGCTTCGCCGAGGAGATCGAGCCCGTCGTGATCCCGTCCAAGCGCGGCGACAAGGTCGTCGACACGGACGACCACATCAAGCCGGACACCTCGATGGAGGCGCTCGCGAAGCTGCGCCCCGCGTTCGGCAAGGACGGCACCGTGACGGCGGGCAACGCCAGCGGCATCGTCGACGGCGCGGCCGCGGTCGTGTGCACCACGGACGAGCGCGCCAAGGCCGACGGCCTGGATGTGATGGGCATCGTGCGCGGCTACTCCTACGTCGGCGTCGACCCGAAGGAGATGGGGATCGGTCCCGTGCCCGCGATCCAGAAGCTGCTCGGCGACGCCGGCATGTCCGCCGACGCGATCGACTACTTCGAGATCAACGAGGCGTTCAGCGCCCAGTACCTCGGCTGCGAGAAGGAGCTCGGCCTCGACCGGGACAAGTGCAACGTCAACGGCGGCGCGATCGGCCTCGGGCACCCGCTCGGGGCGACCGGCACGCGCCTCGTGCTGACGCTCCTGTACCAGCTCCGCCGCGGCGGGAAGAAGTTCGGCGTGGCCTCCGCGTGCATCGGCGGCGGCCAGGGCATCGCCATGCTCGTCGAGAACCCCAGTGCCTGACGCCTGAGCGCGCCGCTCCGGCGGCGCGCGGCTCTCCGATTGCGCCCGGCCACGGCCGAGGCGCGGCTCCCGCGCAGCGGGTCCCACGCTCCACTCCTTCCGCGATGAACGAACTGATCCACGAGACGTCGAACGGCGCGCGCGTCGTGCGGCTGACGCCCGGGAAGCGCGTCCTGTTCCTCACCAAGGACCTCGGGAAGATCAAGGCCCAGCTCGCGGGCGAGCTCGACCTCCGCATGGAGGACGTCGACCCCGCCGACCTGCTGGACGACATCAACACCGACACGATGACGCCGGCGTGGGTGTGCTTCCGCCACCGGCCCGAGGACATCGCGCTCGACGCGTACGCCGGGCTGCTGGACGAGAGCGGCGAGCGCGTCTTCGGCACGCGTGACCTCTTGGACGGTGGCTTCGAGGTCATCGTCAGCGGCAAGCGCAAGGGCACGGGCTCGTCCCGCGAGACCGCGCCGCAGTGCGAGAAGTGGTCCGGCATCCGCCTGGTGATCGCGCACTCGTTCGCTCCGATCCACGAGCGGAACAACCTCAACCTCGGCCAGCTCATGGGCGGCTACGACGTTCTCGCGCGCCTGCAGAACCGCGAGGACGTCGCGCTCGAGGAACTCACCGGCAAGTACGACCCGATCACGCGCGTCATGCTCGAGGCCGGCGGGCTCTTCCCGTTCGCCAAGAAGTACCGGGCCGGCGAGGTCACGGTGCCCGTGCCCGACACGGCCGCGCGCCCGATGACGATGGGGGAGAAGATCCTCGCGTCGAAGGTCGTCGGCGCCGACGGCGACGTGCACCTGAAGCCGGGCGACGTGTGCCTCGTCAACGTCGACGGCGGATACAGCCACGAGTTCACGACGGCGCAGGTGCACCACTTCCTCGGCCAGGAGTACGGCGCGGACTACGCCGTCAAGAACCCCTCCAAGTTCGCGATCTTCGAGGATCACCTGCTCTACGCCACGGGCGTCGAGCGGATGAAGCCGTTCACGCCGGAGATCCAGACGCTGCGCGACCTGCAGAACGAGTTCCAGTCGCACACGGGCGTCCGCGACTACTCGGCGACCGACGGCGTCTCGCCGGGCATCTGTCACCAGGTCGCCCGCGAGGAGTTCGTCGACCCGGGCGACTTCATCCAGGCCACCGACAGCCACACGTGCATGGGCGGCGGCAGCAATGCGCTCACCTACGGCGTCGGCGCGACCGAGTACGCGGGGCTGATCTCCGCCGGCTTCACGTTCGTCAAGGTCCCGGAGTCGATCCGCTTCGAGCTCGTCGGTGAGCTCGACCCGGGCTGCACGGCGAAGGACGTGATGCTGCACATCCTGGACACCTACGCGAAGCGCGAGGACACCCTCGACCGCGTGATGGAGTTCGGCGGTCCCGGCCTGGCGTCGCTGTCGCCCGACGAGCGCGCGACGCTGTGCAACATGGCGACCGAGTGCTCGGCGAAGTCCGGCGTCTGCGAGGGCGACCGGAGCCTGGCCGAGTGGCTCGCGCCGCGCCGCGAGGGCGCGTCGGTCGACGAGATCGTGGCGACCTTCGTCGCTCCGGACGCCGGCGCCGAGTACGCCGGCGGCGTGCACACGATCGACCTCGGCGCCCTGAAGCCGATGGTCGCCGAGCCGGGCGACCCGACGTACGGCAAGGACGTCGCCGAGCTCGGCGAGGTCAAGATCGACATCGCATACGCGGGCTCCTGCACCGCGGGCAAGGAGGACGACTTCGAGTTCTACGCCCGCGTGCTCAAGGACGCGCTCGACAGCGGCCGGAAGGTCGCGGACGGCGTCACGATGGTCGTCCAGTACGGCTCGACCACCGTGCGTGACTACGCCGTGGCGAAGGGCTACGACGAGATCTTCCGGCGCGCCGGAGTCGAGGTCATCGCGCCCGGCTGCGGAGCGTGCATTGGCTGTGGGCCCGGCGTCTCGCAGACGTCCGAAGAGGTCACCGTGAGCGCGATCAACCGCAACTTCCGGGGCCGCAGCGGTCCCGGGCAGCTCTACCTCGCGTCGCCGCTCACGGTCGCTGCGAGCGCGATCGTCGGTCACATCGTCTCGTACGAGCCCGGGATGTTCCGCGCAGCGGTTCCCGCGAGCTGAATCGCCCCACTCCCTCTCCCGATCCCCAGAACGCTCGATCCAGAGCACGCTCGACCCAGAGCAGCAGAACCATGGCTTCCTACGACATCACGATCATCGGCGGAGACGGCATCGGTCCCGAGGTCACGCGCGAGGCGCTCAAGGTCGCCGACGCGTGCGCCGACGTGTTCGGCTTCGAGCTGCGGAAGAACGAGCTCTCGATCGGCAGTCAGTACTTCCTGGACCACGGCGAGGCCTTCCCCGACGCGATGTTCGAGGAGGCGAAGAGCACCGACGCCATCTACCTCGGCGCGATCGGGGACCCGCGCTGCGAGCCGGGCAAGGTCGAGTACGGGATCATCGCGAAGTGCCGCTTCGACCTCGATCTCTACGTCAACCTGCGGCCGGTCAAGCTGCTGCAGGAGAGCCTCTGCCCGCTCAAGGGCAAGGGTCCGGCCGACGTCGACATGCTCATTGTCCGCGAGAACACCGAGGACGCGTACACCGGGATGCACGGGTTCGCGCACAAGGGGCAGGCGCTCGAGGTCGCGACGCAGACGATGGTCTATACGCGCGAAGGCGTCGAGCGCGCCGTCCGCTACGCGTTCCACCTCGCCGAGACGCGCGAGCGCCCCGCGGGCAAGGAAGCCCAGGTGACGCTCGTCGACAAGGCGAACGCGATCCGCGCCCACGACCTGTGGCAGCGCGTTTTCGCCGAGGTCGCCGCCGAACACCCGAACATCAAGACCGACCACGCGTACATCGACGCCGCGTGTATGTGGATGGTCAAGAACCCCGAGTGGTTCGACGTGGCCGTGACCCCGAACCTCTTCGGCGACATCATCACGGACCTCGGGGCGATGATCCAAGGCGGCATGGGCATGGCGGCCAGCGGGAACATCCACCCCGGGCGCGTCAGCCTGTTCGAGCCGATCCACGGGTCGGCGCCCAAGCACGCGGGCAAGAACGTGGCGAGCCCCATCGCGGCGATCATGGCCGCGGGGATGATGCTCGACTACGTCGGCGAGAAGACGGCGTCGGGCGCGATCGACCGCGCGATCGCGCAGCTCTTCAAGGACGGCCGCCTCGTGGCTGCAACGACGGGCGCGCATCCGACGAACGAGGTCGGCGATCTGGTGGTGTCCGAGCTGCGGAGCGTCGGCGCGAACGTCTGACCCAGGACCCAGCGCAGATACGGTGCCACGCAGATACGGTGCCAGGATCACCAGCAGCAGGAGGAGCCCGGGTCGGGCCATGGGTGGGCGGCCCGGGCGCCGCCAGCGGCTGGTGGTGCGGGCCCCGGGTCTGCGGGGGCCCGGATCGGCGCGGGGGGCGGGGTC
>JBCBNC010000010.1:0-170270 GCA_039821985.1 Planctomycetota bacterium
ACCCGGAGCTCGCCCGGGCCCGAGGCACCGATCGAGACGCCTCCGGCGACGACCAGCGTGCCGCCGTCCCGCACCTCGACCGTCGCCGTTCCCGGCGCTCCGATCTCGAGGGAGCCTGCGTAGGCCGTAGCGTCGACGCCGAGGAGCCCTGCGTCCGTCGTGTGCCGCACGACGTCGTTGTTGGCGGGCTCGACGCCGGTGCTCCAGTCCGCATTGACGTACCACTTCCCGAACTCGGACTTCGGCTCGTAGTCGACGGCTTCGGGCGCGGTCTTGTCGAACTCGAGCCCGCTCACCGGACCGATCACCTGCAGGTCCGCGGGCGATCCGAAGTGGCGCCCGGCGAGGACGACGTTCTCGAAGACGATCCCCTCGATCGGCGCGCTGGCCCCGCCGATGAAGCTGTTCGGATCACCGTTGACCGTCGGTGCGACCGCGCGCACGTTCTCGAATCGAACGCCGTCGATCGCGCCGACCCCGCCCTGGAGGTCCCAGCCGAACAGCGACCGGACCGGCAGCGGATCCTCGACGCTGATGTCCCGGAACACGACGTGCTGGCCCGTGTTGCCCGTGTCCGCCGGGTCGGGCTCGGGGTAGCCGATGACGGAGCGCCCCGGTCCCGGACCGAAGCCCGAGCGCGCGTAGATCACGTCGATGTCCTCGACGAGGAGCTTCTCGAGTTGGTACGGGAACGGGTGCACCTTCGTGAGCTGGCTGCAGCGCAGCGGCATCCCGTTCACGTCGGTCCAGTACACGACGCGCCGGATGGCCGCCCCGAGCACGTACGTCCCGTCGTCCTGCGTGCGGAGGAAACAGTCCTCGAGCACGCTGCTGCCGTTGGGCGAGATCCCGTCGCCGTTCGCCCGCCACGAGATGGCCTTGCACCAGCGAACGGCGTTGTGCTCGTCCTCGTGGCCGCTGTAGTCGCCCTTGACCGCGCAGGTGTGGAACGAAGGATCGGCGAAGGTGATCCCCTCGACGCGGCAGCCCTTCGGGTCGCCGGCGATCTCGATCGGACTCGCCACCCACTGCACGTCGACGTCCATCAGACCGAAGATCACGGGGTGGTCCATGAGCTCGCCCGAGATCGTCCCGTGCCCGAAGATGCGGATGTTGCGCGCGTCGCCCTCGTCCCGCTCGTTGTTGAAGTTGCCGTGCACGATGGCATCGCCGGGGATGTAGTACGAGCGGTCGCGCCGCAGGCGGTACGCGTCGCCAGGCGCCCATCCCTCCGAACCGAAGACCTGGTGCACTCCGGGCTCGAAGACCAGCGTCGACCAGCTCCCGTCGTCCGCCGGGAGCGGATCGCCGGCCTCGACGGTCACCACGCCGGGGTCGCCCGCCGACGGCTTGTCGAGGATGAAGGGGTTCGCGAAGACCGTCACGCAGTGGAGCGCGCCGTCGTTCACGAAGCGCGGGTCCGGCGTCGGGTTCCGATCCATCTGGCCGTCGATGTCCACGGCGAAGAGCGTCGGGCGGTCGACCCGGACGTAGGCCTTCCCGTTCTCGACGCGCCACGAGCGCACCTTGCGCCGCGGGTGCGCGACGGCGCTCTTGATGTCGACGGGCACGCCGGTGTCCGGGTTGAGCCGCGTGATCTCCACTTCGATCGGCACCTTGTTCGCCATCTCGAAGTTGCAGTAGGTGTGCGACCAGCGCCCGAGATCGTCCTGGTAGTAGCCGTACGGCACGATCGGCGCGTCGTCGATGCACTGCGTCGAGAACGCGAACGGCGACATCCAGGCGCCGCCGACCTCGCGGACGCGGAACCGGTAGTACGGCGACTCGGTGTGGTTGGGCACGGGCGGGTACACGGAGAGCCGCTGCGTCGTGACCTGGTCGTTCGGCAGCGGCGCGCGGACGAGGTCCAGCTCCGATGCGTTCAGGTCCGCGTCCACGAGCGTCGCGCCCGGTGCGAGGACGAGGCTGTTCGCGACGACCGCGGCGTCCATCGTCGTCACCGACGGTGCGTCGGCCTCGAAGGAGAGCGATGTACCGCTCGTCGCTCCGATGTGCGTTGCCTGAACGAGCGTGCCGTCGAAGTCGACCGTCAGCGACGCCGCGCCGAGCGCACTGAGCGTGACCGTCTCGTTGAACTCAACGGTGACGCGCACCTTGCTGCCGGGCGTGTGGACGGTCGGGCTCTCCGCGCCCACGGCGTCCATGGCTCGCGGCTGGAGCGTGCCCTCCTGGATCTGGAAACCGTTGAGCGGCGCGCCGGCGGTATCGAAGCCCCCCCAGGTGCCGCGCACGACGCCAAACCCGTCGGACTCGACCTCGAGGACGACGAAGTTCTCGCCCTCCTCGAACTCGTCCGAGGTGGAACCTGCGGTGGAGACGACCGTTTCGCCGAACGTGAAGATCCCCCCCTGGTCGCGCTTGTCCCCCGCGCTGTAGAGATGGAGGACGTGCTTCGTCCCCGGCGTCAGCCCTTCGATCACGAGTTCGCCGAGATGGGGCCCGCCAAAGATCGAGGTGTAGCGGTAGTCGCCGAGGAGCGTGTTGGCGTTCCCGTACGAGAACCCGCTCTCGCTCGTGATCTGGACGGAGACGCCCGTTCCGGTGATCCCGTCCGACGCGAGCAGATCCGTTCCGACGTCGAGGACCCCGTTCCAGTGGTTGTTCCCCGGGTCGTCGAGCGCGCCCTGGCCCGTGTAGGTGCCGGCGCCGGTCCCGACATCGACGTTGAGTACGGTTCCGGGGCCGAGGCCCGTCGGAGGATCCTGCGCGAAGGCGGGGGTCAGGAGGGCGAGGCCGAGGCCGAGCGTTCTGGCATGTCTGTTGAGCATGGTCGTTCCCGAAGGCGGGAGGCCAAGTCCTCCGCGGCTTCACGGGCTGCTGGCCGGCCGGCGCCCCGGGTCGTGCAACGAATCCAGGCATTTCGACGCGCTCATGCGCGGCGAGACACTGCGCCGTACGCGCTGCGGAACGAACGCAGCCAGGGCCGTCCGTCGAAGGGACGACCCTGGCTGCGGGAGGGCGCCGGTCGGCGGCCCCGGACTCACTCCGTGAGGGAAACCTCGGCGCCGTGCTCGAGCTCCAGCGGGACGACGAGGATCGACTCCTCCGAGGTCGCGAGGACCATCCGCTGCGCTCGGATCGGGACGAGCATGGTCCGCAGCTCGACGGGCTCGTCGGACGGCTGCGGCGTCGGCATCCACTCGACGGAGCGCGACAGGAGGTCGTCCACGACGAACCGCACCAGCTCGCCCCCCTCGTCGAAGAAGGCGACCGAGGTCGGCCAGGGGAGGCCCGCGCGCGACGGCGCGTCGGGGGCGAGTGTCACCCGCAGGCGTGCCGCCGGTTCGGCGACAAGCGCTAGCGTGCGCTCCTCTCCGACCGCGGTCGGCGCGTGGACCCAGGGGAGCGTCGAGCGCGCGTGCACGAGCGCGCCGGGGGCGAGGCCGTCGAAGCGGAACGAGCCGTCCGCCGCGGTTCGCGTCATCGGGCCCGTGCGCAGCGGTCCGCTGGGGAAGTACGTCACGATCGGAACGCCGCCGAGCGGCGCGCCGTCCTTCGACGTGAGCGTTCCCTCGAGCGCGGGGAGGCGGTCGGGAACCTCGACGAGGACGCCGCGCGCCCCCGCCGGGTAGGGCGTCGTGAGGACGGAGAGGACGGTGTCGCGGTCGATGATCTCGAGCTCGTAGTCGCTCGCGCGTAGCCCCTCGACGACGAACGCACCCTCCGCGTCGGTCGTCGCCGCGACCGACGATGGCCTGTAGCCGGAGACGGGACGGGAGAACATCTCGAGCGTCACGGGCAGGGACGCCATGCGGCCTGCGTGCGAGAAGCGGTACCGCCCCGCGCCGGTCGCAGACGCGATGCGAACGGCAAGCCCGGCCGCCGGCGTCCCGTCCGCGTACACGGCGCGACCCTCGATGCGCAGCGGCTCGCCCGACAGCTCGATCTCCACCGCGCGGAGATCGTCGAGTACCGGAGTGTTCCCCGTCATGAAACCGGGCGCGCCCGCCCACAGGACCGCGCCGTCCGGGACCTCCCCCATGCTGAAGAGGCCGTTCTCGTCGGTGCGCACGGCGAATTCGCCGTCCGAGACGAATGCGCCCGCGACGGGGTCGCCCGCCGGGTCCACCACGCGGCCGTAGCAGGTCCTCGGGTTCGTGACCGTGGACAGCTCGAGCTCGAGCGGCTCCGAGAGCTCATCCCACTCGAGGTGGCGCAGGAACCACTGGAAGCCGGGGCGGTCGACGGTGACGAAGATGGGAGCGCCCGTGCGCGCCAGCAAGATCTCGAACGCGCCATCCGGCCCCGTTCGGTGCGTCGACTCGGGGATGTTGGCCCGCTCGATGAGGCCCCCCACTTTGCCCGGGACGGGGCCGTTCTTTCCGATGCGCACTCGCGCGCCCGAAACGGGTTCGCGGTCCGGGTCCAGCACCCGACCGCGCGCACGGACGAGCGGCCCAACGACGGCGGTCGGGATCACCCCGGTCTCGGCCTCCTCGCCGACCCAGGGGAGACCGACGGGGAAGAGGCCCGGCGCGTCGCAGTAGAGGGTGCCGCTCCCTTGGACGTCGGGGACCCGAGCGGTTCCGTCGGCGCCCGTGTGGACGGCGCGACCGAGCCGCGACGTGCCGTCCGGCTGAGGAAGCAGGTAGCGGACCTCGACGCCGGCGACGGGCGCACCGTCGAGATCGACGACGCGGACGGGCACGCCGGACTCGGCGACGGTGTCGTCGCGCTCGGCGACGACCGGCTCGGTCGAGGCGACCTGCGCGTCCTCGGGAGCAGAAACGGTCGACCGTTCGATCGGCGCCGGGCTGCGGTCGGTCTGCGCGATCTCCGTGTCCTGGCGCGCTACGCCGGTCGTGTCCGAAGCGGCGTCGGCCTCATCCGCCGAGCGCTGGACGAACCAGGCGCCCGCCGCGAGGCCTCCTCCGACCAGCACTGCCGCCGCGAGGAGCGCGGGCGCGCTCGTTCCCGCACCCGCGGACGCCGCCTTGGGTGCTGGAGTGCCCGCGCTGCCGGCGCGGGAAGCTGCCCCGGCCGCCCCGGACGCGTACACGGCCGGCTCCCACATCGTGTAGGCCAACAGCGCGAGCGCGCTCGTTCCGCCGGCCTGGAGCGCGGCGAGGTCCGCGCGCAGCTCCTTGATCCCGCGCTGCACCCGGCTGCGGACCGCGTGCAGCGTGACGCCTTCGCGCTCCGCGATCTCGGCGTGACTCCTCCCCTCGAAGTAGCACGCGACGAGCGTCGAGAGGTATGGCTCCTTCAGCCGCACCAGACGCTGCAGGACCACCTGCTGCATCGAGACCTCGCGGACCCACGGCGAGGCGTCCGCGTTGAGCGCGCGCTCGAGCGCCGACGCTTGCTCGTGGTCGGCGCGTCGCTTCGAGGCCCGCCGCCGCTCGCGCACCACGTTCCGGAGGAGCCCCCCGAGCCAGCCCTTCAGCGGCATCCGCACGGGGCGCGCGACGCGCTGCGACAGCAGCCAGACCTCTTGCCGTAGGTCGTCCGCCTCGCCCGGATCGCGCACGAGGCGCTCGGCGAGACTCCGGATCCAGTCGAGGTGCTCGAGGACTTCCTCGGGGTCGGGGATGCCTGCAATCGCGGGTTCGTTCATGGGGTCGGTCCGGCTCCCCTCCGGCCCGACGGGGCGCCGCTCAGGGGCTCTCCAGCACCGTTGGCCGCCGGGGCCGAATTGTCGTGCAGGAATCCCGAGATTCCCGAGCGCCGGACGCCCAGCCCGCGGCACGGGGACCCTGCCCGCGGCGCAGCGCCGCGCCGGCCCTCAGCGGAGCGTCAACGCGACGGCGTCCGTGAAGTTCGAGCCCGTTCCGCCGGGCGTGCGGTGCCACGCCTGGAACGACCACGTCTCGCCCGTCGCGGCGGCGACCAGCGCGTTCGGCGTCGGAAGAGCCGTGAGGTCGAGCGCCAGGAGCAGCTCGCCCGCCGCGCCCGAGGACTGCACCTGGCCCGGCGCGTTGAAGCGCCCGATCGGTCCCGCGAGGCACAGGGTGCCCGTGCTCCCGCCCGGCTGCGGCGTGCTCCCGATCGCCCGCGCGGAGAGAAACAGCCCGAAGACGGATGGGGGCAGCGAGGACGCGCGGAGCGTCAGGTCGTTCGAGGCGACGGAGGCGCTGCCCTCGGCGGAGAGCCGACCCACGCACCCGGTCGAATTCGGCACGGCGTCCTCACAGTACGTCGCGCCGACCTCGCTCGCGCGCCAGACGATCGCGTAGCTCTCGCCGACCGGACCGTAGTAGGTGAGCCCCACGTGGACGCCGCCGTCCGAGACATCGGTGAAGTACCCGCCGTCGGGCACCCACACGCCGGCGTCGACTCCGCCCGTCTCGGGCGACCACGTCGATGCGTCGAATGCGCTGTTCGCCGAACCGGCGACCGACCGACCGTCGCTCGAGACGGCGCGCGCGCTGGAGGACGAACCGAACGCATTCCCGAGCGTGCTCGCCGCGCCGCTCGCGTCCCAGCGCACGCCCCGCTGTCCCGCTCCCGGGAACGACGCGTGGCCGACGACGGTCGCGCCGTCGGCCGAGACGTCCAGGGCCGCTGCCGAGGACGCGCCCGCCGGGGTGATGTCCACGAACCCGCCCCCGGCGGTCCAGCGGTAGGCGCGCGGCGCGGAGAACCCGTTCTGCATCGAGCCGACGACCACGGAACCGTCGGCGGAGACGCCTTCCGCCCGAACGCGGTTGAACCCGATCGGCAGCGGAAGCTCGAAGACCCCCCCCGACGCGGTCCATCGGAATGAGCGAATGGTGCCCGAACGGAAGGTCCAGCCGACGACCGTGGATCCGTCCGCGGACACGTCGGTCGCCTGACCGCTCCCCCCGAGTCCGGTGCCGTCCAGGAGGCTCACCGGCGCCGCGCTAGCGCTCCAGAGCACGGGCTGGTCGGAGCCCGAGTCGGAGGCGCGGCCGACGATGACGGAGCCGTCGGCCGAGACCGCGAGCGCTTCGGACGCCCCGGACCCGAACGGCATGAGCGGGACGAGACCGGTCGCGGCGGTCCAGGTGAACGCGCTCGGGTCGGCCGGTCCCAGCCCGAAGTAGGACGCTCCGACGACGGTCGTACCGTCGTCCGAGACGCCCCAGGCGATCGTGTCCTCGAAGCCGCCTTCGGGGAGGATCCGCTCGAGACCGCACTGCGCCGACGCGGGGACCGCGAGCGGGACGAGTGCGAGCGGCGTGAGGAGTGCGCGGAACGTGACCATGGTTTCGGAACGCGGGAAACGGGCCTCGGGCGGGACATCGACTGGGTTGCACCCATCGTAGCCCCGCTTCGAAAAGCCGCGCCGTGCGGGCCTCCTGCGGGCCCGCCCACGCCCCTCTCAGACCTGCATCGGCCCGCGCTCGTCGTCGTCGTCGCCCGACAGCGCATGCGCGCAGTCGATCAGCGCCAGGTGGCTGTACGCCTGAGGGAAGTTGCCGAGGTGACGGCGGGTCTCGAAGTCGAGGTCCTCGCCGAACAGGCCGTGCGTGTTGGCGCTCACGAGCAGCGTCTCGAAGAGCCTGCGTGCGTCCCGGCGCCTGCCGATCGACGCAAGCGCCTTGACCATCCAGAACGTGCACACGGTGAACGCGCTGTTCGGCTCGCCGAAGTCGTCGTGGTTCCGGTAGCGGTACATCAGACCGTCGCGGCTCAGCTTTTCGAGGGTCTGCTCCACCGTCGACACGAAGCGTGGGTCGGTGGGCTCGACGAAGCCATACTCGGCCAGGAGCAGGTTCGACGAGTCGAGATCGTCCTCGCCGTAGGTCTGCGTGAACGCCCGCGCGGTCTCGCTCCAGCCCTTCTCCGTGATCTGCGCGTGGATCTCGTCCGCGAGCGGCTGGTGGCGCTCCGCCCAGTGCTCCTTGCCGAGCAGGTGCGCGATCTTGATCGCGCGGTCGAGCGCGACCCAGCTCATCACCTTGGAGAACACGAAGTGCTTCGCGTCCCCGCGGATCTCCCAGATGCCGCGGTCGGGATCGCGCCAGCGCTCCTCGACCGTGCGCACCACCGCGCGAACGCTGGTCCAGAGCCGGTCGAGGCGCTCGGGCGTCGCCGTGCGCTCGAGGACGTCCTGGTGGATCACGTCGAGCAAGAGCCCGTAGATGTCGTGCTGCTGCTGGTCGTACGCGGCGTTCCCGACGCGCACGGGCTTCGAGCCGAGGTAGCCGTCGAGATGGTCGAGGTGGCGCTCCGTCAGGACCTTCTCGCCCCGCAGCCCGTACATGATCTGCAGCGTGTCGTCCTTGGTCGGCACCGTGCGCATCATCCAGTCGATGAAGCTCGACGCCATCCGCGGGTGACCGATGCGCCGCATCGTCGCGACCGTCATCGCCCCGTCGCGGATCCAGCAGAACCGGTAGTCCCAGTTGCGCACCTCGCCGACCGTCTCAGGCAGCGAGGTGGTCGCTGCGGCGACCATCGCTCCGGTCGCATCGAACTGCAGCAGCTTGAGCGCGAGCGCCGACCGCACGACCTCCTCGGCGTAGCGCTCCGGCACGTGCGTGCGCGCCACCCACGTCATCCAGTACGCGCGCGTGCGCTGCAGCATCAGCTCGACGGTGTCCGGCGTCGGCGGCTGGACCTTGTCGTGGTAGCTGACGAGCAGATAGCGCCGCCGGTCGAGCAAGAGTTCCTCGCCGGCACCCACGGCCTCCGGGTCGAGGTCGGTGTAGAGGAAGAGCGACTCGTAGACGGTGCGGCCGTTTGCGTCGGTCCCCCGCGTGCTGCTCTTGAGCGCGCGTCCTCCGGTGTGGACGTGCGTCTCGGCGGGGAACGTCCCGTACTCGGGCCGCGGGTCGTAGTGGACGCGGATGCGCGCCTCGCCGCGCAGCGGCTGCAGCACGCGCACGATGTCCGGCGCCGCGTCTCCGCTCGTTCCTGCGCGGCCGTCCCACGTGTAGCGCGGCATGAAGTCGATGACACGGAACGCGGCGGCGCCGTCCTCGGACTCGAAGTCCGTGCGCAGCACGTTCGTATTGCGCTCGTACTGCTGGTGGACGGCGCGCCCGCCGACCATCTCGATGCGCATCGTCCCGCCGCGCTCGGGGTCGAGCAGCGACGCGAACACCGTCCCCGAGTCGAAGTCGGGCAAGCAGGCGAAGGCGATCGAGCTGTCGGGCTCGATGAGCGCGCACGTGCGCCCGTTGCCGATCACGCCGTGGTGGTAGTCGTCCGTGGGTGCGGGCATGGATGCTGGAAGGCCGTGGGCGGCGTCGTCCGACGGGGCTCGGTCAGATGCGGTTCGCGAGGTACTCGAGGAACGAGCGCAGTCCCGCGATGTCGGTCCGACGCTTCGCGCGCGTCGACCCCGGGCCGACCTTCACCGTCGCGAAGGTCATGTCGCCGTCCACGTCGAGCGCGAACATCGACTCGTCCGTCTGGTCGTCGCCCGCGGCGAGCGCCACCTGCGGCGTCCAGTCGTCCATGAGCGCCTTGACCGCCTGCCCCTTGTTCACGAGCTGACTGGCGACCTCGACGATCATCTTGCCGTGGTGCACGGACACCGGCAGGTTCGCCGTGACGTCCGTGAGCTCCTCCAGGAGCCCGCGCGCCTGCCACGCGCCAAACTCGGGGTCGGCGCGGCGGTAGTGCCACACGACGGACGACCGTTTCTCTTCGATCGTCGCGCCCGGCGTCTGGTCGGCGGCCTGCTCGAGGTGCGGGCGCACGACGTCGCGCCAGCTCGTGTCGACGCGCTCGTGCACGAGCTCCCAGTCGTCGGCCCCGTCGCGCAGCCAGCGGTAGCCGTGCTCCGCGACGAGCGTGAGCCCCGCTCCCTTGAAGTGCTCCTCGAGGAAACTCGCGGGCCGCCCGCTGACGATGCACACGTGCATGCCCGGCTGCGCCGCGAGCTTGGAGAGGAGCGGGCGGAGACCCGGGTCGGGCACCGCGTCCTCGGGGACGGGCACGAAGTCGCGCAGCGTGCCGTCGTAGTCGAGGAAGAGCGCCGCCGGGCGCTCGACGTCGGAAGCGGCCTCGAGCATCTGCGCGACGGCGTCGACGAGATTCGGCGCGTCGCCGCCCTCGGGCGCGCTCCGGCCCTCCTCGAGCCGGGCGAGGAAGGCGCGGGCCCACGCCGCCGAGTCGCTCTTCGCGATGCGCCGCCCCATCCACTCGGCGCGCTCGACCTTCTCGTGCTCCGGCATCGAGAGGGCCGCCCCGATCGCCGCGCTCGTCTCACGCACGTCGTGCGGGTTGACGAGGAGCGCCTGCGACATCTCCTGCGCGGCGCCCGCGAACTCGGACAGGATCAGGACTCCCGTTCGAGACTCCGGTGCCTCGACCTTGCACGCGATGTACTCCTTCGCGACGAGATTCATCCCGTCGATGAGGGGCGTGACCAGGCACGCGTCCGCCAGCGCGTAGAGCGCGGCGAGCTCGGGCTGCGGAAAGCTCTGGTACAGGAACTGGACCGGCGCGTGCCCGATGCTGCCGTACGCGCCGTTGATCGCGCTGACCTCGCGCTGGACGGTCTCGAGGAGCCAGTCGTACTCCTCGATTCCCGAGCGCGACGGCACCGCGACGAGCACGAAGAAGATCTCCGCGCGCTGCTCGGGCGCATGCTCGAGGAAGTGCCGGATCGCCTCGAGCTTCTGCGGAACGCCCTTCGTGTAGTCGAGGCGCTCGACGCTCAGCACGACCTTCTTGGACCCGAGCTCGGCTGAGTACTTGTCGAACGCGGCGCGGAAGCCCTCGGCGCGCATCGACGCGCCGAACCCCGCCTGGTCGTGACCGATCGGGAACACGCCGAGGCGCACGGCCCGGCTGCCCGCCCAGATCGTGTCGACCTCGGACTCGATCCCGAGCACGCGCAGCACCGACGAGCGGAAGTGGCGCAGGTAGTTGTAGGTGTGGAACCCGATCAGGTCCGCGCCCAAGAGACCGCGCAGGACGGCCTTCTTGTCCGGCAGCGTCCGCAGGAGATCCGAGCTCGGGAACGGCGTGTGCAGGAAGAAGCCGATCCGCAGCTCGAGGCCGGTCTCGCGGAGGAGCTCGGGCAACAGGAACAGCTGGTAGTCGTGCACCCAGACCGTGTCCCCGTCCTCGGCGATCTCGGCGACGGCAGCCGCGAACTTCGCGTTCGCCGCAGCGTAGTCGTCGAACCACGCGCGGTCGAAGCGCGCGCGCTCGCCCATGCTGTGCATGAGCGGCCAGAGCGTCCCGTTCGAGTAGCCGTCGTAGAAGCCGGTCAGCTCGGACGACGTAAGGAGCACCGGGCGCGCGTCGAGCTCGGCGAGCGACGCGACGAGCGCAGCCTCGCCCTCGACCTCCTCGGCCGCGATGCCGGGCCAGCCGACCCAGGTGGCGTCGACGCCGGCGCCGGTGAGCGCGGATGCGAGCCCGCCCGGCGAAGGCACGGGCTTGCCCGTCTCGGCGTCGATGCGAACGGGGAGACGGTTGGCGACGAGGATGGTCTTCGGCATCGAAGTGCGGGGGGAGCTCGGGAGGGTGGCCCTCTTTCGAGCGCGGCGCTGCGCAGCGCACGCCCGGGCACCCCTTGCGCGAGCGCGGCGGTGCCGCTCGCGGTCGGCGCGGATGCTATCACGGGTCCGCGGACGCGCCGGTCGCGCGCCGCGTCCCTCGCCGCTCACGCTGCGCTCACGACGGAGCGTCGGTCGTCGCTGCAGCGCATCGACACCGTTCTGCGTGACACGGGTCCGTCCCGCCGTTCGTGCCCGTACGGCGAAGTCGTGCATGCGCCCGGGCTGGCGATCCGCAGCGCCTGCTTCGACGTCGTACGCCTTGAACCTGCGGAGAGGTCGCGCGCTCGAGGCAAGCGCCGGCGCGCGACGCCGGCGTCCGATCCTGGATCACCTCGGGGGCCCCCTTGCGCTCCGGTCGGCGGTACGGAGGCGGCGGTCGCTGCTGCGCCCACGCACCGCAGCCTGCGCGCGAGGAAGGCCTTAGGCTCGGGCCTCCCCTCGCCCCTCGTACCATGCGCCAGATCCTTCGCCTCGTTGCGCTCGCCTTCGCGTCCGCCCTCGCGCTCACCGCGTCCGCGCGCGCGCAGTCCGACATCGTCACGACGGACCAGATCCAGGTGCCGGAGCTCGCGATCTACGAGAACGTGATCGCGGAGACCGCGCCCGACGGCGGCCTCGTCGTCGCCGTCCTCGGGAAGCCGTTCGGCGTGTTCACGGACCGCGCGCGCATCCTCTTCGTCCGCTACGGCCCGCAGGGGGACCGCGTCTGGACGCGGACCGTCGACGCGCCGCCCGGAGAGCAGCACGGCTTCTTCCGCGGCATCGCCGTCGGGCCGAACGGAGAGGCCGCGGTGCTGACCCGACCCGATCGCGTCGAGTGCATCGCGCCGGACGGGACGCTGCGCTGGTCGACGGGCACCTTCTTCGGCGCCGGCTCCGAGCCGCGCCAGACGGACAGCCTCTTCTTCGACGCGGAGGGGAACCTCCTCCAGGTCGTCGTGGTCACCGGCGGCGACGTCCTCGTCGAGAGCCTCGCGCGGGACGACGGCACCGTGCGCTGGTCGCGGACCTACCCGGGCAACCCGGCGGTCGGCACGAGCTTCGGCGTGAGCGCCCGGATGAGGAACAACGAGCTCTTCTTCGCAGGCTGCACCGTCGGCGGGACACAGGTCGTCCGGCTGGATGCAGACGGCAACGAGATCTTCCGCGCCGTGGCGCCCGTGGGCTGCTTCGCGGCCGAGATGGACGTGGGGCCGGACGGGCAGACCGCCGTCCTTGCGGCGCGTGTCTTCGGAATGTCCCCGACCGGCGCGCTCCTCTTCAACAGCGCGTACCCGCCGCCCCTCGCGCCGTTCTTCACCAAGCTCAAGCGCTCCATCGTCTACCACCCGGACGGCGACTTCACGATCCTCCACGGGCTCGACCGCGCGTCGCGCTACGACGGCGCGGGCCAGGTGGAGTGGACGCGCCAGAGCAGCGTCACGAACGCCGGCTTCGACACGCTGATCGACGTCGGCGGTGACCGCGTCGCCGCCGTCGCCTCGGCGCTCGGCGTCGACTTCGTCCAGTGGATCGGACCCGAGGGCGAGGACCAGGGGCGACAGGACCTCAGCGGGCTCGCGGCATCCAGCCTTCTGTCGCTCTCGGCGACCGCCGACGCGCGAGGGAACGTCCAGCTCGCCTTCCGGGACAGTTTCTCCGCGGCCGTCGCGGCGAAGGTCGTGTTCGGCGGAGAGCAGGGCGCGCCGGGATGCTCCCAGCCGACGCCGAACTCGACGGGTGCCTTCGGGCGCCTCGAGGCGCTCGGCTCCGGCGTCGCCCGCGACGACAACCTGACCCTCCGCGCGTCCGACCTGCCGGCCAACCAGACGACGCTGTTCCTGAACGCACTCGGCCCCGGGTCCCTGCCCGGCGTGAGCGGCGGAGCCGGCACGCTCTGCCTCGGCGCTTCGCTCAGCCGCTACCTCGGGCCGGATCAGGTGCGACTCGCGGACCAGGACGGCGAGGCCGTGCTGCAGCTCGACCTCCGCCGTACTCCGAGCGGCGCCGCGCTGGTCCAGGTCCTCGCGGGCGAGACGTGGTACTTCCAGGCGTGGCACCGCGACACCGCGGCGTTCGGCGGCTCGCACATGACGAACTCGATCTCGGTCGCGTTCGACTGAGCCGCGCGCGGTCCGCGGCCTCGATCAGCGTGCTTCCTCGAGCACGACCACCTTCCCGGCGTGGCTCCCGAAGTAGAGCCGCCCCTGGATCGCGCTCGGCGACGTCCAGACGTTGACGTCTTCGCCGCCGACCGCGTGCGACCAGCGCACGGCGCCGTCCACCCGATCGAGCGCGTACAGCCGCCCGTCGGACGATCCGACGTAAACGCTCCGGTCCGTGACCGCCGGTGACGAGAACACCGCGCCGTTCAGGCCCGTGCGCCAGCGGACGCTGCCGGTCTCCGCGTCGAGCGCGTACAGGTGGTCATCGTTCGATCCGACGTAGACGACGCCGAGATCGACGGCCGGCGACGAGAAGCTCGCCGCGCCCGTCGCGTGGCGCCAGAGCGACTCCCCCGTACGCGCGTCGAGCGCGTAGACCCCGCCGTCGTACGAGGTGAACAGCACGCGGCCCTCGGACACCGCGGGCGACGAGAAGACGGCCTCGTCCGACACCTGCACGCGCCAGCGCACTTCGCCGGTCGCGGCGTCGAGCGCGACGACCGCGCCGCCGTTCGTACCGCTGTAGACGACGCCGTCCGACACGGTGGGCGACGACAGCACGCCCGAGCCGACGTCTCGCTTCCAGACGAGCGCGCCGGTCTCCGCCCGCAGCGCGTACACGTGTCCGTCGAACGCGCCAAAGTACACGACGCCGTCGACGATCGCGGGCGAAGCCTGCTCGCCGCCCTCGCCGAGCGCGAACCGCCAGCGCTCCTTGCCGGTCTTCGCGTCGACGGCGTAGAAGCGATTGTCGTCCGCGCCGAAGAACACGAGCCCGTCCGCGACGGACGGCGAAGAGCGGAGCCAGCCGTCCACGTCGAACGACCAGCGGACCGCGCCCGTGTCCCGGTCGAGCGCGTGCAGGCGCTGCGCGTGCCCCCCGACGTAGACGGTGTCGCCGACGACGGCCGCCGACGACTCGATCACGGCGCCTGTGTCGTACTCCCAGCGGACGCGGGGCTCCGCGATCTCGGTCACGCCATACGAGCCGGTGCGGCCCGCCGAACCGCGGAACTCGGGCCAAGCGGCGGGGCTCGGGTGCGTCGTCTCGAGGAAGTCGGCCATGGGGATCAGCCTGATGTCGTCGCGCTTCGCGAGCTCGTCGCGGAGGAAGTGCTTGTGCCACGAGCCGAACGTCACGAGCACGCGGAGCCCCTGACCGGTGCGCGCGTCGAGGGCGTCGGCAACGTGCCCGTAGTGCGCCAGGTTGATGTTCGTCCAGCCGCCCGCGCCGAGTAGGTCGTTGAAGTGCCGGTCGTAGGGCTCCAGCCCCTCGCGCACGAGCGCGTCGTAGCGGTCTGTGTGCAGGACCGCAGGATCGCGCGGGTCGCCGAGGGCCGCGATGCGCCGACCCGCCGCGGCCTGCGCCTCGTTCATCTCCGCGGTCTCGTCCGGATGGGTCTCGGCCAGCTCCGCGAGCTTCGCGCGCCGCGCGTCGGCCATCGATTTCGTCCAGCCCGCACAGCCGACGAGCTCGAGGTCGAGCTCGCGCGTCAGCGGGAAGAGCGCGTCCGTGTACTCGGGGAACACGCGCACGCGCGGCTCGGTGATCGCGCGCGTCGTCGCGAACTCCGCCGCCGCGGGACCCAGACGGTGAGGCGGGATCTCGGTCAGGACGACGTCGGGGTCGACGGCGAGGATGAGCTCCTTCAGGCGCTCGAGGTCGAACGGGCCCGGGGTGCGGTGCCCGCCGTGCACCATGCCCATGACGACGACCTCGTTCGGAACGGGCGCGGGGACCGGGCTGTCCAGGCTGCGCTCCGTGGCGGAGGAGCAGGCGACGGTGAACGCCGCGAGGAGCGCGTGCGACGGGCGGGGTCGGGTCATGGGCAGATTCGGACGCGGAGTCCGGAGCGGTGAGGCGGCGGCGTGCGCCGCAGGCGGCCCGAGTATGGTCGGTCGGATGGAAAGGGACGAACGCGCGGCGTGGATCCGCACTACGGGGCCGAACGAGTGGAGTGACGGCCTGGCGAGGCTCTTCGACGGCGCCCGCGACCCCGCGAGCGGCGAAGTGGACAACGTGCTGCTCGTGCACTCCCTGGCCGAGGACTCGCTGCGTGCGCACCTGGAGCTGTACCGGGTGGCGATGCGGCCGACGCCGGGCCTCTCGAAGACGGACCGCGAACTCGTCGCGCTCGTCGTGAGCGGGATCAACGCCTGCCACTACTGAATCACACACCACCGGCGCGGTCTGCGCCGGCTCCTGAAGGACGACGAGCTGCTCTCGCGGATCGAGGCGGATTGGCGGAGCGCAGGCCTCGACCCGCGGTGCGAGGCGATCCTTGAATACGCGGAGCGCCTGACGCGCGAGCCCGCGTCGATCGAGAAGGCCGACCTGGGCCAGCTCCGCGCGCACGGCCTCGACGACCGCGACCTTCTCGGCCTCGCGGAGTGCGTGGCGTACTACGCGTACGTCAACCGCATCGTCGACGGGCTGGGGGTGCGGCTGGAGGACGCGTGAATACGGGGAGCGTCAGCGGGCTATACGCGCCGCGAACCCCCTCCAGGCCGCGCGTCGACGACAATCCCGCGCCTCCGACCGGCACACGGCCGCCGGCCTCCCTCCACGCCTCGTCCACCCCATGACTCGCTCGCTCCCCCTCGCTGCGCCCCTTCTCCTCCTCACCGCCGGCTGCATCAACTTCCCCGACCAGGCCTTCACGGAGGAGGAGCTACAGGAGGTCGAGGAGATCGCCGAGGACATCGAGCGGGCCGCCACCTCCGGCCCGAGCTCGGAGGGCGCGAGCCACTGGCACGTGCCGCTGGGCGTCGGTGGACGCGGGATCGCGATCGGCAACCCCGAGCGGTGGTCCGGGCTCCGGCTCAACGTCGCGGACCACGACGTCGACTCGGTCGAGGGCGTGAACCTGTCCGTGTGGACCTGGAAGACCCCGTCGGTGCAGCGGATGGACGGGCTCCACGTCGGGCTCCAGAACAAGGTGGTGGAGGGACGCGGCGCTTCCGTCGGTTTCGTCGGGACCGTCGGTGAGGGCTCGCTGCACGGGCTGCAAGCGGGCGGGCTCGCGGTGGTATCGGGGAGCGAGCTGCGCGGAGCCTCGCTCGGCGGACTCGCGACGGTGGCGGGCGGAGACGTCCGCGGCCTCCAGGTCGGGGGCCTCGCGTCGGTCAACGGCGGCTCGCAGCGCGGCATCCAGCTCGGCGGCCTCGCCGGCGTCAACGGCGGCAACTCCAGCGGGCTGAGCGCCGGCGGACTCGCGTCGGTCGTCGCGGGCGATCGCAAGGGCATTCACGTCGGTGGGCTCGCCGCCGTCGCGGGCGGCGACCAGGACGGGTTCAGCATCGGCGGCCTGGCCAGCGTCACTTCCGGTGACGTCAAGGGCGCCTCGATCGGCGGCCTCGCCGCGATCGCGGGCGGGAACTTCGACGGCCTCGCGGTCGGCGGGATCGCGGCGGCCTTCGGCGACCGCTTCGACGGTGTCGGCATCTCCGGCCTCGCGGTCTCGGGCGGCGCCACGGGGAACCTCGCGAACCCGTTCGACCGCCCGCGGACGGCCGACCTCGACTCACGCGCGAGCGGGCTCCTCCTCGCTGGCCTCGACGTGCAGGTCGGGTCGATCACCGGCATCACGGGCGCGCTCGTGAACCGCACGAACGTCCTCGACGGCCTGAGCTTCGGCGGCTTCAACCTCGTGACGCGGCGTCAGCGCGGTCTCTCGATCGGCCTCTTCAATCGCACGGACTCACTCGACGGGCTGCAGATCGGCCTGCTCAACCACGTCGCGAGCAACCCGCCGTGGGCGCGGTGGCTCCCGATCCTCAACGCCAACTTCTGACGCGGCGCGGGGCGCGGCGGCGACCGACCGCCCCTCAGCGCGACCCGCCGGCGGCTGGCCAGCCGGACCAGCCCTCGGGGTAGAGCTCGGGTCCTTCCACGCCTTGCTCCAGGTAGATCTCTCGGTTCATCTGGAAGTGCAGCTCGCGCGCTCCGTTCATGTACTCGAGCAGCGGCGAGAGCCCCACGGCCGCACGCCGCGCGTCGACGCTCGAAGGGTCCTCGATGGGGTGCGGCTCCGGCCGGCCCGTGTCGAACGCGACCTGCGTCCCATAGAGCTGGCCGCGCCCCGTGTTCACGCGCACTCGGTCGACGAGGTAGGCGCGCTCCGCCGGATCCACACCCGAGTCCGGGAGCGCGTCCATCGCCGCAAGGACCCGCCCCTGGAACGCGGGGTTCCGGTCGGCGTGCTGGACCATGACCCAGAAGTCGCTCGCGCGCTCCTCGCCGACGCGTGATTGCGACAGGAGCCCGTGGCGCTCGAAGATCTCCTTGCAGCGCGCCGCGTGCCGGTCCTGGAGCGCGTTCTTGGCGTCGAAGAAGCCCGGCTCGCTCGTCTCGGGCGCGCGGTCGATCACGAGGCGCTCCCAGCGCTGGTCCTCCGCCGCCATCGCGGCCACCTCGTCGAGGACGGCGGCAGGCACGGGACCGTCCTGGACCGGCGGATCCGTGCGTTCCGTCGAGGAGCACGCGAGAACCGCGGCGAGCGCGATGGGCGCGGCGAGCGCGCGAACGAGAGAGATCGTCATGTGCGCCATTGCACGGAGTCCGCGCGCCCCGCGCACGTGGACCGCGTAGGTCGACGCCGACCCTTTCGAACTCAGAACGTGACGCTCAGTCCGTTCGACAGGTTCGAGGTGTTCCCGAGCTCACGGTGCCAGAGCTGGAAGTGCCACGTTTGCCCGGCCAGCACGGGAGGTGCGCCGACGTAGGGCAGGAACGGCGGCACGTCGAAGCCGAAGCCCGTCGTGCTCGTTCCGGACTGATTGACGAACTGTCCGTTGAAGTTGAACTGCCCGAGCGACGACAGCGCCCCCGCCGAGTACCGACCCAGGCCGACGGGCCCCACCGACGCGATACAGAGCTCGCCCCGGCCGAGCGGCACGCCGGGATCGACCGCCGCGGGGCCAACGACGACGAACCCGAACTGGTCGGGCGGACCGTTCGTCGCGTCGAGGTGCAGGCCGCTGGCCGGACCGGTGAACGAGCCGCTCAGGTACGTCGGGTATCCGCTCAGGTTCGGAGGCGCGGGCTCGCAGAAGTGCACGCCCGCGCTCGGCTCGGAGATCACGAGCGTGTGGAACGAATAGTCGATGAGGACGCCGTTCCCGAGGATCCCGCCGAACGAGGCGAAGGGGATCGACGGGTGGACGCCCGCCTGCTGCTCGAGGTCCGTCGATCCGAACGTCGCGGGGTCGACGTCGAAGCGCGCTCGCACGTAGGTGCCGATGTTGGTCGAGATCGGGATCACCAGCGAGTCTGCGGTCGGCCCATTTTCGACCAGCATCCGATCGGGGCCGTCCACGGAGGACTCACCCACACCGACCATCCGTACGCTCCAGCTCTCGGGGACGATCTCGTACTCCTCGACGTCCCCCGGCCCGACCAGCACACCGGGCGTTCGCACGCGGAAGCGCACGATCGCCTCGCTGCCCTTGGGCGGCTGGAACCCCGTGAGGTTGAGCGTGACCTCGCCCCGCATCGTGACCTCGACCTCGCCCGCGCGCGCGTCGGGAGAGGCGTTGAAGAGCACCGCGGCGGCGGCGAGAACGGCGGCAGTGCGGGCGGCGGGCTTCATGCTTCGAAGCTAACCGCCCCCTTGATTCCTGCAGAGAATCGGGGCCGACGCGGCGAGGAGCGACTCGCCAGGCGCGTCAGAGCAGTCGCCACACGGCGCAGTTCGCGCCGCCCAGCGCGCCGTTGTAGGTCGTCCCGACGACCGTGATGCGGCCCTCGGCGTCCAGCAGGATCGCCTCGCCCTGGTTGAGGTTCGAGTTGTTCGACGGACCGGCGTCGAACACGAAACCGTCGGGCGTGCCGTCCATCGGGTTGAGGTCACCGCCGAAGGTCGCGTCGAGCGTGCCATCGGGCGTGAAGCGCCAGACCGTCATGTACGGCGCGGAGCTCATCCCCTCGCTGTCGCCTGCGACGAGGATGTTGCCGGCGACGTCCACGGCAAGCTCCTTGCCTCCGTCGGAGTTCGTGTTGCCCGCCGCGGCGTGGTGGCGGACGTAGCCGTCCGGGCCGGGCGTCGCGTCGTAGTCGGATCCGAAGGCGAGGTCCGCGGCGCCGTCCGGCGTCGTGCGGAAGAGGACCATGTCCCACCGATTCGTCGAATCGACGAGGTACTGGCCGGTCGCGAGGAGGCTCCCGTCGCCCTGGACCAGGACGTCGTGCATCGCGCCACCGTTCATGCCCGCGCCGGCGAAGAAGCCGTCGGGCGTCCCGTCCGCGGGGTACGCGTCGACGCCGAACGTCGTGTCGAGGGTCCCGTCCGCGGTGAAGCGCCAGACGACGGGACGTCCGTTCGAGGCGCCAGCGACGAGGATGCGGCCCTCCGCGTCGAGCTCGACCGCGTTGGCCTCGTCGTCCGCGCCGCCGCCGATCGAGTCCGACACCATGGCGATCCCGTCGCCGCCGCCGAACGACGCGTCGAGCGCGCCGTTCGCGTCGAACTTGAGCAGCAGGCAGCTCTGCGCGAGCGTCGCGTCCGATCGCCCGGCCACAAAGATGCTGCCGTCGTCCGCGACGACGAGCGCGTGGCCCCGGTCGTCGTGGTCGCCGGTGCTCGTGTACACCACGAACCCGTCGGGCGTCCCGTCGGCGGGGCTCACGTCCGCGCCGAACGTCGTGTCGAGCAGTCCGTCCGGCGTGAAGCGCACGAGCACGAGGTCCTGGCCCGTGCCGACCCCGTCGCCGTAGCCAGTGATCAGGATGTTGCCCGCGGCGTCGAGGACGATCCCGTGCGCCCAGTCGTTCGAGTTCGTGCCTCCCGTCGGACCGTCGAGCGTGACGAAGCCGTCGGGCGTGCCATCCATCGGCTCAACGTCCGGCCCAAAGGTCGCGTCGAGCTGCCCGTCGGCCGTGTAGCACCACACGATGAAATCGAAGTTGCCCGCGGCGCCGCGGCTCAGGCCGCACGCGAGCGTGCGTCCGCTCGCGTCGACGAGCCCGTCGCGGATCGTGTCGTTCTGGTTGGCGCGGTCGGAGAACGCGTATCCGTCAGGTGTCCCGTCGGCCGGCAGCACATCGGGTCCGAACGACGTGTCGAGCCGACCCTCCGCCGTCCGCAGGACGTCGAGGGCGACCGTTGCGGCATTGCCCGCGGCGTCGCGCGCGCGCACCTCGAGCGACGTCCGCGCGAGCGCGACCGGCACCTGGATCGAGTAGGTGCCTGCGCTCACGTCGGCAGCCTCGAAGGCGCCGCCACCGACGGAGACCTCGACCGCCGGGAGCTCTCCTTCGTCCGAGACCGTGCCGGCCAGCGTGATCTCGGTCACCCCCTGCACGACGTCACCGTCGACATGGGACGTGACGGCGAGCACAGGGGCCGTCGCGTCGCCGTCCGAGGACGAGCAGGCGGCGGCGACGAGGGCGAGGGCGAGGGCGGCGCGGACGGGAGCGCCGAACGACGCGGGGTAGGCGGTTCGCAGCATGGGGGGCTCGGGGCTGGGGTTCACTCCCCTATCGAGCGATCCGGCCCGCAGGCTGAGCCGGATCGGGAGCGGCGGGCCCGATCCGGCGATGGTCCCCGGCGCGGCGCTGAACGCTCCTCCGCCTCCGGTGCGCCCGTGCGCGGATCGAGGACGGCCCCCACGCCGCCCGTCCCGCGCGCTCTTGGCCGTCAGCGGTACGAGATCTCGAGCCCCTGCGACGTGTTCGACGCCTGCGCCGAGCCTACGACGTCCCGGTGCCAGACCTGGTACGACCAGGTGTCACCCGGCTCGACGGCGACGAGCCCGCCGAACTGCGGCGTGCGCGTCAGGTCGAGGGGGAACGCGATGGTCCCCGACGGGCCCGAGTCCAGGATCTGTCCCGGCAGCGCGTAGCGCCCGATCGCGCCGCCCAGGCAGAGGTTGCCGACGCTGCCGCCCGCGTTCGGCACGAAGCCCTGCGTGCGGCTCACGAGGAAGAGGCCGAACACGCCCGGCGGCAGCGACGTCGCTTCGAGCGTGACGTCGTTCACGGCGACCGACAGGAGACCCGTCGCACGGAGCGTCGAGCGCTCGCCCGTCGAGTTGGGGGCGGTGCTGCAGTAAGGCGTCCCGATCGACGCGGGCCCGTCCCCGCCCGGACCGAAGTGCGCCTCGAGCGCCTGCAGGTAGCGCGACGCGACGAGGGCCGCCCCGACGCCGTTGTAGTGCGTCTGGTCCGCCATGAACGCGTCGGACCAGCCGTCCGCGATGTCCACGAGCGTCACGATCGACGTCGACGTCGTCTCCTGCCCCGCGACCGGAGCGAGCGCGGTGATGAACGCCTCGTGGCGCGATCCGAGATCGCCCATCGCCGAAAGGTCCGACCGGCCCGGCGCGATGAGCTCGAGGAAGATCGTCACCGAGGGGTTCGCGGCCTGAAGCGCATCGATCATCGCGACGACGTCGTTCACGACGAACGCGACGGGCCGCGGCGGCATGGACTTCAGGTCGTTGCCCCCGATCCCGATCAGCGCGACGTCGGGCGCTTCCATGGTCGCGAGGGTCGCCGGAAGCAGCGTTCGCATAATCTGCGCCCGCATCCCGCCGATGCCGAAATGGTCGCGGTCCATGAGCGCGTCGTCGGCCCCCGGATACGTGCTGTCGTCGAACCGGGGCCCGACGAAGTCGAAGCTCCAGCCCCCGGCGCGCAGCCCCTGCCAGAGGTCGTACCGGTAGCTCTCGTGGGAGGGCGGGTTGCCCGCCACGCGCGAGTCCCCGATCGGCATGATGCGGAGCGGGGCCCCCTGCGCCGGTGCGACAGCGCGCGCAGGTGCGGAGAGCGCCGTCGCGCTCGCGACGGCCAGGAGGGCAGGGAGGTACGGCTTCATCGTGTCCAGGTTCGACGCCAGCGGGCTCGTACCGGCGCACGGTGCGCCGGTTGGCCGGATCGAACCCCGACGGGGCCGGCAGGTTCCGCGCTCCTCCGGTCCGGGTCCGCGGATGTGCGCCAGCCTGGGAGAGCGAGCGACCGGCAGAGCAGGGACCCGGGAGAGCAGGGGTCCCGATGAGCGAAGGCCGCGAGCAGCGCGCGCGGACCGGCCAGCGCGTCGACCGCCAGGATCCAGCAGGGGGTAGTTCGCGCCGTCGGCCGCACCGCCGCCCGCGGCGGCGTGCTATCACGGTGCGCTATTGAGGTCACGCTGCGCATACGGCGCGTCGTGACCCCGAATGCATACGACGACTCTCCGCCCGCTCCAGCACGATCCGATGAGCACGACCTCGAACGAAGAGCCCGACATCGACGACCTCCTCCGCCGGGCCGAGGAGACCGCGCGGGCGGTCGAATCGGCGCCGGAGGGCGAGGAGGAACGGCTGGATGACGCCCGCTGGGAGCGCATCGAAGAGCTCCGCACGGCGGGCGGCGACCGCGCACTGGAAGGAGCCCGCGCGTGGGCCGCCTCGGACTCCCACGTCCTGCGCGGCCTCGCAGCGGACGTCCTCGGCCAGCTCCAGCCCTTCACGGAGTCCGCGACGTTCCGCGCGAGCTGCATCGACACCGTGACGCCGCTGCTGGGCGACGCGGAGCCCGGCGTCCTCGGGAACGCGATCACCGCGCTCGGTCATCTGCGCGCGTGCTCCGCCGACGACGAATGGGACGGCGCCGAGCTGCTCCCGTTCGCCACCCACCCCGACGAGGGCGTGCGCTTCGCCTGCTGCGTCGCGCTCGGCGGCGGCCCCGTCGAACGCTCGCCCGAGGTGCTCGACGCGTTCCTGGCGCTCATGGAGGACGACGACGACGACATCCGCGACTGGGCCACCTTCGGCGCCGGCGTCCAGTGCGAGTCGCTCGTGGACGCCCGGCTGACCGAGGCCCTCGCGCGCCGGCTCGACGATCCCCACGAGGAGACGCGCGTGGAGGCGATCCACGCGCTCGCGCTGCGCAGGGACGCGCGCTCGATCCCACCGATCGAGGCGTACCTCGCGTCCGGCGAGGCGCCCGGCCCCGTCTTCGAGGCGATCGCGGCCGCCCCGGACCGGCGCTACGTCGACGCGCTGCAGCGCTTCGCGGACGCGACGGACGCCGAGGTGATCCGCGAGGCGCTCGAGGCCTGCGCTGCGCTGCCGGAGTAGGCCGCCGCGCTCAGAATCCGTACTGGATCGAGAACGTGCCGCGGGTGAGCTCGCCGCGCTGGCCGTCCTCCGTCTCGCGCATGCCGTGCAGCACCTCGACGCCCGCCGTCACCTTCGGCGCGACGTCCCAGAGGAACGCGGCGTAGAACGACTGAAGCGAGCGATTCGCCGTCCCGACGACGAAGTCGGGGTTGTCGATGAAGAGCCCCGAGTAGCCGAAGTTGACGCGCGACGTCTCCCCGATCGGATGGCGCCAGGCCACGAGTCCGCCGAAGCTCGAAATCGCCTCGATCGCACCGCCGACGGGATCCACCGCCGCTGCGTTCGTCGCGTTGAGCCCGACGTAGCGGCCGAGACCCTCCCCGCCGACCAGCGCGAAGCGCACGTCGTCTCGCTCCCCCACCGCAAGCCGTCCCTGCAGCGCGAGCCCAAACGAGAACGTCTCGTCGTCGGCGGACGCGTTCTCCGAGCGCAGCTGGCGCGCGAGCCCCGAGAGCGACGCCTTGCCGAACGCGCCGGACAGGTTGTAGCGCGCAACGAGGTCCGGAACAGTGTTGCTGTCGGCCTCGATGCGGGACCCGTCGGTCGCCGTCAGCGTCGTATTGCCGTTCTCCGCCGCGAACTGCCACGGACCGCGCGTGTAGCGGATCAGCGCCTGACGGTTGAACGGCATCGCGTTCGAGAGCGCGAGGAAGCTCGCGCTCTCGGGGATCACCGACAGGTCCTGGAACGTCGTCCACTCCTGGCCGATGCGCCAGCCCGCGTAGTCCACGTACGCGCGGCGGAGCCGCTGCGCGAACGAGCTCGACACGCGCTCGTTCCCCTCGGTCGTGACGATGTAGTCCGTCTCGAGGTACGCCGTCGCGAGCGCGTCCCCGACCTCGCGCGTCGCCGCCACCGAGAAGCGCGTCGACTGCGCGGTCATGTCGCTCGTGGTCGTCCGCTCGCCCCCGACCGGTGTCGCGCCCGGGATGTAGAAGTCGCGGGCGGGGGACCCGGACGGCAGCGCCCCGTCGTCGAACGCGGTCGTGTGGAAGTCGAAGTCGACGTAGCCGCCGATGCGCAGCGTCGTGTCACCGATCCGGAACCCGCTGATCGGAGCGCCGACCCGGCCCGCGTCCGTGACGGATCCGACGAGCTCCTCGATGCGCGTGAACTCGACGACGGTGGCGCTGTGCTCGCTCTGCAGCCGCTCCTGCAGCTCGGTCGCCATCCGCTCGAGGACCTGGACACGGCGCTCGAGGTCGTCGTCCTGTGGATCGGGGTGGAATTCGAACGTGATCGGTCCGCTGAAGGGGACGCTCGCGCGGGTGTCGTCGGCCGATCCGTCGTTCGGCGCGACGAGTGCGCGCGGGGACGCTACGAGGACGGGAAAGAGGAGGAGCGCGGTGGGCAGGACCATCGTGGTCGGCGCGGGGAGGCGCCGGTCGGGGGTGGGGACGCTCGCTCCTCGCGCAGCGCCGGTCCCCCGTCCCCATCACCGAGATCCCCGCGCCGCCGGGCGAGCGAGAGAGGGGATCGACCGACGGACCACGACGACTTTTCGCTGCCGCCAGGGACTTCCCCACGCGCTCGGATCGAGCCTGCGCGTCTCGGATCGGGGCGCTCGTGCCGAGCCGGGCCCAGGGCGCGCCTAGCCGGGTCCAGCCTCTTCCGACGCGCCGTTCTCCGTCCCGGCCGCGACGTGGAGCCCGACGAGCCGCGCGACGAGGATCGTCAGGAACGCCTGCCCGACGATCGACTCCCACATCACCATCATCTGCGCCGTCGCGCTCGACGGAGACACGTCGCCGAAGCCGACCGTCGTGAGGGAGATGAAGCTGAAGTAGTAGAGGGTGCCCTGGCTGTGGAGCGGCTTCTGCTCGCCCCCGGTGGCTACGCCCCCCAGGCCCTCCGCGATCGAGAACGACCCGGGCGCGACGAGCTCGAGCGCCGTGTAGAGCGACCCGAAGACGAGCGCGGTGAGCATGTACGCGCTGAGCGCGCCGTAGAGGCGGTCGGTCGTCACCTCGCGCGAGGAGAACAGGTCCCGCAGGACGAACACGATCAGCAGCGCGAGGTACGCAGCCGTGAGCACGTGGCTCGCGGCCTGGACGCCGGCCGAACGCCAGAGCGCGAGGTCCGGCAGGCAGAGCTCGCCCCAGAAATCGAGGATCGGCGGCGTGACGAGGAGCGCTCCGACCGTGAACCACCCGCGAGCGCGCCGGATCGAGAAGAGCCCGACCAGCAGCACGAACTGGAAGAACGCGTGGAACGAGACGCGCGTGAGCCCCTCGGTCTTGATCAGCGGGTACGCCGTGAGGAGCAGCGCGAGCGCCGTCAGCAGCATCCGGAACCGATGCCCCGGGTCGATCTTGACCGGCTTCAAGACGCGCGGCTCCGTCGGGTTCGATCGGCGCCATGGCGCGACGCGGCGCTCGTTCCGGCGAGGCGCACGGCGACGTTGGCCGGCGTGCGGCGGATTCGAGCGATGGTGCGAGGCATGGGTGCGGAAGGCCGGGGGGGGGCGATGGTGCCATGCTCCGGTCCCGGCCCCGATCGGGGAAGGACCGATTCGAACGCCGACCGCCGTTCGCTCTTCGGAACCAGACCCCGGATTGGGTCCCGTGCCGGGCCCGTTCGGGCCGGTCTCGGGCACACTCGTGAGACCGTCCCGTTCCCCGCCGTGCCTGCTCCTCCCCCGCCCACGAGCGGCCCGCCCAGCCCGGACCCCGATCCGGACGGCGCGGCCTTCGACGCCTTCCTCGAGCTGCTCGAGCGGGGCGAGCAGCCCGACCCGCGTGCGTTCGTGACCGCGCGCGCCGGCGTCAGCGCGTCGCTCGTCCCGCAGCTCGAGCGCCTCGCTGCCGCCGGCGGACCGCCGCCGCTGCCGGACCGCATCGGTCCGTACCGGATCCTCGGCCTGCTCGGCCGCGGCGGGATGGGAACCGTCTACCTCGGCCGGGACGAAGAGCTCGAGCGCGACGTGGCGATCAAGGTCCTCGCCGGGCGCGACGGGCGCTTCGTCTCGGAGCACCGCATCGAGCGCCTGCGGCGCGAGGCGCGCATCCTCGCCGCCCTCGACCACTCCGGCATCGCGCGCGTGCACGCGTTCGGCACGTCCGCTGACGGCGCGCCGTACATCGCGATGGAGCGCGTGGAGGGAAGCGACCTGCAGCGCACGCTCGGCGCCGGACCCCTGCCGTGGCGCGACGCGCTCGACGTCCTCCGCGCGACGGCAAACGCGCTGGCCGAGGCCCACGCGCGTGGCGTCGTGCACCGCGACCTCAAGCCGAGCAACCTGATCCTCCTGGAGGGCGGCGGCGTCAAGCTGCTCGACTTCGGGCTCGGCGCCTCGGCCGGAGAGCTGGTGCGTGGATCGGACGGCTCGAGCGTCCACGGCACGCCCGGCTACATGAGCCCCGAGCAGCGCCGCGGCGAGCCGCACGCTCCGAGCGACGACGTGTGGGCACTCGGCCGGCTCGGCCTGTCCGCGCTCGGCCACGGCGACGTCGGGCACGAAGACACGGTGCCGGAGGAATGGACCCTGCCGCGTGAAGCTCCGCGCGACGTGCCCGGCGCGCTCTGGAACGTGCTCGGATCGTTCCTCGAGCCGCGCGGCGCGGACCGGCCGCAGAACGGCGGCGCCGCCGAGCGCGCGCTGATCGGAGCGGCGGAGCTGCTGATCGCGGGAGCGCGGGAGCGCCTGCCGCGCGCCCGCACGCGCTTCGTCGGGCGCCGCTCGCTGCTCGACGATCTGCGCGCCCGGCTCGACGAGGGCGGGCTCACGATCCTCACCGGTCCGGGCGGCGTTGGCAAGACCCGCGCCGCACACCGCGTCGCGCTCGAGCGGCACGAGGCGCGCTGGATCGCGCTCGCCGGCGTCCGCGACGGCGCCGTCGCGGCCGCGGTGGTCGAGGCGCTCGGCGGCCGGATCGGCCCGGACGAGGAACCGCTCGCCGCGGTCGAACGGCTCGCGGGCGAGCTCCCGAGCGGGACCGTCGTCGTGCTCGACAACTGCGAGCACGTCGAGCTGGAGGCGCGTGCGGCGGCGCTCGCGCTGCTCGAGGGCGCGACGGTCTGCGCGACGTCCCGCGCGCCGCTCGGCCTCGGCGAGGAGCGCATCGTCCAGGTGCCTCCGCTGGAGCCCGCCGAGGCCGTCGCGCTCTTCGAGGAGCGCGCGCGCTCGGCCGGCGCGCGCGGCCCGATCGAAGCGGAGGACACGACGGTGGTCGCCGAGCGGCTCGACCGATTGCCCCTCGCGCTCGAGCTCGCGGCCGCGCGAACGCCGGAACTCGGCGTGCCCGCGCTGCGCGCGCGGCTGGAGACACGTGGCGCGAGCGGCGGGCTCCTCCGCGCACCTGCGGGCGCACGCGACGAGCGCCACCGCGACCTGGATCGTCTCGCGCGGTGGAGCGTCGACCTGCTCGAGCCCGACGAGCGCTCGGCGTTCGCGCGCCTCGCCGTCTTCGAGGACGGATGGACGCTCGAAGCCTCGGAGGCCGTCGTCGGAGAGGACGCGCTCGACCGCGTGGGCGAGCTCACGCGTCGCTCGCTCGTGACCCGCGATCCGGCGCGCGAGCGCTGGCTGCTCCTCGAGACGCTGCGACGCGTCGCCGAGGACATGCTCGCCGCCGAAGGGGATGCGGCGGACGCCCGTGCGCGGCACGCCGAGCACTTCGTGGAACGCGCGACAGCCCTCGCGCAGGGCACGATCCGCTCCGAACGGGCCGCGTGTTTCCACGCGCTGGAGGCCTGTGCGCGCGATCTGAACGCGGCGCTCCTGCACTCCGCGTCCGAGAGTGCCGGGCCGGACCTCGCGCGGCGCGGCCTCGAGCTCTCGTCCGCGCTGTTCGAGTTCTGGATCGCGCGCGGCCGCCTGCGCGAGGGACTCGAGCTGCACGAGGCGGTGATGGCAGGCCCGTACACGCCGTCCGAGGCCGAGGCCGGGCGCGCTGCGCTGACCCGCGGAACGCTGCTCCTGCGCGTCGGCCGCGTCGACGACGCCCGCCCCGTGATGGACGCGAGCCTCGCGCACGCGCAGCGCTCCGGGGAGCGCGAGCTCGAGGCGCGCGTGCTGCGCAACCGCGCGTACCTGGGCTCGCTGGCGGGCGGCGGCCCCGAGGTCGAGGTCGACCAGGCGCGCAGTCTTGCCCTCTACCGCGAACTCGGCGACGACGGCTCGGTCGCAGTCCTGCTCAACGACATGGGCACGCGCGCGTTCTACTCCGGCGAACCCGCACGCGCCGTCGAGCACTACGAGGAGAGCCTCCGACTGCGGCGCGCGCTCGGCGACGAGTGGGGCATCGCGAGCTCGACGGGCAACCTCGGCGAGGCGCGCAACGCGCTGGGCGAGCACGGCCGCGCGCGGCAGGAGCTCTGCGACAGCCTCCGCGGGTTCCGCGCGCTCGGGTGCCTGCGGAGCGTCGCGGAGTCGTTCGAGATGTCGGCGGCGCTCGAGGTGTCCACCGGCGACGCGGCGCGCGCCGCCGTCCTGTCGGGCGCGTCGGAGGGTCTGCGCAGGCGCTTCGGCTTCCCGATCCCGCCGGTGGAGGAGAGCAGCTACGCGGGCGACGTCGCGCGGATGCGCGAGCTCTTGGGCGACGAGCGCGCGCGGGAGCTGCGCGCCCGCGGCGCAGCGCTCGAGCTCGACGAAGCGATCGACGTCGCGCTCGGGGAGCGCGGGATCGACTGAGCGCGACGTCGCTGGGGCTCCGCCCGCGTCAGCGCGCGATCAGCTCGAAGGCGCGGCGGAAGCGCTCGAGCGCGCGCTGGCGCGCCTTTGTCGCGGCCTCGATGCCGAGCCCGAGCCGCTCGCCGATCTCGCGCGTCGTCGCCCCGGACTGCGTGAGCTCGACCAGCCGCTGATCGCGCACGGGGAGCGTCCCGAGCGCTTGCACGGCCAGATCGACCAGGTCGCGTCGTTCGGCGAACGACAGGGGTCCCGTCGCACCGTCGGCGGGCTGCGCCGCACGTCCGCGGTCCGCCGCCGACGCCGCGCCGTAGGTGAGCCTGAGGAGGCGCCCGGCCGACCGCCGCGCCGCGTTCCAGTGGGCGCGCCGCGCGTCGAGCTCGTTGCGGGCCACGGTGCGCAGCCACGCGCCGAACGCCGCCTCGCCGCGCCACTCGAAGCCGTCCGATCGCTCGAGCACCCGCAGCCGAATGCTCTGCGCGAGGTCCTCGGCGGTCTCGCGCGCCAGGAGCGCGCCCGCATGGCGGCGTACGAGCGCGTCGAGCTCGCGCGCGCGCTCGACGAGGAGCTCCTCGAGGTTGGGGACCGCCATGGGCCGCACAGGATGCACGGGCGCCCGGGTTCGGACGCCTCGAGCCAGGCGGAATCCGACCGATGGGACCCTTGCGCACGGGCCCGTGCGACGGGAACAGGCGCGAGATCGGACCCGAAAGGGAAACACCGAGCCCCGGTCGCCCCTGGGGGCGGCCGAGGACCCGGTGAGGTTTCCTGTCCCTTCAGGCGCCTGGTTCGGAGGCCCGTCACGGGTGTGACGCCGCGATTCCAGATTCTGCGCCGCTCGCCCGGGACGGGCCGCGCGCCGCGTCAGAAGAGCGCTTCGTCGAGGAACGCGCCCAGCTCGCCGTGCTCGACCATCGGGCCCAGGAAGTCGTGCTCGGTGTGGCCACCGACGGGCGGGACGGCGAGTGGCCGCGCGCCCGTGAGGAACGCCAGCCGGTGCGCGTAGGCGCGGTCGCGGCGTTTCCTCGCGTTGTAGGCGAGCACGACGTCGAGGCCGCGCGTGCGGAGCGCGGCGCGGATCGAGCGGAAGTACATGACGGCGAGCGTCACGACGTGGCGCTCGGCGGGGAAGCGGCCCGCGACGCCGAGCGAACGACGCGCGCGCAGGGCGCGGCCGGCAAGGACCGCGGGGTACGCGCCCGCGCTCGCGCCCATCGTCCGCACCTCCGCGTACGACGCGACGAGCGGATGGCGCGCGAGCCAGTCCACGACGTCGTTCACGTTCCGCCCGACGCCCGGGACGCGGCCGCGGAAGGCGCTCTTCAGGGGATCCGACATCACGAGGACGTCGACCCGCCCCGCGTCGAAGTGCTGGAGGAGGACCGGCTGCGGCATCCAGAGCGTCCGCTGCGACATGGTCGTGAAGCAGACGACGAGGACGCGCTCGGACCGGGACGGCGCGGGGTCCGCCGAGTAGTGGACGGCGGCGGGGGCGAGCCGCGTGGCGACGTAGGGCTCGGGCCGCTCCTTGCCCGCGCCGGCCATCCAGCGCTCCAGCGTCGCGAACCACGTATCGACGGCGGTCCCGAACTTCGGGGGTGCGCCGGGCGGCACGAGAGCCCCGGCGCGGTGCGCGCCGTGGAGCTCCTCGAACTCCGTCGGAGTGATGCGCTCTCCGATCCGCTCGAGGAGCTGGCGCGCGTGCACGACGGTCGACGCTGGGTCGAACGCGCGCCGGAAGAGACGCGCCGCGCGCGGGAGCGGAACCGCGGGCGCAGCGGTGGCTGCTGCTTCCACGGGCGCGTTCTCCTGCTCACAGCCCGCTGCGTCAGAGCTCGCCGCAGCGCGCTCGGCGAGCTCGGCCAGGCCCGCGACCTCGCCGAACACCTCCGGGCCCAGCACGGCCTCGTGCTCCATCTCGAGCGCAACGAGCAGCTCCATCCGAACCACCGAGTCGAGCGCGAGGTCCGAGAGCGGCACGTCCGCCTGCCCCGACTCGAACGCGGCGAGCCGCGGCGCGACGGCGCCCTCCGCGGCGCCCGCGTCCTCCAGCGCGTCGACGATCGTCGCGCGGATCGCCTCGGCGGGCGCGCTCATCGCGCGGCCGCTCCCTCGACGAGACCGCGCGCCGCGGCGCGGTCGACCTTGCCGGCCTCCGTGCGCGGCACTTCCTCGATCAGCAGGAACTGGCGCGGACAGCGCAGCCCCGCGCGGTCGCGGACGTAGCGCTTGAGCGCGCGCAGGTCGAGCGCCTCGCCGCCCGCGGCGACGACCAGCGCGACCGGCACGTCGCCGTGCACGGGGGACGTCTTCGGCACGACGACCACGTCCGCGACGCCGGGGTGCTCGCGCACCTGCGCCTCGAGGTCCTGCGGGTGCACGTTCATGCTGTTGAACACGAACATGTCGTCGGCGCGCCCGACGAGGTGCAGGCGACCGGCAGCGTCGAGACGCCCGAGGTCGCCCGTTTGGAACCAGCCGTCGACGAGGCGCTGGGCCGTGAGCTCGGGCCGGTCGAGGTAGCCCTCGAAGAGCCCGTCGGAGCGTACGGCGATGGCGCCGGGTTCACCGGTCGGTACGGGCGCACCGCCCTCGTCCAGCACGCGGACCTCGAGCCCCGGCAGCGCGCGGCCGACGCTCTCGCCCGCGTCCGCGTCGTCGGGCTCGGTGAAGCCGATCGCGCCGGTCTCTGTCGTGCCGTAGCCGAAGCGCACCCGCGGGGTGATCTCCCGGCGGAGGCGTTCGCGCAGCGCGCCGTGCACGTGGCTCCCGCCGAGCTTGAGCAGCTTTCCGCGGAGCGCGCTCGCGCCGTCGACGGTGAGCAGCTCCTGCGCCTGGAAAGCCGTGACGTGCAGGGTCGTGAAGGCGTTTGCGGCACCGACGGCGCCGCGGGCGCCTCCCTCGACGAAGACGTTCGTCGCGCCGCGGGCGAGCACGTAGAGGCGATGCCGCCGCGCGAAGTTGTGCTCGACCGAGGCGAGGCAGGCGAAGCGCTCATCCGGCTCGTCGACGTGGCGCGGCGCCTGGCGCACGATCGCACCGGCGCTCTGCACGACGACCTTCGGCGCGCCCGTGGTGCCCGACGTGGTGAAGAGCAGCGCGCCGCGCGCGGTGAGCTGCGGCGGCACGGTGCCCAGCGACTGGACTCCGCCGTCGCCGGCGATGTGCGTCGCGCCTGTGACGCGCGCGGTCGCGTCGCGCTCCGCGTCGGACGCGTGGACGGGGATCGCCACCGAGGCCGCACCGACGATCCCTGCACCGATCGTCCAGACGAGGTGCTCGAGCTCGCCGGTGCGCACGATGCCAACCACGGAGCGCTCGTTCGCGGACGCGCGGCGCAGGACCTCCGCGGCCTGCTCCGCGCGCGTGAGGAGCACCGCGTACGTCACGCGCGACGCGCCACGCACGGCGGCGACGCGCGCGGGATCCGCTCGCGCGTGCTGCGCGAGACGCTCCACGAGGGGATTCGGGTGGGCCATGGGGACGGTCGGCAGTTCCGCCGCGGCTGCGCCGAGGCGGTCCTCCCGAGGTTAGCGTCCCCAGCGTCCGTTCCGCGAACAGAGCCCCTCAGGCGGCCCGCAGCTCGTCCTGGAGCATCTCCTCCACGTACGCGCCGTCCCCCTCTCCGCCGCGGAACTCGAAGAGCCGCACCAGGCCGCTCCGCGTCGTGATCTCGGGCACGTGGTCGAACTGCTTGACGTCGTTGATCGTGACGTTCGTCGGCTTCGAGCGGACCGCGATCGAGACGACGTCCTCGAGGCGCTCGCCCGGGGCGTCGGCGGGGTAGGCGAACACGCCGATGCGGCGGTCGATGTGCAGGTAGTTCTCCGGGTCCTTCAGCTTGCGCGCGCGCTTGAATGCGAGCGTGCCCGCCACGGCCGCGCAGACACCGAAGGCGCCGAGCGTGACGACGAGCGGACCGTGGAACCCGACGGTGAACACGACCGGGAAGATCGCGACGAAGCTGGTCGCCCCGAGCGCGACGAGGAACACCGCCATGGCGGACGCGAGCGGCCGGCCGATGACGACGTGGCGCTCGTTCTCGACGCGGACGAAGCGCGCGCGGCGCTCCTCGCCGTCGGTGCGCCGGCGACGCAGCGCCTTCAGGAAGCCGAGCAGGATCCCGAAGCCGATGCAGTGGAACGGCGTGAGGAACAGGAGAACGCCCGACGGCAGGTGAGCGCCCGACGCGTCGAGCACCGCCTCGGACGGGTTCGCGGGATCGACGAGCGCCTCGACCTGCGCGCCCACGGGGTAGTCGTCCACCGTGCCGTATGCGTAGTCGCGGTCGGACGAGCCGAACACGGAGTACGAGATGCGGTCGGACTCGAAGTCCCGCCCTGCGACGCTGTAGCGGTAGCGCACGTTCGGCCGGTAGGTCGTGCTGCCGTCGCTGGTGCTGCTCGAAACGCGCGAGCTGAGCACCGTCGCCTCGACGGACTCGAACGTCGTGCGCGCGCGGCGCTCCATGTACGCGCCGCGCAGCAGCACGAAGTCGAACACGCCGACGATCCCGTTCCAGAAGAGGCAGACGAAGAGGAATCCGATGGCACCGGGAGCACGCTTCATGGGCGGGCTATCGGCACGTCGGGGCGGCCGGCTGTCGCGCGGCGCGGACGCGCTCCGAACCGAGACTCACCGGGTCACGATCCGAGACCGAACCATGCGCTGCGACCTAACGGAGCTCGATCGGCACGGGATCGATGGGCTCCATGAACCCCGGCGCGTCCAGCTCGACGCTGCCCTCGAGGCCGGTGTCGGTGCGGACCGTGAGCCTCGAGCGCGTCCCGCACGGCACGACGATCCGGAGGCCGATGCGCTCGAGGTCGGCGGCGGAGTACGAGCGCGAGGTGCGGGTCCACTCGCTGCCGCCGAGTTCCTGGGAGACCACGAGCAGCGACGCCCAGTCCGCGCCGAACTCGAAGCGCGGCTCGATCGGCACGGGATAGCCGAGGCGCGCCGGGACGTCGCTCTCGGCGGTCTCACCGTCCTCCACCACGACCTCGACGGTGTCGAGCGCGAGGCGTTCGCCGTCCTTGTGGCGGACCGTCCAGCGACCGGGCTGGATGGGCTGCCGAGTGCGCCAGCGCCCGTTCGACCAGTCGAGGTCGACCCACCCACCGCCCGGACCGAAGGCCTGAAGGTCCTGGTCCCGGTAGAGCCCGTCGAGTGCTTCGGCGGGCGCGTCGAGATCGTCGTCGAGTACCGGGCGAAGCGCGAGTTGGCCACCGCCTCCAAGCCGGATCGTGCCGACGTCCACGACTTCACCGGCGACGAGTTCGATCCCGCTGCGACGCAGGTGGAGATCGTCGGTGACCGTCGTGAACAGGTCTGCATTCGCGGGACGGAAGGGTCCCGCGCGGAATGCGCCCGAGTCAGGATCGATCGTGGCCGGATGGAGGATGTTCGTGTCGAGCTGCAAGAGGACCTCGGCGTGTGCGGGCGGCGGGCCTCCGTCCGGCGCGAGGACGACGCCCTCGACCCAGCAGTCCGGCGCTGCGTGCGCACCCTCGACCACAACCGTCAGGTCCTCGACGTCCGGTAGAACACCCGCGACGGTCGCGAGTTCGAAGAACCCGCGCTCGCTTATGTCGAAGACCTCGATCCCCCAGGTTGGCCCGTCGCCGGCTTCGGGGACCGCGACGAGGCTCGTCAGCTCGAACCGACCGTCGTCGTCGGTCCACGCGCCGTACCGGTGGGTCCGGCCGATCCCGCGGCCCTCGTTCTTGGCCTGGACCCGGAGGCCCGCGAGCGGCGCCCCGTTCTCGTCGACCACGCGACCGCGTACGGAGGGCCGGCTGCTGAGCTCGATCGCGACCTCGCCCTCGAGCGGCGCGTCCTCGAGGACCGGGTGCGATGCCCGCTGTGCGCGGCCCTCCGGTGCGTGTTCGACAACGACGGTGAATGGCCCGCTCGGGGCGTCCTCGAGCACGAACCGTCCATCCGCATCGGTGCGCAGGCGCGGGCGCCAGACACCAACGAACATGTCCCCCATGAATCCGCGGGCGCCGAGGACCGCGCGCGCTGTCGCATCGACGGCGGGCGTACCGTCCTCGAGCAGGGCACGGCCCATCAGCCGCCGCCCTGTCGTCATCTCGATCTCGATCCCGGTCCCGGAGCCGGCGTCCTCGATCTCGACACGTCGATACACCGGCGCGAATCCCGTGGCGAAGATCTCGAGCCGTGCCTCGTCCCCGACCGCGAATCCCTGCTCGAGGGAGAAGCGCCCGTAGGAGTCCGTCCGCACCGACGTCCGGACGTCGTGTCGCCCGTAGGGTTCCGGGTTGGCGTCGGCCGACACGTCCAGCAGAGCGTCGGGCACGGGCGCGCCGGCGCCGTCGACGACGCGTCCGGCGAGGACACCGTTGACGCGGCGAACCCGCAGGTCGGCCCGCAGTTCGCCGGGGGCGACCTCTTCCAGCCGCGATGCACGAACGGGCGGCATCGGGGCGTGCCCCTCGGACGTCGCGAAGAGGTCGGCGCCGCCGTGGACCCGGACGTCGAAGCGGCCGGCGGCGTCCGCCCGTCCGAGGTGGAGTGCGGCCGCCAGGTTGACCCGCGACCAGGCGTGGAGGGAAGCGCCCGCGACCGCCCGGCCGTCCTCGTCGCGTACGACGCCGGTGACGCGCAAGGGTCGCCGGAGCTCGAGCGTGATCTCCGCGTCGACGGACCCGTCGACCTCGGCTCGTTTCGCGCGCTCACTCCCCGGGCTCTGGACGAAGTAGGTGCCTCCGGGCAGTCCGTCGAACCGCGCCTCGCCGTTCACGTCGGTACGCCCTTCGCGCGGCGTGAAGTAGCGCGTCGACACGATGTCCCCGCTGAGGTGCACGCCCACGTCGGGCGCGGCGACCCCGGACTCGTCGACGACACGGACGAGCAGCGTCGAGGCCGCGGACGGCGCGCTCCTCGCGGTCGTGTCGCCCTCCAGAACGGCACCCTCGCGGGACGTCGCCGACGAGGCGGGGTCCACGCTGGCCGGACCAGCGACCGTGACCGACGACGCACGCGCGATGGCTGGTTCGTCGCTCGCACCGCTCGATTCCGACGGAACGTAGAGCGCGTAGGCACCGATGCCGAGGACGACGAGCGCCAGAGCGACCGCGAGCTTCGGCAGCGCGAGGAAGGACCCGAGCGGTCCCTCGGGTGCGTCCGGACGCGCGCCGAAGGCGAGCGGTAGGAGCGCTGCTCGCGTCCGCTCGGCGCCGCCGAGGTCCTCCTCGAGCCGCTCACGCAGCCGCGCGAGCCCGCGGCGCAGCCGGCTACGGACCGTGTTCAGCGCAACGTCCGTACGCTCCGCGATCTCGGCCGGCGCGAGGTCCTCGCGGTAGCGCAGGTACACCGCGGTGCGGAAGGGCTCCTCGAGCGCACCGAGCGACGCGACGAGCAAGCGCTCCGCCTCGAGGGACGCGGCGACGTCGGCCGTGTCCCGGCCGGCCGCGGGCTCCGCCTCGAGCGTCGCCTCGGCCCGTCGGGCCCGCCGCCGGTGCTCGGACCAGGCGATGTTGCGCGCCGTCCGCGAGAGCCATCCGCGCGGCGAGCGCAGTTCGCCCTCGCGGCTGCGCGCGGCGGCGAGCCAGGTCTCCTGGACGAGGTCGTCGGCGGCCGCCTCGTCGCCGACGAGGGCGAACGCGAGGCGCCTCAGGAAAGGGGCATGGTCGCGCGCGAGGCGCTCGAGATCGGACGGGGCCACGGGCTCATTCTGCATGACGCCCCCGGGGTGACCGGCGCGCATCGGCGGACCCCGGAATCCCGGGATTCCAGGGCCCCGGCGCCAGGACGGGTCGCTGTGCGCCCGCGGCCGCTAGCATCCACCCCCATGCAGATCGAGATCCGACACTGCCCCGTCTGAGGCAGCGCACAGCGTCTGGCGGCAGGTCTTGCCGCCTCCATCCCGGAGCGCTTCGGCGTCTCCCCCATCGTCACCGAGGGCAAGCGCGGCCAGTTCACGGTCCGCGTCGACGGGGAGGTCGCCCTCGAGCGCAAGGGCGGGCTGATCGCCCTCCTGACGCGCCGGCCGTGGCCGGGCGAGGATGCCGTGCTCGACGCGATCGCGGCGGCCCGCCAGAGCTGAAGCCCGGGCGAGCGGAGCCTCTCGCTCAGCCCGCGCGCTCGAGCAGCAGCGCACGCTCCGCCTCCGTCCCCGCGAGCTCCGCCGCGCGCCGGAACGCGTCCGACGCCTCCGTGCCGCGGCCGAGCCGCTCGAGCAGGTCGCCGCGCGCCGCGTGGTAGAGGTAGTAGCGCTCGAGCGCGAGCGGTTCGACGAGCGCAAGCGCAGCGCCCGGACCTTCGACCTCAGCGACCGCGATCGCACGGTTGAGCGCGACGACGGGGCTCGAAGAGCGCTCGAGCAGCGCGTCGTAGAGCGCGACGATCCGCGCCCAGTCGGTGTCCTCGACGGTGCGGGCCCCCGCGTGCACCGCCTGGATCGCCGCCTGGAGCCCGTAGTTGCCGCGCAGCGCGTCGGCGCCCGCCGGACCGACGAGCGCAAGACCCTCGGCGACGAGAGCGCGGTCCCACCGACCGCGGTCCTGATCGCGCAGGAGCACGATCGATCCGTCCGCTCCGAAGCGCGCCGCGCGCCGCGACTCGGACAGCAGCACGAGCGCGAGCAGCCCCTGCACCTCCGCGTCCTCGGGCAAGAGCGAACGCAGGAGCCGCGCCAGCCGGATGCCCTCCGCGCAGAAGTCGTCCGGCGCGCCGGAGCGCGTCCCGTCTTCGGAAGCCGCGTGCAGCGGCTCGCCCACGCCGCGGTTGTAGACGAGGTACACGACGGCGAGCGCGGCGGGCAAGCGCTCGGGCAGCTCGTCCGCCGGCGGTACGCGGTACGGGATGCGCGCGTCGGCGATCTTGCGCTTCGCGCGCACGAGGCGCTGCGCCATCGTCGACTCCTCGACGAGGAACGCGCGGGCGATGTCACGCGTCGACAGCCCGCACAGGAGCCGCAGCGTCAGCGCCACGCGCGCCTCGAGCGACAGCGCCGGGTGACAGCACGTGAACACGAGCCGGAGCTGGTCGTCCGCGATCACGCGGTCGAGATCCTCGGGCTCCGGCTCGTCGGCGCTCTCGGCGAGGTCCCCGACGATCGAGCGTCCGAGCGACTCCCGCCGCAGCCGATCGATCGCCCGGTTGCGCCCGACGCGGACGATCCACGCGTAGGCGCTCTCGGGCACGCCGTCCCGCGGCCACTCGACGAGTGCGGCGGCGAACGCGTCCTGCACCGCGTCCTCCGCCACGTCGATGTCACCGAAGATCCGGATGAGCGCGGCGACCGCGCGGCCGGACTCGGCGCGGAACGTGTCCTCGACGCTCAACCGGCCTCGAAGCCCATGAACGGGCGGACCTCGATCGGCTGCCCGACGGCCTCGGTGACGCGCTTCGCCCAGCCGAGCGCGGCGTCGAGGTCCGCTGCGGCGACGATGTAGAAGCCCGCGAGGTGCTCCTTGGCCTCCACGAACGGGCCATCGGTCGTGAGGACGTCGCCGCCAGCGTCCGTTGCGCCTCGAACGACGGTGGCGGAATCGGCGCCCGAGAGCCGCCCGGACGCGGTGAGCGCGCCCGCGGCGCGCATCTCGCGCTCGAGCGCCTCGATGCGCTGGAACTGCTCCTGCATCTCCTCCGGAGGCCTCGACTGGCAGTCGGCTCCGGCGGACGAGTGGACGGCGAAGAGGTACTGATTCATGGCGCTCTGTGGGTCGGGGGCGGCCGGTCCGCCCGGGTTGGATTCACCCCTGGGCGAACGGCCCGCGGCTCCTTCGACAGTCTCCTCGAAAAAAACCCCGGCGCGGCGCGTCAGCCGTTCGCCAGCTCGATGAGCTTCGCCAGCGTCCGCGCGTTCCGCATGGTGACGGAGCCGCCCGCGGCGCGGTCGAGGACGGCTGGAGTGAGCTTCGACCGCGCCACGCCGCCGGCGTAATCGACCCAGAGCGCCGCGCTCCGCCCGCGGCCCACGAAGGCGACGCGCTCGTCGGAGCCGGCGTGTTCCTCGACGGCGGCGGCGGCGGGGCGCTCGAGCTTCCCCTTCGCGAAGCCGGCGTGGACGAGGTTGCCGCGCTCCTCGGCCTCGTCGGGGTAGGGGCACGCGTCGCGGACCTTGACGAGCTCCTGGACGGTGCGCACGGCGACGGGCACCTCGAAGCCGAATTCAGCCTCGATCGCGGCCTCGAGCGCCGCCTCGACCTTGGCGGGCGAAGCCGTGGCCTCGAGCACGAGGTTGCCGCTGTTGACGTAGGTCCGCGGGTTCCCGTAGCCGAGCCCCTCGGCGAGCGCGCGCAGCCGCGCCATCGGCACCTTGCGGTTCCCTCCGACGTTGATTCCGCGCAGGAGCGCGACGTAGGTCTTCATCGTCCCGGCGGCCATGGCGCGAGCGTACCAGGCGCGCGCGTTTGCAGCGCGGGTGCAGCCTCGCTGCTTCGACGCTCAGAAGTGGTAGCGCAGACCGAAACCAATCGCGTTCGAACCGCCGTCCACGTCGTCGAACGTGCCGAAGACGCCCGAGCGGTGGTGCACGCGCAGGAGAATCTCCCAGTCGGGCGCCCACGGGAGGGTCACGCCGATGTCGACGGCGATGTGCCAGAGGAGCCGCGTCGCGCCGGTCTCGGGGTGGAACTTGTCCTCGAGCAGCGGGTCGTCGGTCGCCCACGAGAGGCCGTTGCCGAAGCCGAAGGACGAGTCGAGCCAGTCGTCCCACGGCAGGTCGCGCCAGCGCACGATGAACAGGCCGTTGAACTCGGTGTGGTCCTGGTCGCCGAACCACTGCGCGACGTTGCCCTCGAGCTCGAGGTCGATCCCGTCCGTCGGGCGCGCGACGACGTGGTCGTACGCGACGGCGACGAGCGTCGCGGGCTCGAAGTCGACGTCGTTCAAGAGAGCGATCTCCTCGGGGAGCGAGTTGTCCGAGTACTGCGCCGAATAGACGGCGACCGCGCGATCGCCTGGAGAACCACAGGACAGCGTCAGGAGCACGAGGGCGGGAGCGAGGGCGTGCTTCATGGCTCGAGGAGGCGCCGCGTGGGAGGACGCTGCGTGGGGAGGCGTCAGGAATCCAGTGAATCCGCGCCACCCACGCATCGGTTGTACGTCGGTCACCGGGATTCGTCCGGCTCCACCGAGAGAAGTGTGGCTTCGCGGCTCGGGGCCGCGGTCCGGCCGGACGTCCAACCCCACACGAACGATGGCCAACGGAACACAGATCGGTCGCGCGGGCTTCCGCCTCCTTGCGGAACTCCGGCGCGAGAGCAGCGGTGCGTGGCTGCGCGAGAACGCAGAGGCGTTCGAGGCGCGGGTCCGGACCCCTTTCGCGAACACGCTGGAGCGGGCCGCCGCGGGCGTCCGGGCGGAGGGCGAGAACCTCGCCGGAGGGCGGCAGACGCTCTTCCGGATCTGGCGCGACCGGCGCTTCCGGCCGAACGCACCGCCGGTCCACGCACACGTCGAGGGGGTGCTGGCACGACCGGGCGAGAGGGTCGGCGCGCGTGGCGCGGTGTCGGTCCGGCTCGACACGGACGGCGGCACGCTGCGGGCGGGGTCGTTCCTCCTCGACGCGCGCGGGCGCGAGGCGCTCCGGGCCGCGATCGTCGCCTCCGAGCCTCGCGTCCACGACCTGCTGCGGGCGCTCAAGCGGGCGGGGGCACCGGTGACGGCAACCTCGACGCTCGAACGCGGGCCCCGGCGCTTCCACGCATGGCTGGACACGCCCCTCGGGTTCCTCCTGCGGATGCAGGATCCGATGGCGACGGCCAGGATCCCAAAACGCGCGTTCTCGGACGGCAGCGCAGCGGACGTGATCGTCGGGTTCGCCCGGGCGACGGCGGACTGGCGCGCGTTCACCGCGGCCGCGCTTGAGGGTGTTCCGGTCCGAGGCGCCATGCGGCGGCAGCCGGCCACCGCGCGGCCCGCCGGTCCCCCGAAGCCGACCCGACGGCGCGCGCGGGCCGGCTCCGGCCGGATACCCGGCGGTCGAAGCTCGGCCCGTGCGCGATGAGGGCCCTCGGTGGCCGCCTGCTGGGGTCGCCCGCACGCCTGCGCCTCGGACCGTGCCCACATCGAGAGGTCCGTCCCGATCGCGTGCTCCAGCCGTGGGCCGGCACGCCCCGCTCCGAGACGGGGGACACGCTCGCGTCAGGGACCCGCCACGATCGGGCGACGAGAAGGCAGAATCGGCGGCCCTCCCCCGCCGTGTTCAGAGCCTTCCTCCTCCCGCTCGGCGCGCTCCTCGCCTCCACTTCGCTCGCGCAGGTGGACTTCACGCTTCGGCCCGAGCGCGGCCAGCTCCTGCCCCGACACCCCAGCTCGGGGGGCGCCCATGCCGCCGTTGCCGGGACGGTCACGCTCGATGGCGCGGCCGCGGTGCGGCTCGTCGTGCGGCGCGCGGGCTTCGTCGAGCCTTACTTCGAGGGTCGACGCGCGCTCGCGCCGGAGGGCGAGGACGAAGAGGGCTCGTTCGAGGAGACCACGTTCGCGTTCGCGCCCCTGCTCGAAGCGGGCCTCTGGAACTACTCGCTCGAGCTCGAGCTCCTGGACGAGCAAGACGTGCTCCTCGAGTCGTGCACCGTCGCGACCGACGTCCTCGTCGGCGACGTCTACATCTTCGCGGGCCAGTCGAACGCCCGCGCGGACACCGGGATCCCGCTCGGCATCGGCATGTCGCAGTGGGTCCGCTCGTACGGATCGGCCCACCCTTCCGCGTTCGCGCTTCGTGCGCCGGGCTGGTATCCCGCGCAGCCGGTCGCGTTCGAAGGGCGCGGGCAGGTGGGCGCCCTCGCGTTCCACTTCGCCGAGCGGATCGTCGAGATCGCCGAGGTCCCGGTCGCCGTCATCAACGGCGCCGTCAACGGGACGCGGATCGAGAGCCACGCGCCCGCCGCCGCCGTCGACGACCCGTACTCGATCTACGGACGTACCCTGCAGCGCATCCAGGGCGCCGGGTTCCAGGACAGCGTCCGCGCGGTCGTCTGGTACCAGGGGGAGACGGAGGCCGAGGGCACGACGGACCACGCGTACGAGGACGCGTTCCGCGCTCTGCACGGCTCGTGGCTTCAGGACTATCCGACGATCGAGCGCACGTTCGTGGTGCAGATCCGCTCGGGCTGCACGGTGTACGACAACGATCTCGTTGCCGAGGCCCAGCGGAACCTCGTGCGCAGCGTGCCGAACGTGTCGGTGGTGCCGACGACGGGCATCGACCGCACCGACGTCTGCCACTACTCGTACGACGAGTACGGCGAGCTCGGCCAGGTGCTCGCGGGTGAGGCCCTCGCGAGCCTCTACGGGATCGGCACGGCCCTCGCACCGCCCGACGCGCTGGACGCCGAGTGGGACGTATTGAGCGGGACGGTCGCCATCCGGTTCCGCAACCCCGACGCGGGGCTCGAGCTGGACGAAGGGATCTTCCGCCGTTTCGCGTTCGATGCCGCCGGTCCGCTCCAGGCGACGAACGCGTGGCGCGAGGACGGCGCACTCGTACTGCAGCTCCCGCACGGGATCCGCCCGCGGAGGGTCAGCTACATCGGGAACGTGCTGAACGGCCCCTGGCTGCGGGCGTCCGACGGAGCGCCGGCGTTCACCTTCGCGCTCGACGTGCGCCCGCGCATCCGCGGCTCGAAGAACCTGCTCTCGCGCCGCTGAGCCGGGACCCGCGAACGACGGAGGGGCGGCGCGCCGTCCACCGTCGCGCCGCCCCTCGTCAGGAATCGACGCTGCACCCCCCGGGGCCCCGCGGGGCACCCGGAGCCGCGCAGCTCGACGGCCCTCGGCGGATCAGCGCGAGGGCAGCGACTCGAGCAGGCGACGCGCGCGCGCGGCGTAGCCGAAGTCGCCCCGCTCGGAGGCCTCGGCCTCGGCCAGCGACTTCTCGCCCGCAGCGCGCGCGAGCGCGAGGTCGCCCATGTGAGCAGCGATCTCGGCCTGGTAGTAGCTCATCCAGAAGGCGCCCGGCGACGCGTCGACCGCCTTCTTGATCCACGCGGCGGCGTCCTCGAGGTCCCGCTTCTGCTCGAAGAGGTAGATCGCAGCGTCGAAGTAGGTGCGCGGCGCGACCTCACCGGTGGCCTTGCGCACGCGCTCCTCGATCTGCGCCATCACCTTCGAGTCGGTGTCGACGCCGATCGGCACAACGATCTTCGTGTTCTCCCAGGCGACGAAGAGGTTCGCCCCCGCCGAGTGGAAGCCTTCGAAGTCGATCGTCAGCGTCTCGTGCAGCGCCGGGAGCGCCTGCGGCTCGACCTCGATCCGAACCTGGTCCTCCTTGGGGTCGTAGCCGCCGGCGCCCCAGAGGTCCGCGTTCTTGCTGAGGATCACGGTCCAGGTCTTCTCGCCCGGAATGGAGTACAGGGCGTAGCGACCGGCCGGCACGTCCTGGCCGCCGAAGTTGACGGGGTCCGAGAACGTGATCTTGGTCGAGCTGTTCGCGCCCGTGCGCCAGACGACGCCGTAGGGCTCGAGCTCACCGAAGATCTTCCGGCCCTTGACGCCCGGGCGGCTGTACTCGAGCTCGACCTTGCCGAGCCCGACCTCCTGCTCGACGACGGTGCGCGGGCTGAGGGGCGGCTTCTGGATCTGAGCGGTGGCGTCGGCCGCAAGGATCGGGGCGAAGAGGGAGAGGAGGAGTGCAGCGGTACGCATGGGATGCTCGGGTGGACGTTGGGGCTGAGGCCGGCCCGCTCGGGCCGAGGCGCTCGATGCGGGCGCGAGGACGCGTGCGTCCTCCGTTTCGGGGGGAGGACACTAGGGCCGGATCGCGCTCAGGGATAGCTGCGAGGCCGGCTCCCGCACAAAAGTCGTGTAGCGATCGTCACGGGCCAGAGAGCGGCCCGAACTCGCGCCCGCAGGGCGCGGCATCGGACGGGACGTCAGGCGCGCAGCTTCGCCGTTGCGGCGTCCAGGCCCGCAAGGGTGAGCGGGAACATGCGGCTCCGCATGAGCGCTTGGATCATCCCGATCGAGTGGGTGTAGCCCCACGACTCCTCGCGCACGGGGTTGAGCCACGCCGCGCGCTCGTAGTGGTCGAGGACGCGCTGCATCCAGACGGCGCCGGGGATCTCGTTCCAGTGCTCGACGCTGCCGCCGGGCTGGCTGATCTCCCACGGACTCATGCTCGCGTCGCCGACGAGCACGAGACGGTAGTCGCTGGCGTAGGTGCGGATGAGCTCGTCCGTCTCGAGCTCGCCCTCGCGGAACGGCGCGTTCTTGCGCCAGACGCGCTCGTAGAGGCAGTTGTGGAAGTAGAAGACCTCGAGGTTCTGGAACTCGGCGCGCGCTGCGGTGAAGAGCTGTTCGACGGGATCGATGTGGTCGTCCATCGAGCCACCGACGTCGAGCAGCAGCAGAATCTTCATCCGGTTGCGGCGCGTCGGACGCTCGGCCACGTCGAGCCAGCCACCGCTGCGCGCCGTGCGCCGGATCGTTTCGTCGATGTCGAGCTCTTCGGGCGCACCCTCCCGCGTGAAGCGGCGCAGCCGCCGCAGCGCGAGTTTCATCTGACGCGTCCCGAGGTCCTTGTCGTTGTCGAAGTCCCTGAACGCGCGCTGGTCCCAGACCTTCGCCGCGCGCCGGTGGCGCGAGCCGCTCTGCCCCATGCGAACGCCGGCCGGGTTGAACCCGTCGGCGCCGAACGGCGACGTGCCGCGCGTCCCGACCCACTTCGACCCGCCGTCGTGCTTCCCCTTCTGCTCCGCCATTCGCTTGCGCAGCTCCTCCAAGAGCTCGCGGAAGCCTCCCATCTCCTCGATCTGCCGCTTCTCCTCGTCGGTGAAGTGGCGCGCGCCCTCCGACTCGAGCCAGTCGGGCGGCAGCTCGGCGAACGGATCCGCGACGCGCTCCATGCGCTCGAACCACGCGCCGAACACCTGATCGAAGCGGTCGAGGTCGCGCTCGTCGCGGCAGAACGAGGCGCGGCAGAGGAAGTAGAACTTGGTCGTGTCGAACTCGGCCACGTCCTCGCGCAGGGCGCGCGCGAACGCCATGTACTCGGCGAGCGTGACGGGCACGCCGCCCTCGCGCATCGCGTAGAAGAGCTCGAGGAACATCGGGCCGTCAGCGCGCCCAGCCGCGCGAGCCGAGCCAACGCGCGAGCCGCTCCATGTCCTGCTCGTTCTTGACCATCGAGCCGATGTAGTCCGGCACGCGGTTCTGCGCCTTGGTGTCCTTGAGGTCCTCGGGCCGCACCTTCTCGATCACCAGCAGCCGGAGCCAGTCGAGCAGCTCCGACGTCGACGGGCGCTTCTTGAGGCCTTGCACCTCGCGGATGCCGAAGAAGATGCCGAGCGCCTCGTTGAGGAGGTCGCGGTGCAGTTCGGGGAAGTGCGCGCGCACGATCGCGGCCATCGTCGCGGGCTCGGGGAACTGGATGTAGTGGAAGAAGCAGCGGCGCAGGAACGCGTCCGGGAGCTCCTTCTCGTCGTTCGACGTGATGATCACGACGGGCCGCTTCAGGGCGCGCACGGTCTCCTGCGTCTCGTAGACGTAGAACTCCATGCGATCGAGCTCGAGCAGGAGGTCGTTCGGGAACTCGATGTCCGCCTTGTCGATCTCGTCGATGAGCAGCACGGCGCCCGCCTCGGACTGGAACGCCTCCCAGACCTTGCCCCTGACGATGTAGTTGGCGATGTCGTGCACGCGCTCGGAGCCGAGCTGCCCGTCGCGCAGCCGCGCGACCGCGTCGTACTCGTAGAGCCCCTGGCTCGCCTTGGTCGTCGACTTGACGTGCCAGGTGAGGAGCGGGAGCCCGAGGGACTCCGCGACCTCCGCCGCCAGCACCGTCTTGCCGGTGCCGGGCTCTCCCTTGACGAGGAGCGGCCGCTCCAGCGCCACGGCGGCGTTGACGGCCACCTGCAGGTCCTCGTCCGCGACGTACTTCTCCGTCCCCTCGAAGCGCGACTTCATGGCCGGTATTGTGCGGACTCCGCGCCCGGGCGGGGGCGCGCGCCATGGCGGACATCCTCTCCACCCTGCACCTCGACGGCCCGCTGGGCGCGCTCGAGCTCGAAGCGTCGAACGCGCACCTCGTGGCGATCCGCTGGGAGGGTGAGCCCGTGTCCGAACGCAGCGACGCGTCGACCCCCTGCGCGGCGACGCGTCGCGGCAGTCACGGCGTCCTCGACGAGGCGGCGCGCCAGCTCGAGGCGTACTTCGCCGGCGAGCTGCGCGCCTTCGACCTGCCCCTCGGCGCGGAGGGCACTCCCTTCCAGCGCGAGGTGTGGAGCGAGCTCGTCCGCATCCCCTACGGCCGCACGACGACCTACGGGGCCATCGCGCGCACGCTCGGTGACGCGAAGCGCGCCCGCGCGGTCGGCGCGGCGGGCGGGCGCAATCCACTGCCCATCGTCGTGCCGTGCCACCGGGTGCTCGGCGCGGACGGAGCGCTCACAGGCTTCGCGGGAGGACTGCGGGCCAAGCACTGGCTGCTCGAGCACGAATCCCCGGAGCCGACGCTGCCCTTCGCTCCCGCGCGCGCCTACTGATCGTCCTCGTAGTCCTCGTCGTCGGAGGACAGGTCCTTCGTCGCGGACACCGCCTGATCGGTCGCGATGTCCGCGCCGATCTCGCCGATCTGCCCGGCGATCCCGCCCTCCTCCGCGAGCTTCTGCCCGCGCCGCGCGCCGTCCACGCCGTCGAGGACCTCGTCGGCGTGACGCACCTCCCGGGCCGCGTTGTCGGCCAGCTTCGGCGCCCGCTTCGCGCAGAACTTCACGCCGCCGAACGCGGCAGCGCCCACGACCATCAACCAGATGCGGGAGGACCGCTTCGCTGCGGGGGCCCCGGCTTCGCCGTCGTTCGGTTCCATGCCCCGGACCCTAGCGAAATCGGACCGGGCTCCGAGGGTGTGGAACGGGCGGGCCATGCGCGGGCGCACGTCGCAGTGCCCGAACGGCTTCGAAGCGGCACGCTCGGGCCGCGCGCCCACCGACGGCCGCAGCGCGCGTGGGCCCCTGCCCTCGCGGAGTCCGAGCACGGCGCGCCCACGCTGTCGGGGCCCCGTCCCGCCGAGCCGACCCGTGCGATCCCGACGCTGTGCGCACCCGATTCCCCGCAGCAGAGGGACAGCCCGTAGGGGCCCGCGCAGAAGCTCGCACGTCCGCGCGAGCGCGTCGATGGGAACACGGATTCGGCTCACCCAGGCGACGCTGGACGGACGATCGCTTGGGCGGGCGCGGATCTCCCCCAGCCGCGCCCGTGTGCCCCCCCAATGCGCCCCCCCACCCACGATCCCGTGGGCGCGGCTCCGCTCCGCGTCCTCGCGAGCGCGTACGCGTGTGAACCCGGCCGCGGCTCCGAGCCCGGAATCGGCTGGAACCTCGCCCGTCAGATCGCGCTCCGCCACGAACTCACGCTCGTTACGCGCGAGAACAACGTCGAGGCCGTCGAACGCGCCGCCGCCGAGGAGGCGCTGCGCATCGAAGTCGTCGGCCACGACCTGCCCGCTTCCATGCGATTTTGGAAGCGCGGCGCGCGCGGAGCGATGCCCTACTACGTGCTCTGGCAGAAGAGCCTGGCCGGCGTTGCGCGCGACCTCTGCCAGGATCACCGCTTCGACCTCGTGCACCACCTGACGTTCGCGAGCGGCTGGCTGCCGTCCGGCCTCGCGCGGACCGGACTTCCGTTCGTACTCGGCCCGGTCGGCGAGCACCCGCGCGTACCGCAGGAGTTCCTCCGCTCGGGCGACTGGCGAGCCCGGAGCGGCGAGTTCCTGCGCGCCACGGCGCGACGCACGTTCCCGTGGTTCGAGCGCGACGTGCGAGAGACGTGGAACGCCGCCGACGTGATCCTCTCGCTCGGGCGGACGTTCGGGGACCGGATCCCGCGCGTGCACCGCGGGCGCGTGGTGTCGATGCTCGCCGCCGGCACCGAGCCGGAGTCCTTCCGAGACCCGCTGCCGCGCGCCGCCGGCGCTCCGCTCTCGTGCGTCTTCACGGGCCGTCTCGTCGACCTCAAGGGAGTCCGGATCGCCGTCCACGCGTTCGCACTCGCTTTCGCCGGCGGGCCGGAGACCTTCGCCCTCTACGGGGACGGTCCCGAGCGTGCACACCTCGAGGAGCTCGCTCGCGAGCTCGGCGTTGCGCGCCAGGTGCGGTTCCACGGGCACGTTCCGCACGCAGAAGCCGTCGAGTCGATGCGCGCTGCGGACGTCTTCCTCTTCCCGTCGTTCGAGGGCGGCGGGATGGTCGTCCCCGAGGCGATGGCCGCGGGCGCCTGCGTCGTATGTCTCGACTTCGGCGGTCCGGGTGAGATGGTCGGGGCCTCCCGGGGTGTGGCCGTCCCGCCGGAGGACGGCGTCGAGGCCACCGCGTCCGAGATCTCGAAGGTCCTCCGACGCCTCGCCGCGGACGAGCCCAAGCGCCTCCGCATCGCAGAGGAGGGCCAGGAGTGGGCGCGCCGCGTGACGACCTGGACCTCGAAGGGCGCGCGTCTGAACCAGGTGTACGCGCGGGCGATCGAGAACGCCCGCGCGCGCCGGAACGACGCGCAGCGCGCGGAGGCGGCGTAGTGGTCGTCTTTCGCTACGTCCACGGCAAGCTCGTCGACGAGATCGACCTCCACGGCGAACCGCTCGAGCGCACGCGGCTCAGCGAGCGCGAGGCGCTGACCGTCCTCGTCCGCATCGCGCGCGGCTTCGTCCGCGGTCTGTTCCTGCGCCTCCGCGCGCGCCACGCGAAGGGGCACGTCCTCGTCGGCCGCCGCGTGCGCGTCCTCGACGCGCAGCACCTCACGCTCGGTCGACGCGTGAAGATCGAGGACGACGTGGAGCTCCAGTGCCGGAGCCAGCGCGGCGTCGTACTGGGCGACCGCGTCACGATCGGACGCGGCGCGTCGATCCGGCCGTCGAGCTACTACGGTCACGTTCCCGGCGAGGGTCTCGTCGTGGGCGCGGGCAGCGCCGTCGGCGCGCTCGCGTGGATCGGAGCGTCCGGGCACGTCTCGATCGGGGCGGACGTCCTGATCGGGCCGCGCGTAACGATCCTCCCGGAGAACCACGTCTTCGAGCGGACCGCGATCACGATCAAGAGCCAGGGCGTCCAGCGCGCCCGCGTCGTCATCGAGGACGACTGCTGGATCGGCGCGGGCGTCGTCGTGCTCGCGGGCGTTCGGATCGGACGCGGGTCGGTGGTCGCCGCGGGCGCCGTCGTCGCGCGCGACGTCGACCCGTACAGCGTCGTGGGCGGCGTCCCCGCGCGGCATATCAAGGAACGGAAGGTCTGGGAACGGGAGCGGCACGCGGCATGAGAACGGTCCTCTTCACGCACCCGTCCGCGGAGCTCTACGGAGCCGACCGAACCCTCCTGCACGCCGTCCGGGCGACGGTGCGAGTCGGTCGCCACGCCGTCGTCGCGCTCCCGCGGCGCGGCGTGCTCGCCGACGAGCTCGAGCGTCTAGGCGCCGTCGTCGAGATCGGCACGCTCGGTGCCGCGATGCGCGCCGACCTATCGCCCGCGCGCTTCCCCGCGTTCCTGCGCCAGGCGCGCGAGGGCGCACGCTTCGTCGCCGGCCTGATCGAGCGCCACTCCGTCGACCTCGTCCACACGAACACGTCCGTCCTCGTGGGCGCAGCGCGCGGAGCCGCGCGCTCCGGCGTCCCGCACGTCTGGCACGTACACGAGATCCTGGACGAGCCGGCGTGGGCGCGCGCGACCATGCGCGCGGCGCTCACGCGCTGGAGCGACGTCGTCCTCGCGAACTCGGAGGCCACCGCCCGCGCGATGACGCCGCGTGGCTTCGACGGTGTGCGCGTCCTCCACAACGGTTTCGAGCCCGAGCGTTTCGCCCGGCGCGCGCCCGTCGACCGGGCGGCGCTCGAGGATCGCTTCGGTCTTCCGCGCGGAAAGCGACTCGTCGTCCTGCCGGGCCGGATCAATGCGTGGAAGGGTCAGCGTCTGCTCGTGGAGGCCCTCGGCCGCGCGCGAGAGCTGAGCTCCCGCGTGCACGTCGCGATCGTCGGCGACCCGCCCTCCGGCCAGGAACACTTCGGCGTCGAGCTGACCGAGACGATCGCGCGCCACGGCCTCGAGAGCACGGTGTCCGTCCTACCGTTCACGGACGATCTGCCCGAGCTCCTGCGCGCCGCGGAGCTCTGCGTCGTCCCTTCGACGAAGCCCGAGCCCTTCGGCCTCGTCGCGCTGGAGGCGATGGCGTCCGGGACCGCGGTTCTCGCCGCGGGCCACGGCGGCCTGCCCGAGATCGTCGAGGCGGGCACGACGGGCGAGCTCTTCTTCCCGGGCTCGGTCGACGACCTCGCCGAGCGGCTCGTCCGCATGCTCGACCCCCGCGTCGATCTCTTCGAGCTGGGGGCGAACGGCCGCGAGCGCGCGCGCCGGTGCTTCTCGCTCGAGGCGCACGAGGCCGGCATCGTCGGACTCCAGGACGAGCTGATCGCGGGCCGAGGCGCGCGACGGGCGGCGTGAGCAGCGCCCTGGACGCGACGGCACGTCCGCCGCGCGGGCGCGACCCGCTCGGGCACGGATCCGCGCAGGCCGCGCTCGGCGCGCGTGAGTTCGCGCTCTGGCTGGGCCTGGGCGCGCTGCTGCGCGTCGCACTCGCGGTCCTCGTGACGGGCGGCGTACTCGTCGACGACGCGTACATCACGCTGCGCTACGCGCTCAACGGTGCAGAACACGGCGCTCTGGTCTACAACCTCGGCGAACCCGTCTTCGGCGTGACGTCGCCGCTCTGGGGCTTCGTGACGATGGCGCTCGCGTGGGCTTTCGGACGGGCAGGACTCGAGGCGGCCGTACTCGGGCTCGGCGTCGCGCTCTGGACGCTTTGCGTTCGCCGCGCGGCGCTCATCACCTGCGAGGCAGCGGGCCCGGCCGCAGCGCGCGGCGTCCTCGCGGTCCTGCTCTTCGCGCCCGTCTTCGTCGACAACCAGCTCCTCGGGATGGAGACGCCGCTCGTCGCGTGGCTCGCGGTCGAGGCCCTTGCGGCCGCACGCGCAGGCCGGATCCGCGGCGCGGCGGCGTGGACGGGGCTGCTCGTCGTCGCGCGGCCGGAGGGCGTTCTGTTCGCACCGGCGCTCGTCCTGCTCGGCTCTGCCCGCAGCGGAGCGCGCGCGCTTGCGCGCGAGCTGACCCGGCCCGCCGAGCTGCTCCTCCTGCTCGGTCCCGGCCTCGCCTGGATCGCGTTCGCGCTGCACCGCTACGGTGCGGTGCTGCCGCAGTCGATGCTCGCGAAGAGCGGATGGAACTCCGCGCACTACGACGCGCTCGCCTCGCTCGAGAACGCCTGGTTCGGCGTCGCGCGCCTCACGTTCGCGCCGTTCGTCGACTACCTGCCGAGTGCCGGCGCACACGCGCTCACCGCGTCGATCGTCATGCTCGTCGCGGCCGTCGCCGCCGTCAACGTACGCGGGGGGACCGCCTGGAGCCGCGCCGCACTGCTCACGTACGGCGTGTACATCGGCTTCTACCTCGCGGGGAAGGGCGCGACCGAGGCGTCGTGGTACGCCGTGCCTTCGTCGCTGCTGCTGACCGTCGCGGCATCGCCGGTCGCGGCGTCGTCCGGCTCGGTCGGTCGCGCGCTGCTCCAGCACCGCGCGACCGCGGTCGTCTGCGCGGGTCTTCTCGCCGCAGCGTCGTGCGTCTACGCGCAGCGGCGCGCGCCGCTGCTCGCGAGCTACGAGGAGGGCTACGGAGCGTGCGCGGACGCCCTGGAGGCACTCGGGCCGCCGACCGCGGACGAGCGCGTCCTCGTCGGCGAGATCGGCGTCTTCGGCTACCGCACGTCGCGCCGCCTCATCGACGTCGGCGCGCTCGTCTCGCCCGAGGTCCTGCCCGTCAAGAACCGCGGCGTGTCCCTCGTTGCCATGGCGCGCGAGCTCGACGCGACCTGGCTCGTCGTGAGCGACATCGCGCTCGAGCGCAACCACTACCCGTCCGTCGGGCGCGTCTGGGCGACGCCGGAGGAGCGCAGCTGGCTCGAGTCCGCCGAGCTCTTCGCGCGCTCCCGCGACAAGCAGCTCCTGCGGCTCGCCCCGCGCCCTCGGTCGCACGAATCCAGCGCCAACCCGGCGACCCGGACGGCCGCGCTCGAGCGGTCGCACGCTCGGCGCGCGGCGCAGCGCTGATCGGCGCGCGCCCCGCGCCCCGGCTCAGCGGGGGATGGCCTCGGAGCACCGGGCCGCCAGCGCGTCGACGTCCTCGGCGCGGTGGTAGAGCCCGAAGCCGAACCGCAGCCTGTCGCCGCGCACGTCCGTGACGACGCGGGCGCGCAGGAGCCGCTGCTGCAGCTCTGCGCCGTCGGCGCGCCGGAACGTCAGGAAGTTGCCCCAGCGCCCGCCGTCGCCCCGCTGACGCCCGATCACGTCCTCCACCTCGAGCGCCCCGGCCTCGCCCGACGCGACGCGCTCGAGGAACCGGAGCTGCAGCGCAGCGCTGTGCTGGTGCAGGTGCTGCACGGTCAGCCCTTCCGCCTCGAGCAGCTCGAAGACGGCGTTGAGCCGGTAGAAGGGCGTGGGCTCGAACGTCGCGCCGAAGAAGCGCGCGGCGCCCGCGTCGTAGCCGACCGGACCGTCCTGCGATCCGGCCAGATCGCTGAACCCCGCGAACCAGCCCGTGATCCGTGGCCGTAGCTCGCGGCCCGGCGGCGCGACGAGGAAGCACGCGCCCTCGCCGCACATCGCGTACTTGTAACCGCCGCTCGTGTAGTAAACGCGGTCGGCGGCGGCGCCGAGGTCGGTGGGCACCGCGAAGTAGCCGTGGTACCCGTCGAGCACGGGGATCGTCTCGTCCGGCAGGGACGCCAGAACGTCGAGCGCCTCGTCGAACACGAAGGCCGACGTGAACAGGACGTGGCTCGCGATCACGACGTCCCACCTTGCGCCGTGCGCGCGCGCGCGGAAGCGCTCGCCGAGCGTGTCGAACGGCTCGGCGTCGACGACCTCCCACTCGACCATGCCCTCCTCGCGGAGCCGGCGCATCTGGCGCGTGACGCTGTGGAATTCCGCAGACGTCGAAAGCACGCGCAGCGGACGACCCTCCCCCCACGCCGGCGAGGCGGAGAAGAGGCGCACGAGCAGATCGTGCGTGTTCGCCGAGAACACGACGCGCGCGCCGTCGTCGACGCCGAGCGTGCGTCCGACGTTCCGCTGCGCCCGGGGCAGGATCTCGCCGAAGAGCAGGTCCCACTTCTCGTCCGCGCGCTCGGCCGCGTCGAGCCAAGCACGCTCGTGCGCCGCCCGCGTCGCGTCGGGCCACAGGTGGTGGCTGTGGGCGGCGAAGTGCAGCCGTCCGGGCTCGGCGGCGAGGGCGTGCGAGAAGAGGTGCGTCTTGTCGAGGATGTCCATGGCGCGTCGGCGGTGACGCTACGGCGACCGGGCGCGCGGCGCCAAGGAAACGAGGGCCTCTCCCGGCTCCCCCGCGACGGCGCTCCGCCACACGAGCGGTTCGCGGCCCCCGGCGCGGGCGCGCGGCCCACGGCAGCGGTCGTGCGCGCTAACCTCCCCGCATGAGCGCACCGTTCCAGAGGAGGACCGCCGCCGACTGGCAGAGCCTCGTCGAGGCCGATCTCGGCGGTCCCGACGCGTTCGCCGACGCCCTCGTCACCAGGACCCTCGAGGGGATCGACGTCGAGCCCCTCTACGGCGATCGACCGGACGCGGACGAGCCCGCCGCGCGCCTGACCGGGGGCTGGGACATCGCGGCGGAGGTCGCGCACCCCGACCCGGCCGTGGCGAACCGCCGCGCGCTCGAGGAGCTCGAGGGCGGGGCGACCGCGCTATTCGTGCCGCTGGACCCGGCGGGCCGAGGCACCGAGGGTGTGCGTGCCTGTCGGGTCGCCGAACTCGACGCGCTCCTCTCGGGCGTCTGGATCGACGCCGCGCCCATCTCCTTCGGGACGCACGCGGAAGGCGTCGCAGCAGCGGCTTGCCTGGAGGCCCTCGCCGCCGAGCGCGGCGTCGCGCCCGAGGGGCTCCAGGTGCACGTCGGCCACGATCCCGTGGCGACGCTGGCCCGCGACGGCGCGCTCCCGGGCGACCTCACGGACGCTGAGAACGAGTCGGCGGTGCTCGCCTCGCACTCGCGCCTTCGGCTCGACGCCTCGCGCGCGCTCGCCGTGGACGCAACGGTGTGGCACGCCGCCGGCGCGGACGCGGCGCTCGAGCTCGGGCTCGCCTGCGCGGGGTTCGTCCACGCGCTGCGCGGGCTCGAGGAGCGAGGGCTCCCGCCGTCCGCGGCGCACTCCGAGTTCGTCTGGCGCATGAACGTCGGGCGGGACGTGTTCAACGAGATCGCCAAGCTGCGCGCGGCGCGCGCGCTCCACGCGCGCGTCCTCGGCGCAGCCGGGGTCGCGGAGGCGACGCCGCTCGTCCTCCACGCCTTCACGTCGGACCGGGGCGCGACCGAGCGCGACCCGTGGAACGACATGCTGCGTTCGACCCTGGGCGTCACGGCGTCCGCGCTCGGCGGCGCCGACCTCGTGACGGCCCGGCCGTTCGACGCGCCCGCGCGCGGCGCGCACGAGGCGCGCGAATCGAGCGCGCTGGGACGCCGGTTCGCTCGGAACGCGCAGCTCGTTCTGCGGGACGAGTGCGGCCTCGGGCGCGTCGGCGACCCGACGCGCGGGTCCGCCTACGTCGAGTCCCGCACCGACGCGCTGGCGCGCGCGGCCTGGGCCGTGTTCCAGGAGGTCGAGCGCTCCGGCGGCATCGCGCAGGAGCTCCGAAACGGCCGGCTGGCCGAGCGCCTCGACGCGGCACGCACGGGCCTCGCCGCGGCCGTCTCGTCGGACGCTCGCGTGCTCGTCGGCGGGACCGATTACCTCCCGCCCGAGGACGCGCGCCACCCCGAACCCGCGCCGCTCACCGGCCTCGAAGCGCTCGATTCGTCGCGCGCGTCCGCGCTCGAGGCGCGCGGGCGCGTCGCGCTCGGCACCGTCGAGACGCTCGAGCACGCCGTCCGCGCGGCGGCGGGCGGCGCGACCTTCGACGAGATCGGCGGAGCGCTCGTGCGCGGCGCGCCGGCGCGCGTCGGCGCTCTCCCCCGCGTCCGTGAAGAGGACCTCGCCGCCCGCTCGGTGACCGCATGAGCCAGCTCCCCGACTTCACCGCGCTGGACTTCGACGCGGTCGCGCCCGCCCGCGCGGGCGCCGAGGCGCCCTCGACCCCGATCTGGTCCAGCCCCGAGGGCATCGACGTGCAGGGCCCCTACCTCGGCTCGGAGCTCCCCTCGCCGCCCGGTTTCGCGCCGTTCACGCGCGGTCCGTACTCGACGATGTACGTGCGCCGGCCGTGGACGATCCGGCAGTACGCGGGCTTCAGCACCGCCGAGGAATCGAACGCGTTCTACCGGCGCAACCTCGCCGCGGGCCAGAAGGGCCTCTCGATCGCCTTCGACCTCGCGACGCACCGCGGGTACGACTCGGACCACGCGCGCGTCGTCGGCGACGTCGGCATGGCGGGCGTCGCGATCGACTCGATCCTCGACATGCAGGTGCTGTTCGACGGGATCCCGCTCGATCGCATGAGCGTGTCGATGACCATGAACGGAGCGGTGCTCCCGATCCTCGCGCTGTACGTCGTCGCCGCCGAGGAACAGGGCGTCCCCCCCGAGAAGCTCGCGGGGACGATCCAGAACGACATCCTCAAGGAGTTCATGGTGCGGAACACCTACATCTATCCGCCCGCTCCTTCGATGGAGATCGTGGCGGACGTGTTCCGCTACACGTCGCAGCGCATGCCGCGCTTCAACTCGATCTCGATCAGCGGCTACCACATGCAGGAGGCCGGCGCGACGCTCGATCTCGAGCTCGCGTACACGCTGAGCGACGGCGTCGAGTACATCCGCGCCGGGCTCGCCGCCGGCCTCGACGTCGATGCGTTCGCCCCGCGGCTGTCGTTCTTCTTCGCGATCGGGATGAACACCGCGATGGAGATCGCGAAGCTGCGCGCCGCGCGCCGCCTGTGGGCCGAGAGCGTCGCTCCGTTCGCGCCGAAGAACCCGAAGTCGTCGATGCTGCGCACGCACTGCCAGACGTCCGGCTGGTCGCTGACGGCGCAGGACGTCTACAACAACGTCGCGCGGACGGCGATCGAGGCGTTCGCCGCGACGACGGGAGGCACGCAGAGCCTGCACACGAACTCGCTCGACGAGGCGCTCGCGCTGCCGACGGACTTCTCGGCGCGGATCGCGCGCAACACGCAGCTCGTGCTGCAGCACGAGAGCGGCGTCACGCGCACCGTCGACCCCCTCGGCGGCGCGCACTACATCGAGCACCTGACCGACGCGCTCTGCGAGCGTGCGCGCGTGCACATGGCCGAGGTCGAGGAGCTCGGCGGCATGACGCGCGCGATCGAGGAAGGTCTGCCCAAGCTACGCATCGAGGAGGCCGCGGCACGCGCCCAGGCGCGCATCGACTCCGGCGGCCAGCCGATCGTCGGGGTGAACTGCCACCGTCCCACGCACGAGGAGAGCGTCCCGGTCCTCAGCATCGACAACGACGAGGTGCGCCGCGCGCAGCTCGCCCGCCTCGAGCGGCTGAAGACCGACCGAGACGACGACGCCGTCGCCGCTGCGCTCGACGCGCTGTCGGCCGCCGCAGCCAAGGTGCACGCCGGTGAAGCGCGCTCCGACGACGAGAACCTGCTCGCGCTGTCGATCGAGGCCGCGCGGAAGCGCGCGACCGTCGGCGAGATCTCGACCGCCATGGAGCGCGCGTTCGGCCGTCACACCGCGACGATCCGCGCGATCGAGGGCGTCTACAGGAGAGAGATGAACGACGAAGACAGCGCGCAGGACGTCGCCGACGCGCGGGCCCGCGCCGACCGTTTCCTCGACGACGCGGGCCGCCGACCCCGCATCCTCGTCGCGAAGATGGGCCAGGACGGGCACGACCGCGGGCAGAAGGTGATCGCCACCGCGTTCGCGGACCTCGGCTGGGACGTCGACATCGGCTCGCTCTTCCAGACGCCGGAGGAGACCGCGCGACAGGCCGTCGAGAACGACGTGCACGTCGTCGGGGTCTCGTCGCTCGCGGCCGGACACCTGACGCTCGTGCCGGCGCTGCGCTCCGAGCTCAAGGCCGCCGGGCGCGGCGACATCCTCGTCGTCGTTGGCGGCGTCGTGCCTCCGGACGACGTACCGAAGCTGCTCGAGATGGGCGCCGCCGCCGTCTTCGGCCCAGGGACGGTGATCACCGAGGCCGCGCTCGAACTCGTGGAGAAGCTGCCGACGGGCTGACGAGCGGGCTCAGTCCCCGGCGCCGAAGTGCGCCGCTTCGGCCGCGTAGGCCTCACGCTCGAACGCGTTGTCCCGGTACGGACGACGTCCGGTGCAGAGGCACCAGAGGCTCGAGAGCGCGTACGCCGGGAGGAACAGCGGCCCCCAGCGCTCGTACTGCGCGACGTGAACGCGCTCGTGGAAGCGCGTCCGCGCGAGCCGCTCGAGATCGAGGCCGACGACCACGTGGCCGACCGTCATCGCCGCGGCGCCGCCCGCGCCGACCGGGAGCCGCCGGAGCACGAACGAGACGACGCCGCCGTGGACTTCGAGGACGCCGTCGACCATGCGCCCACGGCCACGCGTGAACACGGCGGCAAGCGCGAGGCACAGCCCGAGGAGAGTGTTGGGCGAGGCCCAGAGGTAGGCGAGGGCTCGGCGAAGCACGGCGTGGGGGAGCGTAGCGGCCCCCCGGAGCCCAGCGCGGCATCTGACCGCACGTACGGTCGGGGACTGCGGTCCAGTCGCGCGGACACGGAGACCGATGACCCACATCTAAGGAAAACCCCCTAGATCCTCTCACGAGTCCCATGGCCGACCCCAGCCCGCTCAGCGCCGCCTCACAGGACGCCGCCCTCGTACCGTGGCTCGAGATCACGATCGCGGACGACGGCCGAATCACGGCCGCCAACGCGCGCGCGCTCGACCTGCTCCGCTGCGCGGAGGACGGGGTGCTCGGACGAAGCGCGAGGGAGATCCTGGGCGAGGGCCTCACGGCGGCCCTCCCGGACGTGCGCGCCGGCCACCCCTTCGAAGGGCTCGTCGGTCTCCGCGCTCCGGACGGGGCGGAGCACGCCTGGGTGAGGGCCGCCGCCACCCGCGCCGAGGGCGGCCGCGTGATGCTGCGCGGCGTGGACGTGACGGAGGAGCGGATCCGGCTCAACACCCTCACGCGCGAGCGCGAGTCCCTCGACGCCGCGCAGGCGACGGTCGAGTTCGACCTCGAGGGGACTCTGCTCGACGCGAACGAGAACTTCCTCTCGCTGATGGGCTACTCCCGCGACGAAGTCGTCGGAAGGCACCACCGGATCTTCGTCAGCGAAGCGCTCGCGAAGAGCGCCGGGTACGCCGAGTTCTGGCGGCGGCTGCGCTCAGGTGAAGCGTTCTCGGGCGAGTACGAGCGACTCACGAAGGCCGGCCGCACCGTCTGGATCCTCGCTTCCTACAACCCGATCCGCGGCGTGAATGGCGCCGTCGAGAAGGTGATCAAGTTCGCCGTCGACGTCACCGCGATGGTCGAGGCGCGCCTCGCTTCGGTCGAGACGGCGGCGGAGCTCGTCGCGGCGTCGCGCGAACTCGGCGTGCTCGGGAACACGCTCGCCACGCACGCAGGCACGACGCACTCGGAGGCGACGGACTCCGCGACGTCGCTCGCGCGCGTACACGAGGCCACCCACACCCTCGCGTCCGCGACGGAGCAGATGACGAGCAGCATCGGCGAGATCTCCCGCAGCGTCCACGAGGCCGCGACGGTCGCGAGCGATGCGGTCGACGCGGCCAGCACGACCCGCGCCACGATCACGGCGCTCGCGGAGAGCGGCGAGCGGATCGGTCAGGTCGCGAAGGCGATCGGCTCGATCGCCGGCCAGACGAACCTGCTCGCGCTCAACGCGACGATCGAGGCCGCGCGCGCGGGCGAGGCCGGGCGAGGGTTCGCCGTCGTCGCGAACGAGGTCAAGGAACTCTCGCGGATGACCTCGAAGGCGACGGGCGACATCGAGGAGCGCATCGAGTCGATCCAGAGCGGGACCGCGGCTGCGCTCGCTGCGATCGAGCGGATCTCAACGATCGTCGACAGGATCGACGTCCTGCAGGACTCGATCGCTGGGGCCGTCGAGGAACAGACCGCGACGACCCGCGAGATGTCCGCCACCGTCGCGGCTTCAGCGGACGAGACCGAGAAGGTCGCGCGTTCCGTGGCGTCGGTCGCGGAGTCGGCGCGCCGGACGGAGGACGGATCGCGCGAGGCGAACGAGGCGGCGCGGACCCTGGCGAGACTGAGCGACGTCCTCGGCGGACAGGTCGGGACCGGCGCCTGACGCCGCTCAGCGCGCAGCGCCCGTGGCGCCGCGAAGGGCCTCGTACACGTCGCGCATCGCGATGAGCGACGCGGCCGAGTAGCCCTCGTCGTGAAACCAGCGGACGATGCCGTTCGCGTCAAGCAGGAGGACACGCGCGTTGCGCGGCTTCTCCGTCCCCGTGAACCGGGCGAGGGCCTCGGCCCGCTTCCCGTAGGTGGTCGTGACGGCGCCCCACTCCGCGCGCGGGATCCCGCTGCGCATCCCCGAATCGATGAATCCGGACGCGAGGCGCGCCGCCGTGCCGCGCGCCGCGGGAACCTCGCGCAGCTGCACGTCGAGCTCGGCGTCCAGGACCCCGAACAGCCAGCGGTCGACGTCGAACTGCGTGTCCTGCACGTAGCCGATCAGGATCAGGAGCGGCGCTCCGGCGAAGTCCTCGGGGATCGAGATCCAGTCGTCGCGGGACTCGGCGTTCAGGGGCTCGGCCTCCGTGGGCGGGAACGGCTCGCCGACGGGGACACGGTTCGGGATGGTGCTGGTGCATCCGACGGTCGAGCCCGCGGCGAGGGTCCCGAGGAGGCCGGCGGCGACGAGGAGTAGAGAACGCTGCTTCATGCCGAACGCTTCGAGGCGCCCGGCGAAGCGGATGAGCCCACGCGCGGTACCCTCGGCGCGTGACCGATCCCGAACAGAGGCGAGCGGACGAGCTCGCGGAGGGCCTCCTCGGGGGCGACCGCACCGCGCTCGCGCGCGCGATCACCCTCGTCGAGAGCCGACGGGAGGCCGACGCCCCCGCCGCCCGGGCGCTCGTCGAGCGCGTGCTGCCGCACACGGGCGGCGCGCACCGCGTCGCGATCAGCGGTGTTCCCGGAGCGGGCAAGAGCACGCTGATCGAGGCGCTCGGGCTGCAGCTCGTCGAGCGCGGACACCGCGTCGCCGTCCTCGCGATCGATCCCTCGAGCACGCTTTCCGGCGGCAGCATCCTCGGCGACAAGAGTCGGATGGAGCAGCTCGCGCGGAGGCCAGAGGCGTTCATCCGCCCGAGCCCGAGCGCCGCGACGCTCGGCGGCGTCGCGAAGCGCACGCGTGAGGCGATGCTGCTGCTCGAGGCAGCGGGTCACGACGTCGTCCTCGTCGAGACCGTCGGCGTCGGGCAGAGCGAGACGGCGGCGCGAGGCCTCGTCGACACGTTCGTCGTACTGCTCCTGCCCGGCGCCGGCGACGAGCTGCAGGGCATCAAGAAGGGCATCCTCGAGGTCGCGGACGTACTCGCCGTCAACAAGGCGGACGGCGAGCGTGAAGCGCTCGCACGAGCGGCTGCACGGGACCACGCAGCGGCGCTCCGCTACCTCTCCGCGCGCGACGCCGAGTGGACGCCCCGCACGCTCACCTGCAGCGCCGCGACCGGCGCCGGGATCGAGGACCTCTGGGAGGCCGCGCGGGCGCACCGGCAGGCGCTCCTCGACGCGGGCGTACTGGAGGTGCGCCGTCGCGCGCAGGCCAAGGAGTGGATGTGGTCGCTCGTGGAGGAGCGCCTCGTCGCGGAGTTCAGGGACTCGAAGGCCGTGACCGAGTCGCTGCCCGGCGCGTTGGAGCGTCTGGAGTCGGGAGTGAGCGACGCCGCCACCGAGGCGGACGCACTGCTCGACGCGTACCGGCGCGCCTGAGCGACGCGCCCGGGGCCGCAGCGAATGCGCTAAATTCGCTCCGCCGGAGGGGGTCTTCGGCCGAAGAGCCGGACGGGAAGATGCGCAAGACAGGAGTCGACAGGTTCTCGGAGTCGCCCGTCGTGAGGGTGGCGGTCGTGCTCGGCTGGTTCATCGTCAGCACCATCGCCTTCTTCAGCCGCTACGAGCGCTGGACGCCCTCGCTCGCCGCCCTCATGGTCGCGGCGATCGTCGGGATCGGCGCATTCGGGCTGACCTGGGCCGTGTGGCCCGCCGTCGGCGAGGCGCGGCGCAGGCGGCTCCTGCGCGGCCGCGCCGTCCGGCACGTGCTCAGCGCGGGTCGGCGCCCCGCCAGCGCCATTCGGGTGCTGCGAGGCCGTCGTACACACCCTGCGCCATCACCTCGCCGAGATCGCTGAACATGCGCTGCACGCCAAGCACCTCGCCGTCGAGCATCTCGCCCGCGAAGCGCTTCTCGCCGCCTGCGTAGAACTCGGTCCGGCGACCGGACGGAACCCCGTCCTTGTACTCCTGCTCGAAGACCTTGCCGCCGGTCTCGTCGAAGCCGGCGTGCACGCCCTCCGGCAGCCCGCCGACGTAGAGGCCGGTCTGCGCGACCTGCCCGTTCGGGTGGTAGTGCGTGACGGGTCCTTCGAGGACGCCGCGGCGGTACACCCCGGTCCAGATGAGGCGGCCGCCTTCGTTCCAGAGGCTGCGGAGCCCGTTGAGCTGACCCGCCTCGAAGAGAGCCTCCTCGACGATGATCCCGCGCGCGCTCCGGGTGCGGTGCAGGCCGACCTCGCGGCCGGCGGCGAAGCGCCCCTCGACGCGCACGGTGCCGTTCGCGTCGTACGTGACGTGCTTGCCGACGCGCTCGCCGTCCTCGAAGTCACCGACCTCGGCGATCTGCCCCGACTCGTGCCAGCGCGTGAACGTACCGACGCGCTCGCCCTCGGCGTACTCGACGCGGGCGAGCTCCTGGCCGCCCTCATACCACCACGTCCAGAGGCCGTGGGGCTCGCCGCTCTTGTAGCGCCCCGCCCAGGCACGGTCGCCGGTCGGCGAGTACGCGATCCAGTCGCCGACGCGCCCGGCCTCGGGCACGTTCGTGTGGTCCGGCCGCAGGTCGGCGTCCTGGAGGACGCCGCCGCTCTCGAACGATCCCTCGCACTGCGTCTGGCCGTTCGCGTACCAGAACTTCCAGCCCCCGTAGAGCTGCGCGGCACCGGCCTCGCCGGTCCGCGCCACGGCGCCCCGGCAGCGGAGCGAGCCGCTGTCGAAGAACATCTCGACCGACTCCCCTCCGCCGGAGCAGCCGGCGGCGGCGAGGACGAGGCCCAGGACGAGGCCCGGACCCGTCAGGCGAACCCGAGCGGCGCGGGCCGCGCGCGGGGCGGAGCGGCGAAGGAGGAGCAAGGAGGGAGCGGGGGTGAAGGGGGCCCGTCCAAGGACATCGGAAGCCGGGGGGGGCTCGCCTTGAGACCCGTACCCTCGAAACCTACGCCCCCGGGGATTCGGATCCGTTCACGTGGGCTTCAGGGCGGCCCCACGCCGGGGTCCGGCTACTCGCCCGCGCCCTGGGCGGGGTCGAGCACGAGCTCCACCTCTCCGCCGGCACGGGCCACGACGAGGCGGACCGGCTCGCCCTCGGGAACCGCGTCGAGGGCCGCGATCAGCGTCGCGCGGTCGGATACGCGCGCCGAGCCGACGCCGACGACGATGTTCTTCACGTCGATCCGGGCCAGCCGCACGTCGTCCCCGAACAGGTTGATCGGGCGCAGCCCCGCGCGCGCAGCCGGGCCGTCGGGGTCGACCTCGATGACGAGCAGACCGCCGTCGGGGACGACGACGCCGGGGGGCGCTTCACCGCGGATGCGCTCGAGCACCCAGGCGGAGTCGGCGTCGCGCGCGACGAGGAATCCAAGCTCGGGGAACCAGGTGAAGCCGTCTTCGATGAGTCCGGGCACGACGTCCGCGACCTGACCGATCGGCTGCGCGAAGCCGAGCCCGAGCAGGGAGCGCTCGTCCTCCTGGATCGCGGCGTTCATCCCGATGACGCGGCCCTTGGCGTCGACGAGCGCGCCACCCGACGTCCCCGGGTGCAGGGGAGCGTCCGTCACGAGCACGCGGTCGATCTCGTAGCCCTGGGGCGTCTCGATCCTGCGGCCGAGGCCGCTGATGATCCCGCTGCTCAGCGTCGGGAGAAGGCCGTAGGGGCAGGCGACGGCGAACGCCGCCTCTCCCACCACGGCCGGCTCGTCGGGGCTGCGGCGCGCGACGGGGAAGAGCCCCGACGGCGGCGGCTCGATGCGCAGCACGGCGATGTCCTGCTGCGGGCTGCGCCACACCAGTCGCGCCTCACGCTCGATCCCGTCCCACAGCGTCACGATGGCCCGCCGGACCTCCTCGTCGATCAAGTGATCGCAGGTGACGATGTGGCCCTCCTCGTCCCAGACGAGACCGCTGCCCGTGCCCCGCGGCACGTCAACCTGGAACCGGCCCGCGCGCGTCATCCCCTTGCCGCGGGTCGTGATGTGTACGACGGAGCGCTCGACCCGCGCGAAGACATCCACTTCGGGCGCGACCGGAGCCACCTGTGCCGGAACACGGGCGACGGCACCGAACCACCCGGGCCGGAGCCGGAGCGCCGCCACGAGGAGCAGCGACGCCACGAGCGCGGTCGCGAGGAAGGTCACGAGCAGGCCCGACGCCGCCTCGCCCGAGTGGGGCGTCGCGGACGGATCGGCGGGCGTCGGATCGCTCGGGCTCACTCCAGAACCCTACGGACCCGGGCCCGCGGGTGTGAGCCCGTGTCGTATGGTCCCCGCCCGATGACGGGGGCGGGCGGAGCGAACGGAGGGAGTCGGACGGAGGCCGGACGCGCGAGCGGGCCGGGGACGAGCGTGCGCAAGGAGGCACGGCGCCTCGGTCGGCTGGCCGCGCCGATCGTCTTCGCGAACCTCGCGTGGATGACGATCGGTACGGTCGACCTCGCGATGCTCGGCCGCGTTTCGCCCGACGCGGTCGCGGCGGCGTCCCTCGGCAACGTCTGGGTGCACCTGACGCAGATGCTCGGCATGGGCCTCGTCATGGGCATGGACCCAGAGGTCACGCAGGGGCACGGCGCGCGCGATCGGCGCCTGCTCGGGCACGCGCTCCAGCGCGGCATCGTGATCGGCCTGCTCGTCGCCGTGCCGGTCGTGGTCCTGAGGGCCTACACGGCCGAGTTCCTGCTCGCCGCGCGGGACCTCGCCGTCTGGCTCGGTGAGCGCGGCGGGCTGACCGACGAGGCGCGAGCGGCGCTCGAGCTGGATCGATTCGCCGAGCTCGCGCAGCCGGCCGAGCGCTACGCGCTGGCCCAGAGCTTCGCGGCGCCGTTCTTCCTCATCTTCATCGCCCTGCGGCAGTACCTGCAGGGGCGCGGGATCGTCCGACCCGCGCTCTACGTCGCGCTGCTCGGCAACGTCGTCAACGCGGCGGCGAACGGCGTCCTGATCTTCGGGCTCGACCTCGGGCTCTTCGGTGCGGGGATCGCGACGGGCGTGACGCGTACGTTCATGGCCGCTCTGCTCGCGTGGATCGTCGTGCGTCTCGGTCTCCTGCGCGGAGGCTGGGTCCCGTGGGAGCGCGCGGCGCTGCGGCCCGGGCCGCTCTTCCGCACGATCCGGTGCGGGCTCCCGATCGGGCTGCACTTCGCCTTCGAGGTCGGAGCGTTCGGCACGACGACTCTGCTCGCGGGCCTGCTCGGCGTCACGGCGACCGTCGCGCACACCGTTTCGATCAACGTCGCGAGCGTCACGTTCATGATCCCGCTGGGGATCGCGCTGGCTGCGACGACGCGCATCGGCAACCTCGTCGGGGAGCGCCGTTACGACGACGCGCAGCTGTCGAGCCGCGTTGCGCTGTTCCTCGGAGCCGGCGTCATGGCGGGCCTCGGCGCGCTCCTCTTCCTCCTGCGCGAGCAGCTCCCGCTCCTGTACACGGACGAGGCGGCGATCGTCGCCCTCGCGGCGTCCGTGCTCCCGCTCGCCGCAGCGTTCCAGGTCTTCGATGGACTCCAGGTCGTCGGCGGCGGGATCCTGCGCGGCATGGGGAGCACCACGCCGCCCGCCGTCTTCAACTTCATCGCGTGGTGGCTGCTCGCGCTCCCGCTCGCGGCCTGGTGGGTCGTCGGGCGCGGCGACGGCGACCTCGTCGACGTCTGGGTCGCCCTCACCGTCGGCCTCGGCGTCGTTGCAGCGCTGACCGTGGCGTGGGTGCGATGGCGCGGGCCCGCGCACCTCGGCGCGACCGTTGCAGCGGGCGCTCAGCGCTCCTTCGAGGCGTCCCCGCCGTCCTCGGCCGACGGCCCGTAGCCGAGCGCGCCGAGGTCCCGGCGCTGCGACGGCGTCAGGTCGGCGGGCAGCGCCGGCTCGCCCTTCCGTCGGTGCGCCTCCATCCAGCGCGCGAGCTCCTGAGCGAGCGACGCGGCGCGCGCGGGCTGCGACCCCGCCAGGTCCGTGAGCTCGCCGGGGTCGCCTTCCAGCTCGTACAGCTCGAGCGAGCCGTCCGAGCCGACGACGACCTTCGCGTCGCCGTCGTAGAGCGCGCGACGTACGCGGCGGAACCGGTCGCCGAAGCGCGATACGTCCTTGATCCGACTGAAGTGGTTCTCGGCGATCACCGGATGCGTGCCGGGCAGGCGCGGGAACACGGCGGCGGCCGACGCGGCGTCCGTCCCCGCGAGCGCCGCCGCGACGAGCCCCGGCACGTCGACCGCGGACGCGAGCTCGGTCCGCACGGCGCCCTCCGTCTGGCGCGACTCCTTCACGACAAGCGGCACGCGTACGAGGTCCTCGTACACGTCCTTCGAGTGCTCGACGACTCCGTGCGCGCCGAACGCCTCGCCGTGGTCCGCCGTGACAACGACGACGGCTCGGTCGAAGAGACCGCGCTCCTTCAGTCCGTCGAAGAGGCGCGCGAGCTCGGCGTCGAGCAAGGTCACCGCCTTCTGGTGCAGCGCGGCGACGTCGCGCCCGAGCGCGCCGGGCTCCCCTCCCTCGACCATCACCGCTTCGATGAGCTCGTCCAGGCGGGCCCGCGCGCGGTCCTCGGGGTCGCCGGTCCGGTAGGGCCGATGCGCGTCGAGGTAGTTGAGGAAGAGGAACGCGGGGCGCTCCCCTGCGCCGACCCCGTCCAGCCACTCCAGCGCGCGGCCGGTCAGCACTTCGGCGCGGTTGCGCCTCACGTCCCAGGGATCGAAGCCGGCCTCGAGTCCCAGGCCCGGCCGCAGGTAGATCGAGTTCGCCACGAAAGCTCCGCAGCGGTAGCCGCGCGCGCCGAGCGCCTCGGCGAGCGTCTCGTAGCTCGGGTGGAGCGCGAAGACGTTGTCGCCGCGGTAGCCATCCTGGGGCAGGAACGAGTGCGCGCCATGCTCGCTCGGGAACAGTCCCGTGAACATCGACGCGTGGCTCGGCAGCGTCCACGGAGCCGTGGAGATGCACCGCTCGTAGCGCGTGGCGACGGCCGCGAACGCGTCGAGCACGGGGCTCGCGCCCTCGGGCCCGCCGTAGCACGAGAGCTCGTCCGCGCGCACGGTGTCGAGCGAAACGAGGACGACGAGCGGCGGAACGCGCTCGGGGTCGGGGCTGCACGCGACCGTCCCGAAGGGGGCGATGCCGAGCAGGACGGCGACGCCCAGGAGGAGAGCGCCGCGCGTCGCGGCGGGGAGTTGCGGCGCGCGCATGGTCGCGTCGGATCTTACGGCCGACGTCTTACGCGGCGCCAGTCGCGCGATCCGGGGGCACCCGTAGAGTGGTCCGCCGATCCCCGACCCCGAACGACCCTCCATGCCGATCCTCCCCCTCCTCGTCCTCGCCGTCGCCAGTCCCCAGACCCCCGGAACCGAACCGACGGACGGCGGGCTGCGCCCGCTGGAGCCGATGGACGTGTTCCAGTTCGAGGGCGTCGCGAGCCCGCGCGTTTCCCCCACCGGAGACATCGTGCTGTACGCGCGCACCGGCTACGACGTGATGAGCGACCGGCGGCGCGCCGACCTGTGGGCGTACGACCTCGTGAAGGACGGCGCGCGACCGCTCCTCGAGGGTGTCGGGAGCGCGGTCTGGGCGCCGGACGGGCAGCGCATCGCGTACGTGGCGAATGCGGGCGACGACGGCGCGGAGATCCACGTGATGTGGATCGACGAGCAGCGTACGTGGCAGGCGACGCGCCTCCCGCGGAGCCCGTCGTCGCTGTCCTGGTCCCCGGACGGCCAGCGGATCGCGTTCACGATGGGTGTCGAGCGCGAAGCGCCGAAGCTGGCGAGTCTGCCGAGCCCGCCCAAGGGCGCGGAGTGGGCGCCGCCGCCGACGGTCATCGAGGAGTTCCGCTACCGCAGCGACGGCGCGGGCTACCTCGAGGTCGTCGACCGCCACGTGTTCGTCGTGTCGGCGGACGGCGGCACGCCGCGCCAGCTCACGTCCGGTCCACGCGACCACGGCGGGCCGCTCGTCTGGCTCGACGAGGGGACGCTGCTCCTCAGCGCGAATCTGCGCGAGGACCGCGAGGCGCACCCGAACGACTCGAACCTCTTCACGCTCGACGTCGCGACGAAGGCGCTCGCGCCGTGGACCGAGCGCGAGGGTCCGGACGGGAACCACGCGTTCGACGCGGGTTCGCGGACCGTCTACTGGACGGGCTTCGACGACCGCCGCCAGGGCCACCAGCAGTCCGAGCTCTCGATGCGCACGCTCGACGGCGGCGACGCACGCGTGCTGACCGCGGACTTCGACCGCTCGATCGGCGATGTCCAGGTCGACGGCGGCCAGGTCGTGTTCTCGTTCGTCGACCGCGGCGTGACGAAGCTCGCGACCTGGTACGACGGCGCGGTGGTCGACCTCGGGACGAACCTCCACGGCTCCGGCGGAGGGCGCCCCTACGCGTCGGGCTCCTTCCACATCGCGGGCGGAACGCTCGCGTGGGTCGGCGGCGACCCCGCCTGGCCGGGCGAGCTGCACGTCATGCGCTCCGACGACCGGGAGCCGCGGCGCCTCACGGACGTGAACGCCGACCTGAAGGAGATCGTCGAGCTCGGACCCGTGACGGAGTTCACGGCCGCGTCCGGCGCGGACGGTCGCGAGGTCCAGGGCTGGCTCGTCCTCCCGCCGGGCGCGGCGCCCGAGGACGAGCTCCCGCTGCTGCTCGAGATCCACGGCGGTCCCTTCCTCGCGTACGGACCCGAGTTCTCGCTCGAGCTGCAGCTCTACGCCGCGCTCGGCTACGCTGTCGTGTACGGAAACCCGCGCGGGAGTACGTCGTACGGCGAGGAGTTCGCGAATCTCATCCACCACGCCTACCCGAGCCAGGACTACGACGACCTGATGGCGCTCGTCGACGGCGCGATCGCACGGACGAAGATCGACGAGGACCGTCTCTACGTGACGGGCGGCAGCGGCGGCGGCGTGCTGACGGCGTGGATCGTCGGCAAGACGAAACGCTTCGCGGCAGCGGTCGTCGCGAAGCCCGTCATCAACTGGACGTCGTTCGCGCTGACGGCGGACGCCTACGCCTTCTTCTGGCAGTACTGGTTCCCGGCCGCTCCGTGGGACGACCCGCAGCACTACTGGGAGCGCTCGCCCCTGTCGCTCGTCGGCAACGTCGAGACCCCGACGATGCTGCTCTGCGGCGAGGAGGACTATCGCACGCCGATCTCCGAGTCGGAGCAGCTCTTCCAGGCGCTCAAGATCCGAGGCGTCGACACGGCGTTCGTGCGGATCCCGGGAGCGAGCCACGGCATCGCGCGCCGCCCGAGTCGGCTCATCGCGAAGGTGCTGAGCGTGACCGCCTGGTTCGAGCGCTACGCCGGCGAAGAGTGACGCGGGCGGCCGCCGCGGTGGAAACGCCGCGGCGGGTCGGGCACCCGCTCTTGGAGCTGGGCGTCAGCCGCGGTCGGGGCCTCAGCCGCGGCCGGGCCGTCGCCGCGGGGGGATCCGGCGCACGGGCGGCGGCGCGTCGAGGCGCTCGATCGCGGCGCGGATCTCGGCGATCCGCGCGGAGTTCCCGGGTCGCCCGCTGGCCTCGCCGAGTTTCTGGATCGCGGCCTCGTAGCGCATGCGCGCGCCGGACGTGTTGCCGACGTCCGCGTCGAGGTTGCCGAGCTCGCCGATGACGAGGCCGAGGAACTCGGCGGCGCGCGCCGAGGGGCGCTTGACGTAGATCGTCTGGCCCACCGCGTTGGCCTCGCTCAGGACCTCGCGCGCTTCGTCGAAGCGTCCGACCCGGCGCAGGCCGCGTCCGTAGGCCCACTCGGCGCGCCAGCGCTCGAGGCGCGGCAGATCCGATGTCGCCGCGACCTGGCGCGCGCGCGCGTACGCGTCGAGCGCCTCGTCGGTTCGGTCGGCTTGGTCGAGGTAGCCGGCGTGCGTCAGCCAGAGCCCGCACTCGAGGCGCGGGCTGCGCAGCGTGTCGGCGGCCTGGATGCCGCGCATGCTCCAGGAGAGGCGCTCCTGCCCGAGGCTTGCGCTCGCGACGAGCCCCGCCGCCTGCACGGCGCGCGCGGCAAGGTCGTGGTTGAAGCAGTAGTTGTAGAGAGAGACGAAGTTGCCGCGGGCGAGGGCGCCCTGGCCCCGGGACTGCGCGCGGATCCCGCGCGCGAGCAGGACCCGCGTCCACGCGCGCGGCGCGGTTTCGTCGGCGCCGGACTCCGCGCGCTCCATCCACTCGTCGGAGCCGTCCGCCTGGCCCAGGAGCTCCAGCGTTGCCGCGATCTGGGCCGCAGCCTCGGTCACGACGGCCGCGTCGCCCCGCCGGCGCGCCGTCCGGTGGACGTCCCGGTAGGCCTCGAGGGCCTCGTCGAGCACCTGCGCCTGGAAGTCCGCGTCGGCGACGTCGAGCCTCGATCGGAGGTCGCCGGGCGCGAGGGCCGTAGAGCCGCCGCTGTCCTCGGGGCCGGAAGCGCAGCCGACGAGGGCCGTCGGGGCGGCGAGGACGAGGCCGAGCAGCAGTGCCAGAGAGGTCCGAGCGGGCATGGTCGCGAAGGGTACCCCGCGTTCCGCGTGCGAGACGGGCGACCTGTCGGCCGCGTGAGGGAAGTGGCGCGGGCTGGGTCAGGACCGTCCACGCGTGGGTCCGGGCGCGGCCCGGAGAAGAGGCAGAGACCGGGACGGGCCCGGCGCCGCGTGGACGCTCAGGTCACGCGCATCCAGAGCTTGCGGCAGAACGTGGCCACGTTGCTCTTGTCGCGCGAGAGGAGCGCCTCCGACTCGGAGACGACGTTCGTGTCCGAGGCCGGGATCCCGTCCGGGCCGGTCACCGTCACCGTGATACGGGACGTACCGCCGAGGAAGCCGTTGGGCTTCGAGACGACGAGGGAGCACGCGCTCTCGTCGACGGATTCGACCGACCAGCCGAGATCGTCGACGAGCTCGCGCACGGAGCCGAAGACCCCCTCGCGTCCCGACGGGACCGAGACGGGGCGGTGCCACTTCGAGCTGGCGTCGGGGCTGGTGGAGAAGCGTGCCATTGCGTCTTCGGGTGGCGGCGTCTTCGGTTGGCGGCGTGTCGCCGGCCAGTGGTGCGGGGCCCGGGCCGATCCGTTCCAGCGGCGACGTCGAGGAGGGACGACTCGCGCGCGGGGAGGGGTGCGCGCCGCGAGGGAGATTCTCGCGCGCGGCCAGCGGAACCGAGGCGGGGCTCGGCGCGGTGATTGCGCGCAGACGCCCCGAACGAACACCCCGAAGGGAGCTCAGCCCTTGAGGCCGTCGACGTGCTGGCGCAGCTGGGACTTCTTCCGTGCCGCAGCGTTGTCGTGGATGATGTTCTTCTTCGCGGCCTTGTCGACGCGCTTGAACGCCATCGGGAGCGCGGCCTCCGCGGCCGACGCGTCGGTCGAGGTGAGGACCTTCTTGACCGCGGAGCGCATGGCGCTGCGGACGGTCTTGTTGCGCACGCGACGGAGATCGTCGGTGTGCATGCGCTTCTTGGCTTGCTTCGTGTTCGGCATGGTGGTGGTCGAGCGCGCGCGGCGCGAAGGTTGGAGTCGTGTCGGAGAGCCCGGTCGGAGAGACCGGCCGCCGGGCCCGCGGGAGCGCAGTGCCGCCGGAGCGACCACTCGCCTGGGGCAGGCGGGCGCTCGCTCTGCGCGGATCCGGCACGGGCCGAATCGGACGCAGCGGGGACCGGGCTCAGCGCAGTTCGGACATCTTCTGGGCGACGTCGCGGTAGCCGACGTCGACCTCGAAAATGCGGGTGAAGTGCTCTCGAGCACGCTCTCGGTCGCCGCTGGCTTCCGAAAGCGAGGCGAGACTATACAGGATCTCCAGGCGGCGCTGGTCGTTCTCGGGGACGGCCTGGAGGGCCTTCTCGAACTCCCCCCGGGCGAGGTCGTCGAAGCCCTTCCCCTCGAAGGCCCGGGCCAGCCCGATCCGGGCGTCGAGGCCGCGGCGCGGGTCGCCGAGCGCCTTCTGGAATTCGGCCGCCGCGCCGTCGTGGTCCCCCTGTTTTCCGAGCCGGAGCCCGAGCTCGTACCGGAGGCCCGTGTCGCCGGGATGGATCGCGATCCGGCGCCGGAACTCGTCCACCTCGTGGACCACGATCTTGGCCTCGATCCGATCGGCCTCCTCGGCGTCCCCGAGCTTCCCGGCCCGGGCCAGGGCCCGCTTGAGCGCCTTGCCGCGGGCGCGACCGAGGGCCTCCAGGACGTTGGGGTCGTCCTTGGAGAAGCTGGCGGCCCGCTCGAGCACGTCGACGGCGGCCTCGGGGTCCTTCAGCCGCTCGTGGACCCCCGCGAGCTCCACCATGAGCTCGACGTTGGTGGAGTCCTCGGCGAACAGGGTCTCGAGCCGGTCCCGCTCGGCCTCCCACTCCTCCGACGTGCGCTGACGCCGCTGGGTCTGCTCCAGGCGCCGGGTCTCGCCCGCGTCGACGAGCTGCTCGCGGCTGTGGGACACCTCGTCGTAGCGCGCGGCGGTGAGCGCCGCCTGGGCGGCGAGGTCCTTGCGGGCCTTCAGCGCGTCGCGGTCCCGGGGGTCGGCCTCGAGCGCCCGCTCGAAGTAGTCGAGCGCCTTCTGCGCGTCGCCGGTCCGCGACATCATGGCGCCTGCGCGCTTCAGGCCCTGGGCGTTCCGGGGGTCGATCTCGGCGATGAACTCGAAGACCGCCAGAGCGGACCGGAAGTGCCCGGCGGCCTCCAGCGAGGTCCCGAGCAGCATGTTCGCCTCGACGTCGAGCGGCGCCGCCTCGAGGTAGGACTCGACGGCCTTCGCCGCCGCGTCGTGCTTGCCCGCCTTCGCGAGGCCCCGCGCCGCCGTGAGCGGCCCGGCGCCCTTGACGAGCTTCAGCAGCTTGCCCCCCGAGCGTTTGGTCTCGGAGCGGGCCTTGAGCGCCCGCCGGAGCCCCGCCCGCGCCTCGCCCACGTCGGGGTCGATGTCGAGGATCTGCTGGTAGAGCTGGACGGCGAAGTCGTGGTTCCTGCGCCGGGCGGCCTCTTCGGCCTTGGCGATGTGCTTGGAGTAGTCCAACGTGCGATGGGCCGCTTCGTGCGGCCGTCCTATTCTATGGGGCCCGGCCCGGCCGGTTGCGGACCGTCCGTCCGCTCCGGCCCAGGCAACGCCGGCACGAGATCCCCATGGCCAGCTCCGATACGCCCCGCTCCGACGCTCCCGGCCCCCAGGCTTCTGAAACCCAGGCTTCTGGCCCCCAGGCTTCTGGAACCGAGCCGTTCGACGTCGTTCTCTTCCCCGACCCCGTGCTCCGCAAGGAGACCCAGGACGTCGAGGCCTTCGACGGCGCGCTCGAAGAGACCGTCCAGCGCATGTTCGCGGCGATGTTCGAGAGCCGCGGCGTCGGCCTCGCTGCGCCGCAGGTCGGTCTGTCCCAGCGGGTCTTCGTGCTCAACGACGAGGGCGACTCGGACAAGCCCGAGCTCTCGCTCGCGCTCATCAACCCGACGATCGAGTCCTTCGCCGGCAAGAAGACCCGACACGAGGAAGGCTGCCTCTCGCTGCCCGGCGTGTACGCCGAGGTCTCGCGCCCCGAGCGCTGCACCGTGCGCTTCCACGACCTGCAGGGGAACGAGCGCGTGGAAGAGTTCGAGGGCTTCCGCGCGCGCATCGTCCAGCACGAGTACGACCACCTCCAAGGCGTGCTGCTCGTCGACCGGATGACGCCGAGCGACAAGCAGCGCAACCGCGGCGCGGTCGAGGAGCTCAAGGACGCGTACCGTCGCCACCTCGCCGCGCTGGCCGAGGAAAGCGAGTAGCGCGCGCCGTGCCGCACAGGCAGCTCCGCGTATCGCGCAGCACGGGCGCGCTCCGGCCCGCCGACGTGGACGGCCGGCGCGGTGCCGTCACGAGCGTCGGCGTGTTCGACGGGGTCCACCTCGGGCACCAGTCGATCCTGTCCGCCAACGTCGCGCGCGCGCACGACCTTGGCGCCGAGGCGACGGTCGTCACCTTCGCCGAGCACCCCAAGCGCGTGCTGCTCGGGCGCGCGCCGCGCACGCTCACGACGATCGAGCATCGACTCGCCCTGTTCGCGCGCGCCGGGATCCAGCACGTGTGCGTGCTCAAGTTCGACGAGGACCTGCGCAACATGAGCGCGGACACGTTCACCGAGACCGTGCTCGAGAGCGGACTCGGGACGCGCGCTTTCGTGCTCGGCTTCGACAGCAAGTTCGGCCGCGGGCGCGCGGGCGGACCCGATTCGCTGCGCGCGCGCGGCCACGCGGTCGAGATCGCGGAGAAGGTGGTCGTCGGCCACCGCGCGGTGTCGAGCACGGCTATTCGAGAAGCGATCGAGCTCGGCGACCTCGCGGCCGCGCGCGCGATGCTCGGCCGGCCGGTCACCACCTACGGCGAGGTCGTGCACGGCGCTGCGCTCGGACGGCGGCTCGGCTTCCCGACGGCGAACCTGGATCTCTTCCACGAGCTCAGGCCGCCCGAGGGCGTCTACGCGTGCCGCGCGCACATCGTCCCCGCGCCGGCGGAGAGCGGCGCCCCAGATCCACGCGAGCGGATCGGATCGCACGACGCGGTCGCGAACATCGGGCGCCGCCCCACCGTCGACGGCGAAGCGGGCCAGCCGATCGTCGAAGTGCACCTGCTCGACTTCGAGGGCGACCTGTACGGCCAGCGCGTCGAGCTCGAGTTCGTCGCACGCCTGCGCGACGAGCGCAAGTTCCCGGATCTGGACGCCCTGCGCCTCGCGATCTCCAAGGACGTCGAGGCGGCGCGTGCGCGTCTGTCCACGTCCACCGAAGAGGACACCTAGGGCCCGGCGCCGGTCCGGGAGGGGCCGTGCTCGCGCGGCACGCGATTCGCACCAAGGACCCGGGCGCGGCCGCACCGGTCGCGCGGCCCGATGCGACCCGACGAACCGAGCACGAGACCCACCCCACGCGCGACGGCCCCCCCGTGGGTCACGCCCGCGCTGCTCGCGCTCGCTGCGTTTGCACCCTCCGCCCGCGCAGACGACGCCCCCTCCGCCCCGACGTCGCTCGCGGTCCTCCGACGCACGTTCGACCGCATGGACGCCGACGCCAACGGCTTCGTGTCGGCCGCAGAGGGCGCCAAGGCAGGGCTGCCCGCGTCCTGCTTCGTCGTGCACGACCGGGACCGCGACGGACATCTGAGCCGCGACGAGTTCACTCTTTGCTACCGCGCGCTGCTCCGCGACTCGAAGCGCGCCGTGCCCGCCGACATCGCCGAAGAGGTCGTGCGCGTGCGCGCCCGGCAGCGCGCGCGCGAAGAGGCGCGGCGCCGACGCCGCTGAACGACGGCCGGGCACGCGCGGCGATCGAACCGGAACGAGCGCGCCCGCGCCAGACGCGGGGTCTGGCGCGGGCGCGCTGGTTCCTTCCGGGGCCGGGCCCCGTCAGAGAGCTGTGGTGTCCGCCGGTGCGTTGTCGTGGACGATGGAGTCGCCCGCCTGCCAGTGGAAGCCCGACTCGTGCGCTCCGGATTCGCCCGGAATGATCACGCGGTTCGGGTTGTGCTCGTCGACGACGCAGCCGAGCCGTTCGAACTCGGCGCGGGTGAGTCGAAGCTCGCGACGATGGTTCGCGAGGCGCGCGGTCAGATCGCCGGTCGTGGGCGCGTTCTCGCGCTTCGAATTGGCGAGCTCGCGCTCGAGTTGACGGATGGAGCGGCGACGATCCGCAACCTCGGCGAAGATCGACTCGAGGAGCGGGACCAATTGGGCTGCGCGGTCGCGGTCGTAGGCGTGGTTCATGCGGGACCTCCTGCTGGACGGACACCCTCATGAGCCGAGATCGCCGCGATTCCGAAGTCCTCATTCGGAAATCGAACGACGGTGCTCACCGTCCGTCCCCACCTTCATCGGCCGGGCGCCACTCCGCGCGCCCCTCGCAGCGCGGGAAAGTCCCGGGTCGAACGATTCCGCGACGGCGAACGTCTCGGCGCGCGACGCGGACGTTCGATCCTGGGAACGAACGCGTCGTCGCAGGCTCTATGCGCCTGCGCGCCGCAGACCGCGCGCGCTTCAGACGTGGAGCTTGGGCGTCACGCTCTCGGAGTGGTACGCGTCCCAGATCGCGTCGGCGACGGCGTCGGGCGAGAGCAGGTCCGCGCCGGCGAAGCGTTCCTTCCACGGAGCGAGTCCCGGCGTGTCGGTGAGACGCGGCAAGACCGTCGTGACGCGGATCGACTCGGACTCGAGCTCCGCACCCAGCGCGCGACCGAACGCGTCGATCCCCGCCTTGGTCGCGGCCATGAGGATCGAGCCGACGGGCGGGTCCTCCGCGAGCGCTGCCCCGATGTTGAACACGTGAGCGCGGCTGGACTCGCGGAGTGCCGGTAGCGCTTCTCCGAGGACGTGGAACGGCCCCGTGAGGTTGACGGACAGGAAACGCTCCCAGGTGTCGAGGTCCGACTCCTCGAACGTCCCGAACTCCACGAGCCCGGCGCAGTTGACCAGCACGTCGATCGAACCGTCGAAGAAGTCGACCGCCCGGAAGACGGCGGCCTCGAGCGACCCGTGGTCGCGCAGGTTCGCCTGGCACGCCTCGCCCTGCCCCCCGGCCGCCTCGATCTCGGACACGACGCTGTCGAGGTCGGCGGAGGTCCGGGCGGCGATGGCGACACGGGCGCCCGCTCGGGCGAAGCGGAGCGCGACGGCGTGTCCGATGCCCTTGGTGCCGCCGGTGACGAAGACGCGGAGAGAATCGCTCATGGCGCGGGAGTGTACCGGGGCCCCGGCGCGGAGGTCGGGGCGCACGGGCCAGGACCGGGCGGTGCGTCAAGGTGGGCGCGGGGGCGGAGCCCCCACTCGGGTCCCGGCGGAGGCCGTCGGCGACCCGTGCCCGGGGCGGCGGGTAGACTTCCGCACCCATGGCTGCCACGACCCAAGCACCCCGCGCCATCAACGAGCGTGTGATCCGCTGGAGCGAGCTGCGTCTGCCGGACCCGACGCGCCCGGGCGAACTGGCCAAGTGGCCGATCGACGGACCGTTCGCGCTGCGGAAGTACTACCGCATCGAAGGGACCGACGCCGTCGTCGAGATCGCCCACATCGACAAGCGGCGGGACGACGGCACGCTGGAGGGCTGCCTCAACTGCGGTCACGCGGGACTGGTCCGCCGCGCCGAGGTGAACTGGGCGCCGATCGTCCTCCTCGCGATCGTCGGACTCGGGTTGGCCTACTGGACGTTCGGTCTGTCCGCGCTGATCACGGCGTATCCGATCTGGTTCCTCTGGGCGTCGGGCGAGCGCATCGACCACTGCCCGAACTGCGGCGCCGAGTTCGTGAACTTCTGCGAAGGGCCGCGGCCCTAGCGCGGCCCGCGGCTCAACGACGTCAGCGGTTGGGCCAGTCGCTCCAACCGCGTCAGCGGTTGGGCCAGAAAGGAAAGCAGTCCCACCGACAGCCGACCTCACGCCGCCCCCAGGTCCCACCGCGCTCGCCGATTCACCCGAGCGTCCCGCCGCCCGGCGACACAAGGCCCGATCGTCACGGGCCCCAATCGTCACGAGCCCCAATCGTCACACGCCCAATCGCCCGATCGCCCCGCGCCCACCCCGTCGACCCTCAACGACACAGACGCGAGCCCGACGACCCGAAGGTCGCCAGACTCGCGCCTGCGCGTGAGCGCTGAACCCGAAGACTCAGCCCTGCGTGTCAGCGTCCGCGATCAGAAGCGCGACTGGACGCCGACCCGGACGAGCGTGCCGTCGAGGCCACCGCCGTCGGAGCTGCCCGAGGTCACGTTGATGATGTACTTCATGTCGTGACCGTGCGCGTAGTAGTTCGCGCCGACGTCGATGAGCGTCGAGTCGCCCGGATCGTCGAAGTCCTGGTAGCGAGCGGCAAGCTCCCAGGCGCCGTACTCCGAGCTCGCCTCGGTGAGCATGAACGAACCGCCGACCGAGAAGATCGTGCTGTCGCCGGCGATCGGCATCGGAACGATCATGCGCTCGTTGTTCTCGAGCTGCGAACCGATGGCCGCGTCGCCCAGGCTGACGATCGTCGCGTTGGCGCTGAACTGGTTCGTCGCGAGGCTGCCCTCGACCGCGAAGCCGTCGGCGTCCTCGGTCGCGTCGTCGTTGAAGTACGCGACGCCGGCGCTGGCCTCCATCTCCTCGGAGGCGCCGTACGCGCCCTCCACGAGGTCGGTGCCCTCGCCGAGGATGTCGATCCCGGCGCGAACGGCGTAGAAGAGGTCGTCACCGACGCCGTCGCCGCCGTTCTGGACCGTGACGGCCCACTCGAACGCCTCGAAGTTGCCGACGGCAGCGATACCGGTGCGGCGCGCGGAGAACAGCGCCGCGGTCGCGGAGCGGTCGAAGAAGAGCAGGTCGCCCGAGTCGATGAGCGACTCGCGGAGCACGTGGCCGCGGAAGCGACCCGTGCGGACCGTGATCTCGTTGCCGACCGGAATGTCGAGGTAGGCGTCGAGGAGGCCGGCCTGCGCGAAGTCGATCTCGATGCGGTAGCCGATGTCCTGGCCCGTGGTGCCCGCAGCGAAGAGGCGGGCGTTGTAAAGCGCGAAGCCGCCGAGGTCGTTGCCGGGCGTGATGACGTCGTCAGGCGTGCCGAGGATCGCGTCGGGGCCCGGGGCGGTGTTGAAGGACCCAGTGATGTCGCCCGAGTTCTCGTAGCCGGCGCGGATCCGGCCACCGATCGTCATGCCGGTGCCCTCGAGACCCTGGAGGCTGGCCGAAAGGGCCTGGATGTCCTGGTCGAGTTGCGCCCAGTCGCTCTCGTTCGCGAAGGCGGCGCTGGCCGCGGTCAGGGCCGCGGCGCTGAAGACGAGCTTCTTCATGGGGTTGCGCCGAAGTCTCGGCGTAGGGGGGACTGCTGGAATGCTTGAGGAATTTGGGTGTGGGAGAGCGCGGGGGGCGATCTCGGCCATCGTCCAGCCGTCGACTCCTGCGCTCCTGTTTGCTTCTTTCGAGCACCGGGGTCATCGGTGAGGGCTCACGCGCCCTGCTCCGAAAACCCAGCAAATTGCTCAAGGGGCATCTGGGAACCCTCCCACAACGGGGAGTCGGAAGTCCACGACAGCAGCGGAGATCCGGAGAACCCTGCTGCGCTGGGGGCGCGGGGATTCGCGACCTCCGGGCCCCCGGGATGCAGCTACGGGCGGTCCTTGCGCCCGGTTCAGCCGTCGAAGTCGCGCTTGCCGCGCTGCTTCTTCACGTCGCTGCGGCGTTTCTTCGCCGCCAGACGCCGCCGCTTCGACCCGAGCGTGGGCCGCGTCGCCCGCCGCGTCTTCCGCGGGCGCAGGGCCTCCGCGAGCAGCCCACGAAGGCGCTCCCGTGCCTCTTCGAGGTTGCGGCGCTGGGAGCGGTGGCTGGAGGCGCGCACCGAGAGCACGCGTCCGCTCTCCGACATGCGACTTCCTAATTGAGCGACGATCCTGCGGCGGTCCTGCTCGGTCAGCGCAACGCTCGTTGCGACTTCGTATCGCAGCTCCACCGCCGTCTCGACCTTGTTGACGTGCTGCCCCCCCGGCCCGGAGGCGCGCATGGTGCGCACTTCGAGCTCGGCCGCCGGGACCGTCACCCGGCCGTCGACGACCAGCGGCTCACGCACCGCTGATGCGGCGGAGCGCCGGCCACGTATAGATGCCGGTGCGGTGCCCGTCGGAGAAATGGATCGACAGGGCGTAGTTGCCGACCAGGGAGACCTCTCGGTGCTCGATGCTCTCCGGGACGGTCCCCGGGTCGAGGATCGGCCGCCCCGAATGCTCGTCGACGCAGTGGGCGCAGGGACACGCGCGACGGAGCGCCTGGGCCGTGGCCTCGGAGACCGTTCCGTCCGCCCAGGTGAAGACGAGCTTCGAGGGGTCGCGACGGCCGATCCGGACGGGGGCGCGCCCCTGGGGGGCCAGGGGAGTACCGGGGCGGGCGGGTTGAGGCTCGGTGGACATGCGCGTGGGGACTCGAAGGGGAGCACGCGGCACCGGGCCGCCGCTCGCACGAGCCGGAGCCGACTCCATAGCCCGCAGACCCGGGCCTCGAGAGCCGCTGCTCAAAGATACGTGCCCTAGGAGACACGGGCCGGGGCGTCTCTGGGCCCGCGCGGCGCCCCGGGACAGAGCCCCAGTCCCACCCCCCCGGGTGCCCGCTTCGGGCGCTTCATCCAGGGGTGGTGGCCGGGACCGGACTTGAACCGGTGACCCCTTGATTTTCAATCAAGTGCTCTACCAACTGAGCTACCCGGCCGCGGGCGCGAGATTCTCTGCCCGCCGCCCCCTTCCGTCAACGTCGACCCGCGCATTTCGTCGGCTCCGGGACGGCTGCCCGCACTCCCTGGGCCGCGCCGAGGTGCCACGCTCCGGTGCCGAGCTCCGATCGGCAGGCCGACCGCGTGTGCGTCGACGCCGTGTCCACGGCACGCAGGAACAAATCCGCCGCCGCACCGCGATTGCCTCGTGGCGCCGGGCGCGTGAGGATGGGTGAACCATGTCCACCCCCCCCGATCTGGCCCCGCTGCGCGGGACCACCGACGCCCAGAAGGTCGCCACGCGCAACGCGTACGGCGAGGCGCTGCTCGAGCTGGGCGCCTCCCGGGACGACATCGTCGTCCTCGACGCGGACCTCTCGGGCTCCACCAAGACGAAGGCCTTCGGCAAGGCTCACCCCGACCGCTTCTTCAACATCGGAGTCGCCGAGGCGAACATGATCGGCATCGCGGCCGGCATGGCCGCCCAGGGCAAGGTGGCGTTCGCCAGCTCGTTCGCGATGTTCGCGACCGGCAAGGCGTTCGAGCAGATCCGCCAGAGCGTCTGCGTCCCCGAACTCAACGTGAAGGTCTGCGCGACGCACGCGGGACTCACCGTCGGTGAGGACGGCAAGTCGCACCAGATGCTCGAGGACATCACGCTCATGCGCGTCCTCCCGCACATGACCGTGCTCGTCCCCGCCGACGCCGTCGAAGCGCGGCAGTGCGTGCTCGCGGCTGCGGAGCTCGACGGGCCGGTCTACGTCCGCCTGTCGCGCGCGTCGACGCCGGTCGTCTTCTCCGACGACTACCGCTTCCAGCTCGGCAAGGCCGCGCTGCTGCGCGAAGGGGCGGACCTCGCGATCGTCGCGTGCGGCGTGACCGTCGCCGCCGCCCTCGAGGCCGCCGAGACGCTCGCCGCCGACGGGATCCAGGCGCGCGTGCTCGACATGGCGACGATCAAGCCGCTCGACGAGGACGCGATCGCACGGGCCGCGCGCGAGTGCGGGGCGATCCTCACCGCGGAAGAGCACCAGGTGAACGGCGGGCTCGGCGACGCGGTCGCGCAGGCCGTCGCCCGCACCCACCCCGCGCCCGTCGAGATGTGCGGCATGCACGACGAGTTCGGACAGAGCGGAACCGGCGGCGAGCTGCTCGCCCACTATGGACTCGACGGCGACGGGATCGCCGCGCGCGCCAAGGCGCTTCTCGAACGCAAGAGCGGCGCGGTCGCCGCGGAGGCACGCTGACATGGCCCTCACCCCCGAACAGAAGGCGACGATCGAGGCAGCCGCGCTCCGCGTGCGCCGCGACACCGTGCGCATGGTGCACGCCGCCACGTGCGGACACCCGGGCGGGCCGCTCGGCATGGCCGACTTCATGGCGACGCTGTTCCTTCAGCACCTGCGCCTCGACGCGTCGAACAAGGGCGCGCCCGACCGGGACCGCTTCGTGCTCGGCAACGGGCACACGTGCGCGGGCTACTACTCGCTGCTCGCGCAGAAGGGACTCGTGCCCGAGGACGAACTCCTGCGCTTCCGGAAGTTCGGCTCGCCGCTGCAGGGACACCCCCATCGCAACCTCGACCTCGGCATCGACTTCTCGACGGGCAGCCTCGGCAACAGCGTGTCCGTCGCGGTCGGGATGGCGCTGGCGGCGAAGCTCAACGGCTGGGACACGCGCGTGTACAGCGCGTCGAGCGACGGCGAGAGCCAGGAGGGCCAGATCTGGGAGGCCGCAACCGCCGCGGCGCACCACGGCGCGACCAACCTCACCGTGCTCGTCGACTTCAACAACGTGCAGATCGACGGCTACATGCGCGACGTGATGGACGTCCGCGACCTGCGAGCGAAGTACGAGGCGTTCGGCTGGCACGCCGTCGACGTGGATGGACACGACGTGGAAGCGATCGACGCCGCGCTCTGCGAGGCGCGCGACGAAACCTCGCGCCCGAGCGCTCTGATCTGCCACACGACGATCGGCAAGGGCGTCTCGTTCATGGAGAACCAGCCCGGCTGGCACGGCGTGGCGCCGGGCGACGACGACGCGCGGAAGGCGCTCGTCGAGCTCGGGGTCGCGGACGCCGATGCCGTGGCGATGGTCGCTGCGAGCAGCGCCACGTGACGGACGACGATCGAGCGGACGCGGGCGAGCGCGGCGGAACCGGCGAGATCGACGGCTTCGTCGCGCTCGCCGTGTTCGCGCTCGGCCTCACGGCGGGCATGCTGATCCTCCTGATCGCGTTCCAGCTCGTGCCCGAGCCGCAGGACGAATCGGCGTCCGAGTTCAGCGTCGTGCGCGATTTCGCGTCGCGGTATTACGTCGAGGAGCTCGACGACGAGGAGCTCACGACGCGCGCGCTCTCGGGCATGCTGCAGAGCCTCGACGCGCACTCGAACTACTTCGATCGCTCGCGCTCCGAAGGGCACCGCCGCCGCGTCGAGGGCGACTTCCGCGGCACGGGCATCGTGTTCCGCGCGACGACGGACGAGCCGCGCATCCTATTCCCGGTCAAGGACTCGCCCGCGTGGGACGCGGGCGTGCGCGTCGGCGACCGCATCCTCGCGATCGACGACGTGGCCCTCTCCGGGCTCACCGCGGACGAGATCCGCGCGGAGCTCGCGCCGCGGGGACGCGCCGTGCTCCGCATGCGGGTCGAGGGGCTCGACGGCGCGGAACGCCTGCTCGACGTCCAGCCGCGCGTGCTCGTCGAACCGAGCGTGCGCCACGCGCACGTGTTCGCGGACGCGCCAGCCGTCGGCTACCTCGCGATCACGTCGTTCACGAACAACACCCCGGACGAGTTCGACGCGACCGTCGCCGAACTCGTGCAGCGCGGCGCGCGCGCGATCGTGCTCGATCTGCGGGGGAACCTCGGCGGCGTCCTCGACGCGGCCGTGCACGTCGTCGGTCGCTTCGTCGACGAAGGCGTGGTCGTGTCCAGCGAAGGACGCATCGCGCGCCAGGTTCAGCGCGCCGACGTGGTCGAGCCGCTCTTCGAGTCGCTCGACGTCGTCGTGCTCGTCGACCGCAGCAGCGCGAGCGCGAGCGAGGTGGTCGCCAGCGCGCTGCAGGACCACCGACAGGGCGTCGTCGTCGGCGAGCCGACCTACGGCAAGGGACTGATCCAGTCGACGCGTTCGTTCCCGCGCTTCGGTTCTCGCGCGAAGGTCACCAGCGGCTACTTCTACACGCCGAGCGGTCGTAACTTCGACCGCACGGTCGACCCGTCGCGCGACTTCGGGATCCTCCCCGACCTCGTTGTCGACGTCCCCCGCGAGACGACGTTCGCGCTGCACGTCTGGCTCGGCCGCTTCGACCCACCGGCCGAGCTGCTCGATCAGCTCGAAGCGTGGGACGCGGAGAGCGAGGCCGAGATCCTGCCCGCGCCCCCCGACGATCCGCAGCTCGACGCGGCGCTCGCGCTGCTTTCGGGCGCCGCTCCGATCCCGGCGAGGATCACGTCGAAGCGGCCGTGAGCGACGCGCTCGTCCTCGGCATCGAATCGTCGTGCGACGAGACCGCAGCGGCGGTCGTGCGCGGCGGACGCGAGATCCTCTCGAGCGTCGTGAAGTCACAGGCCGCGATGCACGCGACCTTCGGCGGCGTCGTGCCCGAGCTCGCCGGTCGCGCGCACCTCGACGACATCCGGCCCGCGATCGACGAGGCGCTGGAGGAGGCGGGCGTCACCCTCGACGATGTCGACGCGATCGCGGTCACCGCGCGACCGGGTCTGATCGGCTCCCTGCTCGTCGGCCTCTCGGCCGCCAAGGCGATCGCGTGGTCCCGCGGGCTGCCTCTCGTCGACGTCCACCACATCGAAGCGCACGTCTACGCCGCCACGATGGAGGCCGCGGACGAGGTCCGTTTCCCGTGCCTCGCGCTGGTCGTGTCGGGCGGACACACCGCGCTCTACGAGTGCGCGAGCCCGCTCGAGATGGAGCTCGTCGCCACGACGCTGGACGACGCCGCGGGCGAGGCGTTCGACAAGGTCGCGTGGATGCTCGGCCTCGACTATCCGGGCGGCCCGTCCATCGCGCGCGCCGCGCTGGACGGCAGGCGCGACGCCGTCCGCTTCCCGCGCTACTCGCCCAAGCCCGGCCCCGACGGCCAGCGGCCGATCGGCTTCTCCTTCAGCGGCCTCAAGACCGCAGTGCTGTACCACCTGCGGGGCGGCGACGCGCTCCGGCCGACCCCTGCGCCGGAGGACATCGAGGACCGCGCGGACGTTGCCGCGAGCTTCGAGGAGGCCGTGGTCGACGCCCTCGTCACGCAGACCCTCCGCGCCGCCGAGCGCGCGGGTCACGACCAGGTGCTCGTGGCCGGCGGGGTCGCGTGCAACCGGCGCCTCCGCGAGGTCATGGGCGAGCGCGCCGCCGCGCTCGGCGTCCGCTCGTACTTCCCTTCGCCGGCCTACTGCACGGACAACGCCGCGATGATCGCGGGCCTCGGCTGGGAGCGCCTGCGGGCGGGACGAACCGCCGCGCTCGACCTGGACGCAGCGCCCCGCTGATCGGCCGGCGCGATCACCGCCGCGGACGGGCCGGAAGCGCGCGAACCTGCCGCACGAGGGTCCCGCCGAGGGGCTAAGATCCTTCCCCAGCGTGTCGCAGGATCCACTTCAAGACCTCCTCCGGGCGGCCGTTCCCGGCGGGTCCGGGACGATCGATCTGGGTCATTCGACCCTCGATCGCGGACGCGCCGTCCGCTGCGGCACGCCCGAGATCGTCTACGGAGCGGGCAAGGCGCCGAACGAGCTCGTCGACATCGTGCGCGCGCTCCACGCCGAGCACGGGCGCGTGCTCGCGACGCGCGTCACCGACGAGGGCGCCGCCGCACTCGTCGAGGCGTTCGGCGACGCGCTCAGCCACGACGCGCGTGCGCGCTGCGCGCGGCTCGGGCCGAACCCGGACGCCGCCGGGCTCGTCGCCGTCGTGTGCGCGGGCACGAGCGACCGCGCCGTCGCGCTCGAGGCCGCGCACACCGCGCGCTTCCTCGGCGCCGAGGTCGACGAGATCAACGACGTCGGTGTCGCCGGCCTGCACCGGATCCTCGAGGCCGCCCCTCGCATCCGCGATGCGAACGCGATCGTCGTCGTCGCGGGGATGGAGGGCGCGCTGCCCAGCGTCGTCGGCGGACTCGTCGACAAGCCCGTGATCGCGGTCCCGACCTCGGTCGGCTACGGCGCGGCGTTCGGCGGGCTCGCCGCGCTGCTCGGCATGCTCAACTCGTGCGCCTCGGGCGTCACGGTGGTCAACATCGACAACGGCTTCGGCGGCGCCTACGCGGCCGCGCAGATCAATCGCGTGGCGGTCGCCGCCGCGCGCAACCAGGAGGAGGAGGAACGATGAGCGATCGTGGACGCGCGTGGCTCGCGCTAGAGAACGGCCTGGTCACCGAGGGACGCTCGATCGGTGCGCCCGGTGAGGCCAGCGGCGATCTCGTCTTCAACACCGCGATGAGCGGCTACCAGGAGATCCTCACCGATCCCTCCTACGCGGGGCAGGGCGTCGTGATGACCTACCCGCTCATCGGGAACTACGGGGTCGCGCAGGAGGACATGGAGTCCTCGCGGCCGTGGGCGGAGGCGTTCGTCATCAAGGAGCTCAGTGAGATTGCGTCGAACCACCGAGCCTCGGAGCGACTCGACCAGTGGCTCGCGCGGCTCGGCGTCGTTGCGATCGACGGCCTCGACACACGCATGCTCACCAAGGCGATCCGCGAGCAGGGCTCGCTGCGCTTCGTGCTCTCGACGACGGACTCCGACCCGGAATCCCTCGTCGCGAAGGCCCGAGCAGCGACGTCGACGGACGGCCGCGACCTGGCGTCGACCGTGACCTGCGCGGAACCGTTCAGCTGGTCCGAGCAGTACGACGCCTCGTACCCCGAGCTCGTCCGCGCGTGGGAAGGCGAGCGGCTCTCCTGCGTCGCATACGACTTCGGCGCCAAGCGCAACATCCTCCGCAGCCTCGTGCACTTCGGCTTCGACGTGACGGTCGTACCCGCGACGACGCCGGCCGGCGAAGTGCTCGCGATGAACCCCGACGGCGTCTTCCTCTCGAACGGTCCGGGCGACCCTGCGGCGTGCACGTACGCGGTCGAGGCCGCGCGCGAGCTCGTCGAGAAGAAGCCCGTGTTCGGCATCTGCCTCGGGCACCAGATCCTCTCGCTTGCACTCGGCGCGAAGACGAAGAAGATGGCGTTCGGACACCACGGCGCGAACCACCCGGTGCGGGACGAGACGACGGGCCGGATCGAGATCACGTCGCAGAACCACAGCTACGTCGTGGACGAAACGTGCCTCCCCGACACGCTCGTGCCGACGCACTGGAACCTGAACGACATGTCGCTCGCCGGGATGCGCCACAGGGAGCGGCCGGTATTCAGCGTCCAGTACCACCCCGAGGCCGCGCCGGGCCCCGGGGACTCCTCGCATCTGTTCGCGCGCTTCCGCGACCTCGTCGCCGGAACGCTGCAGTCGAGCTGAATCGGGCGATGGTGGGACTGTTCGACCTCGAGTGGCGGAACACGTTCCGCGTGGATCTGCCCGAGGATTCGGAGACCGGAAGCGCGCGGCGCGAGGTCCGCGGGGCGGCGTTCAGCTCGGTCGAGCCCACGCGCGTCCGCGGGCCGAAGCTCGTGGCCGCGTCGCCCGAATGCGCGGCGCTGCTCGGCCTCGACGCGGGCGAGCTTCGTACCGACGACTTCGTCCAGGTCTTCGCGGGCAACGGCCTCGTGCCCGGCATGAAGCCGTTCGCGATGACGTACGGCGGGCACCAGTTCGGCCACTGGGCCGGCCAGCTCGGCGACGGCCGCGCGATCAACCTCGGCGAGGCGATCGGCGCGGACGGGCTCGGCTGGACGCTCCAGCTCAAGGGCGCGGGGCCGACGCCTTACTCGCGCACGGCGGACGGACTGGCCGTCCTGCGCTCGAGCGTGCGCGAATTCCTCTGCAGCGAGGCGATGCACCACCTCGGCGTGCCGACGACGCGCGCGCTCAGCCTCGTCACGACGGGCGAGGAGGTGCTGCGCGACATGTTCTACGACGGGAACCAGAAGCTCGAGCCGGGCGCCGTCGTCTGCCGCGTGGCGCGTTCTTTCGTGCGCTTCGGAAGCTTCGAGCTCCCCGCTTCGCGCGGCGAGGTCGACCTCGTGCGGCAGCTCGCGGACCACGTGATCCGCCGGAGCTACCCGGAGCTCGACGCGCCGCCCGCGCCCGCCGAGATCCCCTCGGGCGTCTACCTTGCCTGGTTCGAGGAGATCCTCCGGCGCACGGCGACGATGGTCGCGCACTGGACGCGCGTCGGTTTCGTGCACGGCGTCATGAACACGGACAACATGTCGATCCTCGGCGAGACGATCGACTACGGCCCGTACGGCTGGCTCGAGGACTACGACCCGGACTGGACGCCGAACACGACGGACGCGGAAGGTCGTCGGTACCGCTTCGGTCACCAGGCGGCGATCGCGCACTGGAACGTGACGCGCCTCGCGAGCGCGATCGTGCCGCTGGTCGGCGCGACCGAGGGTCTGCAGGCGGCCGTCGACGCGTTCCCGACGCTGTACGCGAACGCGTGGGGCGAGATGCTCGCGCATAAGCTCGGCTGGGAGCGCTTCGAACCGGACGTCGACGGTCCGCTCGCAGAGGAGCTGTTCACGATGCTCCAGGCGACGGAGACCGACATGACGGTCTTCTTCCGGCGGCTGGCCAGCACCGAGGACGCAGAGGGTGCGGCGCTCGACGACGCCTACTACGGCGAGGCGAGCGAGGATGCGCGCGGCGCGCGCTCCGCCTGGCTCACGAAGTACCTCGCTCGCGCGGACGGTCTCGGGCTCGAGCGCGCCGCGCGGGCCGAGCGCATGAACCGCACGAACCCGAAGTACGTGCTGCGGAACTACCTCGCGCAGGTCGCCATCGACGCCGCTGAGAAGGGCCACGGCGGTGAGGTGAACGAGCTCCTCGAGACGCTGCGCCGGCCGTACGACGAGCAGCCGGGCCGCGAGCGCCACGCCGAGAAGCGCCCGGACTGGGCCCGGCACAGGCCGGGGTGCTCGATGCTGTCGTGCAGCTCCTGAATGTGCACTCGTGCAGCTCCTGAGTGTGCACTCGTGCAGCTCTTAGGCGTGCACTCGCGCAGCGCGTGAGCGTGGCGCTGTAGGCCGCGCGGAATGCGCGCAGCGCGCGAGCCTTCATTCCCCCACGTCCGCGGCCGCAGCGAGCTCCATCGCCTCCGGCGACTTCTGCGCGGTCCCGCAGTTGAAGAGCACCACCTCCTCGTCGGCGCCGAGCCAGCCGCGCCGCACGAGCTCCTCCGCCGCTCCCACGCAGCACGCCGCCTCGGGGCCGACCGTGATCCCCTCGGTGCGCGCCGCCCGGCGCATCCAGTCCCCGATGCCCGACTCGGGCACGGACAGCGCAAGTCCGTCCGACTCCCGCACCGCGTCGAGGATCATGAAGTCGCCGACGGCCACCGGCACGCGCAAGCCGCTCGCGACCGTCGCCGCGCCCTCGAAGAGCTCGGCGAAGCGCTCGCCCGCCTCGAACGCTCGCGCGATCGGCGCGCAGCCGTCCGACTGGACGGCGACCATGCGCGGGAGGTCCGTGGACTCCAGCCAGCCGAGCGCGATGAGCTCCTGGAACGCCTTCCACATCCCGACGAGACCGGTGCCGCCGCCGGTCGGATAGACGATCACGTCGGGGAGCCGCCACCCGAGCTGCTCCGCGAGCTCGAGCCCCATCGTCTTCTTGCCCTCGATGCGGTACGGCTCCTTCAGCGTCGACACGTCGAACCACCCGTACTCCGCGGCGCCCTCGCGCACGAGCTTCCCGCAGTCGTGGATCAGCCCGTCGACGAGGTGCACGCGCGCACCGCACAGCGCCGCCTCGAGCTGGTTCACGCGCGGCGTGTCCCGCGGCATGAAGACGTGCGCGTCGAGACCGGCGCGCGCGGCGTAGGCGGCCATCGCGCCGCCCGCGTTGCCCGCCGTCGGGATCGCGACGGCGCGGACGCCGAGCTCCTTCGCCATCGAGAGCGCGACGGCCTGCCCGCGGCTCTTGAAGCTCCCGGTCGGGAGCTGCCCCTCGTCCTTCACCAGGAGCCGCGAGAGGCCGAGCGACGCGCCGAGGCGGGGCGTCTCGAGCAGCGGCGTCATCCCCTCACCGAGGCTGACGCGGTGCGCGTCGTCCTCGAGCGGAAGGAGCTCGCTGTAGCGCCAGAGGTCGGATGCGCGCGCTGCGAGCGCGTCGCGGTCGACGGCGCGCCCGACGGCTTCGAGGTCGTAGCGCACCCACAGGGGTCGTCCCTCGTGAAGGGTCTGCAGCGTGCGGGCTTCGAGGCGCGTCCCGTCGATCGCGCTCTCCAGGTGTGTGACGAAGGAGGCCATGGGCCCATCGTGCACCAATGCTCCTCCGGAGCCGCCCAGCGGGCTCTCGGGACCGATCAAATGTGGCGCGTTGCCGCATGCGACTCCCCGCGGTTAGCGTGGCCGAACTCCCTCTCTCCCACGCGCACGACGCCATGCCCCTCCCCCTCCTGCTCCTCGCGCCCGTTCCCCCCACCCCGCTGCCGACCGACCTCGAAGTGACGGCGGTCGCGACGGCTCCCGCCGAGGCGCCCGCGGGCGAAGTGGCGAGCGTCACCTGCCGGGTCGCATGGTCCAACGCATGGCGCGACGACCGCAACCACGACGCGGCCTGGCTCTTCGCTCGCTGGGGAAGCGGGACGTGGACGCAGCGCCTGCTGCTCGCCCCCGACGGACACGTCGCGACGCAGGTGGAGGGGTCGAACGCGGCGCCGGCCGAGATCGTCGTGAGCGAGGACGGCATGGGGTGCTTCGTACGCCTCGCGGGGCCGTACGCCGGAGACGTCGCGTTCGACGTGACGCTGCGCCTCGCTGACGGTGCGCTGCCCGAGGGCGTCGTGCCCGAGCGCTGGCTCGTCCACGGGGTCGAGATGGTGTACGTGCCCGAGGGTGCGTTCGAGGTCGGCGAGCCGGACGCTGGGTCCAAGCTCGTGAGCGAGGGCTGCGCGCTCTTCCGGAGCGGACCGGACGGCGCGCACGCCGGGACGTTCCGCATCGAGTCCGAGGGACCGATCGCCGTGGCGCCCGAGGACGGCGCGCTCTGGTACCGGACCGACGCGTCGTACCCGCAGTACACGGGCGACGCGAAGGGGCCGATCCCGGCCGCGTTCCCGAAGGGCTTCGGCGCGTTCTACTGCATGAAGTACGAGCTCGACCAGGGCACGTACGCGGCGTTCCTGAACGACATCCTCGAGCAGCCGCAGGCGTTCCGCTCCCCGCTCGGGAAGCCGGGCTACCACCAGCGGCGGGGTTCGATCGTCACGACCGGGCGCCGGTTCGTCGCGACGAGCCCGCGGCGGCCGCACAACCAGTGTTCGTGGGAGGACGGCCTCGCGTTCAGCGACTGGGCGGGCCTACGGCCCCTGACCGAACTCGAGTTCACGAAGGCCGCACGCGGCCCGCTGCCCGCCGTCTCGGGCGAGCACGCGTGGGGCAGCGCCGACAAGAGCCGCTTCGAGCGGATCGTCGGCGCGTCGGACGACCTGCGCCGAGCGGGCGCCGACGATGAGCGCCTCGCCGCGCTCGACGACCGCCCCGTCCTGGGCGCGAGCCACTGGCGCATCCTCGACCTCTCCGGAAGCGTCTGGGAGAAGGTCGTCTCCGTCGGACACCCGGCCGGACGTGCCTTCGAGGGCTCGCACGGCGACGGCTTCGTCGGCGATGCCACCGGCGAGGCGGGGAACGCCGACTGGCCGCGCGGCGACGACTACGCGCGTCCGGGCACGGGCGGCTACGGGTACCGCGGGGGCGGCTTCTACTCGCAGTCGAGCCGTCCGCTCGACGACCGCGCGCCCGACGTCGAGCTCTGCTACCGCTACTACGCGGCGTGGGGCGAGGGACCGCGTCTTGTCGCCTACGGCTACCGCGCGTGCCGCACGGCGCCGCGCTGAGACCATCCCACGGAAGAGCGAGCACCGCGTCCCACGTCGCCAGCTCGCTGCGCGCAATCTGCGCGCCGTCGAACAGCCCCGTGTCGCGCCACAGATGCGCGAACGGGTCCTGGCCGAGCGCGCCGTTCCCGAACGCCTCGGTGCAGGTGAAGGAGACCGGGCTCAGTCCCCTCCCGTCGCGCGCTGGCGCCGACGAGCACCCCCGCAGTCGATGAGGCCAGGCCGTGGCCCGGGCGAACAATCAGCCCGAGCGCACGAAAGTTGGGCGTAGCCGTGGCGCCCCGAGAGATCCGATCCACCTCTCTCCGAGCGCGCGCGTTCGCCACGGATGCGTTCCGGTCGCGGACCCCGGAACCGGTGCGAACGGCTCTTCTGATCCCGCGCTCAGACCGGGCCGCGCTCGCAGACTGCGGCCGCGGCATCGCCAGCGCGGGCAACCGGGTCGAGACCGCTGCGAGCGCTGAACCGAGCGCACGGTCGACCTCCCGGTCCGCGCCGAGCACTGCTTCCCGCAGTGCGCATTCAGACCTCTCTTCACCTTTCGATGAATCGACCTCAACGGAGAGCCTCCGGCTCGTCTCGCCGACCCTGGTGCGCTGGCGCTCTGCTGGCAGTGGGTGCCACGGCGGCCGCTTCTGCAACGCCGACCCAAGAACCCGGGCTGTCTCCGCCCTGGCAGGCCTCACGGCCGCTGCATCCGCAGTTCGAAGTGAACGTCGCGAACGGCAACGTGATCTTCATGCTTCCTGGCGCGGGCTACCGCTTCTCGGGCATCGCGCCGAGCCCGGGCCTGCCGCTCTACTTCAACACCGGCGCCGTGGGCCTCCCGGGCGACTTCACCGGCGGTCTCGGCCTCGGCTCCGGCTGGTCCTGCCTGCTCGGTACCCGAGTCGACTTCCCGGCGCCGGACACCGCGGTGTTCACAGGCGCGGACGGTGCCCGCCACCACTTCAGCGAGACCGGTGGGACTTGGGAGCCACAGGTAGGCTCCTCGCTCGAACTCGTTCCCTCGGGCAGCGGGTGGATCGTGACGGACGGGCTCCGACAAGAGCTGCACCTGGACACCCAGGGCCGCTGCACGAAGATCGCCTCGGCGCAGGGCAACGAGTGCACCGTTCAATGGAACGGGTCGACGCCCGTCGGGCTCACCGAGGCGAGTGGCCGCCCCTGCAGCGTGGCGCTCGTCGGCGGCAAGCTCGACTCGATGACCATCGATGGTCCGATGACGTGGAACTACACGTACGACGCCCAGGGCCGCCTGGACGGCGTGGACGTGTCCGGAGTCGGATCGACTTCTCTCGCCTACGACGCGCAGGGCCTCATCGCCTCCATCACGGACGCCAGCAACCACACGTGGCAATTCGACTACTACACGAGTGGAGTCTGGGCCGGACGGATCGAGACGATCACGAATCCGGCGGGTGACGTCGAGTCGTACAGCTACACGCTCAAGCCAGACTCGTTCCTGACCAAACTCGTCGGCACGCGCGGCGAGACGTGGCGGTTCTTCCACGACGACAGCCCGCCGCACGCACTGATCCGCTGGCGCGACGGACGAGGAGAGCTTTGGAAACGCCAGTACGACGCCGACATGCGCGTCGTGGCAGACACCGACCCTCTGGGGCAACGGACCGAGTTCCGCTACGACGCCGAGGGCAATCTGGATCTTCGGACGCCTCCTTCGGGGAACGCGTCGTCGTTCTCGTACGACGCGCGCGGAAACGTACGTACGGCGTCCCGCGCGGGACTCCAGCAAGAGTTCGTCTACGGGGACCCCGAGAACCCCGATCTCCCGACGCTCCGCTACGAGCCCGCAGATACGAGCGGGAACCGCGCTGCGACGCACTACTCCTACTACGGCTTCAACGACGGCCCGGGGAACGGCGCGCTGATGGGCAAGCTGAAGTCTGTCGTCGATCCGAACGGCGTCGAGACACGCTTCGAGTACGGCAACTCCGGTTTCATCCGCTCGATCGCCGAAGGTCCGCTCGGCTCCACGGGCGGGGTCGAACTCCGCTACGACCTCGGACTCCTCCCCGTCTACGAGGATCTCGGAGGGCAGTCGGTCCCGAGCCACTTCCCGGCTCTCCCGCCGCTCCCTTCCGGCATCAACGGGGAGCTGGAGCAGCTCGAGCTGGACCCCCTCGCGACGGACTGGAGAGGCCTGCACGACAGCATCGACCTTGCCGTCGCAAGCCCGCTCGCTGGTACGGGCGGCGCAGAGTCGTCCCTCGTCGAGGTCGACGCCACTCGTGACCACTACGGCCGCGTCGATTCCGCGACGGTGGCGACGGACGAGCCGCTCTTCGGGTCCGCTGCGGCGCCGGGCACCCAGATCACGCGCTCGTACCAGACCGCCTACCACGACGGCTCGACGGATCCACGGATGGTCATCACGAGCCCAGAGGGCGACGTCGTCACGACGCGCGTCGATGACGCTGGTCGAGTCATCGGACTTGTGGCCGCTGGAGCCTCCGGTGAATCGCTGACGCTGGACCTCGCGCGCAGAGCCGACGGCCGGATCAGCTCGCTGACGAGGAGCGACGGGGTCACGGGCTGGTTCACGTACGAGCCCGATGGGCAGCCAGACGTGGTGATCTACTCGCGCAACGGGGTCCGATTCCTGACGCTGATCCACGACTACGACGCGGCCGGTCTCTTGGAGACCGCAACCGAGTACACCTCGTCCGGCAGCGTCACGAAGCAGTACGACTACGACTCTCAGAAGCGACTGACCTCTGAGCTCTTGACGTACTCGGACGGCACCTCGCTGCAGCTCGTGTACACGTACGACGCGGGAGGAAACCGTCGGACCCTGGAGAGACTCGAGGACGGAGTGGCCGTCGAGATCAACGTCTACCACTACGACCTTGACGATCCGGTCGTCTACGAGAGCGCCAACAACCGCCTCATGTGGGTCGAGCGGCTCGACGGTGCGGGCACACTCCTCGAGCGCGAGTGGTACTTCTACGACAATCGGTTCGGGAACGTGTCGCGCGTCGTGCGCAATCAGGAGGGCAGCTCGCTCTTCGCCGGAACCGGATTCCGCTACGGATCGAGCGGTCAGCCGTGGCTGAGCTGGGACGAGTTCTGGCAGGACACAGGCACAGGGCCGACGCAGCTCGTCCGGCGCCAGATCCTCGAGACCCGCCAGTACGGGATGGACAAGTGGCTTTGGCGACGCCTCGACCCGAACACGCTCGATCCAGTCGGAGCGACCGAGTGGACCACGCGCTTCGGATCGCTGAGCGCCGCGTACACGGTCGACCTCGCGACAGGCACCACGTCGCGCATGCACTTCGAGATCGACGGCCTCGGCCGCCTCGGAGCGGGGACCACGGAGACCTACACGTGTGATCCGCTCGGAACCGTTCGCGCACGTCACACCGGCGCGGCCAACGTTGCTCAGGAGTCCACTGCCTTCGGAGACGCGCTCGTCACCGATCTAGGGTCCGACTTCCGCTTCGCCGGCGGTTTTGGTGTGCGCAGCTCGCACGGTGGCTCTCCGTTCCCCGGAGGGCTCGTCCACATGGGTCACCGTCACTACGCGCCGCGACACGGACGCTTCCTGATGCGCGACCCGCTCGGTGTACAGGGCGGCATCAATACCTACGGCTTCGTGAACAACACCCCGACGGGCGCGACGGACGCGAGTGGCCTGACGTCGGACGTGGGAGACTGGATCGATGAGAAGATGACCCGGCTCTCGCACTGGTTCTGGGGACCGCCGCGGCCGCCGGCCGAACTCGTCCCGCGGCCCGCTCCCGCGCCAACACCGGATGCGGAGCCGGCCGAGGTCGTGCTGGAACCCGTGACTCCGCGGACCGGCCGGACGCCGGCGAGCCCACCCGTCGAAGTGGAGCCGCCGGCCCCCGAACCGCCCCCCGCCGGTCCCCCCGTCATGGGTCCGCCTTACATCCCGACACCGGTCATCCCCGGCTTCTTCGACGAGGACTTCAACTTCAAGCGGTTGGGCTGGGTGCCGTGGCAGATCAGGTTCGGCGGTGATCCGCTTCCTCTGAAGAACCCGCCGACGTTCCCGCTCGTCGTCCCCGGAATCTTCTGAGCCGTCGCCGCGCGGAACTGCCGCATCGCTCCGAGGCCGAAGCGCGAGCGCCCTTCGAGGCGCGTGGGGGTCGGTGGAGCGCAGGTCTTCCGGTCCTAGGGATTCCGGTCCCCGAGGCGAGCGGCCCCCGCAGCCCAACAGGCTGCGGGGGCAACGCCGTCGAGCGCCGCTTCGCGCGGATCGTCGGCGCGTCGAGCGGCCAACGCATTGCGGACGCCGACGACGAGCGCGCGCCCGACGTCGAGCTCTGCAACCGCTGCTACGCGGGGCGCGGGACCTCGCGCTGTCGCGTAGGGCAGCCGCGCTGGACCGCACGATCCATTCGATCCGTCGACCGGACCGACACTCGTCCGGCCCGTCAGTCGATCGGGAGGGCGAGCACCGCGTCCCACGCCGCCAGCCCGCTGCGCGCAACCTGAGCCCCGTCGAACAGCCCCGTGTCGCGCCACAGGTGCGCGAGAGGGTCCTGGCCGAGCGCACCGTTCCAGAGCGCGTCGAAATCCGCGATCGTGAACCACACGACCATGCGCGCGTCGAGCGCGTTCGCCTCGCTCAGGAGCTCGGCCACGTACGCGTCCTGATCGGCGTCGGTCGCTGGCACGTTGACGGAGAACGCAGGCACGACGAGGTCCTCCGCGATCCAGCCGGTCTCGGTGATCGCGATCGGCTTGCCCGCGGCCAGCCCGACGCTCTGCGAGAGCCAGTCGGACGGCAGGTTCGCGGGGTCGCCGCGGTCCGCGTGAGAGAAGAAGGCGTACGGATAGACGGACACGCCGAGCCAGTCGGTCGGCGCGACGGCGGCGGGCATCGCGGCCGCGATCGTCTGCGCCTCGGCGGAACCGGGGCTCTTCAGCGCGACCGAGACCATGAGCGGCAGGTTCGGGTGCTGCGTACGCAGGCTCGCGACGAACGCCGCCTCCAGGTCGAGAAAGTCCTGGAACGCGGCCGGGTCGTTGAGCGCGAGCTCGGAGACCTCGATCGCGAAGTTGAGCGAGTCCGGCTGGAAGCGCTGCACGAGGTCGAGTGCGTAGTTCGTGAACGAGTCGATCACCTCCTGGTCGGCGAGCGTCCTCGTGTCCCAGGGAGCGGGGAGCGGCTCCGCCCCGCTCGCGCCCCAGTTCGCGGCCAGTCCGTCGCGGGCCGAGTTCAGGGGGGTGATCGCGAGGTAGACGCGCGAACCGAAGGGTGTGTTCGCGACGCGGCCGTTCAGCTCGTCCTCGACCGCCGCCGGGTACGGCGAGCCCTCGAGCGACTCCTGCCACGGGATGCCGAGGTCGAGGTGGTGCGCGACGCGGTCCCCGTGGGCGAGGATCTCGGTGTAGGTGAACGACACCGCGCCGAGCGTCGCGTCGTGCGGCCAGGGCGTGAAGCCCATCGAGAACGAGCGCGAGTTGGGCGCGGGCGGATCCTCGGGCGAAGAATCGTCGGACGAGCTGCACGCAGCCAGTCCGGCAGCGGCGGTCCACAGGAGGGCGGCGCGGACGATGGGCATGCCTCCAGTCGAGCGACCGCGGACCACGGAAGCAAGCCGCCGCGACCTGCGCTCCGCCCGAGACGATCGCTCGGGCATCAGAACGACCAGCCGAGCCCGACCGTCGTGCGGAAGTCGTCCGCCCCGGGCACGGTCCCGTCAGCGCGCGCGTTCGGCCGGTTCACCCGGTCCCAGACGAACACGACGTCGAGCGTGAGCGCGCCGATGAGGTCCACGCTGACGCGCGCGACCAGGTTGTGGTTGTAGTCGTCCGCGTCGTCGACGGCGACGTTGAGAAGGTAGTCGAGCCCCAGCGTCACGTCGTCGGTCAGGTCCCAGCCGTACTCGGAGCGCAGCGCCGCCGCGAGCGCTTCCTCGGACCCGTCCTCGCCCTCCGCCGGCGCGCGGAAGCGGGTGAACTGGTACGCGGGCCCGGCGCCGACCTTCCAGCGATGCTTGCCGTCGTCGACGACCTGGTACCCGACCGCCGCGCCTGCGACGAGCCGCACGTCGATGTTCTGCAGCCGATCTCGGTACGCGTCGACGCTCGGCGCCGTGACGAACATGCGCCGCGTGAGGAAGACGTCGCGGATCGAGCGCAGCCGGTGGTTGTTCGCGGTCTCGACGCCGCCGGCGCGGCTCGCCACGCCGTTGTACGTCGAGCGCCACGTCGTGCGCGCGGACTCGCGCAGGAGCTCCGCGTAGCCGCTGAAGTCGTTCTGGCTGGTGTTGCCGCTGCGGGCCGTGGCGCCGACCGTCACTTCACCCGACCAGTCCACTGCGCGTCCGTCGTGGAGTGCGAGCGCGGCGAAGAGCGCGTCGCGCTCGAGCTGAACCGTGCGCTCGCCCTCGATCCAGAGATCGTCCCCGCGGAGCACGACGCGGCCCCTGAGCCCGCGGTCGTCGCCGGTCACGACGGCCTGCTCCTCCACGGTGCAGAGCGTCTCGACGTCGGAGAGCGCAACCGTCACGCTCCCGAGCTTGTCGCTGTCGAACTCGAGCCGGTCCGACCGGATCCGGACGAGCGCTCCCCGCAGCCACTCGCCCGACGTGAGCTTCACCCAGTCCCGCGTCGGCTCGGCCGGTACGGGTGGCTCGGGCACGGGGGGCGTCGACGCCGCGACGGGGAACGAGAGCGTCTCGTCCTTGACGTCGTCGACGAGGAACGGCGGCTGCGCGCCGACGCACCCGCACGCCGCCAGCGCCGCCGCGGCGACAGCGGACCGGAGGAGCACGGACAGACTCCGACGGGGAACCCGACCGATCTCAGTCATCCGCGCAGCGCGCGGTGTGCGAGCCGGGCTCGGCGAGGACGTCGATGCGCCCGAGGAACTTGACGCTTACGCTGCAGTCGTCGCCGTCCGGGAAGAGCAGCCGGAACGGCCCGCCGAAGCGCTCCGGCAGCGGCTCCCCGTCCAGCTCGTAGAGCACGAGCCCGCCGGCGCGTGCGTCCTCGAGCGGAATGTTCGCGGTGAACGACCCGTCGGCTGACTCGACGTGGACGAAGCGCGCATCGGGCGGAACTTCGACGAGCCCGAGCACGCCGCAGAGGCGCGCCGCCCGCCCCTGACGCCCGGCCGCAACGGCGCCGACGTCGGGGACCTGGTGCTCGTCGGGTAGAGCGGCGAGTTCGTCGCGGGCGAGCTCCGTCGCGCGCCCCGCAGCTTCGAGTCTGAGGCTCTGCATCCGCCCAGAGGATAGAGCGCGCGCTCCGGGAGCGAGGCCCGGGCGACGCACTCTCGCCCGACTTCCGAGGCTCCTGCGGCCGCCGGCGAGGTTTCCGAGTTCGTTGGCCGAGGGCCTTGGCGGACCCCGTGTCAGGGGCGGCACAGCGGGAGAGGCCCGCGAGCTGCCGCTCCGAAGTCCCCGACTCGACTCCGACTCCACCATGGACGCCTTCAACGCCCTGCTCGCGACCTTCGACGAGGCTCACGACCGTTTCAACTCCTCCGCGCCGGTGCGCTTCATGGGCTCGGACGAGTTCGCGCCGCACCACTACGCGTCCGTCCTTCGGGAGATCTACTTCTACACCCGGGACAACCCGCAACTGCAGGTCTCGATGTCGCTGGGGTTCCGGGGCCCGCGCCGGGCCGCAGTGCGCCGCATCGTCGGGCACGCGATGGACGAGATCGGGCACGAGCGCATGGCGCTCGACGACCTGGAGACGCTCGGACACGACGTGTCCCGCATCCCGGAGGAAGAGCCGCTCGCGTCGACGCTGCCGCTCATCGCACACCCGGTCTACCTGATGACGCAGCGCAACCCCGTCGGGTACCTCGGGCAGATCTTCTTCCTCGAGTTCCTGCCGACGCGCTCGGGCCCCGCCTACATCGAGGCGCTCACCCGGGCCGGGATCCCGACGGAGGCCATGACGTTCCTCGCCGAGCACGCCGAGGTCGACGAGGCGCACAACCGGATCATGAAGCACCACGTGCGCGACCTGATCCTGAACGAGGACGACCTCAAGAGCGCGCAGCTCGCGATCGAGAACTGTGGCCACATGTACGCCGCGATGATGCAAGGGGCGTTCGAGAACGCCGCGCGCTTCGAGAGCAAGGGAACGGCCGTCGCCGGCGGAGTGGCGTCGTGAGCGCGGTCACGACGGTGCGCGACGGGTCGGCGCCACCCGACGGCCCGATCGCGCGTCGCGCACCTGCGCTCGAAGTGGCCCCGGACGGAGCAGCGGAAGACGTCGAACGGCTCTGGTACGAGGTCTACGTCGAGGAGCTCGGGGTCGACCACCCCTGCGCCGACGACCGTACGCGCCGCGTGCACGACGCCTTCGCCGGCCGCGGGCGACTCGCCGTTGCGCGGGGGACCGACGGGCGGGTCGCAGGCACGTGCCTCGTGCTGCGGGGCGGTGCCGACAACGCGCTCGACTTCTACGCGCGCCTGTTCGAGCTCGACCCGACCGACAGCGGCGTGTCCGTCACGACGAAGATGGTTGTTGCCAGCTCGGCCCGGCGCTCGCGGCTCGCGTTCGAACTCGCCTGCGACGCGTACCGGTACGGACTCCGGTCCGGAATCCACACGGACTTCGCGGACTGCCAGCCCAGCCGCCTCCCGTTCTTCAAGCGTCTCGGTTACCGCGTCGTCCCGGGCGCGTCGGACCATCCGTACTACGGACGCTCGATCCGGCTGCGTCTGGCGCTCCACGACGAGGCGCATCTCGAGCGCGTCGGATCCCCCTTCCTGCGGATCCTGCGGCAGGAGCGAGAGGCGCGCGCGACGGACTAGGGTCCGGCGCCAGGCCCGCCGCCGGTCCACGCCAACGCGCGTCAGGCCCCGCCGTAGGCCGCGCATGCTGCCCGTCCTCTACGCGCCGCTCTGCCTGGGACTCGGCGCCGTCCTGTCGCCCGTCGCGCCGCCGGAAGCGCTCGTTCTCGAGAGCGTGCGCATCGCGGCGCCCGGATCCGCCGCGTCGACTGCGCCGCGCTCGATCCTGATCGTGCGCGGCGCGATCGTGTCCATCGAGGACGATCTCGAGGCACCAGCGGGCGCGCGTGTCGTCGATGCCCGCGGGCTCTTCGTGGCACCGGGCTTCTACGACATGCACGTGCACCTGCCGGGGCCGAACGAGGACGTGCCGGCGTACTTTGTGGGTCCGGCGCTCGACATGATGCTCGAGCACGGGATCACGACGGCGCGCGTCGGGCGCGGCGCGCCCCGCCACCTCGACCTGCGCGCGCGCATCGAGCGCAGCGAGGTGCGCGGCCCGCGGCTCCTGATCTCGGCTCCACCGCTCAGCCGTTCACGCTTCCCTTCGCTGGACGAGGCGCGGAGCCTCTTCCGGATCCAGCGGGCGCAGGGCTACGACTTCGTCAAGTTCCTGAGCGCGCCGGAGTCGTTGTTCGAACGCGGCGCGACCCCTTGCTACGCCGACTACGTCCACGCCGCCCGGGATGCGGGCCTCGACTTCGTTGGGCACGTCCCACGCACCCCGGAGGGAGCGCGCGTCGACCTCTGCGCCCTCCCGGGCCAGGCGAGCGTCGAACACGCGTCGGCCCTGTCCGTGCTTCTCGAGTGTCCCCCCCACGAACGCGCCACGGTGTTCGCCGCGCTCGCGCGCGAGCGCGTCGCCCTCGACCTCAACCTCGAGTACTACGCGATGATCTCGGACATGGAGCCCCTGGACGCGCTCCTGGAACGTCCCGAGCTCGGCCGGCTCCCGCGCGAGGTCCTCGACGCCTGGACGGAGGACCGCCGTCGGCCCGATCCGCGCCGCGCGCTGCGGCGTCGACTGGTCGAGGGTATCGCGCCGCTCGGCGCGGAGCTGCGCGCGGCGGGTGTCCCGCTCGTGCTCTCCGCCTCGGTCGGTCCGTTCCTCGCGCCGGGGGCCTGCTACGTACGGGAGGCGCGCCGGACACTGGAACTCGGCTACGCGCCCACCGAGATCCTCGCGATGGCGACGATCGAAGCCGCGCGCGTGTGCGGCGACGACACGCTGCGCGGGACGGTCGAGATCGGCAAGGTCGCCGACCTCGTGCTGCTCGGAAGCGACCCGCTCGAGAGCGTCGAGGCGCTGGCCGACGTCGCGATGACGCTCGTGGGAGGCCGGGTCGTGTACGTCGACCCGCAACGCGTCAGGTAGGCGCGGGCCCGCGTCAGCCGTAGACGTCGACCCCGGCGCCCTTCCCGGGCTCGATCGGGCCCGTCTGGATCGGCCGGGACGCCCCCTCGACAAGCGCCTGCGCCGCATCGTCGTGCTGGCGGTCGAGTTCGATGCGCGCCAGCGAGAGCCGCGTCACCTCGAGCGGCGAGACGATGACGGGCAGCGATCTCGCCACCTTCGCTGCGCTCGGTCCCTCCAACGGACGACGGAGCGGCGCGAGCGCGCGCAAGCGAACGCACGGATCCGGTGCAGGCTCGAATCGAGGACCGGGGCTCAGAGGGCCGCGACTCTGATGGCGGCGAACCGGGCACACCGTCGATCCCGCGGAGCGATCACAACATCGACGTCGGGTCGACGTCGATCGCCGTCCGCGGGCGCTGGGTGTGCAGCGACGTCAGCACCGCTCGCGCGCGCGACAGCCCCTGGCCCGCCAGCGGGATCTTCAGGAGCATGTGGCGCCGGTGGCGACCGCGCTGGAGTGCCATGGGCGCCGGCGCCGGGCCGAGGACCTGGACGCCGTGCTCGGACAGCGCCTCGCGCAGCGCGTGCGCGGCGCGCGTTGAGGCCTCGAGCACGCGCGACTCGTCCTCGTCCTCCCACACGACGCGCACGAGGCGCCGGTAGGGCGGGAAGCCGACCTCCTGGCGGGTGCGCTCCTCCTCGAGCGCGAATGCGTCGAAGTCGTGGCGCGCGGCCAGGCGGATCGCGGGCTCCTCGACGTTCGTGGTCTGGACGACGATGTGCCCGGGCAGATCGGCGCGGCCCGCGCGGCCGGAGACCTGGCTCACGAGCTGGAACGTGCGCTCGGCGGCGCGGAAGTCGGGCTGGTGCAGCGAGGCGTCCGCGGACACGATCCCGACGAGCGTCACGCGCGGGAAGTCGAGGCCCTTCGCGATCATCTGTGTCCCGACGAGGACGTCGAGCTCGCCGCGCCCGAACGCGCCCAGCGTCTCCTCGTAGTCCTCGCGGCGCAGCATCGTGTCGGAGTCCATCCGTCCAACCCGCGCGTGCGGCGCGACGATGCGCAGGATCTCCTCGACGCGCTGCGAGCCCGCGCCGAGGAACTGCAGCGCCGGCGCCGTGCACGACGGGCAGCGCTTCGGCACGACGACCTCCTCGCAGCACGAGTGGCACACCATGCGCCCGAGGCGCTTGTGCCAGTTCATCGCGGTGTCGCAGTGCTCGCACTTGAGCGTCTCACCGCACTCGCGGCACCACAGCACCGGCGCGAAGCCGCGGCGGTTGATGAAGAGGATCGCCTGCTCGGAGCGCTCGAGCGTCTTCTTGAGGAGGTCCTCCAAGCGGCGCGAGAAGAGCCGCGGCGTCCCCTTCTCGTCGCGCTCGCCCCGCATGTCGACGATCTCGACCTCGGGCAGCGGGCGGCCGCTGGCGCGCGCGCGCAGCTTGGCGAGCGCGTAGCGCCCCTGGTGCGCGTTGCGCCACGACTCGAGCGACGGCGTCGCGCTGCCGAGCACGCACACGGCGCCCTCGATCTTGGCCCGCATGACCGCGACGTCGCGCGCGTGGTAGCGGGGCGCGTTGCCCTGCTTGTAGGAGGGCTCGTGCTCCTCGTCGACGACGATGACTCCGAGATCGTGCACGGGCGCGAAGATCGCCGAACGCGCGCCGACCACGACGCGCGCCTCGCCGTCTCGTACGCGGTTCCACATCGACAGCCGCTGTGCGTCGGTCATCCCGCTGTGCAGGACCGCGACCGCGCCGAAGCGATCGACGAACCAACCGACCGTCTGCGGCGTGAGCGCGATCTCGGGGACGAGAACGATCGCGCCCTTCCCGCGCTCGAGCGCGTGCTCGATCACGCGCAGGTAGACCTCGGTCTTGCCCGAGCCGGTCACGCCGTACAGCAGGGTCGGCGCGAACGCGCCCTCGTCGACGGCTGCGTCGAGCGCGGCGACCGCGTCCGCCTGGTCGGGCGTGAGCTGCGCGTGGCGCGGGCGCGCCTCGCGCTCGCCCGAGAGCAGGTCGTCCGGCGGCGCGATGACCTGGTCGATCGCGACGAGCCCCTTGCGCTCGAGCGTGCGGATCGGCGCGTCCGTGACGTTGAGGCGCTTCTTCAGGTCGACGCGCGACACCGGGCCGGTCGCGTCGAGGAGCGTCCGCAGGACGCGGTGCTGCTTGGCGGACGCCGTGCCCTCGAGCTCGGCGAGGCGCTCGGGGCCCACGCCGTCGGCGGGCCGGACGACCGCCACCGTGCGCCGGCCGCCCTCGCGCTTCATCGCCGCCGGAAGGACCGCGGCGAGGCACTCGCCCCAGGAGCACGCGTAGTAGTCCGCCATCCAGCGCGTGAGCTCGAGCAAGTGCGCGTCGAGGACCGGCGCAGCGTCGAGCACGTCGGACACGGGCTTCACGCGGGCCGCGTCGACGTCGGTCGTCTCGGACGTCGACACGACGACGCCGATCTCGCGGCGCCCCGCGAACGGGACCGCAACGCGTACGCCGGGCGCGACGCGGTCCGCGTAGTCCGCCGTGACGGCGTAGGTGTACGCCTGGCGCATCGGCCGGTTGAGCGCGACCTCGGCGAAGAGCGCTGCGTCGACCGGCGCGCTCTTCGGGCGGGCGCCGGCCTTCTTCTTCGCAGAGGCCCGGCCGCCTGCGCTGCCGCGATCGACCTCGGCGCCGAAGAGTCCCTCGACGACGCGCTCGTCGCGCCCGCCGCCGCTCACGAAGGTCCTCCCGGACCGCGCGGCCTCCCTTTTCGCCCCCCGCTCATGCCGGGGCCGACGATACACCGACGCGCCGGTCCCGAGGGCATCAGCGACGCGCGAGGACGAGCGCCGCGAAATCGGTCGGGAACGGCGTGTCGCCGGCGAACGCCTCGATCGCGGTCAGGACGCCGTCGAGCGCGTCGGCGGGCGGGTCGTCGCCGTTCCGCGCGAAGAGCTTGTAGAGACGCTTTTCGCCGAGCTCGTTCGCGTCGTCGTCCACGACGGCGACGGCGCCCGTGCCCGAGAGCAGGACGGAGTCGCCGGGCTCGAGTTTCGCGCGGACCGCCTGGATGCTCTTGTCGAAGACGGGCCCCTTGTCGAAGCCGAGCGCGAATCCGTCGCCGCTCAGCGTCCGCAGGCGCCCGTCGGCCGCGGATCGATGGACGAGGGGAAGCTTGTGACCCGCCGAGCAGACCTCGAGGTCGCCGGTGGCCGGGTCGAGCGCCACGCAGAGCGCCGTGACGAACATCCCGCGGCGGAGCTCGCGCGAGAGCGTGCGGTTGACGACCTTGAGGGCCTCGTCGAGCGGGCCCCCGGCCTCGAGCTCGGACTTGAGGTAGGCGCGCGCCATCGCGCCGACGATCGCGCCAGGAACGCCCTTGCCGCTGACGTCGCAGACGAAGAAGACCGAGCGCCCGTCGTCCGCCGCGATCGCGCCGTGGAAGTCGCCGCCCGGCTCGTCGCAGGTCACCTGCTCGGCGGCGACCGAGTAGCCGTCCGGCGCCTCGACGTCGGCGCCGTGCAGCGCGTGCTGGACCTCGAGGGCGACCTCGCGCTCGCGCTCGCGCACCGAGAGCTCGACCTCGGCGTCCTGGGCGTCGCGCAGCGAGGCGGTCATGCGGTCGATCGCACCCGCCAGGAGACCGACCTCACCCCCGCCGCGCGCGCGGCAGCGGTGGTCGAGGCGCCCGTTCGCGATCGTGCGGACGTCGTCGACGATGGTGGCGATCGGGCGCGAGACGCGGCTCGCGACCATGAAGGCCACGGCGCCCGTGACGATCAGCGCCACGGCCGTGAGCGCGATGAAGAGCGCGTAGAGCGTCCGGACCGGGTCCTCGTCGCTGTGCCGGTCGGGCGTCAGCAGCGTGAGCGGGGTCTCGGCGTCCATGTCGAGGAATGCCTCCCCCGTCGCGCCGTCGTGCCGCCCGCCCTTGAGCGTCACCGGCACGCGCACGAGGTGCGGCCCGACCTTCGGACCCTTGGCCGCCATCTTCTCGAACTCGACCTCGCCGTGCTCGAGCGCCGCGCTGGCGCTGGCGAGGGCCGTCTGCGCGTCGTGCACCGAGCCCTCGACGATCCGGTTCGTCGCGTTCAGGAGCAGGTACGAGAACCCGACGAGCACGACCGCCAGGACCGCAGTCGTCGCGATGGCGAAGCGCGGCGCGATGTTCATGCCTCCCGTGGAGCGGCGGGAGTCGGCGCGCGAGGACTCGCGGTGTTCGGTCATGGGGAACGGCGGAGCGGGTGCGGCCCGCGCTCCTCCGGATCGATCGGCAGCGCGCGCCGATTCATGGACCGAACGATGCTTCTCGAATTTTCCCGTCCGCGATCCGCGCGGCGTTCCGGGCAGCGGGCCGTCACCCGATCCCCGCCGTCCAGGCGCTCGGCTCGAGCAGGGTCGTGCGCAGAACGGCCATGCCGGCGAGCGCGTAGACGCCCGCCACGACGTCGTCGAGCAGGATGCCGTCGCCGCCGGGGATGCGCTCGAACCAGCGCACGGGGGGCGGCTTCAGGATGTCGAAGAAGCGGAACAGCACGAACGCGACGACGAGCGTCAGCCACGTCGGCGGCCCGATCCACGCGACGGCGACCAGGTACCCGACGACCTCGTCCATGACGAAGAAGCCGGGGTCCTTGCCCGCGAGGCGCTCGGCCCACGGCGCCGCGAGCCGCCCGGCGACGTAGGCGGCGACCGCGGCGAGCAGAACGGCGACGAGGTAGTCCTGGGTGCCGGAGAGCGCCCAGGCGATCAGCACGCCGCCGAGCGTCCCGAAGGTCCCCGGCGCGACGGGGCTGAGGCCGAGCCCGAAGAACGTGGACGCGAGCATGGACGCGACGCCGCCGGCGCCGCGCGTGCCCGCGAGGACCGCGCGGGGGCCCCGCACGCGCGTCGCCGAGGGGCTCACGCGTCGACCTCTCGCAGGATGGCGCGCGTCTTCAGCGCGTACGTCACGCCCGAGCCGATCGTGGCGACGAGGGTCAGCCAGACGAGGACGTGCACGACGATGCTCCAGAAGCGGAACCAGGGCGCGCCCCAGGGGAACGCCTGCAGCCAGATGACGCCGCCGACGGCCATGCTCTGCACGATCATCTTGATCTTGCCGAAGCCGTCGGCCGGGAACTCGCGCCCGAGGCTCTCGATGTAGCCGCGGATGCCCGTCACCAGGAACTCGCGCGCGAGGATCGCAACCACGACCGTGGAGGGGAGCCACGGCTCCGACCATTCCATGTTCGCGAGGTAGATCATCGTGCCGAGGATCAGAACCTTGTCCGTGAACGGATCGGCGATGCGGCCGAACGCGGTCACGACCTGGTCGCGCCGCGCGAGATAGCCGTCGAGGAAGTCCGTCGCCGCGATCGCTGCGAAGAGGAAGAATGCGATCAGGAACGGCGTGCGGTTCGCCGCGATCGCGTCGGCCGCGCGGTCGCCGTAGAGGGCGAAGATGGCGAAGAGGACGAGCGAGCCGACGAAGCGGATCATCGTGATCCGGTTCGGCCAGTAGGCGAAGACCCCGGCGCTGTCGGCGGCGGTCCTCATCGAGCGGCGCGCTCCGAGACGGCCTGGCCGATCCAGTTGAACTCCTCGTCGACGTCGTCGATGCGCGCGACGATGCGGTCGCCGACCTCGGCGTCGGGCGCGTGCACGAAGGCGACCATGTCGACCTCGGGCGCATCGCTGTCGGCGCGCCCGCACACGAAGCCCGAGTCGGGGTGCGGCGGCTCGTCGACGAGCACCTCGACCTCGGTTCCGATCGCGGCGCGCTGCGTGCGCTCGAGCACCGCGTCGCGCGCCGCGAGCACGGCGTCGCGCCGCGCCTCGGCGACCTCGGCCGGGACGTCGTGCTCGAGCTCGAATCCGCTCGTGCCTTCCTCCGGCGAGTACGTGAACGCACCGACGCGGCTGAGCTCGAAGTCCTCGACGAGCTTGGCGACCTCGTCGGCGTCAGCGTCCGTCTCGCCCGGGAAGCCCATCAGCACCGTCGTCCGCAGCGTGAGGCCCGGGACCTCGGTGCGCAGCCGGTCCAGCGTGCGGCGGACCTGGTCGCCGCTGCCCGCGCGGCGCATCGCGCGCAGCACCGGCGTCGCGGCGTGCTGGATCGGGATGTCGAGGTACGGCACGACCTTGTCGTGCTCGCGCAGCAGCCGGTAGAGGTCTTCGGGGAAGCGGTTCGGGTACGCGTACATCACGCGGACGCGGGCTTCGCCGGGGAGGTCGGCGAGGCCTTCGACGAGCTCGGGGAGCTCCATGCCGAAGTCCCGGCCCCACGCCGTCGAATCCTCCGCGACGACGACGAGTTCCTTGACGCCCGCGTCGACGAGCTCGGTCGCCTCTTCCAGAACCGTCGCCGGACGCTTCGAGCGGTGCGGCCCGCGGATCGACGGGATCGCGCAGAACGAGCACGTGTGGTCGCAGCCGTAGGAGATACGAAGGTACGCGTAGCTGCCCGGCGTGGCGAGCAGACGCGCGCCTTCGCGCTTGGGCTCGCGCAGGCCCGGGCCCTCGAGGTAGCGCGTCTGGGTCGCGCCGGTGTCGGACAGGCGCTTGATCTCCTTCGCGAGCTCCGAGTAGTCGCTGATCTCGGCGAAGAGGTCGACGCCGGGGTACTCGCGCGCGAGGCCGCGCTTGTAGCGCTGGACGAGGCAGCCCGCGACGACGACGTGCCCGAGGTCGCCGCGCTCCTTCTTCGCGACGAGGTCGCGGATCGCGCCGTAGCTCTCCTCGCGCGCCGGTCCGATGAACGAGCACGTGTTCAGCACCACCGTGTGGGCGGCGTCGGGGTCACCGGTCACGACGAGCCCCTGGTCCGCCATGCGGGCGAGGATGAGCTCGGAGTCGATCAGGTTCCGGGCGCAGCCCAGGTGCACGAGGGCGACGACGTCGGATTCCGTGGGAGTGTCGGTCAACGCGGGAGGGGCGGCGCGGAGCGCGTGGGAGGGCCCGGGCGAGGGTGCGCCGGGCCGTCAGGATACCAGGGGCTGGGACGCGGAGGGCGCGGCCGGGGGCCCGCGCTACGGTGTGGCGATGACGTTCCCGTTCACCCTCCGCTCGGCGGCGGCCCTCGGGCTGGTCGCCGCCCTCGGCGCGGCCTGCGCCGGCCCGCGCAGCGCGCCCGCCCGAGGCCTCGAGCCCGGCGCGACGCTCCTCTTCCAGGGCGACTCGATCACTGACGCCGGGCGCGACCGCGGCGCCGAGGGGCGGCCGAACGACGCCGCCGGGCTCGGGCGCGGGTACGTGGCACGCGCCGCCGAGGCGCTGCTGGCGGACGAGGGGCTCCGGGGGCTCCGGATCCACAACCGGGGCATCAGCGGGCACAAGGTGTTGCAGCTCGCCGACCGCTGGGACGCGGACGCGCTGGCGCTGGAGCCGGACGTGCTCAGCGTCCTGATCGGAGTGAACGACATCTGGCACGGGCGCGACGGCCGGTACGACGGGACGGTCGAGACCTACGAGCGCGACTACCGAGCTCTCCTGGCGCGGACGCGCGAGGCGCTTCCCCGCGTCACGCTCGTCGTCTGCGAGCCGTTCGTGCTGCGCTGCGGCGCGGTGAGCGACGATTGGTTCCCCGAGTTCGACGCGTACCGCGCGGCGGCGCGCCGGGTCGCCGACGAGGCGGGGGCGCTGTTCGTCCCCTTCCACTCGGCGTTCGAGGAGGCGCTTGCCGAGGCGCCGCCGGAGCACTGGGCCCCGGACGGCGTGCACCCGTCTGCGGCGGGCGCGCAGCGCATGGCCGAGGTGTGGCTCGAGGTCGTGCATGGAGAGGGCGCCGGCGACGACGCCTAGCGCACGCCGACGCGCTCAGACGCGCGCTGCGCCGCCGAAGGCCTCGCGCCAGTGCACGCGGCACAGCGGGACGTAGGTCTCGTCGCCGCCGATCTGGACCTGCGCGCCGTCGGTGACGACCGCGCCTTCCGCGCCCTTGCGCACGACCATCGTCGCCTTGCGGCCGCAGTGGCAGATCGTGCGGATCTCGCGCAGCGTGTCCGCCACGGCGAGGAGCGTCGAGGAGCCGGGGAACGGCTCGCCGCGGAAGTCGGTGCGCAGCCCGTAGGTCATCACCGGAACCCCCACCTCGTCGGCGACGCGCGCGAGCTGCCAGACCTGGCGCGGCTCGAGGAACTGCGCCTCGTCGACGAGCACGCAGGCGACCGGGTTCGCGGAGTGCTCGGCGGCGATCTCCTCGTGCAGGTCGTGCCCGGCGGCGAAGCAGCGCGCCTCGGCCTCGATCCCGATCCGGCTCGAGATGCGCCCGACGCCGCGCCGGTCGTCGATCGCGGCGGTGTAGAGCAGCGTCCGCATCCCACGCTCGCGGTAGTTGTAGTCGGCCTGCAGCAGGATGGTCGACTTGCCCGCGTTCATCGTCGAGTAGTGGAAGTAGAGCTTCGCCATGGGATCGCGCGGGGATTGTGGCCGGACGGAGGCCGGGTGGCGAAGGGCAATCCATGTCCACGCCGACGAGCCCGGTAGTCGCTCGCGCGCGCGTGTGTACGGTGACCATCCGCGCACCCCGCTCGCACTGGGATGCCGCCCCTTCCACGGCCATGCAACGCCTTCCTGCGCTCGCCCTCGCCGCGGCAGCCCTCTCGGCCGCCGGTGCGTACCTCCTGTTCGGAACCGACTCGAGCAGCGCCACGGCGACCGTCCACCGGTCCCCGACCGAAGCGGCTCGTCACGTTCCGGAGGAGGCTCTCGTGGACGTCGAGGAGACTCAGGGTCGATCGAACGTCGAACCGGTGCACGACGAGCCGTTGACGCCTCGAGAGTCCGTGGAAGAGGCCCACTTTGCGGAGTTGATCCGACAGTTGGCGAAGGTGCCGAGGCCCCTCCCGAAGGTCCGCGTCGTCTCGGCGATCGACGTACCGCTCGAGCACCTGGAGTTCCGCGAGCAACCCGGCGGCGCATGGAAGCGAGTCGATGGGTTCCTCGTCCCGATGTCCGACCTCTGCGAGGTGCGAGCCGCGGGGCATCCGGCGCAGCTCCTGAGCGCAGCGGTCGAACGTTCGCCCGAGCCGTACCGCGTTCGGGCGGATGGAGCGCGTGGCCCGCAAGGCCCGGCGCTGTTCGGAGAGTTCGAGGGCAAGATGGTGTTCGTACCTCCCGCCACCCGCGTGATCGAGCCCGGCGCCGTGCTGCGGCTCGTCGCGGACGGCCTCGGGGAGCACGCGTCGGCCTTCGACCTCGAGACGCGCTTCGGCCCGCCCGGGGTCGAGCGCCGGAGGTCCGTGCACTTCGCGACTCATGGAGACGATGCGATCGTCCTCATCGCGGACGTCGAGCGCTGGAACGGAGCGGGGCCCTCGAAGGGCTTTCGCTGCGGGGTCGAGCTCTCGGGGGCGGTCTCGCTCGAGTTCGAGTGGGACCCCTACGAGCGAACGCGGCGCACCGAGCGCCTGCGACTCTCACAGGACTGGATCCAACCGAAGACCGCCGAGATCCGCTTCGACGAGATCGGCGTCCCGGAGCGGCGCTGGATCAAGCGCGAGGCCTTCGTCTCCCTCGACGGGAACGACACCCTCCAGCTCGTGGAGAGCGCGAACCTGACCGTACGGGCACAGCTCGGGCTCAAGTCCTTGCGCACGTTCGGCATGCATCCGGGCGTCGTCGCGCAGGTGCCCGTCGGCCTCGGAAGCGCCTCCGTCGTCCTCCGGCGCCGCGACGGGGTCTACGGCCGGGCGACGTTCTCGCCCGGCACGCCGAGCGTCCCCGTACAGATGCACGCGCCCGTCGAGATCGTCGCGCGCATCGTCGACGGCAACGGTGAACCGCGCCCGAGCGCGCGCGTCCGCGTCGACTTCGCGCTCGCGGGCGAGACCGACCCGGACATGGCCTGGAGCTTCGAGCATCCCGAGCACACGACGCCGGAGGGGCAGCTCGAGCTGACGCTGCCCGAGCGCATCCCGGAGAGCCCGGTCGGTTCCGGCGCGTCCGAACGGATGCCGACCGCCGCGCGACTCCTCGTGTCATCGGGCCCCGACCAGGCGCCGACGGAGGTCCCGCTCGTGCTCGTCCCGGGCGAGCTGGTGCAGCTCGGCGAGATCGTCGTGCGCTGAGGGTCCTCGATTTCGATCCACCGGCGCTACGCTCGGTCCCGGGCGACCGAAGGCTCACTTCCGAGCCAGCGCCCGGAGGAACACCATGCTCGCAACACTCGCGCTGCTCGCAGCAGCCCCCCTCGCACAGCACTACGAGCGAGAGCTCGTCCCCGCCGACCGCTTGAAGTGGGTGCACGCGGGCTCATCCGTTGGGATCTCGGGTGATTGGATCGTCGTCGGTGGCGGCATACACGCCCTCCCGATCCCGTCGGGCCCGATCGAGAACCTGTCCTTGTTCCGTCGAGCGCCTTCGGGGGACGAATGGAACTACGTCCGGCCACTCACGAGCGCAGCATTCAGCGCGCCACCCCTCGGAATCGCAGAGGACTGGGTTGCGATGGAGGGCGAACACATCGTCTTGGTCGCGGGGGGCGTCCTGATCTCCTTCCGCTTCGACGCTGGGCTGGACGACTGGATCGAGAACCCGGTCGTGCCTCTCCCCCCCCTACCCACCCTCTCGAGCCCGTTGGGCAGTTCCCGGATCCGGATCTCCGGGGACCGGGCGATCGTGTCCAACTACGACATCTCTGGACCGGGGCCTGCGTCCATCCTGGTCGTCGATTTCGACCGCGCTACTTCGAGCTGGGTGCTGACCGCGTCCATCCAAGCGCCCTCGAGCGACCCCAACTTCGGACTTTGGGCCCGCGTGGACGGCGACACGATCATCGCCCACTCGAACGCTGGTGGCCTCGTAGCGGGCCGGCTCCGTATCTACACACTGGGCGCGAACGGCTGGAGCGAGTCCCAGGTTCTCGAGGGCGCATCGTTCGCTCCCTCGTCGTATTACTTCGGTGCGGCTTCCGACGTCGAAGGCAATCGTCTTGCGCTCGTGACGGCGGAGGGCGATGCGCTCATCTTCGAGCGCGCGGATCCTTCCAGCCCGTTCGTGCTGACCGCTTCCTTCACCGCCGGCCCCGTCACCGATGACGTTCGGCTCGAAGACGAGACCCTCGTGCTCGGGCAGGAGTCCGCGGGCGCGGTCGAGATCTGGCGGAGGGTTGACTGTGCCGGCCCGGGGTGGACGTGCACCCATCGGCTCACGACTCTCCTCAAGCACAACGGCACCACGAGCACTACGACCCGTTTCGGAGCCTCGGTGGCGCTCCAGGGCGACACGCTCGTAGCGGGAGCCAGCCACTACGCAGTAACCGTCGGAACAGGCTTCGGCAGCCGAACCGGCGCCGCCTCCGTCTTCCACGTCCCGGTCGACATCAACTCGGACGGAGTCCCCGACGTGTGCCAGACCCACACGTTCGAGGACGTCGATGCGGACGGGGTGCTCGACATCCTCGAGTCCCCGGGGAGCCGGTTCTGCTCACCCAACGCGCCGACGAGCCTTGGATCGCCTGCGCGTCTCCTGGTGCAGGGCTCGACGTTCGCAGCGGACAACCAGCTCTACCTCTCGATGATCGGTGTCCCGCGGAACGCGTTCAGCATCATGCTTGCGAGCCGCGACTTCGGCTTCACTCCCGCGCCGGGGGGAAGTGCGGGCAACCTCTGTCTCTCGGGCCAAATCGGCCGCCGCTTCGGAAGCCTGCATCCTTCGGCACGGCCACAGGAGGACAACATCCTGCACCGGCGATTCGACCTGTCCTTCAGCCCCACGCAGTTCGGCGTTGGCATGCTGCCCGGCGAGACCTGGTACTTCCAGGGCTGGTTCCGCGACGGGCCTTCGTCGAGCAACTTCACGGACGCGATGCGCGTATTCCTTCAGTAGCGTGAACGGATGCTGGCCCTCCCGCATCCGATCCCCAGCGGCGCGCGGCGCGTTCTCCATGGCGGTGTACTCGCCCTGGCGCTCCTCCTCCCCGACCGCGCTCCGGACGCGGCGCTCGGCCTCGGCCTGACCGAGGGCGCGATCGGGTTCGAGGCGGCATTGAGCGCTGCGCAGGATGTCGGAGTCGGATTCGTCGAGCTCCCCAGCAGTGGGACGAGTTCGAGACGCGGCCCGGCGCACTCAAGGACGGCTTCCTGCCCGCGGCGAATGCCGTGTACGCGGCCACGGACATCGAGCTCGTCCTCTCGCTCAACCCGATCGACACGGCGCAGCGCCGGGTGCCCGAGCACCTCGCGGGAGTCGCGCTCGACGACGCCCGCGTCGTCGCCTCGTTCTGCACGTTCGCCGACCACGTGCTATCGAAGCTCCCCGACGTGGACCTGCGCTGTATCGCCGTCGGGAACGAGGTCGACGTGGCGCTCGGCGCCGATGCGGACGCGTGAGAAGAGCACGCACGCTTCCTCGGCGCCGTCGCCGTGCACCTGACATCTCACGGCGCCCGGAATCCCCGTCGGCGCGAAGTTGACCTGGGCGGTCGGGCGCGAGCCTCTGTGCTCCCAGTCCGCGGGTGTCCTGAAGGCGAGCGACGCCTGCATGCTGACGTACTATCCGCTCGACGCCGCGTTCCAGGTCCTGCCGCTGGCCGACGTGCCGGAGCACGTGGACGCGATGCTCGATCTCGCAGATGGGAAGCCGCTGCATCCCCTCGAGGCGGGCTATCCCAGCGCAGCGGCCTGCGGCTCGTCCGAAGCGGTGCACGCAGGCTTCGTCGACATCCTGCGCGCCAAGTGGCGCGCACACGCCGCAGCGATCCCGTCCGTCAACCTCGTGTGGCTCTGCGACCTCGACGCCGAGACGGTCGAGGCACTCTGCGCGTACTACGGGTCCGACGCCGAGGCTTTCGCTGGCTTCCTCGGGTCCCTCGGCCTGAGGACGCACGCGGGGGAGCCCAAGCCCGCCTGGGAGCGGCTCGTCCAGCGCCGCGCGCGCTGAGGCGCGCCGACTGCGCGACCACGGTGCGGCTACAGCGAGGACACGGTGCGGCTACAGCGAGGACACGGGGCGGACGCATCGTAAGGCGTGCCCCAGGGGCCCGCCACGATCGGTCCGGCCCGCTACGATCCTCCCCCCTCCCCCCGAGGATCGCACATGAAGTCCACGCTGCTGCTCGCCCCGCTCCTCGCGTCCGCGCTCGCGCTCCCGTCCGCGCTCCCCCAGGACGACCCTCCGGGGGTCGCACAGATCCTCGGCGTGGCCGAGCGGCGCCTGCAGCAGGGCGACCTCGACGGCGCGCGCGAGCGGATCCGCCGCGCGCAGGAGCGCGACGCGAAGTCGCTCGCGGCCTGGGACCTCCGCGCGCGCTGGGCCGCGAAGGCCGGCGACACGGACGAGCGGACGTACTCGCTGCACAACCTGATGCGCCTCGCCGTCGCGCAGGGCCGGCCGAAGGCGGAGATCGAGGCGATCCGCGAGCGGCTGTACGCGGTCGATCCGATCGCGCCGGACCTCGTCGGGATGCGGCTCGCGTTCCTCGAGCAGCTCTTCGAGGTCGCCGAGCGCTACGCGGACGAGGACCGCCCCCACGGCGCGATCCGCGTCTACAAGCAGGTGCTCGCGCTCGACCCGGAGAACGCTCGCGCGCAGTCCGCGATCGAGGAGCTCGCGTCGTCGCCGGACCCGAGCCTCGCCGGCGATGCGAAGCCGAAGGACCTCTTCGCCGACGTCACCGTCGAGTGGATCGAGGAGTTCGACGCCGAGCACAACACCTGGAAGACCAAGGCCAAGCTCGAGCGCGACAACTACGTCACCTACACCGACGCCGGCTACGAGGTGCTCGTGCGCACGGCCGAGGCGATGGAGCAGATGAACGCGTTCTACCGCCAGTTCTTCCAGTACGGCACGGAGGAGGACGGCGGGGCCGTACCGCGCATCGACGTCAACGTGTTCAAGAATCGCGACGGCTACCTGAAGCTCGGCATCGGTCCGCCGGTCGAGTGGTCGGGCGGGCACTTCACCGGCGGCGCGGTCGAGACGTACATCGGCGGCGGCGGCTTCAGCGGCATGACCGGCACGCTGTTCCACGAGGCGGCGCACCAGTTCGTGAGCCTTGCGACGACGGCGACGGGCTGGCTGAACGAGGGCCTCGCGTCCTTCTTCGAGGGTACGCGCATCCTGCCGAACGGCACGGTGATCATGAACATGCCGGCCACGCACCGGCTGATCCCGCTCGCCGAGCGCATGGAGCGCGGCTGGATGTCGGCCGCCGATGACGGCATCGATCCGGACGATCCGAACACGACGCCCGAGCGCGCGCCGACGTTCGCGATCATCCTCGAGAACTTCTACCAGTGGGGTCCGCCCTGGTACGCGCCGACTTGGGGCGTCGTCTACTTCCTCTACAACTACCAGGACCCGATCGACGGGCGCTTCGTGTACCGCGCGGCGTTCCAGACGTTCATCAACAAGTCGGGCGGGCGCGTCGGGCCGGGCGCAGTGCGCAACTTCGAGGAGGTCGTCCTCGCCAACCCGCTGCCGCCTCTCGACGGCGTCGAGCGCCCCGAGGACGCGCCGGACGTCGAGCTGCCGGAGACCGCCGCCGAACTCGACGCCGTTTGGAAGAAGTGGATCCTCCGCTTGCGCGACGAAACGACGGGCGCCGTCGAAGTCACGCGCCCCTACAAGGACTGGGGCCGCTACGCCGTCCTCAACGAGGACTACGTCAATGCGAAGGAGCACTTCGAGAAGGGCCTCGTCGAGGACCCGGGCGACGTCGAGCTGCTCGGCCTGTTCGCCGAACTTCTGGCGGAACACCTCGACGACGAGGACCGCGCGTCGAAGCTCCTGCTCGAGGCGATCCAGCGCGTCGAGGAGAAAGAGCCCGTCGACGAGGATCTCCTCGCGCGCCTCGAGAAGCGCTACGGAAAGCTCGACCCGAACCGCAAACGCCTCGGCGCCGTGATGGACGAGCTGCGGGCCGCATCCCGCGGCATCGTCGAGCGCTACAAGGGCGCCGGCCTCGACCTGATGGCGATGGACGTGTCGTGGCGACTCGGCACCGAGCTCGGGATCTCGGACCTGCTCCTCGCCTACGAGGACATCGTGCGCCGGACCGACCGCACGACCGACATCTGGCGCCTGGCCTACAACGAGCAGAATCTCGAGGGCTGGAACGCGCAGGGCACCGACCGCGTGTTCGAGCCCGCGAGCGTCGATCTCTCCGGCGACTTCGGCACCTTCTCCGAGACCGCCTACGACTTCAGCTCGCTCACCCTCGACACCGTCGCGGGCGGCGACTTCTCGATGTCGGCGCGCGTGCAGGCGCCGAAGGGCAAGGTGAACTTCTGCGGCTTCGTGTTCGGTCAGAAGACCGACAACACGTTCCACAGCATGATCCTGTTCCCGGAGCGCACCAAGGTGGCGCAGGGCGTCGCGACGACCGGCTTCGTCGACCTGATGAGCAACTTCGGCGGCACGACGAAGACCTGGCGCCACGTGCCCGTCGACGTGTCGATCGAGGAGGGCGCGTCGAGCGCGGACCGCTACTACGACATGCGGCTCGACGTATCGGGGCGCGTCGTGGATCTCTGGTTCGACGGTGACCTCGTGGCGAGCCACGAGTTCCCGAACACCGACGTCGTGCGGGGACGGTTCGGTCTTCTCATGGGACCGGGCGCGGCGAAGTTCCGCGACGTGCGCTACCTGGCGCGCGACCCGCGCGATCCCGCGGGCGCCATCCGCCGCGAGCGCAAGCTCGAGGAGCTCCGCGCGGCCGGCGACGGCGCTGTGGGCGGCAGCTACCTCGGCCTGCGCCCGCCGTTCCCGAGCGTGGAGAAGTGGGTCTCTGGCGACGCGCGGTCGAACTGGTCCGACGTCGGCCCCGTGCCGCAGCTGCTCGTGTTCTTCAGCATTGGCCAGAACGACACCGTCGCGATCGACGGCTGGCTCCGCGATCTCGCCGAGAAGCACGCCGACGCCGGCCTGGAGATCGTCGCGGTCATGTCTCCCGAGGACGGAGACAGCATCGAGGCGTACCTCGAGGGGAACGAGTTCCCGGGCTCGGTCGGCGTCGACACGCGCCCGCCCGGCACGTTCGGCATCGGGGACAGCTTCGAGAAGTTCTCGATCGCGCGCTTCAACCTGCCGCGGCTGCTCCTGCTCGACATCGACGGCCGCGTCGTCTGGGAGGGCGACCCCGGCTTCAGCGCGAACCAGGGCTACGCGCCGGGCGCGACCTCGTACCTGGACGCGCCGCTCGACGAGCTGCTCGTGAAGCGCAGGATCCCCGAGCTCATTCGCTGGCGTGCGGCCTGGGAGTCCGACGTGCTACCCGATCTCGCCGTGGGCGACTTCGCGAAGCACGTGCCGACGCTCATCGCGGCCGAGGAGTTCGACCCCGAGCTCGCTCCGGAGGCCGGGCGCGCGGCGGGCCGGCTCGCCGCGGTCCGTGCGTCGCTTGCTGGAATCGCGCGCACCACGGAGTCGATCCAGACCGACGAGGCGGAGCCCGCGCTCGTCGTCCTGCGCGAGTGGGCCACCGCGCTCGAGCACGAGTTCGACGCGGACGCGAAGAAGGCGTTCAAGAAGATCGGCAAGGGCAAGTCGATGCGCTCGTGGACGGGCTTCGTGAAGGACGTCGAGAAGTTCGAGAGCAGCAAGGGCTCCTTCGAGGACAAGGCCGGGCGCCTGATGAAGAAGCTCGAGAAGCGCAACGGGCTCTTCCCGCGCCTCGTCAAGGAGGACCTCGAGGGCGCGCTGGCGGACGGCGACGAAGCGTGGTTCACGGAAGTGCTCCGCGACGCGCCGAACCGACCGGCCGTGTGGCTCAGCACCGAGTTCTTCGCCTGGCGCTGAGCGGTGCGAACCGCGGTGCGCACGGGACGCGAGGTCTCCGGGGACCGCGGATTCCTGCGAGCGCATGAGCGCCCGGTCATCGGCTCGGGCGTGCCCGTGAGTGGGTTCGCTCGCGGCGGTACGTCGCGCTACGCCGCGGCGCTTCGGCGCACATCTCGCCTCGGGTGAACGGTCGCTCAAGCGTGCGCACTCTCGACGCCTAGCGTCGAGGCATGAAGCAATCTGCCCTGCGCGCCGCCGCGCTGCTGACTCCTCTCTCCCTCCTCGCCGCGGACGCCGCCGCCCAGTCGGTCGGCGCGAGAACGAACGGCGCGGCGACCCTCGGAGTCGCGCGTGAGGACGCGCGCTCCGCGGTGCCGCCCGACCTCGGACGCTGGACGCCCCTCGGCGAGCCGAGCGTGGGCGGACGCGTCACCTCCATCCGCGTCAGCCCGCACGACTCCACGCTCGTTCTGTCCGGCGGCGACATGCTCGGCGTCGCGCGCAGCACCGACTCCGGCGCGCGATGGGGTCCGACCTTCGGCTTCGATTCGTGGGAGGTCGGTGACCTGACGTGGCACCCGACCGACCCGGACGTCGTCTGGGCCGGCACGATGGGCGGGCCGTACGTGAGCCTCGACGCGGGCGTGAACTGGGAGCCCCGCCGGACGGGCTTCCCACCTATCGCGGGCGGCGACCAGTCGGCGCCGGTCGAGCGCATTCTGTTCGACCCCAACAACTCCGCGCGGCTCGTCGCCGTCGGCGGTTCGAGCCGCCGCTGGCGGGTGAACCAGGCGGACGGCGCGTGGGGAGCGGTGTGGGAGAGCCTCGATGCGGGGAACAGCTGGACGCGTCGCAGCACGCTGACGGCCGCGGGTTCGAGCACCGACCCCGCCGCGGACGGCGAGGTGATCGTCGGCGCGACCTTCGCCGCGGGCTCGTCGACGCGCCTCGTCGCGACCGTGGACGGCCTCGGCGTCTACGTCTCGAACGACGGAGGCACGTCGTGGAGCGTCTCGAACGCGGGCCTCCCCCACACGGCGGCCGAGCGCATCGTCGCGGACGCGACCGACCCCGACGTGTTCCTTCTATCCCTCTCCAACGACGGAACGCTTCCGGGCGGCGTGTTCCGATCGAGCGACGGGGGGCTGAGCTGGTCGCCGCTCCTGAACGGGCTGCCGCAGGAGTCGATCAGCAACGGGGGGAACACGTCGCGCTACCAGGGCTTCGCGGCGCACCCGGCGACGGGCCGACTGCTCGCGTTCGACGATCGCTTCGGGTCGACCGGCGGCTACCTGTCGGACGACGGCGGGCTCTCGTGGGCCCAGACGATCGGGCGCGACACGATCCCGCTGCCCTACCCGTCGAGGACCGAGATGGAGGTCGCGGAGGTCGCGCCCGGCGACCCGGACGTGCTGTTCGCGGCGGGCTCGGCCAACTTCGTCCGCTCGGTCGACGGCGGCGCGACGTGGAGCGACGCAGCGAACGTGTCGCTGCCGGGCGGGCGCTGGCGCGGGACGGGCTACTCCGGCCTCGTCGCGACCGAGATCGCGGTGAACCCGTGGAACACCGACCACTGGATCGCGCAGGGCTTCGACGGTGCGCGCGTGCTGCAGTCGCTCGACGGCGGCGCGACGTGGACGTTCGAAGCGCTGCAGACGGGCAGCTTCAGCGGCGGCGCCGACGCCGTCTTCGCGTCGCGGGACGTCGCGTACGCGAACGTCGGGTTCCAGGCGGGCGGCTACCAGGGCCTGGCGCGGACGTTCGACGGCGGACTGACGTGGGACATCGTCGCGGGCGCGGCGGCGGGCCTCCCCGAGGTCGGCGATCCTGTGAAGGCGGGCTCGGTGCACGCATCGCCCGCTGCGCCGCTCGTTGTGTGGGCCGTCGTCGCTGACCAGCTCCTGCGCTCGACGGACGGGGGATCCAGCTGGAGCGTCCTCCTCGGCGGCGCCGCGGGCGGCTGGATCACGGGCCCGGCCGACGGTTCGGTCGTCTACCTCTCGACGTCGGCCGGCGCGCTGCGCTCGTTCGACGGCGTCGTGTTCGAGTCGATCGGAGGTCCGGCGCGCCCGGGCAAGCTCGCGCTCGGACCGGACGGGACGCTCTGGAACGCAGCCCACGACCGGACGGGCAACCTCGGGCTGGGCCTCGCGCGCTTCGACGGGAGCGCGTGGGAGACGGTCCTCGATCCCGACGACTTCTCAGGGGACGAGCGCCTCGCGGTCGGCTCGATCCACGCCGTCGCCGTGCACCCGCGCGACGCGGACCTCGTCGCGGTCCTCATGGGCGACCCGCCGTTCCGCGACCGCTCGCGCGCCCGCGGCGTGCGCGTGTCGGAGGACGGCGGCGCGACGTGGCGGACGGTGAACGAGGGGCTGCCGATGCTGCGCGGCGCGGCGCTCGCCTTCCACCCGGTGACCCGCCGTCTCCTGATGGGAACGGCGGGCCGCGGGTTCTTCTCGATCACGCTGCGCTGACGCGCAGGATCAGCTGCCGACGAAGCGGTTCTCCCACTCCTCGGCGGAGAGGAGGATGTCGCGGGCCTTGCCGCCCTGGTAGGGCCCGATCAGCCCCTCGGACTGGAGCTCGTCGAGGAGCTCGCACGCCTCGTCGAACGCGACGCCGAACTCGTTCTGCAGGAGGGAGACAGCGACGCGGCCCTCGCGCACCAGGAGCTGCCCGGCCTCGAAGAGACGGCTCGCGTCCGGGCTGAGCTCGAGGGCGACGGGCGGCGGCTGCGGGGAGAGCACGACCTCGGGCTCGGTGTCGAGCGCGTCGGCCTCCGCCTCGACGGTTTCCTCCGTGGCCTCCTCGTCGACCTCCTCGTACTCGAAGCCGTCGTCCTCGGCCTCCTCGCCGTCGAGCTCGGCCTCCGATTCCTCGCCGTCGAGCTCGGCGGCCTCGTCCTCTTCCTCGGCTTCCTCCTCGTCGAGTTCGGCCTCGGCCGCAACCTCCTCGTCCTCGTCGACCTCCTCCCACTCGCCCTCCTCGAGCTCGGCGGGGTCGATCGGGTTGCCCTCCTCGTCGACGTACTCGTACTCGACCTCTTCTTCGTCCTCGGCCTCGGCCTCCTCGTACTCCGCGGCCTCGTCCTCTTCCTCGGCGTCCTCGTCGTCGTCGAGCTCCGCCGCCTCTTCGGCGTCCTCCTCGTCCTCGTCCTCCTCGTCGACCTCCTCCCACTCGCCCTCGGCGAGGTCCTCGGGATCGATCGAATTGCCGTCCTCGTCGACGTACTCGTACTCGACCTCCTCCTCGTCGGAGGCCTCCTCGAGCTCGTCGTCCTCTTCCTCTTCCTCTTCCTCGAGAGCGTCCTCGGCGTCCTCCGCCTCGGTTGCGTCGAGCTCCAGTTCGTCCTCGGTCGTCGCCGCGTCATCGAGCTCGAGAAGGCCCGCCTGCGGCGCAACATCGTCGTCGGTCGACGCGTCGGATTCGTTCTCGGCCTCGGGCTCGACGCTCTCCTCCAGCGCCTCCTCGACGTCGACCTCGGGAGCGCCGGCCGAAGGCTGCTCGCTGGACTCGACGTCCGACTCGGCCTCCGTGTCGTCGTCGGTCTCCGCGACCGCGTCGAGCCCGAGCTCGTCCAGACCGGGCACCTCGTCCGCGAGCGAGGCGAGCGCGTCGTCGAGCGCCGCCTCGGGATCCTCGCGGCGCGGCCAGTGGCCCGTCGCCGGGTCGACGTCCGCGACGGGGGCGGACGCCTCGTCGGCGGCGTAGCCGACCTCCCACGAGGGCTGCGGCGGGAGGGTAGGCTCGGCCGGCTGCACGACCGCCTCGGGACCCGGAGCGGGCACGGCCGCGGGGGGTGCGCTCGGCTCGGCCGGCGCGAGCGGCGCAACACCGTCGGGGAGCTCGCGGGGCGCAGCGGTCTCACCCGACTCGCGACGCGCAGCCGCCTCGAGCGCGTCGCGCTCCTCCTCGGGCAGCGCCGGCGCCACCTCTCCACCGAACGGATCCTGGGACGTCGCCGCGGCGGGCGCGGGCGTCGGCGGCGCATCGAACGGCACCGGTGCACCGACCTCGTCGGGGAAGTCGAAGGGCGCGACGTCCGAAGAGGGCCCCCCGGGACCGGCGACCGCCGGCACGGTCGGCTCCACACGTTCGACGACGGCCGGTGCCTCGGGGGCCTCCTCGATCGGCGCCGAGGGCGCCTCCGAGACCGGCGTGCCTCCTTCCAGGACGCCTAGCGGCGCGGCGCCCTCGGGGATCCCGCCGCTCAGCCGGACGTCCTCGGGGTAGGGGGACGGCGGTACGGGCTCGGGCTGCTTGAAGCTCATCGCAGCGTTGCGCCAGACGCTCTCCATGTACTGGAGCGCCTGGTCGTCCGGCGCGAGCGCGGCGGCCTCGTCGTGCGAGACTCCCTCGGACCCGTCTCCGCGCGCAAGGGCGTCCCCGAGCGTCGTGGGCTCGGCGACCTTGCGCTTCTTCGTCTGGATGCGCCGCGTCTCGCGGGACGCCTTGACCGCTCCGCGGTCCTCGGTGCGCTCCTTCGGCGTCACCGCCGAGCGCACGGCGGTCGCGCCCGCGCTGGCCACGCCCGCGAGACGCGCCCCGATCCCGAACCCGTCGCCGCGTTCCTTCACCGGAGCGAACCCGTCCTCGTCGCGCGCCCGCGCGCCGTCGAACGCCAGCCAGGCCGAGACACCGATGATCGCAAGCCCCAAGAGCACGCCGAGCAGACCGCCGAGCGCGCCGCCCGTGTTGTCCCCGAGCTGACCGCCAGCGCCCAGCGAAAGTGCGCTCGCGATCGCCGCCATCCCGAAGCCGCTGACGACGGCGCCCGCGATGAAGCGCAGGGGCTCGGCCCGCAGCGTGCCCGCGAACAGGAGCGCGCCGACGAGCGCGATCGCGCCCGCGGTCAGGATCCCGGGCCACGCCCCGACCCAGTGGACGATCTGCGACGCGACCCAGGCGAACCCGCCGAGTCCCTCCGCGTCGAGGTTCGTGCCCTTGATGAGCGCCTTCGCGACCGCGGCCGCCGGCAGCGCGCCGAGGACGAACAGCGCGCCTCCGGCCAGCTCGGACGCGCTCGCACCGCCCACGCCGCGGCTGCGCCGCGGCTCGTCGAATTCGTCGTCGTTCATGGCGTCAGCTCGCTTGCTCGAGGTTGCGCTGGCTCTCCTCCCAGTCCTCCAGCGTCATGAAGATCTCGCGCGACTTCGAGCCCTTGTGGGGCCCCAGGATGCCGGCGTCCGACATCTGGTCGATGAGGCGCGAGGCGCGCGTGTACCCGATACCGAGCGCGCGCTGGAGAAGACTGGCCGAGCCGCGCTTGTACTTGAGCACGACGGTCACGGCCTCGTTGAACATCTCGTCGACCTTCTCGCCGCCCTGGTTCAGGGACCCCGGCGGCGCCGTCCCGGTCGCGGTCTGGACGAGCTGCTGGTCGAAGTTCGGCGCCGCATCCTTGCAGGCATGGTCGACCAGCGCCTGGAGCTCGTGGTCCTCCACGAGCGCGCCCTGCACGCGTACAACCTGGCTCGACTGCGGCGGCGTGTAGAGCATGTCGCCCTGGCCCAGGAGCTTCTCGGCGCCCACGTGGTCAAGAATGACGCGGCTGTCGATCTTCGACGCGACCTGGAACGCGATCCGCGTCGGCAGGTTGCCCTTGATGACGCCGGTGATGACGTCCGTCGACGGGCGCTGGGTCGCGACGATCACGTGGATGCCGACCGCCCGCGACTTCTGCGCGAGGCGGGTGATCGAACCCTCGGCCTCCTTCTTCGACTGCATCATCAGGTCCGCCATCTCGTCGATCACGAGGACGATGTAGGGGACGTGACGCGGCGTGTACTCCTCGCTGAACTCGTCGCCGAGACGTTCGCGGAGCTTGTTCTCGCCGAGCTTGTTGTACGTCTTGATGTTCTTGACGCCGGCGTTCTTGAAGAGCTCGTAGCGGCTCTCCATCTTCTCGACCGCCCACATGAGCACGTTCGTCGCCTGCTTCATGTCGGTGACGACGGGCAGCTCGAGGTGCGGGATGGTGTGGAACATCTGGAGTTCCACCATCTTCGGGTCGATCAGGATCAGCTTGACGTCGTGCGGCGAGCGCGTGAGCAGGAAGCTCGCGATGATCGTGTTGATGCAGACCGACTTACCCGAGCCGGTCGTACCCGCGATCAGCATGTGCGGCGCACGCGCGAGATCCTCGACGATCGACTTTCCCTCGGCGTCCATGCCGAGGAAGAGCGGCAGCGCCATGTAGTCCTTGTCGTACGCCTTCTGCGTGACGAGCTCGGAGATCCGCACCGTCCGGCGGTTCGCGTTCGGCACCTCGATGCCGATCGTGCTCTTGCCCGGGATCGGCGCGATGATGCGTACCGAGCGCGCGCGCAGGGTCGCCGCGATCTCCTGACTGAGCGCCGTGACCTTGTTCATGCGCGTGCCCTGCGCGACGGTCAGCTCGAACATCGTCACGGCCGGGCCGACCTGCGCGCCGACGACCTCGGCGTCGACGCGGAAACTCTTCAGGGCGTGCTCGAGGTTCTGCGCACTCGTCTCGAGGAACTCCTTGTCGACGGTCGCGCCGCCGGAGGGCGGCTCGAGCACGTCGAAGGAAGGCAGCTCCCACGGGCCCGGCGGCGGCGTCGGCGGCTCGTAGACCGGCTGACTGATCTTCGCCATCTTGCGAATGGCGGCCGCGGCGGCCTGCTTCGCCTTTGCGGAGGCCTCGTCGAAGTCGAGCTCGCCCTCGTCGAACTCGTTCTCGAGCTCGTCGTCCAGGTCGGCGTCAGCGCGCTTGCCCTTCTTGGGCGCGGCCTTCTTCCGGGGGGACGCCTTCTTCGCGGTCGACTTCTTGGCGGCGGGCGTCAGGACCTCGTCCTCTTCCCACTCCTCCTCGTACTCGTCCTCCTCTTCCTCTTCGGGCTCCTCGTCCTCGTACTCGTACTCTTCGTCGTCCTCCTCTTCCTCGACGTCCTCGTACTCGTCGAGCTCGTCCGGATCGATCGGGTTGCCGTCCTCGTCGACGTACTCGTACTCGACCTCCTCCTCGTACTCGGCTTCGAGGTCGCCCTCGTCCACGTCGTCGAGCTCCTCGAGGTCGGGCAGCTTCTTCGCCTTCGAGGACTTCGCGGTCTTCGCCTTCGAGCTCGAGGACTTCTTCGCGCCGCCCTTCTTCTTCGAGGAACGCGAGCGCTTCGTCGCCGCGCCGGCCGCCCCCGCGGGCGCAAGGTCCGCGCCCCTGAGGAAGTCCCACAGCCCGAGGCACAGTCGACCGAACCAGCCCGCCATCGCGGGCAGGAAGCGCTCGCCCATGCGCTCCTCGCGCTCGTCGAGCCACTCGCCGAAGCTGGTGATGGCCGTGTAGAACGCCATCTCGGTCGCCAGCAGCGCAGAGATACCGAAGATCGTCAGCAGGACGATCCAGAGGCCGATCTCGCCGAAGCGGTCGACGAGCGAGACGTTGGCGGCCAGGGCGAGGTAGCCGCCGGGCCCGTACGGCAGATCCGACGAGAACGTCGCCTTGACGGCGTCGCCGCTGGCCTCGCGCGCGAGGAACGCGCGGGCCTCGTCCGTCGAGGGCCCGAAACCGAGGTCGAGCACGAACGCGAACGAGAGCACGAAGATCGCGACGCCGAACGCGCGGAGGAACGGCATCCGCACCTCCTTGCGCCCCACGATGATCCCGCCCCAGATGATCCCCAGGGCGGCGAGCAGGTAGCTCGAGAGGCCCACCGCGATGAAGGCGCCGTGGGCCAGGTGGTAGCCGAGGCTGCCGCCGAGGTTGGTGCCGGACGCGGCCGCCGTGCGCGGCGTGTGGAACGTGGCGAGCGACAGCAGCAGCCAGAGCGAGGCGCCGATCAGGACGATCCCGCCGAGCTCGCGCATGCGCGCGGACGTGTCGTCGTCGAGCGGCTCCCCCATGAGGAAGCTCGCCGCGAGCTGAGCGAGCCGGCCCTTCGGCGGCTGCTTCTTCTTGCCTCGACCCGAGGTCTTCTTCTTCGATCGTCGCGCCAAACGCCTGAGCCCACCGACGTTCCGTCGGCTCGCCCCCCCGTGGCCGGGCTCTTCCTCGAGCAGGGGTCGTCGTTCTGCGCGCGGGAGGGCCCCGGCGCGCCTCGTCGCACCACGTGCGGGCGGGCGACGTCCCGCATCGTCGCGATCCGGGTACCCCCGTTCAATGGCGAACCCAGGGGCTGGCTCTGGTCCGCGAGCGCGGAACGGGGCCCGGGCGACGCGTGGGCCCGGCGGTCCCCGTCCGGTCCCTCTGGCTCGCCGCGAGACGTACCGGCCCTCCGCGTCGGGCTCCGATCGGGGAGGCGAGCTAGCATCGGGGAGGACGAGACCTCGCATCGTCCGCCGGAGGGCCCATTCCCGGGCCCTCCGCGTGCTCCCCTTCCCAGGCGGGGGATCCGCCCCCCCGCACGGATCCTGCGCTTCGCCCCTCGCTGGCCGCCTTGCCCAGGCGGCGTAGGCCCGTGTCCAACGCTCGCCCCGCGCGCCGGGACGGGACTCCCTCGACGGAGGGTCCCGGCTCCCTCCGCGCGCCCGCGATCGCGATCGCTCTGTTCGCGCTCGCGCTCGTGCCCCGACTCCTCGGGATCGGGAGCTTCCTCCCGCACGCCGTCGAGCCCGACTCGTACGTCGTCCGGCAGATGGACACGCTCGACCGGGAGGGCATCAGCGACCGGACGGTCGCGGGCTGGAAGTACCCGCACCTGATCGCGACGGTCGGAGCGCTCGCGCCGGGTGCTCCGGCTTTACGCGCGCCCGCGCCGGACGCCGACGTGAACGCGCACTTGAGGGCCGCGAGCGCGTCACACGTGCGCGCTCGGACGGTGGTTGCGACCTTTGCCGCCCTCGCTGCGCCCGCGGCGTTCCTGATCGCGCTGCGCGGACTCGCTCTCCGCTGGGCGGCACTCGCCGGTGTCTTGGCCGCGCTCTCGCTCCTCAATCTCACCCTGTCGACCCAGGCCCGGCCGCACGCCGCGGTCGCCGGGACGCTCGCGGTCTCGATGCTCGCCTCCGTCCGGTACGCGGAGCGCGCCACACTCGGGCGGGCCGTCGCGGCCGCGCTGGCGGCCGGCGCGGCCGCATCGACGCTCCATTTCGGCGCGTCCGCGTTCGCCTCGCTCGGGGCGGCGTGGTTCATCGCCCGTCGGCGCGTCGGCCGGGGCGACCCGCGCCCCGCGCTCCACGCTCTCTGCGCCGTCCTGATCTGCACGTCGATCGTCGCCTGGTTCTACGTTCGCTCCGAGAGCGGCTACGGCTACGAGATACAGCGCAAGGACGCCGGGAGCGGCCGGCTCTGGATGAGCGGCCATGGGCTCGTCAGCAGCCGGTTCGACGGAGCAGGTTGGACCTCGGCCGCGCGCGCCTTCTTCGGGGCGGACCCCGTCACGTCGGCGCTGGCCGTCGTCGGCCTTGCGGCCGGCGGAATCGCCGCCGTGCGCGGGCGCATTCCGGCGGCCGGCGTCGTCGTCACCGCGTCCGCGCTTCCGACGCTGCTCGTGCTCGGGAGCTTCTCGGTGAGCTACCCGCGCTTCTACGCGTGCCTCACCGCGCCGCTCGCACTGCTCGCCGCGGTCGGCGCGTCGAGGATCGCCCGGAAGGCAGCCTGGGGCCCGGTCGCCGTTGGCGCCGCCGTACTGGGCGCGTGCATTCCGTCGCTCGAATGGACGCGGCTCCGCGCGCGGCCCGACACCTACGAGGTCGCTGCAAGGCATCTGCGCACGTTCGAGGGCAGGGACGCCGAGCTCGTCGTCGTCAACGCGAGAGGGATTCCGGTCGCGAGCGACGTGGTCGACGCGGAGCGCGAGTGGACAGGAGGTCCGTGGGACCGGTACCAGCAGGAGCACGGCCCGCTGCACGCGGAGGCGTTCTCGCTCGGCTACGCATCGTACGCCAGCCTCGCCGCGGTCCTGACCGCAGCGGACGTCAAGGACGCTGCCCGCGCCTTCGTCTCTGCGCTGACGGCCGACGCTGTTCTCCTGGCGCCGAACCCGTTCGACCTCGGACCCGAGGCTCCGGAGCGCGCAGGCACCGCGCTGGTGGAGCTGCGCGCGGCTCTCGAGGACGCGAACTGGCGCCTCGAGCGATCCATTCCGGGCCAGACGCGCGCCGGGCTCCGCTCCGCGAACTACTCGGTCGACGTTCCGATCGTTCTCGGGGCCACGCGCGCCGGTCCGACGCTGGAGGTGTGGAGGCGCTGAGGGGCGCCTCCACCTTCACGGTCCGGGAGGAGCGCGCCGCCATGGATCACCGCGACCGAGATCGGGGGATCAGCCAGAAGGCGGCTCGCAGCGGCGCCCCCGGGTTCGGACGCGCCGCCGGGGTCGAGACCTCAGGGCTGGCGCTCGAAGCAACCCAGATCGAGGAAGGGCGAGGGTCCCGCCCCGATGTTCTCGCGCACGGGGTCGTCCACGAGCCGTGGGCCGAGGTCCGCGTCGAGGGGCACGGACTCGGTCCGGTTCCCGTCCCCGTCGAGGTCGGCGTAGTCCGGGGCGAGCAGGGCGCTGTCCCCGACCTCGACGCAGGCAGAGCCCACGCGGAGTCGATAGTCGTTGTCCGCGAACGTCGTCAGGACCCCGTCCGGGCCCGCAGGCGACACGAAGAGGGGCTCGGCGTCGGCGACGGCCACAGTTGCAACGATCGCGCTGGGTGCGGCGCTGGCGATCGCGCCCGTCCCTCCCTCGATGCTGATGCGCTGCAGATCGACCGTCGTATTCGCCGAGGTGCCCACGACCTCGATCGACGCGCTGCCACCATCGCGGACGATGGAGTTGTGTACGACCGCGGTGCTGAAAGCGTCGACGAGGATCGACGCCCCGACGAGCGAGACGTTGTTCACGAACGTCGAGCTCGTGACGTTGCACGTCAACGATCGAGCGGCGATCGCACCGCCGCCGAGCACCGCTTGGTTCCCCGCGAATAGACACTGGTCGAAGTAGACGCGGGTGCCCTGGACCGAGGCGCCACCGCCCGCGGCGTCGCTGGTGTTCTCCAGGAATCGGCAGCGCGTCACCCGCACGTTGGCGGACTCGGTCCCCAGTGCGCCACCGCGCGCTCCGGAGTGATTCCCGGAGAAGACGCAGCCGTCGACGACCGTGATCGGCGCCGAGTTCGAGTTCGTGACGTAGAGCGCTCCACTCGTCCTGAAATCGGCCGTGTCGAGGACCGAGTTGTCCTCGAATCGGCAGTCGCGGATCAGGCCGCCCGACATCCGCATGGAGATCGCCGACCCGCCGCGGTCGACCGAGCTGCCCCGGAACACGCAGTCTTCAATCTCGACCACTCGGGTGGCGAGATCGAGCGCTCCGCTGCCGCCGTTCTCGAACGTGATGCCCTCGATGCGGATCGGGCCGGTGCCGAGCCCATCGGCCGAGATCGCATTCCCCACGCCCTCGAGATCGACCGTGCAGGACGCGGGTCCGTTCTGGCTGCGGATCGTGAGAGCGCGCGCTCCGACGTCGAGAGACTTGTTACCGCTGCCGGCATAGACGCCGTCGAGGAGTACGACCGTGTGACCGTCGAGGGAGGCGAGCAGGGCATCTTCGATCGTTCGGAAGGGACTGGACGGAGACCCGTCGCCGCCGACCGCGGCGGTCGGTAGCACGAACCAGGTCGCAACCACGGGCTCGCACTCGTCGGGCGTCCCGTTCCCGTTCACGTCGAGGCTCGTCCCACTGCTCAGATCGGCAGCATCCGCGATCCCGTTGCCGTTGCAGTCTTCGTCGCAGGCGTCGATCCTCCCGTTCAGGTCGGCGTCGGCGGCGGTGCCGTCGAGGAGCTCGCAGAGGTCACTTCGGCCGCTGCCGTCGCAGTCGGGAAGGAGCGCGTCGCAGTTGATGCCCACGACGGGGGTCGGCGGCCCGATGTGTGCGACGCCGTTCTCGTCCCGCAGGACGGGAACGAACGTCGCGGTGATGGCCGCGGGCGACGGCGGGACCGCCGGGATCGGGACGTCGATCGACACGCCCGCGGTCGACTTGATCGGTGGACTCACGACGAACGGGCTCGAGGTCGAAACCACGTCGTCGAGGTCGAAGACGTGCGGCGGCGGGGAAAGCGTGATGTAGAGCTCGACGACCGAGCCACGCGCCCCGCGGAAGGTCGCCGGCACGAACGACGACCCCGGCACGAACGCGGGCACGTCGTTGCTCTGTGACGGCAGTCTGAGCACGCGGACGAAGCCGGATCCGGCGAGTTGGGCCCCGGCCTGGCCGGGGCTGCCGACCGTCGACGCCCCGCCCGAGCCAGCGGTCAGGGTGCTCTCCACGAGGTAGAGGGACGAACCGAGCTGAGTTTCGACGGCGTCCCCACCGTCCGCTCCGCCGAGGCCGAGGAAGTCGCCGTCCCAGCCGCCGTCGCCGCCCCGGATGGTGACTCCGCTGGCGTAGCACTTGGACTCCATCAGGACGAGCCCGGTCCCGCCGTCGCGCGGAATGAACGGGCCGGTGAAGACACCGTCGCTTCCGTCAGCGCCGACGACCTCGCCACCCCAAAGAGCGACGCGGGAATCGACGGCGACGAGCCCTGGAGCAGACCGAGGGATGAAGTTGAGCCCGCTCAGCTCGCTCCCCGTGAAGGAGCAGTCGACGGCCGTGACGCGCGCGGCACGCGAGACGTGCACGGCCTCGGACACGCCGAAGGCGGAGCCGCTCTCCACCACTCCGGTCGCGGAGCATCCGACGACCTGAACGTGCCCCGCGCAGTCCTCGATCGTGAGCGCGATCCGGTCGGAGCTCGGTGGGACGAGCTCGAGGTCGCGCAGCACGACCTGGTCGAAGCGCGGGAGGTTGCGCACCTGGAACATGCCCTCGACCACGACCGTTCCGCCGGACTGTTGCGCGACGATCCAGACCGCGAGATCGTCGAGCACGACGTCCTCGACGTAGTGACCCGGTCGGACGATCAGGACGTCGCCGTCCTGGGCGAGCGCGAGAGCGCCCTGGATGGTGGGAGCGTCTCCGAGACCGGCTGGGTCGACGAAGAGCTCTCCGGCGGAGGCCTGGTGGACGAGCGGACTGCAGACGGCGAGGAGGGCGAGCGTTGCGTGATTTCGCATGGCGTGGGTGGCACGGGTTGGGCGATGTGCCCGGCAGACGGTCCGGGAAGGAACCGCCGGGACACAGCGAGTGTGGCACTGTGACACAACCCGCGGAAGCTGGGTGGAGACGCCGGGCAAGGCCGAGGCGCGGCCGGCCTCGACGCTCGTGGGGGCACGAACGCATGCGCACGGACGACCGCCGTGGACGATCGACCTCGTCGGGGCTGCGGGTCGACGCGGCGATCCGCCTGCTTCAGCGGTACGTCACCGCCACCGCGTCCGTCAGATTCGTCGTCTGCGCGCCGCCCACGACGTCCCGGTGCCACGCCTGGTAGTACCACGTCTCGCCCGCGAGCACGGGCGAGACGACCGAGCCATCGGGCGTGTTCGGGAGGGAGAGTCGCAGCCAGGCCTCGCCGAGCGGCGTCGCCGGGTTGAGCTCGCCCGGTCCGACGTAGCGGTTCACCGATCCGCCGAGGCAGAGCGTGCCCTCACCGCCGCCGAGCATCGGCATCGATCCGGTGCTCCGACTGTTCAGGAAGAGCGTCGTCTGGAACGGCGGCAGCCGGTCGGCGAAGAGGACCACGTCGTCGCCGGACGCGGCGCCGTCCCCGAAGAGACGGATCCGGCCGGCGTTGCCGGTCGAGTTGAGTACGGCGGCGGCGCACGCCGACGTGAGGTCCACCGAGTCCTGCGCGAGCTCGACGACCGTCGTGAAGCCCTCGAAGGGCGCCGATCCGCCGTAGCTGATCGCGCACCACTGGGACCCGTCCGGCGCGACCGTCGACGGTGCGACCGAGAACGGCCGTTCTCCGTCGAGCGTGATGTCGGAGCTCCCGACGATCTGCCCCGCCCCGTCGATCGTCGTGACGGTCAGGAACTCCAGCGCCTGCGCGAAGCTGCGGTACACGCGCGCGCCGCCGTCGGGCGTGGCCTCGATGGCGACCGCGTTCGTGAGCCCCGACCGGGTCCAGAGGAGGTTGCCGCTCGCGTCGAAGGCGTCGACAATCGGGTTCTGGAGTCCGAGGGCGCCCCCCGCCGGCGTCATCGCGATCTGCCGGTAGCTCTGTCCGTCCAACCGCGCGACGACGGTCCCGGAAGGGTCGATGAACGAGGTCGTTCCGGTGCGGACCGCGACCGCCGTCCCGGTCGGTCCGACGTCGAAGCGCGACTCGAACGACCCCGGGCCCAGGAAGACGTCGCCGGTGGAGTAGACGGCCGCTCCCGCGCCATCGAGCCTGTGCGCGGTGTGCGTCAGGTCCTGCCGGTACTCGACGAAGTAGAGCTCCCCTCCGCGCACCCGAGCCCGCACGGGGAACGGCGTGTTGGTCTCGACCTGGATGTCGCGGTCCTGTCGCCAGACGGTGTCGCCGGTGGCGCCGTCGAGCCGCATCGACACCGCGACCCCTGCGCCGCCATTGGTCTGGCGCGTCTCGAAGTGCAAGAGCGCGTCCGACGCGTCGGTGGCCCCGAGCGCGCCGACGAGCGCGTAGTCGAAGTCGGTTGAGGTCGGCGGCAGCGCACGTTCCCAGAGCAGCGCTCCGGCGGCCCCGTACCCTCGCACGAGGACCGATGCGCGGGTGGGCGCGTCGCCGAACGCGGCGACGAGGGTCCCGTCGTCCAGGACCGCGACGCCCTCGGCGGCGGCGTCGAACGCTTCCAGGTCCGGGCCCGCGATCCGTCCATCCGTGCGCCAGACGGTCCGTCCATCCGGTCCGATCCGCGCGACGAAACCGTCCATCGTCATATCGCTCTGGAGCCCGCGACGGAACGAGCCCGCGACGACGGCACCGCCGTCCGGGTGGTCCACGATCACGCGTGCGTCGGAGACCATGACGTCGGGCGCCTGGAGCACGGTCCGAGAGCGGACCGCGAGGTCCTGGGCGGGAGTGAGCGCGAGAGCGAGAGCGAGCGTGGCGAGCATGTGTTCGGGTGGGCAGAGAGAGGCGGTGCGCTGGAAGAGGCTGCGGAGCGCCGTTTCGCTGGGTCATTCGGATCGTCCGTGCGCCGCCGGATTCTTGCAAGGCGGGCGTGGATGGCACGGCGGCCCTGCGGCCTCAGCGTCGATCGACGTGGATCCGACCGACGAGCGCGCGAGCCCCCCTCCGCCTCGCACTCCCACGTCAGCGGTACGTCACGGCCACCGCGCCGGTCAGGTTCGACGTCTGCGCGCCGCCCACGACGTCCCTGTGCCACGCGTGGTAGTACAGGGTCTCGCCAGCCAGTACGGGCGACACGACCGAGCCATCGGGGGTGTTCGGGAGCGAGAGCCTCAGCCACGCCGCGCCCAGCGTCGTCGCGGTCTGGATCTCGCCCGGCTGGACGTAGCGGTTGATCGTCCCCCCGAGGCAGAGCGTGCCCTCGCCGACGGCGAGGCCGGGCGGCGCCGCCGGCGTCCTGCTGTTCAGGAACAGCACCGTTTGCAGCGGCGGGAGTCGATCTGCGAAGAGGACCACGTCGTCGTCGGCCGCGTCCCCGTCCCCCACCGCAGCGATGCGACCGAATTTGCCGGCGGAGTTGGGTGCTCCTGCGGAGCACAGCTCGGAGACGTCCACGTCGTCGGGCTGCGTCCGGAAGAGACGGACGAACGTGTCCTCCACGGGCGCCGTGATATCCAGCGACTGGTACGACATCGCGACCCACGCCCCGCCGCGCGCGTCGACGTCGGTCGAGGCGAATCCCGTGCGCAGCGGGTCCGTTGCAACCAGGTCGTAGTCGCCGAGGACCGCCCCTGCTGCGTCGAGCGCGGTCTGCGACGCCTGCGTGCTCGTGCCATTCGCGCGCAGGACGAGGGCCCCATTGGTCTGCGTGGGAACGAGCGCGCGCGTGACAGAGAGTCCGCCCCGCTGCCAGAGAGGGTCGCCGGACGCGCTGTACGCCCGCGCCTCGTCGAATCCGGTGAGGACGTGCACGTCGCCGTTCGGCGCTCGCCGCGCGCCCCGCAGATTCGGCACGGCGACATTCGCTGCAACGTCCCCCAGCGCGTCCAGGAGGACGAGCTCGTCCGCGGTCCCCGCGAGGACCTGACCGTCCGAGCCGACGTGGAACAGGCGTGTGAGGTTCGAGAAGGTCGAGACGGTGTCCGGCAGTACGCCTGGCGTCTCGTACTCCACGGTCCCGTCACCGGAGATCCGGTACGCGACGAACGACAGGTCCTGCAGTCGATGGACGAAATGGAGCGCACCGTCGCGCGCTCCTCCTCGGACATCGAGCAGTGGATTCGCGGGCGTCCGGATCGCCCGCTCCTGTCGCCACTCCTCGGCGCCCGTCGAACCGTCGACGCGGAGCGAGACGGCCCGTGCCGGATCTCCCCCCGTCGCGCCACGCCACTCGAGGTGCAGAAGCAGGTCGTGTCCATCGACGGCACCGAGGGCGCCGACTTTCGCATCGGTGAACGGTGCAGGGGTGGCGAGCTCCATCTGCCAGCGCAACGAGCCGTTCTCCTCGTAGACGCGGAGGAGTACGGACGAGGAGAGCGGGGCGGCCGAGTACGCGGCCGCAACGGCGCCGTCGTCGAGCACGGCGAGCCCATCCGCGACACCTGCGCTCGTCACGGGCGGCCCCTGGTACAGGGCGAATACGTCGCGCCAGAGCTCCCTCCCGTCGGCGTCGAAGCGCGCCGCAAACCCCTCACTGTTGATGCCGTTCACACCGCCGGGCCGAATGCCACCAGCGATCGCGACGCCGCCGCCCGGAGTGTGAGCGAGCCTCCGCGCTTCGACGATGGCGTCGACCCCCAGGTCGAAGACGGCGTCCGAGCGGAGCGAGAACTGGGGAGCGGGCGTGAACGCGGCGACGAGGGCGAGCGATGCGAGCATGGGTCGTGTTCGAGAGCCTGCGGAGAACCTCGGCAGCGCCGCGGAGGATCGCGGAGCCCAGGGGGTCCCTGTAGCGAGTGCCCCAGCGGCTGCACACCGATGCAGGATTCGCGCGGAATCTTCGGAGCCCTCGCCGCGGACCCGCTGGAAGACCTGCTCGAGCCCGCACCGGCGCGAGCGGCTCGACCCACCGCTCCGCCGTCTCGCGCTTCAGGCGATCGTCCCGACGCCAGACCACGCCGTTCGCGCCACGGAGCGCCCCGCTCGACCTCATCGCGCAGCGAGCGGGGCGGACTCTCCGATCGGGAGCCGGTGGCGCGTGCCCCGTTCCGCCTCAGCGCGTGAGCGCGTTCGAGAGGTTGCTCCCGGCGCCGCAGCTCCCCGCGTCGCGGAACCAGTACTGGACGTCGGTCGAGCCGAAGGTCGCCATGTCGAACGTCGCGCCGAGGACCTGGTTGTTGACCGCCATCTCGATCGGTCCACGCACGATCGCACCGCCCACGCAGCGCGTACCGCAGCCGAGCACGACGCTGGTCTGGGCGTCTCCGCCGAACAGCAGCCCGAAGTTGTTGGGAACGGCGGACACGTTGAAGGTCGCGTTGCTCGTACCGAAGCCGCCGGTGCTCGTGAGGAGCGCACCGGTGGTGGAGACGGCGTTGGGCGTCGTGGGCTCGCAGTACGAAACGACGCCGTCAGGGCCCCCGTCGAGGTCGAAGAGGTACGCGGCGCCCTCCGACGGCTCGCTTCCGTCGGCGAACGGCGCTCCGACCGCAACGACGTCGCGCTGCGCCGCGAGGCAGCTCCCGAAGAAGTGCGTCTCGCCGCCGTCCGACGCGGTGAACTTGGCGAGCTGCGCTCCTGTGGCGAGATCGAACACGTAGACGGATCCCGAACGGTCGGCGAGCTCGTCCGACTGCGGCGCGCCAACCAGGATGCGGCCTCCCTCGATGGCGACGGCCTCGCCGAACGTATCGCCGGTGAGCCCGTCCGCCGGCACCAGCTTCATCAGCTCTTGACCGGACCGCGCGTCGAAGACGTACACGGAGCCGGACGAGGGGCCGTTGTCCTCGTTGCGCGGCGCGCCGACGACGGCGCGGTTCCCCTCGATCGCGACGGAGGTGCCGAAGGCGTCGCCCGCCGCCGCGTCCGAGGCCGTGAGCTTGGCCAGCTCGACGCTGGTGACCGCGTCGAAGACGTACGCCGAGCCCGAGCGATTGCCGCTGTCGTCGTCGCCCGCCGCGCCCGACAGCACCAGCCCTCCGTCGATCGCGACCTCTCGGCCGAGACCGTCCTCGTCCGCGCCGTCGGAGGCGAACAGCTTGTGCAGCTCCTGGCCCGTGAGAGCGTCGAACACGTAGACCGCGTCCGGCTCGACGCCGGGGGCCGTCGCCGCCCGCGCCCCGACCGCCATCAGGCCACCCTCGACCGCGAGGCTTCGCGCGAAGTTCGCGTGGGGCACGGCGTCGGAGGGGAGCAGGAAGTCGAGCTGCGCGCCGCTCGTAGCATCGAAGACGTAGACGCCGCCGGCTCGCGTGATGAAGTCGGCAGGCGTGGCGCCGATATCGCTGCGGAACGGCGCGCCCACGTAGATCCTCCCGCCGTCGAGGGCGACGGCGCTGCCGAAGCCGCCGGACTCCGCGTCCGTGACGTTCAGGCGCATGGTCTGCTGGCCCGTCGACGGGTCGTACACGTACGCAGCACCGCTCGTCACACCCCCGGTCGCCGCCCCCGTCGCTCCGACGACGCCGCGCTCCGCGTCGACGGCTACCGAGATGCCGAAGTTCCCGAAGGCGGCCGGGTCCGCCGGCTGGAGGCGGACCTCGACCTGGCCGAGCGCCGACGGGGCGAACGGGAGGGAGAGGGCGACGGTGAGGAGCGTGGGCGCTGCGTTCATGGGAGGGTCCGGTTGAGTGTGCTCGTCCGCCGGTGCTTTCCACCGGCGGCCTTCAACGCGCTCTGGCGCGCCGGCGACCGAAGTCATGCAGAGAAGGCTCAAGTCTCCGAGGCCGGAGCCGGGCGGCCCGCTCGAAGGGCTGCGTGGGCCCGAAACGGGTCCGGCCCGCAGATCCGATGGTCTCGGATCGAGGCGCGCTGCCCCCTTCGGCCCGCCAGGGCCGCTCAGGCCCGCGCCGGCGCGAGCAGCTCGACCAGCCGCTCGGCCGTCTCGCCCTTCGGGCGGTCGTCCTGGCGCCAGACGACGCCGTTCGCGTCGAGGAGCGTCACGCTCGACTTCGCCGCGTTCAGCGCGCTCGCACCGTTCAGGACGATGTAGTCCGCGTTCTTGCGGACGAGCTTCGCCGCCGCCCGTCGCTCGCCGTCGCCGGTCTCGAGGGCGAACGCGATCACCTTGCGGTGCCCCTTGTCGCGCGCGATCGTCGCCAGGAGGTCCGGGTTCTCGACCAGGTGCAGGACGGCGCCGTCGCCGCCCTCCTCCTTCTTCTTCCACTTGCCGTCGAGCTTCTCGGCGGGACGGAAGTCGCCGACCGCCGCCGCCATGAAGATCGCGTCGGCGGCGGGGAAGTGCTCCTCGAGCGCCGCGAGCATGTCGAGGGCGCTGACCACGTCGACGCGACAGGCGCCCTCGGGCGTGTGCTGGTGCACCGGGCCCGCCACGAGCGTGACGCGGTGTCCGGCAGCCGCCGCGGCGCGCGCGATCGCGAAACCCATCGTCCCGCTCGACTCGTTCGAGAGATAGCGCACGGGGTCGATGTACTCGCGGGTCGGGCCCGCGGTCACGACGACGTGCAGCCGCTCCGACGCCGCGGTCACTCGAGCGCCCCCTCGACCGCCTTCACGATGTCCACGGGCTCCGCGAGGCGGCCCGTGCCCTCGTCGCCGCACGCCATGTGGCCCGCGCCGGACTCGACGAGGCGCCAGCCGTCTGCGACGAGCCGCGCGAAGTTCCGCTTCACCGCGGGCTGCTCGAGCATGTTCGGGTTCATCGCAGGACAGACGAGCAGCGGGATGCTGCCGTGCGGAACCGCGAGAAGCGTGGTCGTCACGAGGTCGTCCGCCATCCCGTGCGCGAGGCGCGCCGCGAGGTCCGCCGAGCACGGCGCGACGACGACGACGTCGGCGAAGCGCGAGAGGTCGATGTGGTCCATCGCGGCGCGGCGCTCGTCCCCCCACTCCGATACGTGCGCGGGCTCGCCGGTCACCGCCTCGAAGAGCTGCGGGCTGACGAGGCGCGCGGCGTTGCGCGTCAGGATCGTGCGCACGGCGTGCCCGTTCTGGGTGAGCTTGCTCGCGAGGTCGCACGCCTTGTAGACGGAGACCGACGCCGAACAGCAGAGCAGGACGTTCGCCATCAGCCGTCTCCGAGCTCGATGCCGGCGATGCCCGCGATCTCCGCGACGGCACGCTCGAGGTCGTCGTTGACCACGATGTGGTCGTACTTCTCGCGCTCGCGGTACTCGTCCTCGGCCTTCGCGAGGCGACGCTCCAGCACCTCGGGCGACTCGGTCCCGCGGCCGGCGAGCCGCGCGCGCAGCACGGCCATGTCCGGCGGCGCGACGAACACGTAGATGCCCTCGGTCTCGAGCGCCTTCAGCTGCAGCGCGCCCTGCACGTCGATCTCGACGAGATAGACCTTCCCGTCGGCGATCGCGCGCTCCATGGGCTCCTTGAGGGTGCCGTACATGTTCCCGTGCACCTCGGCGTGCTCGACGAACGCGCCGTCGGCGATCCTCGCGCGGAACGCGTCCGCGGCCAGGAAGTGGTAGTGCACCCCGTCGACCTCGCCCGGGCGCGGCTCGCGCGTCGTCGCCGACACGCTGAACACGACGTCGTCGCGCTCGAGCAGACGCTTGCAGATCGTGCTCTTCCCGCAGCCCGAGGGGCCGCTGATCAGCAGCATGCGCCCCCGCCCTCGATTCGCATCCGTCATTCGACGTTCTGCACCTGCTCCCTCAGGCGTTCGACGTGCGTTTTCAGGTCGACGACGAGGTGTGCGACGTCCGCGTCGCTGCACTTCGAGCCGATGGTGTTCGCCTCGCGGAAGAACTCCTGCGCGAGGAAGTCGAGCTTGCGACCGATCGCGCCGGTCGCGCCGAGCATGCCGTCCAGCTGCTCGATGTGGCTGCGCAGCCGGCTGAGCTCCTCGGACACGTCCAGGCGGTCCGAGAGCAGCGCGATCTCGCGCGCGAGATCGGCCTCGGAGGTCGCGGGGTTCTCGGACAGCTCGGCAATGCGCTCGAGCAGCCGCGTGCGCTGCTTGTCCACGAGCCCGGGTGCGAGCGCCTCGATCCGGTCCACGAGCGCGACGACCTCGGCGGCCGTCGCGCGCAGGTCGCGGGCGGTGGCGTCGCCTTCCTGCGCCCGCATCTCGACGAGCCCGTCGAGGGCTGCTTCGAGCGCAGCGTGGAGCGCGCGCGCCTCGGGGCCGTCCGCCTGGATCGTGGGCCGCTCGGCTCCGCCGTGCGCGAGCACGCCCGGGAGCGCGAACAGCTCGGCGGTGTTCGCGATCGGCGCGACACCGAACCGTTCGACGAGGCCGGCCTGCAGCGCCAGGTAGCGCGCAACGACGTCCTCGTCCACGTCGATCGACGGAGCGCCGCCGGAGCGTTCGACGTCAAAGGAGGCGTGCACCGAGCCGCGGCCGAGCCGCTTGCGCACGCGCGCCTCGAGCGCGTGCTCGAGCGCGGCGAACTCGTGCGGCAGCCGCAGCTTGCACTGAAGGTGCCGGTGGTTCACCGATCGAACCTCGGCGGAGACGGCAAGGGTCGAGCCGTCGTCGAGCGCAGCCTCGGCGGCGCCCGCGCCGAAGCCGGTCATCGAGTGGAGCGCCATGGGGTGCGGGGTGTATGGAGCCGCGAAGTGGAGCCCGGGTCCGCGCGCGCCCCCGCTCGCGCGCAGGACGCGTCGGTCAGAAGAGCTCCGGAGCCTGGAACGGAGCCGGCTGCGTCTCGAAGGGCTGCGTCTCGATCACGCGCGGAGCCGAGCCCAGGTCGAACCCGCTCGCGCGCTTGTTGAGAATGTGGATCAGCACGGCCGACGCGAGGAACACGATCGCGATCCACATCGTGAACTTCTGCACGCCGCTCGCCTTCACGCCGAACGCCTGCTGTCCGGCCGAACCGAGCGCGTCACCGAAGCCGCCGCCCTTGCCCTCCTGGAGGAGGATGACAACGGTCAGAACGATCGCCGTGGCGACGAACAGGAGGTAGAGGAGGACGACGAGGGTGTTCATGGGAGGGGCGCCGAGGAGCGACGCGGGAAGGGGTCAGGACGCGGCGTCGATGATCGGGAGGAAGGTGTCGGGCCGCAAGGAGGCGCCTCCGACGAGCGCCCCGTCGATGTCGGGGACCGCCATGAGCTCGGCGGCATTCGCGGGCTTGACGCTGCCGCCGTAGAGGATCCGGAGGGCGGCGGCGGTCGGGTCGGACCAGCCCCCGGCCACGAGGCCGCGGAGGTACGCGTGCACCGATCCGGCCTGCTCGGGGGTCGCGGTCTCGCCCGTCCCGATGGCCCAAACGGGCTCGTAGGCGACGGAGACGCGCGCCATCTCGTCGGCGGTCACGCCGTCGAGACCGGCCATGAGCTGCGTCTTGCAGACCTCCTCGGTTCGCCCGTCGCGGCGCTCCTCGATGGTCTCGCCGACGCACAGCATCACGTCGAGGCCGTCGTCGAGGGCGCGCCGGACCTTGCGAGCAATGAACGCGTCGGTCTCGCCGTAGACGTGGCGGCGCTCGGAGTGACCGAGCAGGACGACGGCGCAGCCGACGTCCTTGAGCATCGTCGCGGAGATCTCGCCGGTGAACGCGCCGCTGGTCTCGTCGGAGCAGTTCTGGCCGCCGACGCGGACCGCGGACGAAGCGCACGCCCGGGCGACCTCGTCGACGTGCAGCATCGCGGGGAAGAGGCCCACGTCGACGCCGTCCGGCGCGCGGTGGTCCCGGACCGCCGCCGCGAGCTCCTGGGCCGCGCGGCGATCGAGGTTCATCTTCCAGTTTCCGGCGACGTAGGCCCTTCTCATGGGGAGTGCGGCGCGCGCTGCGCCGGGGTGTGCGGTGGGTCCAGGGGGAGCGCCTCGGCGGGCCCGATCGCGTGATTCGGGTCAGGCGGTCCCGCGGAGGGTGGCCGGCCCGCGTCCCTCGATCCCGGGGACGGCGCGGCTGGGCCCGAGGAGGGTACGGCCATCCAGGGCGCAGAGGGCGTCCGCATCGGCAACCAGCCGCTCGAACTCGTCGAGACCGATGGCCTGGCGCCCGTCCGAGTGGACCTCGGCCGGCGCAGGGTGGACCTCGATCAGGAGCCCATCGGCCCCGGCGACCAGGCCCGCGCGTCCGACCGCCCGCACCAGGTCCGCGCGACCGGCGGCGTGCGAGGGGTCGGCGATGACGGGGAGGTGCGTGGCGGAGGCCAGGTGGGCGATCGCCCCGACGTCCAGGAGGTTCCGGGTCACCGAGTCGAAGCCGCGAACCCCGCGCTCGCAGAGGATCACGCGCTCGTTGCCTCCGACCAGCACGTACTCGGCCGCGCCGAGGAACTCGTCGACGGTCGCGCCGAAGCCGCGCTTGAGCAGCACGGGCCGGTCGATCTGGGAGACCTCCTTGAGAAGCGCGTAGTTCGCCATGCTGCGGGCGCCGATCTGGACGACGTCGGCGACGTCGGCCACGGTGCCGACGTCGCGCGGGTCCAGGACCTCGGTCACGATGCCGAGGCCGGTCTCCTCGCGGGTGGCCGCCAGGAGCTCGAGGCCCGCCGGGCCGAGTCCCTGGAACGAGTACGGGGACGTGCGCGGCTTGTACGCCCCGCCCCGCAGGAGCGTGGCTCCGCGCGCGGCGACGGCCCGCGCGACCTCGAGCAGGCGCGCGGCGTCCTCGACGGCACACGGGCCGGCGATGATCGAAACGGATCCGTCCCCGAAGCGCGCGCGCCCCGCCTCGACGACGGTGCGGGGCCGGTCGGGCGTGGAGCGCCACAGCTCGACGATGTCGCCCCGGTCGAGGATCGCCGCGACCGCGGTCAGGTCGCCGAACGCCGCGAGTTCCTCCGGGCCGGCCGGCGGTGCGCCCGGGACCTTCTCGAGCGCGAGGAGGTCCTCGCGGCCGCCGAGACGGCGCGCGCTGTAGCCGAGACGGCTCGCGACCTCCATCACGGCGCCCAGGTCGGCGGGGACGGGGTTCTTGCGGAGCCTTAGGAGCATGGTGGGCGCGTCCGCGCGCCGCTTGGCGCCGGATTCGAGGCGGAGCATTATAGGTGCGGGGTGCCCGCAGGCCGGACCCCGCGGAGCCCGGAAATCGGGCGGCGGGACCGGCCCCGAGAAGAGCCCGAACCACCATGACGCCGGACCCATCGATGGAGCCGAAACGAGACGAGCCGGGCGCCCGTGCGCTCGAGGCGCTCCTGGCCCTCGTCGCGCTGGATTCGCTCCCGCGCACGGGGTGGACGCTGCGCGGAATCGACGCACCGGAGTCCGTGGCCGGGCACACGCTCGGCGTGGCGCAGGTCGCGCTCGCACTGTGCGCCCGGGTCACGCCCGCCGAAGGCGGCCCGCTGGACCTCGGCCGGGTCCTGTCGATGGCGCTGGTCCACGACGCGCCCGAGGCGCTCTCCGGCGACCTCCCCAGCCCGGCCTCCCGGCACCTGCCCCCCGGGGCCAAGCGCGCGATGGAAGAGGCGCTGGCCGACGAGGTCGTCGCCCCCCTCGGCGGGGCCGCCGCCGACGCCTGGGACGAGTACATGGCCCAGGACACGCCCGAGGCGCGCTTCGTCAAGGGCTGCGACCGCCTGCAGCTCGGCGTGCGGCTCCTCGCGTACGAGCGGGCAGGGCGCCGCGGGCTCGACGAGTTCTGGGCCGTCGTGGCCGCCGAGTTCGACGAATTCGCGTGCCAGAGTCAGCTGGCCGCAGCGATCCTGGATGCGCGTTGAAGCTGACCCGCCTCATCCCGATCGCGTCCCTGACGACGGTCTGCGGCGTCGCTCTGGCCGCGCTGGTCCTGGACGGGCCGCCCGACTTTCCGTTCACGGAGCCGCCCGCGGGCGAGGCGCCGCCCGCTCCTGAACTGGGGATCGAGGACGGCGTGCTCTTCGGGCGGATCGTCGACCTGGACGGTGCGCCCGTGCTCGAGGCGGGCGTCACGTCGCGCGGCGGGCCTCGCCCGACGTTCGCGCGGACCCGCGCGGACGGGACCTTCGAGCTCGACGGGCTCTCCGAGGGCGGCGGGCGCGTGCTCGTCCTCGCGCGGGGCTTCGAGTCGCTGCGCGTCGAGCTCGACGCCTGGCCGGAGTCCTCCGCCGAAGCGCGCTTCGAGATCGCGCTGGAGAAGGCCATCGCGCCCGCGCCCGACCCCGAGGGCCTCGCCCTCCTCGATCTCGAGGGACGCGTCACGTTTGGTCCGCTGCACGACGAGGACGGCCGCTACGAGCTCTACTTCCTGCCGGAGATCCCGCCGGACGAGGCCGAAGGCGGCTTCCCGCGCCGTGCCGACGTGGAGCCGAGCGGGAGCTTCTTCGTGCCCGGGCTGCAGGTGGGCGCGTACCGGGTGATCCTGCTCGGTCCCGAGGACCGGGGCGGCGTCGCGCCCGACCTCCTCGCGGAGTCCGACGGGACTCCGCGGACGATCCAGCACGGAGGCGGGGACGGCGTGAGCCTCCTCGCGCTCGTCGCGAACGCGGGCGCCGCCCGCGGCGTCGTGCGGCGGGCCGGGACGGAAGAGGGACCGGCGCCGACGGTGCGCGGCGCCTTCGTTCGCTTCGAGCGCATCCTCGAGGCAAACGCCGACGGCGCGCCGATCCGCACGGACGCGACGCACTTCCGCGCGACGCGCACCGGTTCGGACGGAACGTTCGTCGCGCGCGACCTCGCGCCGGGCCGCTACCGGATCAGCGTGTACGCCGGCCGCTCGACGTCGGAGACCACGCTCCAGGTGGAGCCCCGGGCCGTCGCGGAGACCACGATCGAGCTCGGCCCCGGTGCGCGGGCAGCGAGGTCCGATCGATGAACCGGATCACGGCTGTCCTCCTCGCGATGGTCGCGCTGCTCGTGCACGCGCTCGTCGTGCACCGGGAGCCCGACGGCACATTCGCGCCGGCGTTCGAGTCCGCCCACGTCGCCTACGTCCTCGGGCGCAACCTCGCCGAGACGGGCCAGGTGACCTGGTGGACCGGCGCGGAGGGCTCGGTGGGCGGCCTCGCGTCGTACCCGTCGCCGGCGCTCGTCTGGCTCGCGACGCTGCTCGAGCTGCTCCGCACGAACGTCGACCGCGCGGCGCAGCTCGTCGGCGTGCTGTGCGCGCTGGCGACCGTGTTCCTCTCGACGCGCTTCGACACCGACCGCATCGCGGGCGTGATCCCTGCGCTGCTGCTGGTCTCGTCCGGCGCCGTCGCGGCCGCCGGCGCGAGTGGCACCGAGTGGCCGATCGCGATGTTCGCCCTCGCCGCATCGTTCGTCGCGCTCGAGCACGGGCGCGGCCGCGTCGCCGCCGTCGCGCTGGCGCTGCTGGTCACCTCGCGGCCCGAGGGCATGTTCGCAGCGGCGGCCCTCTTCGTGCTCGCGGTCATGCGCCGCCTGCGCGGGCCGGCGGCCCTCGAGCGAGGCCCCGCGCCCTCGCCGCTCGTCTTCGCGCCCGCCGTCGCCGCGCTGGGCGTGGCGCACGCGCTCGGAGCGAGCCTCCTCTCCGACGCGCGCGCCGTCCTCGAGCTCGAGCCCGACGCGGTCTCGCACGGCGCTGCGCAGGGCGTCGACTTCCTTGTCGAGACGGTGACACCGATCCTCCTCGTGTTCCCGGTCGTCGCGCTGCTGCGTCGCGGCCTGTCCGCCGTCGGCGCGCGCGCCCTCGCGGTCACCGTCGTCTGGGTCGCGGCGGTCGCCCTGGGCGGCGGCGGCCCGTATGCGTTCCACCTGGCCTTCGCGCCCGCGCTGCCCATCGCCTTCATCGCGATCCAGCAGGGCATGGCGCGCGCGCTCGACACGTACCGCCGATCGATGGAGCGCCTCGTGTGGGTGTCGGTGTCGATCGCGCTGTTCGGTTCGCTGCTCGCCAGCCGGTTCCCCGGCGATCTCGGGCGCTTCCCGTTCGAGAAACGCCAGGAGCGCCTGTACGCGGCGCACGCGGCGGCGCCGATCGGGCGCGCGCCGCTGCTCGGACGCGCCGGGCTCCACTCGGAGATCCGTCTCGTCGAGCGTCTGCGCCGGGTCGGGTCGTTCCTCGGATCGCGGCTCCCGGAGGAGGCGACGGTGCTGTCTCCGTGGCCAGGAATCCTGCAGTGGCGGATGCGCGCGCGCGTCATCGACGCGTTCGGCCGCATCGCACCCGACGGCACGCCCGCGCGACGCTGGTCGCCGGAGCCCGGCCCCATCGACCTCGGCGCGCTCCTCGAGGACGCGCCCGATCTCGTGCTGCCGTCGCAGTCCGCTCACGGGGACTACCTGCGCGGCGAGCTCCCGGACCTGCTCCCGGAGCGCTTCCTGACCCTCGATCCGGAGGACGGCCCGGCGCGCCGTCAGCTCACGCGCTCGCAGCTCGCCCGGTACGGGATCATCGTCACGACGAACTCCTCGCTGCCATCGGGCCGCGCGCCAGAGCCGCTGCTCCTCGCGCAGCGGCGCGACACCGCGCAGCCGCTCGTGCTCGAGTCGTCGCTCGAGGACGGCCGGATCCAGCTCGACCTCGCGTTCGAGGAAGCGCCGCCGCGCGCGACGCGGCTCCCCCAGGTACTCGACTCGATGCTGGTCGCGGTGACGGGCAGCGGGCGGCGCGCTCTCCTCGACCCGCGCGGACACGAGGTCGACGGCGCTCCGGTTTCTGCGAGCGGCTTCGTCGTCGATCCCGCGTGGAAATCTGCGGTCTCCGTCGCCCGCTTCGACGTCGCCGCGGTCGAGGAGCGCCTCGGCGAGCCGCTGCAGCGACTCGAGGTGCGGATCCTCCACCACGGGATCGCGCCGGACGACCCGCGCTCCCGCGCCGCCGCGCCGGTCGCCGTCGAGCTGCGCTGATGGAGCTCGACGTCTGGCGCAGGCTCGCGCCGCTGGAGGAGGGCGCACTCGAGCGCTGGGACGCGTGGGCCCGCCGCGGCGAGACGCCGAAGGACCTCGAGCGACTCGCCCGCGAAGAGAGCCCCGCGCTGTCGCGCTTCGTCTCCCTGCAGCGCGAGCTGGGCCCGAAGGCGCGCGCCAAGTTCCCCGACGGGCGACTCACGTTCGCGACGTCCGTCGGCTACGAGCAGTCGACGGCTGCGGCCGTGGCGGACCATCGCGCGTCGGTGTTCCGCGCCGCGGGCGGCGTCGCGTGGGACGCGTGCGCGGGCGTCGGCGGCGAGGCGCTCGCGCTGCTGCTTTCCGGTGTCCCGACCGTCGCGAGCGACCGCTCGAGCGACGCGCTCCGCTGCGCGGCTGCGAATGCGGCGTTCGCGCGTCTTCGGGGCGAGGTCTCCGCGCCCTTCGCCGCCCTGCGCGCGGACGCGCTCCGGGCCCCGATCGGCGGCGCGCATGTCCTTGGCCTGTTCGACCCCGATCGACGCGCCCCGAACGGGCGACGGCTGCCGCGGCCCGAGGACTGGTCGCCGCCGCTCGATGCGCTCCTCGACGCGGTCGACCGCAGCGCGCTCGCGGGCGCGTGCTTCAAGCTGGCGCCGAGCCGCGAAGCGGCGGACGCGGCCCTCGAGTGGACGCGCGCCCGGCCCGATCGGCCCGCGGTGCTCGAGTGGATCAGCGCGCGCGGGAGGATGCGCGAACTCGCGCTGTGGACGGGTGCACTCGCGGTCGGCGCAACCGGCCCGCGCCGCCGCGCGACCGTGCTCGGCCCGGACACCGTCACCGTGGACGGACCGCTCGACCCGTTCGACGACGGGGAGTCCTTCGACGGCGCGCTCGGCGACTGGCGCGGCCGCACGCTGCTCGACGCCGACGTGGCGCTGTGGCAGTCGGAGCTCGCTCGCGAGCGCGCGGAGGAGGCCGATCTGGCGACGGTCGCACCGGCCGTGGCGCGCTCCTTCTTCGTGGGGCCGCCGGCCGCCCCGGCGCCGCCCGGATTCCGGGCCTGGGACGTGCTCGATGCCGCTCCGCTCGACCGGAGGAGGGTGCGCGCAGCGCTGAAGGAGCACGGCGTCGGGCCCGTGACCGTCAAGACGCGGGGCGGCGTGCCGGACGCGAACGAGCTGGCGTCGAAGCTGCGTGGGCCGAGCGGCCCGCCGGGGCTACTCGCGGTCACCGAGGTCGGCGACGCCCGCGGCAAGCGGCAGCGCGTCGTGCTGCTCCTGGCCGAACGCGCGCCGGCGAACGAGTGACCCGGGGCGGGGTGACGACCTGCCGTACCGCGCTCCCGGCTGGCTGAGCGCGCCCGCGTCCCGGGCGGAGGCACGGCCGTGCCCCGATCCGGACAACTTCGAGGATCGCGCGGTCCTGGTGGGCGATGAGGGATTCGAACCCCCGACCTACTCGGTGTAAACGAGCCACTCTACCGCTGAGTTAATCGCCCTTCGCGCCGTACGGAGTCGGGCCCCGAGGGCCCCGGCTCCGCGCGCGGCGCTATCCTGCCCGATTCTTCGAGCGGGCGTGCGTTCACCCGGGGCGTTTCCAGCCCCCCGCCGTCCGGTCCCACTCCCACGCGTCCTCCGCTGCTGCGGCAGCCCCCAACACCCGAGCATCCATGCGTATCGCAGTCGTCGGATCCGGCTACGTCGGCCTCGTCGCGGGAACGTGCTTCGCCGAGAGCGGCAACACGGTCACCTGCATCGACATCGACGAGAAGAAGATCGCCGATCTCCGCGAGGGGATCGTCCCGATCTTCGAGCCCGGCCTCGAGGAGCTCATCAAGCGCAACGTGCGCGACGGGCGCCTGCAGTTCACGACGGACTACGCCGAGGGCATGAAGGACGCGCAGGTGGCCTTCATCGCGGTCGGCACGCCGCCGGGTGAGGACGGCAGCGCCGACGTGCGCTACGTGCTGGCCGCGGCGCGCAGCATCGCCGAACACATGACCGACTACACGGTCGTCGTCGACAAGTCGACGGTGCCGGTCGGGACGGCCCGCAAGGTGACCGAGGCGATGGCTCCCATCGCCAAGCACGAGTTCGACGTCGTGTCGAACCCCGAGTTCCTGAAGGAGGGGGCGGCGATCGACGACTTCCTCAAGCCGGACCGGGTCGTGATCGGCGCCGACACCGAACGCGCCGCCGCGATCATGACCGAGCTCTACGAGCCGTTCGTCCGGACCGGCAACCCCATCTTCACGATGGACGTCGCCTCGGCGGAGCTCACCAAGTACGCCGCGAACGCCATGCTCGCGACCCGCATCTCGTTCATGAACGAGATCGCGAACGTCTGCGAGCTCGTGGGCGCCAACGTAGACAACGTCCGCAAGGGCATCGGCTCGGACGACCGGATCGGTTCGCGGTTCCTGTTCGCCGGGATCGGCTACGGGGGCTCCTGCTTCCCGAAGGACGTCAAGGCGATCATCCACACGGCGGACGCGAACGACTACGACTTCAAGATCCTCAAGGCCGTCGAGGACGTGAACGCCTCCCAGAAGCTCCACCTGTTCGAGAAGATCAAGCACGAGTTCAAGCGCGATCTCGCGGGCAAGCGCTTCGCGCTCTGGGGCCTCGCGTTCAAGCCCAACACGGACGACATGCGAGAGGCGCCCGCGATCGTGCTCTCGCGCGCGCTCAAGGCGGAGGGCGCCGAGGTCGTGGCGCACGACCCCGAGGCCATGGACGAGGCGCGCGAGCACTACCTCGGCGACGAGATCGAGTACGCGGACAGCCCGATGCAGGCCGCGGAGGGCGCGGACGCGCTCGTCATCGTGACGGAGTGGAACGAGTTCCGCCGGCCGGACTTCGACGCCGTGAAGGCCGCGCTCAAGCAGCCGGTCGTCTTCGACGGGCGGAACATCTTCCCGCGCAAGACGCTCGAGGACCTGGGCTTCACCTACTACGGCATCGGGCGCTGAGCCCTCGGCGCCTCCGGTGCACGCGCGGCCGCGCTCAGCCATGGAGCTGGGCGCGGCCGCGTGCGTTCCTGGAGCGTTCGGAGCTCTTCGAACGCGCTCATCGCGCGCGGAAGATCGCCGCGGAGGAAGCGGACGTTGCCCGGAACGAGTGAGCGGCCCGGTCCCCGAAAGGACCAGGCCGCTCGTTGATGTCGTGGTCGTAACCGAGCGCGCCCTCCGGACCTCAATCGCGACGCGCAGGGCGGTGTGATTCCCGCGCGACACGGATCCTCGGAGCGAACCCATCACGAGTGATACACATTCCTTCGCCGGTTCCGCGAGGAATCCGGAGAGATGGAACGGAAAAATTCACTCCGCGTTGCGCGTCGCGGCGCGCGCGTGCGCGCGTTCGAGCGCTCGATCGCGACGCGCACGCGCCGACTCGAGCCACCTGCGCGCGCGTCGTCCGCTCGCGTCGAGCACGTCCGCTCGCGCGCGCAATGCGCGCTCTGCGCGCTCCACGAGCCGCGCTGCTTCCGTCCGTGTCGCTGCATCGGACGGCAGCGGTGCACGCGCGACCGCGCCAGGGATGCGCGCGAGCTCGTGGGGCGCAAGACCCCGCTCGACGAGGCGCCCGAGCGCCTGCAGCGCGCTGAGTTCACCCCGGTCGAGGCGCAAGCGAGCCGCGCCGTAGGACGCGCGACGCCGGTGGTCGGCACGCGCGGCGGAGTCGTGCGCCAGGTCCTCGAGCACGCCCAGCGCGCCGGTGATGTCGCCCCCATCCCTGAGCACGCGGGCTCGCGCGAGCGCGTCGGCGCCGCTGCCCGTGCTGTGCACCGGGACCGGCGAGGCGGGACCCCGGGCCTCGTCACGGCCTCCGATCCACGCCAGGAGCAGTCCTCCGCAGCCGATCAGTGCGCAGGGAACGGCGATGCGGCGCGCGTGGCAGACGAGGCGCCAGGGTGCGTCCCCGGATTGGAGCGGCCTCACGCGACGCTCCGGAGACCGCGCGCGAGGGCGCTCCGTCGGATCATCCGCCGGTGCAGCGCCTGGCGAGCGCGGTACAGCCAGCACTTCGCGAGCGACGGCCGCGTCGAGAGATGCGCGGCGACCTCCCGCATCGTCCTCCCCTCGAGGTAGTAGAGCTCGAGCACCCTTCGCTGGACGGGCGGGAGCTCGTGGAGGACGCGGTGGAGATCGTCCACGAGCAGCGAAGCCCGCACGAGACCGCGGTCCGTCCGCACCCAGGACGTCTCGGCGTCGTCGCCGGGGATCGGCTCGCGGCCAGGGATCCCGAAGCGGGCGTCGTCGAGGTCGACGACCGCCACCCGCTCGGCGATCCGAGGCCGCATCCGGTCGCGCAGGAGGTTCAGCGCGATGCGCTCCAGCCAGGCCCGCGGCCGCCCGACCGAGCCACCGCGCCGGGCGGTCGAGGCGCGGACGATCGCCTCCTGCGCGAGGTCCTCCGCCGTGCAGGAGTCCTGTCCGCGCGCCTGCATCGAGCGCACGAGGTCGGCGCGGAAAGGAGCGAAGCGGGACCAGGCACCGTCGGGCGAGCCGAGCGACGGCTGGTGCGGGAGCGGACGGGGGGGCCGGGAGAGGACTGCGGTCTTCATGGGGGCGCTCGGTTCGGGCCTCGGGAAAGAACGCGGCCGGGCGTCGGCCGCGTGGCCCATCCCACGCGCCGGGATGCGCCGAGGTCGGGACTCGGGCGGGGCGTGGAGAACCACGCGCGCCGAAGCCGTACCGCGATTCGCGGCGTCCCGCGCCGGCACCGGGCGAGCACCGACGGCGTGTCGCCGATCCTCTGCGCGGACCGGCCCAGCTCGCTCGCGAGGGCAGGCGCGATCGCGCGGCGCATCCGGGCCCCGCGCTCGAGGAACGCGCCGACTCGGCGATCGAGGGTCCGTCGCCGGTTTCGAGCGAGCCGGTGCGGCGCGGGAACCGTGCCGCGTGGACCGAAGTGCCGTCGGGGCCATGGAAGCCCGTTGGATCATCGAGCCGACCCACGAGATCGCATCCGACGACAAAGTCCACTCCGTCCTGGTCTCCCCGCGAGAGCGGTCGCGCGAACCCGTGACACGAGGCCTCCGCAAAGACCGAGCACGGCGGTGCGCGACATGAGCACGAGAGCCACACATGGTTCGCCCAAAGACACCGATGCCGGCCGAGCCTCTCCCGATCGATCCAGACCTGCTGCGCGGGGTCGCGATCGGCGGGTCGAACCGGGTGCGGTGCGCCGGCGTCACGTGGGTCCCCATCCGGAGCGGGCGGCCGGCGGTGGGCCCGCGATCGTCGGGACGGACCAGGTTCCCCGTTCACGGCCGGCACGTGGGTGGGATCCACCTGGGGCCAGCGCGTCCGAGTCCGCACGGGCGGACGACAGCGCGGGATCGACTTCTCCGACCTCGCAGGGCCTCACCGGTGTTTCGGTCGTGCAACGCCGGGCTCCGTTCGAGCTGCGCTGCGCAATTCCCTGGCGGGCCGAGTGCGTCGAGTGGGACGTCGCCGGCACTCGGCCTCACCCACTCCGACCCACGGACCGAGTCTCGCTCCCTGGCGCACCGACCGGATCGGACCTGGGGTGCAGCCGCCTCCGCTGGACCGACCACCACCGTGCGGAGTTTCGTCGCAACTCGGCAGCTTCTTCGTCTTCGCTGCGGCAGGGCCCGGGGCTCGTGCACCTCTCAGGTGACGAGGACTTCCGATGCGCCGGGTGCAAACACAGCGCTCGTCCGACATCACCAGGCACCGTGCTCCGCGTGCGTGACTGGGATGCGAACCGCTCGGGAGACCTGCGCTCGCAGTCTCGATTGCTTCCCAGACAACACACATGCAAACCACGAAACCTCGCACGGCGTCTCTGACGACGTTCACCGTTCCCCTCGCCGCCCTTGCTCTCGGCGTGTCCGCTTTCGGTCAAGAGCAGCTGGGCGTGCTCACCGCCGGCGCCAGCGATCAGTTCGGCTGGTCCGTCACGAACGGCGGTGACATCGATGGCGACGGATTCGACGACCTCGTCGTCGGCTCCCCCACCTCCAATCCCCTCGGAGGGTTCGCGTCGGCAGGGGGCATCACGGTCCTCTCGGGCAGCACGCTCGACAGCTCCGTTCCCACCGTCACCCTCTCGTCCGTGATCGGACCCGGACCGCGCTGCGGCGCGTTCTCGCAGTTCGGCTCGGCCTTCGGATTCGCCACCGCCGGAGGCGCGGACGTGAACCTCGATGGAGTCCCCGACTACGCGGTCGGCGCACCGTCGAACTCGACGGCGTTCGTGTACGACGGCGCGACCGGCGCTCCGATGTTCACTCCCCCGGACAACCTGAACCGTGGCTGCGGACTCCGCCACGGCCGCACCCTCACCTTCCTCGAGGTCAACGGGGACGGTCAGGCCGACCTGCTCGTCGCGGGGATCTCCAACTCCACGACCAACAACCTTGGGCGCTTCCGCGTCTACAACGGCGCCTGGCTCGCGAACCCCGCAAGCGGAGCACCCCAGGTGATCTACCAGGGAGTCGGAACGACCCAGTTCGACAGCTATGGGTCGCTCTGCTCCAACCTGGGCGACCTCGACGGCGATGGGCTCGACGAGTTCTCGATCAGCGCTCCCGCAGGCGCTCCCGGCGCGAACCCGGGAACGGTGGAAGTGCGCTCCGGCGCCACGGGCGCGATCCTCACTACGATCGTGGGCAGCGGCGCAGACGATTCCTTCGGGTTCGCGGTCGCTGCGATGGGCGACATGAACGTCGACGGAGTCCCGGACATCGCGGTCGGAGCGCCGGGATGGTCGGCCACCGCCGGCGGGCCGAGGAACGGTCTCGTCGAGTTCATCTCCGGTGCCTGGATCCTCGGTGCGTCCCCGGATCGCACGATCGGAACCGCGTTCGGCACGGCCTCCGACCTCGCCTTCGGCGGAACGCTGGCTGCGGTGGACGCCAACGGGGACCCGGTCCCTGACGTGGTGACCTCCCGCACGCTGAACGGCGTTCAGAGCTGGAGCCTGATCTCTGGCCGCACCCTGAACGTGGCCTGGACCGTCGCTTCGACGGGCGCGGCGGGGCTTCCTCTCAGCGTCGTTGCACTCGAGACGCCCGGCGAGACTCGACTTGCGCTCGGAGATCCCGGTGCCGGCGGCTCGGTCCAGGTGGTGCGCGCGCACGACGGCCAGTCGATCGGCGGCTTCGCCTCCGACGCGAACTGCCCGTGCGGGCCGGACCGTCAGGGCGGCTGCATCAACCAGTCGGGCATGGGTGCGCTCCTCGGCGTCGAGACCGGCTCCGCGAGCCTGGGCGCTGGAACGCTCTCGCTCCTCACGACCGGCATGCCGAACTTCTCGTTCTGCTACCTCATCGCCGGCAACCCGAATCCGGCGCCCATCGTCTTCAGCAACGGTCAACTGGCCGTTTCGGGCGGGCAGCGTTCGAGCGTCATTCAGCAGTCGAACAACCAGGGCTCCGTCGTGACCGCGGCCAACCCCCTCGGGACGTTCCCGGGAGGGACGGTCGTGATCGGTCAGTCCCTCGCCCTTCAGATGCTCTACCGAGATCTGGGCTGCGCGGCGTCCTCCGGTGCGTTCAACCTGTCGAACTCCATCGTCGTCGTTCCGCGCCTCTGATCGCGTGGGCGTGAACCAGGGCTAGAAGGGAGGCGCCCGGGGGGGATTCCCCTCGGGCGCCTCTTCATGACCGTTCCAGCGCGGACCGCTGTTGGGCTCGCCCGCTCGGAGACCCCGAACGGTGAGCGATGCTTCGGCCGTCTCCAAACGGCCGACCGCCTCTCTACAGCAGGTTCTCGGCCTTGCGGGCCTGGTCCGCCCAGTCGGTGCCCTTGAACTTGCGGCGCACGAAGCGGAAGAGGCTGCGGGCGTTGTCCTGGTAGTCCTCGTCCTCGAGCGCCACGAAGCAGAGCCCGGCGCCGACGGCCGAGCGCGCGACGTAGCCGTACTCGAACGGATAGCTGACGACGACGCGCATGTAGCCGAGGCGCGCGCGCTCGTAGAGCCCCTTCGCACCGTCGGCGTCGCCGCTCTCGGAGCGCGCCTTGCCGAGCGCGTAGAGGGAGTCCCCCAGCGCCGCGTAGGCGCGGGCGAGGACGCGCGCGTCGGCTCCCTGCGCCTCGAGAACCTCGTCGAGCGCCTCGACCGCATCGTCGTGTTGGCCGCGGGCCGAGAGCGATTCGGACCGCGCCGCCTGCGCGAACGCGACGACGGTCGGGAAGACCGCGCCGTCCTTCGCGACGGAAGCGAGCGCGCGCTCGAGCGACTCGCCCTTGGCCGAGCCCTCCACCAGCGGGCGACGCGCCTGAGCCTCGAGGTCCCAGCGGCGCGGGAAGCGACCCTCCTTCGCGCCGGCCTCGAGCTCATCGATCGCGGCCGTGGCACGCGCCTTGTCCCCGTTGAGGGTCGCGTGGTCGGCCAGCAGCGCGAGCGCCATCGGCACGTAGCGCGAGTCCGCGAAGTCGGTCTTCAGCACGTCGACCTCCGACCGCATCAGGTCCAGGTCGTTCGCGTACTGGCCGAGCTGGCAGAGGCGGTAGTGCGCGGCCGCCGCGGCCCAGGGGTGCTTGCGGTCGCCCTTCGACGGGACGTTCGCGAGGTAGTCGCGGTAGCTCGCCGCGGCCGACACGAACGACTCGTTCTCGGTGTCGACGACGGCCGAGTTGAACAGGTCGGGGACCGGCTCGAACTCGACGCGCAGCACGAGCTCGGAGGCGACCTCCTTGGTGCCGCTGCCCTTCCCCTCGGTGTAGACGACCTTCTCGACCGTCTCCGACTGCACGTCGGCGTCCTCGACGATCTTGCCGTCCGCGAGGTAGATCCGATCCGCCGACGCGGGGGCGACGAGGGCGCCCGCGAGAACGAGCGGCAGCGCGCGGAAGGGGGCGGCGGAGAGGGCGCGAAGGGGAGAGTTGGGTCGATGCATGGAATGTGGGCTCGGGATCGCGCGGCGTACCCGCGCGGAAGCCGGAGGTCACGCGCGGAAAGGCGCGGGGTGCCGTTCTGAGGCCGGATCCGGGCCCTCGTAAGGAGCCCCCGGCGCGCGGGCGGGCGGAAGAGGATGGGCGAGGGCCCGTTGCCTGTCAACGCGGGGAGCCGGGGCCGCCGCGCCGCCCGCTGGAGGGCCCTCGGGAGAGGGTCCTACGAGCGTGGGCCGGGCTCGGGGAACGGCCCCCGGCGGGCCCGGTTCAGGCCCGCGGGGACGGACGCATGGGTCCGGCCCGACGGGTCCACGGCGGACTCGCTCGGCGCGCCTCGCTCACCGGTGGGACGGGGCGAGGGTGCCGGCCGCTCGGCGCGGCCCGACCGTCCGAACCGAGGCCGCCGCTCACACGCACATCGCGTCCGCGACCTCGCGGGCGACCCCGGGCCCGCGCAGCTCCTCGACGACCGCCAGGGCGAACTCCATCGCCGTGCCCGGTCCGAGGCTCGTGAGGACGCGGCCGTCGCACACGATCCGGCCCTCGCCCCGCGCGACGCCGGCGCGGCCGAGCTCGTCGGCGACGCTCGGGTGCGACGTGGCCGTGCGCCCCGTCAGGAGACCTGCGCGCTCGAGCACGAGCGGCGCCGCACACACCGCGGCGACGAGCCGGCCGGCCCGGGCCTGGCTCCGAACGGCGGCGAGGACGCGCTCGTCGTCCCTCATCGCGAGCGTGCCCGCCATCCCGCCGGGCAGAACGACCGCGTCGTAGTCGACCTCGAGGCAGTCGTCGAGGTCGCGTTCCGCGTGGACGGTCACACCGCGCGAGCCGAGAACGGCGCCCGCTCCCGCCAGACCGGCGACGTCGACCTCGACGCCGCCGCGCCGCAGGACGTCGACGACGATGACGGCCTCCATCTCCTCGAAACCCTCCGCCAGGGGCACCAGCGCGCGCGTGTTTGTGCTCATGCATCCACCCTGCCGCGCCCGCGGCGGATGTCAATGCGAGTCCGGGTCCGGCTCTTGGCCTCGCCCTCAGGCGGCGGCGCGACGGGCGCTCACCCCGAACGCCGCTTCGCCGAAGAGCGCGAGGTTCCCGAGCAGCCACCAGGCGCGCCAGCTCTGCGCTCCGAAGCCGCCGCGCTCCACGACGTCGAGAAAGGTCGCCTCGACGTGGGTGCGCACGAACTCCGAGCCGAGGGCGAACGACGCGAGATCTTCACTCCACGCCTCGAACGGCAGCGGGAACGACGCCTTCGGGCGCTCGGCCGCACCGGCGGGGAGGTCCGCGAACGCGCGCCGGAGCGCGAGCTTGGTTCCGTGGGCCCCGTCGGGCGCCTCGGTGAAGCGGTCGGACGCCGCGAGCGACGCCGCGTGGCGCGCGACGACGACGTCGGCGAACGGAGTGCGTCCCTCGATCGAGGCGCGCATCGTCGCCGCGTCGAGGCGCTCGAGGAGCGACGCGAGGTTCACCCGGCGCTGGAGCGCGAGGTGGGCGTCGAGGTCGGAGCCGCCGGGGCCACTCGTGGCCGCCGCGCGCGCGAACTCGGTCCGATAGGCGTCGCGCACGAAGTCGACCGGCGCCGCTCCGACGAGGATCCGGTCGAGCCGGTCGGGCGGGAACCACGAGGACACGGCGAGGTGGCGGTCCGCGGCAGCGTCGCCCCCGGGGCCGTCCAGGACCGCGGCGAGCACGTCGCCGTACCCACCGAAGAGCTCGTCCGCACCCTCGCCGCTCAGCGCAACGACGGCGCCCGAGCCGCGGATCGCGCGGGCGGTGCGGAGGATCGCGACCTCGTTGGGTGTGGACAGCGGCTGGGCGAGGTGCGCGACGTGCTCGCGCCACTCCGACAGGAAGACCTCGCGCTCCACCGGTACGAAGGTGTGATCGGTGCCGAGCGCTCGCGCGAAGGACGCGGCCGCGGCAGGGTCTTCGCCGAGCGGCCCGCCGTCCGCCACGCCAGCGGCGCAGAACGTCGCGAGATCGCCGCTGCGAACGCGGCTCGCGGTGTCGACGATCGCACCGCTGTCGAGCCCGCCCGAGAGCATCGCGCAGAGCGGCACGTCGCTCACGAGGTGCGCGCGCACGGACTCCTCGACGACCTGGCGCGTCGTCGGCGCCTGCGCCTCCGATGCGCTCGGCACGACGTCGAACCGCGCGGCGGTGGCGACCGGAACGGGTCGCGCGGACGCGCGCGCCGAGACGTCGATCCGGAGCACCTGCCCCGGCTCGACCTCGTGGATCCCGTTGAACAGCGTCCGCCCGAACAGCGTGCGCCTGCTCGTCACGAAGTACGCGGCCAGCATCTCCGGGTCGACGGCGTCCGCACGGACGCCGGGGACGCGACGCAGGGCCGGGATCTCGCTCGCGAACGCCAGACCGTCGCCCTCGGACGCGGCGTGGAAGAGCGGCTTCACGCCCAGCGGATCGCGCGCGAGATAGAGGACCTCGGCGCGCACGTCGAGGAACGCGAGCGCGTACATCCCTCGGACGCGGTCGAGTGCGGACGGCCCGCGGAGCGCCAGCGCCCACAGCAGCGTCTCCGCGTCGCAGCGGGTTGCGAAACCGGCGCCGCCGGTGCGGGCCTCGACCTCGGGACCGAGCTTGGCGCGCCAGTGCTCGTCGTCGTACAGCTCACCGTTGTAGACGAGCGCGTACCCGCCGCACGGCGTCCAGATCGGCTGGGCGGCGCCGGGCGCGTCCGGATGACGGACGGCGAGACGCGTGTGGCCGAGCGCGACCCGCCCGTACGAGACCGCTCCCCGGCCGTCCGGGCCGCGGTGCGCGAGCGCCTCGAGGGCGCCGCCGAGGAGCCCTTCTGGGCTGTTCGGCGCGCGCCCGCCGGCGCGCTCGACTCGTCCGACGATCCCGCACATGACGTCGGGTTATCGACGGTCGCCGCGCATTCCTTTCGGAGGAAGTGCGCGTCCCGGCGCGCGGGCCTTTCGGAGGCAGTGCGCGTCCCGGCGCTGCGGTCAGCTGACGGGCCGTACGCGCGCTACGAAGCGATGGACGATCGCCCGCAGATCGGGCTCGCTGCCGTCGGACTGGCCGAAGTAGTGGCGTTCGATCTCGAGCGCTGCCACGTCGAGCTCCCGGCGCTCGGAGTCGGGCACCGAGCCGCTGCGGCGGATCTCGTCCAGCAGCCCGAGCACCGTCACCGGCGTGAGCTCGTCCGGCACCGCCGGCCCGGCTTCGACCTGAGCACCCTCGTCGCCCGCTGCGGCGAGGCGCCAGGCGACGGCCGACACCAGGACGACCCCGGCCGCGATGACGAGCCACCACCACCAGGCGAATCTCTTGCCGCCGTCGTAGCGCTGCGTCAGGTCGACGACGGGCGTCGCCTCCATCAGGTCCGCGTCGTCGTAGCGCTGGAAGAGGACCTCGGCCTCGTCGCTCTTCGCCTTCGGGAACTTGAACATCTTCGGCTTGCCGGCGCCCTCCTTCGGGCGCAGCTCGAGCGTCCAGAGGCGCTGGCTGACGACGGCGTCCTCGCTGTCCGCGAAGCGCTCGACGGACAGGTCCTGGACGTCGACGTTGGCGACGTCGAAGCGCTCGGGGTCGACCTCGAGGATGTCGTCGAGGTCGGGGAGGAGCCCCTCGGCCTGCGCCTTGATCTCGAGCCCGAGCACGCCCTCGTCGGCGCGCCGCTCGTCGAGGATCTGCGTCACCGCGAGCGATCCGAACGGGCGCTCGTCCTGCGCTTCGGCCGCATCGATCGGGACGACGGCCGACGTCACCGGCAGCACCACGTACCCCGTCACGTCGTTGAAGTCGAGGTCGAGCTTGAGCGGCGGGATGCGGTCGACCTCGGGCCCTTTCGCCTTGAGCAGCAGGTACGCGTAGGACGTGCGGCGCCAGCCGGAGTCCGCGCCGCCGGACATCGCCTTCGCGGTGTTCATGAAGCCGCTGAGCGCCGCGCCGAACGCGCCGCCGCCCTTCAGGGCGCTCGGGCCCGGGTCCATCTTCGTCGCCGCGTTCTCGCGGTTGAACGTGACGGACAGAACCTCGAAGCGCTCCTCGAGCAGCGTGCGAACCGACTCCTCGAACTTGTCGCGGTAGTTCTCCTGCGGACGCCCGAAGTTGTAGTAGTAGCTGACGGCGTTGGCCTGGTTCTGCAGGTACTTGCCGAAGCCGCCGCTCTCGCGCCCAATCTCCTTCGTGTAGCGGAGGTCGATGAAGACGCCGAACGGATCGGTGCCGACGTCGGTCGTGCCGTCGACCGATGCCACGAGCTCGATCTCGGTGATGAGGTCCTCGTAGTAGTCGTAGACCTTCTTCGCCTCGCGGGCCTGCGGATGGTCGCCGACGATGTTGAAGCCCGTGCGCAGGTAGCGCGTCTTGACGGCCGGGTTCACCGAGCTCAGACGCGTGAACACCTGGTTCGCGAACATGGCGCGGTGCTCGTCACCGGCCTCGCCCTCGAGACCGTCCAGCATCGCCTTGATCGCAGGGATCTCGCCCGTCGCGAGGAGCGTCTTCTGGTCGACCGCGCCCAGGTCGCTCGCGCCGAGCGACGCGTAGAACCACGTCGAGAACGCATCGACCGAGTATTCGTCCGCGCGCAGGTCGTCGATCCCCTCGACGTACGCGAGCGCCGCCTGCTGCAGCACGTCGAGCGCCGTCCTGCGGTCGCCGGAGAAGTCCGAGTTCTTCTTGATCTCGTTCCGGTAGTTGTTGAGGTCGTGCAGCATCGCGCCGCGCGCGACCATCAGCCGCCAGTTGTCGGGATGCGCCTCGAGCGCGCGCGCGAGCAGCGCCTGCGCGACCTGGTAGCCGCGCTGGACCTCGGCCTCGATCTCCTTCTGCTTGCGGTTCGTCTTCGCGTCGCGCTGGACGTCCGGGATGCGCCACAGCGTCGCCAGGTTCGCCCGCATCTTCTGCGTCATCGACGCGAGCGTGTCGGGCTCGAGGCTGTCGAGGTCGCCGAACACCGTCTCGAGGTTCTCGACGCGGTAGACCTCGGCCTGGCTGTGCACCTGGGTGAACGCTCGCATCAAGAGCTGCGAGTCGAGCTCGATGCCCTCGACGCCGCGCAGCTCGCCGATCCACTTCGCGAGGTCGCGCAGGTTGCGCTCCTGCCGGCTCCGCGTGAGCGGGATGCCCGACGCACGCTGGTTGAAGCCGTACGAGAAGTTGTAGATGCTCGTCCGGTTCCGCTCGTTGTTCGGGTCGTTGTTCGAGAGCCAGACGTTGATGAACGTCTCCGCGAGCTCGTTGGCCTTCTTCGGATTCGCGGGCGCGAGTTCCTTGATGTAGGGGAACGCGAGCGCCTCCTCCTGCACCTTCAGGTAGAGCTCGGCGATCGTCTGGTCGATCTTCGGCCGCAGGCTCTCCGGCAGCGAGTCCCGCCACGCTCCGCCCGGCCGGATCTCGAGCAGGTCGCCGGGTTGGATCGGCGTGACCTGCGGACCGCGGCTCCGGCGGTAGTAGCTGTAGTCGTCGAAGAAGATGTTGCCGTAGCGGTCGCGCTGGTACGAAGAGCCGAGGCTCTTCGACTCGGAGTTCTCGAACGAGTGGCGCGCCTCGCGCAGCCACGTGTCCGCGACGAGCGTCAGGGTTCCGCCCCAGTCCTGCGCGCGCTCCGGCGCGATCTCGAGGAGAGCGTCCACGGCGCCCTTCAGGAGCTGCAGGTCCTGCAGGCGGTTCTCGGTGTTCTTGGACGCCGAGGTCATGCCGCGCGACGCCTCGGCGCCGATCACGGCCAGCACCTCCATGCCGCGCTCGGGACGCTCGGTGAACGTCTCGCGCAGCCACGCGTCGCCGAGCTCGTCGCGCACGCGGCTCGCGAGGTCGACGGCGCGCTTCAGCGCCTCCTTCTTCTGCTTGTCCTCGATCTCACCGGGCGCGAGGACCGCGAGCGTGGCGTCCCACGCCTCGGCCAGCGTGGCCGGCGCCGGCGTCTCGTCGTAGCGCGCGAGGTGGTGCCGCGCGAGGAGGTTCAGCCCCTCGCGGTCGTCGCCCTCGACCAGCTCGTCGAAGGGGGGCAGGAACTCGCCCAGCTCGAGGTTCGACCGCTGGGCGGTCAGGAGCAGCGCGGCGAGGCGCTGGGAGATCACGCGCTCCTCCTCGGGGCGCGCGATCTCGGCCTGCAGCCGCTCGACCCAGTCGTCGAGGCTGTGGCCCTGCGCGAGCACGCGGCGCACGAGCGGCGCGACGAGGTTCGCCTTGTCGTTCTCGAAGCAGCCGGGCGCGATGCGGACGATGTCGACGATGTCGTCGAACTCGAACGCGGGCTCCTCCTGGTAGCGCGCGAGCGGGCCGTTCATCGGCTGCGGCGACCGCGAGATCTTCCCGAGGATCTGCGCGTACTGCTGCTTGGCCTGCTTCTCGTCGAAGAGGTCCAGGATCTCCGCGACCCCGTCCCAGCGGCCGAGCGCGACGTCGCGGCGGAAGAGGTCGACGGTGCGCTGCACGCGCTTCGTCTTGTTCTCGGCGACCTTCTTGTCGTACTCCTTCTTCGCCTTGTCGTAAGCCTTCTTCTTCGCGTCCCAGGCCTCCTTCTCGATGTCGTACGCGGCCTTCGCCTCGTCGTAGGTCGCCTTCTCGGCCTCGAAGGCCCCCACCGCCGACTCGTGCTCGGCCAGCTTGGCGTCGTAGGCCTCCTTGGCCTCGAGGTAGGACTCCGCCGCGGCGCGCTTCTCCTCGGCCAGCCCGAGGAGGTCACTGAGCGAGCGCACGTCCGCGGTCACGTCCTCGGGTCGCTTGGGCTCGACGAGGTCCGAGGGCTTCTCGGGCGCCTTCGGCTCGGTCGGGGCCTCCGGCGCGTCGTCGAGCGCCTCGGGCTCCTCGGGGTCGGCCAGCTCGGGGTCCTCGTCGCCCGGGAGCGGCTCCGGCTTCGACCACTCGGAGAGGATGTTGGACGGGCGCCGGTCGAGGATCGCCTGCTGCAGCATCTGCATGAGCTGCGGGTCGATCGGCTCCTTCTCGGACTCCTCGCTGTCGCCGGAGGACGCCATGTCCATCGACACGGCGCCGGGGAAGTCGATCCCCTCTGCCATGAGCTCCTCGAGGACCTCCGGCGGGATCGATCCCGACCCCTGGAGAACGATCGGCGACACCGGTCGTCCGATCACCACGGCCGGCTGCTGGGCGGAGGCGTTGGACGCGGAGAGGAGCAGGGCCGCGAGCGCGGACGCCGCGGGAAGAGACGGTCGGATCATCGGGGCGGAGCGAGGAAGGGTGTTCGCGTGGCGCGCGGGGCGCCGCGGCGCGCACCGGGCCCGCGGGAGGCGCTCGGCGGAGCGGCTCGGCGGAGGAGGGTGCAGGCGCCTGGGACGGAGCGCGTCCGTCCCGGGGTGCCGTGCTCGAAGCGGGCCGCGCGCTCGGGCGCGGGCCGGCGGCCCGCGCCACCCGGGGCGCTGCCGGCGGCGGATCACGGCGCCGCGGTGGAATCCGCGGCGGGGTTCAGGCGGGCCGCGGGCGCTTCACGCCCGCGGCAGATGCCTGGTCAGGAGCCCGAACCGTCGGGCGGCGGGCCCATTCCGGCGCCGCGTGCATCGTTGGGTTTCTTGCCGACCCGACCGGGTCGGTTGCCGGAACCGTTTCAGGTCCCGTTCCCCTGTCATTGATTCGGCAGGGGCAGGCCCTGCAGCTCGTCGAGGTCCAGCCGCGCGAGCTGGATCGTCGACTCGAGGCTCTCGAGGTACGCCTCGGCGCGCTGCGCGTCGTCGCGCTCGCGGGCGCGCTCGGCGAGGAGCCGGTAGTTCTGGCGTGCCACCTCGATCTCGGGCTCCCAGTCCTCGCGGGTGTAGCCCTCGACGCGCATCAGCCACGTCCAGTAGTACTGCGCGTTCGCGTAGGCCTCGCGCGCCTCGTCGAGGAGAGCGACCTCGGCCTCCTCGTCGGCGCCCAGGTCGCTCACCAGCTCGGAGAGCTCGCGGCGCGCTTCGACGAGCTTCGAGCCCTGGAGCTTGGCCTTCGCGCTCGAGAGCCGGATCCGGCGCGCCGCGGCGCGTCGGAGCGGGGTCTCGAGCTCGGGCATCTCGGCGAGGGCCTCGTCGTACAGCGTCGCTGCACGCTTCCAGTCCTCGTCCGCCGCGGCCTCCTTGGCCTCGGCGAGCTTCGCGTCGACCGACTCGAGCTGCATTCGCTCCTGGCCGGGGCCCTCGTGGTAGGCCCAGGCACCGAGCGGCAGCATGAGCCAGCCGACGATGAACAGTTTCCGCATGGTCGGGTGATCCTCCTTGTTGGGTCGCCCCCGTCTCGGGGCGCGTTCAGTGTTCCAGGCCTGGGTCGGATTCGGCACCCCGCAGGGCGAGCCGTCGTCCTTTGTTTTCGATTCTGCGACGTGGGGCCGCCCCAGCGGCCTCAGGCGGCCGCCCGGGGGGCTTCGCGGGTCGGACGCTCGGAGGCCCAGCGGCTGCCCAGGAACTGCAGGAGCAGGGGCAGGAGGGCCAGGAGCGCGGAGCCGACGCCGAGGGCGATCAGCGCGTACTCGCGCCGCGTGAGCTGCTCGAGGGCGCTGCGGTCGCCGCCGGACGTCACCGCCCGCAGGACTTCGGTCGCGACGTGGCGCTGGTTGCCGTTGTGGTAGACGCCGCCCATCCGAAGCGCCATCTGACGCAGCGCTGAAACGTCCTGGCGCGAGTTCTTGCCGTTGATGAACGTGCCCTTGACCGGGTCGCCGACCCCGATGACGAGCGTGCCGGCGACCGAGGGCGGGACACGCGGCATGCCCGTCGGCGGGATCGTGTCGCCGTCGCTGATAACGACGACGGTCGTGCTGTCCTTCGGCCAGGGTTTCGCGAGCTCCATGGCGGCCTCGAGGCCCGCGAACAGGCGCGTCTCTCCGGAGCGGAAGGCCCACTCGAGCGGGAGGTCTCCGAGAACGTTGCGCACGACCTCCGCGTCGCGCGTGTCCTCGATGACCGGCGCGGCGCCCGTGTAGGTCGCGATGACCGAGATCTTGAACTGCCCGATCGCGACGCGGCCGAACATCGACTCGAGCACGTCGCGCGCCCGTCCGCGGCGCGCCTGCACGAGGTCGGGGCCCGCGTCCTCGAGGCGCATCGACGGCGAGACGTCGAGCACGAGCACGAGGTGCTTCCACTCGGAGTCCTCGAGCTCGGCGTCGGAAGCGTGCGAGCGCGGCTCGACGTCCCACAGGAGCGAACCACCGCCCCACGCGACGGCGGCGGCGGCGAGAGCGCGGAGGAGGGGTACGAGCGCCGTCCAGCCCGCGGGCCGGCCCTTCGGACCGAAGCTCAGGAAGCGAACACGCCCGATGCGCCGCTGGTGCAGGAGCTCCGCGAGCAGCGTGAGCACGCCCGCGACGATCGTGATCACGAGGACGGTCGTGCTCATCGCGCGCCGCCTCCCGCCCGTCGAACGAGGCTCACCACGGCGTCACCCTCAGGAAGAAGGCGAAGAGCGCCCACGCGCCGGCGAGGCCGAGCGCGAGCCAGCACCAGGGACCGAAGTCGTCGAGCGTCTCGCCGACGACCTTCTCGATCTTGGCGACCTCCATCTCGTCGATGCGCTTGAAGACCGTCTCGAGCGCGCCCGGGTCGCCCGCCTCGAAGAACTCGCCGCCCGTGACGGTGGCGATGTTGACGACCTCGTCGGGCACCATCCCGCCGGCGACGTACACGCCGTACACGGTGATCCCGTTGCTGCGCAGGTCCTGTGCGATCTCCATGTCGCGCCCGCTGTAGAGGTCCGACGAGCGGCCGTCCGAGATCAGGATGATCATGCGGTCGCCCTCCTCGCGCGCGACGAGGACGTCGCGGCAGGCGAGCAGCGCCTTGCCGATCGACGTGCCGCCGAACCAGGGCGGCAGGTTGCCCGACTTCGGGTCCATGAAGGGCGGCGCGCAGCGGAACGCGGTCGTATCGCTGGTGAGCGGCACCCAGTGCAGGACGTTGTTGCCGAAGAAAGTCAGCCCGAACGCGTCCCCCGTGCGGAAGTCGAGGAACTCGTTGATGGCCACCATCGCCGCGTCGTAGCGCGTGCCCTCGCCGAGCGACGCGGTCATCGAGCCCGAGACGTCGACGCAGAACTGGATGTTGGTCATCTTCCGCTTCGTCTTCGGCGCGCCGACCGTTTGCGGCCCCGCGAGGATGAAGACGACCGCGGCGAGGAGGAACGCGGGCAGCGACTCGGAGAACTTGAGGGACGCCCCGAGCCCGGCGCCGCGCTCCTTGCGGGTCGAGCCGACCTTGGCGTCGAAGGGCACGGCGACGCGCCCGCCGCGGCGGCTCCACACCCACGCGAGGAGCAGCGCCGGCAGCACCAGCGCGAGGAGCACCCACGGATGGCCGAACGAGAAGCTCATCGGACCGACTCCGCCGGAGCGCTCCGGAAGGGCTCGAGCAGCGCGCGCACGTCGTCCTCGGAGGCGGCCGAGCCGCCCGGACGGTGCAGCCACTCCTCGAGCTTCAAGAGGAGCGGCGCGGCGTCCTCGTCGCTGCGCAGCGCCGTGATCGCGTCGGCGGCGCTGGCCGACGAGAGGCCCTTCTCACGCCGCCAGTGCGCGACGACGAGCCGCTCGAGCTCGGCGCGCGACTCGGAGTCGAGCGTGCCGGCGCGCGCGCCCTCCACGAGGGGCTCGAGGCGCTCGGCGAGCGTCAGCGGTCGCGCGGTGGCGCCGCCCTCGTCCTCGTCGCGCCGACGACAGCCGCCGAACACGAGCGCGAGGAGCCCGAGGACCCAGAGAACGCCGAGCGCGATCCCGAGGCGCTTGTACCCGCCGACCCCGGACGGGTGCGGCACGTCGATCGGGACGGGCTCGACGACCTCGTCCTCGATCGCGGTGACGGCCTCGGCGCGGACCACGAGCGGGTCGACGTCGTCCAGGTCGCCGCCTCCGACGCGCACCAGGTGGTCGCGCAGGTCGAAGTCGCCGACGGTGAACGGCGTGACCTCGAGGTCGTAGCGCCGGTTCTCGCCGTGCGGGTAGCGATGCAGCATCCGGACGATGACGTCCGCGCGCCCGGGGTCGGCGACGGGGCGCGGCTCGAGATCGCCTCCGGGGATCACGAGCTCCTTCAGCACGATCCGCATGCCGACGGTCGTCTCGGCGAGCACGTCGGTCGTGTCGTCGGCCGCCGGGTTGAAGAGGTCGATGCTCACCGAGGGTGCGCCGTCCTGCTGGAGCGGAGCGGGCGCAGCGGCGAGGGTCAGGGCCAGTAGGACCCCGGGCACGAACGCGGTCATCGACGGCCTCCGGACAGCACGCCGCGGTCCTTCAGGAACATGCGCAGCCTCTGCGCGAAGGGCTCGTCCGTGCGGACGACGAAGTGATCGATGCCGCCGCGGCGGAGCTCGTCGCGGACCTCGTCGGGCCGCGTCTGGACGCGCCGCCCGTGCGTGACGAAGTCGCGGCCCGATTCGGCCTCGACCGCGCGCACGAAGCCCGCGCCGCGCAGGTCGAGCTCGGCGGGGTCGAGCATCTGGATCGCGACCACGTCGTGCACCTGCGCGAGCAGCTTGAGCGCGGCCGTCGCGCCCTCCTCGTGCATGTCGGAGAGCACGAACACCAGGTGGCGGTTCGCGAGCCGAGCGTTGAGCTCGGTGACGCGACGCGCCAGCGAGGTCGACTCGCCGAAGCGGTAGGCCCGCAGGCGCACGAGCCACTGCATCACGTCGTCCTTCGAAAGGCTGGGCGCGACGCGGATCTCGCGCTGGCCCGTGCCGAGGAGGCCGACGGGGCTGACGCGGTCGAGGCACGCGAAGGCGAGCCCGCCCGCGATCTGAGCGGCGATCTGGTACTTCGAGCGCTCGACCGACGCGTAGGTCATCGACGCCGACGTGTCGAACAGGATCCAGGCGGGGAGCCGCTTGGGCGCCTCGTACTCCTTGATGTGCACCTCGCCCGTGCGCGCGGTGACGCGCCAGTCGATCGACTTCACCGGGTCTCCGGCGACGTAGGGACGCGACTGCACGTACTCGAGGCCCGAGCCGAGGAACCGAGAGCGGTCGGTGCCGTGACTGAGCGTGTCGGCGAGGCGCCGCACCGCGAGGAAGTAGCGCCGTGTGTCGAGCGGGTCGACCGGCTCGAGCCGTGCGCCGGGGAGACCCGCGGGGAACTCGCCGCGCGGGGCGCGTGAGCCCTCGCCGGGGCCGTTCGCAGCGCCGGGGTCCCCGTTCGGGGATTCGGATCGGAACGCCACGCGCGTCAGCCCTTCGTCGACTCGCCGAGGATCTCCTCGAGGATGACGCCGGCGTCGCGACCTTCGGCGAGCGCCTCGTAGGACGCGCGGATACGGTGCAGTAGGACGTCCTCACCGAGCGCGTAGAGGTCCTCGGGGACGACGTAGTCGCGGCCGTGGATGAGCGCGCGCGCACGCGAAGCCTTGAGGAGCGCGATCCCCGCGCGCGGGGACGCGCCGAGGTCGAGCTCGGGGTGGTCGCGCGTCGCCTGCACGACCGCCATCACGTGTTCGATGAAGGTCTCGGAGACGTGCACCTGCGCGACGTCCTCCATCGCTTTCGCCAGCTCCTCGCGGCCTCCGACCTCGCCCTGGTCGACCATGTCGAACTCGGTCTTGACCATCGCGCCGCCGCTCTCGTCGCGCTTGATGCCGAGCTTCGCGTTGCGCCGCAGCACCTCTTTCTCGTCCTCGGGCTCGAGGTAGCGCAGGCGGTGCAGCAGCATGAAGCGGTCGAGCTGCGCCTCGGGCAGCTCAAACGTGCCGGCCTGCTCGACCGGGTTCTGCGTCGCGATCACGAGGAACGGAACCGGCAGCCCGTAGTTCTCGTTGCCGATCGTGATGCGCCGCTCCTGCATCGCCTCGAGCAGCGCGCTCTGCACCTTGGGCGCGGCGCGGTTGATCTCGTCCGCCAGCAGCAGGTTGGTGAAGATCGGCCCCTTGTGCGTGCGGAACGTGTGGTCCCGCTGGTCGAGGATCTCGGAGCCGAGGATGTCCGACGGCAGGAGGTCGATCGTGAACTGAACGCGCGCGAAGTCGAGCTTGACCGTCTTGGAGACCGCCGCGACGAGCAGCGTCTTCGCGAGCCCCGGAACACCCTCGAGGAGCAGGTGACCGCCGGTGAGGAGCGCGATCAGGATGCGCTCGACGACGACGTCCTGACCGACGACGACGTTGCCGACCCGCTCACGGATGGCGGCGAGGAAGGCCGTGGTCTGGTCGAACTGAGGGGCCTTGGGACGATCGATCGTCGTCATGGGAAGCGCGTTGGAGGCAGCGCGCAGCGCGCGCGTGGAGGAAGGGGCTCGACTGCTTATACGGGCACGGCGCGGGGTCACGCGTTCGATCTAGGAACGATCGGGGGGAACGTCTCTTCCGGGGTACCAGGGGTCCTCTCGCTGTCGCAGGCGTGCCCGTTCCGCGAGTGCCTACGGGCGTCCGCGGCGCGCAGGGACGGGCCGCGGGCGGGACCGCGGTGCACCCGGGGCCGAGCGATCGGGACGACGTGGCGCGCCGCCTCGGCGCCGCAGGAAACCCGCGTGCCATCTGCAACATCCTGATGTGCGGTCGCACGGGCCCCAATCACCGGGACCTGCGGCTTGAGCTGGGCAATCCCCGGAGCCGATTTAGGGATGACCCCGTATGGCCGTCCACTTCTCCGGCGAGCCGAATCCCCATGAGAATCCCGATCACGACCCTCTGCGTCCTGGGTCTCGCGTCCGCCGCGTCCCTCTTCGTCCTCTCCACACCGCACGTGGCCTCCGCCGGCGCCCCGGCAGGCGCGATGGGCGACAGCACGCGCGCGCAGTGGGGTGTCGTGCTCAATCTGTCCGGGAAGCAGCGCATGCTCACCCAGAAGATGAGCAAGGAGGCCCTGCTCGTCGCGCTCGACGTCGAGAAGGCCGGCAACCTCGCCAGCCTCGAGAAGACGGCGGCGCTCTTCGAGCGCACGCTGACCGGCCTCCGCGACGGGGACGACGGACTCGGTCTTCCGGGGACCGAATCGCGCCGCATCCTCAAACAGCTCGGCAAGGTCGAGGCCATCTGGGCCGAGTTCCAGCCCGCCGTCGCAGAGGTCACCGCCTCGGGCACCGTGACCGCCGAGCAGGTCGCGACCATCGCGGAGAACAACCTCCCTCTCCTCAAGGAGATGAACAAGTGCGTGAAGCTCTACGAGAAGGAGGCGGCGAAGTCGGGGCTCAAGAGTGATCCCGATCTTGCGGTCACCATCAACCTCGCGGGCAAGCAGCGCATGCTCACGCAGAAGCTGAGCAAGGAGCTCCTCTTGATGGCGCTCGGCCACGACGTCGACGGGAACAAGCTCAACGCGATCGAGACGTCCGCGCTGTTCGACCAGACGCTCGCGGGTCTCATCCAGGGCGACGAGACGCTCGGCCTCCCCGGCACGGACGACGCCGCCACGCTGGCGCAGCTCGAGAAGGTGACGGCGCTCTGGGGCGAGTACGAGCCCGTGGTCGCGCGCGCGACCGCTTCTGGCGCCGGGAAGCTCTCCGCGTCGGACATCGAGACGCTCGCCCGTGTGAACCTCCCCCTGCTCAAAGAGATGAACGCCGCCGTCGGGATGTTCGCCGCCGACGCCGAGTGACGCACCGCTCCGCCCGTTCGCACACCTGAGAGCCGAGTCCTGCCCGTGTCCATCAAGAAGAAGCTCGGCCTCGGCCTGTTCGTCTTCGTCTCCGGCCTCGTCGCGGTCTTCGTGACGGCCCGCACGACCTTCGAGTCCCTCGACGGCGGCTTCCGCGGCATCGTCGAAAGCGCCGAGTCATCGGTCGGAGCGTCCGAGGAGGCGGCGCAGGGCGCCGGCTCAGCGGCCGCCGACCTCACCGGGATCGCGGAGCGCATTCCACGGGTCGCCGAGGACCTGCAGCAGACGCGGATGCGGATCCAGATCCTGGAACGGAAGATGACCGGGGTCTCGGAGAGCCTCTCCGAGCTGATGGAGACGATCGAGACCGTGAGCAAGTCGCTGCCCGAGGGCGACCAGCGGGACGAGCTCGAGTGGCTCGCCGACGACGTCACGGACGTGCAGGAGACGGTCCGGAAGGAGGCACTCGTGGGCCTCGCCAACGCGAGCGAGACGGTCGACGGATCGGCCCAGAGCCTCGGCGCGGAGATCACGGCGATCGAGGCGCTCAGCGTCTCCCTCGGCGAAGCGGCCTCGAAGAGCCAGCTCGCCCTGTCCTCGTCGGAGGAGATCGCGGAGGCGTCGGCCGGCTTCCAGGTGGAGATCGCCGACGTGCAGCGGACGGTCGTCCAGATCCTCGCTGCGCTCGCCATCGCCGCCGTCGTGGCGATGCTCGCCTTCATCCGCTCGCTGACGACGTCCCTCCGCGCGGCCAACGAGGTCGCCGAGGGGATCACGGCCGGCGACCTGCGGCAGCAGATCGACACGGAACGACGCGACGAGATCGGCGTGCTCCTGCGCTGCATGGACGCGATGCAGGCGTCGATGCGCAGTTCGATGGAGAGCATCGAGAAGGCGCGCGAAGTCGATCTCGCCAAGTCCCGCGAGCTGGGCGCCACCTACACCAAGCAGCGCAAACAGGCGGAGCAGCTCCGCCGCGCGAGCCAGGACGTCTCGGGCGCGATCGACGCGATCGCAGCCGCGTCGCAGGAGATGTCGACGACCGCCGAGGGCATCTCCACGCAGACCGCGCAGGTCGCGAACATGGCCAGCGAGGCCGTGCAGCACTCCGAGGAAGCGACCGCGACGATGGAGGAGATGGACTCCGCCACGAGCGAGATCCGCGAGACGATCGAGATCATTACGACGATCGCGAAGCAGACGAACCTGCTTGCGCTGAACGCGACCACCGAGGCCGCGCGCGCCGGTGAGGCCGGACGCGGATTCGCCGTCGTCGCCAACGAGGTCAAGGGCCTCGCCGAGCAGACCGCGGGCGCGACGCAGCTCATCGTCGAGCGCATCGGAACCGTCGAGAAGAAGGTGAGCGCGACGGGCCACGCGATGGGTCTGATCACCGGGATGATCGGCGAGATCCACGACATCCAGGCATCGGTGGCGGTTGCGATCCGCGAGCAGACGGCCGCGACCGAGGGCATCACCCACAGCATCCTGGGCGCGGCCCAGGGGAGCTCCGACATCGCGCGGGAGGCGGCGGAGCTGGCGAACTGAGCGCGCCACGCCGG
>JBCBNC010000011.1:0-165067 GCA_039821985.1 Planctomycetota bacterium
CCCGGAGGCCAGCGGGTACCTGCGGAGCGGCGACGGCTACCGGCTCTTCGAGCGCCGCGGGGAGCTCATGGAGCGCCTGCGTGGCGCCGTGCGGATACTCGCTCGAGCGGATCAGCTCATCGCGGCGCTCCCGCACGGCGCCACGCAGGCGCTCCATGAGCTCCCCGCGGCGCTCGAAGAGCCGGTAGCCGTCGCCGCTCCGCAGGTACCCGCTGGCCTCCGGGTGCCGCTCGCGCAGCGTCTCCGCTCCGAGCTCCTCCTGGAGCCGCGCGAGCCGGTCGCGCTTGTCGAGCAGGGCCTTGGTCAGCACCGGCATCACCATCGAGTAGTCCGCCGGCATCGACTCGGTGGTGCGCTTGTACTCGTCCTTGTCGACCTTCCCCCAGGTGACCGCCTCGGCGGGCGGGCAGGACGAGAGCGAGCCGTCCGTCACCGGTGCCGTCGTGATCTGGATGTCGTACAGGTAGCCGCCGATGTGCTCGAGTCCGAGGATCTGGCTGAGCGCAGGCTCGGGCTGCAGGTTGAAGTTCTTGGGTACGCCGCCGCCGAGCACGAGCGTACCGAGCGCGCCGGGTTCGGAGTCCTCCTGGCCCCAGACGTGGTACGCGCAGCTCTCGAAGACCTCCTCGTGCAGGTCGAGCTCGAAGCCGTGTTCGAGCATGCCCTCGCGCGCCATCGCCCAGAGCTTCATCGAGTTCAGGAACACGGACCCGTCCGCGGGCGCGCCGACGAACACCGGGATCGCCTTGCGGTGGCAGAGCGCGAGAAGGCCCTCCGGCGCGCCGTTCTTCTTCTCCTGCCGCGCGTAGAACGCACCGAGCAGGTGGCGCATCTCCGTGCCCGTCATGCGCCGCTGGAACTCCGGTCTGCGCAGCACCGCGCTCAGGAACTGGTCCTGCCCGAGCAGCACGTTCTCGTCGAAGCCGACGTCGGTGATTCGGATGATCCGGTCGTCGCGCAGCTCGGCGTCGTCCCCGAAGATCGGGACCTCGTGGATCGGGTGCTGCGCCGCGTCGTCGAGCGCGCGGTGCCCGTCGTGGTAGCAGACCGCGTCCGTCGTCGAGACGAGGCAGAACCACCCGGTTTCCAGCAGCGGGTTGAGCCAGGCGAGGTGCTGCCCGGACGCCGTGACCGGTCCCGCGACCGCGAGCGTCATGGGAACGCCCTCGCTGATCGCGCGGTCGAGCAGGGACCAGACGCGGCGCACGTAGCCGCCGCCGAAGCTCGGGAACGCGGACTCGAGCAGGTGGTCGAGGTGGCGCAGCTCGGTCACCGGACGGTGCTCGAGCGGCGGGCCGCCGCAGGCGGGACCCTTCGATGCGTCGCTCATCGGTTGCCCCGGCCGGTCAGGACGCGGACTCGGTGATCTCGATCATCCGCTCGAGCGCGACGCGCGCGTGCCCGATGAGCTCTTTGCGCTCGTCCTCGGTCATGCGATCGCGGCGACCCGTGCGCTCGTTCACCGAGTCGCCCGCGAGCACGCGGTTCGCGTCCGGGGCCTCGCCCTTGCGCAGGAGGTCGAGCATGCCGGCGAGGTGCGGCGGGTCGTTCCGGCTCATCGTCGCGCAGCCGCATCCCGCCGCAAGGGACCCCGGCACCTCGGCCAGGTGCACGATGTCGACGCCCTTCTTCCGGCCCTCCTCGATCGCGTTGCGGACGAAGTGCCCCTCCGTCCCGATCGCGAGCCGGTCGCCGGGCTTCGCGTCCATCACCGCTTTCCAGAGGAAGTTGGTGCTGCCCGAGCCGTCCGCCGCGCGCACGGTCTCGAGCGGCGACTCGGGGTGGACGTACACCGTCCGGCCGTCCGCGCGCCAGTGCTCGACCATCTCGGGCGTGAACACCGTGTGGACGCCGCAGTAGGACGCCCAGAGGATCATGTCCGAAGCGTCGAGAGCCTCGAGCCCGCCGTCCACGTCGGAAAGCGTGTAGCCCGCGCCGAAGGTCTCGGGCGACAGCAGAGGCACGAGCTTCTCCTGCGGCATCCCGATGCGGTCCGCGACGTTCCGACCGAGGTGCTGGTCGGGGACGAAGAAGAGCTTCTTCCCCTGCAGGCGCGCCCACTCGACGATGTGGTGCGCGTTCGAGCTCGTGCAGATTGCGCCGCCGGTCCGGCCCGCGAGAGCCTTCAGCCGCCCCGACGTGTTCATGTACGCGACGCACAGGAGGTCGTCGCCGTAGCGCTCGAGCAGCTGGTCCGCGATCGGGTCCACGAGGTGGTCCTTCGCGAGCATCTCCATCGTGCAGCCCGCCTTCGGGTTGGTGATCCAGACCTCCTGGTGGGGGTGGCTCAGGATCGCGACGGTCTCGGCCATGAAGTGCACGGCGGACTCGACGATGACGCGCTTCTCGGGGTTGTGCAGCGCCTGCAGCGCCAGCACGTAGCTGTCCGAAACGGCGCCGCCATAGCGCTCGACGAGCTTCACGATCTCGCCGCCCATGTAGAAGTGCGCGAGCAGGAGCAGCTCGTCCCCGAAGTGATCGACGGCGGGGACGACGTAGCGGTCCAGCCAGGGAAGGACGGTCTCCGGCTTCCTGTCCGGGAGCGCCATGTACTCCTCGGCGTACGGCTTGAACTCGTCCTGGTACCAGTCGAGCGGCAGGTCCGTCTGGCAGATCGGAATTCCGGCCTCGAGGGTCATGCCGGTGGGGTCGATCCCCGGGGAGAGGTCGGTCGACGCGTCGTTCATCGTGGGGGAGGCTCGCCGGCGGTGCGTGGGAGGCGTACGGGGGCGTGGGGCGCAGCGGCGCGTCGCCCCCGGGGCCACCAGTCTACGGGGGGCGCCGGGCGCGGTCGTTCCATCGGCCCCCCCAGGTTCCTAAGCTCGGGAGCGCCCGTCCTCGCGCTCCCGCTCGGCCGAAACCCGGCGAACATGGCCTGCTCCACCGCTCCCCTGTCGGCGACCGCAACGGCCGCCGTCCTCCTCCTGTCCCTCCTCGCGGGCTCGTGTGGTTCCCAGCGGGCGGTCGCTCCCCTGCCGGAGGACGACGTCGCGGACGTGCCGCAGCCGACCGAGGTCGACTTCACCGACCTGCCCGTCCGTACGTCGAACGGGCGCGACTTCCAGTTCGCGCCGGGGCGCGTGCTCCACGATCCCGCGACGGGGCCCGCGATCGTGCTCCAGGGTCAGCGCAGGGTCGTGCTCGACCTGACCGGGCTCGAGCTCCGCGGCCAGGGCGCGGAGGCGCCGCTCGACGGCGCGACGGGCGTCGGCATCGCGGTGCGGGGCTGCGAGGACGTCGAGATCCGCGGCGGCCTCCTCGGGGGCTTCCGCGTGTGCGTCGAGGTCGAGGACTCGGTGAACGTGCGGCTCGTCGACATGCGCTTCGACGGCTGGTACGGCCAGCGCCTCCGCTCGACGGCCTTCGCCGAGGATCTCTCGGACTGGCTGCGACCGCACCGGAACGACGAGGGCGAGTGGGCCGCCACGTACGGCGGTGCGATCTCGATCGCGGCCACCACGGACGCGACCGTTGCCGGCTGCCGCGGCCGCCGCGGCCAGAACGGGATCCTGCTCACGCGTGCCGCTCGCGCGCGGATCTACGACAACGACTTCTCCTTCCTGTCGGGCTGGGGTCTGGCGCTCTACCGTTCGTCGGACAACGTCGTCTCGCGCAACGTCTTCGACTACTGCGTGCGCGGCTACAGCCACGACGTCTACTGGCGCGGCCAGGACTCGGCGGGGATCCTGCTGTTCGAGCAATGCTCCCGGAACGTCGTGGCGCGCAACAGCGCGACCCACTGCGGCGACGGTGTGTTCCTGTACGCGGGAGACGCGCTCGTCCAGCGTGGCCTCGACACCGCGTCCGGCTCGGACCACAACATCTTCTGGCGCAACGATCTGCGCCACGCCGTGGCGAACGGGCTCGAGGCGACCTTCAGCCGCGGCAACGCGGTGCTCGAGAACGACCTCTCCGGGGCCCACCAGCACGGGCTGTGGGGCGGCTACTCGGCGGACATGATCGTCGTCGGGAACGAGGTGCGGAACGTGCTCGGGCCGGCGGTCTCGATCGAGCACGGCCAGGACTGCATCGTCGCCGAGAACACGCTCGCGGGGAGCGAGATCGGCTTCGAGGCGTGGTGGGACGACGATCCCGAGTTCGTCGACGGTCCGTTCGGCCGACGTCGCTCGACGGCGTCGCGCGGGCACTGGGTCGTGCAGAACCGCTTCGAGGACAACGTGCTCGACCTCGTGGTGCGCCGCTCGTCGGGCCTGATCTTCCACGGCAACTCGTACGTTCCCGGGCGCCGCGAGGCGTACTTCGAGACCGTCGGGGCCGAGAACGACCCGACGCTCGACGCGACGACGGTCCAGCGCTGGCTCGACGCCCTCGACGGAGCGTTCCCGTCGGGGAACCTGTCACGTTCGACGCTGAACCCATGGACGGGCCGTCCGCCCGCGGCGCTCGTCGACTGGCGCAGCTGGGAGGCCCCGGCGGACCTACCCGGCCGCCAGGAAACGCGCGCCGAGCTGCGGGACGAGTCCGGCGGCGGCCTCGAGTCGATCGTGATGGGCGAGTGGGGCCCCTGGGACTTCCGCTCCGGCGCACCGCGGCCCGAGGTGCGGCGCCCGGGCGGCCTCCTGGAGGATGCCGTCTGGGACGCCACCTGGTTCCGCTGGGAGAACGGCGCCAGCGACCCTCGGACGGCCGAGCGCGCCTGGCGCGCGCGGGCGACCGCACCGCTCCTCCGGCGCCGCGCGGAGAACTTCGTCAACCCGTGGGGGACGGACGAGGTCCGCCGCCGCGTCGGCAACGACTTCTTCGGCCTCTTCGCGGGCACGACCGTGCGCGTACCCGCGGCGGGCGAGTACGAGGTCCTCGTGACGTCCGACGACGGCGTTCGGGTCTTCGTCGACGAGCGGCTCGTCGTCGAACGCTGGTCCCTGCACGCCGCCGCGCGCGACGCTGGCCGCATCACGCTCGATGCCGGGGAGCACACGGTGCGCCTGGAGTACTTCCAGGTGCAGGGGGCGGCGGCGCTCGTCGTCGAGCTGCGCGCCGTCGACGACGACCGCTGAGGGACGTCCGGTCCTCCCGGGCGCGTCCGCGCGGGCGCTCAGCCGTCGCTCTCGAGGTGGAACGCGTCGCTGTACCGCGACGCCGCCATTTCACGGAAGTCACGGTCGGTCGCGAGCCCGCGCAGCTGTGCGAGCGAGAGCGAAGTCCGCTGCAGTACGTCGCGCGCGTCGCGGTACTTCTTCGCGCGCGAGAGGGTCCGCGCGTATCCGAGCAGCATCGCCTCCTTCCACGACGACATCCGCTCGGACTCGATGACCTGGCGCCAGTCGCGCAGCGCGGCGTTCCACTCGCCCAGCTCGTGCAGGAGCTCGGCGCGCTGCGCCAGCGCGCCCGTCACGTTGCTGCGATTGCGGATCCGATCGTCGTACGGCGCGAGTAGGTCACGCTTCGCCGAGCGGCTCCCGCGCCGCGCGAGGAGCTTCTTCGCGGCGACGCGCACGAACGCGGAGGCGTCGTCGTCCCCGTACCGCTGCTCGATCTTCCGCTTGATGCTGCCCGCGATCTTCGTGTCGGTCTCCCGGAGCAGATCGAACAGCGCTGCGCGGTGGACGTCCGCAACGCGCGGGTCCAGGGACAGCGACAGGATCGCCTCGGAGTGCTCGAGGTCGCCGAGCAGGGCGTCGTTCGCGTCGTAGAACTCCGCGATCGACTCGGCCGCGCCCCAGCCGGTCTCGCTGCGCGCGAGGTCCAGGAGGAGCGGCGCGGTGCGCGCGAGATCCCCTCCCTTGAGCGCCTCGGCCGCCGCGTCCCGGAGCATGCCGGGGTCACCGGGTCGCCCGCGCAGCAGGGTGAGGAGAAACCGGTCGCTGTCCGGTGTCGCGAGGCTCGCGATCGTGCGGACCGCGGCGGCCCGGAGGAACGCGCGGTTCGGACCCTGTGACCCGCTCGAGCCGTCCGAGTCGCTCCGGTACTCGGGGATCGCCTCGAAGGCGGACGCGGGCTTCGCGGAGGTGAAGGGGCGGAGCACCTCGAGCACGCGGGCGCTGTCCGGCGACGCCTCGAGCGCTCGCAGCGCGTTCATCCGACCCTCGAACGAGGACTCGAGCACGAGCGCCAGCAGCAGCTCGGTCGTCGCGACCGAGGGCGCTTCCCGCAGCGCGTCCGCGACGATCTCGGCGCGGGCGACGACGCCCGGGCGCTCGCGGCGCCACTTGAGCTTCATCGTTCCCTTCGGGGCCTCGGGCCAGAACGGGTCGAGGTAGGGCGCGAGCAGCGTGCGCGTCGCCGGCCCGAGCGCGAGCAGCTCGTCTCGCCGCGCCGCGCGCGTCGTCGCGCCCGGTTCGCTCTCGTAGCGGTCGAGCGCGCCGACGAGCTCGTCGAGGGCCTCGCGCGCGAGCGCCCGCTGCTGCCCGAGATCGAAGCGGATCGCGCGCCGCAGCCCTTCGAGGCTGGGGCGCCCGGCGGGCGGGCCGCCGTCGTCCGGAGCCTCGGTCTGGGCGGTCGCCTGCGGGACCGATGCGGCGAGCAGGGCGGCGCCGGCGAGCGCGGCGCGGAGGAGGTGGGCGCGGACCATCGGAGCATCTTAGCCGCGGCGGGCCGGGGTCCCTTCCCGGCGTCGAGGGGCCCGTCTCGGGCGGCCCCTTGCCCGAACGGCCCTCGCACCGCACGGCCGGGGCTCGGACCGCGTCGGGCTCCCACCGGACCGGACTCCCACCGAACTGGGCTCCCACGGAACTGGGCTCCGATCGGACTGGGCTCCTACCGTGTGGGCGCCCCGCAAGCCGGACGGTCCTAGCCCCGGCCGGGGCCATCGACAGCGGCTTCCGCGGGGGCTCCGAGGGGCTCTCAAAGGCCGGGCCCGACCGAAGTCCGCTCGGGCCGGGGGCTCGCGCCGAAGCAGCCCACACGGTGGGAGCCCAGTCCCGTCCAGAGGCCATCCGCGGGGCATGGCCGGGCCGCCGACTCCGTGGACGGCCCGTGGGCCCGCCGAGCCCAGCGGCGCAGCCGCTCCTCTCGGGGGCGGTGGGTCTCAGCGGCGCAGCCGACGCCGCGCCGGCCGCGGCATGAGGACGACGTCGGGGCCGTCCTCGGTCTCCTCACGGAGCACGCTGCCGGGACCCGGCGCGTTGTTCGGCGCGCCTCCGGGCGGCTCCGCGAACGGGCCCGCGCCCTCCCGGGCCGGGGTGCAGCGCTCGCGCGCTGGCTCGCGGTAGATCCGCTGGAGCTCGTCGAGGTGCCGGAAGACCCACGCGTTCATGCCTCCCCCCATCGGACGCTGGGGCTCCCAGGTTGCTCCCGTCCCGCCTATTCTTCCCGGCCGTCGGAGCCGCCCCACCAGCACACGCGCCGGAGCGACCCGTACCCACCCTTCCGTCCCCATGACCGACACACCCGAGCCCCGCCACCCGCATCCGGCGCCCGATCGATCCGCGACCGCGTGGTCGTCGGATCGAGGGGGCCGGGACGCCGACGTCGTCGTGGTCGGGGGCGGCCACGCGGGGGTCGAGGCCGCGCTCGCTGCAGCGCGGCTCGGGGCCGACGTCGTGCTCGTCAGTTTCGACGCGTCGAAGATCGGGGAGATGAGCTGCAACCCAGCGATCGGCGGTCTCGGGAAGGGCCAGATCGTCCGCGAGATCGACGCGCTCGGTGGAGCGATGGGCCGCATCGCCGACGCCACCGGCATCCAGTTCCGGATGCTCAACACGGCCAAGGGCGCTGCCGTGCGGGCTCCCCGGTGCCAGTCGGACCGGCACCTCTACCGCGAGGCGGCCACGGCCGAGATCCGCGGCGCGCGCGGTGTGCGGGTCGTCGAGGACGGCGCGGCGGGGCTCGTGCTCGAGGGCGACTCCGCGCCCGTCGTACGCGGCGTCCGGCTCGAGAGTGGCGCCGTACTGCGCGCGCCGGCCACCATCCTCACGACGGGGACGTTCCTGCGCGCGGTGATGCACACCGGTGAGGCGCAGAGCGCTGGCGGGCGCGTGGGGGAACGCAGCGCGGACGGTCTGTCCGACGACGTGGCCCGGCTCGGCCTGCGGCTCGGTCGGCTCAAGACGGGGACGCCGCCGCGGCTCGACGCCCGGTCGGTCGACTTCGGTGCGCTGGAGGAGCAGCCCGGGGACGCGGCCCCGCGGCCCTTCTCGTACGCGACCGATACTGCGCGCTTCCCCGCGCTCCGGCAGGTGCCGTGCCACATCACGTACACGAACCCGGACACGCACCGGATCATCGCCGACAACGTCCACCGGGCCCCGATGTACTCGGGCGCGATCGGGGGCGTCGGCCCGCGCTACTGCCCGTCCGTCGAGGACAAGGTCATGCGCTTCCCCGACCGGGAGCGGCACCAGATCTTCGTCGAGCCGGAAGGCCTCACCACCGACGTCCTGTACGTGAACGGGATCTCGACCTCGCTGCCGGCCGAGGTCCAGGAGGCCTTCGTCGCGACGGTGCCGGGCCTGGAGCGCGCGCGCTTCCTGCGGCACGGGTACGCGGTCGAGTACGACTTCGTCGAACCGAGCCAGCTCGCGGACACGCTCGCGCTGCGGTCGACGCCGGGGCTCTTCCTCGCGGGCCAGATCAACGGCACGTCCGGCTACGAGGAGGCGGGCGGGCAGGGGCTCGTCGCGGGCGCCAACGCCGCTCTCTGGGTCCAGGATCGCGCGCCGTTCGTGCTGCGCCGCCACGAGGCGTACCTGGGCGTGCTCGTCGACGACCTGATCGTGACGAACCCGTCCGAGCCGTACCGGATGTTCACGAGCCGCGCGGAGCATCGGCTGCTCCTGCGCCAGGACAATGCCGACCGCCGGCTCGTGCGCCGCGCCGCCGACGTCGGGCTCGCGACGCCGGAGGCGCTCGCCCGCGTCGAGGCGAAGGAGGCGTCGATCGAAGCGACGCGCCGCGGCCTCGTGCGCGCGCGTGCGGCGGACGAGAACCGCTCCCTCGTGGAGCTCCTACGCCGCCCGGACGCGTCCTTCCAGAGCGTCCTCGAGCGCGCGCGGCCCGAGGACCGGTCCGCGCTCGCGGAGGCGAGCCCCGAGGTGGCCGAGGCCGTCGAGATCGACGTCAAGTACCAGGGCTACATCGAGCGCCAGGAGGCCGAGGTCGAGCGCCTCGCCCGGCAGGAGGACACGGAGATCCCCGTCGAGCTCGACTACGCCGCCCTGGGCGGCATCAGCAACGAGGCGCGCGAGAAGCTCGGGCGCCTGCGCCCGCGCACGCTCGGAGCGGCGGGCCGCATCGACGGCGTCCGGCCGAGCGACGTGGCGCTCGTCGGGATCCAGGTCGAGCGGATGCGCAGCAGCGTCTGAGCGCCTGCGCTACTTCTTCGCGTCGTAGTTCGACGGGACGAACTGCTCGACGCTGTCCGCGTCGAGCCCGTACAGACCGAACGCGTAGCCGTACTCGTCCTCGATGCGGCCGACCTCGAGGTCGCCGCGCACGAGCACCGGTCGGTACAGGATGTTCTCGCAGGTCTCGCCGCCCTTCATGCGAACGAGGATCCACTCGTCCGGTCGCGGGCTGCCGCCGTAGCAGCACGCGAGGAGGTCCTTCACGAGCATGAACTCGAGCACCTCGCGCGTGCGCGGCTTCATCTCGAGCGCGATCATGTAGCCGATGACCGCCTTGTCCTCGCCCGCCGAGTCCTTCGCTCGATCGGGGAATGCGAAGGTCTTCGCGAGGTCCGTCTCCGGCTTGTACATGTAGTCGAAGAGCGCGTCGAGGTCGACGCCGACCAGCGACAGGTCGCCGAAGGTGACGAGGCGCTCGATCGCGCCCTTCACGAGCTGCCCCGGATCCTGGCGGAGCCCCTGCGCCAGGTTCGGATCGAGCCCCGCCGTGATCGACGGATCGAGCGTCTGCGGCAGGCCCGCGGGATCCGGCGCGGGTGCGGGTGTCCCGGCTTCGACCGGGTCGGAGAACGCGCTGCCTCGCTCCACCTCTTCGACGACCCCCGCCTCGGCGACGGTCTGGCCTTCGCTGCGGGTCGGGGAGGGATCGTTCTGGCAAGCGCCGAGGCCCAGCCCGAGGAGGGCGAGCGCGGCCGCTCGGGGGAGGTGTCGCATGGCTCGATTTTGGGCGGAGACGGGCCGGATCGGAAGGCCCAGGGTGTGGATCGGACGTTCGATGCGCCCTGCGCGGTTCCGACGGGTCGGAATTCGCGGCGGGGGGAGTCAGGGGCGTCCGCGGCCCCGGCATGCGTCCTGGCGTCGCTGATCGATACGGCGGGTCGGGACCCCGGTGCGCGCGGGACCTCCGTGCGGGCGCGGCCGGGTCGCGGGTGGGGCTCCGCTACGGGCGGGCGCGGGAACCGCGAGTCGGAATCGCCCGAGCCCTCGCCCCGGGGGGGGCACGTCCAGCGAAGCGACCGACATGAACGAACAGCCGAGGGCGTCCTGCTGGGGGACGCCCTCGGCTGCTGGCCGGGGGACGCGGTGCGTCGACCCGGATCGACCCGATTCTGGACCGGGTCCTTCGCTCAGTCCTGGTTGCGCTTGGCCTTCGGACGCACGGGGCGGATGAGGCCCGCCTTGAGCAGCGTCGGGTAGGCGCCGTTCTTGTCGATCGTGCGGAGGGCCTTCGTGGAGAGGCGCACGGTCACGAACTCACCCAGCTCGGGGACCCAGATGCGCTTCTTCTGGACGTTGACCTTGTAGCGACGCTTTGTGTGGCCGGTGACGCGGAGACCGACGCCGCCCTGCTTCTTGGGCAGACCGCGGCGGGCGATGTTGCAGCCGACCTGCGTCCCGCGCTTGGTGACTTGGCACGTCCTGGACATGGGAGGAGTGGGGGTGCTGGGCCCGGCCTGGCCGGGCGAAGACGGGCACCGGCTCGTCGGGCGACGATCCGGAGCGGGGCGAAGAGCATAGCGATCGACCCCGCGCGAGGCCCGTCGGGAGGGAAAAATCGTGGCCCGGGTGGGCCTCCGGGAAGCGGCCGTCGGGGGCCGCTCCCCGGGCCCCCTCAGCGCTCGTCGCCGTGGATCCGGACCGTGACGCGGCCTTCGGCGTCGATCCAGCCCCGGTACATCCCAGGAGTGGTGAAGGGTGCGGCCATCCGCCCGCCCGCGTCCAGGGCCACGCAGCCTCCCGATCCGCCCGCCGCCGGCAGGTTCTCCAGGACGGTCGCGCGCGCCGCGCCGTCGAGCCCCGCGCCGCCGAACGCCATGCGCGCGTGGATCTGGTGGGCGATCGCGCCCCGGATGAAGAACTCGCCGTGGCCCGTGCAGGAGACCGCGCAGGTCGCGTCGTCGGCCCAGGTGCCGGCCCCGATGATGGGCGAGTCGCCCACGCGCCCGAACGCCTTGCGCGCCATCCCGCCGGTCGACGTCCCGGCGGCGAGGTGCCCCTCCCGGTCGAGCGCGACGCAGCCGACGGTCCCAAACTTCGGCGGGCCCCAGGGCGGCGCTTCGCCCACGGCGTCCGCGACGCGCCCCTCCTCCTCGGCGCGCAGGAACTCAAGCTGCCGCTGGCGGTGCGGGGTCACGAACCAGCGCGGCCGTTCCGTCGGGATGCCCTGTGCAGCCACGAAGCGGTCGGCGCCCTCCGCCGCGAAAAGCACGTGTTCGGAGCGCTCCATCACGGCGCGCGCCACGTCGATCGGGTGCCGCGGCGTGCGGGCTCCGGCGATGGCGCCCGCCGCGCGATCGCGGCCGCGCATGATCGACGCGTCGAGCTCGACCTCGCCCTCATCGTTCAGGACGGCGCCGCGCCCCGCGTTGAAGAGCGGGCTGTCCTCGAGGGGCCGGACCGCTGCGGCCACCGCGTCCTCGGCCGAGCCGTTCCGCTCCAGCACGGCGTAGCCAGCGAGGAGGGCCTCCGCCAGGGCCGCGCGGTAGGCCGCGTCGAGCTCGGGCGTGAGGTTCTCCCTCTCGATCGTCCCGGCGCCGCCGTGCACGGCCAGGACGATGTCCGTCGCGGTCTCCAGGTCGAGCGCCGAACGGGAGCCGCGGGCGTCCCACGGGCTCGTGTCCGGGGCCGGGGTCTCCACGGCGGGGACGGCGACGGTCTCGGCCGGCGGCGGCAGGAGCGGGCCTGGGAGGGCGACGCGCTCGGGCGCGCAGCTCGGCGCGGCCCAGGCGAGGGCCGGGGCGAGGACGAGGAGGAGGGCGGGCGTGCGCATCGCCCGAGCCTATCCGCGCTCTCAGCGCGGAAGCGTGTCGAAGTAGACCGTGGGGGAGTCGGCCGTCCCCGGTTGGACCATTTCGACCGAGCTGCGTTCGAGCAGCTCGTACAGACGACGGAGGCGGAGCCCGCGGCCGTCCGCGGAGTCGAACGCGCCGATCTCGGCGCTGAGCTTCTCGAAGCGCGCGGCGCGTCCCGCGGCGTCCTGCTTCAGCCTCTCCGCCGACTGGCGCGCCTCGGACAGGAGCTCGTCCGACGCGATGCGCGCGTCGGACAGGATCTGCGATCGGAGCGCCTGGTTCTTCAGGTAGGCGCGCTCCGCGACCGCCTGCTCGTCCTGCACGGCGCGGAACTGGGCGGCGACGCTGGAGAGCGGGTCGCGGCGCACGAGCTGCAGCGTCGCGATCTCGACGCCCAGCCCGAGACGCTCCGCACCCTCCTCCACGAGCGCGCGCGCCTCGCGCCCGAGCGCGGTGGCGCCGCCCGTCAGAACGTCGTCGACGTCGGCGCGGCTGAGGCGCTCGGTCAGCGCGGCCTCGGCGAGCCTGCGCAACGCGAACTCCGGGCGCTCCCACGGGCCATCGGGGCGCTCGGGGTCGGTGGCGTGAAGCTCGGAGGCGCCGTAGAGCCAGGCGCGCGGGTCGACCACGCGGTAGAGCAGGTTCGCCCGCAGCTCGACGATGTTCGAGTCGCCCGTGAGCCACCGCGTCAGCTCGGGCGGCGGCGCGAGCCCCGCGGCCTCGTCGACGAGCCGGAAGCCGATCGGCATCTGCAGGGAGCTCTGGGGACTCGGCGCTCGGCGCACGCGCTCGAAGGGCCAGGGCAGCTTCATGTGCAGGCCCGGGAGCAGGTCGCGCACGGGGCGGCCGTAGCGCTCGACCACGCCGATCTCGTCGTTCGCGACCGTCACGAACGAGGTCGCCGCGAGCCAGAGCAGCGCGAGCGCGGCCGGCACGAGGCCGGCGATCCGTCGGACGCGGTGGGCCATCGCTGCGGGCTACTGGCCCGAATCCCCCGAGCTGCCGTCGGAGGCCGCCTCGTCCGGGTCGGTGCGATCCGTCGGAACGTTCAGACCCTCGAACAGCCAGTGGTCCTGCGTGATCACGATCGTCTGGCCCCCCAGCAGCGGCTCGAGCAGCTCGAGCCGCTGGAGGAAGTCGTACAGCTCCGGGTTCGCACTGCGGGCCTCCTGCAGGATGCGGTAGGCCTGGGCCTCGCCTTCACCGCGGATCTCTTCGGCGCGACTGAGCGCCTGCGCGCGCAGCGCGTTGCCCTCGAGTTTGGCCGTCCGGCTGACCTCCGCGGCGCGTTCGCGGCCCGCGTTGGAGAGGTTCGTCGCAACGCTGCGACGCTCCTCCTCCATGCTGAGTTCGATCGCGGGCATGTTGTCCCGGTGGAACGTCACGCGCTCGAACCCGACCAGGAGGACCTCGACGCCGTAGCCGTTCTCCTCGCAGCTCTCCGCGACGAGCGCGCTGACCTCCGTGGCGACCTGCGCGAGGTCGCGTTCACGGTCCTCGACGCTGACGATGTCGGCCAGCGGTGTCTCCGTCAGGACGTCGTTCACGGCCGACTGCAGGACCTGCTCGATGCGCACGTCGGCGCTGGCCCGGTCGCGCAGGCTCGTCAGAAAGACGCGCGGGTCCTTCACGCGCCACGCCACGAAGGCATCGATCTCGAGGTTGCGCTGCTCCAGCGTCAGGAACTCGGCGGGCGCCGGATCGAGGACGTGGGTGCGCACGTCGATGCGCTGCAGCGTGTCGATCGGCGCCGGGAGCTTGAAGTGCAGTCCCGGCTCCGTGACGACGCGGCTCGGGTCGCCGAAGCGCAGGACGACGACGTTCGAGCCCTCCTGGACCTGGAACGCGCTGGAGGCGATGCCGACCGCGGCGGCTGCACCAAGGGCCGCGAGCCAGGTCGCGCGCGCGGACCCCGCGCGGCGCCGCGCACTTCGTCGGAGGAGGAGTCTCATCGGGGCGACAGGGGTTGAAGCATGGTCGGCGCAGCGGCGCCCGACGCGTTCGTCACGACGACGTGGCGCGCGAGCACCGCGAAGACGCGCCTGCGCGCGCCCTTCGTCGCGTCGAGGGCGTTGCGCCAGGCGTCGAACCGCAGAGGACCCTCGACGAGCCCCCCGGTCTGCGACCAGACGGCGTCGAGCGCGACGAGCCGCGCGACCGCGCCGCGGGCGCGGGCGACCTCGTCCTGGGCCGCGTTGGTCGCCCTCGCGAGGACCTCCGCGGCATCCATGCGGACCTCGGCGAGACGCTCGGCCGCCTTCCACTCGGCGACCGTCAGGTCGGTCCGCGCGTCGACCTGCGCGCTCGCGACGCGGCGGTACTCGCGGTGCACGGCCCGCGGCGCGTGCGCGGTCAGGACCTCGACCGAGTCGAGGGCCGCGCCGACGCCGGAGCGTTCGAAGGCGTGCCGCAGACGGCGCTCGGCCTCTTCCTCGAACGCGTCGCCGCGCGGCACGATGAGCTCCGGCACGGTCCGGGACGCCGTGGACTGGCGGAGCGCCTCCTGGGCGAGCATGCGCACGAGCGCCTCGGGATCGCTGAAGCCGTACCGCCACGCGCGCGCGTCGGTGATCCGGTACTGCACGGCGTACTCGATCGCGACGAAGACGCCCTCGGCGGTCATCATCTCGGCCTGGTCCTCGAGGCGCTCACGACGCTCGAGCTCGGCGCGCATCGCGGCGGTGTCGACGACGTCGTCGGCGATCGGCGCGCGGTCCACACCGAACTCGACGGCGCGGACCTCGCGGGTCGCGACGCGCCGCGCGGCGGCGAGCGGCCAGGGCGCGTGGACGACGTACCCGGGCTCGGAACGCTCGGCGACGATGCGGCCGAAGCGCTCGACGAAGACCGTTTCGCCGGGGCCCGCGACCGTCACCGCGGTCGAACCCCACGCGTAGAGGAGGAGCGCCAGGCCGAGCGCCTTGAACGGCAGCGCCGTCGGGTCGATGCCGACCGGTCGGGCGACCCGGCGAAGGAACGCGCCGAAGCGGAGTCCGAGGCGCTGGTTCCACGCCGAGCGCGCGAGTAGGAGCGAGAGGATCACCCCGGACGCCGTCGCGATCGCGCCGTGCTGCATCGCGCCGGGCGTCACGTCCATCGCCGTGGGATCGAACCCGAACGCGGGGTAGAGGCGGTTCGTGACGCTTCCGAGCAGGAGCGACATCAGCGCGATCGACGCCAGGTAGACGACCAGCGCGCGTCGGCCCAGCAGATCGCGTACCACGAGGATCGTCGCGACGTTGGTGGCGGGGCCCGCGAGCAAGAATACGAGCGCGGCGCCGGGCTCGAGGCCCTTCGCCATCATCGCAGCGGCGATCGGGGTCGACGCGGTCGCGCAGACGTAGAGCGGCACCCCGGCGACCAGCATGACCAGCATGCTGAGCGCGCCGCTGAAGAGCGCGCCGTCGAAGAACCCGTCGGGCAGCGCGACGACGATCAGGCCGGAGAGGACGAACCCGACGAGGAACCACGGTGCGAGGTCGTCGAGCAGCGTGCCGAACGCGTAGCGCAGCGCGCGGCGGTGCACCGGACCGGTCGTGTCTTCGTCGTGCGAGTGGTCGTGCGAGTGGTCGTGCCCGTGCCCGTGGTGGTGGTGGTGGTGGTGGTGGTGCCCGTGATGGTGGTGATGGCCGTGATCGTGGCCGTGGCCGTGCCCCTGATCGGCGCCCCCTTCTTCGACCCCGACGTTCGACGCTTCGCCGTCGCTCTCGTCGTGGCAGCAGCTCTTCTTCGGCGGGTCGTCGCCGGACCCCTCAGCGGCGTCGGAGCCAGAGGGCGCTGGATCGGGGAGGTCGAGGGGCGGTGTCTCGTCGTCCTCGCGCTCGCGTCCGAAGAGGTTGACTCCGATGCCCGCGATGAACGCCGTACCGAACGCTGCGACCGGTCGCACCACGGTCATGAGGGGATCCATCAGCGCCCAGGTCGCGCCGATCGAATCCACTCCGGTCTCCGGCGTGGAGATGAGGAACGAGGTCGTCGCGCCGCGGCTCGCACCGGAGCGGCGCAGCTGGGTCGCGGTCGGGATCACGGAGCACGAGCAGAGCGGCACCGGCACGCCGAGGATCGACGCGGACGCGACCGAGCGCACGTCGTCGCCGCCGAGTTTGCGCGCGACCCAGTTCGCCGGCACGAGCACCTTGAGAAAGCCCGCGATCACGAAGCCGACGAGGAGGTAGGGCCCGGACTCCACCAGGACCATCCACATCGCCCGCAGCCACTCGATCAGGAACTCGCCCATGTCCTTCGTCCTACGCCGGAGGGGCCGGTCAGACGCCCCCCGCCTGGTGGGCCCACCACATCGCTGCCACGCCGAGACCCAGCAGGACGATCTTCAATGGGCCGTCCTGGCGCCTGTGGAAGACCTCGGGCAGGAGTTCGCAGAGGCTCACGTAGAGGAACGTACCCGTAGCGAGCGCGGTCGCGACACCGACTCCCGATTCGCCCACCCCGGCGACGATCGAGTCACCCAGAAGGAGACCGAGGGGGGTCACGAGGCTGAACGCCACGATCAGCGCGACGATCTTCGTTCGGGCCATGCCCGCGAGGCCGAAGACCGACGCCAGGGAGAACGACTCGAAGCCCTTGTGCGCGAGGATCGCGACGAGCATGACCCCGGCGAGGCGCTCCTCGCCCTGCATCGCCGCCAGGGCGACCCCGGCGGTGAGCGCGTGCACCGTCAGCCCGAGAAGGGCCGCGTAGCCGACCGCGGTGTGCCGCTCCTGGTCGTGCGCGTGACCGTGGCCGTGGGTGCTGCCGGGGATGAGCAGGGCCTCGATGAGGAACACGCCGAGGAGGCCGGCGAGGACCCACAGCCAAGGTCCGATCGGACCGTGCGCGTGCCCCGCGTGCGCCCCGTGGCCAGCCCGTTCCCGGTCGCGGCCCTCGTGGTCGTCGCTCGCATGGCCCGGACCCGTCGAGTCCGGGTCCGGCGCAAGACCGCTCGCGCGCAGGCGCTCGTTCCACTCCTCCTGCGGCCCGTGGTCGTGTCCGTCGTGGTCGTGTCCCGCGTGGTCGTGGGCGTCCTCGCCAGCCGGCCCTTCGCCGGCGTGCGCGGCGTGGTCGTGCCCCGCGTGTCCGGCGCCGCCCGCCGCAACGCTCGGGAGCAGGTGCAGGAACACGGCGCCCAGGAACACCCCGGCCGAGAACGCGAGCGCCGCGTGGTGCCATCGGTCGCTCCAGCGCCGCACGAGCGGAATCGCGCCGCCGAGGAGTCCGACGAGGAGGATGCTGAGGAACGCGGTGGTCAAGGTTGCGGTGGGAGGTGCGCAGGGCCGCGCGCCCCCCGGGGTCCGGTCAGGTCCCGCGCCGAAGGACGACCGTCTTGACCGTGCTGATCAGGATCGAGAGGTCGAACAGGACGCTGTAGTTCTTGATGTAGAAGAGGTCGTACTGGAGCTTGTGCAGCGCGTCCTCCTCGGTGTTGCCGTACGGATAGCTGATCTGCGCCCAGCCCGTGACCCCTGGCTTCACGATATGGCGCAGCTGGAAGTAAGGGATCTTGGCGGCGAGCTGGTCCACGAAGTGCTGGCGCTCCGGCCGCGGCCCCACGAGCGACATCGAACCCGAGAGGACGTTGAAGAGCTGCGGCAGCTCGTCGAGCCGCGTCTTGCGCATGATCTTCCCGAAGCGGGTGATGCGCGGGTCGTCCTCGCTCGCCCACACGGGACCGGACAGCTTCTCCGCGTCCGCGCGCATCGAGCGGAACTTCATCAGGACGAACGGTCGGCCGTCCTGGCCGATGCGCTCCTGGGTGAACAGGACAGGGCCCGGCGACGAGAGGCGCACGCCGATCGCTGTCGCCAGCATCACGGGCCAGAGGAGCAGCAGCATCACGACGGACACGCCGACGTCGACGAGGCGCTTCATGAGCGCGGCCCACGGGTGGCGGCGGAAGCCCTCGTTGAAGATGAGATAGGACGGGCGCATCGCGGCGACCGCGATCCGCCCCGTCACCTGCTCGTAGATCTCCTCGCGTTCGGTGACGTCGACGCCCGCGAGCTTCGCCTCGAGCAGGTCCTTGATCGGCAGCGTCATGCGCCGGTCCTCCAGCGCGACAACGATCATCTCGATGTTCAGCTTCCCGACGAGCTCCAGCAGCGACTCCTCGCCGAGCGAGCGCTCGTCGCCGGGCCGGCTCCCGATCGCTGTGCCCTGGTTCTCGATCTCGCGCCCGAGAATGTCGACGCCCTGGAGCACGAGTCGGTTCGTCCGCTCGGACGCGGCCTCCTCGGAGGCGACGATCAGGTCGGGCGGCGAATCGAGCCTGCGGCGGCCGATCGTCGACTCGGGCTCGGGCACGAGGCCGATGACCGTGAAGCCGGCCTCGGGGTGTTCGAAGATCTGGTTCGCGAGCGCGTGTGCGGGGCCGCGCGAGCCGAGGATCAGCACCCGGACGTCGAGGTCGGCCCGGCGCACGAGCCAGTGGTAGGCGAAGCGCGACGCGTAGACGATGCCGTACGCCGCCGCGAGAGCGACAGCGAGGTGCTGCAGGGTCTGCGGGATCGTGAGCCCGGGGAACGATAGCAGCGTGTTCGATCCGATCAGGCGCGCGAGGCCGACGAGCAGGAGCGACACGACGATGCCGGCGCCGGTCGACTCGACGAAACGCGATGCGCGCTCGTAGCGCGACGCCGACACCTGGAACTCGTACAGGCGGTTCAGCCCGAGGCAGAGCTGCCCGACCAGCGTCACGACGAGCGCGGCGAGCACGCAGCGCCGCAGCGCCATCTCGGGGTTGAGGCTGAGCGGCGTCAGGCGGTCGACGATCGTCGCCTCGGCGGTCGACAGCGTGGCCGGATCGGCCGCGATGCCCCAGAGGTGCTGGGTCATCCCGGCCACGACGATGCCGCCGAAGATCAGCGTCTCGAGCAGGACCAGGAGGACCGTTCGGACCGGGAAGTAGTGCTGGAGGACGCGCAGCATGGGCGGCTCCGGGGCGCTCCGGTCCGGGCGCGGCGCGGGAGGCCGGGAGCGGTCGTGAGCGGGCCCCGAGGGCGGGTCGACGGGGTGGAGGGGTGCGGGGGAGGGGCGTCTCGCGAAGGGTAGTGCGCTGGCAGGGCCGAGGCGGAGCCCGAAGCACGAGAACCCTCCCCGGCCACGGGTCGCGCCGCCGCGCGCCGCGCGTGCCGCCGCCGAACGGCCGCGGGCCCGAACCGGGACGACCGGCTCGGGCCCGCGCTGGGACCGGGGCGCCCTCGGGCGCCCAGCGTCCGCGATCCGTCAGCGGGGCTTCGCCGTCGAGCGGCGCAGGTCGCCGAGGATCCTGCGGAGCTCCTCGGCCGCGGCGTCGTCGAGCGGCCGCGCCTCCGCCTCGGCGATCAGCGCCATCGCGCGCTCCATGCGCTCGCGGCTCACGCCGAGCGCGAGGCTCGCCAGATCGTCCTCCGCCCCCTCCTCGGGGCGGGCGTCGAACGTCCGCGCGTAAGCGTCGATCGAAGCCACCGTCCGCGCCGAGCGGTCGAGGATCGACTCGAGCGCAGCCTGGAGCTGCAGGTCCTCGCCGAAGTCGCCGAAGGGGAACGCGTTGCCGCGCGCGTCCTGGACGCGGCGGCGGACCTCGATGCGCAGGAGGAAGCGCACGTCGTCCTCGGTCAGGAACGTATCGAGGCCGGCGTAGAGGGCGTCGAAGCCCGGGTAGAGCGACGGGTCGTCGTAGTCGCAGTAGGCGAGGTCCGCGAGCGTCGCCGAGTCCTTGTCGTACTCGGCCTGGGCCCACTCGCGCAGGACGCGCGTCTGCTGGATGCGGCGCATCTCACGCAGCACGGAGGGCTCGCGTCGTGCCGTCGCGACCTCGACGTCCACCGGAATGCCGCCGGGGGACGTGACGCTGCCCTCGGCGTCGATCTCGCGGTGGATCGAGCGGCCGAGCGGGAGCCGGTAGCGCTCGATCGTCAGCTTGACCCGCGGAGCGTGGTCGAACTCGCCGTCGCCGTCGTGGTCCGTCCGGAGGTTCTCCCAGTTGTCGTAGCGGCCGTTGCGGTTCTCGTCGTCGAACTCGTCCTCGAGCGCCCCGGGCATCGGGATCAGCCGCTGCACCGAGCCCTTGCCGAACGAGCGCTTGCCGACGAGCACGGCGCGGTCGTGGTCCTGCAGCGCGCCCGACACGATCTCGGACGCCGAGGCCGAATAGCGGTTGATCAGGACGACCATCGGCGTGTCCATCGGGACGATCGGCGATCGGCGCGTCTTCAGCGTCTGCTTCTCGAGGACGCGGCTCTCCGTCTTGACGACGACGAGGTCCTTCGGGAGGAACAGGTCGGCGACGTCGCGCGCCTGGCCCAGCAGTCCGCCGGTGTTGTTGCGGAGATCGAGGATCACGCCGGTGAGCTGTCCGCTTTCCGTGCGCTCCTGGACCTCGAGCAGCGCATTGCGCACGTCGCGCGCCGCGTTGCGCCCGAAGGAGCTGAGCTCGACGAGCCCGACATCGCCGGGCAGAAGCTCGGCCTGGACCGCCGGGATCGAGATCTGCGCGCGCTTGATCTCGACCGCCATGTCCTCGGTGGGCCGCTCGATCAGCGCCGCGTCCATGCCGCTGCGCCAGATGTAGAGACGGACGTTCGTGCCAGGGCGCCCCTTGAGGCGCTTGATGATCTCCTCGGTCGTCTCTCCGACGGTCGGCCAGTCGTCGATCCGGATGATCTTGTCGTCGGTCGCGAGGCCGGCCCGGTACGCGGGGCCGGAGTAGATCGGCCGCGTGATCGTGAAGAGGTTGTCGTCGGGGTCCGTCTGGACGTAGGCGCCGATGCCGCCGTACTCGCCCTCGAGGTCCTGCTCGAACTTCTTGTAGCTCTCCGACGAGAAGTAGGAGCTGTGGCGGTCGAGGATCGAGAGCATCCCCTGCATCGCACCCTCGAAGAGCTCGTCGCGGCTGGCCTCGGCGCCGTCGAGGTGGGCCTGCTGGATGAGGTCGATGAGCTCCTCGAGCTGCGCGTGGTCGGGGGGGAGGTTGGAGCCGATCGAGCGCTCGCCGACCTGGCTGCGCTGCAGCTGGCGGATGCGCGAGTCGAAGAAGCGGCTCTCGCTCAGGGTGCGCAGGTGAGCGCGGGCGAGAACGCCCTCCTCGCCCGGGAGCTGGCTCAGGCGCTCGAGCTCGTCCTCGACGCCCTCGACCTCTTCGATCGTTCCGACCTCGGCGAAGCCGAGCGCGCCCGCGGCGCGCACGGTCGGGTCGGCGGAGTCGAGGAACTCGCCCAGCACGCGGCGCGCGGCGGCGATCTGCGAGCCGGTACCGAGCGCCTGCGTGCCGACCGCGGCCGCGACCCGGAGCCCCACGTCGGAACTGCCCATGCGAGCCCGCGCGAGCAGCGCCTCTGCGCAGTCCTTCTTCACGTCGCGGTCGGAGATCTCGAGCGCCATGCGTCCGACGAGGTCCACGCCCGCGCGCGCGAGACCGGCGTCCCTGGAGCGGACCAGCGGGAGGAGCGCCTCGGCGATCCGAGCGTGCTCGGGATCGTCCCCCTCGAGCGCCATCGTCGCGAGGTAGAGCAGCGCGCGCGGGTCGTCCGGGCCGTCCGCGAGGCGTCGCGCGACGACCGCGTCGAAGCTGGCCCCGAACTGGTCGCCGACGAGCCCGAAGGTCTTCGAGGCCGAGCGCCAGATCTGCGTGCCGTCGAGGCCGTCGAGCGAGGAGAGCTCCTTCTCGAGCAGCGCCTCGACCTCGGCGTCGTCCTGGACCGCGGCGCGGGCCGGGGCGGTCGGGGCGGAGCCGAAGGCGCCGCCCGCGGTCAGTGCTCCGCCGAGGGCGAGGGCGACGGGGGCGGCGACGGCGCGGAGACGGCGGCTCGTGTACGGACTGCTCATGCGGGTCTATCGGAGTTCGAGTGCGGCTCGGTTCGATCGTGTTCCGGTGCGGCCGGGGAGGGGCCGCGCCGGGTGTGCGGTGCGTGGACGGCGTGCGGGCGCTGGAAGCGGTATCGTCCGGCGGGTGCCGGTGAGAACAGGTCGAACCGCCCCGCGTTCCGGATGCGCGGCGGGCGCGCTCGTCCGGGGTCTCGCGTACGAGGCCGCGGGGCGGAGCGAACATAAGACCTGCCGACGAACGCTCGCCCGGGGCACTCCCACGCGTCACGCAAGTTGAACGGCCCATGACCGATTCCCAGGACCTCCCGCCGCACGCCGCGGCGAGCGACGGCGGCGCCGCCGGCAGCGGCCCGTCCCACGGCGAGACGCCGACGGGCGAGGCCGAGCTGTCCCATGTCGAGGCGGGGCCCGACGGCCGAGCCCGGGCCGTGATGGTCGACGTCGGCGGCAAGGAAGTCACCGGTCGCAGCGCCCTGGCCCGGGCCTTCGTGCTCTTTCCGCCAGGCGTTATGGGTAAGGCCCTCGGCGGCGGCGGGCCGAAGGGCCCCGTCGTCGAGGTCGCGCGCATCGCGGGGATCCAGGCGGCCAAGCGCACGGGCGAGCTCGTCCCGATGTGTCACCCGCTCGGACTCGACCACGTCTCCGTCGAGTGCGAGCCACGGTCCGAGGACCGCCTGGAAATCCTCTGCCGCGCGTCGTGCTCGGGCCGGACCGGCGTCGAGATGGAGGCGATGGTGGGGGCGTCCATCGCCGCTCTGACCGTCTACGACATGGCGAAGGCGCTCTCGAAGGGCATCCGGATCGAGGCGGTCGAGCTGCTCGAGAAGACCGGCGGCAAGAGCGGCACCTGGCGGCGCACCGGCGACGCGCCGGGGTCCTGAGCCCGCCTGGACGCCCCCTTTCGGCGCGGCACGACATCCCGGAGTCCGATCGCACGCTTCGGCGGGGGGGGCCGAGCGGCTATCCTGCCCGGCCGATCCGACCCCGGAACGACCCGGGGACCCCAGCGCGCGCCTGCTGCGATCCTCTGCGCGCTCTCCCACGAAGCCCCCGCACGCCGCGCCTCCCCCCAGCCACAGCCCATGGACCTCAAACTCATCCGCAACCTCGTGCGCATCATGGAGCGCGGCGAGGTCGACGAACTCGAGATCGAGGACGACAAGGCGGGTCTCCGCGTCCACCTGCGCCGCGGCCCCTCGGGCGGTTACGGCGCCCCCCCTGTGATGATGATGCAGGGCGGAGCCCCGGCCGCCGCGCCCGCCGCCGCCGCATCGGCTGCGGGCGGCGATGACTTCGGCGCGGCCCCCGCGGCCCCCGCCCGGGCCGCCGGTGTCGAGGAGATCCTCTCGCCGATGATCGGCACGTTCTACGCCTCGCCGTCGCCGGACGCCGACCCGTTCACGGGCGTCGGCGACCGCGTCTCGGACGAATCGGTCGTCTGCATCATCGAGGCGATGAAGGTCATGAACGAGATCAAGGCCGAGACCTCCGGCGAGATCGTCGAGGTGCTCGTCGAGAACGGCGAGCCGGTCGAGTTCGGCCAGCCCCTGTTCCTCGTCAAGACGCGCTGATGTTCCGGAGAATCCTCGTCGCGAACCGCGGGGAGATCGCGCAGCGAATCATCCGCGCGTGCCGTGAGCTCGGCATCGAGACCGTGGCCGTCTACAGCGAGGCGGACGCGGACTCGCTGCATCTGCGGATGGCGGACGAGACCATCTGCATCGGCCCGGCGCCCAGCGCGCAGAGCTATCTGCACATCCCGTCGATCATCTCCGCCGCCGAGATCGCGGACGTGGAGGCGATCCACCCGGGCTACGGCTTCCTGGCCGAGAACGCGCACTTCGCCGAAGTGTGCCGCTCGTGCCAGATCGAGTTCATCGGGCCGAATTCCGACACGATCGACGCGCTCGGGAACAAGGCCAAGGCGCGCGAGATGGCGATGGCGGCGAAGGTCCCCGTCGTCCCGGGCTCCGACGGCCCGGTGCGCGACGAGGCCACCGCCACCAAGGTCGCCCAGGAGATCGGCTACCCGGTGATGATCAAGGCGTCTGCGGGCGGCGGCGGGCGCGGCATGCGCATCGCCAGCAACGAGCCGAGCCTCGTCACGGGCATGCGCGCTGCGCAGGCCGAGGCGAAGGCCGCGTTCGGGGACGACACCGTCTACCTCGAGAAGTTCGTCGAGAAGGGCCGGCACGTCGAGGTCCAGATCCTGGGCGACCGGCAGGGCAACGTCGTGCACCTGTGGGAGCGCGACTGCTCGACCCAGCGACGCCACCAGAAGCTGATCGAGGAGTCCCCGTCGCCGATCCTCACCTCGAAGCAGCGCGACAAGATGTGCGCCGCCGCGGTCCGCCTCGCGAAGTCGGCGGGCTACCACAACGCGGGCACGGTGGAGTTCCTCGTCGACATGGAAGGGAACTTCTATTTCATCGAGGTCAATGCGCGGATCCAGGTCGAGCACACTGTCACCGAGCTCGTCACGGGCATCGACCTGATCCAGGAGCAGCTCCGGGTCGCGGCGGGGGAGCCCCTGCGCTTCCGCCAGAAGGACATCCCGTGCCGGGGCCACGCCATCGAGTGCCGGATCAACGCGGAGGACCCCGCCCAGGGCTTCCAGCCCTCGCCGGGCCGGATCGACAGCTTCGTGCCCCCTGGGGGGCCCGCGGTGCGCGTCGACAGCCACTGCTACAGCGGATATCGGATTCCGCCGAACTACGACTCGATGGTCGGCAAGCTCCTGGTCCACCGCCCCACGCGCGAGGAGGCGATCCGCTCGATGATGCGGGCGCTCGACGAGTTCGTGATCGAAGGGCCGCGGACGACGATCCCGCTCCTGCGGGAGGTCCTCGAGCAAGGGGAGTTCCAGAAGGCCGAGCACGACACCAAGTTCCTCGAGCGGTTCCTCGCGGGCGGCACCTCGCGTGTCGCACCCGGGGGCTGACAGGCCCAGGCGGGCGAGGGTCGGTGCTTCCGGCCCCCGGCGCCGGCCGCACGCCCTCATCGGGCGCCGCACGCAACAAGTCATGACGCGTCACGACCGAACCGAGACCCGCTCCGGGCCCACCCTCCCCAGCGGCACCGTCCGACGTGCGTGCCTCGCCGCGCTGGCCTGGGCGGCCGCACCTCTCCTCCTCGGCGGCTGCTACATCGAGACGCAGAAGTTCCCGAGCCTCCTGCGCCCGACCCAGGACCCGCTGCCGGAGGGTGCCTTGCGCGACTTCCCGCGGGGTCCCGAAGAGGCGCTCATCGTCCGGCACGGGGACACGGTCTCGGTCCGGATGGCCGAGTCGCTCTCGACGGTCAAGCTGCGCTGGCACGACAAGCGCCTGCGCGCGCCCGCCGGCTCGTGGGTCTTCTGCAGCTCGTCGGGGTTCGCCGAGGTGATCCTCGACGGATCGACGGTGATCGCGCTGCGCGGACTCGGCACCGGCGTGATCGGCGCGCCCGAGAGCCGGCGCGAGCCCGACTTCTTCTTCATCGACGTGACGGGCGCCCAGATCGAATTCGGCGAGCCCGGACAGGTGCAGCTGCCCGGCGGTGCGCTCCTCGAGGCGGCCTCGGGCACCTTCGCGCTCGAGCGCGTCGACGACGACGTCCTGCGCGTCGCGAACCGCACGGCTTCGCTCGGCACGATCAGCTACCGGGACGAGATCCTGGAGCTCTACCCGTCCGAGACCGCCGACCTCGCCCTGCTCGACGAGGGCACCGCGCCGTTCGAGCGCGACCCGCGCGCGCGCGCGATCCTCACCGACGGCGGCCGCCTCGTCCTGCGCGGCGACGTCGACGTCGTCTCCTCCGCGGACGGCGCGCGCCTGCGCACCGGCGAGTCGTCCGAGATCTCCGGATTCGGCCTCGTGCTGCGCCTCGAGCCCGGCGACGAGGTCCTTTTCCAGGGGCTCGGGAGCATCGACGAGCGTCGTGCCCTCGCGGAGGCCGCCGCCGAGCGCTGACCCAAGCGCACCGGTCCCCTGGAGGACCGCACCCTGAAGAACATGGAACTGCGTCCCGCCCCGACCTCGAAAGACTCCCTCCGCTCACGCGCCTCCCTCCGCGAGCACCTGCGCGGATCCCTCTCGATGAAACGAGTCCTCATCACCGGCGGTGCCGGGTTCCTCGGCAGCCACCTCTGCGAGCGCTTCCTCGCGGAGGGCTACGCCGTCATCTGCATGGACAACCTGCTGACGGGCTCGCTCGAGAACATCGAGCACCTGTTCGGCCGGAAGGAGTTCCTGTTCATGGAGCAGGACGTCACCGAGTTCATCCACGTCACGGGGCACCTCGACGCGATCCTGCACTTCGCGTCGCCGGCCAGCCCGATCGACTACCTCGAGCTGCCGATCCAGACGCTCAAGGTCGGCTCCCTCGGCACGCACAAGGCGCTCGGCCTCGCTAAGGCGAAAGGCGCGCGCTTCCTCCTCGCGTCGACCTCGGAGTGCTACGGCGACCCGCAGGTGCACCCGCAGCCCGAGTCGTACTGGGGCAACGTCAACCCGGTCGGTCCGCGCGGCGTCTACGACGAGGCCAAGCGCTTCGCCGAGGCGATGACGATGGCGTACCACCGCTTCCACGGCGTCGAGACGCGCATCGTCCGCATCTTCAACACCTACGGGCCGCGCATGCGCCTGAACGACGGCCGTGCGCTCCCCGCGTTCATGGGTCAGGCCCTGCGCGGCGAGCCGATCACGGTGTTCGGCGACGGCTTGCAGACGCGCTCGTTCTGCTTCGTCGACGACCTCGTCGACGGGATCTACCGCCTGCTGCACTCCGACGAGCCGCTCCCGGTCAACGTCGGGAACCCGGCCGAGATGACGATCCTCGACTTCGCGAAGAAGGTCGTCGAGCTCACGGGGTCGCGCTCGGAGATCAGCTTCAAGCCGCTGCCCGCCGACGATCCGAAGGTCCGCCAGCCGGACATCACGAAGGCGCGCGAGATCCTCGGGTGGGAGCCCAAGGTCGACCTCGACACCGGCCTCGGCCGCACGCTCGACTACTTCCGTGACCGCGTCCGCGAGGCGAGAGCGGACGGCGCGCGCCAGGCCGAGGGCGTCTGAGGCGATGTGCGGGATCGTAGGAGCGCTCGTCGCCAACGGCTCCGTGACGAAGGGGCTCGTCGAGGGTCTCAGCGTGCTGGAGTACCGCGGCTACGACAGCGCGGGCGTCGCCGTCGTGAAGGGCGGTGAGGTCTGTGTGCGCAAGCGGCGCGGGCGCCTCGCGAACCTCGAGGAGGCGCTGAGCGACGGCGCGCTCGAGGGCGCGCAGGCGGGCATCGGGCACACGCGCTGGGCGACGCACGGCGAGCCCTCCGACGCGAACGCACACCCGCACACCGGCCGCTCGCAGCGGCTCGCGCTCGTGCACAACGGGATCGTCGAGAACTACGTCGATCTCAAGCGTGAGCTGCTCGCGGACGGCGAGTCGTTTACCTCCGAGACGGACACCGAGGTGCTCGCGCGCTACATCGACAAGCTGTGGGGCGAGGAGCTTCGCGCGGACGACGGCTCGGAGGAGGACGCGCTCGTGCGCGCCATCCGTCGCATCCTCCCGCGGGTCACCGGCTACTACGCGCTCGCTGTCCTCGCGCACACGCGCGCAGGCGCGTCGCTCGTCGCCGTGCGCCAGGGGCCGCCGCTCGTCGTCGGCGTGACGCCCGACGGCGGCTACCTCTCGTCCGACGTACTCGGACTCATCCAGCACACGCGCGACGTCGTTTTCCTCGAGGACGGCGACGTTGCCTTCGTCGGACCCGGCCGCCTCGCGGTGACCGACGCCGAGGGGAACGCGGTGGACCGCGAGGTCAAGCACGTCGACTGGGACGCGGCCGACACCGGCAAGGGCGGCTACCCGCACTACATGCTCAAGGAGATCCACGAGCAGCCGGACGTCATCGCGCGCACGGCGTTCGACCGGATCGATCTCACCGCGGGCGACGTCCGGTTCGAGGGCGGCGCCTTCGACGACGACTTCTGCCGCGGCATCGAGCGGATCCAGATCCTCGCGTGCGGGACGGCGCTGCACGCCGGTCAGATCGCCCGCTACCTCATCGAGGGCCTTGCGGGGATCCCGGTCGAGTTCGACTTCGCGTCGGAGTTCCGCTATCGCTCGCCGCGTCTCGCGCCGGGGACGCTCGCGCTCGCGATCACGCAGTCGGGCGAGACGGCGGACACCCTCGCGGCAACGCGCCTCGCGCGCGAGCTCGGGGCCCAGGTCGCCGCGATCTGCAACGTCGCCGGCTCGACGCAGGTGCGCGAGGCCGACGCCACGATCCTGACCCACGCGGGGCCCGAGATCGGGGTCGCCAGCACGAAGGCGTTCACGGCGCAGGTCGCCGCCGCGACGCTGCTCGCGGTCCGCCTGGCGCGCGGGCGCGGCGCACTGCACCAGCACAAGGCGCGCGGGATCCTCGAGGAGCTGCGGCTCATTCGCCCGAAGATCGAAGCGCTCCTCACCGACGAGGCGATCGCGCGCTGCCGCGAGGCGGCGTCCAAGCACGCCGGCTCCCGCGGCTTCCTGTTCCTCGGGCGTGGCGTGAACTTCCCCGTCGCGCTCGAGGGCGCGCTCAAGCTCAAGGAGATCGCGTACGTGCACGCGGAGGGCTACGCCGCCGGAGAGATGAAGCACGGCCCGATCGCGCTGATCGATCCCGGCATGACGGTGCTCGTCATCAACGCGGACGGTCGCGTCGCCGAAAAGACGCGCGCCAATATCGAGCAGGTCAAGGCGCGCGGTGGCGTCACGATCAGCGTCGGCTCCGACGAGGCGAGCCACGCGATCGCCGATTCGTACGTGCCGGTGCCCGCGACGACCGAGTGGATCTCGCCGATCCTCAACTCGATCCCGCTGCAGCTCATCGCGTACCACATCGCCGAGATCCACGGCTGCGACATCGACAAGCCGCGCAACCTGGCCAAGAGCGTCACCGTCGAGTGAGACGGTCGACCCACGGAGCGGACGAATGAAGATCCTCGTGACCGGAGGAGCCGGTTTCATCGGCTCCCACCTCGTCGAAGCGCTCGTGCGCCGCGGCGATCGGGTCGTCATCCTCGACAACTTCAACGAGTTCTACGACCCCGAGATCAAGCGCCGGAACCTCGCCGAGATCGAGCGCACGGCGGGCACCGCGCTGGGGGACGGTCCCGCCTCGCTCGTCGAGGGCGACATCCGCGACGCGGAGCTCGTCGGGGGCCTCTTCGATGGCTCCCACCCCGAGGGCGGCGGCTTCGATGCCGTCGTGCACCTCGCGGCGATGGCCGGCGTACGTCCGTCGCTCCAGGACCCGCTGCTCTACCAGGACGTCAACGTGCGCGGGCTGATGGTGTTCCTCGAGGAGCTCCGCAAGCGGCCCGAGACGCGGTTCGTGTTCGCGTCCTCGTCCAGCGTCTACGGCGGCAACACCGAGGTCCCTTTCTCGGAGTCGCTCGACGTGCACCGGCCGGTGTCGCCGTACGCGGCGACCAAGCTGTCGGGCGAGCTCCTGTGCTACACGCACCATCACCTGTACGGCATCCCGACGACGTGCCTCCGGTTCTTCACCGTCTTCGGTCCGCGCCAGCGGCCCGAGATGGCGATCCACAAGTTCGTGCGGATGACGCTGGCGGGGGAGCCGCTGCCCTTCTTCGGCGACGGTTCGACGCGCCGGGACTACACCTACGTCGACGACATCATCGACGGCGTGGTGCGGTCGATCGATCGCTGCGAGGGATACGAGGTCTACAACCTCGGCGAGTCGCGCACGACGTCCCTCGAGGAGCTCGTGAAGCTGATCGGTGAGGCGTGCGGCAAGGAGCCCGTCCTCGATCGGCGGCCGATGCAGCCGGGGGACGTGGTGATCACCTACGCGGACGTCTCCAAGGCGCGCGAGAAGCTCGGGTACGACCCACACACGACCGTCGCCGAGGGTCTCGAGAAGTTCCTCGCGTGGTACCGGGCGGAGTTCTCCCCGGCGACGTGACGCGCGCCCGGAGCGGGCCATCGCCGCGCGGTGCGGGCGATTCCAGGACAGGCCGAGCCCCGGATCGAGGCCCGCTGCGACCGGCGTCCCGGACTGGACCCGGCGCCCCGCACGCCTCCGGGCGAGAGAGTATGGTCTCGGGCCCGCTGGCCCCGTCCGGCGCTCATCCGATCCCTTCCTCCAACTCAGGCGCCACGCTGTCGCGGCGGCGCGAGGTCCATTGCGGCGGCAGCGCCACGGACCTCGTCCCTCGGCCGCGACACGGCGTCGATCCGAGCGGTCCCGGCTCTACGCCCGGCTCCACCCCAGTCCCAGCTCCATGAAAGGTGTCATCCTCGCCGGCGGTCTCGGCACGCGGCTCTTCCCGCTGACCAAGATCACCAACAAGCACCTGCTGCCGGTCTTCGACCGGCCGATGATCTACTACCCGATCCAGACGCTCGTGAACGCGGGCATCGACGACATCATGGTCGTCACGGGCGGGCGCAAGTCGGGGGACTTCCTGTCGCTGCTCGGCAACGGCAAGGACTTCGGGCTCAAGCACCTGAACTACTCGTACCAGCAGGGCGAGGGCGGCATCGCCGAGGCGCTGGGTCTGGCCGAGCACTGGGCCGCGGGGGAGGCCATCGCGGTCGTCCTCGGCGACAACCTGATCGAGAACAACATCGTGAAGGCGGTGGCCGACTTCCGCGCCCAGGAGAAGGGCGCGAAGATCATGCTCAAGGAGGTCCACGACCCGCAGCGCTTCGGGGTCGCGACGCTCGAGGGCGACAAGGTCGCGAAGATCGTCGAGAAGCCGAAGGAGCCCGAGTCCAACCTCGCGGTCATCGGGATCTACATGTACGACGGCCGCGTCTGGGACATCATCCACACGCTCGAGCCCTCCGAGCGCGGCGAGCTCGAAATCACCGACGTGAACAACTGGTACATCCAGGACGGTTCGATGACCTGCGAGGTCCTCGACGGCTGGTGGACCGACGCCGGCACGTTCGAGTCGCTGCACAAGGCCTCTTCGCTCGTCCGCGAGGGCGGCGCCAACAAGCTCGACTGAGTGCGCGCACTGGGCGCGGCGGACCCGATGGGCGCCGCCGCGTCGCGCGATACACACATGGTGGACGACGCACCCGCAGTGCACGACGCACCCGCAGTGGACGGCGCGGCCGAGCCCGACTCGCGCCGCGTACTCGTGACCGGCGCCGCAGGCATGCTCGGCAGCCAGGTTCTGCTGGCCGCCCCCGACCACTACGAGGTCGTGGGCTCCGACATGCGCGAGGCGCACGGCGTCGACGTGTTCGGCGTGGACCTCACGCAGGCCGACCAGGTGGACGAGCTGGTGAGCGGACTCGCTGGCCTCGCTGGGATCATCCACTGCGCCGCGTACACGGCGGTGGACAAGGCGGAGGAGGAGCCCGACGTCGCGCGCGCGGTCAACGTCGACGCGACCCGGCACCTCGCGCGCGCCGCCGCGCGCGTCGGCGTCCCGATCGTCGTCGTCTCGACGGACTTCGTCTTCGACGGGACCGCGAGCGAGCCGTACCCGGAGTCCGCCGCGACCGGCCCGCGTTCGGTCTACGGCTCGACCAAGCTCGACGGCGAGCTGGCTGCGCTCGAGGCACATCCAGACGGGGCACGGATCGTGCGGACGCAGTGGCTCTACGGTCCGCGCGGAGGCCACTTCCCCGGGACGATGCAACGCCTCGCGCGCGAGCGCGACCGCCTCTCCGTCGTCGCGGACCAGGTCGGCTCGCCGACCTCGACCCTCGAACTCGCGCCCGCGCTGTGGGACGTGCTCGAGCGCGGCGCGGCGGGCGTCTACCACGCGGCGTGCGAGGGCTCCTGCTCCTGGTACGAACTCGCCGTCGCCACCATCGAGGCCAGCGGCATCGAGGGCGTGCAGATCGAGCCGTGCTCCACCGAGGAGTTCCCCCGGCCCGCCGCCCGCCCCTCCTACAGCGTGCTCGACTGCACGAAGCTCGCGGAGCTCCGCGGCGCGCCCCTCGCGCCGTGGAAGGACGCACTCCAGACCTACCTCGGATCGACGGACGAATGACACGCACGATTCTCGTGACCGGCGGCGCCGGCTTCATCGGCAGCAACTTCGTTCAGATGCTCGTCGAGGACCGTCCGGGCGACCGGATCGTCAATCTCGACGCGCTCACCTACGCGGGCAACCTCGAGAACCTCGCAGGCTTCGAGGACAGCGCGGGCTACACGTTCGTGCACGGCGACATCGCCGTGCCGGAGGACGTCGCGCGCGCGTTCGACGCGGCGGGAGAGAGCGGTGTGTCGCACGTCGTGCACTTCGCGGCCGAGAGCCACGTCGACCGCTCGATCCAGGGCGGCCTGCCCTTCGTTCAGGCGAACGTGATCGGGACGCAGGTGCTGCTCGACGAGGCGCGCAAGCGCGGCGTCGAGCGCTTCGTGCACGTGTCGACGGACGAGGTGTACGGCTCGCTGGGCAAGACCGGGTTCTTCACCGAGACGACGCCGCTCGCTCCGAACTCCCCGTACTCGGCGAGCAAGGCCGGCAGCGACATGCTCGTCCGCGCCGCGTGCCACACGCACGGCTTCCCGGGGCTGATCACGCGCTGCTCGAACAACTACGGGCCGTACCAGTTCCCCGAGAAGCTGATCCCGCTGATGATCGCCAACGCGCGCGAGGGCAAGAAGCTCCCGGTCTACGGCGACGGCATGCAGATCCGCGACTGGCTCTACGTCCGTGACCACTGCGAGGCGATCCTCGCGGTGCTCGAGAAGGGAGCCGACGGCGGCGTCTACAACATCGGCGGGCACAACGAGTACCCGAACATCGAGATCGTCAAGCGCATCATCGAGGCGCTCGGCAAGACCGAGGACCTGATCGAGTACGTGACGGACCGTCCGGGCCACGACCGCCGGTACGCGATCGACGCGAAGAAGATCGACGACGAGCTCGGCTGGAAGCCGCGTTTCACGTTCGAACAGGCGCTTCCGATGACGATCCAGTGGTACCTCGAGAACGACGCGTGGCTGCAGAACGTGCGCTCGGGCGCGTACCGCGACTACTACGACCGCCAGTACGGCACCCGCCAGGGCTGATCCCTCCTCCTCGGTCCGGGCCCTCCTCCTCGATTCGGAGGAGCGGGGGCCGGCGACGGAAGGACCCAGCGCGGAAGGACCCAGCGCGGAAGGACCCAGCGCGGAAGGACCCAGCGCGGAGGGGCCCAGCAGGCGGCCCTCGCCGGGGCAGCAGCGAGGGAGGGAGGCGCCCATGTGGGGCGGCTCCCTCCCTCGCGTTCGATGCGTCCTGCAGTGCGCCCGCCGCGTCGGGCCGGAGCCGCCCCGGACGCCCCCGCGGGACGACCGCCAGGGCGCCTCCACGCGCTCCCGAACGCTGCGCCCGCGCCTCTCCGCCCACACGGCGCAAAGCGCCGCGCGGAAAGGTTTTCCATCGAGCCGGCCCCAGCGAATCCAGCGGCCCTGCACTCGCTAGACTCCGCGTTCGGCCGTACACCCCGCGCCCTGGGCTCCACGCCGTCCCTGACGCCCCTTCGCGGCGGGTCGCCCCGCAACGGACGCGTCCTCGACGGCTCGTCTCGCTCCGGGTCAACCTCGACCGCGATCGTGCCGATGAGTAGCCAGTCCGCACCGTCCGCACTCCCCGGACTCCACCGACCCCCAACGATGCGCCGCCCCTCCACCCCGAGCTCCTCCAGCGCCCTGCGCCCGCTCGCGCTCGTCCTGCTCGGGTTCCTCGCGCTCCTCGGCCTCGAGTCCTGCAGCTGGTCCCCGACGAAGCGTCAGGCCCAGTACATGATCCAGGACGGCCCGGGCAAGCGGTACTACGGCAACCCGGAGGAGGAAGAGTACGTAACGATCGGGGACACCATCCGGATCCTCGACGTCAACCACCCCGAGCTGAGCATGAACCGCCAGGTCGGGATCGACGGGACGGTCCTGCTGCCGGAAGTGGGGCGTATCACCGTCGCCGGCTACCGCCGTTCCGAGGTCGAGGCGATCCTCAAGCAGCGCTACGGACCGTACTTCCAGGACCTCGCGCCCGACATCGTCGTCGACATCTCGATCTCGAACCGGTCGTACTTCGTGATCGGCGAGGTGGCGCGCGAGGGCCCGTACCCGTTCACCGGCAACCAGACGGTCTTCGAGGCCGTCATCGGCGCGCGCCCGAAGCGCGACTCCGCGAACCTGGGCCGGGTGCTCCTGATCCGTCCGGACCCGCGCGACCCGCTCAAGCTCCAGTTCAACCTGCGCGACTACGTGCCGGGCGGCGACTCGTCGACCAACTACCGCATCCAGGAGAACGACATCGTGTACGTGCCGCCGACGCTCGTCGCGCAGTTCGGCTACTTCCTGCGCGGCATGCTGTTCCCCGTGACCACCGTCTTCCAGGCCCTCGGCGGCGCGCTCTTCGCGTTCAACCAGCAGGGCGTCAACGGCCGGAACAACAACAACCGCAACCTCATCGGCTTCGGAGGGATCTTCTAGCGATGGCCGTCGAGGTCGAAGCAGCGGGGCAGGTCGACGAGTTCCTCCGCGTCCTCAAGAAGCGCGTCTGGTGGATCGTTCTGCCGTTCGTGCTGATCGGGTCGCTGGGGTGCTTCTTCGCGGTCGTCGTGCCGAAGAAGTACGTCTCGTTCACCGAGATCCTCGTGACGGAGGGCGGCTCGACGACCGAGCTCGCCCGCGCGCGCAGCACCGACAACGAGGGCAAGCTCGCGCCGTTCACCATCCGGGCGCCCGCGCGGATCGAGAAGATCCTCCGCGAGCTGAACTGGTCGGACTACAAGGCGCTGTCGGGGCCGGACGCGAAGGAGTACGTCCGCGAGCGCCTGCGCGACCTGAAGGTCACGCTGCCGACGATGCCCGACAAGGTCCGGCAGCAGCTCGTGACGATCAGCTACCGGGACACCGACCTCAACCGTGCGCATCAGTTCCTGCTGGCGCTGAAGCGCAGCTGGACCGAGGAGGTGCTTCTGAGCAAGCGCAACGTCGCGGAGAAGGAGCTCGCCGAGGCGAACGAGGAGTACCTCAACCACGAGGCGGATCTTCAGAAGGTCACCGAGGAGATGCGCGAGCTGCGCTCGGAGAACGAGATCCCGCCGCCGACCCCGTTCATGCAGAGCGCCGAAGAGGCGCGGCCCGCCGTCTTCCGCAGGCTCGACCGCGTGCAGCAGGAGCTGCTCGACCAGGAGACGCGGATGGAGGAGCTCAATGGAAGCATCGAGCTCCTCACCCTCGAGCGGGACAGCCTGCCCCGGACGCAGGCCGTCGGCGAAAACTCAGTTCAAAGTCCGATCGACCGCCAGATCGAGGCGGCCGACGAGGCGATCGCGGCGCTCGCGCTCTCGCTCCAGACGGGCGGCTACTCGTCCTCGCACTCCGAGTACAAGAAGCGACGGCGCAAGATCGACGAGCTGGAGAGCAAACGTGACCAGCTCCTCGCGCTGCGCGACACGGCGCTCCGCCGCCAGTTCGGCAGCGACGACACCGAGGAGAACCCTGCCTGGGTCGCCCTCGACGAGCGGGCGCGCAAGCTGCAGTTCCAGCGCGAGACGCTGCAGACGACGATCGACAGGAACACGCGCCGCGCGCGCGAGCTCGAGGCCAAGTCCGAGCAGGCGCAGACGGCGCTCGCCGAGCTCGATCGCCTCAACGCGACGCGGGTCTCGCTCGCCGAGAACATGATCACGCTTCAGAAGAGCCGGTCCGCGCTCCAGCGGCGGCTCGGCATCCTCCAGAGTTCGCAGGGGAACCCGTTCCGCGTCCAGCAGGAGCCGCTCGTCCCGACCGAGCCCACCGCGCCGAACCCGTGGGTGATCGCCATCGGCTCACTGATCTTCGGGCTGGGCCTCGGCCTCGGCCTCGCGCTGCTCAAGGAGTTCAGCAAGAACTGCTTCCGCTCCGCGCGGGACCTGTCGCGCGTCATGACGCACCCGGTTCTCGGCAAGGTGAACGAGATCCGAACCCGTCGCGACCGTGCCCGCTCGCTGTTCGTCCAGAGCGTGCTCGGCGGCGGCTCGCTGCTCTTCGCCCTCTCGACGGCGTACGTCACGTGGTCGTGGGCGATGAACCGTGACGGGCTCACGGAGTCGCTCGTCGACGCGATCACGAGCTTCCAGCAGCTCCTGAAGTAGGGCCGGAATGCGCGACCTCCTCGTCGCTCTCTTCGTGCTCGGCTCGCTGCCGGTCTCCTTCCGGAGGCCGGTGCTCGGGCTGATGGTGTTCTCGCTGCTGGCGTACATGCGGATCCAGGATCTCACCTGGGGCTTCGCACGCGACCAGCGGTGGTCGCTGTACGTCGCGCTCGCGATGTTCTCCGGCTTCGCTGCGATGCCGGACAAGCGGATGCCGCCGATGACGTTCCGGACGGGGCTCCTCTACTTCCTGCCCGTCTGGACCTTCCTGAGCCTCCTGCGCGAGTCCGGCGCCGAGGCGTTCCTGTCCGCCAACTACGTCGAGTACGCGAAGATCGTCGCCGTCGCGCTCTTCACGATGTGCGTCGTGCAGAGGCGCGAGCACCTGCGCGCGCTCATGTGGGTGATCGGCGGTTCCTTCGCGTTCTTCGGGCTCAAGAACGGCGCGGCCGCGATCCTGTCGGGCGGGAGCCTCTACATCATCCGCGGACCCGGCGGTCTTCTCGAGGACAACAACGACTTCGCGCTCGCCCTGGCGATGTCGATCCCCATCCTCGTCGGACTCGCGACGTCCGAGATGAACGGCTACTACCGGAAGTGGCTGCGCGCGTTCGTGCCCCTGACGGTCATGAGCGTGCTGGCGACGCGCTCACGCGGTGGCTTCCTCGCGCTCGGCGTCGGGACGTTCGTGATGGTCTGGCGCTCGAAGAGCCGGATCCTCGGTCTCTCGATCATGGGCCTCGCGGGCGTCATCGGGCTCTTCCTCCTCCCGGCGGAGATGTTCGAGCGCCTCAAGACGCTGCAGAACGTCGAGGAGGACGGCTCCGCTCAGGGGCGGCTCCGGGCGTGGGCCGTCGCCGGGCGCATGATCCAGGACAAGCCGCTCCTCGGCGTCGGTTTCAACCGCTTCCAGCGCTACTACCTCCAGTACGGCGACCGCGTCTACGAGCGAGCCGACGGGTCGCGCGTGACGCACAACGCGTACCTGCAGATCTGGTCGGAGTGCGGCACGCCCGCCTTACTCGCGTACTTCTCGCTGATGGCCCTGTCCGTGCTCGCGGTCCAGCGACTGCGGCGCGACGCGAAGCGGATCTACGAGCGGAGCTGGATCATTTCGTACTGCACGGCCTTCGAGGCGATGATGCTGACCTTCATGGTGGGCAGCACGTTCCTGAACCGCGCGCACTTCGACCTCATCTACCACTACTTCGCGATCATCCTGGTCTTCGAGCGCATCGCGCGCGCCGAGATGGCGGATCCGCTGGCGGCCTCGCGCGCGCAGCGGAGCTACTTCGGGGGCGCGCTGCAGCGCGTGCGCGAACGCGGCTTCCGCGCGCGACCCGCCTCGAGCGAGCGCGGCTTCCGTACGACCCCGCTCGACGTCCCGACCGCGCGCCCGCGCAGGGAGTTCTAGACGCATGTGCGGCTTTGCAGGCTACGCGCTCCGCTCGGGTGCGGTGACGGGCCAGGAGGCGCGCCTTCGCGCCATGACCGACACGATCGCGCACCGCGGTCCCGACGACGAGGGCCTGGACCTGCGCGGCAGCGTCGCGTTCGGGTTCCGGCGGCTCTCGATCATCGACCTCGCGGGCGGCCACCAGCCGATCGTCGACCCGGGCGGCGTCGTCTGCATGGGCAACGGTGAGATCTACAACTTCCGTGAGCTGCGGACCGGCCTGGAGTCGCGCGGCGCGCGGTTCCAGACGGGCTCGGACATCGAGACCATCCTCCACCTCTACGCCGAGACGGGGGACGGCGCTGCGGTCGCCCGCGCGCTGACCGGGATGTACGCGTTCGCCGTCGCGGACCACCGGCGCGAGGCCGGGCCGCGCGTCGTTCTGGCCCGGGACCGGCTCGGCATCAAGCCGCTCTACTGGGCGGAGACGAGCGAGGGGCTCTGGTTCGCGTCGGAGCCCAAGGCTCTCCTGGCGTCGGGCGCCTTCGACCGCGAGCTCCGCAGGGAGGCCCTGCTCGACTACCTCGTGCAGGGCTACGTCGGGGGCGACGAATCCGCCTGGGTCGGGATCCACCGGCTCCCGCCGGCGAGCGTGCTCACTTGGAGCGCCGACGAGGGCGTTCGGATCGAGCGCTACTGGGACGTGCCGACCGACGGGCTGCGCGACGCGCCCGAGGACGGCGAGATCGTCGAGTGGGTCGATCGGGTCGTCGAGGATCGACTGCTCGCCGAGGTGCCGCTGGGCGGCTTCCTCTCCGGCGGCATCGACTCGAACGCCGTGGCGCATTCGATGCACCGTGCGCTCCCCGAGCCCCCCGTGCTCTGCACCGTGGGCTTCGCCGAGAAGACCCACGACGAGCTCGACCTCGCGCGCGACACGGCGCGCACGCTCGGTGCCGTGCACCACACGGAGGTGCTCGAGCCCGACCCGCGCGACGCGATCGACGTCCTCCCGTGGTTCTTCGACGAGCCGCACGCAGACCCTTCGACGCTGCCGACCTGGCTCGTGTCGAAGGTCGCGCGAGAGCACGTCACGGTTGCGCTGTCCGGAGACGGGGGCGACGAGACGTTCGCCGGCTACCGTCGGTACGTGCACGACGTCGCCGAGAACCGCGTGCGACGCGCGGTCGGTGCCCCGGGCCGCGCGTTCGCGCGGGCGGCGGGCGCGGTCTACCCGAAGCTCGACTGGGCGCCCCGCGTCTTCCGCGGCAAGACCTTCCTCTCCAACGTCGGCGCCGATCCCGCCGCCGCGTACTGGCACAGCGTCAGCCACATGTCGCGCGGCGCCGCGCTCGCGCTGCTCGCACCCGACGTCGCCGCGGCTCTCTCGGACCACGATCCGCTCGACGCCTTCCGCGCCCACTACGAGCGTCCCGACGTCGACTGCCCGCTGTATCGGGCGCAGTACGCCGACATCCACACCTGGCTGCCGGACCGGATCCTCTCCAAGGTCGACCGCGCGTCGATGGGGGTGAGCCTCGAGGTGCGCGTGCCGCTCCTCGACCACCGCTTCGTCGAGCGCTTCGTGCACATTCCAGCGGACGCCAAGATCCGCGGCGGACGCGGCAAGCACGCGCTGCGCGAGGCGCTTCGCCCACGGCTCTCCGGCGACGTTCTCGACGGCAAGAAGCGCGGCTTCGCAACGCCGCTCGAGGCCTGGACCAGGGGCCCGCTGCGCGCCGCCATCGAGGACGCCGTCGAGTCGCTCCCCGAGGACTGGTTCTCTCGCCGCGCGCTCCGCGCGACCCTCGAGGCCCACCAGTCCGGCCGCGTGAACCACGACCGTCTGCTCTGGTCGCTGCTGATGCTCGAGCACTGGCGCCTGCGGCACGAGGTCGCGCGCCTCGCGGCCTGACCTCGCCGCGCGACGAGGATCCCACCGGAGAGAGAGACGATGCGCGTCCACGTCCTGACGAGCCTGTTCCCGTCGCGCGAAGCTCCGTTCGAGGGCATCTTCGCGGCGCGCAAGTGGAGCGAGTTCGCGGCGCGCGGGCACGACGTGCGCGTCGTTGCGCCGGTGCCGTGGGCGCCGCGCGTGCTCGCGCCGCTGCTCGGACCCGCGCGCGCACGTGCCGCGCGCACCGAGCGTCGGGGCGCGTCTCTCGGCGTCGAGGCCGTCCGGCCGCGCTATCTCCACGTGCCGAAGCGGGGGGCCGGGAACGCGCGCTCCTTCGCGCGGGTGGGTGCTCCGCGCGTGCTCGAGGGCGCACCGGACGCCGTGGTGATCGACTACGCCTGGCCCGGCGCCGCTGCGGTCGAGGAGGTGCTCCGCGCGGGCGTCCCCTGCGTCGTCAACGGAAGAGGGAGCGACGTCCTCCAGGTCCAGGGCCTGCCGTCGCTCCGCGCCGAGCTCGCGGGTGGGCTCGCCCGGGCGTCGGCGCTCACCGCGGTGAGCCAGGACCTGCTGGACGCGATGGTCGCGCTCTCGCTCGAGGCGGGCGGCGCAGCCGAGACGCCTGCGGTCCTGACGCCCAACGGAGTCGACGGGGACCGCTTCGCTCCCGGCGATCGGGTCGAAGCGCGCGGCCGGCTCGGCCAGGCGACGGACGGTGAGCTCGTCCTCGTCGTGGGCCATCTGATCGAGCGGAAGGACCCGCTGCTCGCGCTCCGCGCCTTCGTCCACGCGGCCCGTCCCGGCGGCCGGCTCGTCTTCGTGGGCCGCGGTCCGCTCGAAGGGGCCGTCGCCGCCGAGGCCGAGCGTCACGGCGTCGACGTCCAGCTCGTGGGGGAGCGCCCGCCCGAGGAGCTCGCCGACTGGTACCGGGCGGCCGATCTGATGCTGCTCACGAGCTCGCGCGAGGGGCGACCGAACGTCGTCCTCGAGGCATTGTCCTGCGGCTGCCCGGTGGTCGCGACCGACGCGGGCGGCACGGCCGAGGTCCTGCCCGACCACGGGCGCATGCTCGTGATCGACCGTGACCCAGGGGCCGTCGCCGCGAAGCTGACCGGACTCTTGGACGCGCCGCCCGCGCCCGACACACTGCGTGCCTCGGTTGCGGAGCTCTCGTGGGGGGCGAGCATCGATGCTCTCGAGGGTCTCCTCTCCTCGCTCATCGAGGCGCGGCGCTCCACGGGCACCGCTTCCGACGAGGCGGACACCACCAGATGAGGATCCTCTACCACCACCGGACCCAGGCCGAGGACGGCCAGGCGGTCCACATCCGCTCGCTCGTGCGTGCCTTCGAGAACGAGGGCGCCGAGGTGCGCGAGGTGGCGCTCGTCGAGAAGACCGGGGACTCCGACCCGGCGAAGGCGGGCGCGAAGGCGGCCGCCGATACACGGCCGGAGGCCGAGGCGAAGGCCGAGCGAGGCTCGCGCTTCCCGTGGTCGCTCGTCGGGCGCGTGCCGCGCTTCGTGCGCGAGATCGCGGAGTACGGGTACTCGGTGCCCGCGGCCAAGAAGCTGCGCGCCGCAGTCGACGCGTTCGATCCGAACTTCGTCTACGAGCGCTACGCGTTCGGAAACACGGCGGGCGTCAGGGTTGCCGATGAGCGCGGGCTGCCGCTGGTGCTCGAGGTGAACTCGCCGATGGTGCTCGAACTCGGCCGTACGCGCGGGCTCTCGTTCCCCGGGTACGCGCGCCGCGTCGAGACTTCGATCTTCCGGCGCGCCGACCGGATCGCGGTCGTCACCGACGTGCTCGGCTCGATGCTCGTCGACATGGGCGTCGACGCGTCGCGGATCTTCGTGACGCCGAACGGCGTGCACCTCGACCACTTCGAGGGACTCGACGCCGCCTCCGCCCGCGAGGATCTCGGCATCGCCCACGCGGAGGGCCCGGTGCTCGGATTCACCGGTTACTACCGCGACTGGCACCGACTCGACCTCGTCGTGGCGGGGCTCGCCGAGGACCGGAATCTGAAGGACGCGCACCTCGTGCTCGTCGGCATGGGACCGGTCGAGGACGAGCTCCGCGCGCAGGCATCCGCACTCGGCGTCGAGGGCCGGGTCCACTTCGCGGGGACGCGGCCGCACCACCGGATCCCGAGCGTCCTCGCGGCATTCGACGTCGGCCTCGTGCCCGCGATCAACCCCTACGCGTCCCCATTGAAGCTGCACGAGTACATGGCGGCGGGCGTCGTACCCGTCGCCCCGGACCAGCCGAACCTGCGGGAGGTCCTCTCCGACGGCGAGGACTCCCTGCTGTTCTCGCCCGGGGACGGTGCCGCGCTCAACGATGCGCTGGGACGCCTCGCCACGGACGCAGCGCTGCGCGAGCGCCTCGGGGCTGCCGCGGCGCGTACGATCGTCGACCGTGACCTGACCTGGGACGGGAACGCGAGGCGCGTGCTCGCCGAGGTCGAGACGCTCCGGTCCACGGCCGATAGATAGGCGCGGGGGCGACCGCATCCGGCCACATGAAGACGGCACACGAGACACGAGACAGCGGAGCGAACGCTTCGGAGCCAGAGCGGAGGCACGCGCTCTCGTTCGACGTGGAGGAATTCTTCCACGTGGCGAACCTCAGCCACGCCTTCCCGAAGGAGTCGTGGGACGACGTACCGTCCCGCATCGACGTCGCGATGGACGCGCTGCTCGAGCTCCTCGACCGCCGCGGTGCGCGCGCGACGATGTTCTTCCTGGGCTGGGTCGCGAAGCGGCGCCCCGACCTCGTGAAGCGCTGCTACGACGCGGGTCACGAGATCGCGAGCCACGGCTGGGAGCACGAGTTCCTGTGGGACCTCGACGGTCCCGACGGTTTCCGCGAGCACCTCCGGCACACCGAAGAAGCCATCGAGGCTGCAGGCGCTCCGCGGCCGGTCGGATTCCGCGCGTCGACGTTCACGCTGACGCGGCGGACCTGGTGGGCGTTCGACGTTCTCGCCGAGCGCGGCTACCTGTACGACTCGAGCGTGCACCCGGTACACCACCCGACCTACGGTGTCCCGGACTTCCCGCCGACCATCACGACCGTCGAGACCGAGCACGGCCCGATCGTCGAGTTCCCGGTGACGACGCTGCCGGTGGGGAAGAAGAACATGCCGATCGGGGGCGGCGGGTACTTTCGGCTCTTGCCCGGCCCCGTGCATCGCGCCGCGATCGCGCGCGTGACGAAGCTCGGGCGCCCGGTCGCGCTCTACCTTCATCCGTGGGAGTTCGACCCCGACCAGCCGCGCATCCCTGCGCCGGCCTTCAAGAAGTTCCGGCACTACGTAGGGCTCGAGAAGAGCCTCGCGCGCCTCGACCGGCTCCTCGAGCGCTGGCCCTTCGGCACGATGGCCGAGGTGCTCGGGCTACCTGCGCCGAGGGCGTGACGGGCGTCCGCGTCGTCGACCGCCGCCCGCGGCACAGTCGACCGTCGTAGCGGACCTCGCCGGAGTGGCCTCGGCCGCAGGGCGGTCCGCTAGAGCTCGGCGAGGAGCTGCTCGACCATCCCGCCGAGAGCCGTGAGGTAGTTGCGTTCGTAGAGGGTGCGGACCGCGAGCGGCTGCGCCTGCTCGATGACTTGGAGCACCTCCTCGAGGTCACTCTTGGTCCCGCGACGCACAAGGGCGTCGGTGAAGGTCAGGCCGAGCTCCAACGGATCCACCTGGTCGCGGCTGCTCGCCCGCTGCTGCCAGAGCGTGCGCAGACGCGGCACGATGTCGTCGAGGCGCGGCCGCGCGCGACGCAGGTCATCGATCGAACTCAGGTAGGTCGCGCGCGCGGACGCGCCGCCCTCAAGCTGTCCTGCCTGTCGCAAGACCTGCCGGATCTCGGCGGGGGACGCGCCCTCTTCGATCATCAGCTCGGCGAGGGCGTACCCGGTCTCGGCCTGCGGCTCGATCGCGAGGAGCGTCTCGAAGTCCGCACGCGCGTCTTTCGTACGTCCCTGGACCCGTGCCACCTCACCGGAGAGCTGGAGGAGGAGCGCGTTGCCCGGCGCGAGGACCAGCTGCTCCTCGACCAGCTCGGCGGCCACGTCGGAGGCGATGGGGGTCAAGTACCGCACCCACTTCGCGGTGCTGCCGTCGCGCAGTGAATCGAGCGGTTCGCCGGCAGCCGCCGTTCGGAGCGTGCGCAAGATGCCCCGCGCGCGTTCGCCCTGCTCGCCCTGGCTCACGCCTTGGAGCCGAAGCCGCTGAAGCAGAACGAGCGGGTCGTTCGCGTGGGTCAATGCGACGTCGTCGATGATCGCAAGTGCCTCTTCCGGGCTCAGCGCCCCCGCGACCGGAGGTGCCGCTTCGGGATCGTGACGCGCAACGGCCGTCTCGAGCGCGTAGATCAGAGTGTCGATGCCGACCTCCCGGTAGACGCCGAGATCCTCGGCGAGCGCTTCCTGGAGCCGCTTGGCGGCGAGGTCGGGCTGGCCCGAACGGAGCTCGAAGATGCTGAGCATGAGGCGCCCCTCGGCGGCCCGACTGCTCTCCTCGAGGATGACAGAGCGCATCTCCTGGGCCGCGAACGCATACTTGCCCTGGCGCGCCGCGTCGCCCGCGACCGCGATCCGGACGTCGATGGGGTCGTCAACGAGCTTGGCGGTCATGCTTCCAACCCGGCGCGTTCGAGCCGCGACGACGCTCGGGTGCAGCGGCTCCGCCGGGAAACGCTCCACGGCGAGGGCGACCGCAGCGTCGTGGCCGGGTCCGAAGCGCGGGTGGTCTCCGAGAAGGGCTTCGACGACCACTCCTGCGCGCTCGGTATCGCCCGCGATACGCGCGTAGTGGAGCGCGAGCCAGCGGGACCAGATCGAGCTGCCGGCGTCGACGCGGAGCTTCGAGAGGGCGATCTGCACGTACGAGTTCCACAGCGGGTCGCGGACGACGAGCAGGAGCGCGACGACGTCTCGAGGGTCCCGTGGGACGCCGCGTTCGGTGCCATCCAGCGTGCGCTTCAGGTCCTCGCTCGCGCCCGGACCGAACCAGGCGGGGAGGTCGATCTCCGCGCCGACGATCGAGCGTGCGGCGGCCGCGACGAGCGCCCATTCCGCGCTCCGCGGCATCGCATCGCTGCCGCGCTGCGCGTTCCGCAGGCCCACCTCGAGGCGCTCCCCCAGGAGGGAGAGGCACACGTCCTGGAGCGGCGTGGGCTCGAACGAGCTCGCGCGGAGCTCTTCGACGAGCGGGCGCAGCGCAACCCAGTCGCGCTGGTCGACCGCGAGGAGGAGGGCCGCGAGCTGGGGCGTCCCGTCGGTCAGGTAGGGCTCTGCGCGGAGCTGCGACTCGCGCGGTACGGCGAGTCCGAGGGCCTCAGCGAGGACAAGATCGACGACGAGTCGGCGGCGATAGAACTCAGGAGTGCGCGCTTCCGGGTCCGCATCCAGGTGCTCGACGACCGCGTACGCGAGCCTGGGGCGCCCACCGTCGAGCAGGATGTCGACGGCGTCGAGGAGAACGGGAGCGGTCGTCGGGGTCGTCGCGAGCATCCGGCGCACGGCGACGTTGAGCCCGTCCGAAGCGCCCGCGCCGAGCAGTGCGCGCAGACGTAGGACGTGCGTCTTCGCGGAGACGCGCGGCGCGTCGTCGACGAGGTCGAGCTCTGCGAGGGCAGCTGCGAAGCTGCCCTTCTCGATCAGCTGTTCGGTCCTGAGCAGCCGCAGGTCGAGCGGCGCGGACGCTTGATCGACGCCCTTGAGCGCCACTCCGGCGCGGTCGACCTCGCCTCGAGCGAGGTAGTAGCGCGCCACTGCGCTCTTGCCGAAGCGAGCAGGCGCAGAGCGCATCGCGCGCACGAGCCACTTGCCGGGCAGCGTGCCACCCGTGAGCTGCGCCAGGAACTCCTCGATCCGGTCGTCGATCCCTGCGGCCTCGATGCGCTCGACGATGTCGGCCGCGGCACTCTCGGGTGCTCGGCGCTCGTCCGCGAGCTTCGCGGCGATGAGGACGTCGAGCGGCGGGACCAGGTCGGGATAGCTCGCGCGCACGTCGTTCGCGACCGAGATCGCGTCGTAGAGCCTGCCGACACGCAGGTGCTCCTGCGCCAGGCGCGTCTTCACCGCCGGTCCGATCTCCTGAACGGGCAGCGCAGTGCCGTGTCGCGCAACCCACGCGAAGATCCCCTCGAGGTTGAGCCCACGCTTCTCGAGCGCCTTCTCGCCGGCCTCGTACCAGAACGGCTCCAGGAGGGCCGTGTTCGACGGTTGGAGGTCGATCGCCTTCGTCAGCGCGATCTCGATCTCCGCCCAGGGCTGGACGCGCTTCGCCTGGCGCATCGTCTCCGCGTAGCGCGCCCAGGCCTCGGCCGAACCGTTCGGATCCTCCTCGAGTGCGCGCGAGAGCGAGATGCGCTCCAGCGCGACGTCGTCGACCGCCTTCACGAGCTGCGCGTCGAGGAAGCGGGCGTCGTTGCGCGCGCCGAGGAACGGTTCGGGGTAGTTGTCGTCCTTGATGAAGTCCATCAGCCCCGGACGAAGGTTGCGCAGGTGTTGCCGCAGGCCGGCGAGGTTCGCCTTCTCCGGGGTCCGGTAGGCCGGCGACACCACGGCGAAGAACTTCGCCCAATGGATCCCGGTCTCTGCGCCGGCGAGGCGCAGTCCCTGCGCGACGCGCTCCAGCGCGGCGTAGTCGCCGGCCTTGTAGAGGACTTCACCGGCGCTCCGGTAGAACTCCAGAGTTCCACCCCGCTGCCAGTCCCAGTCGAGGAGCAGCGCACGGGACTCGACGATGCGCCCCGCGTCGAAGAGGTATCCGAGCAGCTCGGCGACCGAGCCCGGGTCCGCAGCCACGTCCTCGAAGCTGCGCGCCGCGAACTGGAGCCGGATCGCGAGATCGCCGCGGCCAGCGCGATCGAACGAACGTGCGAGCCGCGTCAGGAGCTCGGGGTCGGCCGTGAGCTCCAGAGCCTTCGCGTACACGCTGCGCGCGCGCATGAAGGCCGTCCGGGGCTCGTTGATCTCGGTCATGATTTGATCGAGGTCCGACTCGCGCATGCCCCGGAAGAGCTCGCTCAGCCGGAACTCGAGGTCGGCGCGCCGCGGATCGCGCGCGTGGCGCGCCGCGAGCTCCACGATCATGTCCTGCGCGAGCCGTGCCGAGTCCGAAGCCAGTCGCTGGTCCGCGATGTCGCGTGCGACCTCGATCGCGTCGAAGGCGACGCGCTCCTCGAGTTTGCCGCGCAGGAACCAGCCGTCGCCGAAGCGAGGGAAACGCTCGGTCAGTGAACGCGTCCTCTGCAGTGCCTCGGCGGGCAGACCCTCGAGCTCCATGAGCCCGGCGATCTCGAGCAGGAGTTCGGGCGGGACGTTGCCCGAGCTCGCCTCGATCCGCTCGAGATCCTCGCGAGCACGCTGGTAGACCTCGAGCTCCTTGTAGATTTCGGACCGCGTCTCCAGGAGCTGGAGACGGACGTCGGGGTCAGCGGCCTGGCGCCCGCCGTCGAGGACGCGATCCAGCTGGGTGATCGCGTCCGCGCGGTCGAACAGGGGGTCGCCCATGCGCTCGCGTACGTCGGTGAGGACGTCGACCGGAGCCTTCGGCTCGCGCGTCACGACGACGAATGCGCCCACGCCCACGGCGCCGGCGACGAGGAACAGAGCGGTCGCGGAGGTCCACTTCATCGAAGGAGAGATTAAGAGGCTCCGCCGTCCGGACCAGCGCTCAGCAGCCCGTACTTGCGCATCTTGTTGAAGAGCGTGGATCGGTTGATCCCGAGGTCGCTCGCCGCACGGTCGCGGCGGCCGTCGTTGCGGTCCAGGGCCCGTTCGATCAGCAGGCGTTCGGGGCCCTCCAGCGCCTCCTTGAGCGGGATGATGCGTTCGAGGTCGGTCAGCCACTCCAGCCCCTGCGGCAGGCCCTCGACGGGGGAGGTCTGGTGCGCCGCCTCCGCGCAGAGCTCCGGGCCGAGGTCGCGCGGCTCGAGCAGCCTGCGCGCAGTTCCCTCGCCACCGGTGCTCGCGAGCAGCACGGCGCGCTCGAGCGCGTTCTCGAGCTGCCGCACGTTGCCCGGCCAGGGCAGCGCGGCGAGCACGCCGAGCGCTGCGGGGGACAGCCCCCGGATCGGCTTCCTGTACTCGGTCGCGAAGCGCGCGACGAACGACTCGGCGAGGGGCGCGAGGTCCCGCGCGCGTGCGCGGAGCGGTGGCAGCTCGACCTCGACGACCTTGAGGCGCCAGTAGAGGTCCTCGCGGAACGTGCCGTCGTCGACGCGCGACGTCAGGTCGGCGTTGGTGGCCGCAACGATACGGACGTCGACCTCGCGCGTGCGCGACTCGCCGACCCGCTCCAGCAGGCGATCCTGGACGACACGCAGGAGTTTGACCTGGAGCTCGAGCGGAGCGCTGTCGATCTCGTCGAGAAAGATCGTGCCCCCGTCGGCCGCCTCGAAGCGGCCCGCGCGTTCGTGGTCCGCGCCCGTGAACGCACCCTTCGCGTGGCCGAACAGCTCGGCTTCCAAGAGGCCGCCGGGAAGTGCGCCGCAGTTGACCTCGACGTAGGGGCCGCTGCGCCGGCCCGAGGACTGGTGCAGCGTGCGCGCGAGCATCGATTTGCCCGTACCCGTTTCGCCGAGCACGAGAACGGTCGCGCGCGTGTCCGCGACCGACTCGAGCGTGCGGAGCACCTCGCGGAGCGCCGGGTCGCGCGTGACGACGTTCCCGAACGAGAAGCGGTCGTCGAGCTGCGCGCGGAGCGACGCGTTCTCGCGCGCGAGCGAACGCGCTTCGAGCGCGCGAGCGACGCCGGTGGCGAGCTGCTCGTCGCTCGCGTCGCGTGCGATGGAAGGCAGGTCGTGGCTCTCCGCGCGGGCGGCGCCGCCGACGAGGAGGATCGACGGTGCGCCGAGCGCCTCGCGGAGCGCGTCCAGGTCCTCGTCGTCGACGTCGCTCGCATGAACCACGACGACCTCGGACGCGTCCGGTCCGGCGAGCAGCGCGACGAGCCCCTGGCCGCCGTCGTGGTGCCGCGCCGCGGCGCCGCGCGCCGCGAGGGCCGCCGAGGCGGCGCGGCCTCGCTCGACGTCCGCGTCAACGACAAGGACGCGGCGTCCCCTGAGGGGAGAGGCACCCGGCGCGCGGCGCGGGTACGGGCGCGGCGCGAAGTCCGAGCTCGGACCGAGGACGGGTGCGGCCGGTCCGTCGGCGGGGCGCCCGCTCCCCGTTGCAGTTTCTCCACGTGACCCGAGACTCATGTCGAGTCCTTTCGACGCGGCAGCGCAGATCCTTGAACGTGACGCGGCGGCTCCGACGGCAGCCAGGAGGGGCGGCCGCGCGCGCTCCACGCGCCCCGCGCCGCGTTCAGTGGACCGAGCGGCGGACCCGTGCGGGCAGGGTCACGACGAACGCCGAGCGACCGCCGGAAAGTTCTTCCACCAGCAGGTCGCCGCCCTGCCCCACGGCGATGGCGCCGGCGGCCGGCAGTGCGTTCGGGCCGATCGTCGGCAGGTCGCCGCGGAGCGCGTAGGGCCGCAGCAGCACGTCCGGGCGGCGTCCTGCCAGGGGCCCCGACGGGAAGTCGATCCGCAGGACGAGCTCGCCGCTCTCCGCGTCGTCGCCGGAGCCTTCGCCCGCGGAATCGGCCGCGGCAGGTTCGGCCCCGGCGGACTCGGATCCGTCGGGCTTCGGCTCGAAGGAGCTGGCCGCGTGGCTTGCGTCGGCCGTGAGCTCCACGCGGACGACGTCGCCCGACGTGGAGCACGCGATGGCCGTCTGAAGGAGGGCGTCGAGGGCCAGCGCGAGCAGCATCTTGTCCGCGCGGACGTCCGCCTCCGGTGCGCCCTCGCGACGGAAGAGCAGGCGCGGCGCGTCGACGGAGCGACCGGCGGCGGCGCCGAGCTGTTCCTCGACGAACTGCGACAGGTCGAACGTCCGGTCACCGCGGGGCGGGGGCGCGGCGACGATCCCGAGCGTCCGGGTGAACTGGCGCAGGCGCGCGAGCTCGTCGCCGATCTGCGTGTGCGCGTGGCTCGCACGCGCGCTCAGATCGAGGGCCTGCACGATGTCCGCGAGGTCCGCGACCTGGTCCTTGAGCCACGCGGGGCGCTGCTCGCCGGCCGTACGCGCCGTGGGCGCCGGGCTCTCCGTCGGAAGCGGTGCAGCAGGGTCGTCGAGCGTCGCCGTGTCGCTCCACGGGGCGGCGCCGAGCTCGGTCGGTGTCTCCGTCACACCGCCGGTGTCCTCCGGCCCGGGCCCGAAGAAGGCGTCGAGCTCCTCCCGCGTGAGCAGGGGCGCGCCGGGCTCGAGTGCGGCCTGGAGCAGGCGCTCTTCGACGGTCGCGCCCTCGGTGGGGGGCGCCGTCCCGGCGGCGGGCGGCGCGGGAGTGGTCCTGCGCGCGGGCTGGATCCGAGTGCGCAGGAACGCGGTGCGCGGCTCGCCCTCCGGCGGACCCGAGGTCCGCTCCCCCGGGCCCCGCGCCGTGCCAGCTGCACCGAGGCTGCTCGCAGGAGGGCCGTTCCCGCGGCCGCTGCGGAAGGGCCCCACGGACCCGCGCAGCGAGCGTCCGAGCTCCCGCGCCGAGCCCCTGGCGAGCCGCCCGTCCTCGATGCCTCGCAGGATCTGTTCGATGCGGCGGAGATCGTCGAGTCCTCCGCCGTCGGCGTCTTCCCTCGCGGCGACCCGCTGGGGCCGCCCCGCCCGGCGGTCCTGGGTTCGGCCGTCGCCGTCGCCGCCGTCGCCGTCGCGGAGCTCCGGACGCGTTCCTTCCGGACCTTCTGGCGACCAGGCGCGCGCGGCGAGGGCCTCCAGCTCGGCGAGGTCGAGCGGCCAGACGAGCCGCTCGTCGGGGCCGACGAGTTCGCGGGCCTCGTCGTCGGCCTGGCCGTTGACCGCAACGAGCTGCGACACCTCGCCGCGCTTGCGCGCTCCGGCGAGCAGGCGCGCCTCCTCTCCGGTCAACGCGGCCTCGTCGTAGACGAGCGCGCTGGCCGCGTAGGGGGCCGTCCAGCGCTCCGTCCCGGCCTGCGCCGTGGCGCTCGTCGCATCCCCGGGGCCCGGTCCGGGGACGGGGAACCAGACCTCAAGGTCTTCGGGGGACAGCTCGTCCAGGGCGGAGGGAGCCGCGCCGGAAGCGACCAGGAGGGCCCGGAGACGACGGAGCCTGGGGGAGAGGAGGACGATCAACGTGGGGCCGCGCATGTGCCTCCATCCTAGTCCGCGACCCCCCCGGTTCTTCGCTCCCCGTCGCCAGGAGTGCGGCGAATGGCCCTGGACGCGCCGCGCCGGGACGGGGAGACCGCGACCGGGGGGCCGGGGCGGCAGGTGCGCCGAACGCGTCGGAGCCGTGCGGCAGGGCCCTGGGCGACGGCTCGGTGGGCCGCAGGAGGGCCGCAGGGGCTACAGGGATCGGTGCCCCAGGCCGAAACATCCCAGGCGGTCGATCCGGAGTCCCCGCTGCCGCTACCTTCATCGCCGATGTCGTCCGACGCCACGAATGGTCCCTCCCCCCCGGCGCCTCCCGCCGCGCTCGACGCGGCCGCACGCGAGGAGGTCTTGCGGAAGCGCGAGGAGCTCCGCCGCGAGCGTCCCGCGCTCTCGCTCGTGATCCCGGTCTTCGACGAGGAAGAGAACCTCCCGCGCCTGCACGCCGAGATCACCGAGCACGTCGGAGGGATGGGGGTCCCGTACGAGGTCGTGTACGTCGACGACCGCAGCCGCGACCGCTCGATCGAAGTGCTGCGCGGACTGCACGCCAGCGACCCGCACGTGCGCGTGATCCGATTCCGGCGCAACTTCGGCCAGACCCCGGCGATGAGCGCAGGGTTCCAGCACAGCCGCGGCCGCGTCGTCGTCACCCTCGACGCGGACCTGCAGAACGACCCCGCCGACATTCCGCGCCTCGTCGCGACGCTCGACGAGGGTTACGACATCGTCGCGGGCTGGCGGAAGAACCGTCAGGACGGATTCGTTCTCAGGAAGGTCCCCTCGCGCATCGCGAACCGGATGATCGCCCGGCTGACGGGCTCGACGGTCCACGACACCGGCTGCACGCTCAAGGCGTTCCGGCGCGAGCTCATCGAGAACCTGCCGATCTACGCCGAGCAGCACCGCTTCCTCCCCGTGCTGTCCCTCGCGAGCGGCGCCCGCGTCGCGGAGATCGTGGTGAACCACCGTCCGCGCATGTTCGGCCAGAGCAAGTACGGCCTCGGTCGCGCGGGGCGCGTCGCGCTCGACCTGCTCACGATGAAGATGCTCGGCTCGTTCGCCCGGCACCCGCTGCCGTACTTCGCGCTCATCGGGCTGCCCTTCATGGTTCTGCCCGCGCTCTACCTCGGTGCGGCCGTGCTCGAGGACGGCTCCCTCCCCCTGGCGACGCGCTGGGGCCAGGTCACGGCCGTCACGCTGGGCATGACCGCGATGACGGGCATCTACTTCGTGCTGCTCGGCCTACTCGCCGAGCTCGCGGTGAACCTCTTCCGGCGGCACGACCGGCCGCTCGCGACCCAGCGTGCGTCGAGGGGCAGGTCTCCGCGGCAGGCGCCGATCCCGGGGGCTGCGGGATGAGCTCCCTCGAGACGAACCGCGGCGCCGCGGAGGCCCCGGGGCCCGGCGAGACGGCGACGCCCGCGCTCACGCAGGACGCGGACGTGACGATCGTCTTCCCGGTGCAGTCGCAGAAGGCGCGCATCGAAGAAGTGCTCGGCGCCCTCGGCGGCGCCCTCGAGCGGCTCGGGATGACCTGGGAGGCGATCCTCGTCTACGACGGGATCAAGGGCGAGGTCTACCAGCTCGGGACGCGCCTCCAGGAGGAGACGCAGGGTCAGCTCCGGACGATCGCGCTGCACCGTCCGTTCGGCGAGTCCGTGTGCCTCTCGAGCGCCTTCGAGCACGCGCGCGGCGCGCTCGTCGTGACGACGCCCCAGTACGTTCAGATCGACCCGGCGGAGATCGAGAAGCTCTTCCAGGCCATCGACGACGGCGCGGACTTCGTGACGACGTGGCGGCACCCGCGGGTCGACTCCCGGCTGAACCAGATGCAGTCGTCGGCCTTCAACTGGGTCGTGCGCAAGGTCGTCGGGGCGCGCTTCCACGACCTCAACAGCACGCTGCGCGTGATGCGGCGCGAGGTCCTCGAGCAGCTCACGATCTACGGGAACATGTACCGCTACCTGCCAGCGGTCGCCTTCCGCCAGGGGTTCCGCGTCGACGAGGTCAAGGTCCGGCACCTCGCGGAGTGGGGCAATACCGGCTTCTTCGGGGCGGGCGCCTACCTCCGCCGCGCGCTCGACCTCCTCGGGCTGATGTTCCTCGCGCGCTTCACCCACAAGCCGCTGCGCTTCTTCGGCGCGCTCGGCGGGGCGCTCATGCTCGTCGGCGCGCTCCTCGTCGGAACGCAGCTCCTCTTCTGGATGCGCTCGGAGATGGACTTCGGGCTTTATCTCCGGACGCCGTTCCTGCTCGGCGTGCTGCTCGGAGTCCTCGGCGCTCAGATCGTCGGCTTCGGACTCGTCGGCGAGATCATCGTCTACACGCAGGCGCGGAACGTTCGCGAATACCGCATCGAGAGGATCTACGAATGACGTCGGCCGCCGCACCGCCGCAGCCCTCCGAGGCCACCTCGCCGCGCGCGGTCGAGGTCCGCCGCGCGCGCCCGGAGGACCACGACGCGATGGACGCGTTCGTGCGAGGATCCGACCGCGCGTCGTTCTTCCACCGTCCGGTCTGGACGCGCGCCGTCGCGGCGCAGTTCCGGCACGAGGACCGCTCGCTGGTCGCGCTCGAGGGCGACGTCGTCGTCGGCGTGCTGCCGCTCTCACTGTGCAAGGGCCTGCGCGGCGGGCGCAATCTCATCTCGGTGCCGTACGGCGTCTACGGCGGCCCTGCCGGTGCGAACGCCGAGGTCGAGCGCGCGCTCTACGGGGCCGCGGAACGCGACGCCGTCGAGCTCAACGTCGGCCGCCTCGAGCTGCGCTGCCTCGAGGATCCGGGGCTCGATCTTCCCAAGGCCGACCTCCACGCGACGTTCGTCAAGGAGCTTCCCGAGAGCGTCGATGACGTGCTCGCGGGGATGCCCAAGAAGAGCCGCGCGGACGCGCGGAAGGCGCGGAACAAGCTCGGTCTGACGCTCGAGGAGGGGCGCTGGTACGCCGCCGACCTCGTCCGGCTGTTCCACCAGAACAAGCGCACGCTCGGCTCGCCGGCGCTCCCCGAGCGCTGGTTCATGCGCCTTCTGGAGGACCTCGGCGACGACGTCACGGTCCACGTCGTGAAGCGCGAGGGCGAGACGCTCGCCGCGGTGATGTCGTTTCTCTTCCGGGACCAGGTCCTCGCCTACTACTCGGGCACCGGACCGGACGTCGACCGCAGCTTCAAGGCGAGCAGCTTCATGTACATGGCGCTGCAGGAGTGGAGCGTCGAGCGCGGCTACCGGATCTTCGACTTCGGCCGCAGCCGCCGCGGCTCCGGAGCGTTCTCGTTCAAGACGCACCAGGGCTTCGAGGCGCGCGACCTGCACTACAGCTTTCGCCTCGTCGGTGCGGCCGGACTGCCGACCTTCAACCCGTCGAACCCGAAGACGGAGGTCCTGCAGCGCACGTGGCGCCGGCTCCCGATGGGCGTCACGCGCATGCTCTCGGGTCCGCTCTCGCGCTACTTGCCCTGAGGGGCTCTGGCGGCGGCCGGCCCCCGGATCCGCCGGGCGCGGCGGAACCCTCGGCGACCTGACGCGGGGTTCGATTGAATGGTCGTCGCGCGGCGCGGTATCGTGCTCCTACGTGAGTGCCCCCCCGAGCCCTGCCTCCGAGCCGTCCGACGCTGCCACGTTGGATCCGGCCCCGACCGACCCGCCGCCCGCGGCCGTCGGTCAGCTCTGGTCGGTCGACGCGGGCGGTCTCCGTCCCGAGCTCCTGGCCGGCGAGGACGGGGTTCGCGCCCTCGGCGCGCTCTTCGACGACCTCGTTGAGGCGCTCGGACTGCACCCCGTGATGGAGCCCCGGTGGCACGTCTTCCCCGGGCCGCACGCCGGAGTGACGGGTTTCGTCGCGCTCTCCGAGTCCCACCTCGCGTGCCACAGCTTCCCGGAGCACGGCGGGCTCACGCTCGACCTCTACACGTGCCGCCCGCGCCGCGCGCCGGACTGGCGCGCGCTCGTCGGGCGCCGCGTCGGCGGAGCCGGTCCCGTCGAACTCCGCGTCCGCACTCTGCACCGCGCCCTGCCGGCCGCGTCCGACCGATGAAGGTCACCGTCGCCGTCCTCAGCTGCGGGAACTGCGGCGCCGACGTGCCGATCTCGTCGCCGGGCACCGTCACCGTGACGTGCTCGCACTGCGGCTCTCTCTGCCTGCGCAAGGACGTGGACCTCGAGGCGATCGGGCAGGTGGCGCTGCCGACGCCGCTCCTGTCCCGCTTCGAACTCGGGTCGGAGGGGCGCTTCGAGGACCGGCCCTTCGTGGTGCGCGGGCAGATCCAGCTCGACCACGGGACGGGGCTGTGGAACGAGTGGGTCGCCGAGACGGACGAGGGCTGGCTCTGGATCGCCGAGGCCCAGGGCGAGCTGCACGTCTACGAGGAGGTCACAGGGGTGCGCGCGCCGGGCCGCGAGAACCTGCCCGACGCGGATCCGGACTCCGGCGCGTTCATTCCGCCGCGCGGCAACGAGCGGTGGGCGGCCGGCGATCGCGTCGACCTCGGGCCGGGAGACGATTGGACGATCCGAGAGATCGGACGTGGCACGGTGGTGACCTTCCGCGGCGAGCTGCCCGTGCGCATGAAGCCGGGCGACCGGACCACCTACGTCGATCTCGTGCGCGGCGCGGGCGAGGTCGCGACGCTCGACTTCACGCGGCCCGGCGACGCCGAGGTCCTGCTCGGGCGCTTCGTCGGCACGGACGAGCTGCACCTCGATCCGGGGACGGCACCCGACTACGAGCCTGCGCGCATCCGCTCCGAGGAAGTGCGCTGCCCCAACTGCGGCGGCACGATCGAGGTGCAGGACGCGGAGCGCGCGATCAGCCTCGGGTGCCAGCACTGTGGATCGCTGCTCCAGCGCGAGAACCAGGCCGCGGCGTACGCCGCCGTCCGAGGGGAGGAGCGCATGAAGGCGCGTCCGTCGATCCCCATCGGCGCGGTCGGGGACATGGGCGGCGAGGAGCTCACGGTCCTCGGTTTCCTGGAGCGCAGCGTCACCTCCGACGGCATCCGGTATCCGTGGCGCGAGTACCTGACGCGCTCGGCCGAGGGGCGCTACCGCTGGCTCATCGAGTCCGACGGGCACTGGACGCTCGCGCACCCCGTCCCCGCGACCAAGCTGCGCAAGGGCAAGAAGGTGGACGTCGGCGGCGGCCGCACCCGCTCCTTCTCGAGCGGCGAGGCCGTGGTCGACGAGGTGCTCGGCGAGTTCTACTGGAAGGTCCGCGTGGGCGAGCGCGTGCACACGCGCGACTTCGTCGACACTGCCCTCGGCCGGATGGCGTCCTTCGAGTCGTCTCCGCTCGAGGCCTCGGCGTCGCTCGCGCGACACGTCGAACCGGGCGAGGTCGAAGACGCGTTCCCGACCGCGAAGCTGCCGCGCCGCGTCGGCGTCGGGCCCGTCCAGCCCAACCCGCACAGCCCGCGCTCGACGTGGAAGGTCTTCGCCCTGCTGTTCGTTCTGCTGACGGGATCGTGCGTCGCGACGCGCGTCGGCGCGGCGAACGAGGTGGTCCACCAGAGCTCGTTCGACGCGGTCGCGAGCGCTCCCGACACGGAGGAGGTCGATTTCAGCGAGCCCTTCGAGATCCGTGCGGACGGGAAGAACGTTCGGATCACGCTCCGTGCGCCGACCCTCGACGGTGGCTACCTCGCGTTCCTCGGCGCGCTGATCAACGAGGACACCGGTGAGGTGCGCGACTTCCAGTCGGCGGCGCAGTACTACAGCGGGGTGTCCGGCGGCGAGCGCTGGTCCGAGGGCAACCGCCGCGGGCGCGTCCTCATCGGGCCGATCCCAAGCGGGCGGTACCGGCTGCGCATCGCGACGCGGCCGTACGACCGCGCCGTTTCGGTTCCGTACCAGGTCGAGGTCAAGAGCGACGTCCCGCGCTCGCTCTGGTTCGTGCTGGCGCTGATCGCTCTCCTCCCGTTCCCGTTCATCGTCGCCGCCCGCGCAGGTGCCTTCGAGGCGCGCCGCTGGGCGAACAGCGACTGATCCCTACCGCCCGCCCCGGCGCCCCATGTTCCGCGCGATCAAACGCTCTCCCCGCTACTTCGGCTTCGGCGCGGTCGTGATCGTGCTGTTCCTCGTCCTGCAGACGAGCGGCCGCGCGAGCGGCGGCAAGACGCGCCCCGAGCGCATCGACACCAAGCAGATCCGCAGCGCGTCCCCTGGCTCGTGGACCTACGTCTACTGGGCCTACGGCTCGCGCGGCAAGTGACCCGAAGGGGCCCGCACACTCCTCCGAACGAGCGGCCCGCGCCCAAGACCCGCCCACGCCCAAGACGCAATGCGAATCCCCTCCCAGCCCCTCGCGCTGTTCGACGTCCAGACGGACTTCCTGTTCCCGGCGCTCGAGATCGCCACCGTCGGTGCGATGAGCATCGTGATGCTCCTGATCGCCGTGCGCGTCATGGAGAAGTTCATGCCCTTCTCGGTGCGCCACGAGCTCGAGGAGGACCACAACACCGCGGCCGCGATCGTCATGGCGTCGATCATCATCGGCGTCGCGATGGTCATCGCGGCGGTCGCGTCCGAGTAGGGGACCGCGGCGCCGCCCCATCGCACCGGAACCGGCGGCGCCGAACTTCGACAGGACCGCGCGCTTGAAGCTCCACCTCGCGTTCGCCGTCGTCTTCCTGGCGTCGGCCTGCGGCCTCGGCTACCAGCTCGTCGCCGGCACGACGTCGTCGTACCTCCTCGGCGACTCCGTCACCCAGTTCTCGGTCTCGATCGGGCTCTACCTCTTCGCGCTCGGCATCGGGGCCTACCTGTCGAAGTTTGTCGACGGCGAAGGGCTCGGGCCGGCCTTCGTCCGCGTGGAGCTCGCGGTCGCCGTCGCGGGCGGCGTATCGGCGCTGCTGCTCTTCTTCGCGTGGCGCTCGGAGCTGTGGTTCCGGCCCGTGCTGTACGGCGAGATCCTTTTGGTGGGCACGCTGGTCGGCGTCGAGATCCCGCTCCTCGTGCGCCTCCTCGAGGAGGAGCTCGAGCTCAAGGAGCTCATCGCGCGCGTGCTCGCGTGGGACTACGTCGGCGCGCTCGTCGCGGCGCTGATGTTCCCGCTCCTGCTGGTGCCGCGGCTCGGTCTCGCGCGCGCGGCCCTTGCGTTCGGCATCGTCAACGCCGCGGTCGGACTCTGGAGCGTCTCGCTCTTCCGCGATCGCATCCGGCGGCCGCTGTCCCTGCAGCTGCAGTCCGGCGCGGTCCTGGCGCTGCTCGCGGCGCTGTTCGCGCAGGCGAACCGCCTCTCCACGATCGCCGAGGCCGAGCGCTTCTCCGGCGAGATCGTCCACGCCGAGACCTCGCCCTACCAGCGCGTCGTCGTCACGCGCGCCCAGGGCCAGTTCCAGCTGTTCCTGTCGGGCGCGCTCCAGTTCAACAGCGAGGACGAGTACCGGTATCACGAGGCGCTCGTGCACCCCGCGATGGCCGTCGCAGGCGAGCCGCGCCGGGTCCTGATCCTCGGCGGCGGGGACGGGCTGGCCGCTCGCGAGGTGCTGCGCCACCCGAGCGTAGAGCGCGTCGTGCTCGTCGACCTCGATCCGGCGGTGACGCGGCTGGCCACGGACTTCCCGCCGCTCGTCGAACTCAACGGGGGCTCGCTCGCCGACCCGCGGGTCGAGGTCGTGAACGCGGACGCCATGCGCTGGCTGGAGGAGGGCCAGGGGCTCTTCGACGTCGCGCTGGTCGACTTCCCCGACCCGCACGCGTTCGCCGTCGGGAAGCTCTACACGGACACCTTCTACGCGCGGCTCCTCGAGCGCATCGCCCCAGACGGCGCGATCGCCGTCCAGAGCACGAGTCCGCGCCTCGCGCCGAAGAGCTTCTGGTGCATCGCGCGCACGATGGAGTCCGTCGGGCTGTTCGTGCGGCCGTATCACGCCGCAGTCCCGAGCTTTGGCGAGTGGGGGTTCACGCTGGCGGCGCGCCGCGCCTTCGAGGTTCCGCGCGCGGTTCCCGCGGGGCTGCGCTACCTCGGTCCCAACTTCACGCCGACACTCTTCGTCCTGCCCGAGGACGCGGCACCGCGCGAGGTCGAGGTGAACAGGCTCTCGTCCCAGACCCTCGTCCGGTACTACGACGAGGAGCTCCAGCCATGACGCAGGACCCGCGTCCGAGCCGGCGCGACCTCGGGCGCGGGACCCTCGCGCTGCTCCTCGGCGGCGCGGCCGCCGGATCGTGCGCGCGGCCTGGGTCCGCCGCGCGGCGGCGCTCGATCCCGGGCGGCTACGTCGACGACGGGGTCGGCGTCGGGCACGCGCTCCGGGACGGCTCCCTGCGGGCGGGCTCCAGAGCGGCGCGCGAGCGGCGGCGCGTCGTCGTGGTGGGCGGTGGGGTTGCGGGCCTCTCGGCCGCGTGGCGCCTCGCGCGTGCCGGATGGGAGGACGTCACCGTTCTCGAACTCGCGCGCGAGATCGGCGGGACGTCGCGCGGCGGTACCTTCTCCGCGCCGGGCGGACCGCGCGTCCCGCATCCGTTCGGCGCCCACTACCTGCCGCTGCCACGCCACGAGCAGGCGGCCGTTCGCGCGTTCCTCGAGGATGCCGGGATCGCGCGCGGCGTCGACGCGCGCGGCCGGGTGCGGGTCGCCGACGAGCTGCTCGTGCGAGACCCGGTCGAGCGCGTCGCGGGCCCCGGCGGCTTCTTCCAGGAGGGGCTCTGGCCGGGCCAGGGGATGAGCGCGCGCGACGCGGCGGAGCTCGAGCGCTTCGAGGAGATCGTGCTCGAGCACCTCGCCGTCGATCCGGCGGACGGCAAGCGGCTCTTCCAGCTCCCGCTCGCGCACTCGAGCGCCGCCGCCCGCGGGCTCGACGGCACGAGTGCTGCCGCGTGGTTCGACGTGCGCGGATTCACGTCCGAGCGGTTGCGCTGGTACCTCGAGTACGCCACACGTGACGACTTCGGCGCGCGCCTGGAGGACAGCTCGGCCTGGGCGCTCATGCACTACTTCACCGCGCGCGCGGACCTCGGGACGGGGAGGAGCGCGCCGTACCTGACGTGGCCCGAGGGCAACGCGCGCCTCGTGCGCCACTTGGCCGAGGTCGCCGGCGTGGAGATCCGGACCGGTGAGGTCGCCGTCGCCGTCGCCCCGGAGGCGCGCGGCGCGTCGGTGCGGACCGTCGCGCCGGGGGACGGCGGGCGCACGACGCAGTGGGACGCGGACGCCGTGGTGCTCGCCGTTCCGCAGTTCGTTGCGGCGCGCTTGCTCCCCGACGACCCCGTACGCGAGGCGCGACGCTCGTTCCGCTACGGGCCGTGGCTGGTGGTCAACCTGCACCTCGAGCGTCCGCCGGAGCAGCGCGGGTTCCCGCGCGCGTGGGACAGCGTCCTCGTGGGGTCGGAGAGCCTCGGCTACGTCGACGCGGGCCATCAGCTCGACCGCGACGACCGTCGGGGGACGGTGTGGACCTGGTACCTGCCCGTGACGGATCCGGACGAGCGCGCCGCCCGTGCCGCGATGCTGAGTGCGCCGTTCGAGGCGGTCCAGCGCGCGGTGCTCGACGACCTGCGCCGGGCGCACCCGGACATCGACGAGGTCGTCGTGCACATGGACGCGTGGCGCTGGGGGCACGCGATGGTGAAGCCGACGCCGGGGTTCCTGTGGGAGGCCGACGCGCGGGTGCGGGCCGCCGCGCCGCTGGGCGACGTGCACTTCGCGCACTCGGATCTGTCGGGGATCGCGCTCTTCGAGGAGGCGCACTGGCAGGGGACGCGCGCCGCCGAGGACGTCCTTCGCCGGGCCGGCGCACTCGACGAGGTGCTCGCGTGAGCGGCCCGGCGCACGCGCTCCGCCCCGGTTGGATCCTGGGCCCGCGGGCGGACGTCGCCATCTTCACGGGGCCCCTCGTGCTCGCGGGCGCGATCGTTGCACTGGCCTGGCGGAACGGCACGCTGCACGCCGACATGCCGCCGTGGATGTTCGCGGCGCTCATCGTGGCCTGCGACGTCGCGCACGTGTGGGCGACCGCGTTCCGCGTGTACCTCGACCCCGAGCGCTTCAAGCGGCGTCCGGGGCTCTTCATCGGCATCCCCGTCGCGTGCTTCGCGGTCGGGGCGGTGCTGTACGGGATCGGGAGCGACGTGTTCTGGCGCGCGCTCGCGTACCTGGCCGTCTGGCACTTCGTGCGCCAGCAGTGGGGCTGGGTGGCGTACACGCGGGCACGCGCAGGGGAGGGCGACGTCGACCGGCGGCTCGATCAGGCGACGCTCTACGCGATCACTCTCTACCCCGTCCTGTTCTGGCACGCGCACCTGCCGCGCGCATTCCAGTGGTTCGTGCAGGGCGACTTCGTGCACGTGCCCGCCGCGCTCGAGCGAGGCGGCGCCGTCGTCCACTGGGCCATCGTCGCGGTCTTCTGCGCGCGCCAGGTGCAGCGGGCGTTCGGCGGAGCCGGGGTCAACGTGGCGAAGCTGCACGTGCTCGGCACGACGTTCGTCGCGTGGTACGGCGGCATCGTGGCGCTGGATTCGGACATCGCGTTCACGGCCTTCAACGTGCTGAGCCACGGGATCCCGTACCTCGCCGTGGTGTGGTCCGTCGAGCGGGACCGCGCGCAGCGGCACACGACGCCGTTCGCGCGATTCTTCAGGCCGAGGCTCGCGATCCTGTTCCTCGCCGTCCTCGTGCTCGTCGGCTACGCGGAGGAGTGGCTCTGGGACGGGCTCGTCTGGCGCGACCATCCGGGGCTCTTCCCGTTCGGTCCGGAGGGACCCGCGCCGGAGTGGGCCCTCGCGCTCGTCGTACCGCTGCTCGCGGTCCCGCAGGCGACGCACTACGCGCTGGACGGATGGCTCTGGCGCCGTGCCGCCAACCCCGACGTGGGAGAGTGGGTCGCGCGTTCGAAGCGTGTTTGACGGGAGCGGCGCGCGCGGGACCCAGCCCGCCGATGCGATGGGGCGAGGCGGCGGGCCGGGCTCTGGAATCCCCTCACCGTGCTACGCTCGTCCCCGAAGCGCGCGCCGCGCGCATCCCTCGCGCTCATGCACGCGCGCATCCTCTTCCCCTTCCTCGACCACGCCATGGGAATCGACCCCCTTCGCTCCACTGCCCTCGTCGCTGCCAGCGTCGTCCTCGCCGCCCAGAGCTCCGCACAGGTCGTCATCAGCGACGACTTCGAGACGGACACGTCCGCCAACTACACCCGCGTCGACGACGGGATCTTCGACGGCACGACGACGTTCGCCTTCGACTACGTGACCGCCGGATTTCCGCTCGCGCCCCGCTCGGGGATGGGTGACACGGGCGGCCTCTTCATGTCGGCCAACGACACGCTGAACGCCGTCGACGGCTTCACGCTGTTCCACAACACCCCGGTCAATGCGGACATCTATCGGCTCGACGTCGACGTCTACATGGGCGTTCCGGCGACCGGCGGTGGATTCGGCACGACCGAGCACGCCCACGTCGGAGTCGGCAGCGACGCTTCGACCTGGAACCAGCTGTTCCTGCCGATCAGCGGTGACGGCGCGTACATCGCCTTCGACGGCGACGGCGACGTTCTCTCCGACTTCCGCTGGTTCCGCGATCCAGACAACACCCCCGCGGGTGAGACGGACAACACCACGCTGCCGAACTCGCACCCGAGCTACCTCGGGAACGGCAGCAACAACACCGGTCCCTTCTTCCAGTCGCTGTTCCCGTCGCCGCCGTCCATCGTCAGCGGTGTGCCCGGCGGCATCTGGACGACCGTCACGATTGAGGTCGACAACCTCGCCGGACAGATCGCCTTCTCGTTCGACGGGCAGCTGACGTTCCTGGGGGACTACGAGGGGCGCTTCGACGGCTTCACCAGCCTCGGGCTCGCCGACACCTTCTCCTCCGAGGGCCCGGCCGAGACGATCACGATCTACGACAACTTCACTGTCGAGATCATCAGCGGGTCGAACTCCATCGGCTCGAACTACTGCACCGCGCTGACCAACAGCACGGGCGTCATCGGCACGATGGGCGCCTCGGGCTCGCAGATCGCGACCGACAACAACGTGACGCTCAACGCGTCGAACCTGCCGGTCGGTCAGTTCGGGATCTTCGTCACGTCGCTGACCGACGGCTTCTCGATGGTGCCGAACTCCGGCAACCTCTGCCTGAGCGGCCAGATCGGGCGCTACCAGCAGCTGAACCAGATCCAGCAGGTCGACGCGAACGGTCAGTTCTTCTTCCAGATCGACACGACGATGATGCCGCAGCCCGCGGTGACGGTCCCGATCCAGCCGGGTGAGACGTGGTACTTCCAGGCCTGGCACCGTGACTTCGTCGGGGGCATGGCGAGCTCCAACTTCACCGACGGTCTGATGATTCCGTTCAGCTGACACCGATCAGCGGGCCCCGTTCGTCGGAGCGGGGTCCTCGGACCCGAACGAGACATCCCCTGGTCGGAGCGAACGCGCTCCGGCCGGGGGATTTCTCGTGGCGGCGGATCCACCGCGCTGGATGTTCTGCGCTGGATCCCCAGCAAAGGGTCCAGCGAAGGGTCCAGCGAAAGGTCGGGCGACCCGACGCCCGCTCAGTTCCGCCGCGTGAAGGCCTCGCGGACCTCGTCGATCCCGACGTCCACGATCGTCTGGCCCGACGTCCCCTTGACGACGACGCGCGGCTTCTTGACGAAGGCTCCGATCGGGGTCACGGCGACGCCCATCATCTTCGTCTGGAAGTTGAACTTCTTGCCGGGCTCGACCTCGACGAGGAAGCGCGTGCAGGACTCCGAGAAGAGCAGCGTCGCGTCTTCGTCGTAGCCGCTCGGGAAGGGTTCATGGTCGATCGAGGCCAGGTCGATCGTCGCGCCGATTCCGCCCGCCATGCACATCTCCGCCAGCGCGACCGCCAGTCCGCCCTCCGAGAGGTCGTGGCAGGCGCGGACCTGCTTCATCTTCATCGCTGCGTGCAGCTTCTCGAACGCCTTCGGCGCACGGTCGAGGTCGGGGCGTGGGACGGCGCCGCCCCGCTCGCCCGCCAGGGCGAGGTACTCCGATCCGCCCAGCTCGGCGCCGGTCACCCCGACGAGCAGGATCAGGTTTCCCGCCTTCTTGGCGTCCATCGTCACGCAGTTGGCGACGTTGCCGACGCGCGACATCGCCGTCACGAACAGCGTCGGCGGGATCGCAAGCGTCTCGTCGCCGACGCGGTACTCGTTGTTGAGCGAGTCCTTGCCCGACACGAAGGGCGTCCGGTACGCCATCGCCGCCGCGTAGCAGCCCTTGCTCGCGTGGACGAGCGCGCCGAGCCGGTCGGGCTTGTCGCAGTTGCCCCACGAGAAGTTGTCGAGGATGGCGGTGTGGTCCGGGTCGCCTCCGACGGCGACGACGTTGCGCAGCGCCTCGTCGATCACGGCCTCCGCCATGGCGCGCGGGTCGAGCTCGCCGTAGCGAGGGTTCGCGCCGCAGCCGAGCGCGACGCCCTTCTTCGAATCGGCGAGGGGCTTCAGCACGACGCCGTCGGCCGGAGCGTCCTGGCCGACGCCCGCGAGCGGCTTCACCACGCTCATGCCCTGCACCTCGTGGTCGTACTGACGCACGATCCACTCCTTGCTCGCGATCGTCGGCGTTCCGAGGAGCGTGAGCAGGGCTGCGTCGAACGGCCGATCGGCCCCGGAGAACGCGGGGATGCTCTTCGGGCTCGGCGCTCCCGGGTCCGCGTGGCCCGGAGGCGTCCAGCTCGCCGTGCGCGTCGGCCGCGGCGTGCCCTCGTGCAGGAAGTGCATCGACATGTCGCCGATCGGCGCTCCCTCGTACCGGAGCACGAGCCGCCCGGTGTCGGTGAAGCGGCCGATCGCGGTGGCCTCGACCTCCTCGGCCGCGAAGCACGCGACGAGCTCGTCGAGCTTCTCCGGCGCGACGGACAGCACCATCCGCTCCTGCGCCTCGCTGATCCAGATCTCCTCGGGCGACAGCCCCGGGTACTTCAGCGGCACGGTCTCGAGGTCGACCTCGGCGCCGCACTCGGCGCCCATCTCGCCGACCGCGCTCGAGAGCCCGCCCGCGCCGCAGTCGGTGACCGCGCGGTAGAGCCCGGCGTCGCGCGCGCGCAGGAGGCCGTCGAGGACGCGCTTCTCCGTGATCGGGTCGCCAATCTGGACCGCCGCGGCAGACACCATCTCGCTCTCCTCGGAGAGCTCGATCGAGCTGAATGTCGCGCCGTGGATCCCGTCGCGACCGACGCGCCCGCCGACCATGACGATCGCGTCGCCGGGCCGGACCTCCTTGCTCGCGCAGTCCTTCGGGATGAGTCCGACGGTGCCCGCGTACACGAGCGGGTTCGCGACGTAGCCCTCGTGGAACCAGACGCCGCCGCTCACGGTCGGGATCCCCATGCGGTTGCCGTAGTCGCGGACACCCTCGACGACGCCCGACAGGATCCGGCGCGGGTGCATGGAGCCCTTCGGAACGTCGGCGTCGTCGAGGTCGGGCGGCCCGACGAAGAAGGCGTCCGTGTTCGCGATCGGCTTCGCGCCGAGGCCGACCCCGAGGATGTCGCGGATCACGCCACCGATCCCGGTCCCCGCACCGCCGTAGGGGTCGATGGCGCTCGGGTGGTTGTGGGTCTCGACCTTGATCGCGAGGCACCAGCCGCCGCGGTCCGCGTCCACGTCCGGGTCGAACTCGACGATGCCGGCGTTGTCGTGGAAGACGCTGACGCACCAGTCCCGGTCGAGGTCGAAGGTCGCCTTCGCGATCGTCGACTTCAGGAGGTTGTCGATGACCTCGCCGTCCATCTCCACGATGCCGCGGAACGTCTTGTGCTGGCAGTGCTCGCTCCAGGTCTGGGCGATCGTTTCGAGCTCCGCAAGGGACGGCTCGCGGCCCTCGGACGCGTAGTGGTCCTGCACGGCCCGCATCTCGGTCCGGTTGAGCGACAGCGCGCCCTCCGTCGAGATCCGCTCGAGCCCCTCGTCGTCGAGCCCGGAGAGCGGGACCTCGACCCGCCCGCGCTGGGGCCCTTCGGGCGGCGGTCCAAACGCGAGGGCCTCCGAGCCGACGCGGATGTCCTCGATGACCTCGTTCGCGAGCGTCCGACGCACCGCCGCCTCGAGGGCGCCCTCGTCGGCTCCGGTCACCTCGTACACGCGGAAGCTCGACGCGCTCGCGGTCGCGTGCCCGAGCGCGCGGGCGGCGCGCTCCAGGGTGAGCGCCACCGGGTCCATCACGCCGCTCTGCCGGGCGACGAGCACACGGTGCGCACCGCCGGGGACGTCGGGCGACTCGCCGGGCGCGGTCAGGCGCGCTTCGTCCACGACGGGGTCGACGAGGAGCTCGCGCAGGATCGCGTCGACCGCCGCCGCGTCGAGCCCCGGCGAGAGCAGGTAGCCGCGTCCGTACCGGACGGCCTCCAGCCCAGGAACGCCGGCCGCTTCGAGCGCGGCCCGGGCCTCGTTGCCCTCGGGGTCGTCCACCCCGGGGCGGCGGAAGACCTCGACCCGCCACGCGTCGGGATAGGGGGGAAGGGTCTGGGACGGGTTCCCGTTCTGGGTTTCGCTCGTGCTCATGGGGTTCCGCTCGGCTGGAAGGCCGCAATGGTAGCGGCGGGCCCCTCCCGCCCCAGCGGCCCCGTTCCGATCCGCTCTCGTTCCCGTCCGGTCGGGCCCCGATCCTGAAGGGATGGACCGGCTGCCCCTTGCCCGGCCCCTCCTCGCGTCCGACGATAGGACCATGGCGACCGAGACGACGGCACCGGTGGGGCTCCCCTTCGAGCGCGACATCCAGGACATGGAGCGCAAGCTCGCCGACCTCGAGGACCAGGCCGGCAGCGACCTGGACATCACCGCCGAGGTCGGGGCCCTGCGCAAGAAACTCAAGGAGAAGCTCGCGGCGACCTACGCCGGCCTCTCCGCGTGGGATCAGGTGACGGTCGCGCGGCACCCCGACCGCCCCGTCACCACCGACTACATCAACGGCGCCTGCGACGAGTTCGTCGAGCTCCACGGCGACAAGGTCTACGGAGACGACCCCGCGATCGTCACGGGCTTCGCGCGGATCGACGAACAGCGCTTCCTGCTCGTCGGGCACCGCAAGGGCAAGTCGACCAAGGCGCGGCTGCGCTGCAATTTCGGTTGCGCGCACCCCGAGGGCTACCGCAAGGCCCTGCGCAAGATGAAGCTCGCCGAGCGCCTCGGCCTGCCCATCGTCACGATGATCAACACCCCGGGCGCGTTCCCGGGCATCGGCGCCGAGGAGCGCGGCCAGGCGGCCGCGATCGCCGAGAACATCCTCGCGATGTTCGACCTGAAGGTCCCGGTCGTCGCCTACGTCATCGGCGAGGGCGGCTCCGGCGGCGCGCTCGGCATTGGCATCGCCGACCGCGTGCTGATGCTCCAGTACTCGTACTACTCGGTGATCTCGCCCGAGGGCTGCGCCGCGATCCTCTGGAAGGACGGCGCGCGTTCACCGGAGGCCGCCGCGAACCTCGGCCTGACCGCGACGATCCTCGAGGAGCTCGGCGTCATCGACGGCGTGGTCGAGGAGCCCCTCGGCGGCGCGCACCGCGACGTCGGCGCCACGGTTCAGTCGATGCGGGACTCCATCCTGACGGAGCTGCGCGGCCTCGCCGACGTTCCGCGGGACGAGCTCGTGCCGCGACGGCGCGAGAAGTTCCGCAAGATCGGAGCGATCGACGGTCGCTTCCCCGACCTGGGCTGACGCCGGACTGCCGTGACGGCATCGACCGCGCGCGCGCATCGGCGGCCCGACGGCGGCCGCCCCGAGGGCGGCACACGGCCTCCGCGTCCCGCTTCGGGCCGGCGTTGCGCCCGCGCCAACACCGCCGCGCGGGCGCCGTACGGGGCGTCGCCATGCACCCCCAGGCCGTTCCCGCAGCACCGGTCCCGAATCGGGCCGCTTCCCGCCCCGCGGCGGAGGCGCCCGTGAGCGTGGACCCCAGGGATCCGGCCGCCGAGCGCGCGGAGGCGCTCGTCGACCACGCGCTGGTCCGCCGCGCGCAGGACGGCGACCACGACGCCTTCGGCGAGCTCGTACAGCGCCATCAGCGCCGGGCGTTCCGGGTCGCTCGGAACCTCGTGCCGACGGACGCGGACGCCCAGGACCTGGCGCAGGAGGCGTTCCTCCGCGTCTACCGGAGCCTCGACCGCTTCGACTTCGCGCACGAGTTCACGACGTGGCTCTACCGCATCGTCACGAACCTCTGCATCGATTTCCTCCGCAAGCGCCGCGCGACCTTCTCGGTCTCCGGCGGGGGCGAGGACGAGGCCCCGATCGAGCTCGCCGACCCCGACCAGGCCGCGCCGTCCGAGCGCGCCGAGGCCGAGGAGACCGCAGCCGAGGTCGAGGCGGTCCTCGAGGCGCTGGCGCCGCACTTCCGCACGGTCCTCACCCTGCGCGAGATCGAGGGGCTCTCCTGCCCCGAGATCGCCGACATCGTGGGAGCGACGCACGTCACCGTCCGCTGGCGACTGCACCGGGGCCGCAAGCTCTTCCAGGAGGAGTGGGAGCGCCGCGCGCGGCTGCGGAGCCAGGGCGGGACGAAACTCCTCGGCGACGGGCCCCCCGGCGAGGGGCCTCAAGGCGACGCGGAGCCGAGTGGATCCGCGCCGAGCCGATCCGCGCCGAATCAATCCGCGCCAACGCCCGCCGACGGCGCGCGTACTTCGAACAGCCGGTCGGCCGGGGGCGCGGACGCTCCCCTGGACTGACCGAGGCCCGCGACGACCGAGGCCCCGTTTTCACGGGGCCCGGCGGCCCGGGCCGGCGAGCCGGCAGGAACCACCATGAAGCACACCGACGGAGACGGGACGAACCGAGGCGATCAGCCGATCCGCGCCGACTGGACGCGGGCGGACTTCGAGGCCGCTCTGCCGCTCCACGTCGGCGGTGACCTCGATCCCGAGGACGCTGCGAGGGTGGACGCCTGGGTCGCGGCGCATCCCGAGGACGCGGATGTCGTCCGGGCGGCGATGGCCGCGCGGAACGTGCTCCTGAACCACGCGCGCAGCTTCGAGCAGCGCGCGACGCCGGACCTCTGGCCCGGGATCCGCGAGGAGTTGGCGCGGATCCCGGTCGGAGCCGTCGGCGGGGACGTGGGCGCTGGAGAGAGCGCCCCACCGATCCTGCGCGGCCCCACGCGCTGGTACGAGCGCCGGATCTTCGCGGCGGCCGCTGCCGTGCTGCTGGTCGGAACGATCGGCCTCGCGCTCCAGCGCAGCGGCCCGTCCGACGGGCGCGCACCCGCGGAGCCCTCGGCGGACGGTTTTGCCAGCGCGGTCGACGTCGGCGGTGGCGCTCCGTCGCTCGACAGGGGCGCGGTGGTCCGCGGAAGCGGCGCGCTCCCGTTCGACGTCACGACCGTCCGCTCGGACGGACCGGAGGGCGTGGTCGCACAGCGCCGCGGCGTGCCGTTCCGCGCGACGGGCGGCGACGCCGAGCACCTGGTCCAGACGGCTTCGCCGGTCCTGGTCTGGCGCCGCGCGACGCAGGCCCCGCCGCTGCAGGGCGCGCCGCTCAAGACCGAGAACCGCGGGCTCCGGCTGACCGGCGACCGCTGATCGAAGGCAGTGATCGAAGGTAGGGGGCGCTCACGCGCTCCCCGTCGATGCAGCTCGGCCGCGGCGCGCAGGAAGGACGCGCCGCGGCCGACTGCTACCATCGGCGCCATGCTGCGCGCCTCCCTCTTCGTGATCCTCGCCGCGGCTCCGTTGCCGCTCTCGTCCGCACGGGCCGCGGCGCAGGAGGCCGACGCCGCCCGCGAGGCGCTCTTCGGCGACGTCGAGATCCCCGAGCTCGACGCGCGGAGTCTCGACGCGTGGCTCGAGTCCCTGCAGCCCACTCGGAAGGAGGCGGCGTTCGAGTCCATCCCGTGGCGCTCGACCTTCGCGGAGGGGCTCGAGGACGCCACCGCCGCGGGGCGCCCGCTCCTCCTGTGGGTGATGAACGGGCATCCGCTCGGCTGCACGTGAAACAACGGCGTCGCGGGCCGTGCGTCCGTGTTCTCCGACGAGCGCATTCAGCGCGCGGCACAGGCCTTCGTCCCTGCCGCCGACGAGGTCTGGCGGCTGCAGCGCGGGGGCGACTCCGAGTGCCAGCTGTTCCAGCGCGCCGTGAACGGGGGAGAGCTGATCACCGACAACGGCACGCGCCAGGGCATCTACGTCATGACGGGTGCGGGCAGGCTGCTCTCGCGCGGCAACAGCCTGAAGGCGGACCGCGTCCTCGGGATCCTCGAGAGGGGGCTTGCCGCATGGGACGCGCTGCCCGCGGAAGAGCGGACGCCGCGCGCGTCGGGCGCGCAGACCGCTGCCGAGGAGCGCTGGGAGCGTTCGCGGCCCGGGGACGGCCTCGTGCTGACCCGTGTCGTCCGCGACCTGCCGCCGGCGGGCGGCGTCGACGGTGAGCGCCCTCGGCGCTGGAACCGCGACGCGCTCTGGTTCTCGAAGGACGAGGTCCGGGCACTCGTCGACGCGGTCCAGGCGAGGCCCGACGGCGCGCCCGTACCCGACGTGTTCACGCGCCGGCTCGTCGAGCTCGCGCTCGTCGACAACGTGCGCGGCCAGTGCATCCCGTTCGAGCCGAACGACGTCCGGCGCGCGCGGCTCGACGTCCGACGCGTCGAGGGCGAGGAGGGCTCGCTCGAGCTCACCTTCGAGGGCACGACCCTCGCCGTCGAGGACGGGGAGTGGGCGCTGGGGGAGAGCATCTGGAAGCCGCGCAAGCTCCACCCGCACGCGATGGAGACCCGGCTCCTCGGCCGCGCCACCTACGACGTCGCGGCGGACCGCTTCACCGCGTTCGAGCTCGTTGCCCTCGGCCGCCGCAGCGGCTTCACCGAGCTCAACAGCCGTCGCTTCGACCCCGAACCGCGGGGCATCGGGTTCGCGATCACGCTCGACCACCGGCCGTGGGCCGCCGCGCCGGCGTTCATCGCCCTGTACGAGGGCGACTGGGTGCAGCGGCCGCGGCTGGGCCGCGAGCTCACGAAGCGCTGAGGGCGCGGTGCTCCGGTACGGAGATCCGGCGCTCGGCCGCGTACGCGGTCAGCCCTTCCGCTCGATCGCCAGATCGCAGGCGTCCGACAGCTCGAACGCGCGGCGGACCGCGGGGTCGCCCTCCGCACCCTCGCGCAGCGAGCGGAGCTCGAGGTAGCGCTGGATCGAGTCCTTCGCGCGGCGGAACTCGCCCAGCTCGAAGAGGACCTGCGCGCGCTGGCTGTACGCCTGCTCGAGCTCGGGGTCCAGCACGGTCACGAGGTCGAGCTCGTCCGCCGCGGAAACGTAGTCGTCGCGCCGGTAGTGGACCTCGGCGAGGGCGAGGCGGGTCTTGATCTCGAGATCGCGGAAGGCGCGCAGATCCCGGAACGCGCGCTCCTCGGCGTCGGCGCTCGCCTCGGCGGCGCGGAGCTCGTCCTCGATCAGACGCTGCGCCGAGTCGATCGACGACAGGAGCTCCTTCGACCAGCGGACGCACTCGTCGTACTCGCGGAGGAGTCCCGACACCCGGACGAGTCCGTTGAGCGGCTCGATCTCGCCGGAGCGCAGCTCGGCGGACTCGAGGAAGTGCGCCTTCGACTCCTCCCAGAACACGACCGCCTCGTCGCGCAGCTCGCGCGCCCGCGCGATCGGGTCCGCCGCGTCGGTGGCGCGCTCGCCGGTGCGCACGGCGTCTGCGGCCTCGTCGTAGAGCACGCCCTTGCGTTCGAGCGCCATCGCCCACGTCGACTGGACGCGCCAGTCGTCCTGGACGTCGAGGCTCTCCAGCGTGTCGAGCGAGCGCTGGATGTCGCTCGCCGAACCGCGCAGGAGGTAGCCGCGCGCGTAGATGAACAGGAAGCGCTCGTTGTCGGGGTCGAGCGCCAGGCCCTTCTCCGCCTGGAAGATCATCCGGTCGTAGTCGCCCAGCTCGAGGTAGTACGCCGCGTTCTCGAGGTAGAGGCCGAGGCGTTCCTCCTCCGTCATGCCGAGCGGGTCCTGGTCGCGCTCGTTCGACGCGCAGGCGCAGGCGAGCACGGCGAGGGCCGGGAGGACGATGCGGGAGAGGGTGCGGGGGCGGAGCTGGGGCATCGGAGAGGTCCTGGAGGTGGTGCCGGACGGGAGGGGCGCGCGCGGGGCGCCGCCGGTCCAGGGCCGCAGTAGACCGGGCGCGCGCGCCGGTTGCGGTCCCCGTTCCCGGAACTTGCCCCGGGCTGGGATCGACCGGCCCTGGGACCCGCCGCGCGGCCTTCGGGGGGGCCCTCCGGTCGGGCCCGCGCCGCAGCTCGCTACCATCGTGCCGTGCTCGCTCGCGCCGCTCTGCTCCTCCTCGTGGCCCCCGGGGCCGTCGCCGCCGCCGGCTCCACGCACGGGTCGAATCCCGACGAGGGGGCGCCCGACTACGTCACCGAGGTGCGCCCCTTGCTGGCGCGCCGCTGCTTCGCGTGCCACGGCACGGACGAGGGGGCGCGTGCCGCTGGTCTGCGGCTCGACGTCGCCGAGGAGGCCCGCCGCGACCGGGACGGCTGGGCGGCGATCGTGCCCGGCGACCACGCCGAGTCCGAGGTGTGGCTGCGGGTGACCGACGACGTCGATCCGATGCCGCCCGCCGAGGCTGGCGCGCCGCTCGCGCCGGATGAGCTCGACGTCCTTCGCCGATGGATCGACGCCGGCGCCCCCTACGCGCCGCACTGGGCGTACGCCGCGCCGGTGCGGCCCGAGCTCCCCGCGGCGCTGGACGGAGCGGACGCGCTGCACCCGATCGATCGATTCGTGCGCGCGCAGCTCGCGGGCACCGGCCTCGAGCCGAGCCCCGAGGCCGACCGCGCGACGCTGCTGCGGCGCCTCTCGTACGACCTCGTCGGGCTTCCCCCGACGCCGGAGGAGGTGCGCGCCTTCCTCGCCGACGAGAGCCCCGGCGCGTACGAGCGCCAGGTCGAGCGGCTCCTGCGCTCGCCGCACTTCGGCGAGCGCTGGGCGTCGGTCTGGCTCGATCTCGCCCGCTACGCGGACTCGGCCGGCCACGGCTCCGATCCGCTGCGGACGATCTGGCGCTACCGCGACTGGGTGATCGACGCCTACGACCGGAACCTGCCGTTCGACCGCTTCACCGTCGAGCAGCTCGCCGGTGACCTCCTGCCCGACGCGACGACGCGCACACGGCTTGCGACGGCGTTCCATCGCAACACGATGACGAACACCGAGGGCGGTACCGACGACGAGGAGTTCCGCGTCGCCGCGGTGAAGGACCGGGTCAACACCACGTTCTCCACGTGGATGGGGCTGACCGTCGGCTGCGCCGAGTGCCACAGTCACAAGTTCGATCCGGTGAGCCAGCGCGAGTACTACGCGCTCTTCGACTTCTTCAACCACACGGCCGACGCGGACCGCGCCGACGAGGCGCCGCGCATCCCGACGCCGACGCCCGACCAGGGGCCCGAATGGGATCGACTCGGGGCGGAGCTCACGCGCGTCGAGACGGAGCTCGCTGGACTGGGCGGCAGCATCGACCTCGAGGCGTACGTCCGCCGGCTCGCCTCGCAGGAGGACGGTGCATGGTCGACGCCGCTGCCCGCGGGGGCGCTCGGCGCGGACGGTGAGGCGCTCACGGTCCTCGGCGATGCTTCGATCCGGACGCTCGAGCGCCGCGAGTCGGGGACCCGCACGGTCACGCTGCCGCTCGAGCCGGGCGCGGGTGCGCCGACCGCGCTCCGCATCGAAGCCCTGCCCGACGAGGCGCTTCCCCTCGGAGGACCGGGGCTCAACTCGGCGAGCGGCAACTTCGTCCTGACCGACCTCCGGGTGCGCGCGCTCCCCGCCGAGCCGCACGCAGTCCGCGCCCGGCGCGTGCGTGTCGTGCTCCCGGGCGAGTCCCGGTACCTGCACCTCGCGGAGGTGCAGGTGTTCGCGGAGGGCGTCGAGGTCGCGGAGGGGCGCGCCGCGCGTCAATCGTCCACCAACTTCGACGGCGACGCGGGCCGGGCGGTCGACGGCCGGACCGACGGCGCGTACGAGGCAGGCTCGGTCAGCCACACCGCCCGCGGCGACGATCCGTGGTGGGAGGTCGACCTGGGCGAGGACCGCGCGGTCGAGGCCGTGCGCGTCTGGAACCGGACGGACGGAGGGCTCGAGCAGCGCCTCGCCGGCGCGGTCGTCGAGCTGCGCACGGAGGACGACGCGGTCGTGTGGCGCTCGGCCCCGATGCCGCCTGCGCGGCCCGACCTCTTCGTGGGACCCGTCGTCGGCGAGCCGCTCCGGCCACTCGGCGGGACCGCGAGCTGGGAGCAGCCGCGCTTCGAGCTCACCGAAGCACTCGACGGCGACCGGGACGAGCGCCGCGGCTGGGCCGTCGGCGGCGCCGAGGGCGTCCGGTCGACGGCCGTCGTGCGGCTGCCTGCCTCGAGTGGGGCCCCGCGCGCGCTCGAGGTCGTGCTCGACCACCAGTGGGGCACGGGGCATCTGCTCGGCCGCTTCCGGCTCGGGGTCACGTACCGGCGCGAGCCCCCGCCCGCGCTGCCGCGCGCGGTGCGGAGTGTGTGGGGGACGCCGCTCGAGGCCTGGGACGACGGGGCGACGGCTGCGCTCCGCGCGCTCGGCACGGCGGAGGATCCGCGGCGGCGCGCGCTCGAGGCGGAACGCGACGGACTCGAGGACCTGCGCGACGCCCTCGGTGTCGTCCGGACGCCCGTGCTGGTCGAGCTACCGGAGGACGAGCGCCGTGCGACGCACGTCCTCGGGCGCGGCAACTTCCTCGACCGGCGCGAGCGCGTCACGGCGGGCGTACCCGCTGCGCTGCATCCATGGGCCCGTCCCGAGCGCGAGCGCGCAGATACGCCTCCTGACCGCCTCGACCTCGCGCGCTGGATCCTCGATGACGCGAACCCCCTGACCGCGCGCGTCGCCGTCAACCGCGTCTGGGCGCGGCTCTTCGGGCGCGGACTCGTCGAGACGGAGGAGGACTTCGGCGTGCAGGGCGCGCTGCCGACGCACCCCGATCTGCTCGACTGGCTCAGCGTCGAGCACCGCGAGGGCGGCTGGGACCACCGGGCACTGCTGCGCACGATCGTGACGTCCGCGACCTACCGGCAGGCGTCGGCGCTGCGGCCGATGGACCGCGCGCACGATCCGTCGGGCGCGCTCCTCGCGCGCTATCCGCGTCGACGGCTCGACGCGGAGATGGTGCGGGACGGTGCGCTCGCCGCGGCGGGCCTCCTCTCGCCGAAGAAGTTCGGCCCGAGCGTGTTCCCGCCGCAGCCCGACGGACTCTGGCAGGCGGCGTTCAACGGCCAGCGCGACTGGACGGAGAGCGAGGGAGACGACCGCTGGCGCCGCGCGCTCTACGTGTTCATGCGGCGGACGGTGCCGTACCCGATGCTCGCGACCTTCGACGCCCCGAGCCGCGAGGTCTGCACGCTCCGTCGCTCGCGCACCAACACGCCGCTGCAGGCGTTCGTGACGCTGAACGATCCGGCGTTCCACGAGGCCGCGCAGGCGCTCGGTCGCGTCGCGGCCGTTCGGGCGCGGACCGCGGGCGACCGCGACGCGGGCCTCCGGCTCGCACTGTGGCGGACGCTGCAGCGACCGCCGCGCGCGGAGGAGCTCGAGGCCCTCGGCGCGCTGCTCGACGACGCGCGGACGGATTTCGCCGCGCGCCCCGCGGACGCCGTTCTCTTCGCAGGCCCGGCAGAGTCGCCGCTCGGGCCGCTCCCGCGCGGACTGGACGCCGTGGACGCGGCGGCCTGGACCCTCGTGGCCAGCGCGGCCCTCAACCTCGACGCAGCCCTGACCCAGCGATGACCGAGCGCGGACACCACTACGACCCGATCGCTGCGACCCGGCGCACGTTCCTCAAGGGCGGCCTCGGCCTCGGCGCGATCGCCCTCTCGGAGGCGTGTCTCGGCCAGGAGCGAGCATCGCTCGGCGGGGCCGCGCCCCCGGCCGTGCGGCGCCCACCGCGGGTGAAGCGGGTCATCCATCTCGCGATGAGCGGAGCGCCGCCGCACCTCGATCTGTTCGACCCGAAGTCGAAGCTGACCGAGCTCGACGGCACCGACTGCCCCGCGTCGCTGCTCGAGGGCAAGCGGCTCGCGTTCATCCAGGGCGTTCCGCGTCTCCTCGGCTCGCCCTACCCGACGGTCACCAGCGGCGCTCTCGGGATCGAGCACTCCTCGCTCCTCGAGCACTTCGAGTCCTACGCGGCCGACGTGTGCCTCGTGCGCTCGATGCACACGGACCAGTTCAACCACGCGCCGGCCGATCTGATGCTCTACACGGGCTCGAACACCGTCGGCAAGCCGTCCGTCGGCGCGTGGGCCGCGTGGGGCCTCGGGACCCTGAACCGGGACCTGCCCGCGTACGTGACGCTCGTCTCCGGCGGGAGCGATCCCACGGGCGGGAACGCGTGCTGGGGCGCGGGCTTCCTGCCGGCCGAGCACCAGGGAGTACGCCTGCGTTCGATGGGGGATCCTGTCCTGTACGTGAGCGACCCCGCCGGGCTCGGGCGTCCGATGCGCCGCCGGATGCTCGACGCACTGCGCGAGGCGAACGAGGAGGAGCGCCGGGCGACGGGCGACCCCGAGGTCGACGCACGCATCGCGCAGTACGAGCTGGCGTTCCGCATGCAGACGTCGGTGCCCGAGGTCATGGACATCTCTTCGGAGTCGCCCGAGACGCTCGAGGCGTACGGCGCCGTGCCCGGCAAGGCGTCGTTCGCGAACAACTGCCTGCTCGCGCGTCGCCTTGCCGAATCGGGCGTGCGCTACCTGCAGCTCCACGACTGGGGCTGGGACCTGCACGGCACGAGCGCCGGCGACGACCTCCTCGAGGCGTTCCCGCGCAAGGTGCGCGAGATCGACCGCCCGACCGCCGCGCTCATGCGCGACCTGAAGCGCACGGGGCTGCTCGACGAGACGCTGGTCGTCTGGGGCGGTGAGTTCGGGCGGACGCCGATGAACGAGGCGCGCGGTGGGTCGACCTTCCTCGGACGCGACCACCAGCCCGACGCGTTCACGATGTGGCTCGCCGGCGGCGGCGTGAAGGCCGGGCACGTGCACGGCGCGACGGACGATCTCGGCGCGAGCGTCACGGAGGGGCACGTGTCGGTGCGCGACCTGCACGCGACCGTGCTGCACCTGCTCGGGCTCGACCCGCACGAGCTGCGCTTCCCGTTCCAGGGGCTCGAGCACCGGCTCATCGGGCCCGCGCACGGTCCCGAGGTCGCGCGCGCGCTCCTCGTCTGAACGGCGAGTCTGGCTCAGCCGCGCGCGAAATGCGCGGGGCGGATCGACACGCAGCGCCCGAGCGTCGAGAGCAGCACGTCCATGACACGCGCGTCGACGGCCACGACGGGCTCCGTGGCGTCGAGGTCCCAGACGGCAACGGGCCGTCCCTCGGGTCCGCGTACGGGCACGACGATGCCCGACACCGTGCCGATCCCACTCGCCGAGTCGCACGAGACGTAGCCAGGCCAGTCGTCCACGCTCGCGGCCACGAGCGTTTGGTCGAAATGGAATGCGTCGAAGCACATCCCGGAGCTGAGAGCGCCTCCGAATGCCTCCAGCGGCGAGCACACCGGGGGACCACACGCGTGCGACAGGACGAGCGAGGTGGGAGGATTCGCCTCGTTCTCCGGAGCGTAGAAGCCATTCCACGCCCAGCCGAACCCGCCCATCCGCTCTGCCACGAGCCCGGGGAACGCGCGCAAGAGCGCGCCCGGGCCCGCATCGAGCCGAGTCGCAACGTCCCCCACGAGCCCCTCGAGGGCGCGCGCACGCTCCGGCGCGGCGGACGCGCGCTCCAGGGTGGTGTTGAGCAGGACGAAGCGGTGGAGATCGGCGGACCGAAGCTCGGGTCTCGTGGAGCGATTCATCCCTCGATCTCGACGGAGCCCCGCGTCACACGCGCAGAGCGCATCCGCGGCGCGCTCATGCGTTTGCGCTCTCCGCCTCGCGGCTCCGACGCGCCGCGCGGAAGGAGCGGATACAGAGAACCACGTGCAGCAGGCAGAGGCCGGCCATGATCCACACGAAGAAGAAGCTTCGGACGTTCAGGTCGGGATCGTTCTCGAGGTACGCCGAGATCTTTGACGAGCCCCTCCCCGCGCCCGCGAGGAAGCCGAGGAGCGCGACGGTCGCAGCACCATGCATCGCGTGTTTGCGCGCCGACTCGCGCAGCGCAGCGACGCCGAGGAGGACGAGCAGCCCGCCCACGAAGGCGGGGATCAGGGCCGTGACGGACGGGCCTTGGTCATCGACTGCAGCGCTCGGCTCTGCTGCGTCGACGAGGTCCTGCGCCGTGGCAGACGCATCCGCGTCGGTGCCAACTGCGACCGTCGCACCCCCCTCCGGCGAGGACTCGGCATCCGCTGAGGCGCCGAGATAGCCGAATGCGCCAAGCGCGATGAGAAGGAGGCCGATCAGGATCGTGGTGCGCGCCATTTTGCTTTTCGGTGGTGTCTCTGGGGTGCCGAGGGCTGCAGGGTCTTCGCGGGGACGTGGAGTTCGGTCGCGCTCTTCGGGTGCGATCGGACGAGGCGCTCGTGCGCCGGCGCCCCGGGTCTCTGCTCGGAGGGCGGCAGTGTGCCGTCCGCCGCGCTCGGCCGAGCGTCCGCGTGCCGTCTTTCGGAGCACGTTCGCCGGGCGCGCGCCGAACCGCTGGCGCGACCTGAGCCATGGGCGATCGCCCTTCTCCGCGCCGTCCGAGGCAGGGCGTTGGACGGCTCGTCCAGGCCCGAGGCACAGGTGCCCGAGCGGCTCGAATGCCCGCCAGGTCTCGCGTCCGCGCCGGAGGCGCGTACGAAAGCGCTTCCATGCGCATTCTCTCCGACTTCGACGGCGTATGGACGGATCAGGCCGCGGAGGCGCGGTTCATCCAGCGGCGCCTGGCACTCGCCGCAGCGCCGATCCTCGGCATCGAGATCGACGAGGCGGTGGCCGACTTCGACGCGTTCCTCGCGGCCACCCTCGCCGCACCGGGCGAGAACGGCTGGTGGCCCCAGGGCTTCCTGACCGCCTTCGTCGACGAGGACGAGCTGATGGCCACCGGCTCCGTGTGCCGCTGGCTCGACGCGGGCGGCGACGGAGGCCAGGCGGCCGAGCGCTGGCGCGTCGCGCTGCGGGCGGCGGGCTACGCGTCGGTGCAGGACTTCGGATCCGAGCAGTTCGAGCCCGCGATGCGCGCCTTCCTCGAGCGAGAGGAGCACCGCCTGGTGCCCGAGGCGCGCGAGACGGTGCAAGAGCTCCGTGCGGCGGGCATCGAGCTCGTGCTCGTCTCGAACTCGCCGACCGAGAAGCTGCGCGCGATGTTCGACGCCATCGGCGTGCACGAGGGGGACGGCCTGCGCCTCGTCGGGGACGCGCGCAAGTGGTGGATCGGCGGCGCTGATCCGCAGTGGTACGTCGCAGGCCGGCGCGTGCACCTCGATCGGCCGTACTACCGCGAGATCGTCGCGCGCGAGCGTCCCGACCTCGTGATCGGGGACGTCGCGTCCCTCGACCTTGCGGTGCCGGCGATGCTCCGGGCCGAAGGCGTGTTGGATTCCGCGGCGCGCCTCGTGCTGCGGCGCGGTCCGCGCTCTTCGGCCTGGGCGACGGGCCAGGTCGATCTCGCCCCCGACGTGCGGCTCGTCGACGAGGTCGTCGACTCGGTGGCCGAACTGACGGGCATCCTCGAGCGCGCGTGAGGGCCGCGCGCGCGTGCGCTAGTCTCTTTCCATGACGCGCCGCTGGGCTGAGCTACGGGCGGACGAGTTCGCCGCTGTCGACGACGGGCCGTGGGTTGCGCTGCTCCCCGTCGCCGCGACCGAGCAGCACGGCCCGCACCTTCCGACGGGCACCGACGCGATGATCCTCGAGGGCGTGCTCGATCGGCTCTCCGCGCACGAGCGCGTCGTCGTCCTGCCGACGCAGGCCGTCGGCGAGAGCCTCGAGCACACCGATCTCGACGGGACGCTGCACCACGCGGCCGAGACCCTGCTCGCGTCGTGGACCGAGCTCGGCGAGGCTGCGCACCGCGCGGGCTTCCGGCGCCTCGCGATCTTGAACTCGCACGGGGGCCAGCCGCAGCTCGTCGACCTCGTCGCGCAGCGCCTGCGCGCGCGGCACCGGATGCTCGTGGCGCGCGTCAGCCTCTTCGCGCTCGGGGCCCCCGGCGGTCTCTTCGACGCGGACGAGCTCCGCTACGGCTTCCACGGCGGGGACGTCGAGACGTCGATGATGCTCGCGCTCCGGCCCGATCTCGTCCGCATGGAGGCGGCGGAAGATTTTGCGAGCGAGGCGCGCTCGATCGCCGACGCGCACGAGCGCCTGGGCGCGGAGGATCCGGTCGGCTTCGGGTGGCAGGCGCAGGATCTCCATCCGTCCGGCGCGACGGGCGACGCACGCCGGGCGGACGCCGCGCGCGGCGAGCTCCAGCTCGCGCACCTCGCGCGCGAGGTGGACGCGGTGCTCCGCGACGTCGCGACGTTCTCGCTGGATCGGCTCCGGTGACCGGGCTGTTCGAGAGCGAGCCCGCGTCGGAGCTCGCGGCGGCGTGGGCCCGGCTCGTTGCAGCGAAGGCTCGGCTCATTGCAGCGGATGCTCCGTCGGCGCAGGGATCCGCGGCCAAAGCGCTGGACGCGCTGTACGGGCCGCTCGCGCGGGGCGAACGCTGGGTGCTCGGCCAGATGGGTCAGAGCCTCGACGGCTGCATCGCAACGCGCACCGGCGCGTCGCACTACGTGACCGGACCGGAGAGCCTCGTACACCTGCACCGGCTGCGCGCCCTCGCCGACGCCGTGGTCGTGGGCCCGAACACGGCCGCAGCGGACGACCCGCGGCTCACGGCGCGCCTCGTCGAAGGCCCCGATCCGGTGCGCGTCGTGCTCGACCTGCGCCGGATGCTTCCGCCGGGCCTGCGCGCCCTTTCGGGCGGAGCTCTCCGCATCGTCGCGCGCACGGACGAAGGTGGGTCGAGGCCGCGTCCCGGCGACGCCGGCTTCACGGACGTCGAGGTCGACGCGCCGGGCGGGAGGGTCGAGCCGCGCGCGCTGCTCGGCGTGCTCGAGGAGCGCGGGCTCCGGCGCGTGCTGGTCGAGGGCGGCGGGCGGCTCGTGTCTTCGTTCCTGCGGGCGGACGCGCTCGACCGGCTGCACGTCGTCGTGGCTCCGCTCCTGGTCGGGGGCGGGGTCCCCGGCGTCGTTCCTGCGCCCGTCGACGACCTTCGCGACGCGGTTCGGCCTGCGTCGCGCTCCTACTCCATGGGAGTCGACGTGCTCTTCGATCTCGACCTGAGGACGCCGAGCGTGTCCGAGTGACCGACGGTCAGGCGGCTCTCGCCGCGCCCGATCCACGCGCGTCGACGGGCCGTCCAGCCCTGGACCTCGTCCCGGGGCTCCGACCCGACCGCCACGGTCGCGACGTCCTCGAGGTAGCGGAGCTGCAGCGCGGCGTCGTCCGGTCCGAGCCGCCACGGGCTGGGAGCCGCGTGGACCTCGAAGTCCGCGCCCCGGAGGGCCTCGGCTGCGGCTGCTGGCGCCGACCCCGCTACGGCGAGACCGAGCCCCTTGTCGCGCCGCATGTCCGCGTCGAACGCGGCGGCCGCGCGTGCATCGAACGGGTCCAGAGGCTCCCAGCGGACGCTCCCGTCGATGTCGAGCAACGAGAGGAACACCGGCACGGCGGCGTCGCGCAGAGCGCGCGCGAGCCGGTCGATCCACGCGCGCGACGCGAGGTCGAGCAGCGCGGAGCAGGTGACGAGGTCGGCGCTCTCGAGAAGATCTGCGGAGACGCCCCGGGCCAGGTCGACGGTCCATGTCTCGACCGTGCGCGCGACGCGAGCCTCTTCGGGCGGGAGCGCGAGGCGCTCCGCGGCGCGCCTGAGCAGCGCCGGGTCGTCGTCCAACAGGACCCAGGTCTGCGACGCGGCGCCCGCGCGCGCCAGCAGCGGGCCGAGGCGCGCCGCGTTGTTGCCCGATCCCGCACCGAGGTCGACGACACGGAGCGCCCGTCCGGCTCCAGAACCGAGAGCGCGGCCGAGCAGCTCCGGGGTCGAGCGCTCGCACGCGCGCGCGTCCGCGTCCGCCCGCAGCGCGAGCCAGTCGCCGTCGAAGCCGCTCACTCCGCGACCTCCTCGAGCACGGCCCGGAACGCGTCGGCGACGCGTTCCCACGGCCGTGTCGCGGAGCGCGCGCGCTCGGCGCCGGCGCGCAGCGAAGCGTAGACGTTCGCGTCGCGCACGACGCGCTCGAGCCGGTCGCGCAGTCCGTCGACGTCGCCCGGCTCGAAGCGGAGCGAGGCGTCCTCGGGGGCCGTGTCGCCCAGCGCCCCGCCGGTCGAGACGACCGCAGGCAGCGCGCGCGACAGCGCCTCGGCGACGGCCATGCCGTAGCCTTCGTAGCGCGCGGGATGAACGAGGACGTGGCTCCGCTCGAGCACGGCCGCGAGCGACGCATCGTCGAGCTCGCCCGTGATCTCGACGCGCGATCGCAGGCCATCCGCGGCGACGCGCGTGAGCAGGGCGTCGGCGCACGCGGACTCCTGGTCCGTGCGTCCGACGACGGTCCACGTCCAGTCGAGCTCGGTCAGTCCGCTCAGTGCGTTGGCGGTGTCGTCGTGCGCCTTGCGCGTCGTCAGGCCTCCGACCGAGACCAGGCGGCACGTCTCGCCCGGGCGCCGCGCGGGGCTCGGGGGCGCGGCGTCGACGCCCGGCTCGACGACGTGGACCGGTGTCGTCGCGGGGACGAGGTCGAGCTCTGCGAGCCGCCGGGCCGTCGCGGCGCTCGTCACGACGACGGCTCGCACGTGGGCGAGGGAAGCGCGCTCCGACGCGAGCAGCGCGTCTCGGACCGCCGGCGCGAGGCCCGTCTCGTCGCAAAGCGGGTGGTGCACCAGCGCCACGAGGCGCAGCCGCCGCGCGTGGGCGCGGGCCTCGGCGGGGAGCGCGCCCAGCGCGAGACCGTCGACCGCAACCAAGGCGCCGTCGGGCACGCGGGCGAACGTGCAGCGCGCTGCAGCGACGTCCGCCGTTTCGGGCCGGGGGTAGTCACCGGGCAGCTCGTGGACCGCGGCGTCCCAGCTGGCCGAGCGGAGACCTGCGACCACGCGTCGGTCGTACCGGGTCCCGCCCGTGGTCGCTTCGAGCGAGCCCGGCAGGACGAAGTGCCAGCGGCGCCGGGCCGCGGCCCGCGGGTGACTGCCGCCGCGCGCCGTCATCGCGCGCGCGGGACCGCTCCCTCGAACGCGGCCGATGCGACGTCCGATTCGTGCAGCGTCACCTTCATGCGCCCGACGCCGTCGGCCGCGGGGCCGAGCGAGCCGTCGACGACGCGCGCTGCCATCCGATCGAACACGACGCGCGCCATGAACTCGGTCGTGGTGTTCTGGCCCGCGAATGCATCGAGGTCGTCGAGGTTCTTGAAGTTGAACTCGCCGAGTACGGCCGCGAGCACGTCGGACGCGAGCCCGATGTCGACGACGAGCTGCTCGCCGTCCAGCTCCTCACGCTCGAAGCGCACGTCGACCACGTAGGTCGCGCCGTGGAGCGCCTGCGCGGGCCCGAAGGTCTCGCCGCGGAAGCTGTGGGCGATCATGAATCGGTCGCGGACGGTGACGGAATACATGGGCCGGGGGTGTCGGAGTCGAAGGCGGCGGAGTAGTGGAAGGTTGCGCAGAGCGTGTCCGTGTCGTCGAGGACGCGCGGCATCGCGCTCACGATGTCGTCGAACGGATGTTCGTCCGTGAGGAGCGCGTCGAGCGCTGGTTCGCGCAGGAGCCGGAGCGCGAGGAGGAGCCGGCGCCCGTGGTCCCAGCGCCGCACGCGGTGGGGCGGGAGCGCGCCCACCTGCGAGGACACGAGCCGCAGGCGCTTCGAGTGGAACGCCTCGCCGAGCGGCGCGGGGACCGGACGGTCGCCGTACCACGACGCCTCGACGACGGTCGCCTCGTTCCCCGCGAGGGACAGCGCGAGCGCGAGTCCGTCGGGGGCGCCCGTCGCGTGGACGACCAGGTCGGCGTCCTCGCGCGCGTCCGGGTGCGGCGCCGAGCGCGACTCGAAGGGGACACCGAGCGCGCGGGCGACGTCCGCGCGGGCGGGGTTCGCATCGATCAGCGTGACCTCCGCGCCCGCCGTGCGGGCGGCGAGGTGGGCAACGAGGCACCCGACGACGCCTGCGCCCACGACGGCGACACGGTCGCCGACGCACGGCCGCGCGTCCCAGAGGACGTTGACCGCCGTTTCCATGTTGGCCGCGAGCGTGGCGCGCCGAACGGGGACGTCCGCGGGGAGGACCGTGACGGCGGATGCGGGAACGACGTATCGATCCTGGTGCGGGTGGAGGCAGAACACGCGCTCGCCGACGAGGGCGCCGGGCCCGGCCTCGACGACTCCGACCGATGCGTAGCCGTACTTGACGGGGTGGGGGAAGTCGCCGTTTTGAAAGGGCGCTCGCATCCGGTCGTACTCCGAGCGCGGAATCCCTCCGCGGTGCACGAGCCGCTCGGTCCCGCGACTGACGGCCGAGTGCAGCGTCCGGATGAGCACCTCTCCCAGCCCGACCTCCGGCAGCGTCTCGCTGCGCAGCTCGCCCCTGGCGGTTTCGACCGTCCAGTACGCGCGTGCGGTCCGGCGGGCAGCGGGCGTGTCCGGGGCGCCCGCGTCGGTCGAAGCGCGGTCCGCCCCTACGGCGGCGTCGGTCGGCCCACGATCGGCGGCGTCGTTTTCCGGTCGTGAGTCGGTGGTCATGGGTGGTCCGGAGGTCGCGCCCGTCCCGCGGCTCCGAGGGGCGGAGCGCCGTTGAGCATGCGCGCTGACACCGCGCCGTTCGCCCCGCCCGCCGGTCCGGTTGCGGAGGCGTTCCTCGCGTCGGCCCTGTGCTGGGCCGGGACGGTCGCCGCCGGGGTGCTCGGGGTGCGGTGGGGCGCGCTCGCCGTTCCTGCTCTCGCCGGCGCTCTCGTCGGACACATGGCGTTTCTCGGCCTGGCGCTCGCGCGGCTGCGCCGCGGAGGCGCTCCGGCCCACTTCGGCGCCGCGAACCGCATCACCCTTGCGAGGACCGCGCTGGTCGCCCTGCTCGGGGCGACCGCCGTGGCACCGCCCGTCGGTGCGGCGGCCCTCTGGTCGCTCGTCGCGGTGGCGGTCCTCGCGCTCGTCCTGGACGGCTTCGACGGCGCCGCCGCGAGGCGGGCCGGGAACGTGAGCCGCTTCGGCGCCTGGTTCGATCAGGAGGTCGATGCGCTGTTCGTCCTCGTCCTCAGCGTCTTCGTCTGGCGGAGCGGTGAGGCGGGCCCGTGGATCCTCGCCGCGGGCGCCTGGCGCTACGCGTTCCTCATCCTCGCGGCGACCGTCCCGCGGTTCGGCGGCGAACTCCCGTATTCGCAGCGCCGGCGCGTGGTCTGCGTCGTGCAGCTCGCGACCCTCGTCGCCTGCGTGTCACCGCTCTTCGACCCGCCGCTCTCGACGGCGCTCGCCGCCGCGTCGCTCACCGTCCTCACGGCCTCGTTCACCCTCGACCTCGCGCTCCTCTGGCGGAGCAGCGACGCGTCGAACGCAGCTCCTCGAACCCAGCACCCCTGATGACCGTCCATCCCACCGAGTTCCGTCCGCGCCCCGTCGCCCCTCTCGACCGCGCACCCGCGCGGCCGACGTACGAGGAGGCCCTCGGGTCCGTGCGAACCCTGCTGCGCTACATCGGCGAGGATCCGGAGCGCGAGGGCCTCGTGGACACGCCCGCGCGCGTCCTCAAGGCCTACGGCGACCTCTTCGGCGGCTACGACGAGGATCCGGGCGCCGCGCTCGGCCGCACGTTCGACGAGGTCGCGGGCTACGACGAGATCGTGGTGCTGCGGGGGATCCACTTCTTCAGCCACTGCGAGCACCACATGATCCCGATCGAGGGCAGCGCGGACATCGCGTACCTGCCCGACCGGCGCGTCGTCGGGCTGTCGAAGCTCGCGCGCGTCCTCGACGGCTACGCGCGCCGCCTCCAGACGCAGGAGACGCTGACGGCCCAGGTCGCCGACGCGATCGAGCGCGTGCTCGAGCCGCGCGCCGTCGCCGTGATCGTGCGCGCTCGGCACCGCTGCATGGCGATGCGCGGCGTCGCGCAGCACGACGCGGAGACGGTCACGAGCACTCTGCGCGGGGAGTTCCGCACCGACGACGCGCTCCAGGCGCGGATGTACCGGCTGCTCGACGCCTGATCGCTCCAGCGTGATGGGGGCCCAGCGTGACGGGGCCCAGCGCGACCGGAGTCCAGCGGGTCAGTAGCCCAGCTCGACGGCCCGCGCGAATGCGCGGAGCTGCGCCCGGCTCCCCGTGAGGCGCGCGTCCCCGTCGGCCTCGAGGTCCGACAGCGCGGCCCCGCCGAGCCAGCGCGCGAGCGCGGGCCCTGCGAGCTCCAGCGTCGCGCCCGAGCCCACGCCGCCGCCGTCCACGACGCGCAGCGCCTCGCCGGCCGCGGCCGTTGCGCGGAAGCGGGCCGCGTCCACGCGCACGTCCAGGTCGAGATCCATGCGCGCGCCGCGGAACCGGCGACGCATCGAGAGCATCGCCCAGCGCGCGTCCGTCCGATACGACACGTCGTCGGCCAGGGGGAGCGCGGCGCCGAATGCGCCGAGCGCGAGCAGCGCGGGCTCGAGGCGTCGTCCGAGGTCCGTGAGGGCATAGCCTTCGGCCCGCGCCGGCGCCGGGAGCTCGCGCCGCTCGAGGACGCCCGCCGCGGTCAGCCGCGCCAGCCGGTCGGCCAGGAGGTTCGTGGTGATCCCGTCGAGCGAGTCGAGCACGTCGCTGTAGCGGCGGGGGCCGAGGACGAACTCGCGCACGACGAGGAGGGTCCAGCGGTCGCCGACCACGTCGAGGGCGCGGGCGATCCCGCAGATCTGTGCGTAGCTGCGCGGCACTGCTAGAAAAGATAGTGAGTGCTACTAGAAAGGCAAGTAAGGTGCCCGCGATGCCGCAGTCCCTCGCATGGACGGCGCCCAGCGCCGCGTCCCTCACCGCCTTTCTCGCGGTGGTTGCCTTCGTGGTCCTGGCCCACGGCGCGCTCATGGCACGAGCAGGAGCTCGATCCGCACGGGTGGCGGCGGGGCTCGGCGTCTGGCTTGCGGCGACGGGCGCGCTGCCCGCGGCCGGCGTGCTCGAGCCCGGGCCGCTGCCGCCGCCGCTCCTCCTCTTCTTCGTGTCGTGCCTCGGCGCGGCCGTGCTCGCGGCGCGGAGTCCGCTCGGAGGACGCATCGCCCGCACCGCTCCGCTCTGGGCGCTCGTCGGCGCGCAGGCGTTCCGCTTGCCGCTGGAGCTCGTTCTCCACCGCTGGCACGTCGAGGGCGTGATCCCCGTGCAGATGACCTTCGACGGACTGAACTTCGATATCGCGACCGGCGTCGTCGCGTGCGCGGCTGGAGCGATCCTCTGGCGCGCGCCCGCATCGCGCAGCGCGCGCGTCGCGGCCTGGGCAGCGACAGCGGTCGGACTCGTCCTCCTCGCGGCCGTCGGAGCGATCGCCGCAACGTCGGTGCCCGGACCCCTCAGGCGCTTCGACGGCGCGCCGCTCCTGCTCCCGCTGCACTTCCCCACGGTCTGGATCGTCAGCGTGTGCGTGGCGGGCGCGCTCCATCTGCACCTGCTGACGCTCCGCAGACTGATCGGCGACGCGCGCGCCTGACGGTCGGTGCGCGCGGTCCGCGCGAGAGCCGTCGCATACTGACGGCATGCTCGAGCAAGCTCTCCTCCTCGCGGCCGCACTCCTGCACCAGACCCCCGCCCTCCCGTCGGAGGCCTCCGCCGCGCCTCCGAGGACTCCCGGAGGTTCGGCCGCGGACTACGCGCGCGCGGCCGGCCACCGCGCGCGTTTCGAGGGCCTGGTCGCGGGCGAGCGCCTCGACGCCGTCTGGCTCGGCCCGACGCAGCTCGTGGTGCGCGAGTGGGCGGGGCGCCAGGCCTGGTCCTTCGCTCTGGTGGACGCAGAACGCGCGACGTCAGAGCCCGCGTTCGACCATCGAGCGCTCGCGCGGACGCTCGAGCGCGCGCTGGAGCGACCGTTCGATCCCGCGGCCCTCCCGGTCCGCATCGTCCGCATCGACGGTCGGCGCCTCGACTGCGTCCTCGATGATGCCTTCGAGGCGTTTTCCGTCCGGCGCAGCGGCGCGGACCTCCGCGCGCTCGAGCTCGCGGACGTGCCCGGCGCGCTGCTGGAGGCGGGCGACTCCCGGCGTTCGGGACCGGCGGGGGGCGACACCCGGGTCACGTTCGTCAACCGGGCGACCGTGCCGGTTTCCGTGCTCTGGCTCGACGGCGACGGCGGAGCGCGGTCGTACGCGACCCTCGCGCCCGGGGAGCGGCACACCCAGAGCACCTACGCGGGCCACGTCTGGCTCCTGCGCGACGAGGACGGGCGCGAGCACGGGCCCTTCGAGGCGACGCCGCTGCCCGGACTCGTGCAGGTCACCGACGAGGCACTCGCCGCCGCACCCGACGCGTCGGCGGAGGCCGCGCCAGCGCCCCGGCCGCGCGCACTCTCGCCCGACGGCCGCTGGCGGGTCCGTTCGCGGCGGAGCGCCGTTGAGCTCGAGGAGGTCGCGAGCGGCGAGCGCACCGGGATCGCGCTCGACGACGTGCCCGACGGCGAACGCACGCGCCAAATCGTCTGGTCCGACGACTCGACGACGTTCGCGCTGCTCCGCTCGGTCGACGCCGAGACGCGCAAGATCCACATGGTGGAGTCGTCGCCGACCGATCGGAAGCAGCCGCGGCTGCACTCGATGCGGTACCGCAAGCCCGGCGACGCGATCGACGCGCTCCGCGTGGTCCTGGTCGACGTCGGGTCACGCGCGGAGGTCACCATTCAGGACGCGGGCACCCTCGTCCATCCGTGGTCCATCGATCGGCTCCGCTTCGCGCCGGACGGCTCCGAGCTCTGGCTCCGCTACAACCGGCGCGGACACCAGGTCCACGGCTACTACGCGATCGACGTCCGCTCCGGTGCGCTGCGCGCGATCGTGGAGGAGCGCCCTGAGACCTTCGTCGACTACTCGCAGAAGTCATGGATGCGGCACCTGGAGGGGCGGAACGAGCTCCTCTGGACGAGCGAGCGGAGCGGTCACAATCACCTCTACGCGGTGGACCGCGCGACCGGCGAGGCGCGCGCACTCACGTCGGGCGAGTGGGTCCTACGCGCGGTGGACGAGGTCGACGAGGACGCCGGCACCGCCCTCGTGCGCGGGATGGGCGTGTACCCGGACCAGGATCCCTACCACGTGCACTTCGGCCGCGTCGATCTGGTGCGCGGCGGCGTCACCTGGCTCACGGATTCGGACGGGACGCACGAGATCGAGTGGGGGCCGGAACGCCGCTTCTACACCGCGACCTGGTCGCGCGTCGATCAGCCTCCCGTGCACGAGCTGCGCGACGCGCGCAACGGGAGCCTCGCGGTCGAGCTGGGCCGCGCGGACGCGGAGCCTCTTCTCGCCGCCGGCTGGCGCGCGCCCGAGCGCTTCGCCGCCAAGGGGCGTGACGGCACGACCGACGTCTTTGGCGTGGTCCACACCCCGACCGGCTTTGACCCGAACCAGCGCTACCCCGTGATCGAGGCGATCTACGCGGGTCCCCACGGCCACTTCGTTCCGAAGTCGTGGCGCGTGCACCGCGACGTGTCGCAGCTCGTCGAGCTCGGCTTCGTCGTCGTCCAGATCGACGGCATGGGGACCAACTGGCGCTCGAAGGCCTTCCACGACGTCTGCTGGCGGAACGTGGGGGACAGCGGCTTCCCCGACCGCATCGCCTGGCTCCGGGCGGCCGCCGAGACACGCCCGTGGATGGACCTCGAACGCGTGGGCATCTACGGCGGCTCGGCGGGCGGCCAGAGCTCCACCCGCGCGCTCCTGGCGCACGGCGACGTCTACTCGGTCGCGGTGTCCGACTGCGGCTGCCACGACAACCGCATGGACAAGATCTGGTGGAACGAGGCGTGGATGGGCTGGCCCGTCGGTGAGCACTACGCCGAGAGCTCCAACGTCGATCTCGCGCATCGGCTCGAGGGCGACCTGCTGCTCGTCGTGGGCGAGCTCGACCGCAACGTCGACCCTGCCTCGACGATGCAGGTCGTCGACGCGCTGATCCGCGCGGACAAGGACTTCGACCTGCTCGTGGTCCCTGGCGCGGGGCACGGCGCGGCGGAGTCTCCGTACGGACGCCGCCGGCGCCAGGACCACTTCGTCGAGCACCTGATGGGGGTCCGGCCGCGCTGGGAGTAGCGCGCGAGCGTGCCCGCTACCATTGCGCACCTCCCCCTCCTTCCCTCGACGGACGAAACATGGCGAACACCCGCGCAGCTCTGCTCCTGGCCGCTTCCCTTCTCTGCTCCTGCGCCGCGCCGTCCACGGACGTCGCGAAGACCCTCGAACAGGACGCGGCGGACGCACGCGCCTGGCTCGCGTCGATGCTCACGGGGTCGTTCAGCAGCGCGGCGCAGGCCGAGCGCGACCCCGACAACTACTTCGACATCCGGCTCGAGGTGGCGCCCGTGTGGGCCGACCGGGCCGACGGTCCGTGGCTCTACGTCGAGCAGGCGGCCGCGTCCGCGCTCGAACGCCCGTACCGCCAGCGCGTCTACCGCCTCGAGGGCGGCGGCGCCGACGGCCTGCGCAGCGTGATGTACGAGCTGCCCGGCGACCCTGTCGCGTTCGCGGGAGCGTTCCGCGACGCCGCGCCCCTCGCGTCGCTCGAGCCGGCCGACCTCCTGCCCCTCCCCGGCTGCACCGTGCACCTGAACGCGGCAGGCGACGCGCGGATCTCGGGCTCGACGCGCGAGGACGAGTGCGGCACCCAGTGGGGCGACGCGGTCTACGCGACGTCGGAGGTGACGCTCACCCCCGAGTGGATGGAGTCCTGGGACCGCGGCTACGACGCGGACGGGAATCAGGTCTGGGGCGCGACGAAAGGGCCGTACCGGTTCGTGCGGATCGAGTGGCGGGGCGCGCGGCCCGCTACCGCTGACCGCCAAGCAGCCGCTTCAGCCGGTCCTCCTCGACCCTCACCTGCAGCGTCTTCCCGCCGGAGAGCGTCACCAGCCCCGGCTTCGCGCCCTTGGGCTTGTGCACGTGCTTGCGCGCGCACACGTGCACCGGCGCGCGGTCGGTGCCGCGCACAGGTGAGAAGTGGATCGCGAGGTGCGCGGCGTCGAGGATCTCGGTCTCGTCCGCGCTCGTGCCCTTCGCGACGCGCAGCACGACGTGGCTGCCCGGACAGTCGGCCGTGTGCAGCCACAGATCCGAGCCCTTCGCGATGCGGATCGTGAGGGTGTCGTTGTCGCGCGACGTGCGGCCGACCAGGATCTCGGAGCCCTTCGAGCCCGTGAAGAGCCGGTAGGGCTTGCGCGGCTCGGGCGCCTTCTTCTTTCGCTCGTCCGCGACCTGGATGCGGTCGAGCAGGCCGGCCTCGACCGCGCTCGCGTCGAGCGCCTCGGCGTCCTCGTCGGGATCGTCGGCGCGCCTGGCGAGCTCCTCGAGCTCGGTCAGCTTCGCGCGCGCCCGTGCGAGCTCGTCGTCGACGTGCTCGCGCGCGCGCACGAGCTTGTGATAGCGGTCGAACAGGCGCTCGACGTTCTCCTGCGGGCTCAGCTTCGCGTCGAGCTCGATCGCGCGCTCGGGCGCGCCGTCCTCGAACCAGTCCTGCACGCGGAGTTCGGTCGCGCCGCGCTGGAACGTGCCCAGCATCGCCTTCGCGAGCTCGCCGTCCTGGCGCAGGCGCTCGGCGTTCGCCGCGGCGTCGGCCTTGGCGACCAGGCCCTTCACGAGACCCTCCGCGCGCCCGATCCTGCGCTTGACGCGCGACTTCAGCCGGCGGCGCGCCTCGTCCGCGTGCGCGACCTCCGCCTCGGCGCCGAGGGCACTCTCGACGCGCCACGACAGCGGCGCGCGGTCCTTGACCTTGCCGGGCGGCTCGTTCGAGGGCTCGGGGAACGCGTCGGCGATCGGAGGCCCCGCGTCGCGCGGACCCGACCCGCCGCCGGGAGGCGCCCACGGCTCGCCCACGATGAGCCGCGCCTCCCTGTCCTTCTTCAGCTTCTCGGGGACTGCGAGCGCGATCAGCCGGTCTCCCGCACCGGTGAGCGCGAGGTTCGCGCGCCTCCCGAACAGTTCGAGGAAGAGAGCGCGCTTCTCGCGACCCTCGGTGCGCAGCTCGACCGCGACGATCCGGTCGCCGCGGACCTGGGCGATGCGCGTGATCTTGGCCCCGACCAGTTCGCTCTCCAGAGTCTGGAAGAACGGCCCGACGGGACCGTCGTGCTTCTTCACCCGCCCCTGCTGGAGGTGCAGCCGCGGCGCGTTCGGATCGGCGGCGAGCCGCAGCCTGAGGATCGGCGGACCGTCGCCCGGGTCGCCCTCGGGCTCGACGATCAGCAGCACGTCCCGCGGTGGGAAGCCCTGGACGTCGCGCACCCGCCAGCCGGCGAGCAGCGGCTGCAGCTCTGCGCAGAGCTCGGCGACGTGGGCCGCGCTCAGACTCGTTCGGTGGGTGTCGCTCAACCTCGGTCTCCGGTGGTGCCCCGGCCGCGTCGTCCGCCGCGTCCTGCCTCGGGGCGGGCGCGGCACGGGGCGCGCGAGAGTAGGGGATCAGCGGCGTGAGTTCTGCACCAGTGCCGGTCCGATCGCAGGAGCGCCGTCCCACGACCCGGGGCCGAGCCCCACCCGGCGCACCGTTCGCATCGGGAGGACCAGGATCCGTTCCGTATTGCACGGCGCCGTCGGGTAGTAGGCGAAGTGGAAGCCGAGCGGTCCGAACACCTCCATGTCCAGCGGTCCGACCTCCCACGTCTCGTACGCGTCGCGGCAGTCGAAGGGAAGCGCGACGATGTGTGTGGCCCGAGGGTCGGTCGGGCGCGTGACGTTGTCGAGCCCGGCGAGCGCGCCGTGTGCGGCCAGCGCTGAGCGCGCTCGGGGTGCGAGCGCGAACGTCGAGCCGGGGCGTGAAGCCACGTGCGCGCGCACCTCCAGGGCGGTGCGCGCCATGCCGCGGTGGGCGGTGCGCTCGGCGGCGCGCGCGCCGTGGACGGCGTTGCCGACGAGTATGAGAGCGGCCGCACCGAGGACGGCGCCGCGCACTGCGAGCGGCCGCGCGGGGCTCGCGAGGACTCCCAGGCCCCGCGCCGCGAAGAGCGCGAGGAAGGGAGCGACGGCCAGGACATTGCGCACCGCCAGCACGACCGCGCCCGACAGGTAGAGGGCGGTGAACGCGGGGAACGCGATGAGCAGCAGCGCCAGCGCGGGCCGCTCGCGCAGCGTGGCGACGAGGCCGACGAGCGCCGCCGCGCTGAGGGCCCACGCCGCGGGCGCATGGGTCGAGAGGACGTGCCCGCCGAGATACTCCGCGATCCGGGCGAGGTGCGGGAGGCCCGCTTCCACCGTGTAGATGCCGTGTCCGGCCTCGAGGTAGTGGTAGCGCTCGTACTCGATGCCGGCGCGGAACTGCTCGAACTCGAGGAGGCTGCCCGGAGTGGTTGCGACGAACGTGACCGCGAAGAGGACCGCGATCGCGGCCAGGTCGCGGCCGAGCGAGCGGAGACTCCAACCCGCGGCGCGCGTCGCGCGTGCGCACGCAGCGACCGCGACCGGGGCCAGCAAGAGCCCACCCGGGTACTTCGTCCCGCACGCGAGTCCGGCCGCGACGGCCGCCGCGCACAGCCAGCGGCGCTGCCTCTCGCCCGTGAGCACTGCGCAGGTGGCGCACAGCGCCACGAGTGCACCGAACTGCATCACGAGTGCGTCCGTCGCGACCCATCGCGCGTGGTAGGTGACCTCCCACGAGCTGCCGAGCAGGCTCGCCGCGACGAGCGCTTCGATCCACGAGCCGCGCCAGCGCAGCACGAGCCCGTAGAGCCAGACGACGGAGAGGCTCGAAGCGACGAGGAACAGCGCGCGCAGCCGCAGGGGGAAGCCCGGCTCGCGGACCGCAGCGAGGACGTGCTCGCGTACGTCGAGTCCACCGAGGAGCGCGCCGACGGCTTCCGGCGCGGTCGCGAGGAGCGTGAGCGCGTACCCGAGGCTCGGATAGTTGTAGCGGCCGGGGAGCAGCGTCCCCTGCTCGTACGCGCGCGCGACGGGCTCGATCCAGCGGCCGGCTTCGTCCCAGTGGACGCCGAAGTCGAGCGCGTAGAGGCCCGGTCCGAGGAGCAGCGTGAGCGGAACGAGGACGGGCAGCAGCGCGTACCACCGGAGCGGTGGCGCGGCCCTGAGCCGGCCTCGGGGGCGGGCGGTGACGGGGTCCAAGGGGAAGTCCTGGGCGGGAGCGAGCGGGCCGCGCGTCCCGAGAGCGGGAGCGCGCGCGCCGATCCGGGCGTGAGCGAGCCCGCGGCTGCGCCGCGATGGGGGCCCTCTCCCGCTGCGGCGGGCGAAGTGCGAACGAGGAGCGCGCGGACGGCCCCCCGGGGTGCGAGCCCCGCGGCGCATGGGAGCGCCGCTGCGAGCGGGGGCCTGTTCCGCTGCGCGAAGAGCTAGGCGGCCCGTCGCGCGGAGTTACGGGGCACGGCCGGGAACCGCCGTCCATCGACGCGTGCGCTGCAGGATTGCGCGAGGATCGATCCCGGGACGTCAGCGACGGCCGTGTCCGCGATCAGCGACGGCAGTCCCCGCGATCAGCGACAGGCCGGCGGCTGCTATGGTCGCGCGCGTGAAGCTCACCGCCCTCGATGCGTCGCTGATCGGCGGCTACCTCGTGCTCACCCTGCTCATCGGTCTCGCCGCGTCGCGCCGCGCGGGCCGCGACTCCAAGAGCTTCTTCCTCGCGGGCCGCGACATGCCGTGGTGGCTCCTCGGGGTCAGCATGGTTGCGACCGCCTTCGCGACCGACACACCGAATCTCGTCACCGGCTTCGTGCGGACGGGGGGCGTCGCGAAGAACTGGGCCTGGTGGTCGATGCTGCTCACCGGGATGCTCACGGTGTTCGTGTACGCGCGCCTTTGGCGCCGCACCGGAGTCGTCACCGACATCGAGTTCTACGAGCTGCGCTACGGCGGGCGCGCGGCGGCCGCGCTCCGCGGATTCCGCGCGCTTTACCTCGGTCTCGTCTTCAACGTCGTGGTGATGGCGACCGTCAGCCTCGCCGCCGTCAAGCTCGGCGCGATCCTGCTCGGCTGGCCGGGCTGGCTGACGCTGCTGGTCGCCGGCGCGGTCACGCTCGTCTACAGCGGCCTCGGCGGGCTGCGCGCCGTGATCCTCACGGACTTCGTCCAGTTCGCGCTCGCCATGGTGGGGGCGGTGTGGGCGTCGGTGTGGGTGCTCGGCCTGCCCGAGATCGGCGGCCTCGACGCGCTCCTGGCGCACCCGAACGTCGCGCCGAAGCTGTCGCTGCTGCCCGATCTGTCCGACCCCGAGGCGTACGTGCCGGTGCTGCTCGTGCCGCTGGCCGTGCAGTGGTGGGCGGCGTATTACCCGGGCGCGGAGCCCGGCGGCGGCGGCTATGTCGCACAGCGGATGTTCGCGGCGAGGAGCGAGGGCCACGCCGTTGCGGCGACGCTGCTCTACAACGTCGCGTACTACGCGCTGCGCCCGTGGCCGTGGATCCTGGTGGCGCTCGCCTCGCTCGTCGTGTTCCCGGACGTCGACGATCTGCGCAACGCGTTCCCGTCCGTCGAGGAGAGCAAGATCGGCGAGGACCTGGCCTACCCGGCGATGCTGAGCCTCTTGCCGCCCGGTCTGCTCGGCCTCGTGACGGCGTCGCTCCTCGCCGCGTTCATGAGCACGATGAGCACGCAGCTCAATCTCGGCGCGAGCTACCTCGTCAACGACTTCTGGGGCCGCTTCGTGCGTCCCGAGGCGACCGAGGCGGAGCGCGTCCGCGCGGGCCGCATCGCGACCGCCGTGTCGCTCGTTCTGGGCAGCGGACTCGGGCTCGCGCTGACCGACGCGGGGCAGTCCTTCAACATCCTCCTGCTGCTCGGCGCGGGCACCGGTGGGCTCTACGTGCTCCGCTGGTTCTGGTGGCGCGTCAACGCGTGGACCGAGATCGTCGCGATGGTCGGGTCCGTCGCCGTGGCGGGCTACTACACGTTCGGTCCGCTCGAGCTCGCAGACCACGAGCGGCTGGTGCGCGGCGCCCTGGTGACGACGGCGCTCTGGGTCGCCGCCGCGTTCGTGACGCCGCGCGAGAGCGACGCGACGCTGCAGCGCTTCGTCGACGTCGTGCGCCCGGGCGGTCCGGGCTGGTCGCGCTTCACGCCCGCGAGCGGCGCCGGCGAGTCGTGGCCCGTGCCGCGCGGGCTCCTGTCGATGCTGCTCGGCTGCGTGCTCGTGTATGGACTCCTGCTCGGCACGGGGCGCGCTCTGTACGGCGACAGCGGAGCCGCGGCGGCGCTCATCGGGGGCGCGCTGCTCGCGGGCGCGGCGCTGTGGCGGATGCACGGTGGTTCCGCTCGCGCGCGCGGGCCCGCGTAGCGAACGCACCGACGAGGGCAGCTCGACGGCGGGGCGACCGCTGCACTCCGAATCGACGAACGACGCCCCGGAGCGCGTGCTCCGGGGCGTCGTTCGCAGCGGTCGGCCCTCCCGCGCGGGAGGGCTCACGCGGAGAGCTCTCGGTCAGGAGAGCTCCTCCTTCACGCTGTAGCGCCACTCGAGGTCGGCCGGGTTCCAGTCGGACAGCTCGCCCGCCTCGGCGAACCAGAGGCCAAGCTCGAACTTCGCCGTGTCCTCGCCGTCCGAGGCGTGGACGAGGTTGTTCGAGAAGCTCATGCCGAAGTCCCCGCGGATCGTGCCGGGCTCCGCCTCGCGCGCGTTCGTCGCGCCGACGAGCTTGCGCACGACCTTGATCGCGTCCTTGCCCTCGAGCGCGAGCGCGACGACCGGACCCGAAGACATGAAGTCGACGAGGTTGCCGTAGAAGGGACGCTCCTTGTGCACCTCGTAGTGCTTCTCGAGGAGCGAGCGGTCGAAGGTCCGCATCTTCAGACCGACGAGCTTGAGGCCCTTGGCCTCGAAGCGGGCGAGGACCTGGCCGACGAGGCTGCGCTGGACGGCGTCGGGCTTGAGGAGGACGAGGGTGCGTTCCACGGGCGTTGGCCCCGCGGACTGCGGGGACGGTGCTGCAAGGGGATCGGAGTGGGTGGGAGGGGCGCGCGAAGAGCCCGGGGCCGCTGGTCGAGCGGGCGGGCGGCGATCGCGGGCGGAGAGAATACGGACTGGGCTCCCACGGTGTGGTCGGCCGCTGCGCATCCGTCGACCGCGCCCCGGTTTCGGGTGGGTCCGAGCCTCGGTAGGCCCGAGGGCGCCCCTCTGGATGACGCAAGCCTGGAGCCTCCCGTCGCTTCCGTCGGAGGCGCGGGTCCTGCGCCCACACGGTCCGAGCCCAGTGCACCCCGACACGCTGCTGCGGCCGTTGGGGGACTGGGCTCGCACGGTGTGGGGGCGTCGGCCGTATCCCTCGCGCGGCATGTCGGTTCCGATCGATCCGATCGCCGAAGGGCCGTCGATGCTCCGCTGGGCGTTGCAAGCCCGTTGCTGCTCACCTCTTCCGTTCGGCGCCCGGCCCTTGGATCCACACCGTCGGAGCCCAGTCGACACGGCGGAGCCCGTTCGGGCGACGCCGCGCGCTCGAGCGCCCGATCGCCGCCCACTCGTCCGTGCGGGGCCCGGCTCGACGCGGGGGCTGGCGTGGGCTGGGGGCGGGCCGAGGCCATGGCCCGCCAGCGGGATCGGGGCCGGGCCGATCCTTTCCGGGTTAGCGGTGTTGACCGGGGTATCGCGCTCCTTATCCTTCTCGGCAAGTTTCGCGCGGGAGAGTCCTCCACCCGCGCCCGCACTTTCGAAACGGACGTGAGATCGAGCCTCCACGGGCTCCCTCCGATGACCCCGCACGACCCCGAGTCCGAGCCCCGACCCTCCGGCGCGGACCCCGCATCGGGCGCTGGTTCCGGCTCCGGTGGGCGTGCCCCCTCCGACCCGTTGAAGTCCCCCGAGGCCACACCTGGGAACGGCGCTGAGTCAGCCGGTGGGTCCTCCGCCGGGTCCTCCGCCCCGTCCTCGGCTGGGCGCCCCCTCGACGCGGACGGCGATGGCCTGCCGGACGGCGAATGGGTGGCCTCCCAGCGCAAGGACGCCAACGCGATGGGCGTCGGGCTCCAGTTCGGCCTCGTGGTCGGCGTGTTCGCCTTCGCCGGCCTCAAGGCGGACGAGCACTTCGGCACCTCCCCCTGGCTGCTCCTGGCCTCCGTGGCGCTCGCCTTCGTCGGCAGCACGATCTCGCTCCTCAAGCGCTTCGCCTGAATGCGCTCGGCCCCTCTGGGCCGCCCCCCCCAAGAACACCCCGGTCGCGTCCGCGGCCGGGCTCCTCCCGACCCCTCCCCCCTCGACACCCCTCCTCCCCGTGCTGCGCCTCGCCGCTCCCCTCGTCGCGCTGACCGCCGCTCTCGGCGGCTCCGCGTACGCGTGGTTCGCGATGGAGCGCGGGGACGGACTCCTCGGGATGGGGCGTTCCGCCGCCGGCGTGATACTCGGCGTCGTGATCGGAGCGGGCGTTGGGCTCCTCGCGCACTCGCTCGTGCGCGCGGCGCTCCGGGTCGACACCCAGGCCGCCTTTCAGGCGCTGGTCGTCGGGTTCGGCGCGAAGGCGGCCGGTGCGGTCCTGCCCTGGGGAGCACTCAGCTTCGTTCCGCGGGCCGCCGAACTCGCCGACCCCACGAGCTACGTGATCGCGTACGCGTTCACCGTTCTCGTCGTCGTCGGCGCCGGTGTCCTCGACAACCTCCACCTCTCGAACGAGATCGCCCTCGACGCCATGGAGGCCGGCCGCGCGCCGGGCTCGGCGGACCAGGGCTCGCGTTCGGGCGATCCTCTTCAGCCCCAAGGCTCCAGCGATGCGCTGGAGAGCGCGTCGTGAGCATCTTCCGCCCGCTCGTGATGCTGGCCATCGTGGTCGGCGCCTGCTACCTGGCCTTCCAGCATTCGCCGCACCACACGGTCACGATGGTGACCGACGAGGACGGCAATCAGACGCTCGAGGAGCCGGCGAGCGTCTTCACGATGCTCTACCACCACGTCGTCCCGGCGCCGCTGGTGGCTGCGCACGGGCACGGTGACCATGGCGATGGAGGCCACGGCGATGGCGACCACGCGCACGAGGGGGACGACCACGCGCACGACGGACACGCCGCGGTCGACCCGCTCGTCTCCGTTCCGCTCCCGGGATTCCTGTCGGCGTTCGACGGGCACCCGGACGAGGAGAAGAACCACCTCGTGCTCTACAACATGCAGATCTTCCAGCTCGCCGCGCTGCTGCTGATCTTCATCGGCATGAGCGGGGTTCCGAGCTATCTGCGCACGGGCAAGGGCGACGTCGTCACGCGGCTGATGGCGGGTTTCTGTCAGTGGGTCCGCGACGAGCTCGTCGAGCCGGCCATGGGGAAGGAGACCTCCGACAAGTTCCTCCCCATGATGATGTTCACGTTCTTCTTCATCTTGTCCATGAACCTGATGGGGCTCGTGCCGGGCTCCGTCACGCCGACGACGAGCATCTTCGTGACGGGCGCGCTCGCGCTGATCACGTTCATCCTCATGATCGCCGGCGGGATGATCGCGCAGGGACCGATCGCGTTCTTCAAGAACCTCGTCCCGCACGTGCCGCTCTTCATGTGGCCGCTGATGTTCGTGATCGAGATCGCGGGTCTATTCATCAAGCCGGTCGCGCTGATGATTCGACTCTTCGCGACGATCACGGGCGGGCACCTTGTCGTGCTCAGCTTCCTCGCGCTCGTGTTCTTCTTCGTCGGCTCCTTCGGCCGCGGCGTCGGCACCACGCTGAGCCCTCTCTGGGTCGGCTTCGCGGTCTTCATCATGATCATCGAGGCGTTCGTCGCGATGGTGCAGGCCTACATCTTCACGCTCCTCTCCTCGCTGTTCATCGGCGCTTCGGTCCACCCGGAGCACTGATCGGCGCGGAGACCCCCGGGGTTCGCCCCGCATCCGGCCACGGCCGGTGCGAGACGCGCTCCACACGCCGAAGCCTCACCGCTTCACCCCACTCATCCGGCTCCGAGCCGCGACCCCATTCGGGGCCACGGCGACGCGTCGCTCCCCAGACCCTGCCCGCTCGCGGGCACCCAACGATTCACGACACTCGACAGTCATGATCAACCCTGTCGTTCAGGAAGCCGCCCAAGAGGGCGCGAAGGCCGCTCTCGACATCGCCAAGGCCGGAGCCGGCATTGGCGCGGGCCTCGCCGCCATCGGCGCGGGCATGGGCATCGGCCGCCTCGGTGGCGCCGCTGCCGAGGGCATCGCCCGTCAGCCCGAGGCCGACGGCAAGATCCGCGGCATCGCGATCATCCTCGCGGCGTTCATCGAGGGTGTTGCGCTGTTCGCCGTCGTCGTCACGCTGCTCATCGCGAACGGCTGACGCCGGCTGCCCTCCACGGAGGGCGCCTGGCGCCCGCGCGATCCTTCGCGCGGTCGAGGCGCACACCGTGAGGCTCGGCGTGCCAGTGCGGGCGGGGGCTCCCCGCCTCCGTCCGCGCAGGACACCCCACCCGGCGCTCGCCGCGCCACGGCCGTGAACGCCTCGGCCATCCACGCCACGGCCCCGGAGCGGGCCGCAACTCCAACGCTCCGCCCGAGCCCACCGACCCGCGCCACGGCGCGCCGAGCGGCTCGCACACCGATCGACCCGACCCCGCCATGCTGACCCCTGCGCTGAGCCCCAGCACCGTCGCCGTCCTCGCCGCCGAGGGCGGGTTCGACATCTTCGACCCGAACGGCCTGGGCAACTTCGTCTGGACGCTGCTCATCTTCGGACTGTCGCTCCCGCTCATGTGGAAGTTCGTGTTCGGTCCGATCACCGTCGCGCTGCTCGAGCGCGACTCGAAGGCGAACGAGGCCGTCCACGCCGCCCGCGAGGCGTCCGAGGCCGCCGAGAAGAGCCGCGCGGAGGTCGAGGTCGCCCTCGGCAACGCGAACGCCGAGGCGAAGAAGCTCATCGCGGCCGCGACGCAGCGCGCCGAGGTCCGCGAGCGCGACATCGTCGAGGGCGCCAAGAAGGAGGCCGAGGCGATGATCCAGAGCGCCCGCGCCCAGATCACCGCCGAGCGCGACAAGGCCGTCGCCCAGATCCGCGAGGAGGTCGTCGACCTCTCGCTGAAGGCGGCGTCGCAGGTCGTCGGCCGCAACGTCGGCTCCGACGACGACAAGAAGCTCGTGCAGGAGATCGTCGCGTCCACCGGAGGCGGCCAGTGATCCTCGACCCGGTCACGACCCGCTGGGCCGACGCCCTCTTCGAGATCGCGAAGAAGGCGGACGCGCTCGACGAGGTCCAGCACGACACCGCGCGTCTGCAGCGCGAGGTCGCGCCGCCGGCGGTCGCGGCGTTCCTCTTCGGCAGCGGCATCGCCCAGGCCGACCGCGAGGCGAAGATCTCGCCGCTGCTGGGCGAGCTGCACCCGAAGACGAAGAACTTCGTCCAGCTCCTCTTCCAGAAGCGCCGTCAAGAAGTGCTGCGCCACATCGGTGACGCCTTCAAGCGCAAGGTCTACGCCGAGACCGGGAAGATCGAGGGCGTCGTCGAGACGCCGCGCGAGCTCTCCGAGGACGACGTCCAGGCGCTCGCGAACTCGATCGGCGGGCGCATCGGCAAGACCGTGATCCTGTCCCAGACGATCCGACCGGAGCTCGTCGCCGGCGTCCGCGTCGTCGTCGGCGCGCGCCTCTTCGACGCCACGGTCAAGGGCCGCTTCGACGCCCTGCGCGAGAAGCTCCTGACCGCGCCGCTCCCGAGCTGACGGCGCACGCTCCCTCCCCCGACCCCGAACACATCCACCGCCGTCCCCGAACCTCGCCGCGTAGCGGCACGACGGCAGCCCCAGAGCCCACCCGGGCACACCGAGAACCATGGACCTCCGCCCCGCAGAAGTGACCTCGATCCTCGAGAAGGAGATCGAGGGGTTCAGCCAAGACAGCGGCATGCAGACCGTCGGCACCGTGCTGAGCGTCGGCGACGGCGTCGCCCGCGTGTACGGCCTCGACGACTGCGTCATGAACGAGCTGCTCGAGTTCGAGGGCGGCGTCCGCGGCGTCGCGCTCAACCTCGAGGAGGACAACGTCGGCTGCGTTCTCCTGGGCTCGGCCACCGAGGTCAAGGAAGGCCAGCAGGTGCGCGGCACCGGCCGGATCATCTCGGTCCCGACCGGCGACAAGCTCCTGGGCCGCGTGGTCAACGCGCTCGGCGACCCGGTCGACGGCAAGGGCCCGCTCGGGACCACCGAGGCCGACCTGCGCCCGATCGAGCAGCCCGCGCCCTCGGTCGTCGAGCGCCAGCCCGTCGACCAGCCGATGCAGACCGGCATCAAGGCGATCGACGCCATGATCCCGATCGGCCGCGGCCAGCGCGAGCTCATCATCGGTGACCGCCAGACCGGCAAGACCGCGCTGCTCACCGACACGATCCTCAGCCAGAAGACCACCGGTGGGGGCGACCCGTCGAACCCCGAGCAGGTCATCTGCATCTACGTCGCGGTCGGCCAGAAGCAGTCCACGGTCGTCGACATCGTCCGCCGCCTCGAGGCGGAGGGCGCGATGAAGTACTCGATCGTCGTCTCCGCGTCGGCGATCGACGAGGCCTCGATGCAGTACCTCGCGTGCTACGCGGGCTGCGCGATGGGCGAGCGCTTCCGCGACGCCGGCCGCCACGTCGTCATCTTCTACGACGACCTCTACAAGCAGGCGCTCGCGTACCGCCAGGTCATGCTGCTGCTGCGCCGCCCGCCGGGCCGCGAGGCGTTCCCGGGCGACGTGTTCAACCTGCACAGCCGCCTCCTCGAGCGCGCCGCGAAGCTCGCCGACAACGCGCCCGAGATCAACCCGCGCTACGAGGCCGGCGGCGGAACGCTCACCGCGCTCCCGGTCGTCGAGACCCAGGAAGGCGACGTTTCGGCGTACATCCCGACGAACGTGATCTCGATCACCGACGGCCAGATCTTCCTCGAGGGCAACCTCTTCAATGCGGGCATCCGACCCGCCGTGAACGCGGGCATCTCGGTGTCGCGCGTCGGCGGCGCGGCGCAGATCCCGCCGATGAAGAAGACCGCGGGCTCGCTCCGCCTCGACCTCGCGCAGTACCGCGAGCTCCAGGCCTTCGCCCAGTTCGGCTCGGACCTCGATCCGGCGACGCAGCGCAAGCTGACGCGCGGTGAGCGCCTCGTCGAGATCCTCAAGCAGGGCCAGTACAGCCCGTTCGAGGTGGCCGACCAGGTCATGATCATCTTCGCAGGCACGTCGGGCGCGCTCGACGATCTCCCGGTCGACAAGGTCGGAGAGTTCGAGAAGCAGTACCTCGCGTACATGCACGAGACGCATCCGGATGCCGCCCAGGCGATCCGCGACGCGAAGAAGGACATCCCGGCCGAGGTCAAGGACCAGCTCAAGGCGGCCGCCGAGGCCGTCAAGGCCCAGCTCGCCTGACGGGCTCACGCCCGCACGCGCACCCCCGCACGAGCTCACCATGGCCGGCATCAAGGAACTCCGCCTTCGGATCAAATCCGTCGGCAACATCAAGCAGATCACGCGAGCGATGGAGATGGTCGCCTCGACCAAGCTCCGTCGCTTCCAGGATCGCGCCGTCGCGTCGCGTCCCTACAGCCAGGAGATCGCCGGCCTCGTCGCGCGTCTCTCCGCCATGCTGGGGGACTCCGTCGCCGACGAGCCGCTGTTCCAGCCGGGCGCGGGCGACCGCACCCTGGTGCTGCTCATCTCGTCCGACCGCGGGCTCTGCGGCGCGTACAACACGAACCTCTTCCGGCGCCTGGAGGCCTGGCTCTCCGAGCGCGGCGGCCACGAGGGCTGCGACTTCTTCGTCTACGGACGCAAGGGCGCGCAGTACGCGAAGAAGCGCGGCTTCAACGTCAAGCGGTTCATCACCGACCCGCCGATGGAGGAGATCGACTACCGCAACGCGGCCCTCACCGGTCGGATGCTCGTCGAGGAGTTCGAGTCCGGCGCGTACCGCGACGTGCATCTCGCCTTCACCAGCTTCGAGTCGATGGTGAAGTACCGCCCGGACGTGCTGCCGTTCCTCCCGCTCACGCCGGACGCGTTCGGTGACGCGGGCGAGGGCACCGGCGCGGCGGACGTGATCCTCGAGCCGGACGCGGAGAGCATCTTCGAGCGCCTCGTTCCGCGGTACCTCGAGACCCGCATCTACAACGGCCTGCTTGAGGCCCTCACCAGCGAGTACGCGAGCCGCAGGTTCGCGATGAAGAACGCGACGGACGCCGCCTCCGACATGCAGAAGGAGCTCAAGGCCGTCTACAACCGCAAGCGCCAGGAAGGCATCACGAAGGAGCTGCTCGACATCGTCGGCGGGTCCGAGGCCGTCAAGTGACCGCCGACCAGTGACCCGCACCTGCGACTGATCCTTCCTGCACCCGAACACCAGAACCGACTCCCCCTCCCATGAGCAGCGCAACCTCCGCCGGAACCAAGGGCGCGATCTCCCAGATCTTCGGCCCGGTCGTCGACGTCCGCTTCCCCTCCGGGCACCTGCCCGCGATCTACAACTCGATCGAGGTCAAGGACGACGCCGCCGGCATCGACCTGACCCTCGAGGTCGCTCAGCACCTCGGTGACGACGTCGTCCGCTGCGTCGCGATGGCGACGACCGACGGCTGCCGCCGCGGTATGGAAGCCATCGACACCGGCGCGCCGATCTCGGTCCCGGTCGGCTCCCACACCAAGGGCCGGATCTTCAACACCCTCGGCAAGCCGCTCGACACGGTCGCCCGCGGCGAGATGGAGTCCGGCACGGAGTGGCCGATCCACCGCGAGGCCCCGAAGTTCGACGAGCAGGAAGCCGTCGCCGAGATCTTCGAGACCGGCATCAAAGTCGTCGACCTGCTCTGCCCGTTCGCGAAGGGCGGCAAGATCGGCCTCTTCGGCGGTGCGGGCGTCGGCAAGACGGTGCTCATCCAGGAGCTGATCCGGATCACGGCGGTCGAGAAGGGCGGCTTCTCGGTGTTCGCCGGCGTCGGCGAGCGCACGCGCGAGGGCAACGACCTCTGGCTCGAGATGAGCGAGGCGAAGTACAGCCTTCCGGACGGCGGCGAGGCGTCGGTCATCGACAACGCCGTGCTCGTGTTCGGTCAGATGAACGAGCCGCCGGGCGCCCGTCTCCGCGTCGCGCTGACCGGCCTCACGATGGCCGAGTACTTCCGCGAGGAGAAGGGGCAGGACGTGCTCCTCTTCGTCGACAACATCTTCCGCTTCGTCCAGGCGGGCTCCGAGGTGTCGGCGCTCCTCGGCCGCATGCCCTCCGCGGTGGGTTACCAGCCCACGATGGCGTCCGAGATGGGCGCGCTGCAGGAGCGCATCACGACGACCAAGGACGGCTCGGTGACCTCGATGCAGGCCGTGTACGTCCCCGCGGACGACATCACGGACCCGGCTCCGGTCGCGACTTTCGCGCACCTGGACTCGACGATCATCCTCGACCGCGCGATCTCCGAGCTCGGCATCTACCCCGCGGTCGACCCGCTCAAGTCGACGTCGCGGATGCTCGACCCGCAGGTCGTCGGTGAGGACCACTACAACACCGCGCGCCAGGTGCAGCAGACGCTCCAGCGCTACGCCGACCTGCGCGACATCATCGCGATCCTCGGCGTCGAGGAGCTCTCGGACGAGGACAAGCTGGTCGTGCACCGCGCGCGCCGCATCCAGAAGTTCCTCGCTCAGCCGTTCTTCGTCGCCGAGCAGTTCACGGGCATGCCCGGCGTCTTCGTTCCGCGCGAGGACACGGTCCGCTCGTTCCGCGAGATCCTCGACGGCAAGCACGACGAGCTCCCCGAGGACGCCTTCTACATGGTCGCCAGCATCGACGCCGCCGTCGAGAAGGGCGCCAAGATGGCCGCCGAGGGCTGATCCCACCCGTTCCCTGAAGCCATGAGCCTCACGCTCCGCATCATCACGCCCGACCGCGTCCTCCTCGACGCGGAGGCCTCGAGCGTGTCGTTCCCGACCATCGACGGCTCCGTCGGCGTGCTGGAGAACCACGCGCCGATGGTCGCCGCGGTCGGCCTCGGCGAGCTCAGCTACAAGGACGCGTCGGGTGGTGAGGATCACCTGTTCGTGTCCGGCGGCTTCGCCGAGGTGCGCGACAACGTCGTGCGCGTCGTGACCGACGTCTCCGAGCCGATCTCGGAGATCGACGTCGAGCGCGCGACGCGCGCGTCCGAGCGCGCCCGGAAGCGACTCGACGAGTTCCAGTCGAACGAGGGCGAGAACGTCGACCTCCTTCGTGCACGGGCGGCGCTCCACCGCTCGCTGATGCGCCAGAAGCTGGCGGCCAAGCGCCGCTGATGCGGGCCGGCCGGCCCACCGGAGACCTCCGATGACGCAAGCGTCGAGCTGGCGCCGCACGCACACGTGCGGCGAGCTGCGAGAAGGCCACGCCGGCGAGCGCGTCGTGCTCAACGGGTGGGTCGCGAGCCGCCGCAACCTGGGCGGGATCTACTTCGTCGACCTCAGGGACCGCTACGGGATCACGCAGGTGATCCTGCCCGAGGACCTCGACGCGTCCGCCAAGCTGAGCCGCGAGGACTGCGTGTCCGTCGTCGGTACGGTGGCCGTGCGCGAGGCCCCCAACGACGCGCTCCCCACGGGTCAGATCGAGCTCCGCGCGGAGTCGATCGAGAAGCTCAGCTCCTCGCTCACGCCGCCGTTCGAGATCGAGGAGGGCTCCGACACCGCGGTCGAGCTGCGGCTCAAGTACCGCTACCTCGACATCCGGCGCCCCGACATGCAGCGGGCGCTCATGCACCGCAGCCGCTTCATCGGCGCGATGCGCAACGCGTTCCTCGCGCGCGAGTTCGCCGAGGTCGAGACCCCGATTCTCACCAAGGCGACACCTGAGGGCGCGCGCGACTACCTCGTTCCGAGCCGCGTGCACGGTGGCGAGTTCTACGCGCTCCCGCAGAGCCCGCAGATCTTCAAGCAGATCCTGATGGTGGCGGGCATGGACCGCTACTTCCAGGTGGCGCGCTGCTTCCGCGACGAGGACCTGCGCGCGGACCGCCAGCCCGAGTTCACGCAGCTCGACATGGAGATGTCCTTCGTCGAGGAGGAGGACGTCTTCGCCGCGTGGGAAGGGATCATGCGCGACACGTTCAAGGACGCGATGGGGGTCGACATCCCGACCCCGTTCCCGCGCCTGACGTGGCACGAGGCGATGGAGCAGTACGGCTCCGACAAGCCGGACACGCGCTTCGACATGAAGCTCATCGACGCGGCCGACTGGGTCGCCGTGTCGGGCTTCGGCGTCTTCGAGAAGGTGCTCGCCGGCGGCGGCCGCGTGATGGGCCTGCAGATCGCGGGCGGCGGCGACTCGATCAGCCGGGGCAACGTCAAGAAGCTCGAGGAGGTCGTCAAGACCTACGGCGCGGGCGGACTCGCCTGGTGGAAGCCGGGCGTCGAGGGCGGAGCGGGCGGCTCGATCGTCAAGTTCTGCCAGGGCGCGTCCGGCGACAAGCTGCGCGAGGTGATGGGGGCCAAGGACGGCGACATGGTCGTCCTCGTCGCGGGCGATGAGTCCACGGTCTGGCGCTCGCTCGGCGCGCTCCGCCTGCATGTCGCCAAGGAGCTCAACTTCGTCCCCGAGACGGACGGTGCCGACGCCGGCGGCAGCGGCCCCTGGAACTTCCTCTGGGTCACCCGCTTCCCGATGTTCGAGTGGGACGCCGAGCCGAACGACGGCTCCGACCCCCGCTGGGTCAGCCTGCACCACCCGTTCACGGCGCCCGCCGACTGGGCGATGGAGGGCGACCCCGGCGCGATGGAGAGCCGCGCGTACGACCTCGTGCTCAACGGCTGGGAGCTCGGCTCGGGCTCCATCCGGATCCACCGCCAGGACACCCAGGAACGCGTGTTCGAGCTGCTCGGCCTGTCCGAGGACGAGCAGAAGCTGAAGTTCGGCTTCCTGCTCGAAGCGCTTTCGTACGGGCCGCCGCCCCACGGCGGGTTCGCGGTCGGCCTCGACCGGATCGTCGCCCTCACCCTCGGCATGGAGTCCATCCGCGACGTGGTCGCGTTCCCGAAGACGGCGACGGCGTCCGACCTCATGTGTGAGGCCCCCTCGACCGTCGACCCGCACCAGATGAAGGAGCTCTTCATCGCGCACGAGGGCCTGCCGGACACGCCGCAGGGCTGAGTCCACCCGCAGCCCGTCCTCGAACCCATTCCAGCCCGGCGGCTTTCCTGGCCGAAAGCCCGCTGAGCGCCTATGTTCATCGACGCGGCCATTCCGCCGCACCCACCGGCCGGGAGCGCTCCGCGCGCGCCCGCCACTCGCTTCCAGACCTCCGAAGAGGACCCTCAGAGAACCCTTCTTGGCCACCCAGAACTTCCGACGCAACCGACGGATCCGCGTTCCCGAGGTGCGATTGATCGACGAGAACGGCGACCAGGCCGGAGTCGTAGCAACGAAGGACGCGCTCCAGCGCGCCCAGAACGCGGGCCTCGACCTCGTCGAGGTGGCACCGACCGCGCGTCCGCCGGTGTGCAAGATCCTCGACTGGGGCAAGTTCAACTACGAGCAGTCCAAGAAGAGCAAGAAGGACAAGGGCGCGTCGAAGCAGAAGTCGGGCATGAAGGAGCTCCGGGTGCGCCCGGCGATCTCCGTGCACGACCTCTCGTACCGTCTCGAGGACGGACGCAAGTTCCTCGACGAGGGGCACAAGGTGCTCGTCGTGTGCCTCTTCAAGGGGCGCCAGATGGCGCACCCCGAGCACGGCTACACCGTGATGAAGCAGGTCTCGACCGACCTCAATGACATCTCGAAGATCGAGATGCAGGCGCGTCTCCAGGGCCGCCGCATGACGATGCTCCTCAGCCCGCTTCCGCTCGCGCAGCGCCGCGCCGCGGCGAAGGAGCGCGAGCGCATCGCGCGCGAGAAGGAGATCGCCAAGGAGCGCGGCGAGGACGTCGCTGGCTAGCGCGGCCCGCCCGGCGGGCGCATACGACCCGGTCCAGCGCGACCGGCCGAGCGGGGACCCGCGGCGACGCCGCGGGTCCCCGCTCTGCGTCGGTCGCGTCCCGAGCGCGCGGCTTTCGGCGCTCGGTGCGTCGCACCTTCGCTCGAGGGCGCGCCACGACCGTCGCCGACGGCGATCAGGTGCGCGGCCTGCGGCGCCGCGTGCCGACCCGCTCGGGGACGAAGCCCAGTGCGAGCAGCGCCCAGCTCGCGCCGACCGAGAGGAGGAAGGACAGGCCGGCCGCGGAGACGAGTCGGTCGTACGTCGTGCGCGCTGCCTCGGCGCGCCGTAGGGCCTCGGCGCCGAACTCGGCCGAGCGCAACTCGACGGGCTCCGCGACACCCTCGACGAGTCCGACTCCGAGCACGAGCTGTTCTTCGACAGCACCGACCTGCTGGTACCAGATGTGCGCGAGGGCGAGCACGGCGAGCGCCAGGCCCGAAGCCACGACCGCGATCGTCGCGCCGGTCGCGCGCGCCTTGCCGTTCGGCAGCGGCGACCAGCCTGCGGCCGGGATCGCGGCCGCGGCCAGCGCTCCGGCCGCGTACAGGAACGGCATCGACACGTCGGCGAGCTCGGACCGCTCGAGCGCGAACGCCTCGACGACAGCGACGATCGCCAGCGCCAGCAGCGCCGCGACCCCGAGCGCAGAGACGCGCTCGCGGCGCTCGAGGACCGCGCGGGTGTCCGCGCGCGCGAGCAGCGCCACGTCGTAGAGCGCGTTGCCCGCCCAGCTCATCCAGGCGAACGACAGGTAGAGGACGAGCAGCGTCGTGCCGACCGCCGTGCCGCCCAGGGACGACGCCTGGACCGCGCGGTTCAGGAACCAGAACCCGAGGACGAGCGCGAGTCCCTTCCCGCCCGAGAGCCGCGCGCACAGCATCTGCCACGCGAGGAGCGGCGCGAAGAGCGGCATGCTCGCCTTCAGCGCGGTCCCGAGGCCCTCGCGCGCCTCGCCGCTCTCGGGGTCGAGCCGCAGCGCTTCGCGGAAGAGCCGCGCGGCCTCCGCGGCGTCGCCCTCCTCCAGCCGGACCCAGCCGAGGTTCTGGAGCGTCCATGCGTTCTCCGGGTCGTCGGCGAGCGCCGTCTCGAGCGCGTCCTCGGCGCCGTCCGACGCGCCCAGCATCCTGAGCGCCGTCGCGCGGAGATTGAGCAGCGGTCCGTGCTCCGGGTCGAGCGCGAGCCCGAGGTCGGCGGCGTCGGCCGCGCTCCGCCAGCGGCTGCGGGCCAGGTGCGCGCTGGCGACGAGCGCGTGGTTCTCGGGCTCCTCCGGGTCGATGGACACGGCGTCCTCGGCGGCGGCGAGCGCGGCCTTCGCGCGTCTCTTCAGGAGCAGCACCTGCGCGTACGCGCGGTGCGCGAAGTCCCAGTCGGGCGCTTCGCCGGTCGCGCGCTGCGCGGACTCGAGCGCCTCGTCCAGCTCGTCGAGGTCGGCGAGCGACAGCGCGCGGAAGGCGTGCGCGCGCGCGTCGGACGGATGTTCGGCGAGGACGGCTTCGAACTCCGCGACGGCGTCCTTGCTGCGGCCGAGCTGGAGCAGCTGGACCCCGCGCCCGAAGCGGCGGTCGCTCACGCGTCACCCCCTCGGCTCCCACGCATCCCGAGGTAGCGCGCGACGTCGTCGTACTGACCGGACTGGTTCGCGAACTGGACGTGGTTCTTGGCGGTGCCGAACCACTCCGCGGTCGTCGGCCTGACGCGCTTGGCGGCCGCGACGAGATCCTTGGTCGTCAGCGGCGACGGACGGCCCGTCTTCATCGCCTCGCGCAGCTTCGACTCGACCGCGGTCTCCACGAGGCCGGCGAGGTCGGCGCCCGAGAAGTCCTTCGTCCGCTTGGCGAGCTTCGCGAGCTCGATCCCGTCGATCGGCTTGTCCGCCAGGAGGACCTCGAGGATCGCGGCGCGGGCCGATGCGTCGGGCGGAGGCACGAACACCAGCCGGTCGAAGCGGCCGGGCCGGCGGAACGCCGCGTCGAGGTGCCAGGGCGCGTTCGTCGCGGCGAGCACGAGCATTCCGTCGTTGGACGCGTCGACGCCGTCGAGTTCCGCGAGGAACTGATTGATGATCTGGCGCGAGCTCGAGCTCGCCGCGTCCGCGCGCTTGGCGCCGAGCGCGTCGACCTCGTCGAAGAAGAGCACGCACGGCGCGCGGCGGCGCGCCTCGTCGAACAGCCGGTGCAGGTTCTGCTCGGACGCCCCGATGTACATGTCGAGCACCTCGTGGATACCCACGCTGATGAACGCGGCGCGCGCCTCGCCCGCCGTCGCGCGCGCGATGTGCGTCTTGCCGCAGCCCGGCGGCCCGTACATGAGGACACCGCCGCCCGCGGTCTTGCCGTAGGCCGCGAAGAGCTCGGGGTGCGCGAGTGGCTGGACGACCTTGATGGAGATCTCCTCCTTGACGTCGTCCATGCCTCCGACGTCCGCGAACGAGATCAGCGGGCGCTCGAAGTCGGCGTCCGTCACGCGGCCGTCGCCCTCGTGGGGCTCGTCCGGGCCGCCGGCGCGCGCGCGGGCGCGCCTATGTTCGTCGTCGTCGTCCCACTCGATCTCCTCTGGCGAAGCCGCGTCCGTGTCCCCCGAGTCCTCCGTGCGCACGGCGTGGAAGCCGAGGTCGGTGGCGAGCGGCGACGACGCGAGCGCCGGGTCGAGGTCGACCGCGCGGCCGAACGCGGACGCGGCGCCCGCGGGATCGCGTTCCGCCAACCGGACCCGTGCGAGCAGCGCCCAGGCGGCCGCGGGCGCGTCCGCGCGACCCGTCACGAGCTCGACGAGGACGGCCGCGTGCGACGCCTTGCCGGCGTCGAGGTAGGTCGCGGCGAGGCACAGGCGCACATCGTCGCTCGGCGCCGTGCCGAGCAGCTCCTTGTACTCCGCCACGGCCTCGTCGAAGCGCCCGTGGGCACGGAGCGTGTCGGCCAGATGGCGGCGGAGGGGGACGTTGTCGGGGGAGGCTGCGAGCGCCTCACGGAGCGGCTGGATGGGGTCCGGAGGGGAAGTCATCGGACCCCAGAGAATACGGGGCGCCGCGCGCGCCCCGGCGCGGCTTCACGGTCCGGAGCCCCGCCGCTACCTTGGTCCCCATGCAGAACCGCCCCAAGCACCGGACCTTCCTGGCCTCCCTCGCTCTCTTCCTCGTCGCCTGGGCGCTCGTCCCGGGCGCTCGCGCGACCTCCGCAGCGGCGGACGCCGCGACGACGGCGGCGCAGGAGAAGAAGGAGCAGACGCCGGAGAAGGACGCCGCGGGGAAGGCGAAGGGCCAGAAGTCCGCCGCCGCGAAGGACGCCGAGGGTCCGTGGCGCGGCGAGCCGTACACGCTCGAGACCTGCGCCGCCTCCGGCCGGCCGATCGACGTCAAGGGCACGCCGCAGACCCAGTGGATGCACGGGCGCGAGCTCAAGTTCTGCTGCAAGGGCTGCGCCGCCGCCGTCGAGAAGGACCCCGCGCGCTGGCTCGCGAAGGTCGACAAGGCGCTGACCGCCCAGCAGGCGCCGATCTACCCGACGGACGAGTGCGTGATCGCCGGCACGCCGCTCTACGACGACGCCGGCAAGTTCACGGGCAAAGAGCTCATCGTGGGCAATCGCCTGTTCCGCGTCTGCTGCGACAAGTGCGCGGCGCGCGTGAAGAAGGACCCCGCCAAGTACGCAGGCAAGCTGAACGAGCTCGTCGTGGCGGCGGCGGCCGTCGAGGGCGCGTACCCGCTGGACGTCTGCCCGGTCTCCGACGACGCGCCGATCGACGACACCTCGAAGACGACGGTCGTCGCCGGGCGCGCGATCAAAACGTGCTGCAAGGCCTGCGCGAAGGAGGTGATGCGCAACCCGCTCCCGTACATCGCCGCGGTCGACGCGGCCGCCGCGAAGAAGCGCGGCGAGGCCGCCGAGCCGAAGAAGGGCAGTGCCCCGGCGGCGGGCTCGAAGGGGGACTCCGAGAAGGCGAAGGGCGACCAGAAGAAGGGCGAGACCTCGTCCAAGGGCTAGTCGTCCGCGAGCGAGTCCGCCGCGCCGGGCCGCCGGGTCCTCCGCTGCAGGGTCCTCCGCCGCGGATCGCGGCCGCTACCATGCGCCCGTGATCTCCCTCGCAGCCGTCTCCAAGTCGTTCGGGCGCCAGGCGCTCCTCACCGACGCGTCCCTCCAGCTCGACCCGGGGGACCGCGTCGGCCTCGTCGGTCCCAACGGCGCCGGAAAGTCGACGCTCTTCCGGATGATCGTGGGCGAGGACGCGCCCGACTCGGGCCAGGTCACCGTCCCGCGCGCGGTCCGCATCGGCTACTTCCGCCAGGACGCGGCGGACGGCGGCGACCGCTCCGTCCTCGACGAGGCGATCGCCGGCAGCGGGCGCCTCGGTGAACTCCACGTCGAGGTCGCCGAGCTCGAGGCGGCGATGGCCGATCCGGAGCAGGAGGACCGCATGGACGAGATCCTCGAGCGTTTCGGGGAGGTCCAGGGCGAGTACGCGCAGCTCGGCGGCTACGAGCTCGTCCCGCTGGCGCACGAGGTGCTCGCCGGCCTCGGCTTTCGCGCCGAGCAGATCGACGGCCCGATGTCGGCGCTCTCGGGCGGCTGGCGCATGCGCGTGTCGATCGCGCGCGTGCTGATCGGCCAGCCCAACGTGCTGCTCCTCGACGAGCCCACCAACCACCTCGACATCGAGTCGATCCTGTGGCTCGAGTCGTTCCTGCAGGCCACGGAGGCGACGCTCCTCATGACATGCCACGACCGCGACTTCATGAATCGTGTCGTGCGCCGGATCGTCGAGATCGACGGCGGCGAGCTGGTGAGCTACTCGGGCGACTACGACTTCTACGACGCGCAGCGCGCCGTCCGCGCGAAGCAGCAGGAGGCCTCGTTCGCGCGTCAGCAGAAGATGCTCGAGAAGGAGGAGCGCTTCATCGAGCGCTTCGAGAAGCACGCGGCGAAGGCGGCGCAGGTGCAGTCGCGCGCCAAGAAGCTCGAGAAGATCGAGCGCCTCGAGCCGCCCAAGAAGCGCGTGCTGGTGCCGTTCCGCCTCGGCGAGGCGCCGCGCTCCGGCAACGACGTCGCGACGCTCGCCGGTGTCGAGAAGCGCTACGGAGATCACGTCGTCTACCAAGGCCTCGACCTCGAGCTCAAACGCGGCGAGCGCTGGTGCGTCATGGGCGTGAACGGCGCGGGCAAGTCGACGCTCCTGAAGCTGATCGCGGGCGCGGTCGACGCGGATGGCGGTGCCGTGCGGCTCGGCGCGAGCCTGAAGATGGGCTACTTCGCGCAGTCGTCGCTCGAGATCCTCGACCCGGACAAGACGGTGTGGGAGACGATCGACGACGCGTTCCCGACCGCCACGACGCCGTCGAAGCGCAACCTTCTAGGCTCGTTCGACTTCCCCGGCGACGACATCGACAAGCCCGTGCGGGTCCTGTCCGGCGGCGAGCGCTCGCGCCTCGTCCTGGCGCGGATGCTCTACGACCCGCCCAACTTCCTCGTTCTGGACGAGCCGACGAACCACCTCGACCTCGTGACGAAGGAGATGCTCGTCACGACGCTCTCGAAGTTCGAGGGCACGATGCTGTTCGTCAGCCACGACCGCACGTTCCTGCGCGGGCTGGCGACGCGCGTGCTCGACCTCTCGGGCGGCACGCCGTCGGTCTACCCCGGCACGTACGAGGAGTGGGTCGACAAGGTCGGCGCGGAGGCCCCCGGCGTGCACGCCTGAGGGCCCGACCGCACCGTCACCAGACGATCATCCGCGCCGTCTCGGTCGCGGCGACGCTCGACGCGGCGCCGGGGTCGCGCACGAGCCAGCGGAGGTCGAGCGTCGTCCCCGAGAACGCGGGGTCGGCCGGGAGCTGACCGCGCCAGGTCGCGGTCCCCGCGCCCGCGCCGACGCCGGCGAGGGACGCGCGCGCCAGGATGCGGGACGCGGGACGCGCGAGCGTCGCGCCGCCGGCGATCGACCCGAGACCCGGTCCGTTCGCCGTCGTGGCCACGAGCACCGCGTCTGCGCCGCCGAGCCCCGAGTGCATCGCGACGCGGAACTCACCCGCGCCGACGTAGGCCGGCGACACGGCGACGATGCGCGGCTCGAAGCCGCCGCTGCCCGCGCGCGCAGCTCCGACGAGCGTCGCCGCGGTTCCGCGCTCCGAAGCGAGCGTCGGCCGGTCGAAGGGCGGCAGCTCGTTGGCGACGCGTGGGTCGTCGAGCGCCGTCGAGAGGAAGTTGAGGATCGTCGACGCCGTCGCCGGTGCCATGAAGATCCCCGACAGCGCGGGGTCGTTGTTCTCAGGGAAGAAGCCGACGCCCTGGTTGTAGATGAAGATCGCGAGGAACAGCGACTGCCACGTCGGGTCGCCGTTGTGGAAGAAGCGGCTCCGCAGCCCGACGTTGCGCAGCGACGGCACCTTGAACTTGCCGCGGTCCGAGAAGAGCCCGGTCACCGCCTGGCGACCGTTGTCCTCTGCGATGTCGCGCAGGCCGAGGTTGCGGAACGAGCCGTCCGTGAAGGCGGGGGGCGGGTGGCACGTCCTGCACTGGAGCCCCGGGTTCATGAACGTGTTGAAGCCCTGGATCTGCGCGCCGGTCATCGCGCCCGGAACGCCCTGCTGGAACAGATCCCACGGCGTCTGGTCGGGGTGCAGCGTGCGCTGGTACGTCGCGAGCGCGTACGCGATGCGCTCGGCCGTGATCGTCGGATCCCCGAACGCGTTGTCGAAGAGGTCGGGGTAGGTCGGGTCCGCGCTCAGCGCTGCGGCCAGGTCCGGCGTGATGTCGCTCGCCAGCGCGAGCGGCTGCACGCGCGCGAGCTTCGTCTTGACGTCGTCCCAGGTGCGCCCCTCGTCCGCCATCTCGACGAAGGAGAGGATGGGGCCGAGCGACTGCGACTCGAGGGCGCCGCCGGTCGGGATGCTCGTGGCGCCCGACTCGGGGTCGACGAAGGTGCCGCTCGCGCGCCCGTCCCAGAAGAGCTCGTCGAAGAGCGACGCGCCGATCATCGACGGCGAGTGCCGCCCCGTGACCTGGCGCTCGAATCCGAAGAGCGCGTCCTCCTTCAGCGCACCGTCCGCTCCCGCGCGCACGACGCCGGCCGACGCGAAGCGGTCGTCCTCGTTGCCGTAGACACCGTCCAGACCGGGGTGCCGGTTCGCCAGGTCGAGCCTGGGGTCGGACCCGCCGGCGGCGGGGATGTGACAGGTCCCGCACGCGACGGAGTTGTCGCTCGAGAGCTGCTCGTCCCAGAAGAGCGCCTTGCCGAGGACGGCCTTCTCGGCCGTGATCGGGTTCTGGGGCGGGAACGTTGGGGGCGGGAGGGGGCCCTGTGCGAGGGCCGGCGCGGCGCTCGCGAGGAGGCCGGCGAAGGTGAGGGAAGGGACCGCGTGGGGCATGGTCGAAGACTACGGCCGCCGCGGTGCGCTCGCCAGCCGCGGGCGCTCTGTCGCGACGCCATGGGCGCGACAGAGCGCCGCTCGGGGGCTTGGAGTCCCAGAGCGGCGCTCGTCGCGACCGGGGCCCGGCGCGTTCGGCCGGGCCCCGAACGCCTCAGTACCCGTAGTGGACCTTGAAGAGGTCGAGGCCCGGCCGCGGCGCGGCGGGGTCCGACGATCCAAGCAGGAACTCGAAGCGCACCCGGAGGAGGTCCCAGTCGCCGCCCGACAGGTCGGTGATGTCGGGCGTGAACGCGGCCGGGTCTCCGCCGCTGAAGACGTCCACGGGATCGATGCTGGCGCCGCCCGTCGACGGGTCGATGCGCGCGGCGTCGAACAGCACGCGCACCTCGGAGCCGGCGGGGTACGCGTCGAGCTCACCGTCGCTCAACAGCCTAACGAAGAACGGCACGAGTTCGACGGTCGGAGACATGAACGCGTCGGCCGTGACCTCGAGCTCGGAGCCGCGCGGGTCGACGGTTAGGACGAGGGAGCCTGCCTGTGCGTCGTGGAAGCCGGACTGCACGACGAACTCGACCGCGTCGTCCGACGGGCCCTCCGGCCGGACGCGCACGGCGAACCCGCGGGTCAGCGCCGGGTTGCGGCGGTAGATGCCGGTCGGGTCGAGGGCCGCCGCGCCCGGGAACGTGAACGCCGCGGACGCGACGTCGAGCGACGGTGCGCCCGCTCCGGCGTCGAGCGCCGTCTGGGGCACGAGCGGAGCGAGCGGCGCGGCCGCGCCGCCGTCGCGCAGCACGAGTCCGGTCGCCGGGTCCGTGCCACCGAAGAGGATCTCGACGGAGTCCGCTCCGTCCGGCCGCGCGAGCCCGAGCGGGATCCAGCGCGTGACGGCCTCGGAGCGGCCGCCGAACAGCGGCAGCGGTGCGTCGAGCGGGTCGTCGGGTCCCGTCCAGCCGAGCGGCGGCGGTGCCGCAGCAAAGGTCGGATCGCCCCCGGCGCCGTACGCGCCCGAGGCACCGCCGCGGGCACCGAGGACGATGTCCGTGCCCGGGTCCTGCACGTGGATCTGGATGAGTCCGGGACCGCCGTCGCCGCCGGCGCCGAACGTCTCGCCGGGCGCTCCTTCGGTTGCGCAGCTGGCATGGTTCTGCAGCGTGCAGAGGCGCGCCCAGTCGAGGATGCCGTTCGCGTCCGTCGGGTCCTGCGGCGGGATGGAGGGGTCGCCGCCGAAGTTCTCGATGGGGATGGAGTCGCGTGCCCAGTCCTGCTCGCCCACCTCGTTGGCGCCGCAGCGGCTCTCGCGGCCGCAGCCCCCCTGTCCGCCGAGCGCGCGGAGCGGGCGTTTCTGATGCTCGAGGACGAAGAGGTCGTCCTGGTAGAGGGCTCCGACGCTCGGGTCGTCCGCCTCGGCCTGCAGCACGACGCGTGCGGCACTCGCGAGGACGATGTGACCCCCCGAGCCTCCGCCGGAGCCGCCTCCGACGCGGTCGAAGAAGATCGTGTTCTCTCCGCCGCTGCCCGTGCCGCCGTCGGCCGTGATCGACCCGGTCGTCTCGAGGACGATGTCGCCGAGAGCGAGGATCTCGACGCCGCCAGCACCGCCGCCGCCGCCCGCTCCCTTCTCGTCCCCGCTGATGGAGAACGGGGTCATGGGCCAGACCGAGGCGATGGAGGCGTCGCCGCCGCCGCCGCCGCCCGCGCCTGCCCAGACGGTCGAGAGCTCACCGCGGACGGTGGATCCATCGCTCCTCTGCACGAGGCCGAAGAAGTCATTGCCGTCGTCCAGGTCGACGAAGGGGGTGGGGCCCACGGCTCCGCCCATCGCCGGACCGCTCTGGCTCACGGCGCCCGTGCCGTCGAGCGAGCCCACGATCCCGCGCTCCGCGTCCATGCCGACGAGGGTCTGGCAGCGCACGAGCGCCCCGTTCCACGGATAGAGGATGTCGCGGCCGAAGCGTCCGCCGCCGCCTCCCGCGCCGCGGCGGTTCTCCTTGGCGCAGACGCCGATGGGTGCGAAGCCGGTCTCGCCGCCTTCTCCGCCCGCGCCGAAGACGCCGAACGGCCCCTCGCCCGGGCCGCCTCTTTCCGTCGAAGCGGTGACGCGGGGCGAACCCGTCCCGCCGTTGCCGCCGCCCGCACGCCCAACGGACCCGGGCTCGGGCTGGTTCGTCGTGCCGAGGCTCGCGACGGGGGTCGCGTCCTGCCCGTCCACGCTGATCCGGCCCGCCACGCGGACCTCGCCCGTCGCGAGGATCGAGAGCGGGCGGGAGCCCACGACGAGCAGCGTCGCGCCCTGCTCCACCGTGAGGTTGCGCACGTTGACGACGCCACCGATCACCGGCTGCGTGGCGACGGGGACTCCGCCGGGGCCGCCGACGATCGTGTCCGCGTCCGTGTTGAGGATCGTGACGTTCCCCGCCGTGATGACCCAGTCGAAGTCGCCGCCGGGGCCGCCGGTCCCTGCGAAGCCGAAGGCGGCCTCCAGGCGGCCGCTCTCCGTCCACTCCGCCTGCGGGTAGAGCGTCGCCGCGCTCGGATCGAGGAGTTCCGTCCCGTCGAAGGACTCGAGGATCTCGTCCGTCAGTCCGCCCGGCATCGCGTCGGCGATCCGCACCCGCACGATGTCGTCGACGGGCGCCACGAGCTCTTGGCCGATGAGGTCGGAGAACCCGGAGTCCAGGACCGCGCGCAGCTCGTGGCCGCCCGGAACGACGCCGAGGGGATTGAGGCGCAGCGCCGTGCCCGACCCGGCGCAGTTCGACTCGAGCGAACGGGTCGCGGGCAGGGGGAGCCACTCGAAGGACACCGCTGGATCGCGATGCTCGAGGCGCACCCGCTCGAGGTTGTCGGGCGAGCCCTGGATCGGCTGGTCGAAGCGCAGCACGAAGGCGAAGCGCGATTCAGGGACGCTGTACAGGTTCAAGGGGACCTCCCGGCCGATCACGCCGGAGCCGAGCGCCGGGTCGAAGGTGAAGATCGAGCGGTCCGGTGCGCCGTCTTCGTCGTCGTCCTGGCCGGTGAACTCGACGTAGCTGGCCGCAGCGACGGAGCCTAGCCCCGCGACAACCACGCCGGGCGGACCGTCCACGGGGTCGTCGAAGAGCACGCCGGGGTCCGCGGAGTCGGGCGTCCGGAATCCGAGCTCAGCCCCGAGGGAGAGCGCGCGCCCGGCGGTGTCGACCAGCGCGAGGTTGCCGTCGGCGGTCGACGGGACGCTCAGCGTGTAACCGGTCGCTGGCTGCAGTCCGCCCTCCGCGGTGTCGAAACCGCTGGAGCACGCCGGCTCGAACCGCACCGTGCGCGCGCTCGGGAGCGTGTACGCGCCGAGGACGGGCCAGCCGAAGTCGTCCGTGAGCTGGATCGTCGTGGACGACACGGAGAGCGGGTCAATGTCGGCCGTGAACACGAGGTCGATCGCCCGGTTGAGCGTCAGCGTATCCCCGTCCTCGAAGCTGACCGAGGCGAGCTCGAACTCCGCCGAGGAGGGCGGCGCGGTCGAGTCGGTGCCGGACCCGTCGCTGCACGAGGACAGCGCGAGTGGGAGTGCGGCTGCGACGATCGCAGCAACGGACGCGGGGTCGAAGGGTTGGCTTTTCATGGGACGAGCGTTTGAAGGGGGGAATCGAGCCGGGCTGCGCGGGAATCGCTCGAGCCGGCTGCTATGGGATGCATGGCGTGCGTGCCGGGGGCGGATCAGAAGGCGTAGGGGATCCTGATGAAGTCGAGGCCCGGTCGAGGAGCACCCGGGTCCGGCGAGCCGAGCAGGAACTCGAAGCGCACCCGGAGGAGGTCCCAGTCGCCGCCCGACAGGTCGGTGATGTCGGGCGTGAACGCGGCCGGGTCTCCGCCGCTGAAGACGTCCACGGGATCGATGCTGGCGCTCCCTGTCGACGGATCGACGCGCGCGGCGTCGAACAGCACGCGCACCTCCGAGCCGGCGGGGTACGCGTCGAGCTCGCCGTCGCTGAGGAGCCGCACGAAGAAGGGAACCAGCTCGACCGTCGGTGTCGCGAAAGCGTCCGCAGCGTCGGCGAGCGCTGCGCCGCGAGGGTCGACGGTCAGGAGGAGCGCGTCCGCCGCTTCATCGTACGTACCGGACTGCACGACGAACTCGACCTGCTCGTCCATCGGCCCACCGGGGCGGACGCGCACCGCGAACCCGCGCGTCAGCGCCGGATTGCGACGGTAGATGCCCGTCGGATCGAAGCCCGTGACGCTGGCGAACGTGAAGCGCGCCGCGGCGACGTCGAGCGAAGGCGCGTTGGAGCCCGCTCCGAGCGCCGTCTCCGCCACGAGCGGCGCAAGCTCGGCCGCGGCGCCACCGTCGCGCCGCACCGTCCCGGTCGCCGGGTCCGTGCCGTCGAAGAGGAGCTCGACCGTTTCCGCGCTCATCGGCCGCGCGAGGCCCAGCGGAATCCAGCGCGTCACCGCCTCCGACCGCGCTCCGAAGAGCGACACCGGAGCCGACAGGGGATCGTTCGGGCCCGTCCAGCCGAGAGGCGGCGGGACCGCCGCGAAGGTCGGGTCGCCGCCCGAACCGTATTCGCCCGTCGCGCCGCCCTTCGTGCCGAGCACGATGTCCGTCGTCGGGTTCTGCACGTGGATCTGGATGAGGCCGGGGCCGCCGTCGCCACCGGCGCCAAACGTCTCGCCGGGCGCGCCCTCGGACGCACAGCCCGCGTGGTTCTGCAGCGTGCAGACCCGCGCCCAGTCGAGATAGCCGAACGGGTCGGCGGCGTTCTGGGGTGGGATCGTCGGGTCGCCGTCGAAGTTCTCGGTGGGGATCGAGTCGCGCACCCACGACTGGGCGCCCTCCTCATTGGCGCCGCAGCGGCTCTCCCGGCCTGCGCCGCCCTGGCCGCCCAGCGCACGGAGCGGCCGCTTCTCGTGGACGAGGACGCCGAGGTCGTCCTGGTAGAACGACCGGGCGCTCGCGTCCGAGGCCTCGGCGCGCAGTTCGACGCGGCCGGCGCTCGCGAGCACGATGTGACCGCCGGAGCCGCCGCCCGAGCCGCCTCCGACACGGTCGAAGAAGATGGTGTTCTCGCCGCCCTGGCCGTTCCCACCGTCCGCGGTGATCTGGCCACCGGCCTCGAGCACGATGTCGCCGAGCGAGAGGATCTCGACGCCGCCGCCGCCACCGCCGCCTCCGGCGCCCTTCTCGTCGGAGCCTCCCTGGAAAGGGGTGATGGGGAACACGCTGGTCGTCGAAGCGTCTCCACCTCCGCCGCCGCCCGCGCCGGCCCATAGGCCCGCGAGCTCGCCTCGGACCGTGGTGCCGTCCGGATGCCGGAGGACACCGAAGAAGTCGTTGGTGGCGTCCAGGTCGATGAACGGACCGGGTCCGGGCGCGCCGCCCTGGGCCGGATCGCTCTGCGACACGGCTCCAGTGCCCTCGTACGAACCGAGGATGCCGCGTTCGGCGTCCATGCCGACGAGCGTCTGGCTGCGGACGAGCGCTCCGTTCCAGGGATAGCGCACGTCGGGGCCGAAGCGGCCGCCGCCGCCGCCCGCGCCGCGGCGGTCTTCCTTCGCGCACGTGCCTGCAGGTGCGTAGCCGGTCTCACCGCCCTGGCCGCCCGCGTCGAGCGCGCCGAACGCGCCCTCGCCCGCCCCTCCGCGCGGGCTCGAATCGCTGACGCGCGGGGAGCCGTTCCCTCCGGCGCCGCCGCCGGCAACACCCGCGGCGCCGACGACGGGCTCGCCCGTCGTATCGAAGATGGACGGCGTCCCCTCCACCGCGTCCATGCCGTCCGCGCAGATCCAGCCCGCGACCCGTACGTCGCCGGACGCTAGGATCGTGAGGGGCTGTGATCCGACGACGCGCAGGACGGCCCCGGCCTGCACGGTGAGGTCGCGGACGTTCACCACGCCGCCGACGACCGGCTGCGCGACGAACGGCAGCCCGTCGGGTCCCCCGAAGATCGTGTCCGCATCGGTGCTGAGGACGAGCTCGGTGCCGCTCGGCACGATCCAGTCGAAGTCGCCGCCGGGGCCGCCCGTCCCCGCGAAGCCGAAGGAAGCGTCGAGCGATCCGGTCCCGTCCCAGTGGGCGACGGGGTTCGGGTTGCCTGCGGCAGGGTCGAAGAGCTCGGTCCCGTCGAACGACTCGAGGATCTCGTCGACGAGTCCTTCCGGCATCGAGTCCTCGACGCGCACCTGTGCGATGTCATCGAACGCGAACGCGTAGCTCTGGCCCACGAGGTCTGCGAAGCGCGAGTCGAGCACGACGCGGAGCTGGTGTCCGCCTGGCACGACGCCGAGCGGCGTGAGTCGCACGACTGCGCCGGAAGACACGCAGTTGGACTCGAGTTCGCGCGTGGACGGGAGCGGGAGCCACTGCACGGATACGGACGGGTCGCGGTGCTCGAGTTGGACGCGCGCCAGGTTGTCAAGGCTGCCGTCGACGGGCTGGTCGAAGCGAAGCACGAATGCAAAGCGCGATTCGGAGACGCTGTAGAGGTTCAGCGGGACCTCGCGCTCGATCGTGCCCGAGCCGACGGCGCCGTCGAAAGTGAAGAGGGACCTGTCCGGTGCGCCGTCGCCGTCCTCGTCCTGCCCGGTGAACTCGACGTAGCTCGTCGCACCCGCCGTCACGTTGCCGAGCCCCGCGATGAGCACGTTCGGCGGTCCGTCGACGCCGTCGTCGAACAGCTCCGTCGGGTCCTCCGAGTCGGGCGTCGTGAAGTCGAGCTCTGCACCCGCGCGGAGCGCGCGACCTGCCGTATCGATCAGCGCCAGCGTGCCCGACGCGGTCGAGGGTACGCGCAGCGTGTAGGCGGTTCCGGGAGCGAGCCCCCCCGGTTCGGGCTCGAGACCCCTCGGACACGCGGGCTCGAAGCGCACCGTGCGCGGCGTTGGCAGCGTGTACGTCCCGAGGACCGGGCGCCCCAGTCCGTCGAGCAGCTCGATCGTCGTGGGGGAGACGGAGAGGGGGTCGACGTCCGCGGTGAACACGAGCTCGATGGCGCGATTGAGCGGGAGCGTGTCACCGGAATCGAAGCTCGTGGAGGCGAGTTCGAAGGGCCCGGAGGCGGGCGGTGCGGTGGAGTCGGTGCTCGATCCATCGCTGCACGCCGACAGCGCAACGAGGAGGGCCGCTGCAACGACCGTGGGGACGGACGCGGGGTGGGACGGTTGACTCTTCATGGGCGAGCGGTGGGGGTGGGGGAGTTGAGCTGGTCGGTGCGGGAAGCGGCGGGTCCAGCTGCTTTCGATTGCGAGGCGTGCGCGTCGGGGCGGATCAGAAGGCGTACGGGATCGTGAGGAAGTCGAGGCCCGGTCGAGGAGCACCCGGGTCCGGCGAGCCGAGCAGGAACTCCACGCGCAAGCGGAGCAGGTCCCAGTCCCCGCCCGACAGGTCGGTGAGGTCGGGCGTGAATGCTGCCGGGTCCCCGCCGCTGAACACGTCGATCGCCTCGACGCTGCCGTCCGTTTTGGCTTCGGCGCGTGCCGCGTCGAAGAGGACGCGCACCTCCGAACCGGCCGGATAAGCGTCGAGCTCGCCGTCGCTGACGAGCCGGACGAAATAGGGGACGAGCGTGACGCTCGGTGCGGCGAAGTCGTTCGCTGCGCTTTCGAGCCCCGCTCCGCGCGGATCGACGGTGAGGACGAGCGCGTCTCTCGCCTCGTCGTACACGCCCGACTGCACGATGAACTCGTCGCTCCGGGCCGCTGTTCCGATCGAGTCGATGCGAACCGCGAACCCACGCGTCAGCGCAGGATTGCGACGGTAGATGCCGGTGGGGTCGAAGGAGGACACGCCCGGGAACGTGAACGAGGCGGTGGCGACATCGAGCGACGGCGCGCTGCTGCCGGCGTCGAGCGGCGTCGGTCCGACGAGCGGCTCGAGCTGCGCCGCCGCGTCGCCGTCCCGGAGGACGAGGCCCGTCGCCGGGTCGGTTCCACCGAACAGGAGCTCGACGGCGTCCGCGCTGTCGTTGCGCGCCAGACCGAGCGGGATCCACCGCGTGACCGCCTCCGAGCGCGCGCCGAACAGCGGCAGTGGGGCGGAGATCGGATCGCTGGGACCCGTCCAGCCGAGGGGAGGCGGAACGGACGCGTAGGTCGGGTCGCCGCCCGCGCCGTAGGCGCCGGTGGCGCCGCCTCGAGCTCCGAGGACGAGCTGGGTGCTCGGGTCCTGCACGTGGATCTGGACGATGCCGGGCCCACCGTCGCCGCCGGCGCCGAACGTCTCGCCCGGCGTGCCTTCCGCCGCGCAGCCCGCGTGGTTCTGCAGCGTGCAGAGCCGCGCCCAGTTGAGGACGCCGTTCGGGTTGAACGGATCCTGCGGTGGGATCGAGCCGTCCCCGCCGAAGTTCTCGATCGGGATCGAGTCGCGTGACCATCCCTCGTCGCCGTCGTTGCCAGCGCCGCACCGGCCCTCCCGCCCCGCGCCACCCTGGCCGCCGAGCGCGCGCAGCGGCCGCTTCTCGTGGTCGAGCGTGTTCAGCGCATCGTGGTAGAAAGCGCCGGTTGCATCCGTGTCGGCCTCGGCGGCGAGCACGACGCGCGTGGCGCTCGCGAGCACGATGTGCCCGCCCGATCCGCCGCCCGAACCGCCGCCCACGCGGTCGAAGAAGATCGTCGATTCCCCGCCGCCCCCGTGACCGCCGTCCGCGGTGATCGAGCCCTGCGGCTCGAGCACGATGTCGCCCAGGCTGAGGATCTGGACGCTGCCGCCTCCGCCTCCTCCGCCCGCACCCTTCTCGTCGGCGGCCGGGTGGAACGGCGTCAGCGGCCAGGCTGCGGTCGTCGAGGCGTCGCCGCCTCCGCCGCCTCCGGACCCGGCCCAGACGCCGGGGAGCTCGCCCCGCACCGTCGAGCCGTCGGGACGTCGGAGCGCGCCGAAGAAGTCGTTCCCGTCATCGAGATCGGCGAAGGGCTGCGGCCCGCGCGCACCCCCTTGGGCGGGTCCGAACTGGCTGACCGCGCCCGTCCCGTCGAGCGACCCGACGATGCCGCGTTCGGCGTCCATGCCGACGAGGGTCTGACTGCGCACGAGCTCGCCGAACCAGGGATAGACGACGTCGTCGCCGAAGCGGCCGCCGCCGCCGCCCGCGCCGCGGCGGTTCTCGCTGGCGCAGGTTCCGGCGGGGGCGTAGCCGCTCTCGCCGCCCTGGCCGCCGCCGCCGGGGACTCCGAATGCGCCCTCGCCGGCGCCGCCGCGCTCGCTCGACGCTGCGCTGCGCGGCGAGCCGGTGCCTCCTGCGCCCCCGCCCGCCGCGCCCGCGGCGCCGACCTCGGGCTGGTTCGTCGTGTCGATGAGCGCGACCGAGAAGCGGTCGCGGCCGTCGACCTGCACCCATCCGGAGATACGGACCTCACCCGTGGCGAGGATCGTGAGCGGCGCGGAGCCGACGACCCGCAGGATCGCGCCCGGCTGCACGGTGAAGTTCCGTACCTGCACGACGCCGCCCACGACGGGCTGCGACGTGGCCGGCACGCCGCCGGGGCCGCCCATGACGGTGTCGGCGTCCGTGTTGAGGATCGTGTACGCGCCGGCGGGGACGACCCAGTCGAAGTCGCCGCCGGGGCCGCCCTTCCCAGCGAATCCGAACGCCGCGTCGAGCGACCCGGTGCCGGTCCATTCCGCGGAGCCGTACAGGCGGGGTCCGTTCGGGTCGAGCCGTTCGGTCCCGTCGAACGACTCGAAGACAGCATCGGTGAGTCCGTCGGGCATCGAGTCGGCGATGCGTACGCGCGCCACGGCGTCGAGGGCTCCGGGGAGTGCCTGGCCAACGAGGTCCGAGAATCCAGCGCCCAGCGCGACGCGGAGTTCGTGCCCGCCCGGGACGACGCCGAGCGGCGTGATCCGAACCTGAGCGCCCGACGAGCCGCAGTTGGATTCGAGCGTGCGCGTCGCAGGGAGCGGATGCCACTCGATCGACGTCGCGGGGTCCCGGTGCTCGAGGCGCACGCGCGCCAGGTTCTCGGTCCTTCCGTCGACGGGCTGATCGAAGCGGAGGACGAATGCGAAGCGCTCCTCGGGGACGCTGTAGAGGTTGAGCGGGACCTCCCGGTCGATCACCGCGGCTCCGATCGACGGGTCGAAGGTGAGGATCGAGCGGTCGGGGGCGCCGTCCCCGTTGGCGTCGAGTCCGGTGAACTCGACGTAGCTCGCGGGCGCCTCGTCGCCAGCGCCCGCGACGCGGAGGGCGGGCGGTCCGTCCGTCGCGTCGTCGAACAGAACCGCCGGGTCGAGCGAGTCGGGCGTTCGGAAGCCGATCTCCGCGCCGGCGGCCAGCGCGCGCCCGGACGCGTCGAGGAGCGCCAGGTTTCCGTCGGCGGTCGACGGCACGCGGAGCGTGTAGTCCGCCCCCGGGTCGAGCCCGCCGAGCGCAGGCTCGGCTCCGCTGGGGCAGGCCGGCTCGAAGCGGACCCTGCGCGGCGCGGGGAGCGAGAACGCGCCGAGGACGGGCCACCCCTGACCATCAACGACCTGGACCGTGGTGGCCGAGACCGAGCGCGCATCGACGTCGGCGCTGAACACGAGGTCGATTGAGCGGTTGAGCGGGACCACGTCGCCGTCGGAGACGCTGACGGAGACCACCTCGAACCCAGCGGACGCTCCGGGGGCGGTCGAGTCGGTTCCGGAGCCGTCGCTGCACGCGGGCAGCGCGACAGCGAGGAGTGCAGCGAGCGGAACCGCACACGTGGCGGGGAGAGGGACTCTCATGGCAGCGAGCGACGGGGAACTTCCGGGGGGACGGGGGGCGTGCGGAGCGCGGGGATACGGCCACGCGCAGCCCCCGCTGCGAGCCGGGGGCGCGGGGGAGAGGCAAACCCCGTACCACTCGTTAATCTGCGCGGCGTATGAGCACAGCAGCCCCCAACGATCCCGCGCCCGTCGAGACCTCCCCCGCAGCGCCCCAGGGCGGCTTCTTCGGCCACCCGAAGGGCCTCCGGACGCTCTTCTTCACCGAGATGTGGGAGCGCTTCAGCTTCTACGGGATGCGGGCGATCCTGCTGCTGTTCATGACGGCGTCGATCGCGAGCGGCGGACTGGGCTTCCCGCCGAGCCAGGCCGGCCCGATCTACGCGCTCTACACGTCGATGGTCTACCTGTCGACGGTGCCGGGCGGCTGGCTGGCCGACAACTTCCTCGGCGCGCGCAAGTCCGTGTTCTGGGGCGGCGTGCTGATCATGATCGGGCACATCCTGCTCGCGCTGCACGGCCTGGCCTTCTTCTACGGCGGCCTCGCGTTCGTCGTCCTGGGCACCGGTCTCCTGAAGCCCTGCATCAGCGCGATCGTCGGCGATCTCTACGAGGAGGGGGACGCCCGCCGCGACGCCGGCTTCTCGATCTTCTACATGGGGATCAACATCGGCGCCTGGGCCGCGCCGCTCGTGTGCGGCTGGCTGGCCGAGAGCGAGCAGTTCCGCGAGATGCTCGAGGGCTGGGGCATGGACCCGAAGAACTCGTGGCACTGGGGCTTCGGCGCCGCGGCCGTCGGCATGTTCTTCGGTCTCGTGCAGTACATCCTCACTTCGCGCGACCTCGGGGACGCCGGGCTGAATCCCGCTCCAGTGAGGGACGCCGAGGACGCGAAGAAGCGCAAGCGCACGCTGCTGCTCGGGCTCGGTGCCGTGGCGTTGCTCGGCGCGGCGGCCGTCGGCTACCAGCAGACGGCCAAGGCGCTCGACGGCCCGACGTGGTCCGTCGGGTCCGAGACCATGTACAAGGTCGCAGGCGTGACGACGGACGGCGAGCTCGACTTCGAGGCGGGGGAAGAGGTCGACGGCAAGACGATCCGCGTGTCGCTCGGGGACGACGTCTGGGCGGCCGTCGAGGCCGCGGACGGCGCTGCCGGCGAGCTGGCTGGCCTCGACCGGACGGCGGCCGGAAAGACGATCACGGCCATCCGGTGGACCGCCGAGGAGAAGCCCCGCTACACGATCGCCGGCACGGCCGCGGGCGAGCCCGCAACCTACGCCGACGGCCTCGAGCCGGACGCCTTCGAGAAGGAGGTCGGCGCGGACGTATTCGTGGCGATCCAGGCCGCGATTGCTGCGGGCGAGACGTCCGGGGCCATCGAGGGCAAGGACTTCAGCGTCGGCGGCCTCGACCAGGAGGTCATCAAGAACGCGTACACGGTCCTGATGCTCATCATCGTGATCGGTCTCTTCGGCAGCCTGCTCTTCCGGGGCGAATGGACCCGCAACGAGCGCGCGCGCCTCGTCACGATCTTCTTGCTCTTCCTCGGCGCGGCGACGTTCTGGGGCGTGTTCGAGCAGGCGGGCTCGACCCTGTCGCTCTTCGCCAAGCGCAACACGGCGACGACCTTCCTCGGCTTCGACTTCCCCGCGTCCTGGTTCCAGTCGGCGAACGCGCTCTTCATCGTGACGCTGGCGCCGGTGTTCGCGTGGATGTGGATCAAGCTCGGCAAAAAGGCGCCGTCGGACCCCGCGAAGTTCGCGGTCGGACTCTTCTTCGCGGGCGCGGGCTTCCTCGTCCTCGCGGGCGGCGCGTCCGGCTCGGGCGGTTGGGTGCGCGTCTCGCCGATGTGGCTGATCGCCGTCTACCTGCTGCACACGATCGGCGAGCTGTTCCTGTCGCCGGTCGGCCTCTCGTCGATGACGAAGCTCGCGCCCGCGCGCGTCGCGAGCCTGATGATGGGCGTCTGGTTCCTCGCCGCTTCGGTCGGCAACTTCATCGCGGGCTCCGCCGCAGGCTTCTACGAGGACCTCGCGCTGCCCGCGCTGTTCCGGTACGTCGCGCTCGGCGCCGGCATCATGGCCTTCGTGATGTTCCTGCTCGTCGGACCGATCCGGAAGATGCTCGCCGAGTCGGAGTCGGAGACCGAGCCGTCGGCCTGACCTGCCCGCGCACGCGGGGCGGCAGCGCCCCGCGCGCGCGGACCCGTATCCCGTGACCTCGACCGGCGCGCACGACGAAGGCCCAGCGGACGCGCCGGCGGACACCCGCGCGCGGCCGACCCGGGCAGAGCTCTTCCTGCTGCTCCTCGGCTCGGCGCTCGTCGTCGCCCACGCGTGGCACCTCGACGACGCGTTCGTCTACTTCCGCTACGTCGACAACTGGGTGCTGTGGGGCCACGGTCCCGTGCACAACCCGGGCGAGTGGGTGGAGGGCTACTCGAGCCCGGCGTGGCTCCTCGTTCTTGCAGCGCTGCGCGGCGCCGGCCTCGAGTACTGGGACATCACGCGCGGCGTCGGCGTCCTCGCGTGGGGGGCCGCGTGGTGGCTGCTCGTACGCGCGCGGCGCGCGGCTTCACCTGTTGACGATGCACCGGGCGCCGCGCCCCCGAACCTCGCGCTGGCGCTCCTCGCGGGCCACTACGCCGTCGCGAGCTACTTCACCTCGGGCACGGAGTCGCCGCTCGTGCTCGTCGTCGCGTGCGCCTTCGTGCTGCTGGTGCACGAGCGCGGCTCACGCGCGGCGCAGGTGCTCGCCGGGCTCGCGCCGCTCGTGCGGCCGGAGCTGCTCCTGCCGCTGGCGCTGTTCGTCGCGCTCGACCGGCGGCGCTCGGGTCGCTGGCTCGTCGTGCCCATCACGTTCGCGCTCGTGACGAACCTCGCCTGGCTCGTGTTCCGGGTGTGGGCCTACGCCGACGTCGTACCGAACACGTTCCACCTGAAGGACCGCGCGCACCTGGACTGGGGGCTCGCGTACCTGCACGACGCGCTGCTGCCGTACGGCGGTTACGTCGCGGTCTGCGGCGCAATCGCGCTCGCCGCTCTCGGCCCGCGCGGCCTGCGCGCGCCGCGGTGGACGCTCCTCGCGCTCGCCGGGGTCGTGACGCTCTACGTGGTCCGCATCGGCGGGGACGGGCGGCACTTCCGCTACCTCCTGTTCCCGTACGCGCTCGTGGCCGGGGCGACGCTCGGCTTCGCGCCGGCGTGTCTCCGCGGCGGCGTGCGCTCCGGCGCGGCGACGGTCGCCCTCGGCGTGCTCGTCGCTCTCCCCTGGCCGCGCCAGCTCGACCGGCACCCGCTGCTGGACGAGGTGGAGGAGACCCGCGTCGGCGTGATCCGCGACGCCTGGTTCCATCGCGGGCAGCCCGAGCTCCGCGCCGTCGGGCCCCACCCCGCGCCCGGCGCGCTCGAGGACGCCGTCGCCGTCACCGGATGGTGCCACGAGGCCTGGGCCTCCCCGGACGCCGTGTGGATCCACAAGGACGGCCTGACGGAGCCCATCCTCGCGCACTCCGACGCCGTTCCATTCCGCCCGGCGCACTTCGACACGACGCTGCCCGCGGCGGAAGAGATCGCGCGCGTCCGGGCGAAGTACGGTCAGCGCGGCGCATTCCGGCGCGCGGTTGAGGCCGGGGACGCGGCGCCGTGGGTCGAGGCGAACCTCGAGGCGCTCGACGCGATCGAGGCGCGCGCGTTCAACGGGCATCGGTTCGGGGAGAACCTCGGGCTCGCGCTGACGCGCGTGCCGACAGTGCGGCTCGGGCGCTAGGAGTTCGGAGCACGGCTCCGGCTTGGGGCGATCCCTACGCCGCGCAGGTCGGTCGCCGCCGACGCGCCGGACGCAGCTCCCGGGTTCGCTACCCTCTCCCCATGAGCGACGAGCCCCTTCCCGGACCCGACGATCCGTTCGCCCGCGACGAGAGTGCCCAGGACGAGGGCACCCGACAAGACGACCCGACCCCCGGCCCCGGCGGTCCGCCTGACGCACCCCAGAGCGTCGGCGGCTTCCTCGGCTGGGTGGAGCGCGCCGGCAACCGCCTGCCGGACCCGGCGACGCTGTTCCTGATCGGCACCGTCTTCGTGATGGTGCTGAGCGCCATCGCGGTGGCGCTCGACTGGAGCGTGGCGGCGGAGCTGCCGAAGGCGAATCCCGACGGCTCGGTCGAGTGGGTGCCGACGCTCGGCCCGGACGGAGAGCCCGTCGTTCAGCGGCCGGTCAGCATCCTCGACGCCAAAGGGCTCTACTGGTTCATCTCCAGCCTCGTCTCCAACTTCATGGCGTTCCCGCCGCTGGGGATCGTGCTGGTGGGGATGCTCGGGATCGGGGTCGCGGAGCGCGTCGGGCTGATCGGCGTACTGCTCAAGCTGTTCATGCGGTTCGTGCCTGCGGCGCTGCTGACGCCCGCGCTCGTCTTCGCGGGCATCATGTCGTCGTTCGGACTCGACGCCGGCTACATCGTGCTGCCGCCGCTCGCCGCGATGCTGTATCGCGCGGCGGGGCGGTCTCCGCTCGCGGGGATCGCCGCCGTGTCCGCCGGTGTCGCCGCGGGGTTCAACGCCAACCTGCTGATCACGGCGACGGACCCGATGCTTGCCGAGTTCACCCAGCTCGGCGCACGGACGATCGACGACCAGTACGTCGTGTCGCCGACCTGCAACTACTGGTTCGCCATCGCCTCGACGTTCGTGATCACGCTGGCCGGCTGGTTCACCACCTCCTTCTTCGTCGAGCGCAGGCTGAGCCGGGTGTCCCCGGAGGAAGGTGGCCCGCTGCCCGCAGCCGAGGTCGAGGGCGGCACGCACGCGATCGGGGCGGACGAGCTCCGGGGGCTAAAGTGGGCCGCGGGGACGCTGGTGCTGGTGCTCGGGCTGGTCGTGACTGCCATCGTCGTCGACGGCTGGGCGCTCCAGGGCTTCGCGCCCGAGCTGCTGGCGAACAACGTCGAGATCGACCGCTGGGTGCGGCACATCGTGCCGCTGCTCTTCTTCGTGGTCGTCGTCCCGTCGCTCGTCTACGGCGCGCGGGTGGGCAAGATCAAGAACGACAAGGACGCCGCGCGGATGATGGTCGAGTCGGTGCGCGACATGGCGCCGATCATCGTCCTCGCCTTCTTCGCTGCGCAGTTCATCGCCTGCTTCCAGCATTCGGGCCTGGACCGCATGGCGGCCCTGGCCGGGGGGCAGTTCCTCGGCAAGGCCGAGCTCCCGAGCAGCGGGCTCGTGCTGGCCTTCATCGGCGTCACGATGGTGTTCAACCTGTTCGTGGGATCGATGAGCGCGAAGTACGCGATGTTCGCGCCCATCTTCGTCCCGATGCTGATGCTCGTCGGGATCAGCCCCGAGCTCACGCAGGCCGCCTACCGCATCGGTGACTCGGTCACGAACATCATCACGCCGCTCAATGCGTATCTCGTGATCCTGCTCGTGTTCATGAAGGACGTGAACCCGAAAGCGGGCATGGGCACGCTGGTGTCGACGATGCTGCCGTACACGTTCGTGTTCACACTCGTGTGGTGCGCGTTGATCCTGCTCTGGATGCAGATGGGCTGGGATCTCGGGATCGACGGTCCGCTCACGTACGACCCAGTCCAGTAGCCAACCGGCCGCGAGGCAGGGGCGACACCGCCTCGCGGCCCGCTCACCGAGCGGCGCCGACCCGGCGTCGCTCGGCGGAGCGCGCGTGCCCCTCGAGTCCCTCGAGGCGCGCGAGCGCCGCACAGTCCTCGGCGACCGCCTCGGGGTCGTCGACCTGGAGCCACGTCCGCACGCGCAGGAAGTCGAGCACCGACAGCCCGCCCGAGAAGCGCGCCGCCGCGCCCGTCGGAAGCACGTGGTTCGGGCCGACGCCGTAGTCGCCGAACACCTCGGCGGCCGCCGCGCCGACGAACACCCCGCCGTAGTGGCGAATCTCGGGCTCGCGCGCGGCGGCGTCCTCGATCTGCAGCTCGAGGTGCTCGGGCGCCAGCCGGTCCACCGCCGCGCGGGCCTCGTCCCAGGTCGTCACCTCGACGCTGAAGCCCGCGCGGGTCAGCGCGCTCCTCGCGACGTCCGCGGTGGGGAGGGCCTGGAGCTGCGCCTGGAGCGCCGCCTCGACCGCCGTCACGATTCCCGCGCCGATGGCGACGACGCCCGCGCGGGCGTCGGGATCGTGCTCGGCCTGGGCGATCAGGTCGCTCGCGACGGTCTCGGGGTCGGCCGAGGCGTCGCACACGACGACGAGCTCCGAAGGGCCGGCCGGGACGTCGATGCCGACGTCGCCGAAGACGAGCTCCTTCGCGGCCGTGACCCAGCGGTTGCCCGGGCCGACGATCACGTCGACCGGCTCGAGCGCGCCCGCGCCGTACGCGAGCGCTGCCACCGCGTGCGCGCCTCCGGCGCACAGCACGCGGTCCGCGCCCGCCACGTGCGCTGCGGCCAGCATCAAGTCGCTCGCCCGCGGCGTCGCGACGGTGACCGACTCGACGCCCGCGGCACGGGCCGTCACGGCCGTCATCAGGACCGAGCTCGGCAGCGGGTACCGGCCGCCGGGGGCATAGCAGCCCGCGGCGCGCACCGGCACCGCGCGGTGCCCGGCGCGCCCGCCCGGGACGGGCACGTCGACGTCGCCGAGGGCCGCGCGCTGGGCCCTCGCGAACGCGCCGATCCGGCCGGCGGTACGCTCGAGCAGCGCCAGGGTCTCCGGATCGATCCGCTCGGCGGCGGCGCGGAGCCCGCCCGCGTCGACGACGAGCGGCGCGTCGTCGGCCAGGCCGTCGAGCTCGCGGGCGAACTCGCGGAGCGCGGATTCGCCGTCCTCACGGACGGCCCCGACGATCCCGGCCGTCCGCGTGCGGGTGGCGTCGTCGAGCGCCTCGCGCGCGCCGGCGCCGAGCGCGTCGAGCGCCGTGGGCGTGAGGAGCGGAGCGCTCATCGGGCCACCCCCGCGGGCTTCGCGTCGCCGCCGCGGCGCGTCACCTTCAGCGCGCGCCGGTCGAGCTCGGCCTCGACGTCGACCCACCGGACGCCCGCGCGCGCCATCGCCACCTGAGCGAAGTAGAGGACGTCGGCCGCCTCGTGCACGACCTCGTCCCGGCCCTTGGCCTCGGCCAGCTCGGCGGCCTCCTCGGCGAGCTTCGATGCGAGCAGCGCGTCGTCGCCGAGCAGGCGCGCGGTGTACGACCCCTCCGGAGCGTTCTGCACGCGCGCGGTGACGCGCTCCTCGAGCGCGGGCACGCCGCGCGCCGGCCCGAAGCACGTCGTCGTGCCCTCGTGGCAGAACCCGACGCCCGCCTGCTCGACCACGAATCGCAGCGCGTCCCGGTCGCAGTCGACCTCGACGCGCAGCAGCCGCTGCGTCGCGCCGCTCGTCCTGCCCTTGACCCAGAGCCCGCGCTTGCGGCTCTCGTACGCGCCGACGCCGTCCGTCAGGGCGACCTCGAGGCTGCGCAGGCTCGACCACGCGAGCCCGAGCGACTGGCCGCCCGCGTCGGTGACGACCGTGGGCAGGAGTCCGTCCGCGCGGTCCGCGGACAGCGGCGCGGCGAAGGCCTCGGCGAGGCCGAAGCGCCCCGTGTAGAGGGCCATTCCGACCTGCGCGTCCGCCCCGAGGGCGTCGAGGGCCGCGATCTCGTCGGTCGTCGTGACGCCGCCCGCGATCGTGACCTTCGCGTCGCCCGCGGCCCGGGCCACCTGGCGCGCGCGCTCGAGGTCGGTCCCGCCGAGGCGTCCCTCGCGCTCGACGAACGTGACGAGGAAGCCGCCGACGTACGGCGCCAGGCGGCGTACGCGCTCGAGCAGCCCCTCGCCCGCGTCCTTGCGCCAGCCCTCGACGACCACCTCGCCCGCGCGGGCGTCGACGGCGGCAATGACCCGCTCGCGCGGGAGCTGGCCGAGGATCTCCGGCGTAGCGGCGGTGCCGAGGATGACCCTGCGCGCGCCGGCGTCGAGCCAGCGGAGCGCGTCCTCGACGCTCCGGATCCCGCCGCCGACCCGCACGGGGCCGCGGCGGCAGAGCTCCTCGATGAGGTCCCGGTTGTCTCCGTCGCCGCGCGCGGCGTCGATGTCGATGACGGCCGTCTCGCCGACGCGCGCGAAGCGCTCGAGCAGCGGCCGCGGGTCGCCGGCGTCGAGCGCGGGATCCTCGCCGCCGACGAGCTGGACGGTGGTGCCTCCGGAGAGGTCGATGCTGGGGATGATCATGGCTGGATCGGCGCTTCGGCCGGGGGCTGCGTGCGAGTCTCGGACGGGGTGGCGAGGGCGGGTACGCGCACGTCGATCCCGAGCGCGCGGAGGGTTCGTTTGACGTCGGCGACCGAGCGCTCGCCGTCGTGGAAGATGGTCGCGGCAAGGACGGCGCTGGCGCCGGCCCCGAGGGCGCGGGCCATGTCGTCCTCGCGCTTTGCACCGCCGCTGGCGATCACCGGCAGCGCCGACGCGCGGGAGAGCTCCGTCACGAGCTGGAGGTCGTACCCCTCGCCCGTGCCGTCGCGGTCCCAGCTCGTCGCGAGGATCTCACCGGCGCCGAGCCCGGCGCACTCGGCGGCCCACCGCACGGCGTCGATGCCGGTGCGTGTACGGCCGCCGTGGGTCACAACCTCGAAGCCTGCGGCGGGGTCCTCCGGATCTCGGCGCGCTGCGTCGATCGCGACGATCGCGCATTGCGCGCCGAGCGTCTCGGCGAGCTCTGCGACGAGCGCGGGCCGCGCGATCGCAGCCGTGTTCACCGCGACCTTGTCGGCGCCCGCGTCGAGCAGCGCCCGCGCGTCGTCGAGCGTGCGCACTCCGCCGCCGACGAGCAGCGGGATCCCGATCTCCGCGCGCACGGCGGCGACCGTCGCGCGCTGCGCCCCGCGGCCCTCGATCGTGGCGGACACGTCGAGCAGGCAGAGCTCGTCGGCTCCACCCTCCGCGTAGCGCACGGCGCGCTCTACCGGATCGCCCGCGTCGCGCAGTCCCTGGAACCGAACGCCCTTCACGACGCGGCCGTCGGCGACGTCGAGGCACGGAATGAGGCGCGGCATCACCACGGCATCACCTCCGCGGCCTCGAACGACGCGCGGGCCGCGTCGAGCCAGCGCTCGATCAGCGAGGCGCCGTACGCCCCGGAGAGCTCGGGGTGGAACTGGCACGCGACGAACCCGTCGCGCTCGACGGCCGCCGCGAACGTCTCGCCCTCGGTCGCAACGGCGACGCGGAAGCCGGCCTCCTCGAGTCGTGCGACGTCCGTCAGCGCGTAGCTGTGGGCGAAGTAGGCGGCGCCGGGCCGCAGCACGCTCGCGTCCGCGGGGGACGCGACCTCGCTCCATCCGAAGTGGGGGAGTCGTTCGGCGCGCAGACGCCTGACGGGGACCGGAAGGACCCCGAGACCCGGCTCGCCGCGGCCCGTGGACTCGTCGCTGCGCTCGGCGAAGAGCTGCATGCCGAGGCAGATTCCGAGGGTCGGACGCCCCGCATCGACGCGCTCGCGGAGCGCGCCGGCGAGGCGCGCATCGATGAGCGCACGCGCGCCCGAGTCGAAGGACCCGACGCCGGGGACGACGACCGCGTCGGACTGCTCGACGTCCTCCGCGCAGCGCGCGGACGCGGCGGTCACGCCCGCGCGCCGAAGGGCCGCGCGCACCGAGGCCACGTTGGCGAGCCCCGTCTCGACGATCCGAACGATCACGACAGCACCCCTTTCGTGCTTGGCACGCGGCCCGAACCGGTCCGGGCAACCGCAGCGCGCAGCGCGAGCGCCAGGGCCTTGAACGCCGCCTCCGCGCGGTGGTGGTCGTTCTCCGCCCGGATCTCGTCGAGGTGCAGCGCGAAGCGGCCCTCGAGGCTCAGCGTGCGCATGAAGTGCACGACGTTCTCGGTCGCGAGACCGCCGAGCTGCTCGCGCCGGAAATCGAGGTGCACCTCGGGCCACGGGCGCCCGGACAGGTCGACGACCGCGCGCACGAGCGCCTCGTCCAGCGGAGCGTAGGCGGAGCCGAAGCGGACGATGCCGCTGCGGTCGCCGAGCGCCTCCCCGAGCGCGCGTCCGAGCTGGATCGCGACGTCCTCGGCCGTGTGGTGGTCGTCGACCTCGAGGTCACCGCGCGCCTCGACCTCGAGATCGAGGCCGCCGTGCCTCGCGAGCGCGTCGAGCATGTGGTCGAGGAACGGGACACCGGTCGACACACGGGCCTCGCCGGTGCCGTCCAGGTCGAGGACGACCCGGACGCTCGTCTCTTTCGTCTCGCGATGGACGCGCGCGCGCCGGGGGGGATAGATCTCGTCGGTCACGGGAGGAGCTCCTCGAGGGCTGTGGCGGAGGCGACGACGACGCCCGCACCGCTCGCGCGGAGCGCGTCTGCGCCGACTCCGGCGTCGACGCCGATCGGAACGACGCCGGCGCTGCGGGCGCTGCGGACGTCGTCCGGGGTGTCGCCGACGAGCCAGGCGCTCGTCGCGCCGAGCTGCTCGAGGGCGAGTCGCGTCGGCGCCGGATCGGGCTTGAGCTCCGCGTCCTCGCGGCAGACCACCGAGTCGAACAGCTCGGTCAGCCCGAAGCGCTCCAGGAATTCGGCGGCGTCGGATCGGGGCCGTCCGGTCACGATTCCGAGACGCGCGCGGCCGCGCAGGCGCGCGAGCTGGTCCTTCGGCACGAGCAGCCGTTCGCGGCTCTTCAGCCCCGGTCGCGGGCTCTTCCCCTGGTAGAAGCGCTCGAACCGGCGGGTCACCTCGGCGAGTTCGGCGTCGACGCCGCGCTCTGCGAGCATCCGCTGCGTCAGGCTCCAGTCGTCGTTCGCGTCGCCGTTCGCCTTCGCGCGGTCGATGTCGCCGGCCGACAGTCGAACGCCGAACGAGCGCGCCGTGCGCAGGATCGCGCCGCGGTACGAGCGGCTGACGTCGGCCAGGACGCCGTCCATGTCGAAAAGGAGGGCCTCTGGGGCGCAGACCGCGCGCAGGGCCCGCTCCAGCCGCTCGAAGCGCTCGGGCTCGCCAGGGCAGGTGATCCGAAGGGCGGGCCACGGGTCGTCGAAGGCGCGGACGGCGATGCCGAGGCCCGCGAGGAGCGCGGCGATCTCAGGGGCGCGGTCGGTCCGCGCGTAGACGAAGTTGCCCTGCCCCGCGGACGCGTCGAGCCCGAGCTCTCCGAGCAGGCCCGCGAGAGCGCTGCGCTCGCGGCGCACCCGGTCGACGAAGGCCGACACGTCGACGTCGAGCAGCTCGGCGGCGCGCGCCAGCGAGGCGCTCGCGCAGGGGTACGGATTCCCGGCCGCGCGCAGGGGAGCGACCACGCTCGCTCGCCCGAGCGCGTAGCCGACGCGGAGGGACGCCGCGCCGAACGCCTTCGAGAACGTCCGCAGCACGATCGCGTTCGGCAGCTCCAGCGACGTGCGCGTGAGGTCGTCGTCGGTGAACTCGGCGTAGGCGGCGTCCACGACGATCAGCGCGTTCGGGAAGGCCGCGGAGAGCCTGCGCACGTCGTCGGCCGATGCGACCGCGCCGGTCGGGTTGTTCGGGCTCACGACGTACACGACGTCCGGCCGGTTCTCCTCGAGGAACGCGTCCGTGGGGAACGGCACGCCGGGCTCCCAGGTCACGCGTCGCGGAGCGGCGCCGGCGATGCGCACGTAGCGCTCGATCATCCCGAACGTCGGTTCGGGCAGGAGCGCGGTCCGGTCGGGCCCGAGGTACGCCAGCGCGATGCGCAGCAGCGCGTCGTCGGCGCCGGCCGTCACGATCACCTGGTCCGGGCCGAGGTCGAATCGCTCCGCGAGGCGCGCCTCGAGCTCGCCCGCGTCGGGGTAGCGCTCGGGAGCGGTGCTCGGCGTCTCTGCGGGTGCGACGAGGGCGGCGGCGGGCCGTCCTTCGTTGCCCGCCAGCCAGAGGTCGATCGGCGGGAGCGCGGACGCGGCGCTGTACGCGGAGGGCAGCCCGGCGCGCGGGACCGGCCCCGTCCGAGGAGGTGCGGCGAGGTCGGTCACGGGACGAGCTGGGCGACGGAGCTGATGACGATGTCCGCGCCGCCCAGCGCCTTAAGGCGCGGGACGAGCGTCGCGATCTCGGCGCGCGGAACGGCGGCGCGCACGGCGAACCCGGCCGAGCCACCGAGCTCCGACACGGTGGGGCAGCGCATGCTCGGCAGCGCCTCGACGACGCGGTCGAGGTCGGCGCCGGACACGTTGACCTCGAGCATCACGCGCGAGCGGGCGTCGAGGACCGAGCGCAGGAGCAGCACGAGCTCGTCCAGGCGAGCGCGCTTCGAGGGATCCTCCATTGCCGCGCGGCTGGCGAACAGGCGCGTCGAGGAGCGCAGAACCTCGTCCACGATCAGGAGCCCGTTCGCCCGAAGGGTCGAGCCGGTCGCCGTGTTGTCGACGATCAGGTCGGCGTCCTCGGGCGGGAAGACCTCGGTGGCGCCGTAGGTGCGGAGGATGCGCGCGTCGATGCCGCGCTCGGCGATCCAGCGCGCCGCGATGCTCTCGTACTCGCTCGCGACGACGAGCGGACGGTCGGGCAGCTCACCGTCAGGCCCCAGCAGCTCGGCCGGCGCCGCGGCGACGATCCGCACCGGGTCGAGCCCGGTGTCGAGCAGCTCGACGGGTTCCGAATCCGCCGCGGTGCCCCGAGTCTCGAGGGCCCAGTCGTATCCGCAGAAGCCGGCGTCGCGGGCGCCGGCCCGCAGCATCTGGACGATGTTCTGGGGCTTCAGCAGCTTGGCGCGCGCTCCGGGGAGAGAGACGACGGGGCGGTAGGCGCGCGCGCCGAGGGAGACGTCGATACCCGCTGCGGCGAGCAGGTCGACGACGCCGCTCTGCATGCGTCCCTTGGGGAGCGCGAGCTCGAGCTCAGTGGCGGCGGCGCCGTTCAGCGCGGGGACCGCGGGCACGCCCGCGGGGATCAGGGTGGGGTTCATGGTGGCTCGGGGTGGAGCCGACCGCCCTGGGGACGCCTGCAACGCAAAACGCCGACCGGAGCGGGTCGGCGTTTCGGGGCGTCGTGACTGAGGAGTGCCTCAGCGGAGCGACGGACGCGATTCGATCACCGGACCCGTGGGAGGGTGGTGATGATGGTGGAGCGCGGTGTGCGTGGGCGTCGGTCGCATGGCGATCAGCAAGCTAAGGCGGGGATCGCGCGGGGCAAGGGGGTGGATCCCGGTTTTGTCCGGTTCGTGCGCGCCTGGGGCGAACGGTCCCACCTCCGGCGCGCGCGTCTCAGCCGCCCAGCGCGCCCCGGGCGACGAGCTCCTCTGCGATCTGGACGGCGTTGAGCGCGGCGCCCTTGCGCAGGTTGTCGCCGCACACGAAGAGCGCGAGCCCGTGTGGCACTGTCGTATCCGCGCGAACCCGACCGACGAGCGTCGCGTCCCGGCCGGTCGCTGCGAGAGGAGTCGGCACTTCGGCCAGCTCGACCCCGCGCGCCTCGCGCAGGAGCTCGAGGGCGCGCTCGGGGGGCAGCGGCCGCTCGAACTCCGCGTGGATCGACATCGAGTGTCCCGTGACGACCGGCACCCTCACGCACGTCCCTGTCACGGCCAGCTCGGGAGTGCCGAGGATGCGGCGGCTCTCCTCGACCAGCTTGCGCTCCTCGGCCGACTCGTCCGAGCCGTCGTCCAGGATCCCGCCCGCCAGCGGGACGACGTTGAACGCGATGCGTTCGGGGAAGACGCTGCCCGCGACATAGTTGGCCATCTCCGCCGTGGTGGTCAGCCCCTCTGCGCGCGTGCCGAGCGAGCGGACCTGCCCGCAGAGCTCGTCGACGCCGTCCCGCCCGGCGCCGCTGACCGCCTGGTAGCTCGACACGACGAGCCGCCGGAGGCCCGCCGCTGCGTGCAGAGGCCCGACCGCCGTCATCGCGACCATGGTCGTGCAGTTCGGGTTCGCGACGATGCCCCTCGGGATCGACGCGAGCGCGCCCGGGTTCACCTCGGACACGACGAGCGGAACGTCGGGGTCCGCTCGGAATGCGGACGAGTTGTCGACGACGATCGCGCCCGCGTCCACGGCCCGCGGAGCCAGCGCGCGCGCCGCGTCCGCACCCGCGGACATCAGGACCAGATCGAGCCCGGCGAAGTCCGCGCGGGCCGCATTCTCCACGACCTGCGCGCGCCCGCCGAGGACGACGCGCTGCCCCGCGCCGCGCGCGCTCGCGAAGGCCCGGAATTCATCGACCCGCGTCCCGCGCTCCGCGAGGACGTCGAGGATCACCTGACCGACCAGTCCCGTCGCTCCAACCACTCCGAGCTTCATCGGCGGAAGGGTACGCGAGGCGATCCTCGGAGTGACACCCCGCGTGGTCCGGGCATCAGCACTTCAGCGGGTCGAGCACGGCCGCCAGCACCCGCGCCTCCTGGACGACGCGCGCGAGCTCTCCCGGCAGCAGCGCCTGCGCGCCGTCGCTGCGCGCTTCGGCCGGCCGCGGGTGGGCCTCGACCGCGACGCCGTCCGCGCCCGCCGCGATGGCCGCGCGCGAGAGCGGCGGGATCAGCTCGGCGATCCCGGACGCGTGGCTCGGGTCGACCAGGATCGGGAGGTGGGTCCAGCTCCGGAGCAGGGGCAGGACCGTCAGGTCGAGCGTGTTGCGGGTCGCCTTCTCGAACGTGCGGATCCCTCGCTCGCACAGGACGACGTCCTCCGCGCCGTGGGCGGCGAGGTACTCGGCGGCCTGCAGCCACTCGTCGACCGTCGCGGACAGGCCGCGCTTGAGGAGCACCGGGCGGCCCGCGCCCGCGATGCGCTTGAGGAGCGTGAAGTTCTGCATGTTGCGGGCGCCGACCTGGAGGCAGTCGATGCCCTCCTCGACGAAGGCGTCGAGCTGCTCCGCGTCCATGATCTCGGACACGACCGGGAGCCCCACGCTCTCGCCCGCGCGCTTCAGGATGCGCAGGCCCATGCGCCCGAGACCCTGGAACGCGTATGGGCTCGTGCGAGGTTTGAATGCGCCGCCGCGCAGAATGTCGGCGCCGGCCCGCAGCGCGATCTCCGCGGACTCGTCCATCATCGCGGCGCCCTCGACGCTGCACGGGCCCGCGATCACGACGGGCTCGTCGCCGCCGATCCGCGCGCTCCCCACGCGCACGACGGTGCGCTCGACGCGGAACGCGCGGTCGACGCGCCGCCACGCGCCGCGGCATGCGAGGACCTGTCGCACCGCCGGGTCGGCCCGCAGCGCATCCACGACCTCGTCGCTCGCCGGGTCGACGACGGCGAGGATCGGCCGGCTCGGCTCCGGTGACCGCGCGGAGCGCAGGCCCGCCGAGCGGATCAGCTCCTCGACGCGGCCGAGGTCCTGCGCGTCCGCGCTCTGCTCCAGCGAGAGGATCACGTCGTCTCCTCCGTGCGCTGAAGAGGCCCGGCGCAGCCCTCATCGACGGCGTCGAGAACGCGGTGGAGCGCGTCGAGTGGAAATCCGCCGGGGGTGCGGCGGATCAGGTCTGCACGATGGCCGTCCGGGTCGGGGAGCGGCCCGCTCGCGCGGACGACGCGTGCTCGCTCCTCGAGCAGACGCAGGAGCGCGCGGTCGATCGAGCGGATGAGCGCGCGGTCGGCGGCGGCGCTGCGCGCGCCGCGCTCGGGAGCCGGCTGGCGGCTTTTCTCGGGGTCGAAGCGGATCATCGTTCGAGGGGCTGTTCGCGGAGCGTGGGGGAGGCGGAAACTGCGGCCGGGCCGCGGAGGTCGTGTACGAGGCGGGCGGCGCGCGAGGCGGCGGCCTCGTCGTCCGGATCGCCGTCGCCGTGGATCGCGCGGACGAACGCGGTGCCGCTGATGGCGAGCTCCGCTCGACCGTCGAGGGCCGCGACCTGAGCGCGGTCGGAGATGCCGAAGCCGACGCCGATCGGCAGGTCCCCCGCGGCCGCGCGGACCCGATCGACCTCCGTGGCCTGCGCGCCGTCGATCTCCGTCCGGGCCCCCGTAACGCCGACGCGGCCCACGACGTAGAGGAATCCGGTCGCCGAGGCGGCCGTCCGCGTGAGGCGCTCGGGCTCGGTGGTCGGTGCCGCGAAGAGCGGCAGCGCGAGCCCGGCGTCCGCCGCGGCGCGCGCCACGGGCTCGGCCTCCTCGACGGGGAGATCGGGGATCAGGAGCCCGTCGACGCCCGCGTCCGCAAGCGCGCCGAGCCGCATCAGGAGACCCGAGCCCACGACCGGGTTGAGGTACGTGAAGAGCAGCACGGGGAGCGTTCCGCCGTCCGCGCGGAACGAGGCGACCGTGTCGAGAACTCCGGCGACGTCGGTGCCGGCGGCGAGGCTGCGCTCGGCCGCGCGCTGCAGCACGGGGCCGTCCGCGATCGGATCGCTGAACGGAACCCCGAGCTCGCAGCACGCCGCGCCGGCCTCCTCCAGCCGCTCGAGCACGCGCCGCGTGCGCGTGAGCCCCCCGTCGCCGGCGGTGACGTAGGGCGCGACGCCGATGCGGCCGTCCTTGCGCAGGCGGCGCGCCATCCGCACGACGCGGTTGTCGTGGAGGCTCATGCGGAGCCCTCCCGGCGCGCAAGCACGGTCGCGAGGTCCTTGTCGCCGCGGCCGGAGACGTTCACGAGCACCGTGCGGCCGCGGAGCGTGTCCGCCTCGCGGCGCACCCACGCGAGCGCGTGGCTCGACTCGAGCGCGGGGAGGATGCCCTCGAGGCGCGCGAGGTCGCTGAGCGCGTTCAGCGCCTCGTCGTCCGTCGCGCGTGCGTACCGGGCTCGGCCCGAGCTCCGCAGCGCGGCGTGCTCCGGGCCCACCGCGGCGTAGTCCATGCCGGCGCTGACGCTCTCGGTCGAGCGGACCTGACCGCCGTCGTCCTGCAGCACGTACGTCAGGGCCCCGTGCAGCACGCCCGGGCGTCCGCCGTCGAAGCGCGCGGCGTGGCCTGCGGCGGGAGCGCCCGAGCCGCCCGCCTCGACGCCCACCAGCTCGACCGACTCGTCGTCGACGAACCCGCGGAACAGACCGATCGCGTTCGAGCCGCCGCCGACGCACGCGACGGCGACGTCGGGGAGATGGCCGGCGCGTTCGAGCATCTGCGCGCGTGCCTCGTTGCCGATGACGCTCTGGAAGTCGGCGACGATGCTCGGGAACGGGTGGGGGCCGAGCGCGCTGCCGAGCACGTAGTGACACTCCGACGGCTCGCTGACCCACGCGCGCATCGCCTCGTCGACGGCGTCGCGCAGCGTCGCGTCGCCCGTCTCGACGAGGACGACCTCTGCGCCGAGCAGCCGCATCCGCTCGACGTTCGGCGCCTGGCGCGCGGCGTCGACGGCGCCCATGAAAACGGTGCACTCGAGGCCGAGCCGCGCCGCCGTGGTCGCGGACGCGACGCCGTGCTGGCCCGCGCCGGTCTCCGCGAGGATGCGCCGCTTGCCCGCGCGCAGCGCGAGGAGGCACTGCCCGAGCGTGTTGTTCAGCTTGTGGGCGCCGGTGTGCAGGAGGTCCTCGCGCTTCAGCCACACGTCGCACCCGAGCTCGGCGGAGAGCCGCGACGCGCGCGTGAGCGGCGTCCGGCGGCCGGCGAAGTTCACGAGGAGGTCGTCGAGCTCGGCGCGGAACGCGGGGTCTTCGCGGGCGTCCAGCCACAGTCCCTCGAGCTCGACGAGGTTGGCCATCAGGGTCTCGGGCGCGAACGCGCCGCCGAAACCGGCGCCGAGCGGGGTCGACGCGTCGCCGAAGCGCGTGGGTGCCCGGAACGTCGGGCGGGTGTCGATCGTGGTCATCGGAGGATCCCCGTCAGCGGACGGACGGGCCCTTGTGGAGAGACAGGTCCGCGCGAAGGGCGGAGCGGTGAGAAGCGTGCGGAGGAAAAGGCGCGGCCGCCGCGGCGTGCGCGGCCTGCACGAAGGCGGCGACCCGCGCGCCCGACTTGACGCCGGTGGACGACTCGAGCCGGCTCGACGCGTCGAAGCCGACAAGCTTTGCGGTGAGGCTCGCGGGCAGGTCGTCGACGCGCGTTCCGTCGAGACCGCCCGCGAGGAGACACGGGGCCTCGGCCGCGAGGCGCTCCGCGAGTTCGGTGTCCACCGTGCGCCCGGTCCCGCCGGGCGCCGCCGGCGCGTCGAGGACGATGGCGGCCGCGAGCTCCGCCCAGCGGCGGAGCTCGTCGAAGCCGTCGGCCGAGACGCCGACGCGCCGGAGGATCGGCACGGGGAGACCCTTCCACGCGGCCGGGTCCTCCGTGCCGCACAGCTGGACAGCGGTGAGCCCCGCTTCCCGAATGAGGCGCTCGACGTCGTCACGCGTCGGGTCGACGGTGACGAGAACGGCAGGGACGCCGGCGCGGTTCGCGGCCCGCCCGAGCTCGGACAGCGCTGCGTCCGAGAGGTGGCGCGGCGATGGCGCGTGCCGCACGAGTCCGACGGCGTCGACGTCGAGCGACGCGGCGAGCTCGACGTCGCCGGTCGAGTGGAGGCCGCAGACCTTCACGAAGGGCCGCCGCTCGATCAGCGCATCAGTCCGCACGAAGCACCTCCCCGGCCGCCGCGCGGAGCGCTCGGAGCGCGTCCTCGGGCGCGTTCGCGCGGACGAGCGCCTCGCCGACGAGCGCGGCGTCCGCACCGGCCGCGCGCACGCGCGCGGCGTCGGCAGGCGTGCGGATGCCGCTCTCGGCGACGAGGACGGGGCCGGCGGGCGCGCGCTCGAGGAGCCCGCACGCGCGTCCCAGGTCGACGTCGAACGTCCGGAGGTCGCGCGCGTTCACGCCGAGGCAGTCGGGGTCGACGGCGAGGGCGCGTTCGAGCTCCTCCTCGTCGTGGATCTCGACCAGCGCGGCGAGTCCGGCGTCGCGGGCCGCCGCGCGGAGCTCCGCGAGGAGCACGTCGTCCACGCAGACGGCGAGCAGTAGAACCGCGGACGCTCCTAGGGCATGGGCCTCGTCGACCATCCCGACGTCGACCACGAAGTCCTTGCGGAGGCAAGGGAGGCCGAGCTCCGCCGCCGCGGCGAGGTCCTCGGGCGCGCCGCCGAAGTGGTCCCGCTCGGTCAGGATCGAGAGCGCCGCCGCCCCGCCTGCGCGGTAGCGCTCGCAGAGCGCGCGCACGTCGGGGACGTCGGCCAGGGTGCCCGCGCTGGGCGATCGCCGCTTGCACTCCGCGATCACGGACAGGCCGGGCGCGCGCAGCGCATCGGCGAACGCGTGCACCCGGCTGGATTCGGCGGCGCGCCCTTCCACTCGCGCCGCCCGGGACGACGAGCGCCCCGGAGCGCGCCGCTCCACCACGGCACGCAGGATGGTGTCGAGGCGGGCCGAGCCCGTTTCGCGAACGCCGGCGGGCATCACGCTGCACCCCCGGAGGTCACGCGGATCCACGCCTCGAGGACGCGCGCCGCGGCGCCCGATCGGACGGACTCGGCGGCGCGCAGGAGCGCCTCGTCGGCGCCGAGCGACGTGTCCGCGACGGTGAGCGCGGCAGCCGCGTTGACCAGCGCTGCGTCCAGGTGCGGCCCCTCGGTCCCCCTGAGCACCGCGCGCATCAGCTCGGCGTTGACGCCGGAATCGCCGCCCTGGAGGCGCTCCACCGGGGCCGCTGCAATGCCGCGGAGAGACCCGGCGCCCGCAGCGAACGCGTGCGCCGCGCCCTCCGCCGCTTCGCCGACCGGACGCGCGAGCTGCGCGCCAGCGAGCGTGAGCTCGTCGGCTCCCCCCGCTCCGTGGACGACGAGGGCGGCCGAGGCGCCGAGCTCCTCGAGTGCCCGGGCCATCGGCTCGACGTAGCGCTCCGTCGCGACCCCGACGACCTGCCGGGGCGCGCCGGCCGGGTTCGCGAGCGGACCCGCGAGGTTGAAGACCGTGCGGATCCCGAGCGCGCGCCGGACGCGCGCGGCCCGGGCCATGCCGGGGTGGTAGCGCGGAGCGAAGAGGAACGTGAACCCCGCTGCGTCGAGCGCTTCGCGGGCCACGGCCGGATCGACGTCGACGCGGCCGCCGAGCGCCTCGAGGACGTCCGCGGAGCCCGCCTTCGACGAGACGGCTCGTCCGCCGTGCTTGACGACCCGCGCGCCGGCGCCCGCCGCCACGAGGGCCGCCGCCGTCGACAGGTTGAACGTGCCGAGACCGTCGCCACCCGTGCCGCAGGTGTCGAGCGTCGGCCCGGACCCGCCCGGGTCGAAGCGAATCATCGCGGCGCGCAGGGCGCGCGCCGCGCCAGCGATCTCGGGGCCGCGCTCACCGCGCTGCGCGAGCGCCGCCAGCAGGGCCGCGAGGGGCGCGTCGTCCTCCAGCGCGAGCGCCGCCTCGAGCGCGCGCTGAGTCTCCTGTGCGCCGAGCGTGCCGCCGCCGTGCACGCGCCGGAGCGCGTCCTGCGCGGCCCGCGCGTCCCGCGAGAGGGTCTGAACAGGCGCCGTCATCGCACGCTCCCCGCCGCTTCGGCGGCGTCCAGGGGGATGCCCGCGAGGGACACGAAGCGCGCGAGCACGTCGCCGCCGCGCGGCGTCAGGATCGACTCGGGGTGGAACTGCACCCCGTAGCGCGGGAGGGAGCGATGCCGGACTCCCATGACGCGGCCGTCCTCGGTCCATGCCGTGACTTCGAGCGTCTTGGGGATCCCGTCGTGGCGCGCGACGAGCGAGTGGTAGCGCCCGACGACCAGCGGCGACGGCATCCGGTCGAAGAGCTCCGAGGAGTCGTGGTGGACGAGGCTCGTCTTGCCGTGCATCGGAGCGTCGTCGATCTCGAGCGTGCCGCCCTCCGACACGATCAGCGCCTGGTGCCCGAGGCAGACCCCGAGCACGGGGACGGCCGGGTCGAGTCCCTCGAGCAGACGATCGAGCGGACCGCCGCGTTCGGGAGCACCGGGACCGGGGCTGAGCACGACGGCGTCGGGCTCGAGCGCGCGGAGCTCCGCCGGAGCCATGGCGTCGACGCGGACGACGCGGGTCGCGCCGCCGAGCGCAGCCAGCGCCTGGTCGAGGTTGAAGACGAACGAGTCGTAGCTGTCGATCAGGAGGATCATCGGATCGCCTCGGCGGGCTTCGCGGTCGGATTGGGCTGGACAGTGCCAGGGTCGTCGGGCGCGCCGAACGCGGGGCTCGTCGCGAGCTCGATCGCCTCGAAGAGGGCGCGTGCCTTGGCGAGCGTTTCGAGGCGCTCCTTCTCGGGCTCGGAGTCGTGCACGACGCCTGCGCCCGCCTGGATGCGCAGCGTCGAGCCGCGGCACACGAGCGTCCGGATGCAGAGGGCGAGGTCGAGATCGCCCGTGCGGTCGACGTAGCCGAACGCCCCGCCGTACGCGCCGCGCGGCCGCCCCTCGGCCTCGGCGATGAGCTGCATCGCGCGAACCTTCGGCGTGCCGCTGACCGTGCCGGCGGGGAACGCCGCCCCGAGCGCATCCACCGCGTCCCGCCCGGCGGCGAGCTCGGCGCGCACGCGGCTCACGAGGTGCTGTACGCGCGGGAAGCGGCGGAGTCGCCTGTGCTCGGTGACGCGGACCGTTCCGACGCGCGCGACGCGTCCGGCGTCGTTGCGCGCGAGGTCGACGAGCATGTCGTGTTCCGCGAGCTCCTTCTCGTCGCGCCCGAGCTCGACGCCGAGCGCGACATCCTCGTCGGTCGTCGCGCCACGCGGACGCGTGCCGGCGATCGGCACGAGCTCGATCGCGCGACCCTGCACCGACACGAGGCGCTCCGGCGACGAGCCGACGAGCGTCAGGTCGTCGCTCTCGAAGAAGAACATGTGCGGGGCCGGGTTCACGAGCCGCAGCACGCGGTAGAGCGTGAACGGGTCTCCCTCGAACGTGCGCTCAAAGGCCTGCGACAGGACCGCCTGGAAGATCTCGCCGCGGCGGATCTCGGCCTGGAGGCGCTCGACGCCCGCGAGGAACGCGGCGGGATCGGTGAGCCCGCGCGCGGCGTCGTCGGTCAGGCGGAAGGCGGCGGTGTCCGTCGCGGACGCTCCGGCGAGGCCGGCCGCGATCTTCTCGATCCGCGCACGCGCGTCGCGGTTTTCGCCGTCCGGTCCGCGCGTCGCTGCCACGACCGTCAGCGTCTGGGCCGCGTGGTCGAAGGCCACGACGTCGGACGCGTGGTCCAGGACCACGTCGTGCGCGCCCGGCTCGCGCTCCGGGGCGAATGGGAGGACCGTTGGTTCGAGCGAATGCGCGAGCTCGTACGCGACCGATCCGACCCAGCCACCGGTGAACGGGGGGAGGTCCGGGTGCGTCTCGGAGCCGGCGCCCGCGCCTTGGCGGGACGTCAGGGAAGCGTGCCGCAGAGCGTCCAGCGGGCCGCAGGCGAGCTCGACCGGGGCGCCCTCCGGGCCGAGGCGCAGCGTCGCGAAGCCCGGCCCCGCGCGGAGCGCACCGTCGACGCCGACCGTGAGGAACGAGTGCCTCGCGAGGTGCGCGGGGCCCTCCACCGACTCGAGCAGGGCGCAGCGCTCGCCGGCGGCGCGGAGGCGCTCGAAGGCGCCCACGGGCGTCGTGCGGTCGGCCGGGTAGACGGCCCAGGCGAGTCCGGTGCGGGTCTCGTCGGCTGCGCTGGACTGGCGGAAGGGTCTCATCGTCGGTGGGGTGGTGGGGTGCGCGAGGAGGGCGAACGCGGCGGGCCGCGCGCGAGGGAGCCGCAAACGAACGCGGGCCCCGGAGAGGTGTCTCTCCAGGGCCCGCGGGTGTTCGGTCCGGCGTTTCGGGGTCGCTTCAGCTGTCGGCTTTGGATGCGCGCACAGAGGATCCCGAGCGCCGGGATCGAAGCCCGGGGCCCTGGGACCACCACCATCGCCACGCCGGAGCGGCGGGGCGGGTCGGAGCGTGCGTGCGAAGCGCCATGGAACGGAACCTAGCTGCGATGGGCGATCGCGCAACCCGGTGGCCGAAGGAAAATCCTCGGCCGGGGCCGTTCGTCGCGGATCCGATCAGTCGAAGTCGATCTCGATTCCGTCGGTCAGGTTGGCGCCGAAGCCGCCGTCGCGGAACCACGCCTGGAAGTTCCAGGACTCGCCCGCACCGATCGCGATGAGGCCCGGACCCTGCGGCGTCTGGTTCAGGTCGAGCACGAGCGAGAACGTGCCCGCAGCGTCGGCCTGCTGGATCTGCGCCGGGAGCGAGTAGCGACCGATCTGTCCGCCGAGGCAGAGGTTGCCGCCGCCGAGCGGCATCTGGTCCTGCACCAGCGACGTCAGGAAGATGCCGAACTGCAGCGGCGGGACGCTTGACGCGATGAGCGTCACGTCGTTGTCCGCGGCGGTCGTGGAGCCCTGCGCGCGGATGACGGCGGGGACGCCCGAGCTGTTCGCGAGCGCCGTGCAGTAGTTGGTGCCGATCGACGGACCGCTTCCGCCGATGGCGAAGAGGCCCTCGAGCTCGCCGCCCGGCGTGATGACGTCCGCCGTGAAGTAGACCGTGCCGTCGGAACCGATCGCCATCGACTCGATCCCCGTGAAGTCGTCGAGGACGAAGCCCGGGTCGATGGAGCCGTCGCCGTCCCAGTCGACCTCGTCGCCGACCCGGAGCAGGAGCGTGCTCTCGACGAAGAGCGCCTCCACGGAGCCTGCGCCAGTGTCGACGTCCCAGATGTACGCGAGCGTGCCGCTCTCGTTCATGAACGCGTGCGAGATCGAGCCGGTGATCACCTGCCCGTCGACGGTGTTGCCCTCGCGGACGAAGAAGTCACCGTTGCGGAAGATGAACTCGTCGGTCGCGGAATCGCCGTCCGTGTCACCGGTGATGAAGTAGTCGCCCTGCTCGGTGATCCCGACGAAGTCGAAGTTGTCCCAGTTCTCGGTCCCAACGGGGTTCAGAGCCGCCGGAATCGGCTCGGACTCGCGCAGCAGCGTGCCCGCGACGACGAGGCCAGCGCCGTCGATCGCGACCGCGATGTCCTCCGCCGACGCCGTGTCGATGTCGCACACCACGATCGTGTGCGTTCCGTTGGCCGAAGCGCGGGAGTCGAAGTCGATGCCGTTCGAGGAGAGCGCGAACGGCATGTTCGGGAGGGTGTCTCCGGTGCGGAAGAGCTCGGTCGTGCCGATCACGAAGGCGCGACCGGCCGTCGAGCCCGTAGGGGTTGTGCGGTAGCCCGCGGTGTAGACGGGCGTCCCGTCGCGCAGCGAGCGCGGACGCGACGCAAACGACCAGAAGTCGGAGCTGCCCGGGATGGGCTCTTCCTCGACGGCGATGGGCGTCGCGTCGGTGAACACCGTGTCGATGCTCGTCGTCATCGTGGCGAGGTTCTCGCAGAGGGCGCTGTAGACGACCGTGGAGTCGCCCATGCCCGGCGAACTCTCGAACGAGCCCTGGAGCAGGTTGCCGATGGTGGTCTCCTGACGGATCAGCGCGCCCGCGCCGCCCGAGAAGGAGCCCCAGATCTGCGAGGTCGTGGTGCCTCCGATGTCCGTGGAGAGGACGGTGACGTAGCCGCCGAGCTGATTGGCGGAGACGCCGTTGATGGATGTGACGAGTTCACCGGCGGCGCCACCGGGGGCGGGGTCGTCCTCCCGGATGAGCGCGGACTGCGCGGAGGCAGCGGCGGTGGAGAGCACAAGTGCGGCGGGAAGGACGAAGCGAGTGTTCATTGGAATCGCGGGGCAATGGAGAGATTGGGCCAGCGTCCAGTATGGCCGCACTCCGCGGACCGTGTTCCTCGGACACGCGACCGCTCCCGCGCGCCGCAACGGGCGCACGGGACGGGGCCGTGTGACGCGCGACGCCTCGAACGCGCTCTTGACACGCGGGCCGGCTCCGCGGCCTCGCGCGCCTCGCGCCGCAACCTCACTGAATCCGGCATCCGTTCAGGACCCGGCCTGACCGCCTGAGATCCCGGCGACTCTCGGACCTCTCTCGGGGATTCCTCGAAGGTCGCTGGCCAGCCACTGAAAGGACGGGCTCCGTCCTGGCGGCCAGGCGCATGATTCACTCCCAGTGCAGGCGCGGGTAGTCGTTGCCTTCGTCGATCGTCCAGGGGAACGGGAAGTTCCAGCCAGCGAAGCTCGCCTGCTGGTACATCTCGGCCGTGGTCAAGCCGGTGCCGATCGCGCTCGTGGATTGACCCGACGTCACAGTGTCCCAGTAACAAGGGTGGTAAAGGTAGTCAGGGCCCGACTCGCCGACGAGCCCCCCGACGGTGCCGCTGCCCGACACCGCGCCCGACGAGTAGCTGCGGTGGAGGTGATGCAAGTGCGCGGGGTGCGTCTGCACCTCGCCGACGAGTCCACCGACCATGCCGTCGTAGCCAGGGTCCGTCATCGTCTGAATGACCCTTCCGCTCGCATAGCAGCTCAGAAGCTCGCAGCGCGGCTGGAAGCCGCTCTGTGTCGAGTTCATGAATGCTCCCACGAGGCCGCCCACGCGGCGCTCCGTGCACTTGACGTCACCTGTCGCCTTGCTGTGGATCACCTGTACGCCCCAGGCCAGGCCGATGAGACCGCCGGTCATCTGACCGTTGCTCTTCACGCTGCCGCTCGCGCTGCAGTCGGTGATCACGCAGGCGAACTCCTGCGCGGCGCTGGGGAAGGTGTATCCCACGAGACCACCGGCCGCGGCCAGCAGCCGACCCGGGTCCGCGTGGCCGTTGGGCTGGCCGTCCGCGACCACGTGGCCGTGCGCGTGGCAGTTCGTCAGGTGGCCACGCTCGAAGGCGCCGACGAACCCACCGGTCTGCCAGTCGCTCGTGACGTTGCCGTACGCGACCGAGTCCGAGATGTGCACATCGTCCATCGTCCAGCTGGCGAAGCCGCCGGCGGACGATCCAGTGACGTCGCCGAACGCCATGCACTCTGCAATCGTGCAGTTGGCTTCGGCGCGCCCGACGAAGCCGCCGTTGAGCGAACCGCTGGCACCCTCGGGCCCGTCGACATCACCGAGTGCGATGCTTCCGCAGATGTAGGAACCCCGGTCGGCCCAGCCAACGAGGCCGCCCGCTGCGCCGATGAGGTAGATCTGATTCCCGCCCGGATCGACGAGGCTCACGACGCCGCCCGCCGTCGCGAGGACGTCGCCGCGCGCTGAGCAGTCGAGGATGGCCGACGTCCCGGGGGGATCTGCGAGGAGGTTCTCCTGCATCCAACCCGTGAGGCCGCCGACGAGGAGGCGCCCCTCGACCGCAGATCTGGAGCTGCAGCCCCACATGACGCTCTGGTGCAAGTTGCCCGACATCCCGCCAACCGATTCGTTGCCGAGGACCGTTCCAGCCGTCCGGCATCCCTGGAGACTGGAGTCGAGGTGCACGTGTCCGACGAGTCCGCCGGCCCAGCGCGTGAACCCCTCGACGTCCGCGCGTGCGCTGCAGCGGTCGAGCGTGCTGCCGGCCGTGCGGCCGAACATCCCGCCGACGGACACGACGCCGAGGACCGCACCATTGAGCACGGTGCAGCGCGTCGCGTCGGTGTCGACGATCGTGCCCGCGAGGCAGCCCACGTTGTTGAAGCCCGTGACGTCTGGATCCGTCAGCCGGACGTCGGTGAACGACGCGCTGTCCGTGGCGCCGAAGAGACCCGCCGCCGGCGCCATGAAGTCGAACATCACGAGGTTCGAGATCTCGAATCCGTTGCCGTCGAAGCTGCCGGTGAACGGCGTCGTCGGGTCGCCGATCGGGGTCATCGTGACCCCGGTGAGGTCGATGTCGGCCATCTGGACGTAGTCCTCGCCGAGGTTGCCGGCGATGGCCTGGAGGTCGGCCGCGGTGTGGACCTCGACCTGAGCAAGGGCTGCGGGCGCGAGGACGAGCGCCAGCAGCGGAGAGGTGCGATAGGGGAGCATGTGAGCCTCTGGAGGGATTCCTGGGTGAGCGGCCCGCAAGGGGGGCCTGCCAGGAACGCGGCGGGGGAGCCGCGGGCGTCACCTGCGAAATCAGGAATTCTCGAGCGGCGGGAGCTCCGCCGCGGTGTGCTCGCTGGCGATCGCGGCCTCGAGCCTCAGCAATCGATCGAAGGTGCTGCTCTGATCCCCGGGCGCCTGTTCGATCTCGGCGCGGTAGAGCGCGGCCGCGGCACGGGCCTCGTCGAAATGCCCGAGCTGGCGCAGTGCGTCGGCGAAGTTCCCTCGGAGCCACACGAGGATGCGGTGCCCGGCGCGGAACTCGTCGACGGACTCCTGCAGCTGGAGCTCGATCAGCTCTGCGCCTTTCTTGATCTGCCCCGAGGCCACGAGAATCCGCCCCAGGTTTCCGTGGGCGATCACCAGCTCGTGGTGCGGTACGCCGGTGAGGCGCTCGTACCCTGCGACGACGTCGCGCTGCAGCGCTTCGCTCTCGGTTCCGCGACCAAGGCGCAGGAGGCACTGCGCCACGTTGGCGTCCAGCAGAAGGCTCTTCCGGCTGCCGGGGCCGTGCAGCGCACGGCCGATCTCAGCGGCTTTCTCCGTCCATGGAAACGCCTGCTCGACGTCGCCCTGGTCGTGGTAGAAGCTCGCGAGCGTGTTGTAGGCGGTCATAGCCGCGTCGTCCGGGGTTTCCGCCTGCTCGGACCAAATGGCGACGATGTCGGTCTGCAGCGCGACGGCCTCCGCCCGGTGCCCCAGTTGGAAGAGCGTCTGGGCGAGCGCCTCCTTCACGCCGAGCGTGTCACGGTGCCGCGGTCCGCGGTGCGCCTCGGTCGACGACGCGGCCGCCTCGAGAATGCCGCGCGCCTCGTCGAAGCGCCCGAGGTGATTCAGCGTGATGCCGAGTCCACGCTCGATCTGGCCGACGCGGGGGTGACCCGGGCCATGCCGCGCAATCGTGGCCGCAAGCTCCTCGCGGTAGATCCCCTCGGCCTCTTCGTCGCGGCCCGCGTCGCGCAGCGCTGCCGCCAGGTTGTTGCGCACGTACGCGACGAGCCGCAGCGGCGGGCTGGGGTGCTCGGCGAGGGCCGCGCGGGTCTCCTGCAGGAGGTCGATCGCATCCTGGGTCTGGCGTCTTCGCACGAAGACGGCTGCGAGCGTATTGCGCGCGCGCTGCACCTCGATGGCGGCGCCCTCCATGCGCTCCTCGAGCAGGCGCAGTGAGCGCCGCGCTCTCTCTTCGGCCGCGTCGAACTCGGACGCTTCGGCCTCGAAGAAGGCGACGCGGCACTCGGCCACGCTCGTCTCGATCGACTCGGTCCCGAATGCCTGGGCGCGCAGGTCGCGTGCTTCGGACGCGGAGGCGCGGGCCCCGTTCAGATCGCCCAGTCGCCGGAGCTCGTCGCTCGAATCCAGGAGGAGATCGGCGAGCGCCGCGTCGCTCGCGGGCGCGGCGCGCGCGAGCGCAACAGCGCATCGGTAGTGTCGCGCGCTCCGCACCGCGTCCCCGAGGTCGGCGAACGTATCGCCAAGCGCGCTGTGTAGGAGGAGTGCCACCTCGTCCGGCAGGTCCGCCGCGTCCATCGTCCGGGCCGAGAAGGCCTCGAGTTCATCGACGACGCGCACGTCGTAGCCGGCGGCCTCGGCGCCCGGGGCACGCACGAAGGCCAGTAGCTCATCGAGCACCTGCTGCGACACTGCGGCCGAGCGCTGGGCGCGGGCCTCGCCGGTCCGCGCGCGGACGATGCCGTACCCGAGTCCGGCGACGCCGAGGCCGAGGGCCAGGAGTACGGCCGCGCACGCGCCCACGAAACCGCGGTTGCGACGTGCGAATCGCGCGAGCTGCTCGAGCGAGCCCGGCGGACGCGCGTGGATTGCTTCGCTGGCGAGGTAGCGCCGGAGATCGGCAGCGAGGTCGGCGGCCGATGCGTAGCGATCGGCGGCGTCGCGCTCGAGACTCTGTCCAACGATCGTCGCAAGATCGCCGGCTTGGTCGGGCCGCGCGTCGGCGAGCGACTGGGCCTCGTCGTGCGTGATGCGGCGGATCGCGTCGGTGACGGTGCTGCCCGTGAGCGGGTGCGGGTGCGCGCCGGTCAAGAGCTCGAACAGGAGAACCCCGATCGAGTAGACGTCGCTCTGCGCGTCGACACTCGCGCCGCGCGCCTGCTCAGGGCTCATGTACGCGAGCGTGCCGATGAGGTCGCCGTCCCGCGTCCGCGCGAGCGTCGCGAAGCGATCGGCGCCACTGGTCCGCGCGATGCCGAAGTCCAGGACCGACGGCCGGCCGCGGTCGTCGACCAGCACGTTTGCAGGCTTGAGGTCGCGGTGGACAACACCCTGCTCGTGCGCGTGTTGGACGGCGTCGCAGACCTCCGCGACGAGCTCGATCCGGGCGTGGTCGCTCAGGTCGTGGACGTCCGCGTGCTTGGTGATCGTGAGCCCCTCGACGAGCTCGAGCACGATGCACGGCGCAGCGCCGAGGGACGTCTGGGCCTCGGTCGCGCCGAGGAAGCGCGCGATCCCCGGGTGGTCGAGCGACGTCAGGATCGCGGATTCCTGCGCGAACCGCTGGGACGCTTCCTCGTCCGCTCCGTGCCGCAGCACCTTGATCGCGACGGGGTGCCCGTCAGCAAGGCGCACGGCCGAGAACACGCGGCCCGAAGTGCCGTCGCCAATTTCCGTGATGACGTCGTAGCCGTCGATCTCGGGGAGGCGCTGCGCCCGGGGAGCCGGCTCGGGGGAGTCGAACGTGAGGAGTTCACGCACTTCCTCCGCCTCGATCGGGTCCACGCCGCTGGCACAGAGCGCTGCGTCGCGCTCGCTCGGCGCGAGGGCGTGCGTGCGTGCGAAGAGCTCGCGGACACGGCGCGCCCGGGCCTCGTCCAGCGTCACCGCGAAAGCTCCCGTGCGAGCCACGCGCGCGCCAGGGCCCAGTCGGAGGCGATCGTCTTGCGGGAGAGCCCGAGGAGCTCCGCGATCTCGGGCTGCGTGAGCCCCGCGAAGTGCGCGAGCTCCGCGACCCGCGAGGGTCGGGGGTGGACGGCCGCGAGGGCTTCGAGGGCCTCGTCGAGGGCGAGGAGCTCCGAAGGGTCGAGGTCGGGGCCGGCGCCGGTCGCGCGATCCCGGAGCGTTTCGAACGGGAGCTGTCGATCCGGCGACGGCCGGTGGCTCGCGTTCTGCTGGCGCCAGTGGTCCACGAGTGCACGGCGCACCTCGCGCGCGGCCAGCGCGAAGAAGTGCGTACGGCTGCGCCAGTGGAGTCCGTCCTGCGCGCGGAGGCGCAGGAACGCTTCGTGCACGAGCGCTGTGGGTTGCAGCGTTGTCGCGCGCCCGCCCGCGAAGTGCCGCGCCGCGAGTGCGCGGAGCTGGCCGTAGATCTCAGGCAGAAGCTCCTCGACACCGCCTTGCGGCAGCGGGTGGCTCTCGCGCTCGGGCGTGGCCGATGGTCCGCGGGAGGAGCCTCCGTGAAACGGACTGTCGTGGAAGGGAATCTGCACGATGCCCGCCACTATAGTCGCTCGCCGGAGAAGCGCTCCGCCCGCGGCGAGCGTCGCGGCGTGACGACGAGTGACGGTCAGTGCCGTGCCGCGTTCTCGCGGCAGTCGCCGCGGACGGTGCGGCCTGCGAGGATCCGCAGCTCGCGGCGGCTCAGCGCACGCGAGTACAGCCGCACCTCGTCGACGTGTCCGTCGAACGCGCGCCCGCCCTGCGGCTGGTTCCCGATCGCGGCGGGGACCCCGGGGTCGGTCGAGAGCGCCCCGGTCACGGCGAGGCTCCCGACCTCCGTGCCGTCCACCCAGATGCGCATCCGCGCGCCGTTCCAGGTCGCGGCAACAGCAGCCCACGTGTTTGCACGCAGCGCGCCGCCGGACGCCACGAGCGTCCGCGTCGTCCCGTCGACCCGGAGCCGGAAACGGAGCACGTGCTCGTTGCCCGAGCGCACCGTGGAGAGCATCCAGAAGTGCTCCTGCTCGGGAGTCCCGGTCGCCTTCGACAGGATGCGCGCGTCCTCTACCCCGAAGTCGTCGGGGCGCACCCAGGCGCTGGCCGTGAAGCCGGGCCCGCTCACGTCGGGTGCGCCGACCTGGAGGACGTCGTTCGCGCCGTCGAAGGAGAGCGCCGAGCCCGCGTTCGGCACGCTCAGGGTCGACCAGGCCGGCCCCTCGAGTGCGCCGTTCCAGATGCCCGCTGCGCTGTCGATCGCGGTTGCGCCCGCGCCCTGGTCGAGCGACCACCGTGCCACGAGCCCGTCGGTGACGTCGTTGATGCAGTCGACGACGCGCACCTCGACCTCGTCGTACGCCGAGTCGAAGCCGTCGGTGACCGTGAGTCGGAAGCGATAGACGCCGAGCTCGCGGACGTACGCGAAGGCGGTCGTCTCGTCCGCGTTGGCGAGATACGCGGTCGGACCGCTCACCTGCGTCCACGCGTCGGACAGATTGAGGTCGCTGCCGTCGGGGTCGTAGGTCGCCGCGCCGTTCAGCGTCGCGAGCTGACCGAACTCGACGACCTGGTTGGGCCCTGCGCTGACGACGGGCGGCTGGTTCGTGGCGGCGCCCACGACGTAGTCGGCGCTGCGCACCGCGCTCTCCGCAGCGCCGAGGAACGCGCGCGCCCGCAGCGTGGCGTCGGACGTGATACGCACCAGCGCGGGGGCGACGGGCGAGCCGGACGTCGGGGTCGAGCCGTCGAGCGTGTAGCGCACCACGGCGCCCGGCGTGGCGCTCGAGACGCTGACGCCGAGTGCGGACGGGAACGTGCCGCCGTCCGGTTGGAACGTCGGCGCCTGGACGGTCGTGCCGCCTGCGTAGCGGATGCGCTCGATGCTCCCCGACCCGGTCAGGTAGCTCGTGAGGAGATAGTAGAGGGCTCCGTCGGGTCCGACCCGCAGGTGCACGGGCTTGAGGCGCGTCCCGGCGCCGTCGAATGCACCCACCTGCGTTTGGAACGCGGAGACGGCGCCGTTCGTGGCGGGGCGCACGTACGAGATCTGCCCCGGAGGCCCGCCGTTCGCCCCATTCGTGCCCCAAAGGCACATGAAGTACGCGCCGCGGTACTGGGCGGGGAACGGGCCGCTGGACGGGTACCACGCGCCGCCGCTGATCATCGCCGAGCCCGCGCTCGCGCCGTTCGTCCAGCGCGAGCGCCGGTTGCCGATCCCGCCGTAGCCCTGGTGCGCGTAGTTGGCCGCGCGCTCGAGGCGCAGGACGTCCGCCTTGTCCGAACCGTTCGCCTCACCGATGAGCAGCTCGCCCGTCGCAGTGTTCCGCGTGAGCGTGTAGGGGTTGCGCAGCCCGAGCGCCCAGATCGCGCGGTAGGCGCCGGTCGTCGCCGAATAGAACGGGTTGTCGTTCGGGATCGAGCCGTTCGGTCGGATGCGGAGCACCTTGCCCGTGAAGGTCGACAGGGACTGCACGCCGTCGCCGCCGCTCCAGCCGTCGCCCGTCGTGACGTACAGCATGCCGTCGTCGCCGAAGCGGAGCGCGCCACCGTTGTGGCTGCCGCTCGACGTCGAGCCGTTGAAGGGCAGCTCGATCAGGAGCGTCTCGCCGGGCAGCGCGCGGCTCGTATCCGCGGGGTCCTGGCGGATGCGCACCACGCGGTTCCGCCGCGGGTTGTCCTTCATGTAGAAGACGTAGACGTGCCCGTTCGACGCGAAGTCGGGGTCGAACGCGAATCCGCGGACGCCGGAGGAGCGGTGCGCGGTGGGGACGCCGTTCACCTTCGGGACGTCGAAGGTCGCGTACGGCTGGGGGTCGACCGTCCAGTCGCCGCTGCCGGCGGGCGTCTCCGTCGCGACGCGCAGGCTACCTGCAACGCGCTCGGTGAAGAACATCCGTCCGTCGGGCGCGAAGTCGAACGACGCGGGGGACTCGAGGCCGGTGAGGACGGTCTCGGCCGTGAAGCCGGCGGGCGGGTTCTGCGCGGGCGCGGGCGCCGAGAGGGCGACGGCGCAGAGCGCGAATGGAGCGAAGCGGAGCATGGCGATAGGGGCGCAGGGGCGGACGCATCCGGTCCACCGCGCGGATTCCCACGGGCGCGCTGCGCGCGCTCCGACGGGTTCGAGCACAAAAGGCTAGGCCGCTGCCGGTGACGGCACGCTCACGCCGCGGGTCCAGGCTCGCATCGAGACAGCGCGTGTCTCGCTCCGCGGCCCAAGGGACCGTGCGCCCGGTGTGGCTCCGCGACGACGCCACCCGGCGGGCCAGCCGGCGCGGGGGAGCGGCGTGCGACCGGGGCCGCGCACCGGCGCGTCGGGCGCTCAGATCGCGCCCGTCGACGCGGCCCGCAGAGCGGCGCGCGAGATCGCCCGCGTGCCGGTGCGAGGCGCCTTCTCGAGACCCATGCGCGCGCGCTCACGAGCGAACGCCACGTCTGCGCCGTCGCCGTCGACCTCGGCGAGCAGCACTTCGACCGCCGACGCTTCCGGTCCAGGCGTGGACAGAAGTGCGCACGCCTCCGCGAACAGCTCGCGCGCAGCGGCCACGTTCCCCGACGTGCGCGCGGTCGTCCGCGTCGCGCCGAGAAGCGCAAGCCCGCGGAGTCCCGTGTGCTCGTTCGGCTGATGCTCGGCGCCGCGGAGCCATTCGGCGAGCGCGCGCTCGTCCTCGCCGCGGTCCTCGTACGCAGGAGCCAGTCGAGTGATCCGCACACGGGTGCCCGGCCCGGAGTCGTCCGCGCGCTCCGCCGCGGCGGCCACGATGCTGCGCGGCCAGGAGCGCGGCCGGATCCCTGCGGCGTCGCGCACTCCGAGCTCGGCGTCGAGGACCACGAGTTCCGCGGCTCTCCGGCCACGCACGAGCGCGGCGAGTACGCCCCCGAGCGAGGGCCGTCCGTAGGAGTAGCCGTGGGTGAGACCGATCAAGAGCTCGGACGCGCACACGTACGCGACGGTCATTGCAAACGTGCGGTGGAGGGTGCCAGCTCCCGTCCAGCCCGCGGCGACCGCCCCCGACCAGGCCGCGACGGCGAGGGTTGCTGCGGCGCCGCCGAGGGCGATCGCCAGCCGTGCGCGCGGCCGCGCACCGCGGGTCGAGGAGACCGCGAGCGCACCGAACCAGAGGCTCGACGGCGCGTGCCACCCGGGGTCGAGATCGCGCCGGTCGCGCCGCAGGGCGAGCGGACCCAGGGAGGCGAAGTCGATCCGGAAGCCGAGCGCCAGGGCGAGCGCGAACCGCGCCGAACGTGCGACCAGGTGACCGGCCACGGCACCGGCCACCACCAGTCCGAGCGAGGGGAGAGCGCGCGCGTGGAGGACGTGGGTCGAGACCGTCCAGCAGCCGAAGAAGAGCCCGAAAGCGGACGCTCCGATCAGGAACGAGGGATTGCCGCGCAGGGCGCTCCCGAAGAAGAAGAGGATCGCGAGCCCCGCGGCGACGGGTTCGAGGAACCCGGCCAGATCGAGCAGGATCCCGCCGGCGAGAAGGACGCCGACCTGCAGCAGGCCGGCGAGCGGGCTCTTCGAACCCTCGCGATCGGTCCCGATCACCACCGGGATGTAGAGGGCCAGGAAGAGGAATAAGTGGGTCGTGGCGTCCAGGGAAGACAGGTCCAGGAAGCCCACTGGGAGGCCTTCGATGACGGGGATGTGCATGGCGAGCTGGGCAGGGAGGGGCCGGTGCGGGCGCCCCGGAGCAGCGCCCGTGTCTCCAGACGCCGTCGAGTCTTCCAAATTCCAGGGTATCGGCGCGAGATCTGGGCCCCCCGGGCTCCCTTCGGCCCCCCCGGACCGCTATCCTCCGCGCCCCCAAGAGCGGGCCACGGTCGTCGTGGACCGCCCCCCGGGAGCGGCTGGCACGCCAGCGAACGGGGATTCGAGACCGGTGAAGGAAGGGCAGCCGCCCGACCCGAGCCCCTGATCGAGGAACCCTCTCGTGCCGAAAATGAAGTCGAAGGGAGCCGTCAAGAAGCGGTTCCGGATGACCAAGTCGGGCAAGCTCAAGTGCTCCCGGCCCAAGCGCGGTCACCAGCACGCCATCAAGGACGCCAAGGCGAAGCGCAAGAAGCGTGAGCCGATCATCGTCGACGGCACTTGGGCGTACCTCCTCAAGCGCATGCTCGGAGGTGGCTGAGAATGGTACGTGTCACCTACGGCGCGCCGCGCCACCAGAAGAAGGTCCGCTGGTTCAAGCAGGCCAAGGGCTACCGCGGCGGCCGCAGCAAGCTGTGGCGCACCGTCCGTGAGTCGGTCGTCCGCTCCTGGGCCTACAGCTACCGCGACCGGCGCCAGAAGAAGCGTCAGTTCCGCCGCCTCTGGATCGTCCGCATCAACGCGGCGGCCCGCATGCGCGACATGACCTACAGCCAGTTCATCGCTGGTCTGAAGGGCGCGGGGATCGACCTCAACCGCAAGCAGCTCTCCGAGCTCGCGATCCACGATCCCGCCGCGTTCGATGCCCTCGTCGAGGAGGCGAAGGCCGTCCGCAGCTGAATCGAACGCAGCTTCGAGACCACCCGCGAGCCGCCTCGGACCTCACCGTCTAGGCGGCTCGCTTCGTTCGACCGTTCCCACGCGTCCCACCGCTCCGATCCGCGCCGCTCCCAAGGCCGCGGTCGCCATGACCCAGGACATGCAGACCCACCGCGCCGAGGCCGAGGCGAAGATCGCCGCGGCCGCCGACGTCGCGGCCCTCCGCGCGATCGAGCGCGAGTACACCGGCAAGGACGGCGTCGTCGCGTCGATGCTGAAGGCGATCCCGACGCTCCCTCCGGAGGAGCGCAAGGGCGCCGGGCAGTCGGCGAACGAGCTGAAGACTCAAGTTCTGGCGGCGCTCGAAGCGCGCGAGGCCGAGCTTGGCCGCGCTGCGCTCGACGCCGAGCGAGCGGCCGAGGGCTTCGACGCGACGCTGCCGCCGCCGCGCCTCGAGCGCGGGACGCTGCACCCCGTCGTGCAGGTCACGCGCGAGCTCGAGGACCTGTTCACGTCGATGGGCTACCAGGTCCTCGACGGGCCCGAGGTCGAGCTCGACGAGTACAACTTCGAGCGGCTCAACATCCCCGCCGACCACCCGGCGCGCGACACGCAGGACACTTTCTACTGCACAGCGTCTTCGTCACAGGGCCCCGGCTCCAAGGCAGTCACCCTGCTGCGCACGCACACGAGCCCCGTGCAGGTGCGCGCGATGGAGCGCCTCGAGCCGCCGTTCCGCGCCGTCGTGCCGGGCAAGGTGTTCCGCCAGGAGGCGACCGACGCGAGCCACGAGCACACCTTCCACCAGATGGAGGGCCTCGTCGTCGACAAGAACGTTTCGGTCGGACACCTGATCGGCGCGATGAAGACGCTGCTGCGCGGCGTGTTCAAGAAGGACATCGAGGTGCGCCTGCGCCCCGGCTACTTCCCGTTCGTCGAACCCGGGTTCGAGCTCGACGCGCGCTGCCCGTTCTGCACCGACGGCTGCAGCGTCTGCAAGAAGACGACCTGGATCGAGCTCCTTCCCTGCGGGCTCGTGCACCCGAACGTGCTGAAGGCCGGCGGCCTCGACCCCGAGGAGTGGGGCGGGTTCGCATTCGGCCTCGGCCTCTCGCGCCTCGTGATGCTCCGCTACGGCATCGACGACGTGCGGCACCTCCTCGGCGGCGACGTCCGCTTCCTCGAGCAGTTCTGATCCGGAGACTTCTCAGATGTTCGTTTCGATGAAGTGGCTGGGGCGGCACGTCGACCTCAGCGGGATCACGCCCGAGGAACTGACAGGCAACCTCACGCTGTCGACGTGTGAGGTCGAGGGGCTCGAGCGCTGGGCGCCGCACATGTCGGCGGTCACGGTCGGGCACGTGCTCGAGCGCGAGCAGCACCCGGACGCCGACAAGCTCGGCGTGTGCAAGGTGGACGTCGGCGCGGGCGAGCCGCTGCAGATCGTGTGCGGCGCGCCGAACGTCGGGCCGGGGCAGCGCGTGGCCGTGGCCACCGTTGGCACCGTTCTCCCGGGCGCCAGTGGAGAGACACTGAAGATCAAGAAGTCGAAGATCCGCGGCGTCGAGTCGATCGGGATGATCTGCTCCGTGCGCGAGCTGGACCTCGGCGACGAGCACGACGGCATCTGGGTCCTGCCGGAGCCGAACGGTGAGCCGCTCGCCGTCGGGCAACCGGTCGCCGACGCGCTCGGCATGGACGACTGGATCATCGAGATCGACAACAAGTCGCTCACGCACCGTCCGGACCTTTGGGGCCACCGTGGCCTGGCGCGTGAGGTGGCCGCGATCTTCGAGCGCGAGCTGAAGCCGCTCGACCTCTCGCTGCCCGCCCTCGGCTCGGGCGCCGCGTTCCCGGTCACCGTCGAGGACGCGACGTGCAGCCGCTACGTCGGCCTCGGCATCGACGGCGCGGAGAACGGCCAGAGCCCGATGTGGCTCCGCAACCTGCTCCTCGCGGTGGGCCAGCGCCCGATCGACCTGTTCGTCGACCTCTCGAACTTCGTGATGCTCGACCTCGGCCAGCCGAACCACGCGTTCGACCGGCCCGCGATCGGCGGCGGCGGGATCGTCGTCCGCAAGGCGAGGGACGGCGAGTCGATGACGACCCTCGACGCCGAGGAGCGCGCGCTCGTTGGAGCAGACCTCGTGATCGCGGGGGCCGACGGCGACGCCGTCGCGCTGGCCGGGATCATGGGCGGCGAGGGCTCGAAGGTGCGCGAGGGCACGACCGAGCTGCTGCTCGAGTGCGCGACCTTCGACGCCGCCACCGTGCGCCGCACGTCGGCGCGCCTCGGCCTGCGAACCGATTCGTCCGCGCGCTTCGAGAAGACGCTCGACCCGACCCTCCCCGAGAAGGCGGCCGGCCACTTCGCGCGGCTCCTCCAGGAGCTACAGCCGGGCATCACGTTCCCGCTCGCGCTCTCGGATGCGGGCCAGTGGACCGACCCCGCGACGACGATCCACCTGCGCGGCGACGTCGTGCGCCGCGACCTCGGCGCGGACGTGTCCGACGACGCGATCGAGTCGATCCTGACGCGCCTCGAGCTGACGCCGACGCGTGCGAACGGCGGCTTCGACGTCGCGGTGCCGAGCGCCCGCGCGACGAAGGACCTCGGCATCGAGCGCGACCTCGTCGAGGAGATCGGCCGCATCCACCGCTACGGCAACGTGCCGGAGGCGCCGCTCGTCGGCGCGGTGCTGCCGCCGGCGTTCGACCGCCGCCGTGAGCTGGTCCGTCGCCTCGAGGACCGCCTGTCGGGCTCGGCGCGCTTCCACCAGCAGATCAGCTACTCGTTCCAGACCGACGCACTGCTCGAGCAGTGCGGCGCGTCGAAGGGTGAGTTCGTGCGCGTCCAGAACCCGGTCGCGCCCGACATGGCGCGCATCCGCCGGGACGTGCTGCCGAGCCTGCTCGGCCTCGTCCCTGCGGCGCGTCGCCTCCGGGACGAGGTCCGCCTCTTCGAGGTCGGCAAGGGCTACCGCCCCGAACGCGACGGCGACGACCCGAAGGGCTGGGAGGTCCACCAGGTGGCGCTCGTGCTCGCCAAGGCGCCCGGCGCCGACGGCGCGCGCTTCGACGAGGAGGCGGTCTTCGTGCTGCGCGCGGTCGCCGAGGACGCGATCCGCGCGGCCGGCGTTGCGGTGCCCTGCTGGTCGCCGGGCGCCGACGTCCCGTCGGGCGCCGCGCACCCGGTCAAGCAGCTCGTGGGCCGCTGGTCCGAGGACGGCGCGCCCGCGGGCTACGTCGCGAGCCTCGAGCCGGGCGTGCGCCACGCGCTCGGTCTGACGGGTGAGCTCGACAGCGACGTCGCCGTGTGCGTGCTGGACGTGGACGCGCTCCTCGAAGCGTCGCCCGCGCCGCACACGTACACGCCGCTCCCGAAGTTCCCGAGCGTCAAGGTCGACGTGGCGTGCGAGGCCCCGGACGACGTGCCGGCCTCGGCCCTGCACGAGGCGATCGAGCAGGCCGCGAAGGGCGCGGCCCGCGACATCGAGCTGTTCGACGTGTTCAAGGGCGCCTCGCTGGGGGAGGGCAAGAAGTCCCTCGCGTACCACGTGGTGCTCCAGTCGGACACGAAGACGCTGACCGACAAGGACGCGAACAAGTTCCTGAGCCGCCTGGAGCGGACGCTGGAGCAGAAGGGCGCGGCATTGCGCAAGTAGCGCAGATACGGTGCCAGGAACACCAGCAGCAGAAGCAGCCACGGTCGGCCAAACAAAGGCCGACCCAGGCAGCTTAGGCGGCGGGTGATCC